>CAXXGD010000025.1:0-145284 GCA_963669385.2 Rhodospirillales bacterium
CAACCCCTTTTTGATAGGGCGAGGCGGAGGGCGCCTTCGCGAGCAACCCGTTGACCAAACGGGTCGCTTCCAGCGCGAGACCACCCACTGACTGGTTCATGCGATAGGATCGCGGATCGAACCTTGGCAGCTCGTTATCCACAAAGGCGCCCAGCATGTCGTTGACGGTCTCTTGCGGCCGGTCGAGCAGAGCCTGGTGATCGTAGACACGCACCTTGTCGGCACCGAAGGCTTGCTTAATTGACCCCACGATCCTCGTCCAGGAAAGGTCGCCGAGGTCCAAGGCATCGACGAAAGCTTTGAAGGAGCACGCGCCGCCCCGGCGCACATGCTGCACATAGTAGGAGGGAATGTAGCCGGCCTGGCTTCTTATGAAGAAGCGGACGTGAACGTCATAGCCGGTAAAGATCTCCTGCAAGGCCGGCAGGGCCGTAGCGGCGGCCGGAAAGAAGGCGTCGCTGCCAAAGACGAAGGGCTCACCCAAGAGCGACTCGTTGGAGATCAGGACCTTCTTGGTTGCCGGATCCTGAAAGAACGCCCTCAGCCGCTCGCGCGCCGATTCGATCGCTTCCGCCTGGTCTCTGCGGCGTCTGCTCCGCACGAAGGCCCGATGGAGAGGGTCGACGTCGCGCCTGCTGAAGAACCTGTGCGGATAGTGGATGGCGTTCTTGTTGAGAAGCGCCTCGTGATCGCGAAAAAAGTGCTGCAGACTGGTCGAACCGGTTTTCGGCGCGCCGCAATGAAGAATGATCTTTGCATTGCTCAACGTCATCGGTCCGCTATCGTGTTGCCGCTCATGTCCGTGCTGGTTTCACCATACCGGCGCTCGCCGGGCCGGGCGCACATCGCCCCCGGCAGCAGGTCCTGTCAATGCCTCGCTTGCCCTGCGTCGCTGACACCCTCCTCTTTCGCATTGATTCACTATTGATTTCTCGGATATCTCCTGGTTGAGCGATTGGTCATCCGGGGCATGCGGATTGCAGGAGCTTGGCGGCGCATCGCGCGTGGCGCTTCTCCTCGAGGCTCCGCCTGGCAGCAGACCGTCACGCCATGTCGGCCTGCCAGTGGTGAGGCAATTGCAAAGAAGGCGAACTGTCACTGGAACGTTGAGTGGAGCTCCTCGCGTATCACCCAGGATCATGACGGCGGCAGGCTCGACCGCAAGACAGTGTTGCGGGGGCCAGGGGCGGAGCGAGGGCCGTCTACGGCAAGGAGAGGTCGGTGTACTTCGCGGCAAGAGCGCGCAAAGGCTCGTCGGTGGCTAAGCCTGGCCGCCGCTGCAATGCCGCTATACGCCGCCGCAGGTTGGACCATCGCGGCTCGCTGATGTATGAAGGTAGAGATAGCTGGGTGGAGACGAGGGCAACAGCAGGCTACCGCCGGTTCGAAGCGCCGATAACTGGTGACCAGGCTCATGTTTTCCAATAAGGCGATGGACCAGGACAATCCGAGGATCTTCTACCTCTATCCGGAGATCCACGATTCGCTTCAGTATTCGGACGACTTTTACAGGGCTATCTTTTACCTGTCGCCGCTGCTGCGCCGCGGCGACACCATATTGGTGCCGAGCAGCCGCGATGACACGCCCTATGGCCATGCGCCTGCCACTTTCCTGGACGGCTGTGTCGCCGAGCTGGCGGCAAAGGTGCGCGATCACGTCGAAATTCGTCCCTTGAAGGAAGCCAACGCGCGCTTCGAGAGCTTCGCTGGCCAGCATGTCATCTGCCTGTGGGACGAGACGCTCCGCGGCAAGGACCCCTTCTTGAAGCGCAACGGCGCAAGGCTGATCCGGGCCGACCATCGCCGCGTACAGCACGCCTCCAGCATCTACCTCAAGGCAAGCTCGCTGAACGGCCAAGGCACGCCGCAGCAGCGCAGGGCCTCCAAGCGGCGCCTCGGCCAGCTCTTGGACGAACTGAGAAGCGAAAGGGTGCTGATCTTCGGCACCGGCCCCTCGCTCGACCAGGTAGATTTCGAGACGCTGCCGGACGGTCTGCACATCGCCACCAACAGCATGATCACCAATCGGCCGCTCTTAGCGAAGATGCGGCCGAGACTGATCGTGGCCTCAGACCCGATCTTTCACGCCGGCGCTTCCAAATACGCTGAGGAGTTTCGCAGTCTTCTGGTCGAGGCCATGCGGCTCTACGAGGCCTCCTTCATCTTTCCGATGCGTGACATTGGCATCTACGAGAACCTGCTTCCCGAAGACGTGCGCAGCCGCCTGGTCGGTGTGCCGACCAAGGACGACGGCAAGATAAACCTGAATCTGGCCGGCAGCTTCAAGGTGAGTTCCACGCGCAACGTGATGACCCTCTTTCTGCTGCCCTTGGCGGCCAATCTTGCGCGCGAGGTCATCCTGGTCGGCTTCGACGGCCGGCCGGTGGAGGAGAACAGCTATTTTTGGTCCCACTCCAACGCCTTTCAGCTGGTCGACCACATGTCGTCGATCAGGGAGGCGCACCCTGCTTTCTTCAATATCGACTATGACGAGTACTATCGCGATCACTGCACCACCGTTGAAGCCTATCTGCGCGAGATGGAAGCGCAAGGCCGCGTCGTTGCCTCGCTGACCGATTCCTATATCCCGCCGATCAAGGGCCGCTATCTCGCCCCCTCGGCGGCGGCGGCGCTTTCCCATCGCTTCGAGCGCCCGCAGGTCAGCATCGTCATGCCTTTGGGCGGCAGTCTGGCGCAGCTGAAAGAGGCAGTGCGCTCGGTGCAGGACCAATCGGTCAAGGATTGGGAACTGCTGTGCGTCGACTGGAACGGCGAAAAGGGCTCTCGCGGCTGGCTTGGAAGAGAGGCGAAGAGGGACGGTCGCATCGTCTGCCTGAAGGCACGAGGCCCAGTCTTTGGCCGAGGCCTTGAACCTGGGGCTGGCGGCGGCCCGCGGCCACTACATCTGCTTTCTGGACGGCAGGGACCGGCTTACCGCTAGTTCGCTCAGGCGGCGTCTCCAGTTCCTGCGCACCGACCCGATCCTCGAGCTCTGCGGCGGCAAGGTCGAGGTCGTCGATGGCGCCGGCCGCCGGCTCGGCATACGCCAAGGCCGCCCGGTCACCGCCCGCTTGCGCCATGCACGCGGCGCAATCTTCCACCTGAACTCGCTCTTCGGTGTGGGGCACGTGATGAAGCGCTTCAGCTTCAATCCGCATCGGCCCTATTGCGAGGCCTGGTACTACATGATGCAGCAGCTGCAGTTCGGCTGGCTGATCGGCGCCTGCGGCGAAAAACCGGTGGCCGAAGTGCGCTGGGAAGATCCGGAAGAGACCTTGGGCGATCCACTTGGCCGCTTTGCCTCGGCGCGGCTGATCTTGGACGAGCTCTTGCATCCACCCAAGACCCCCTTCGTGCCGAATGGTATACCGGTCACGCTCTCGCAGACGCAGGCCAGTCGGTCCAAGGTCCGGCGCCTGCAGTCGCTCTTCGTCGGTCAGGTGCTGTTGGGCGATCGGCTGGGCCAGGACACCGTGATCGATATGATGCGCGAGCAGCCGGCCGTGCCCTTCCTGCAGCCGGTGAGCGCCGACTTCTTCGAGACCTTGGCCGCCCAATCCTTCCTGGAGCCCAAAGGCAGCGAGGCGCTGCGCCGCAAGATCAAGGATCGCTATGAAGAGGTCTTCGCCGCCTGCGAGCGCCTGCAGGGACTTTCGGCGCAGTGGGACTTTGCCGTGGCCTTCTGCGGCTACGCCATGCAGACCGCGCGCAGCCTGGCCGCTGTCGACAAGGTAAAACCGCCCTTCGGCGAGGCGGAGCGGCGCGTCAAGCGTCAGCTGGCCCTGCTTTGGATCAAAGAACACTTGCGCCACCTTCGCTATGAGGCCGGCACCGGTGTGCGTATGCTGCGGGTGGAGAGCGCTGCGCTATCGCGCTACGCGATGGAAAAGCAGCGCAACGTCCGTCGGCGCTGGCGGCGAAGTCGACGAGACCGTAAGCGCCGCAAGAAGCAGAAGAGCTGACCGACAGCCGTCGGCAAGGAGGGGAGATGCCAAGCGTCGTCATCACCGGAGCCAACCGGGGCATAGGCTATGCGCTGGCCAGCCGCTATGCCCAAGCTGGCTGGGATGTGCACGGCGCCGCCCGCGAGCCCGAGAGGGCCGATGCGCTGCGGGCCTTACCCGGTGTCACCGTCTATCGCCTCGATGTCGCCGATCAGGCCTCGATCGATGCCTTCGCGGAGGCCTTGGCGGGCAAGCCAATCGATCATCTGGTGAACAACGCGGGCGTCCTGGGCTCGCGGGAGGTCAACTTCGGCCGCTCGCAGCTCGCCGATTGGATTGCTATCCTGGGCGTGAACACGGCATCCCCCTGGCTCGTCACCGAGCGCTTGGCCGGCAACCTCGAGGCGGGCGAAGGCAAGCGGGTTGCGATCATCACTTCACAATTGGGCTCCATCACCAACGCAGCCTTGGGCTCGCCGCCGATCTATGCCGCCAGCAAGGCCGGCGCCAACATGGTGAAGCGCCATCTCTCGCTGATCCTGGGCGAGAAGGGGATGGTGACGGTTGCGCTTCATCCCGGCTGGGTGCGCACCGATATGGGAGGCCCTGATGCCGCGGTCTCGCCGGAGGACTCCGCTGCCGGTATCTTTCGCATCATGACCACGGCCACCGAGGACATGAACGGCGGTTTCTTCAGCTACGATGGCAGCCCATTGCCCTGGTAGGCAGGGGCGGCAAGGATTCGCGCGATGATCTTGACCGAAGAGCAGCAGATGGTCCGCGAGACCGCCCAGGCCTTTGCGGAGAAGGAACTAAAGCCCAACGCGGCCGAATGGGACCGTGAGGCCGCCTTTCCCCGCGCCGCGCTGAACGGCATGGCGAACCTGGGCTTTCTCGGCATGGTGATCGACCCCGAGTGGGACGGCGCCGGTACCGATTATGTCTCCTACGCGCTGGCCTTGATCGAGGTGGCGGCCGGCGACGGCTCCTGCTCGACCATCATGAGCGTGCACAACTCCGTCGGCTGCCTGCCGATCGCACGCTTCGGCAGCGAAGAGCAGAAGGAGCGCTTCCTGAAGCCCATGGCGCGCGGCGAGCAACTGGGCTGCTTTTGCCTCACCGAGCCGCACACCGGCTCTGATGCGGCCGCGATCAAGACCAAGGCGGTGCGCGACGGCAACCACTGGGTCTTGAGCGGCACCAAGCAGTTCATCACCTCGGGCCGCGAGGCCGACGTCGCCATCGTCTTCGCGGTGACCGATCCGGAGGCCGGCAAGAAAGGCATCTCCGCCTTCATCGTGCCGACTGAGAGCGCAGGCTACACCGTGGCCTCGGTCGAGAGAAAGCTGGGGCAGAAGGCCAGCGACACCTGCCAGATCGTCTTCGACGAGGTGCGCCTGACCCCCGATCTCATGCTGGGTGAGGAGGGCGAAGGCTATCGTATCGCGCTCGCCAACCTGGAAGGCGGGCGCATCGGCATTGCAGCCCAATCGGTCGGCATGGCTAGGGCGGCCTTCGAGGCGGCGCGCGATTATGCCCGCGAGCGCAAGTCCTTCGATCGGCCGATCAAGGACCACCAGGCCGTCGGCTTCAAGCTGGCCGACATGGCGACCAAGCTGAAGGCGGCCGAGCTCATGGTCCTGCATGCGGCGAGCCTGCGCGATGCCGGCCGTCCCTGCCTGACAGAGGCCTCCATGGCCAAGCTCTTCGCCAGCGAGCGTGCCGAAGAGATCGCCAGCGACGCCATTCAGATCCATGGCGGCTACGGCTATCTCAACGACTTCCCGGTGGAGCGCATCTATCGCGACGTGCGCGTCTGCCAGATCTATGAAGGCACCAGCGAGGTGCAGCGTCTGGTGATCGCGCGCAACGTGACTTGAGGCGTTAGCGCGGCGTGGCGTGGGCTCCAAGGATGGCGCCGGTCTCGGCATCGATGCTGAGGGCCTGGCTGGTACCCTTCTCCCCGACCACCTCAAGCAGGATCAGACCGTCGCGTTTGCTGGCGCTTTCGACGCTACGCTGCAGTCTCTGGGCCCAGGCAATGAAGGGTGGGTAGAGCGCGCGCGCCTCTTCGGCGGTCAAGGCATTCGCCAAGGGCGGCAGCTCCAAAGGCGTGGTCAGCGTGTGTATGCTGCCGTCGGGGTTCACCTCGAGGAAGCCATCCTCGTAGGCATAGATCTCCAGGCAAAAGGGCTCTCCTCTTGCCGGCTCAAGGCAGCTGAGGTCGTCGCGTACGCTCCATGCCAGAGTCCAGGCGCCTCTCAGCCTGCCCTCCCAGACGAAGCTCCCGTGGGCGGTGCCGGTGGCGAGGTCCCAGGTGCTGGTGCCGCGTGCCTTGCCGCCGGCGCCGACGAACTGAAAGGGGGTGCTGCCAAGCAGCGCCTTGATCTCTGCCGTTTGGAGCCGCTTGGCGTCGTCCGGCAGACGCTCGGGCACTGCCGTCTGCGCCTTGGCTGCGGCGATGGGGCCCAGCAGGAGTGCGAGAGTGAGGAGGAAAAAGATTCTCACGGACTTGACCTCTCGTGCGACTCGGCAGAAACAGATGTCAGCCAAGCGAACAACCCGAAGGAGCGGGTGTCGGTGACCTTTCTCGATGACTACCACAAGCGCAAGTCCAAGGGTGTCAACCTCTGCGTCGGCATCGACCCGACACCGCAGCTCTTGGCGGCCTGGGGACTGGAAAACTCCGGCGAGGGGCTCTTGCGCTTCGGCCGGACGATGGTCGAGGCGGCAGCCGGCCAGGTCGCGGTGGTCAAGCCGCAGGTCGCCTTCTTCGAACGCCTCGGCGTCGAGGGTTACCGGGCCCTGTCCGGCGTCATCGCCGAGGCGCGCGAGCGCGGCCTTCTGGTCATCGCCGACGGCAAGCGCGGCGACATCGGCTCCACCATGCAGGCCTACGCCGAGGCTTGGATCGGCCCCGGAGCACCCCTCAGCGTCGATGCGGTGACTGCCAACGCCTACCTGGGCCTTGGCGCTTTGGAGCCGCTGCTGGCGCGCGCTGCCGACAACGGCGCCTACGTCTTCGTCGTCGTGCGCTCCTCCAACCCGGAGGCCTCGCGCCTGCAGCTGCAGGGCGACCCGCCGGTCTGGAAGCGACTGCTGGCCGACATACGCGCGTGGTGCGAGAGGCGCGGCGATCCCTGCATCGGCGCGGTGGTGGGTGCCACGGTCGTCGCCGAACTGGAGGAGGCCGCGCATCTCCTGCCCGAGGGCCTCTTTCTCGCCCCCGGCATCGGCAAGCAGGGCGCGACGATGGACGACGTGGCCAGGCTCGGCGCCGATGCCGCTCGGGTCCTCGCCAGCGCCAGCCGCAGCATCGCCGAGGCGGGGCCTGACGTGCGAGACATTCGGCAGGCCATTGCGGACTTGACCGCCCCACAGAGCCTTGTGTCTGGGTGACGTGCCCAGGCCTCTCGGGCGCCCGGCCGGATGATGCGCGTCTTTTGCAAGAGAGCCGCGATAGCGAACGGCAATCTCCGCCACCGGCAAGAAGCCGGTCTCGTTCGATCTTGACGGATTTCGTTTTCCAGTCTTGAGCCAGCTCTACGATCGGTGCCGTCCGCTTTGCAAACCAGAAAGACTCTCTAGCTTCTGAAGCTGGCCACTCTGTTTGGGGCAGGGCTCTTTGACGAGGGTACAGTTATCCCAACGTCGAGCTCTCTCGATTTCAGTTGGTCCACGTTTGCCTGAATGTAGTCACGCGTGATCGGCGTCGCGTCTCGCCTATGTGCGAGGAGGAGGTGGGTGACTGCCTGCTTCTCTGCTAAGAAGGCAGTCTCCGCGCCGGCGAGATAGAGCTCCCACATTCGACAGAAGGTCTCATCGTAGGCTGCCTTGGCGGCCTCTCGGTTCCGCGCGAACCGCCGAGACCACTCTCGAAGCGTGTAGGCATAGTGCTTGCGCCAGATCTCGCAATCGAGCAACCAGAGGTCCGATCGTTCGATCGCGGTCAGCATCTCCGACATCGAGGGAATGTAGCCCCCTGGAAAGATGTACTTCCGGGTAAAGGAGTCGGTGACGCTCGGCGGGTCTAAGGATGCGATCGAATGGATAAGCGCAACCCCCTCGGATGGGAGCAACCCCTGCACATGGAGAAAGAACCCCTCGAGAAAAGAGGCGCCTACGTGTTCCAGCATGCCGACGGAGACCACTCTGTCGAAGGTGCCATCGACCGTGCGATAGTCACGCAAGTCAAACGTTACTTTATCAGAGAGGCCAAGGCTCCCGGCGCGCGCGCGGGCGAACGCCAATTGATCTTCGGACAGGGTCACACCATGCACGCTGACGTCGGCGACGCGGGCCAGGTAACATGCCAGTCCGCCCCAACCACATCCAATGTCGAGAACACGCTGCCCGTCGCTTAGGCATAACTTGGCAGCGATTTGGCGAACTTTTGCCCTTTGCGCTTCCTCTAGTGTTTCGTTCCCTTCAGAGAAATAGGCACACGAGTAATTCATCTCACTATCAAGAAAAAGTTTGAATAAATCCGTACCAAGGTCGTAGTGCGTTTTTACGTTGCGACGAGAGCGTAGAAGCGTGTTGTTCTGATGCAGGCGGCGCAGCGCGGTGAGCAGCCGCTTCCAAATGGCCAGGGCCACCCCCCGTTCCAGGTGCTTCCTGTTGAGCCAGAGCAGCATCACAAGGTCTCTGAGTTCACCCTCGGTGACCTCGATGGCGCCCGCCATATAGGCTTCCGCGAAGCGCAGTTCGGGATTGAGCAGAATCTTCCAGTCGAGGCTGGGGTCGCGGACATGGAAGGTCACCAGGGGACCTGGCTCGCAACCACGGAAGGTCTCGGCAAATCCCTTCGGGCCCGTCAGAGTCAAGGATCCCTTTCGAATCCTTGAGCGAAAGAGTTTCGGAAGAACTCTCATATGTCGCGCCCTCGTGCACGAATGAATGACAGGGCTGCATAGGATATCTTGGACCTAGGCCAGCGTCTAGCTGCTGGTCAGCACCCGGATGGCACCGGCTTTGCCTCGCTAAGCGGTCTTGCCGGCGCTACCGCTTGGCAGCGCGCTGTTGGCGTGCCTTCTGCCGGGGGCCGGTCCCGGGAAGTGGCCAAGCGGCGCAGCCGGAGCACTGTTCCGAAGAAGACATCGACTGGATCCTGGCCGAGATGTTCGACGTCGCGGAGCGCAACGTCTTTCTCAAGGTCGCCGGCATTCCGGCCGCCAAGCTCTCGCCCACCGGCGAGAACGCACAGGCCACCGTGCACCATTCGGACCGGAGGCGCCGCAAGATCGCCCCCATGATCGACGGCCGCCCATGCAAGGTGGCCTTCGATCTCCCAGACGAGGATCAGCAGGAGGGTGCTTGCGGGATGGCGCAACGGGCGCGTCATTAACGCCTGTCCAACGATCTGCCGACCTCAAAGAGTGAACTCGATGGAAACGAGACCGGTGCCGGCGCCGGGGATGGTGACGCCCGCACCCAGGATCAGGGTGTCGCTTCCGTCGCCACCGTTATAAGAGTAGAGGCCGGCGGCGAAGTCCCCCTGGCTTGCCACCAAAAACGTGTCGTCGCCAGTGCCGCCGTAGGCCAAATCGAAATTGCCGCCGCTCATAAGCGTGTCGGCGCCGTCCCCGCCATAGACGAAGTCGGTACCGCTGCCGCCGGAGAGCACGTCGTCCCCGCCGCCGCCCAAGAGGAAGGAGTCGTTCCCGGTACCGCCGTAGAGGCGATCGGCTCCCGCGCCGCCGTAAAGATCGACGTCGTCGCCGGCTCCTCCGTAGATGGTGTCCACCTCTCCACCGCCGAAAAGGTCGAAGTCGATGCCAGCTCCGCCGTAGATGATGTCTGCCCCTCCATCGCCAAAGAGGTTGGTATCGTTGCCGTAATTCCCGGCGACCACGTCGTCGGCGGACCCGCCGAAGAGGGCGCTGTCATTGCCACTACCGCCAGAGAGAGTGTCGAGCCCAGTCCCACCCATCAAATTGCGATCGGATCCACTGCCGCCGTCGATCGAGTCGGCTCCTACCTCGCCCCGGAGGAAGGAATCGTCCCCGTCGTCGCCGAATAGGGCGTCGTCCCCAAGAAAGCCGAGTAGATCTCGGTCGTCCCCGCTGCCTCCGTTGATGGAATCGTCACCGTAGACGCCTTCGAGGCGATAATCATCTCCATCGCCGCCGAATATTGTGTCGGCCCCAGTTCCGCCATACAACACAGAATCACTACCGACACCGCCAAAGATCGTGTCAGCCCCACTATTGCCGTTCAACCTGAAATCAACGCCGCTGCCGCCAAAGAGGATATCGTCTCCGCCACTGCCGAAAAGAACGCTGTCATCCCCGCTGCGGCCGTCAATCCAATCATTCCCCGATCCCCCGTAGAAAGCTAAGTCTTTGTCCACTCCGCCAAAGAGGCTGTCGTTGCCGCTATCACCGAGGAAGAATTGGTTGAATGTACCGCTGCCGCCGTAAAGGCGATCTTCGCCGTCACCACCGTAGAAGCCAACGAAGGGGGACAAGCCGTCGAATCCACTGCCTCCGAAGAGGCTATCGGCGCCGCTGCCACCGAAAAACTGGCGGTCGAATCCATCACCACCAGCGAGAAAGTCGGCCCCTGATCCACCGTAAAATCCATAGTCGTCGCCAATACCGCCAAAGAGGCTATCGTCCCCAGCGCCCCCTCTGAAGAAAGAGTCACCGCCGTCGTCGCCGAAGAGGTTGTCGGCGCCCGCATCACCGTAGACGAACGCATCGTTGCCGCTGCCGGCAGAGATGGCATCGTCCCCGCTATCACCTCTGAGCCTGCTGTCATTGAGGTCGCCACCACTGATGGAATCGGCCCCCGATCCACCGTAGAGGCTACCATCGCTGCCGCTGCCGCCGTCGATGGAGTCGGCACCTGCATCGCCGTAGAGGTAGGCATCGCTGCCGCTGCCACCCGCGATGGTATCGGCCCCCGCGTCGCCATAAAAGGAAGCATCACTACCGGTTCCGCCGTCGATGCTGTCCGAACCCTCTCCGCCAAAAAAAGAGCCATCCTGGCCGTCGCCACCAGAGAGGCTGTCGTCGCCCTCGCCGCCTCTGAAGAGTGAATCGGTCCCGCTGCCGCCGGAGAGCGCGTCTGCACCGCTGTCGCCGTAGACGCGAAGGTCGTTTCCGTCGCTGCCGGCGACCGAGTCCGACCCCGATCCGCCGTAGAGACGGCTATCGTCACCGCTTCCACCAGAGATGCTGTCGTTTCCGTCATCGCCCTTGAGGAAAAAGTCGCCTCCAGCCCCGCCGGAGATGCTATCGGCGCCGGTTCCGCCGTACAAAATGGAATCGCTGCCGCTATCGCCGGAGATCGAGTCGGCCCCGGTTCCGCCAAAAAGGAGGCTGTCGTCACCGCTGCCTGCGAAGAGGCTGTCATCCCCGTCGTTGCCGTTGAAGAGGTAGTCATCTCCATCGTCGCCGTAGAGGGCGTCGGCGCCCTCTCCGCCTTGGAACATTCTATCCTTGCCGCTGCCTGCGGAGAGGTTGTCGTCGCCGTCACCGCCGATGAAGAAGTAGTCATCGCCGCTACCGCCGGAGATCGAATCGGGCCCCGATCCGCCGAAGAGGCTCTCATCATGGCCATCGCCGGCGTCGATACTGTCGGCACCGGATCCGCCGTAGAGACGGCGATCGTCACCGCTGTCGGCGGCCAGCGCGTCGTCACCCTCCTCGCCGCGCAAGGCAAGGTCGCTGCCGCTACCGCCGGAAATCGTGTCGGAGGACGATCCGCCCAGGAGGCTCGTGTCGTCCCCGTCCTCGCCATCGATAGAGTCCGCCCCCGATCCGCCGTGGAATGAGCGGTCGTCGCCGGTGCCAGCCATAAGGGTGTCTTTGCCCTCTGCACCGAAGAAGGCGAGGTCGCCGCCATCACCGCCATAGAGCCGGTCGACGCCGGTCGCCCCATAGAAGAGTCTGTCCTGCCCGGCCTCGCCGGATGCGGTGTCGTTGTCGTTGCCGCCGAAGAAGAGCCTGTCGTTACCGTCACCGCCGTAAAGCTTGTCGGCGGCGGCACGGCCGAAGACTTGGGAATCGGCGCCGGCCTCGCCGTAGAGCCGGTCAATGCCGCCACCACCATAGATGGTGGCATCGTTCCCACTGCCGCCGTAGATCGTGTCTCTGCTGCCTTCGCCGTATAGTCTGGAGTCGTTGCCACTGCCACCGAAGAGAGAGTCGTTGCCAGCGCCCCCGTAGAAATGGGAATCGTCGCCCTCTTCGCCGGCCAGCCGGTCGGGGCTGGCGCCTCCGTAGAAGAAGGCATCGGCACCGCTGTCGCCGTAGATCGTGTCGCTCCCGCGCTCGCCATCGAGCCGTCCGTCGTCGCCGTCACCGCCGAAAAGCGTATCGTTGGCTCTCTCGCCGAAAAGCGAGAGGTCCGCCCCGTCGCCGCCGTAAATCACGTCGGCGTTATTGCCACCGTCGAGATGCCTGTCGCCGCCGCTGCCGCCGTAGAGCGTGTCGAGGCCGGCGCTGCCATAGAGCAGGCTGTCGGCACCGCTACCACCACTAATGGTATCGTCCGCCAATCCGCCGAAGAGAAGCGCGTCCGCGCCGTCACCGCCGCCGATCGTATCCGCTCTCGACCCGCCCGATAGGCTGCTGTCGTCGCCCTCGCCACCGTCGATCAGGTCGCGACCGCTGTCGCCGAAGAGAGAGATGTCGCTGCCGCTGCCCCCGGCAAGCGTGTCGTCACCCACGCCGCCGATCAGGCTGTCGGCGCCGCTCAACCCATAGAGCGTGTCGTTGGCTCCATAGCCCAGAATGGTGTCGATAGCATCCGTGCCGGAGAGCGTGTCCGCTCCCCCGGTTCCTGGAATAAATGCCATTGCCCCTGCCCTCCCGTGGGTCCTGTCATCTGGGCCCTATGAGGCAATAGTATGGGGTAAGCCACGTCGTCGCTTTGGGGGCCGATCCTACGTGAAGTCAGCGCCCCGCCGCCTGTCCCTTCTTATCGGGAATCCTCATGTGGGGCCTTTCAACAGGGCAAGCATGACTCTTCGCTGCCCGCAAGACAAGTCACATGTCGCAGAACGCGCCCGCAAAGCGCGAAACGGCTGCCCGCGCGTTGTAGCAGCCGCTTCGCTAGGCGGTGCTACATCGACTGCCAGTCGCCGCTCTGCTCGAAGGCATGAGCGGCCTTGTAGATGGTGGGCTCGTCGAAGTGGCGGCCGACCAGCATCATGGAGATCGGCAGGCCGTCGCTCTGTCCGCAGGGAATCGCCATTGCCGGGTTGCCAGTAATGTCGAATGGCGCGGTATTGGGCAGGTTCTCAAAGGCGCGGGCCAGATACTCCTCCAAATCGTCGGGGTCCCGAGGCAGCTTCGTCGCCTTCATCGGCACTGTCGGCATAAGCAGCAGGTCGACCTCCTCCAGAGTCTTGAGATAGGTCTCCTTTAGGAGGCGGGCCTGGTTCTGCGCCTTGGCGTAGTAGTGGCCGCGGTGCTGCTGGACGGTGAACTCTCCCAGCAGCAAGCAGATCTTCAGCGTGTGGGAGAACTCGTCGGCCCGCATCCGCCAATTGGCGTGGGCGTCGAGGAGTGCGGTCGAGTAGAGTCCCTTCCAGTTCATGCCCATGCCGTTGCCCTGCATCAGTTGCCTGAGCGAGCCCTCGGTGGCGATTGGCGTCCAGATGGCCGTGCCCTTGAGGTGCATGGGGACCGAGACCTCGGAGATCCGCGCACCCAGGCTGCCCAGCTTGTCGGCCGCGGCGCGCACCTTGGCGTCGACGTCGGCTTCAGAGCTTTCATGGCCGAAGCCCTCTGTCAGCACGCCGATCTTCAGGCCCGACACGCCCAGGCCCAAGGCCTCGGTATAGCTATGGGTCTTGACCGAGTACTGGCGCGGGTCGAGGCCGTCCTCGCCGGCCAGCACCTCGAGCAGCAGGGCGTTGTCTGCGACCGTGGTGGTCATCGGTCCGGTGTGGTCGATGGTGTTTTCGACCGGCATGACGCCGCTGTAGGGAACCAGGCCGTATGTCGGCTTCATGCCGTAGACGCCGCAATAGGCCGACGGCATGCGGATGGAGCCGCCCTGATCGCCGCCGATCGCCATGTCGACATCACCGGCCGCGAGCAATGCGGCGCTGCCCGACGAAGAGCCGCCCGCCGAGTAGCCCGCCTTGCGCGGATTGATCACCGGCGCCGGAGTCGAGGTATGGCTGCCGCCGGAAAAGCAGAAGTACTCGCAGACCGCCTTGCCCTTGATCGTACCGCCGGCGTCCAGCATGCGGGTCACGATGGTGGCGTCGAGGTTGGGCGTGAAGCCCTCCAGCGTCGAGGCGCCGTTCCGCATCGGCACGCCGGCGACCTGCACATTGTCTTTGACGGCGATGGTCTTGCCGGCAAGCGGGCCATCGGCTGAACCCCTAATCTCGCTCTTTACGTACCAAGCGTTATAGGGGTTCTCGTCGCCGTGGGGCTTGTAACCCGGCGTTCTCGGGTATGTCACCTCGGGAATGTAATCGGGCATCTGCTCGACCACCTCGTAGGCGTCGAGCAGGCCCGTGATGGCCCTCCGAAAGAACGCCACCTCCTCTGCGTTCATCGACATGTTGAGCTGGTCGATGATGTCTACCAACTGTTCGTGCGTAGGGCCGCGTACCGGCATCAGGCTCCTCCATCTGATCGGGTGCTTTCATGTCGGCACGGCGGCCCCTTCGGCAAGGTCGCTGGCTACATCGACTGCCAGTCGCCGCTCTGCTCGAAGGCATGCGCGGCCTTGTAGATGGTGGGCTCGTCGAAGTGGCGGCCGACCAGCATCATCGAGATCGGCAGGCCGTCGCCCTGGCCGCAGGGAATCGCCATCGCCGGATGGCCGGTGATGTCGAAGGGGCAGGTGTTGGCCAGCATCTCGAAGGCGCGGCCCAGGCAATCCTCCAGGTTGTTGGGATCCTCAGGCAGCTTGGTGGCCTTGATCGGCAGGGTCGGCATCAGCAGCAAGTCGACGCCGGCCAGGGTCTGGCTATAGGTCTCCTTCAAGAGGCGGGCGTGGTTCTGCGCCTTGGCGTAGTAGTGGCCACGGTGTTCCTGGATCATGTACTCGCCCAGCAGCATGCACACTTTCAGTGTGTGCGAGAGCTCGTCGGCGCGGGTGCGCCAGTTCGCATGGGCATCCAGCAGGGCGGTGGAGTAGAGGCCCTTCCAGTTCATGCCCATGCCGTTGCCCTGCATCATCTGCCAATGCAGGCCTTCGATGGCGATCGGCGTCCAGATCGCCTGGCCCTTCAGGTGCATGGGGATCGACACTTCCGAGATCTGGGCGCCCAGGCTGCCCAGCTTGTCGGCGGCCGCGCGCACCTTGGCGTCGACGTCTGCTTCCGAGTTGGCATGGCCGAAGCCCTCTGTCACCACGCCAATCTTCAGGCCGGACACGCCGGCGCCCAGTGCTTCGGTGTACTTGTGGGTCTTGACCGAGTATTGGCGCGGATCGAGACCATCCTCGCCCGCCAGAACCTCCAGAAGAAGCGCGTTGTCGGCAACGGTGCCGGTCATTGGCCCGGTATGGTCGATGGTGCTTTCGATCGGCATGACGCCGGTGTAGGGCACCAGGCCGTGCGTCGGCTTCATGCCGTAGATGCCGCAGTAGGCCGCCGGCATGCGGATCGAGCCGCCCTGGTCGCCGCCGATCGCCATGTCGACCTCGCCGGCCGCCACCAAGGCGCCGCTGCCCGACGAAGAGCCGCCGGCCGAGTAGCCTGCCTTACGCGGATTTTCGACCATCGCCGGCGTGGAGGTGTGGCTGCCGCCGGAGAGGCAGAAGTACTCGCAGACCGCCTTGCCCTTGATGGTGCCGCCGGCGTCCAGCATGCGGGTGACGATGGTGGCGTCCAGGTTCGGCGTGAAGCCCTCCAAGGTGGAGGCGCCGTTGCGCATCGGCACGCCTGCGACCTGCACGTTGTCCTTCACCGCGATGGTCTTGCCGGTAAGCGGACCTTCGGCGGCGCCCTTGATCTCGCTCTTGACGTACCAGGCGTTGTATTGATTCTCGTCGCCCGAGGGCTTGTGGCCGGGCGTCCTGGGGTACTTCACCTCGGGGATATAGTCGGGCATCTGCTCGACCACCTCGTAAGACTCGACCAAGCCCGTGATGGCGCCTCGGAAGAACTCCACCTCTTCGCCGGACATGGTCATGTAGAGGTCGTCGACGATGTCTTCCAGCTGCTCCAGCGTTGGTCCGCGAACCGGCATGACACTTCTCCTTCTGATAGAGGCCCCTAAAGAGGCAGGGGCTGGATGGCTACTTCGCAAAGATCTCTTGCGTGACCTGGATGAGGGCGTCCCCTTCCATCAGGGGCTTGGCGACAGCAAAGAACTCGGCCACAGCGTCGGAGCCGTTGTGCTGGTCCATGGCGGCGCGATCACGGAAGCGCTCGTGGGTCGTCAGGATTCCCGGTGCGCTCTCATCTTGGCCGCAATAGAAGGAGATTGTACCGGGTTCTTCCGCCGCGGCATAGGCCGCTACCTTCAAAAGTGCTTGTTTCACGGTCTCTTCATGTCCCTCGCGGACGCGAAGGATGGCGGTAAGTGCGATCATCGTTCTGTCTCCCTTGGGTCTGGGCTCTACATGCCGACGAACTCCGCCACCAGGGACGGGTCGGCCAGTTGCTCGGGCTTCAGCTCGTGGACGATTTGGCCGCGTTGGATGATCAGCACCCGCTCGGCGAGCGCGCGGATGAAGTCGAGGTTCTGCTCCACCAGGATCACGGTAAGCTCGCTGGCGCTCTTCAGGATCTTCAGGCGCTCGGCGATTTCTTCGATGATCGAGGGCTGGATGCCTTCGGTGGGCTCGTCCAGCAGCATCAGCCGGGGCTCGCCGCAGAGGCAGCGTGCCAGCGCCAGCAGCTGCTGCTCGCCGCCGCTGAGCGCCCCGCCTGGGCGCTTCAGCAAGGGTTCGAGGCGCGGGAAGAATCCCAGAATGTCCTCGATGCGCTTGGCTTCGGCGGCGCTGTCCAGGCCGGCAACCAAGGTGCCGGCCCGCAGATTCTCCATCACCGTCAAGGCCGGCAGGATCTCCCGGCCCTGCGGCACGTAGCCCATGCGGCGGCGGTTGCGCTGATAGGGCTTGAGGCGGGTGATGTCTTCGCTATCCAGCGTAATCGTGCCCTTCACCGCCGGCAGGAAGCCCATCAAGGTGCGCATCAAGGTGGTCTTGCCCATGCCGTTGTGGCCCAGGATGCCGACGAACTCGCCCGCGCCCACCGTCAAGGAGAGCCCGTCCAGCACGCGGATGCGGCCATAGCCGGAGGTCAGGTCCTTGGCTTCCAGGAGGTTCATGCCGCGCTCCGCCCCAGATAGACGTCGCGCACCCGCTCGTCGCTCAAGGCCACCGAGACCTCCTCTTCCACCAGGATGCGGCCTTGGTGAAAGACCGTGACCATGGCGGCGATGGAGCGAATGAACTGCATGTCGTGCTCGACCACGACGACGGTGGCCTCGCGATTGATTTCGCGAATGAGCTCGGCGGTGCGTGCCGTTTCTTCCGCGCTCATGCCGGCCGAGGGCTCGTCCAGCAGCACCAGCTTGGGCTCGCGCGCCACCACCATGCCGATCTCGATCCACTGGCGCTGGCCGTGCGCCAGCTCGCCGACGGTGCGACTCAGCACCGCCTCCAACTGTAGCCGTTCGACAACTTCATCGAGCTTAGCCGCCGCTTCCGCTTTGCCGAAGGCGTAGCGGGCTGCCAGCGTGAGGTTCTCGCGTACCGAGAGGCCGTCGAAGACGTCCGGCACTTGGTTCTTGATGCCGATGCCCATGCGGCCGATCTGGTGGGCGCTGGCCCGCGTGACGTCCTTGCCTTCGAAGAAGATCTGGCCGCTGGTGGGGCGGTGCTGGCCGGTCAGCATCTTGAAGAAGGTGCTCTTGCCGGCCCCGTTGGGCCCGATCAGGCAGCGCAGTTCGCCGGGCCAGAGGGTGAAGTCGACCCGGTCGATGGCGTGCACACCGCCGAAGGACTTGCGCAGGTCCCGGGTTTCCAGAATGGGCGCGCTCATGGCCGGCTCTTTCCGCCGGCGCTCGTTGCCAGCCAGCTCAGAAGGTCGGCGAAGGAGGGCACCAAACCCTTCTTGAAGAGCAGCACGAAGACCGTCAGCACCGCGCCCAGCACCAGTGTCACCTGGCCGACGCCCTGGGTGCCGAGCCAGGTGGTGAGATAGACCACGGCAGCAGTACCGAGGATCGGCCCCGCCAGGCTCATCCGCCCGCCGACGATCACCCAGATGACCACCTGGGCGGCCTGATTGAGATCGAACATCGAGGGGCCGACGAAGTTGCCCCAGATGGCAAAAAGCACGCCCGCCAGGCCGGCGATGGCACCGCAGAGGGTGAAGACGCCCAGCTGATAGTGCCGGCTGTCGTAGCCCAGCAACTCCACCCGGCGGCGGTTTTCACGCATGCCCACCAGCACCTGCCCGAAACGCGTGGTGAGCAGCAGACGCAGGCCGATATAGACCAGCATCATGCAGGCAGCCGTCAGGTAGAAGACCCCGTCGATAAAAAGCTCGGTCTGCGGGTCCCAGGGCACCTGCAGGGCCGGTACGCCGGGGATGCCGTTCTGGCCGTTGAGGCGCACGCTGCCGACCACGAACTGGTCGCCCGAGGTGGCACGGATGGCTTTCTCCAGGATCAGGGTCACCACTAGCGTGATCACCGAGAAGTAGATATCGCTGATGCGGCCCCAGATGAGGAAATAGCCCAGGAACGCGGCGAAGAGAGCGGGGAGCAGAATGCCGGCCAGGACCGCCGTCGTGGTGTCGCCGGTGTTCAGCGACATGACCGCATAGACATAGCCTCCGAGGCCGAACATCGCGGTCTGGCCCAAGCTCAAGATGCCGACATAGCCCCAGAGAAAAGACATGGAGAGCGCCAGCAGGGCCAGCACGAAGATGACCGAGGTGTCCAGTTGGAAGGCCAGGCCGTAGAAGGAGGGCACCGCCATCAGCCCTGCCGTTGCCAGCGCCACTATGGTCCACCAGCTCCAGCCCGGACGCTCGCTTGCCGGCCGCAATTGGAAGAGGTCCCCCATATCCGATCTAGACCCCGCGGCGCATGCGGCCGGTCACCCCTTGCGGCAGCAGGCGCAACAGCACGATGGCGACGAAAAGCACCGAGATCTCGCCCAGGACGGAGGTGGTGAGATAGGCCACCGCCCCGTCGATCGCGCCGAAGAGGCTGGAGGCCCCCAAGGTGCCGGTCAATGGCAGCGGCCCGCCGGCGATCACGGTGATGAAAGCCTTGGCGATGTAGAAGACGCCCATGGTGGGTGAAACGCCGAACAGCGGCACCAGGATGGCGCCGGCCAGGCCCGCCAGAAAGGCACCGAAACCGAAGGTCAGCATGAAGACCATGCCGGTGTTGATGCCCAGCGCTTGTGCGGTATCGGCGTTCTGCATGGTGGTGCGCACCACCAGCCCGATGCGCGTCGTCCGCCATAGCAGATAGATGGCGATCAGCAGCGCAAAAGCGATCAGGATCATCAGCAGGCTGTAGATCGAGATCGAGAAGACCCCGATGGAGACGTTGCCCAGGTTCTGCGGCGTGCTGGAGGCCTGCGGGCCGAAGATGGTGGTGATCGCGCCGACGATCAGCAAGCTCATGCCCCAGGTGGCCAAGAGGGTGTCCAGAACCCGGCCGTAGAGGAAGCGGATCACCAGCCGCTCGCCGATGATGCCGATGATGCCCACGACAAGCCCCGCCAGCGGAATGGCCAGCAGCAAGGGAATGCCGACGTCGGTGATCATGGTACAGGAGTAGGCGCCCAGCATGATGAACTCGCCGTGCGCCAGGTTGATCACCTTCATCATGCCGAAGATGATCGCCAGGCCCAGGCTGATCAGGATGAAGATGCTGATCGAGAAGAGGATCTGATAGGCATAGATCAGCACGTCCTCGAGCATCGGGGCAGAGTCCTCCCGCGTGTCCGCTTTTCCGAAGTCAGATACGGGAGCGACCGGACGGCCGCTCCCGCTCTAGGCGCACTAGTTCAATTCCGGCTCGTACTGGGTGGTGTCGTCCGGATTGGCGTGCAGGTCGCAGACCAGCTGGGTGTCCAGCGGCGGCTGCTGCGAGAAGGACTTGATCAGGTCGAAGCTGCCCTTGTCGTTGCCGACCGCGATGTGGATGTCCATCGTGGTGTGATTGGTCTTGCCGTCGATGGTGTAGAGACCGCCCGGTCCGTCGAAGCTGACCTCGCCCGACTTGAGCGCCTCGATGACCGCATCGGGATCGGCGCTGCCGGCCTTCTTCACCGCCTCGGCCCACAGCATGACACCGCGATAGCCATACTCGCCGTACTCGCCGATGTAGTCGTCCTCGCCAGAGAAGGCCTTGAACCTCTCCACGAAGTCCTTGGAGGCAGGAGTCTCCAGATCGTCGACGAAGGAGGTGGCGATGATAATGCCCTCGCCCTCTTCCGGCGAAAGCTCGGTCTGCTCGCGGCCGACGCCGTAGGTGCTCGACGCCAGGAGCATGTTGTCCTTGCCGATGGTGGACTCGAACTGGCGATAGAAGCCCATGTGGGCGCCGCCGACCAGGGCCGAATAGACTACGTCGGGATTGGCTTCCTGGATGCGGGCCAGCACCGGAGCGAAGTTGGTGACGTCAAGCGGGAAGAACTCCACGGCCACGACCTCGCCGCCGTTCTCCTCGATGATCTTCTGCATCCACTTGGCGGTGATGTGGCCGTAGTTGTAGTCGGCGGCCAGGATGTAGCTCTTCTTCTTGCCCTTCTCCTCCATGACGTAGGGGATCAAGGCCTCCAGCTGCTGGGCCGGCACCATGCCGGTGTTCGCGTGCCGCCGGTCGCACACACCGCCTTCGTAGAGCGAGTTGTAGAACAGGAGGCCGCCGAACTTGCGTACGATCGGCCGCATGACCTCACGCGAGGAAGAGGTGATGCCGCCGTGGATCACCGCCACCTTGTCGCGCAGCAGCGCGTTGGTGGCGTACTGTGAATTGAACTTGTTGTCGGACTGGCTGTCGTAGAAGCGGATCTCCAGCGGCCGGCCCAAGAGGCCGCCCGCCTTGTTGATCTCGTCGACCGCCAGGGCCACGCCCTGAATCTGCTTCAGGCTATAGATGTTGAGGCCGCCCGACTGGTCCAGGATGTTGCCGACGATGATCGGCTCGCCCTCCTGCGCGGCCGCCTGGCCGCCGGCAAGCGCCAAGCAGGCCGCTGCCAGACTCGCACTCGCCAGTCCGGCCAGCAGGCGCCGGCGCGCCCCTCTTTTTCCCTCGTTGTCAAACATGTCGCTTCCCGTTCCTCTTTCTTGGTTGAGCGCGCAAAGCCATTCGGCGCGGGCCCCCTTGCCGCTGCGCCGATTGGATCTTGGGAGTGTGTGACCTTCCTGCCGCATTGGCAAGGTCTGGCTGGATCGAGGCTAGAACTGCACGCCGCGGGTCAGCGCGCCGTCGACCACCAGGTTGGCCCCGGTGATGAAGCTGGCCGCGGGGCTCGCCAGGAAGGCGGTGGCGCGGGCGACCTCTTCCGGCTTGCCCATGCGGCCCGTCGGGTTGAGCGCAAGAGCCGTGTTGTAGAGGTCGGGGTTGTTGTCCTTGATCATGTTCCACACCCCGCCTTCGAAGTAGATGTTTCCAGGCGACACGGTGTTGGCACGAATGTTTTTCCCGGCAAGCTCGAATGCCATGCCCTGGATGTAGTGGATCAGCGCCGCCTTGAAGGGGCCGTAGGCATCGCGCGCGAAGTCGATCTCGCGGCCGGAGACGCTGGAAATCGCGACGATCGAGGCCGCATCGCTCTTCTCCAGATAGGGCATCGCCGCCTCGACCATGCGTACCGTGTGCATGAGGTCGATGTTGAATTCCTGCTGCCAGGCCTCTTCGCCCTTGCCGATGGAAAGCGCGCTGACGTTGGCGACGGCGATGTCGAGCCCGCCCAGTTCGTCGGCCGAATCAGTGACCCAGCTGGTTAGCGCCGCCTTGTCGCCCACGTCGACCGAGCGACCCAGTGCCGTCACGCCTTGGCCCTTGAGCGAAGCCACCGCCTTGTCCACGGCGTCCTGGTCGCGCCCGCAGATGGCGACGTTGCAGCCGTCGGCGGCCAAGGTTTGCGCGATATGCCAGCCGATCCCCTTGCTGCCGCCGGTGACCAGCGCGCGCCGGCCCTTCAATCCCAGATCCATGACTTGGCTCCTTCCGTTTGCGCGACGTTCAGGCGGCCCAGCTCACCCGGACCCTCCTGTCGAACCAGTGCTACAGGGTGTCTGGCGGCGCGAACAGGAGTCAAGCCGACCGCCTGGTTAAGGGGACGGTAAGGAGGTGGCGGTAATCCTTTGTTTCAGGCAGCGGCCTCCTCGCTATCGCGTGGGCTGTCCTCCAGGGGGGCGTCCTCCAGGGGGCTGGGCTCGGCAGGGGGCAGGAGGTCGTCGACGGCGACTTCAAGGGCTTGGGCCAAGCGAGACAAGGTCTCGACATTGCCGGTGCCGGGCTTGGCCTCAAGCGCAGAGAGAGAGGCCTGGCGGATGCCGGCGGACTTAGCGAGCTGAGCCTGGGTCAGGCCGCGCCACTTGCGCAGAATGCGGATGGGGCGCGCGCCCTCGGCGCAAAGGTCCTTGAAGACCTCGAGAGGCAAAGTGCTGCTGCCGTCCTGTTCAGCGCCGATGGCTCGGTTGCGGTCGCTGTGCTCTTCGGCCTCAAGAGCCAGTGTGTCGAGAGCGTCACCGAGGCGACTGAAACCGGCGCCGATGTCGCGGCAAGCCTGGGCGGCCTCTTCAAGTGCTATATGGGCCGGGATGGGCTTCGGGTTGGACATGGCTGCTCCTTTCTCGTTTCTACTGCGCTCGACCGAAGCTCGGTGCAAGCGGCAGCCTAGTAAGCATCGCGGCGGTCCCAGACTTCGAGGATCGTCACCGTCTTGACCTCGTGATCGACAGCAACCAGCGCGCGGTAGTTGCCGGCGCGGATCCGCGTCTCAGGCCGGCCAGTAAGGCGCTTCGCGAAGCCGTGGCTGGCAGTCGGGGCAGCAGCGAAGGTCTCCACCTTGGCGATGAGGCTGTCACGGTCGCGAGCCGGGAGCCTGCGCAGCGTCCTGCGGGCCTTGGCAGTGATCACGACCCCATGCATTGAAGGTTCTTAGGAGAATTTCTATTCTAGCTCAATTGGTGAATACGCATAACCGTAATAAATGTTAGATAGAAGTTGTGAGGGCCAGCTAGGATGGAAAGTGGCAGGCGACCGCCGTTTCGCCGTGAGCTTCCAGTTCCGGCCGCGCTTCACGGCAGAGCGCCTGCGCCTTGGGGCAGCGCTCGGCGAAGGCGCAGCCGGGGGGCGGGTTGATCGGACTAGGGGGGTCGCCCTTCAGCTGCGCCGGGCGAACGTAGCCGCGCGATTTGCGCCGCGCCAAAGAGGGCGCAGAGGCCAGCAAGGCCTCGGTGTAGGGATGGCGCGGGCGGGTGAAAAGGGCGCTGCGCGAGGCCTGTTCGACGATGCGGCCCAGGTACATGACGGCGATCTCGTCGCAGACCTGGCGCACCACGCCGAGGTCGTGGCTGATAAAGAGGTATGAGAGGCCCATCTCTTGCTGCAGGCGGGCCAGCAGGTTCAAGATCTGCGCCTGGATCGCCACGTCGAGCGCGCTTACCGGCTCGTCGCAGACCACCAGCTTGGGATGGGTGGCGAGCGCGCGGGCGATGGAGATGCGCTGGCGCTGGCCGCCGGAGAACTGATGCGGGAAGAGGGCCAGTTGATCACGCCTCAGGCCCACCAGGCCGAAGAGCTCTGCCACCCTCTCGCGGCGGCTTTCAGGATCGCCGACGGCCAGCAAATCCAAGGGCTCGCGTACGATCAGGCTGACACGGTCGCGCGGGTTGAGCGAGGAATAGGGGTCCTGGAAGATCAGCTGGATGTCGCGGCGGCGCTGGCGCATCCCCGCCTCGTCCAAGGCCATCAGGTCCTGGCCCTCGAACAAGACCGCGCCGGCGCTGGCGCGGGTAAGGCGCACCGCGGACATGGCCGTGGTGGTCTTGCCCGATCCGCTCTCGCCGACGATGCCTAAGGTCCGCCCCTCCTGGAGCGTGAAGGAGACCTGTCGCACGGCCTCGAGATGGCGACGGGGGCCAAAGAAGCTGGCTTTCGGCAGGGCGAAGCGGACCGAGAGATCGCGCACCTCGAGGAGCGGGGTCATAGCCGGCCTTCCTCGACGGCGTGGCAGGCGGCCGGATGCGCGTCGCCGCCGGCCAAATGCGGCGTCTCCTCATCGCAGCGCTCGAAGCGGTGCGGGCAGCGCTCGGCAAAGGCGCAGCCCTCGCCCAAGAGATGCAGCGGCGGCACCACGCCGGGGATCTCGGCCAAGGGCGGCGGGCGGCCCTGCTCGTCCTCCTTGCCCAGCGCCGGGATGCAGGCGATGAGGCCGCGTGCATAGGGGTGTTTGGGCTCGTCCAGCACGGCGTCGGCGCTGCCCTGCTCGACGACGCGGCCGGCATACATGACGGCCACCCGGTCGGCCATCTCGGCGATCGCGCCCATGTCGTGGGTGATCAGCACGATAGCGGCCCCGAAGTCGCGCTGGATCTCGTTCAACAGATCGAAGATCTGTGCCTGCACGGTGACGTCCAAGGCCGTGGTGGGCTCGTCGGCGATCAGGATCTTCGGCTGGCAGGAGACCGCCATGGCGATCATCACCCGCTGGCGCATGCCGCCGGAGAGTTGGTGCGGATAGTTGGCCGCCCGCACGTCGGGTTCCGGGATGCCGACCCGGTCCAGAAGCGCGACGGCCTGCTTCATCGCCTGATCGCGGCTCACCTTCTGGTGCAGCGTGATCGCTTCGGCGATCTGGTCGCCGGCGGTGAAGACCGGGTTCAGCGAGGTCATCGGCTCTTGGAAGATCATCGCCACCTCGCCGCCGCGCAATTGGCGCAGGCGCCGGCCCGACGCGCCGATCAACTCCTCGCCGGAGAGCCTTATCGAGCCCTCGACGATGCGGCCCGGCGGCTGCGGGATGAGGCCCATGACGGAGAGCGCGGTGATCGACTTGCCGCAGCCGCTCTCGCCGACCACGCCCAAGGTCTCGCCGGCCTCGACCGCGAGGCTGACGCCGTTGAGCGCAGTGACGGCCCCATAACGGGTGGCGAAGTCGACCCGCAGGTTTTCGATCTCCAGAAGCGCGCTCATCGGCCGGGACGGCGCATCACCGTTCCCTCAGCTTGGGATTGAAGGCGTCGTTCAGGCCGTCGCCGATCAGGCTGACGGCAAAGACGGTGAGGAAGATGGCCAGGCCTGGAAAGGTAACCGGCCACCAGGCATCCAGGATGTAGTCGCGGTTGGCGCCGATCATCAGGCCCCAGCTCATGGTGTTGGGATCGCCCAGGCCCAGGAAGGAGAGTCCTGCCTCGAAGAGAATGGCGACGCCCACCGTCAAGGTGGCCGAGACGATCAGGGGCGGCAGGGCGTTGGGCAGGATCACCCGCCACATGATGCGCAGGTTGCCGGCGCCGATGGCGCGCGCCGCGGTCACATACTCCACCTGCTTTATTTTGAGGAACTCGGCGCGGGTGAGGCGCGCCGTCTGCGGCCAGCTGACCACGCCGATGGCAAAGGCGATGGTGGTAAGCGAGGGCGAGAAGAGGGTGACCAGCACCATGGCGAAGATCAGCGCCGGCAGCACCTGGAAGAACTCCGCCACGCGCATGAGCAAGTTGTCGACCCAGCCGCCGAAGTAGCCGGCAAACGCACCCAGCAGCACACCGATGATCATGGTGATCACCGCTGCAGAGGCGCCGACCGCCAGGGTGGGGGCGCCGCCGGTCAGCATGCCGGCGACGATGTCGCGACCCAGATAGTCGGTGCCCAAGGGGAACTCGGGAGCGACACCTGGCGGCTCGTGCGGCGCCCAGACGATCTCGTAGGGATCGCCCTGATAGAGGAAGGCGCCATAGAAGGTGACCAGGACGATGACCGTCAAAATCGCCAAGCCGGCCATGGCCGGCCAGTTGCGCCGGAACATGCGCCAGGCCTCGCGCAGCGGGCTCTCGGCGGCCTGGCTCACGCCTCGTCCTCCTTCTTCAGCCTCGGATCGGCCAGGCGGTAGCTGAGGTCGGTAAGCAAGTTGGCGACGACCACGCAGGCGGACGCGATCAGCAGCACGCCCATCAAGGTCGGATAGTCCCGACGCAGGATGGAATCGAAGGCGAGCCGTCCCATGCCGGGCCAGTTGAACACCGTCTCGACCAGCAGCGCGCCGGAGATCAGGCTGCCGAACTGCAGCCCGGCGACGGTCAGGATCGGCAGGGCGGCATTGCGCAGGGCGTGGCGGAAGAGCACGGAACGCTCGGAGGCGCCTTTGGCTCTTGCCGTGCGCACATAGTCGGCGCCCAGCACCTCCAGCATGGAGGCCCGCGCCAGGCGCGCATAGAGCGCCAGGTAGATCACCGCCAGGGTGAAGGCCGGCAGCACCAAGTGATAGAGGACGTTGACCGCGCGGGTGAGAAAATCGGCATTGCGCAGCCGGATATCCATCATGCCCTCGACCGGAAAGATCGGCATGACCGAGGCGAAGAGGATGATCAGCATGATCCCGGTCCAGAAGACCGGCACGGCATAGCCCACCGTGGCGAAAACGGAAACGAAGCCGGAGAGCACGCCGTTCGGCTTGCGCGCCGCCAGCACGCCCAAGGTGGTGCCGACGATGACGGCGGCGAACTGGGCGGTCAGCACAAGCAGGATGGTGGCGCCGACGCGCTCGCCGATCAGCTTGGAGACCGGCTGATCGAAGAAGTAGGAGAGGCCGAGGTCGCCTTGGGCGATCTGGACCAGATAGATCCAGAGCTGGGTCAGGAGCGGCTTGTCCAGGCCGTAGTTGGCGCGGATCGAGGCCAGGACCTCGGCCGTAGCGCCGCCCATCTCGCCGGCGATCACCTCCGCCGGATCGCCCGGCGCCAGGCGAATCAGCAGGAAGTTCAAGACCACCACGCCCACCATGAGCAGGAGGCCGTAGAACAGGCGTCGCGCGATGTAGCTGGCCATCCCCGGCTTCGCCGCGAAGGCTGCCGGGCCGCTGCTGAGAGAGGCCCGGCAGTCGAGACCCTACTTGGCCTCTTTCCAGTAAACCTCGTCCATCGGCGACATGGTGCCCCAGATCGAGACCGGCAGGTTGCCCAATCGCTTGTCGTAGGCGGTGTGGTAAGGCAGCGTGTTCAGCCAGTAGATCGGCAGGTCCTGGCCGACCAGCATCTGGAACTCGTCGTAGAGCGCCTTGCGCTTGTCGCCGTCCAATTCGACGGCAGCCGCGTTCAGGATCTCGTCGACGCGCGGGTTGGCATAGCTCTGGGTGTTGGACCAGATCACACCCGGCACGATGTTGGAGCTCAAGTAGCTGCGGTGCACGCCGATCACCGGGTCGCCCCAATTGAAGACCACGTCCATGGTGAGCTCGAAGTCGTGGTTCGAGACCCGCTTGGCCCAGGTCGGGAAGTCCGGTGCGGCACGCACGGTGACGGCGATGCCGATCTTCTTCAGCTGCGACTTCAGGTACTCGGCGATGTTCTTCTGCTGCTCGGCGGGCCCCGGGATGTAGTCGACGGTCAGCTCCATGCCGTCGCCGTAGCCGGCCTCGGCCATCAAGGCCTTGGCCTTGTCAAGGTCCACGTCATAGGCCGGCATCTCGGGATTGAAGAAGGGGCTGCTCTCGACGATGGGGCCGCGCTGCGTGGCGGAGACGCCGCGATGGAGCGCCTTGGTGATGAAGTCGCGGTCGACGGCATAGGCGATGGCCTGGCGCACCCTGGGGTCGGCCAGCTTCTCGTTCTTGGTGTTGAAGGCCAGCCAGTTGATCGGGCCGACGGCGGCATAGCCTTCTTCGGTCACGCCCAGATGTTCGGTCTCGCCCAAGCGGCGGATCGCCTGGCTCTCGGCCATGAAGGGATAGAGGTCGGCCTCGCCGTTCTCCATCGCGATCAGCAAGGCCGAAAGATCGGGGATGATGCGGATGATGATCTCGTCCAGATAGGGGCGGCCCTCGATGAAGAAGTCGGGGTTCTTCTCCAGGACCACGGCCTCGCCGGGCGTGAACTCGACCAGCTTGAAGGGGCCGGAGCCGACGGGTGCGGAGTTGGCCGGATGGCTCTTGGGGTCCTGGCCGTCGCCGTAGATGTGCTTCGGCAGCACCGGCGCCAGTGCCGGCGAAAGAGCCAGGAGCAGGGCCGGATGCGGCTGGCTGAGCTTGATGACCGCAGTGAAGTAGTCGGGTGTCTCTACGCTTTCCACCGGCGCGAACATCGACTTGAAGGGATGGTTCTCCTTGGTCGTCATGATCGAGAAGGCCACGTCGTCGGAGGTGACGATCGTGCCGTCGTGGAACTTGGCGTTCTTCACCAGATTGAGGGTGACGGAGAGTCCGTCGTCGGAGACCTCCCAGCTCTCGGCCAGGTAGGGCTGCGGGTTCCACTCGGCGTCATAGCGCAAGGGCGAGGCGAAGATCTGCGTAGACGGCACCGCCGTGGCGATACCCGACTGCACGGCACCGTTGAGATGGCGCGGCACCTGGGTCGAGGCGACGATGAGAGAGCCGCCCGGCTTGCGTTCCTCTGCCGCCAAACCGCCAGCCAGAAAAGCTGCTGCTGCGAGGCCCGTGAGGATCCCTGTCCACTTCTGCATTCTTATGTCTCCCTGTGGAGGCCGTGGAGCGACCGGCCCGAGGCTAAGCTAGCACCGCCTAAATGATCCAGAAAATGTTTTAAATAGCGTCGAATGGTAGAGAAAATGCACTAAGGAAGGAGCGCTCAGGGCTCGGGTAAGGGCACGGTCAGCGCGGTGAAGGCACCTTGATCGCGCAGCGTCTCGCAGAGCTCGACAAAGACCCTGCTCATCAAGGGGCGGCGCAGGTTCGGCAATTGGGCGATGCCAAAGTCCGGGACCACGACGTCATCCGCGATCGGCACGCAGCGGTATCCGGCCTGCTGGTCCGAGGTGCGCGGATCGCGAATGTTCAGGATCGAAATTCCGAAGCCGCCAGCCACCAGGGCGCGTACGATCTCCGACGAGCGCGTGGAATGCGCCACGTTGGGGCGCACGCCGGCCGCCTCGAACAGCCCGATGAAGTATTCGCGCGTATGGGACAGCTCCAGCATGATCATCGGCCGGCTGGCGAGCTCGGCGAGGCTCACCGTCGGCTGGCCGCTCAGTGCGTCGTCGACTGAGACCAAGGCGTAGGGGCGGGCCGGGAAGAGCGGCCGGAAGTCCCATCCCTCGGGAATGCCGGCGCTGTAGGTGCAGGCCAGATCGACGGCGCCCTCGGACAGCAGGTTGGAGATTGTCGCCATGTCGCCCTCGCGCAGGTCGACTCGGGCCTGGGGATAGTGGCGGCTGAAGGTGGTCAGCATCGGCGGCAGGATGTAGGGGGCGGCGGTGACATAGGCGCCGAGCCGCAGCATGCCGCGCGGACCACCCTCCAGGCTCTCCAATTCGCTCTCGAAGTGGGAGACCTGGATCAGCATCTCCGACATCATGGCGAGCGCGCGCCGGCCGGTTGGCGTCGGCACCACGCCTTTGGCGGGCTGGCGCACGAAGAGGTCATAGCCGAGAGTGCTCTCCAGGGAATCGATGGCCGCGGTGATTGAGGATTGAGAGATGTTGAGCTCAGCCGCCGCGGCTGCGATCGAGCCCAGGCGACCGACCGCATCGGCATAGCGCAGCTGCTTTAGGGTGAGGGGCATGAGACGTCCTGCATTCCCCTATGAAATAGAGAGCGACGGCCAGATAAAAGCATTTTTCTGAGGGTTGGGCCCTTCCTATCCTGACGTGACCCGCCCATTCAGGAGTTCTCCATGAGCGAGACCACCGTCTACCGCGCCCGCAAGATCGTCACCATGGACGCCAACCAGCCGGAGGCGACGCATGTGGCCGTGCGCGACGGACGGATCCTGGCCGTGGGCGGGGCCGATGCCGCCGGGCAGTGGGGCGGCGGGCGCGAGGACGAGCGCTTCGCCGAGGCTGTGCTGTTGCCGGGCTTCGTCGAGGGCCATGCCCACATGATGGCCGGGGCCATGTGGCGCTACACCTACATCGGCTATCACGACCGCCTGGACCCTAGCGGCAAGCGCTGGCCGGGCCTCACGGAAATCGACGCCGTGATCGCCGGGCTGAAGGCGGCCGAGCAGGCCTTGCCGGATGCCGAGACGCCGCTGGTGGCCTGGGGCTTCGACCCCATCTTCCTGGCCGCGGAGCGATTGGAGCGGCGCCACCTGGATGCGGTCTCCGACAGCCGGCCGATCGCTGTGATCCACTCCAACTTCCACCTCATGACGGTGAACTCGCCGGCCTTGGCCTTGGCGCAGTACGGCCGCGAGACCAATGTCGAGGGCGTCGCCAAGCGTCCCGACGGCGAACCCAACGGCGAATTGCAGGAGATGGCGGCCATGTTCCCGGTCATGCGCCGCCTGGGCATCGACTTCAAGGAACTGGGCAAGCACCGGGACACCATCACCAACTATGGCGCCACCGCGCGCCAGGTCGGCGTGACGACGGCCACCGACCTCTTCGCCATGCTGGAGGAGGACGACCTCGAGGCGCTCACCGCCGTGACGGGGCGAGAGGACTATCCCCTGCGCGTGGTGCCGGCCCTGAACGGCCTGATGCACGGGCCAGACCAGGTGCTGGCGCGGATCAGGATGCTGCGCGCCAGATCGAGCGACCGGCTGCGGCTGGGCGCGGTGAAGCTGATGACCGACGGCTCGATCCAGGGCTATACCGCACGCATCAAGTGGCCGGGCTATGTGAACGGCGCCGCCAACGGCATCTGGAACACGGCGCCGGAGCAGCTGGACCACCTCTGCGAGATGCTGCATGCCGGCGGCATCCAGATGCACATCCACGTCAATGGCGACGAGGCCTCGGAAGCGGCCATCGACGCGCTGGAGAAGGCGCTTTCCAAGCATCCCTGGCGCGAACATCGCCACACCCTGCAGCACGGCCAGATGATCGGCCGCGCCCAGTTCCGGCGCATGGCGGCGCTCGGCCTCTGCGCCAATCTTTTTTCCAATCACATCTACTACTTCGGCGACCAGCACGCCTCGGTCACCATCGGCGAGGATCGCGCGCTGCGCATGGATGCCTGCCGCGCCGCCCTGGATGCGGGCGTGCCCTTGGCCATTCATTCCGACGCGCCGGTGACGCCGATGGGCCCGCTCTTCACCGCCTGGTGCGCCGTCAACCGCCGCACCTTCTCCGGCCGGGTGCTGGGCGAGGCGCAATGCATCACCGTGCCGGAGGCCCTGGAGGCCATCACCCTGGGCGCCGCCTACACCTTGAAGCTGGACCAGGAAATCGGCTCGATCGAGGCCGGCAAGCGGGCCGACTTCGCCGTCTTGGGCGAGGACCCCACCGCCGTCGATCCGGCGGCCCTGCACGAGGTGCCGGTGCTCGGCACCGTCTCCGACGGTCGGGTGTTTCTGTCGTGAGCGCGCCTTTGCCGATGACCGTGGTTGCTGGCTACCTGGGTGCCGGCAAGACCAGCGCGATCAACCACCTGCTGCGCCATGCCGAGGGCCGGCGGATCATGGTGCTGGTCAACGACTTCGGCGCGCTCGACATCGATGCCGACCTGCTGGAGAGTGCCGAAGAAGACACGCTCACTCTTTCGAACGGCTGCGTCTGCTGCACTTTGGGCGGCGATCTCTTCGCCGCGCTGGCCGGCGCGCTGGACCGCCGGCCGCGCCCCGACTGTCTGGTGATCGAGGCCAGCGGCGTGGCGCAACCGGCAAAGATCGCCGCGGCGGCCTTGGCCGAGCCCGACCTCAGCGGGGGCGGGATCGTCACCCTGGTGGATGCCGCCAACATCGCGAACCTTCTCGCCGACCGGCTGATCGGGGCCCAGGTGACCGAGCAGATCGAGAGCGCGGACCTGCTGATCCTGACCAAGACCGACCTTGCCGATGGCGCCGTGGCGAGGGGAGTCCTGGCCAAGCATTCCCAAAGCCCGATTGTGGAGGCAGAGCACGGCAAGGTACCGATAGACTTGCTGCTGGATCGTCCGCCCAGCCAAGTGACGCCCAAAGCAGCCCACCATCACCATGACGCGCTCTATGCCAGCTGGTCCTACGCGGGACCGGAGCGGGTCGATCTGGCGGCTTTGAAAGCCCTTCTCGAAAGGCCGCCGAGCGGTCTCTACCGGCTGAAGGGGCAGGTGCTCTTGAGCGCCAAAGGTGGCCTAGAGGTGCATCTGGTCGGACGGCATGCGAGCCTGACCCCTTGTGCGGAGCCGGATGAGACGCGGCTGGTCGGCATTGGCCCAAGGCCGGCCTTCGATCCCGCCGCGCTCGGGGCGGCTTGGCGACGGGTTTTGGCTGGCAGTGACGCAGACGCGAGTGAGTCGGGCTTGCCGCCGGGCGGAATGGCGATCAGGCGAAGCGCGTAGGATCTGCCCGCAGCTTTGGGACTGGGCAGCTCCAAGAGGCCGGTTATCTCTGTGAAGATCATTTAGGCGAGTGTATTGTGAAGTTTACTTCAGTAAAAAGTCCAGGTAGACTCCCCAAATTATTATGAATTCTTTTTTTCCTCCCCCTCTACGTCATCCTCCGGCTTGATGTTCGGTCCGGAGGATGACGAAAAGAGAATAAAGCAAAAGCGCCCGCAGCCGCAGCTGGCTTGTGCTTGAAACCTCGCTGGCCCGTGTGGCTGAGCATTGCCTTGATTTCCCATTCCTCGGGGCAAGAGGGCGCACGGCAATCGTCTCAAGGCGTCCGGACTCGTGATGTTCCTTGTCCCCCAGCTTTGCAACCTTTTGCCTAGTGGTGTGGCTTTGACATCTGGAACCTATTCAGGGTCATAATGGGACTTGTTGCCGGATCAAGTCCTGCAGAAACGCACGAAGGGGACTGCAAACCAATTGCTGGAACCACAACCCGAGCGACGCCGCAGCACTCTGGCGATCTTGATTTGAGAGGGGCAAAAACATGGCGTTCATTCCAGGGACCGAGGGGCCGGACACGCTGAGCGGGACCTCCGACAGCGACACCATTCTAGGGTACGGCGCCGCCGACACGCTTTACGGCTTGAGCTATAGTGACAGCCTCTTTGGTGGGAGCGGCATCGACAGCCTCTTTGGTGGCAGTGGCGACGACTATCGGCTCGAAGGCAATGGCGGAGCTGACCGGCTTGACGGCGGCGAAGGCTTTGACATCGGGTTCTTCGGCGGCACCGCGCCCGACAGGCTCTACGGCGGCAGTCGAGGTGACACATCTTTCTACGGCGGGCCCGGGTCCGACAGGCTTTTTGGCGGCGATCAGGGTGACGCGAGGTTCTTCGGTGGATCCGGGTCCGATAAGCTCTACGGCGACGATGACGGTGACAACAGCTTTTTCGGCGGGGCTGGCTCCGACAGGCTCTACGGCGGCGATGGGCTGGATGTAAGCTTCTTCGGTGGGAGCGGCTCCGACAGCCTCTTCGGCGGCGATCGAGGTGCTAACCTGTTCTACGGCGGATCCGGGTCCGACAAGCTCTACGGCGACACTGGCGGAGTCCGCGGATTCCACGGAGAGGACGGCGACGACCACCTTTACGGCGGCGATGGGTCGGACGCCAGATTTTACGGTGGAAATGGCGTCGATGTTCTTTTCGGTGGGGTTGGGTCTGGGTACCTCTTCTTTGGAGGGAGTGGCGACGACAGCCTCTTCGGCGGCGATCGAGGTGCCCTGAAATTCTTTGGTGGGTCTGGTGCCGACAGTCTCTTCGGCGGTGATGGAGGGAATGACGGCTTTTTCGGAGGATCTGGAACCGACCGCCTTTTCGGTGGTAGTGGACGTGACGAGCAGTTTTTTGGCGGGTCTGGTGCCGACAACCTCTTCGGCGGCGATGGGTTCGACCAGAACTTCTACGGCGAGGAAGGCAGCGACAGCCTCTTCGGCGGAAAATGGAAGCGACAGCCACTTCTATGGCGGTGGCGGCCGGGATGCCCTTTACGGCGGCAGCGGGCGCGAGCGCGGCTTCCGCGGCGGGTCTGGTGCGGACAGCCTCTTTGGCGGCAGCAGCGACGATCTTCGCTTCTTTGGCGGGCGCGGCGAGGACCTTCTCTACGGCGGAGATGGAGACGACAGCGAGTTCGAGGGCGGCGGCTTTTCCGACAGGCTCTTCGGCGGCAGCGGTGACGACTTTGCTTTCTATGGTCGTGCCGGAGACGACAGCCTATTCGGCGGTGATGGCGAAGACAGCGGCTTCTACGGTGGCAAGGGCGACGATTTCGTGAGCGGTGACCAGGGTGACGATCAGCTCTACGGCGGAGCCGACGAGGACGTGATGGAGGGCGGCGAGGGCGACGACAGCCTTTTCGGCGGCGGAGGTTTTCGATCGCGGCCTCTATGGTGGCGAGGGCGAAGACTTCCTGCGCGGGCAGGGCGGCAACGATGCGGTCTTCGGCGGGGCGGGCGAAGACGTCATGCGCGGCGATGCCGGGCGTGACAGCCTCTACGGGGGCGCCGGCGACGACCTCTTCCGGGTGAAGCGCCAGGGCGAGATCCAGGACAGCGAGACCTACGACGGCGGCGATGGGACCGATACGCTGCAGCTTGGCGCCGGCGTCACCCTGCCGGCCGGCGTGGTGCTGATCGACATCGACACCATCCTCTACGGGTGAGGCGCGGACAGGGGCCGCTGAAGCGGGACTCATTGGAAGGTGAATCGCGGGGTTCCGACCTCTCCACCTCTTGCCGGTGAGGACCGGCCCGCTCACGTCTTCTTCGTGGCGCTCGCCGGTGCCCCGAACTTCGGATCGGCGGTGAACAGCATGTCGAGCCAGGTGTCGGGATGCTGGTCCTCCAGCTGTGCCTGGGTCTTGCCGCGATAGCTGTCCAAGACCTGGAGGTTGTCGATCCGGAAATCGGCAGGCAGCACCACATGGGCCAGGATCAAGCGCGTGCGGCCCGGCTGGATCATCCGCACGAAGAGCTCTTGGACCGGCAGGTCGGCGGTGCAGTCCCTGATGATATTGGTGACCTGCTCGGTGATTTCCGGCTGCGGGGCGCGGTTCAAGAGCTCCATCAGGGCCCGCCAGGCCATGCGGATCGGCACGGAGATGGAGATGAGGCACACCAGCAGCACCAGAGCGGGATCGACGTATGGAATGAGAAAGGCCCAGTCGGACTCCTTCAGCGCGAAGATGCCGGCGAAAGCGGCCAGAACGGCCGTCGAGATGGCGGCGTTCACCAGCCAGTTCTCCGCATCCGCACGGATCAGCGGGCTGCCGGTTTTCTTGGCGCCCCGACGCGTGAGGAGGACCAGGAGCCAGCAGGAAAGCGTTGCCAGAGCGCCATAGACGACGGCGGGTCCGGCATTGATGATCCGCCCCCCGGTCGCCAGGGCCTCGATGGCGTCGACCAGGGCCATCAAGGTGACGCCCAAAACCAGGATGCCCTTGATGCCGTTGATCAGGGGCTCGAAGAAGGCATAGCCGAAAGGAAAGTCCTGCGTATCGCCGCGCTGGATCAGCTTGGCCACGCGCAAGGTGAAGAGGCCGGTGACGAAGTAGGTGAGGTTGAAGACGCCGTCCAGGAGAATGGCGTCGGAGTGCGCGACATAGGCGAAGGCGATCCCCATGACGCCCAGGATCGCGTTGCCCAGGGTTGCGATCCACAGGTACTTGCGTTCCGCTCTGGCCAAGGTGTCTGTCACGACCTGCAAGCTCCAAATCGGTGCGAAGGGTGGTGGTTGGAAAGCGCTGACCCGCTCTTGAAACTGATCAGGCCGGCGCGCCCAAGGCGGCCAGGCTGGTGCCGGCCAGGCGGACCAGATCGACCTGCCGGTTGGTCCTGGTCTTGGCGAAGCAGCTGCGCAGATGGCTGCGCGCCGTCTCGCGTGCGATGCCCAGCTCCTTGGCTGCGCCGGCCAGAGTCTGTCCGCGGCAGAGGCAGGCGGTGAGGCGCGCCTCGGCCGGGGTCAGGCCGAAGAGAGCGGTCAAGCCCTCGGCGAGGCCGGCGGGCGGCTCCTGCGCTTGCTCGGCGGCGGCCAGCAGCGCGATCCAAGTCTGCCGGCCTTGGCCTGCGTCGCTGCGTTGCAGCCGGCAGTGCCAGCTCTCCCTCTGCGACGCGCCTGCCAGATCCAAGGTCGCCAGGCCCGGCGCTGCATCGCTCGTCAGGCGCGCCAATTGCGGCGCCAATCCGGGCCGCTCGGCGAGGAGCCTGCGGCCGGCGGCGTTGAGTGGGTGAGGGTCGCTCTCTGCGGTGAGCTGGAACAGGGGCCAGGGCAGCAGCGCCAGGGCCGCGGCGCCGGACCTGCTCTCGCGCCGCAGCGCCTCGCTGCGCCGGCGCAGCCGAAGCGCGCGGGTCAAATGCGGCACCAGGCGCCGATAGCGCCTGACCGCGCGTTCGTCGAAGGGGCCTTGGCGGCGCGAGCGGAAGAGGCGCAGTGCGAGCTGCTGGCGCCCTTCCTCGACCAGGAAGGCGCCCAGCGCGTGCTCGGTGCCCAGCCGGCTGTAGAGCTCGCGGTAAGCGCGGCTGGCCAGATAGTCCTGATAGCGCTCGATCATGGTGTCGGTGCGCACGGTGCCCAGCGGATGGCGGATCAGGTCCTCCAGCCGCAGGTCCTCGTAGCGCAGGCGCTGCAGATAGACGTGGCGGTAATCGCTGTCCAGGCCCACCTCGTCGGCGAAGCTGAGCGCGCCGCTGACCTGATCGCGTGCCACCAGCACCGCCGCGCGGGCGTCGCAGGCCTCCGCCACCGCGCCCAGCAGGGGCTGCCAGGCGCTTTCCTCGAGAGAGGCCTCGTAGATCCGGTCGATCAGCCGTTCCAGTGCCAGGTCACTCGTCTTGCCGTTCCGATAGAGGGCCAGCATGCGCCTCTGCCCGGGCCCAGTGCAACGGCCTAACCCGTTTGGGTGATGCAGGGGGCCGCATGGGCGTCTAGCCTCCGGCCCAACCTCGCCAAGAAGAGCCGGAAGGCGGGCGAGGGGCTGGCAATTCGGGAGGAAGGGAACATGACGAAGCGCAGCATCGGACGGCGGGGCGTCCTCGCCGGGGCAGTGGCGGCACCGGCTGTCCTCACTCTGGCGGCGGGCCGGGCAGCGGCCGCGGCCGATTTCAGCTGGCGGTTCCAGACGCTGTGGGCGGCCGGCTCCATCAACATGCAGATCTTCTCCGACTTCTGCGACACGGTGGCCGCGATGAGCGGCGGCCGGCTGGTGATCGAGCCCCTGCCTGGCGGCGCCGTGGTCGGCCCGCTGGAGCTCTACGATGCCGTCGCCAACGGCATTCTCGATGGGCAGAACGGTGGCGGCGGCTATGTCGCGCAGAAGGACATCGCCTTCGTCATGCTGGGCGATCTGGCCGGCGCCTACGAGCGCCCGGACCAGATGCAGGCCTGGTACGAATATGGCGGCGGCAAGGAGCTGGCCCGCGCGCTCTATGGCGAGCACGGCACCTATCACGTCGGCCTGGTCTGGCACGGCATGGAATCGGTGCCGAGCAAGATGCCGATCAAGGGCACGGCCGACATCAAGGGCGTGAAGATGCGCACGCCGACCGGTGCCGTCAGCAAGATCATCGAGCACTTCGGCGGCGCGCCGGTGAACCTGCCGGGCAGCGAGGTCTACACCTCGCTGGAGAGCGGCGTGATCGAGGCGGCCGACTGGGGCACGCTGTCGATGAACGTCGACCTGGGCTTCCAGAAGATCGCGCCCTATGCGCTCTATCCGGGCTTCCACTCCATGCCGGCGACCGACATCGTCGTCAACATGGACCGCTGGCACGCTCTGCCGGACGACCTGAAGGCGGTGCTGACCGTGGCGACGCGCGATTTCGGCCGCGACATGTACCAGCGCCTGATGATCAAGGACCGGGAGATCGCGGCGGCCTCGCAGGACTTCGGGCTGACCCTGGTCGATTGGCCGGAGAGCGAGCGCCGGGTCTTCCGCGAGGCGGCATCCGGCATCTGGCAGGAGCTGGCGGCCGAATCGGCCATGGCCAAGCGCATCGTGGACAGCCAGACCGCCTTCCTGAAGCAGATCGGCTTGCTCTAGCGGCACACACAACGCCTGGGCAGCCATGACGCGCCTGTCCGTCACCTTGGGAGAGTGGAGCGGCTTGCTGTTCCTCTTCTCCGTCGTCATCTCGGCCTATGAGGTGGTGGTGCGCTATCTCTTCAACGCGCCCACCACCTGGGTCCACGAGACGACGATCCTGATGAGCGCCGTCGCCTTCGCGATCAGCGGCCTCTACTCGCTTGCCAGGGGCGAGGAGATCCGGGTCACCGTCATCAGCGAGCGCTTTCCTGCCTGGCTGGAGCGGGTTCGGGTCTGGGCCACCCTGGTGCTGGCCGCCTTCTTCCTGGGGGCGGTCGCCTACGGCGGCTTCAAGGCCGGCTGGCAGGCGCTGTTCGGCTGGCACACCACCCGCACCGCCTTCGATTCGCCGATACCGGCGATCTTGAAGCCCTTGCTGGTGGTGGTCGCGGCCTTGATGCTGCTGCAGCTGGTCTTGCGCGTGATCGAGACCTCACGGCGGAGCGGTCATGGAGATCGCTGAGATCACCATCGCCATGGGCGGCGCGGTGATCGTCCTGATGATGCTGGGCGTGCCGCTGGTCTTCGTTACCGGCGGCGTCGCCGTCATCACCCTGCTGCTGACCTTCGGGCCCGGCGGCCTGCCGCTGATCGCCAGCCGCATCTATTCCTTCCTGGACAACTACGTCCTGGTCGCGGTGCCGATGTTCGTGATGATGGCGAGCGTGCTGGAACGCGCCGGCGTGGCCCGCGACCTCTATGACGCCATGCACGTCTGGTCGGGCCGCATGCGCGGCGGGGTCCTGCTGCAAACCATGGTGGCGGCCGTGGTGATGGCGGCGATGACCGGCATCGTCGGCGGCGAGATCGTGCTGCTGGGCATGGTGGCGCTGCCGCAGATGCTGCGGCTGGGCTACGACCGCAAGCTGGCGATCGGCACCATCTGCGCCGGCGGCACGCTGGGCACCATGATCCCGCCTTCGCTGGTGCTGATCATCTATGGGCTGACCGCACAGGTCTCGATCGGCGACCTCTTCCTGGCGGCCTTCATTCCGGGCCTGGTGCTGGCGCTGGCCTATGTCTCCTACATCGCCCTGCGCATCCGCCTCAACCCGGACCTGGCGCCGACCGCGGCGGAGTCCGGGCGGTCGCTCAGCCTGGCCCAGAAGCTGGTGCATCTGCGCCCGCTGGCCCTGCCGCTCTTCGTCGCCGTCCTGGTGCTGGGCAGCATCTACGGCGGCATCGCCTCGGTGACCGAGGCGGCGTCGGTGGGGGCGGCCGGCGCCTACCTCTGCGCCGCCCTGCGCGGCCGGCTCACCCGCCAGCTGGTGTGGGAGGCCTGCCGCGACACGGTCAGGACCTGCGGCATGATCCTCTGGCTCACCTTCGGCGCCACCGCCTTCATCGGCGTCTACGGCCTGATCGGCGGCACCCGCTTCATCAACGAGGTGATGATCGATCTGCCGCTGTCGCCCTTGGGCATCGTCCTGGTGATGATGCTGGTGGTCTTCCTGCTCGGCATGGTGATGGACTGGATCGGCATCTGCTTTCTGACCATGCCGATCTTCGTGCCGATTGTAACGGCTTTAGGCCTGGATCCCGTCTGGTTCGGCATCCTCTTCTGCCTGAATGTCCAGATCGCCTACCTCAGCCCGCCCTTCGGCCCCTCGACCTTCTTCCTGAAGTCGGTGGCACCGGCCGACGTGAGCCTGCAGGAGATCTATCTCTCCGTCCTGCCCTTCATCGCCCTGCAGGTGCTGGTCCTGGCCGCCGTCCTGCTGTACCCGCCGCTGGCGCTATGGCCGGTGGCCTGACCCTATCCCTTGGAGGACCGCATGCAGCTGAGCGCAGCCCAGATCGCCGAGTACGAGGACAAGGGATACGTTCTTGTGCCAGGCATCCTATCCCAGCCCGAGCTTGCCGTACTGGACCAGGCGGTGCAGGAGATCTCCAATTACGACGGCCCGGAGGTCAGGCGCGAGGCCAGCGGCCGGCCGCATGTGGTCTACGGCATGCACATGCTGGACCGGCGCTTTGCCGCCTTGTCGCACCATCCCCGCCTGGTCGGCCCGGCCGAGCAACTGCTGGGCCAGCCGATCTACGTGCATCAGTCGCGGGTGAACGTGAAGCAGTTCGGCGGCGCCATCGTCGACTGGCACCAGGACTTCGGCACCTATCACCGCGTCGACGGCGTGCCGGAGCCGCGCGGCCTGATGATCTCGATCTTCCTCGACGAGGTCACCGCCTGCAACGCGCCGCTGATGGTGGTGCCCGGCACCCAGCACGCCGGCATCGTGCAGGAGGCCCGCATCAACGAGGCCGCCGAAGACCATGAGGAGGCGGCGCGCTATCGCTACGACATCACCTACGAGACCCTGGACCGCCTGGTCGCCGAGCATGGGCTGGAGGCGGTCACCGGGCCGGCCGGATCGGTGCTCTTCATGAACATGAACGTGGTGCACGGTTCGACCGTCAACATCACACCCTTGCGCCGCGTGATCCTCTACCTCAACGTCTGCGCGGTGGACAACCAAGGCACCAGCTTCAAGCGGCCGGCCTATCTGGCGGCGCGCGACTTCTCGCCGATCGAGCCGCTGGGCGAGGACTGCTTGACCCGATTGGCCTGACCAGGGCTGGATGCCTTAGCTGACAAGGAGCGAGAACGCATGCGCGACAACCCGGTGAAGCGGCGGCTGAGCGAAGGCGGCCGCGCCTTCGGCACCATGGTCTTCGAGTTCGCGAGCCCCGGCCTGCCGGCGATTCTCCAGGCGGCCGGTGCGGACTACGCCCTCTACGACATGGAGCACAGCGGCATCTCGCTGGCAGAGATGAAGCAGCAGCTGGCGGCCGCCAGGGGCTTGGGCCTGGTCGCCATCGTGCGACCGCCGGCCAAGGAGTATCACTACGTCTCGCGCCTGCTGGACCTGGGCGCCATGGGACTGATGCTGCCGATGGTGGAATCGGCGGCTGAAGCGCGGGAGATCGTGTCCTGGACCCGCTACCCGCCGGCCGGACGGCGCGGCGCCATGTTCGGTGGCGCGCACGACGACTATGCCGGCGGCGACATTGCCGAGAAGATCGAGACCGCGCATGCGCGCACCCTGCTGCTGGCCATGGTCGAGACCGAGGCCGGCGTCCAACAGGTGGAGGAGATCGCCGCGGTGGAGGGCATCGACGGCCTTCACTTGGGCCAGTTCGACCTCTCGCTGTCGCTCGGCATCGCCGGAGAGACGGGTCACCCCAGGATTGCGGCGGCGATCGAGCGGATGCTGGCCGCCGCCAGGAAGCACGGCAAGTTCGCCGCCTGCATGGCACCCACCTTGCCGCAGGCCGAGGCCTGGATGGCGCAAGGCTTCCGGATGATTTCCTACTCCTACGACGTCGGGCTCATTGCCGGCAGCCTTTCGGCGGGGCTCAAGCGCCTGCGCGAAGGCTTCTGATCCGCTAGACCAGCGCCGTCAGATGCCCGTCGATCGCCAGTGCCTGGCCGCTGACGCGGCAGCCGGCGGGACTGTCGAGATAGAGGATCGCTTGGGCGATGTCTTCCGGCGGGATCATGGTGCGTAGCGAGGCCTTGGAGGCATACTCCGCGTGCACCTCCTCTCGCGGCCGCTGCTCGGCCGCCGCACGGGCGGCGATGACCCGCTCGATTCGCTCGCCGGCGATGACGCCCGGGCAGATGGCGTTGACGCGGATGCCGGCCGGACCGACTTCGGCGGCAAGCGACTTGGAGACACCCACGACGGCCCACTTGGTGGCGGCATAGGGTGTGCGCAGCGGGAAGGCGTGCAGGCCGGCGACCGAGGAGATGTTGACGATCAGGCCCCGGCCCGCGGCCTTCATGCCGGGCAGCGCTTTGGCCGTGCAGACGAAATGCGAGACCAGGCCGATCTCCAGGCACTGGCGCAGGTCGGCCGTTGCGATCTCTTCGATGGGAGCCGTCGGGCCGGCGATGCCGGCGTTGTTGACCAGAGTATCGCAACCGCCGAGCTGGGCAAGCGCGCGGTCCATCCACCGCCCGAGCGCCGCCTCGTCGGCGACGTCGCAGATCTCGGCGAAGGCGTCGGGATGCGCTTCCTGAAAGTGGGCCACCTTGTCGCCTTGAATGTCGCAGATCGCCACCTTGGCGCCCTGGCCCAGGTAAGCCTCGGCCACCACCTTGCCGATACCGTCCGCCGCCGCAGTGATAATGACCCGCTTGCCGGATAGCGTCATAGCCAGCCCTTTCGCTTGAAGAAGAGGTAGGGGAGGATGGCACTGGCGATCATCAGCACCAAAGCCAAGGGATAGCCGAGATGCCAGTCCAACTCAGGCATGTCGTGAAAGTTCATGCCGTAGATCGAGCCGATCAGGGTCGGCGGCAGGAAGATCATGGCCAGGACCGAGAAGATCTTCATGATGGAGTTCTGCTGCTGGCCGATCAGGCCCAGGGTCGCGTCCATCAGAAACTCGACCTTCTGGTTGACGAAGTCGGCGTAGGCGCTGATCGATGACAGGTCGCGGCTCTCCCGCTTGATCTGCTCGCGCAACTCCTTCTTGGCGCTCATGGCGGCTGCCGTATGGCTCAAGAAGGTAAGCGCGCGGCTCAGGCTCATCATGCTTTCGCGCGCCTTGCTGATGACGTCGGCCATGCGGCCGATGCGTTGGATCAAGCCGTCGTAGCGCTGCGATCCGGCCCGCGCGTCGGCCTGGCTGAAGACCTCGTGGGCCAGGCCTTCCACATCCTGATGGGCCATCTCCACGATGTCGGCCAAGCGGTCGATGATGGCGCCGAAGAGGCCGATCATCGCATAGGTGCCGCTGGCGCAGAGCTCCGCCTGGTTCTCCGTCATGCGGCTGAAGACCTTGAAGGGCAGGGGATCGGCGTAGCGCAGGGTCACCAGGCGCTGGCGGCTCAAGATGAAGGAGGCGGCACCGCACTGCGGGCGCGGCGTGGCGACGTTGGAGAGCAGGGTGACGGTCATGTGCAGCGCATGCGGCTCTCGCCGCAGGCGGCTCGAACTCTCGATCTCCTGCATCGCCTCGCGCGGCGGGATGGTGATGGCCAGCGCCGCCTCCACCGACCTCACTTCGTCCAGCTTGGGGTTATGCAGGTCGATCCAGGCGGCCTGCGTCAGCTGCGCCAGGGCCTCCTCGCCATCGAACCGCCGGACGCCGGCGTCGCTCTTAGCATAGACGGTGATCATCGCTGGCGGTTCCTCTCTGCCTGTCGCCGGCCAGAGGAAGCAAAAAGGCCAGTCGGTGGCAAGAGAGGCTTTGATGCCTGCATCCTTCCTGTGTGATCCTGGCAGCGATCTAACCCGGCGAGCTTGATCATCGAGGTTGTTGGGTCAAGCGGATCTGGGGTCTCATTGGTGAGCGGGTGCATCGCAGCCCGCACTCGATGTCGCTGACGCCCAACGAATAGATCAATATCAGAAGCATCTTATTGGCGGCCTATCGATTTTGAAAGACTCCGGCACCTTTCCGAGCCAGGGAACGCAATCGAAAAGTGGACGGTGGCGCGCGGTTGGCCGCCACTGACAGACTTCAAGTAGCGGATGTCGTGTCGCCCTAAGGAAGGCGCTCTCATAATGCGCTCGACCATGATCGAATTTTAGGAGTTTGCCTTCGACTTTGAACCAATGCGCTTCAGAGTGGTATCGCAGGACGCGCAGCAGTTCCAAATGTGAAAGATCCCGGCTTGGTACAAAATCCATGCGGTTCGCCTACGTTGGGCGCACTTCCATTACTCGCCACAATAGGATAGGTTTCTGTCGGGGGCGAACAAGGATTTGGTGCCGTGATCCGACAGGATAGAATAATAGTTGAAGTGCGAGTAAACGAGTTCGCGTCCAGACAATACAATAGAAACGTGCCTTGGTCTCCGCAAGAGATCGCGGCCGACGCGAAGGCCTGCTACGACGCGGGCGCGACGCTCATCCACTATCACGGCCGCAGGCCCAATGGGGATCAGGACCACGATCTCGGGTTCTATCTGCGGACCAACCGCCTCATTCGCGACGCTTGCCCGATACTGATCCACCCGACGCTTGGCTGCGTGGCGAACGAGCCGGACGCGCTCGAAAAGCTTCAACTGGTCGACGACATGATGGTCGACCCGCGCGGGGCGCCGGATCTGGTGCCGACCAACGTCACCAGCGTCAGCACCTCGGCCCACTGGGCCACCAGCTTGCCGGTGGGCAGCACCGAAGTGCTCTATCGCTGCTCCGATGACGTCTTGGCGCAGGTCACCGACAGGCTCAATCAGCACGGCCTGACCCAGTATCTGGTCAGCTGGAATGTGAGTTGCACACGGCACATCAATCGCTTCCTCGAGGCGGGATTGATCCCCGAGCCTGCCTTTCTCTGCTTCATGCTCTCGGAAGGCGGGGTGCTCTCCGGCCACCCGGCGACGCCCGAAGGCCTGCAGGCTCATCTGATCTTCCTGCCCAAGGATCGGCATATCGAGTGGACGGTGGCTTGCCACGACGGCGACCTCTTCCAGATCACCGATCTGGTCATCAAGGCGGGCGGGCATATCTCGATCGGGATCGGCGACCACCCCTATTCGGCCTATGGCGAGCCGACCAATGCGCAGCTGGTGGAGTGGGTCGTCGCCCAAGCCCGCGAACTCGGCCGAGAGCCGGCCAGCGTCGAGGAGGCGCGCGCTCTGCTCGGCATGACAGACGCTCTTGCACCGCCGCCACCCAGCTTAGAACGCGAGGTGCATGCTTGAATCCCGGAGTTGTCGCCGGCGCCCGGAAATCGGCCCGGACCGACTTCAATGGCAGCGGTCCGGACCCGCGCTAAACGATCAGCTGGCCTTGACGCTGATCTTCTTGGCCGGTTCTTTCAGCTCCGGCTTCTTCGGCAAGTGCAGTGACAGGACGCCGTTCTTGAACGTGCCCTCGATCTTGTCGGCGTCGACGCCCTCGGGCAGAGCGAAAGAGCGCTGGAAGGTGCCGTATCGGCGCTCGGTGAGGTAGTAGCCCTTCTTCTTCTCCTCCTTCTCCTCGCTCTTCTCCGCCTTGATCGACAAGAGGCCGTTGGCGACGGTGACGTCGATCTGATCCTCTTCGATGCCGGGCAACTCCACACTCACCTCGAAGGCGTCATCCTTTTCGGCGACGTCCGCAGCCGGCCTGGCGGACGGTTCGCTGCGGCCTTGCATCAAGGGCTCGCGCTCGAACCAGTTGCGTGCGAAGGGCAGGCGCCAATTGCGGTCGAACTCGTCGAATAGTCGGTCGAACTCCTGGCGCAGGCCAAGGAAGGGGTGACGGGTCTGCTCGGCCGGCAAGGCTTGCCCTTTCTCGGCCGCTGAGGCTTGTTCCGATTGTGCCATAAGCTTGATCCTTCAAGCAGTTGCGGTCTATGGCACATCATTTAGGCGTTAGGAAGCGACGCCGCATTGATCAGGATCAAAAGGAGTACAAATATCGGCCGAGACTGCCTGCGAAATCGGTCAGGCAACCTCTTCCACGCTTAGTCCGACGGACTGGAGAGCGGCTTTCTGGCGCGCGGCCAAGGCCGCGCGGTCGAAGTCGCGGATGAGGTCTTGAAAGAGGCGGTACCAGTTGATCTCGGCCCCCAGATGCATGAAGACCGAGCCCAGGCCGATCGCGGCGCGATCCATCAGCACGAACTCTCTGGGCGGGCGCACGCCGCCAAGGCGCTTCAGTTCCCGATGCACCTTGGCCGCCAAGTCGGCGCCATAGACGCCCTTGTCACCGATGATGCGCTGCTCTTTGTCGGTGAGGATCGGGTCGTAGAGGAAACGCGCCCAGAGGTTCAGGACCTCCAGGGTTTCGCGGGTAAGCTTGGTGAAGCCCCAGGCCTCGTAGGCCGCCACCATCCGAGCCTCGTCTTCCGTCTGCAGCGCCTGGTAGAGTTCGATCACCCCCCAGACGAACTTCGGCGGAAAGACACGAATGCAGCCGAAATCCAAAAGGTTCACCTTGCCGTCGGGCTGCAGGGTGTAGTTGCCCAGATGCGGGTCGCCGTGGATGACGCCATAGAAGTAGAAGGGCACATACCAGGCGCGAAACATGTTGATGGCGATCTGCTTGCGCGTCTCCTGATCCTCGTGCGCCTTCAGGAAGGGCAGAAAGCCCGCGCCGTCGAGCCAGGTCATGGTCAAGAGGCGGTCGGTCGAGAGCGCGTCGATCGGCTCGGGCACCGCCACCTGGCTCTCCTTGGCCAGCATCAGGCGGTAGAGGCGCATGTGCTTGGCTTCGCGGCGATAGTCCAGTTCTTCCTTCAGTCGCTCGCTGAGCTCGGCATGGACTTCGCTGGTATCGATCGCCCGGTCGTATTGGCGGTAGATGCCAAAGGCGATCTTCAGCTGGCGGATGTCGGCTTCCACGGCCGAGGCCATCTCGGGGTACTGCAGCTTGCAGGCCAACTTCCGGCCTTCCTGATCGCTGGCGGCATGCACTTGGCCCAATGAGGCTGCGTGCGCCGCCTCGCGGTTGAAGTCGGCATACTTCGCCTGCCAGCCGGGTCCCAGCTCGTTGCGCATCCGGCGCTTGACGAAGGCCCAGCCCATCGCCGGCGCATGGGCCTGCAGCTGGCGCAGCGCGTCGGCGTACTCCTGGGGCAGCGCGCCAGGGACGGTGCCGATGATCTGGGCCGCCTTCATCAAGGGACCCTTCAGGCCGCCGAGTGCCTGGGTCAGCGCCTCGGCGTGCTCGTCCTTGTCGACGTTCCGCCCGACCAGGCGCCTCAGCGCATAGCCCGCCGCGAAGCCGCTGACCTGGCGGCCGACCTTGACGTAGCGGCGGCTGCGGCCGGTGAAGCGAGATCGCTCGTCGCCGATCTCGTCCGCTTCATCCGACCGATCCACTGCCATGGGCCTTAAGCCACCTCTTCCAACTCGTCGATGAAGCCGGTCAGAAGTGCCAGCCCGCGGCTCCAGAAGGCCGGATCCCTGGCATCGAGGCCGAAGGGCGCCAGCAACTCGTCATAGTGCTTCGTGCCGCCGGCCTTCAGCATCTCCAGATACTTCTCGGCGAAACCGGCCTCGGCCTGCTGGTAGACGGCGTAGAGCGAGTTCACCAGGCAGTCGCCGAAGGCATAGGCATAGACGTAGAAGGGGACGTGGATGAAGTGAGGAATGTAAGCCCAGAAGCTCCGATACTCATCGTTCAGGTCGAAGGCGGGCCCCAGTGCCTCGCGCTGCGTTTCCATCCAGATGTCGCCCAGCTGGTCGGCGGTCAGCTCCGCCGTGCGGCGCTCGTCGTGAACCCGGGTTTCGAAGCGGTGGAAGGCGATCTGGCGCACCACGGTGTTCAGCATGTCTTCGACCTTGCCGGCCAGCATCAGGCGGCGCTTCTCCGGCGTTTCCGCCTGGCGCAGCAATGACTGGAAGGTCAGCATCTCGCCGAACACGCTGGCGGTCTCGGCCAGGGTGAGCGGCGTATCGGCCAGCAGGTGGCCTTGCTTGCCGGCCAGCACCTGGTGCACGCCGTGGCCAAGCTCGTGCGCCAAGGTCATGACGTCGCGGGTGCGCCCTTGGTAGTTCAGCAGCAGGTAGGGGTGCGCGCTGGGCACGGTGGGATGCGCAAAGGCGCCCGGCGCCTTGCCGCTGCGCGCCGGCGCATCGATCCAGGCGGCATCGAAGAAGCGTTTGCCGACCGCCGCCATGTCGGGCGAGAAGTGGCCATAGGCCGCCAGCACGGTCTCTCGTGCCTCGTCCCAAGAGATCAGGCGGTCGTCGTCTTCCGGCAGCGGGGCATTGCGCTCCCAGTAAGGAAGCGTCTCATAGCCCAGCCACTTGGCCTTCATGGCGTAGTAGCGATGCGAGAGCCGGGGATAGGCCTCGACCACGGCCTGCACCAAGGCGTCGACGACCTCGTCCTCGACCAGGTTGGCCAGGTTGCGGCTCGCCACCGGCCGCTCGAAGCCGCGCCAGCTGTCCTCGATTTCCTTGTCCTTGGCCAGCGTGTTGGTGATGAGCGCGAAGGTCTTGGTGTTCTTGCCCAGCACCTTGGCGAAGCTGTGCGCCGCGGTCTCGCGCATCTTGGGGTCGCGGTCGGTCAAGCGGTCGAGGATCTGTGTCGAGGTGAGCTCCTTGCCGCCCAGCGGAAAGCGCAAGCCGGCCATGGTCTCGTCGAAGAGGCGGGTCCAGGCGGCACGGCCGGCGACATACTTCTCGTGCAGCAGGCGCTCGATCTCGTCGCTCAGCTGGTGCGGGCGGAAGGCGCGCTGATCGCGCACCCACGGCCGCCAGCGCGCCAATGCCGGATGGGCCATGGTCTCTGCCAGCGGCGCGTCCTCAAGGCGATTGAGCTCGAGCGTGAAGAACAGCAAGTTGGTGGAGATCGCGGTCACCCGCTCTTGCATGGTCTGATAGAAGCGCCCGATCTCGGGATCGTTCATGTCGCCGGAATGCAAAAGCTGGGCGAAGCTCATCACCCGGCCAAGCCGCTCCTGCAGGACCTGGAAGATTTCCAGGGCTTCCGCCAGGCCCGGGCCGGAGAGCTTTGCCAGGCCGCCCTCGTAGCGACCGCGGAAGCTCGTGGCCTCGGCTTCGACTTCCTTCAGATCGTCCGCTAGCTTGCTGTCATCGGGACCCTTGTAGAGGTCGGAAAGGTCCCATTCCGGTAAGGAACCCAGGGCGGATTCGATTTTTTCCAGCGGCTTTTCTTGCAGTCCTTCGGGCATCTTACCTATCTCCTGACGGGTCCAGGGCGATATAGGCACCTAGGCAGGCATCGCCAAGGCGCGGTTAAGAAACAATCAGGGCAAAGGGAAGGACGGGAGCGACATGGACTACAAGGCTTGGCCCTCTTTGCCGAGGATGCTGTTCGAGCGGGCCGACGGAAGCGGTTCGCAAAGCGTGCTTTGGTCCAAACGCGGCGGCAAGTGGTCGGCTCTCACCTGGTCGGAGCTCGAGGCCAGGGTGCGCAATCTGGCCAAGGCTTTGATCTTGCGCGGGGTCGAGCCCGGCGCGCGCGTCCTGCTGGTCTCCGAGAATCGTCCGGAATGGGTGATCGCGCACTTCGCCATCATGAGCGCCGGCGCCGTCACGGTCCCGGCCTACACCACCAACACGGAACGTGACTACGGCCACCTGCTGAGCGACTCCGGGGCTTGCGGCGCGATCCTTTCGAGCGCCGCCTTGGGCAAGCGATTCTTGCCGGCCGCGGCCCAGGCGCCCGATTGCGCCTTTGTGATCGCGCTTGATGAGCAAGCGGCCGAGGCAGGTGCGGGCGTGGAGCTTGCCAGCTGGACCGCGGAGGAGGCGGTCGGCGAGGCCTCCGACGTTGATCTCGATTCCCGGATCGACGCGCTCAAGCGGGACGAGGCCTGCATCTTCATCTACACCTCCGGCACCGGCGGCACGCCCAAGGGAGTGATGCTGAGCCACAAGAACATCCTGACCAACTGCGGCAGCGCTTATGATCTGCTGTCCAGCTTCGGGCTGGAGGACAAGCACCAGATCTTCCTCTCCTTCCTGCCGCTCAGCCATTCCTACGAGCATGCGGCCGGGCTCTGCTTCCCGCTCTCGATCGGCGCCGACATCTACTATGCCGAGTCGGTAGAGCAGCTCTCCAACAACATCGCCGAGGTGCGCCCGACCTTCATGACGGCCGTGCCACGGCTCTACGAGAGCATGCATCAGCGCATCATGCTGGGCTTGAAAAAGCAGTCCTCCATGAAACAGACTATGTTTCGCAAGACGCTGGCGCTCGGGCTCAAGCGGCATGGCGGCCAATCGCTCGGCCTCTTCGAGCGCGCGCAGGACTGCGTGCTGGAACGTCTGGTGCGCGAGAAGGTGCGTCAGCGCTTCGGCGGTCGGCTGCAGGCCTTCGTCTCAGGCGGGGCCGCGCTCAACCCGGAGATCGGCAACTTCTTCCAGGCCCTGGGGCTCACCTTGCTGCAGGGCTACGGGCAGACCGAGTCGGCGCCGGTCGTCTCCTGCAATCGCCCGCAGAAGGTCAAGATGTCCAGCGTCGGGCCGGCACTGAATGGCGTCGAGGTCGCGATTGGCGAGGATGGCGAGATCCTGGTGCGCGGCGACAACGTGATGATCGGCTACTGGCGCGATCCCGACAGCACCGCGATGGTGATCAAGGAGGGCTGGCTGCATACCGGCGATGTCGGCTTCCTGGACGAGGACAACTACATCCACATCACCGATCGCAAGAAGGACATCCTGGTGCTGTCCGGCGGCGACAACGTCTCACCGGCGCGCCTGGAAGGCCTGCTGACCATGGAGCCTGAGATCGAGCAGGCCTATGTCGCCGGCGACAAGCGGCCTCACCTGGTGGCTCTGATCGTGCCGTCCAAGACCGTCATCGACGAATGGGCCAAGGCCAAGGGTGCGCCGAGGGAACTCTCTGTGCTTGCCGGCGACCGCGACTTTCATGAACGGGTGGGCGAAGCCGTCGAGCGGATGAACGCCAAGGCCTCTGTTCTCGAGCGAATCCGGCGCTTTATCATTGCGCCTGAAGCCTTCACCATCGACAACGAGATGATGACGCCGACGATGAAGATCCGTCGCCACAAGATCAAGGCCGCCTACGGCACCCAACTGGACGCGCTCTATGAGCGCAAAGGGGGGTGAGTGGATCTCGCCGCGGATCTTGCCTTGCTCGGTGACGACGAACCCCAACCCTTCGAGCTGATCAATCCGGAGGGAAGCTCGCCGCTCTTCCTGGTGTGCGATCACGCCAGCAACTTCGTGCCCCGTGCCTTGAATGGCCTGGGGCTCGACCCCGCCCGCCTCTCGCTGCACATCGCCTATGATATCGGCGCCGCCGCCGTGACCCGGCGCCTGGCCGCCGGCCTCGATGCGCCGGCCGTGCTGTCGCATTTCTCGCGCTTGGTGATCGATCCCAACCGTCCGCTCGATGACGAGGCCTCCGTTCCGCCGGTCAGCGACGGCATCGCCGTTCCGGGCAACCAAGCCTTGCCCGGGGGCGAGCGGGAAGCCCGCATCGCGACTTTCTTCCAGCCCTACCACCAAGCGGTTGGCGCTGCATTGCACCGTCGCTTGCATCGTGGCCAGCTGCCGATCTTCGTGTCGGTTCACAGCTTCACGCCGATGCTGGAGGGCGAGAGGCGGCCCTGGGAGATCGGAGTGCTGTGGGACCATGGCAACAGGGTGGCGCCCCCGTTGATCGAGGCTCTGCGGCGCCGCGGACTGAACGTCGGCGACAACGAGCCTTACAGCGGCACCATCGCCTTCGGCTTCACCACCCACCATCACGCCGCCCCCCGCGGCTTGCCGCAAGTGCTGTTGGAGCTGCGACAAGACCTGGTCGATACCGATGCCGGGGCGGCAGCCTGGGCGGAGATATTGATGGAGGAGCTGCGCGCGCTATCGCAGCTTCCGGCGGCACGAGAGTTGGACAGGGGATAGGCCATGGCGACGCCCAATTTCACCGTGGGGATCGAGGAGGAGTATCTTCTCATCGACCGTGAGACGCGCAATCTGGTGACGGCACCGCCGGACGAGCTGATGAGCGTCATGAACCAAGAGACCGACGGCCGAGCGGTACCGGAGTTCCTGCGCGCCCAGGTCGAGATCGCCACCAAGCCGTGCCAAACCATCCAGGAGGTTGCTGAGGATCTGCGTGGCCTGCGTCGGGCGGTCTCCGAGGTGGCGGGCCGCTATGGCCTGGGCCTCATGGCCGCGGCGACGCACCCCTTCGCCCACTGGTCGCACCAGCAGGTCAGCCAAGGCAAGCGCTACCAGGACCTTTCCCGCGATATGCAGAGCCTGGCGCATCGGCTCTTGACCTGCGGCATGCATGTTCATGCCGGCCTGGACGACGACGAGCTGCGCATCGACCTGATGGGCCAGGTCGCCTATTTCATTCCGCACCTCTTGGCGCTCTCCACCTCCTCGCCCTTCTGGGACGGCCGCGCGACCGGGCTCAAGTCCTACCGTGTCGCGGTCTTCGACGAGATGCCGCGCACCGGCCTGCCGGAGAGCTTCGACAGCTGGGGCGAGTACTGCCGCCACATCGAAGTCCTGATCGACGCGGAGGTTGTCGAAGACGCCTCCAAGATCTGGTGGGACGTCAGGCCCTCGGTGCGCTTCCCGACCCTGGAGATGCGGATCGCCGACATCTGCACCTATTGGCCCGACAGCGTCACCCTGGCCGCCGTCTATCTCTCGCTCCTGCACATGCTTTACCGCTTGAAGCGCGAGAACCAGCGCTGGCGCCGCTACCGGCGCATGCTGATCGAGGAGAACCGCTGGCGCGCCCAGCGCTACGGTGTCGACGGCGGCATGGTGGACTTCGGAAGGGGCAGCATCGTGCCCTACGCCGACCTGCTGGAAGAGATCATCGAGCTGACCGAGAAGGACGCCGATGAACTGGGCTGCACGACCGAGGTGCTGGCCACGCGCGACATCATCAAGCGTGGTACCAGCTCCCATCGCCAGCTGGCGGTCTACGAAGCCGCCATGAATGCCGGCGCCGACAAGCAGGAGGCGCTGAAGGCCGTGGTCGACTGGCTGTTAGAGGAAACGAAGCGGGACCTGTGAGGCTCCTGCCGGGGCGTCGCCTCGTATGGGCGCGGCAGGGCGTACAACCGTTCGATGGCGAAAGGAGGTATGGCGATGGATCTTTCAAGAACGCTGACCAACGCGCTTCCTGGCGGCCCAGTTCGTCTTTGTCTGATGGGCTTGGCGCTGGGCTGTGCGCTCAGCGCCTGCACCCGGGGCGACACTCCCGGTGGTCCCTCTCTGGCCGAGCGGCAGGCCGATCTGGCGTTTCTCGCCGAGGAGTTCGCCGAGCGGGAGCAGAGCTTCACGCCGCAGACCCGCGCCCTCTTCGACGCGCGCATCGCCGAGATTGACGGGCGGCTCGAGTCCCTCTCCGACGATGAGTTCCTGGCCGCCGTCCAGTGGGCCGTCGCGGCTGCCGACAACGGTCACACGGAAACGCTAACGCATGAGAAGCAGCGCTTGCGCCTGCCGCTTGACCTACACTGGTTTGCCGACGGCCTTTTCGTCGTTGCGGTAAGGCCCGGAAACGAAGCCTCCCTCGGCGCGCGTGTTCTCGCCATCGACGGGAAGACGCCGGATGACCTGCTGGCAGCGTTGGATCCCTACTCGCCCGGAACGGACGAGCACGCGCGGGTCTTGAGTGGCTACTTCCTGGAGCGTCCCCAATTGCTGGCGGCCATCGGCAGTGCGGCAGAGGCCGACGCCTTGACCCTGACCTTGGAGCTGCCGGGGGGCGAGGTGGTGACGCAGCGCTTCCAAGCGCGCGTTGGGGAGAGCACGGCCAAGGCAGCTGACGCCTTGCCTCTTCTTGGGCCTGACACGCCCTTGCCACTCTATCTGCGAGAGCCCGACGAGGCCGCCTTTGTCGCCTGGCTCCCGGAGAGCGATGCCGTCTACATCCGCATCAATCGCAACGACGATGAGGCACTGCCCCGGCGGCTTGAGGCGATTGCAAGAGAGGTCGAAAGGCGCGCGCCCCGCAACGTGATCGTCGACCTTCGCCTGAACGGTGGCGGCAACTATGAGCTGACGGCGCCCTTTGCGGAGGCGATGGCCGGGCGCGTTCCGCCTGACGGCAAGCTCTTCTTGATCCTGGGCAACCGGACCTTCTCGGCCGGCCTCATCAACGCGGCAATTCTCAAGGCGGGCGCCGGCGGGAACGCGGTCATCGTCGGCGAGCGCGTTGGCGACGATCTGACCTTCTGGTCCGAGGGCGGCTTCTTGGCGCTGCCGAACTCGGGCCTGCGCATCCACTATTCGGACGGTTACCACGACTGGCGCGATGGCTTTGACGCTGCCGATCCTCGCTATCGCTCCAACCCCCGGATAGCGACGGTGAACGAGCGCTACTCCGCTGCCGCTGCCAGTTTGGAGCCGGACATCCCCGTGGGCTTGACCTTCACGGACTATGCCGCCGGCCGAGATCCCGGGATGGCAGCAGTTCGCTCGGCACTGGCGGCCAGCCAATGACGAGGGTCCGGCTTGGCGACCTTCCGCGCGGCGAGGAGACCTCTTAGGATGGCCTCTTTCACCGAGGCCGTCTGGCAAGAGGTGGCGCCCATTCGCCAGGCGATGCTGGCCATGCCCTTCAATGCCGAGCTCGCCGACGGCAGCTTGTCGCGCGCGCGCTTTCGGTTCTATCTGCTGCAGGACAGCTACTACTTGAAGGATTACGCTCGGGCGCTGGCGCTCGCCGCCGCCAGGGCGCCCGACGCCGATCTCATCCTGGAGTACTCGAAGCGCGCAGAGGTGGCGATCATCGTGGAACGTGCGCTGCACGAAGGCTTTCTCAAAGAGTTCGGCCTGACGCAGGCGCAGATCGAGGCCGCCGAGCCGAGCCCGACGACCTTGGCCTACACCAGCTACATCCTGGCGGTTGCCCACGGCGCCTCCTTCGAAGAGGCGGTGGCGGCATTGCTGCCCTGCTTCTGGGTCTACCGCGAGGTCGGCCTGGAGATTGCCGGGCAAGCGGCCAAGCCGAACCCCTATCAGGCCTGGATCGACACCTATGCCGGCGAGGAGTTCGGCGCCGCCGTCGCCTGCCAGATCGAGATCACCGACCGCCTGGCCGCCGCCGCCTCACCGGAACGCCGGGCGCAGATGGCCGCCGCCTTCCACCGCTGCACCCAGCTGGAATGGATGTTCTGGGACAGCGCCTACCGGCAGGAGGCTTGGCCGGTCGCGCCAACGCAACCCTAGTCTCGCCTTGGCAAGGAGAGGTCTCGCATGCCGCAAGAAAGCGCAATTCGTCTCGAGCGGGAAGGCGCGCAGATCGCCAGCACTTTCCAGGACGTCAATGCCGCCCTAGCAGGCCACGGCATCGCGGCCTGGCCGGTCGACCTTAGCGGCCTACCGCCGGAGATTCGCCGCTTGCTCGTCAAGCTGACACTGACGGAGGCGGAGAACCGGCAGCTCAAAGCCCATTTCCTGCTGAGCCGAGAACGCCTTCTCGAGGTCATCGACGAGGCCGGCCGCAAGCCGAACCTGCCCGGCGGCGGCGCGCTCGACAGCTACTGCATCGAGACCAAGACCCACTACCCGCAGCTCCACGTCATTGCCGCCGATCATGACTACAGCGGCTTCTTTCCCTTTCACGCCAACCTGGGCGAGGACGGGACCGGCGCCGATGAGGTGGGCCATGTCTTGAGCGGCAGCAACATGCAGTACCGCTTTCGCCTGGCTGACGGCGCCGTGGTCGTGCTCTCGCTTAGCTGCGCAACGCCGGACCAGGCTTGGCGCTTCACCTTCAACGGCACTACCCCACACGGCGGCATCCTGAAGGACACGGCCGTGGGCACCAAGGTCCTGGTCCAGGCCATCGGCCCGGAGCGCTTTCACCTGCGCTACGTGGAGTGAGCAATTCCGAGGGACTGGAGGCGCAATTGGCTGAAGCGCCTTTGGACCGGCGCTGGCGGGTGCGGGCCGGTTCCTTCTGCATCCGTGGGGGTGGCCCCGGTGAACCTACTTGGCGCTACGCCGCTTCTTTCTCCTTGAGCCACGCTCCAATGATCTTGCGATAGCGCGCCCCGTCGAAGCTCGGAAAATGGCCGCCGTGCACCACGCGGACCGGCAAGTCCAGAAGGCGCTTCATGGAGGCCAGGTAGTCGTCGGGGTCGGAGTGGTAGCAGTCCTCGATCAAGGGGCCGTCGTAGACGATGTCGCCGGAGAAGAGGATCCCGGTGGCCTCTTCGAAGAGCGCGATGCCGCCGGGGGAGTGGCCCGGCGTGTGGTAGACCGTGAGATGGCGGTCGCCGAGATCCAGGATCTCGCCGTCGGCGATCAGGCGGGTGGCAGGCGCCGGTGGGACGGCGTAGGCCTCGGATCGGTAGTTGCCCGGCGGCAGGGCCGTAAAAATCTCGTCGGTGACGTAGGGGTCGGCCAAGGTGTTCTCGCGCGTTGGGCGGGCCAGCAGCTCGGCCTCGTCGGCGTGGACCAGGCGCTCTTCGAACTCGTAATGGCAGCCGATGTGATCGAAATGGGTGTGGCTGGCGACTGCCAATATGGGGCGCTCGGTGACTTGCGGCACCCACTGGCGCAGGCTGACCACGCCCATGCCGCTGTCGACCAGGAGGTCGCGCTCGCGGCCGCGGATGTGCCAGACGTTGCAGCGGTAGAAGGGCAGGATGAAGGGCTCGTCGATCAGGGTGACCTCGTCGGCCAGGCGTTGGACGCGGTACCAGTCTTCTGCTTTGGCGCGATCCATGGATCTCCTCCTATCCCCGTTTCACCTTTCTGAACACGAAGATCTCCAGCACCAGGACCAGCACGACCGAGACCAGGAAGACGACGCTGCCGACGGCGTTGGTCTGGGGGCTGAGGCCGGAGCGCAGGAGGCTCCAGATCTCCACCGGCAGGGTCACCTCGAAGCGCGACAGCAGGAAGGCGATGATGAACTCGTCCCAACTGAAGGTGACCGCCAGGAAATAGCTCGCCAGGATCACCGGCGCCAGCATGGGCGCGGTGATCAGGACCATCACCTGCCAGTCGCGCGCGCCGAGATCGCGGGCGGCCCGCTCGATGTTGACCTGGTGCTCGCCCAGCGCGCTGAAGATGATGGCGAAGCAAAGCGGCGTGTTGATCACCGCGTGCCCGATGCCGACGGTCAGCAGCGAGCGCGGCACGCCCAGCATGTTGAAGGTGGTCAAGAGCCCCAAGCCGATGATGAGGTAGCTGACGGTCAGGGGCGCGATCAGCAAGGCGCGCTGCAGGCCCGCTGCCGGCAAGCGGTGGCGGGCCAAGGCATAGGCGGCCAGGAAGCCGAGGACGGTGGCCACGGCGGAGGAGACGAGCGCGACCAGGAGCGAGTTCACCAGGCCGAGGTAAGGTCGGGATCGTCGAAGACGGCCTCGTACCAGCGAATCGAGGGGCCGTTGAAGGGTGGGATCGGAAAGCGTCCCTTCTGGAAGGAGAAGAGCACCAGAACCGCCACCGGCAGAAAGATGAAAACGTAGACCAGCCCGGCGTAGGCGATCATCCCGGCTGTGGAGAGGCGCCGCATGGCCTAGACACGCTCCATTTTCAGCCAGCGCGACGAAAGAAGATAAGCCAAGGTGACCACGGCCATGAGGATGAGCGAGAGGGCCGAGGCGGTCGGGAAGTCGGCGCGCCGGCCGATCTGCAGCATGATGATCTGCGGCAGCACCAGCTCTTGGTTTCCGCCCAGGATTTGCGGCGTAATGTAGTCGCCGATGCAGAGCACGAAGGTGAGGAAGGCCCCCACCATGATGCCCGGCAAGGTCAGCGGCAGGATGACGTACCAGAAGGTTTGCAGGCGGTTGGCGCCGAGGTCGGCCGCCGCGCGCCGGTAATTGGGCGAGAGCTGCACCAGGTTGGCGTAGATCGTCAGGGTCAGCAGCATGACGAAGAAGTGCACGAAGCCGATCACCGTGGCGGTCCGGGTGCTGGCCAGCTCCAAGGGCTCGTCGACCAGGCCCAGGCCGAGGAGCGTTTGGTTGATCACGCCGTTCCGCGCCAGGACCAGGAGCCAGGCGTAGGAGCGCACCACGTAGGAGGTCCAGAACGGCAGGATGGCCAGCAGTAGGGCCAGCCGCTGCCAGCGCTGCGGCACCCGTTCGGCCAGGATCCAGGCCAGCGGATAGGCCAAGACCACCGAGATCGCCGTCACCAGCAAGGTGATCTCCAGCGAGTTGTAGAGGCCTTCGATGAAGTGCGGCTTCTCGAAGAAGCTGATGTAGTTGTCGAGGTTCCAGACGCGCAGAATCTCGCCGCCTTCCCGTTTCCACAGGCTGACCATCGCCATGACGGCGAAGGGCACGAGGAAGAAGGCAAGCGTCCATAGAAGCGCGGGGGTCACGAAGGCCCAGGCTCTCAGGCGTTCGCGACCCTCCCGCGTCAAGGGCATGGGGTGCTCGCTGGTGCCCACTCCGGTTGGAAGGGGTGGTGCGGAACACTGCTTTTGCCGTCACTTATGGACGATAAGAGGCGCCGTTCCCTCCGCTTTTCCGACGTCATCCTCTGGCTTGACCAGAGGATCATTGGCCGTTCGCACGAAAGGCGGTTAGCGATCCTCCGGTCAAGCCGTAGGATGACGAGGTGGAAGGTCTTGGCGAAGGCCTCCCCGCAGGGGGGCAAGCGGGGCGAACGCATCTCTACCACCCCGCTCGTCCGCAGTGGATCTGCCGGATCAGCCAACGCAGGCCTAGCCGCTAGTACTGCAGGAATTCGGTCCAGATGTCCTGCATCTTGGCGTCCAGCGCGGCGTCCGGGGCCGGATAGAGCTGCGAGCGTGCCAGGTACTCCGGCTGCTGATCCCAGCGCAGCGCCAGCTTCTGCTGCTCGGTCAAGTGTTCGGCCGCCTTCTGGTTGGCCGGCATGGCCCAGTAGCAGGACGAGGTCGCCAGCCGTGCCTGGCCCTCCGGGCTCAAGATGTACTGCACGAAGGCCAGCGCGAGGTCCTTCTTTTCGCTGTCGGCGAAGACGCCGATCGACTGCGACCAGCGCACACCGCCCTCTTTGGGGAGGATCCAGTCCAGCTGCGGGATCTCTTCGGTGAGGCCGGCCGTGACCCACTCGCCGCCGCCGACCAGCAGATCGACCTCGCCGGTGGCGATGGCGGTCTGGCTGGAGACCACCTCGCCGATCTGCTTGCTCATCTCCTTCATCTCGAAGAGCTTCTCGCGGATCTCCGGCAGGTCGGCCTCGGTCAACTCGGCGGTGTTCTTGCCGAGCCCGATCGCCACCATGCCGATCACCGGCAGGTAATAGTCATAGACCGCGATCTTGCCTTGGTACTTGGGGTCCCAGATCACCGACATCGATTCCATATCGGCCGGATCGACCTTGTCCATGTTGTAGGAGATGGTGTTGTAGCCGAACTTCTCGGAAATCGCGTAGATCTCGCCGTCGTGCTGATGGTTCTCGGCCATCACCAGCTCCGGGAAAAGATCGTTGTGCGGCAGTGCCTCGGGCGGCAGCGGGCCCAGGATGCCGGCCTCGACGGCACGCGGCACGTCGACGCCGTCGATCACCAGCACATCCCAATCGCCGGGCTGCGACTGCTCGATGATGGAGAGCGCGGTGCCGGTGCCTTCGTACTCCTTCAGGTTGACCGTCACCCCATGAGCCTCCTCGAAGGGGGCGATCAAGTCCGGATCGGTGTGATCGCACCAGACCAGCGCATTCAGCTCTTTGTCGGCGAGTGCCGGGCTGGCGGTTGCCAGCGCGAGGACCGCCACGCCTGCTAGAAGGAGCCGCCGCGTGATGCGGGCAGGGGTTTCAACTGTCATAACCAGGCCTCCCGAAAGTTTCGCGAGAGCCTGAAGCAAGCGGGAAAGAGGGTCAACGGGGTAGGCCTTCACCCTTTCGCGGGTCCTGGCAGGGCGAGGCCACGCGAAGACGTGATGACCAAAGCCGCTTGGATGATCACCGCAGCAGGCGTTAGTCTTCCCGAGAGAGCGCCCGGTCGGAAACCGACAGTAGTAGAACCTGGCCAAACGGCCATTCGGTGACAAGGACTGCCAGTCGTCGTTGATGAGCGGGGCGAGGGGAACGGTGAACCCGGTGCGGAGGAAGAGCAAATGGCTGTTGTGACAGGGACTCCCGTAAGTGAAAGCCTCTATGGCAGCAACTTGGACGATATGATCTTCGGCTACGGCGGAGCGGACTTCGTCGAGGGCAAGTCGGGCATCGACTATGTCTACGCCGGCGCCGGCAGCGACGAGGTTTTCGGCGGTGCAGACGACGACATTCTCCATGGTTCCGGCGGTAGTGACCTGCTGAGCGGCGACGACGGCAACGATGTTTTGAGCGGCGGGACCGGATCTGATGCGGCCTATGGTGGAGACGGCATAGACGCTTTCTCGGGGGACGATGGTGTCGACTTCTTCTCCGGTGGGCTCGGCAACGACACGGCCTATGGTGGTGAAGGTGCCGACGATCTGCACGGTGACGAAGGGCGTGACAGCCTTACCGGCGGCCTCTCGGGCGACAGCCTCAGCGGCGACGGCGGCGGCGACTACCTTTATGGTCAAGGCGGTGAGGACACGATCGCCGGCGGCAGTGGCGGCGACATCGCTTACGGCGGCAGCTCGGACGACGACATCCGGGGTGGCAACGCCAACGACCGGCTCTTCGGCTCCAGCGACAACGACGTGGTGCGTGGTCAGGCGGGCGACGACTACGCCTTCGGCGGCAGCTCCTCCGACGTGGCCAGAGGCGGGCGCGGTGATGACGCCCTCTATGGTGACGGCGGCTCCGACCTGATTAGCGGCAATGCCAACGACGATCTGATATTCGGTGGCTCGGACAACGACGATCTCAGGGGATCCGGGGGACGGGATGCCGTCTTCGGCGGGATCGGAGAGGATGTGGTCTCCGGTGGCCGCGGCAGCGACTATCTCTTGGGCAACAGTGGCGACGATCAGATCTTCGGTGGCAGCGGCGGCGATTATCTCAACGGCAACACGGGCACCGATGTCCTGACCGGCGGGCCGGGCGAGGACACCTTTGGCTTCGGCTATGCCAAGAGCTACATCACGGAAGCCTACATCACCGATTTCACCTCGAACGTCACGAATCCGGGTGCGGCCGACCTCATGCAGCTGGAAGTCGCGGGCGACGTCGGCTCTTGGCAGGGCAATGGCGCCTTCACCGGCTTTGCGCCGGGTGCGCGCTTCGAGACCAGTACCGATCTGGTTCAGGTGGATGTCGACGGAGACGCGGTCGCCGACTTCGAGATCGATGTCGATGGCGTGACCGACGGCAGCCAGCTCACCAGCACGGACTTCCTCTTTATCTAGCCTCTAGAAAAAGACGGGGCCCGGACGCGCGCTCATCTGTCCGGGCCCCGGGGGGCCTAGAGGGCCTAGAAGGCTCACTCAGGGCCGCCAGATGGTCTCCACCTGGAACGCGCCGTCGTGCACGGAGATCACCGAGATGGGCTTGGGCGGCACCATGGACTCGCGGGTGTAGGAGATCTCGCCGGTCACCGCCTTGAAGCCGCGGGTCTCCTCCAAGGCATCGCGGATCGCCGCCGGTTCGGCCGAACCGGCCCGGCGGATCGCGTCGGCGACCAGCATCATGGCGTCATAGCCCAAGGGTGCGAAGGCGTTCTCCGGCTCGACGCCGTATTCCTTCGTGTAAGCCTCGACGAAGGCGCCGACTTCCGGCCGGTCGTCGGCACGATAGGTATGGGTGGAGAAATAGACGTCGTTGGCGAGATCGGGGCCAGGCGTGCTCGACACCAGATCGGTGTCGAAGCCGTCGCCGGAGACGATCGGCAGGCTCAAGCCCGCTTCGCGGATCTGCTTGACCGACAGCCCCGCCTCGGTCGGGATGGCCGAGACGAAGACGGCGTCGGCCGGCGGGTCCATGGCCTTCAGCCGTGCGATCTGCGCCGAGAAGTCGGTGTCGCCGATCATGAAGGAGTCTTCCAACGAGACCGTGCCGCCGCGCTCGGTAAAGCGCTCGATGAAGAACTTGCTGAGCGCCTTGGTGAAGTCCATCGACTGGTCGGTCCAGACCGCCACATTGCGGATGCCCAGCGTGTCGAAGGCATAATCGGCAATGGCATAGGACTGATCGTCGTCGCCGAAGGGGGTCATGAACATGTGGTCACCGACCCAGACCGGCAGCTCCGGATGGGTGGCGCCGGAGGTGACGAAGGGAATGCTCTCCTCTTGAAACAGGGGCGCTGCCGCCATCACGAAGGTGGTGTCCGACATGCCGATGCCGGCGACGACACCGTCGGAGAGCACGCGCTGGGCGGCCTTGGCGGTTTCCTGCTGATCGGTGCGGGTGTCGATCGCGATGATCTCGATCGGCCGGCCCAGAAGGCCGCCCGCCTCGTTCACTTGCTTGGCCGCCAGCTCCGCCCCCCTGAGCGAGGGCCCGTCGAGCGAGGCCATGCCGCCGGTGACGTTGTAAAGCGCGCCGATCTTTATCGGGTCTTCGGCCTGAGTCGGAACCGCCAAAAGGCTCGCTGTCGCCAAGGCAATTCCCACAGATTTCAGCCAGGTCATCATGCTCTCGCTCCCGCTAAGTCGATTGCTGTCGGGCGCAAGCTCCGGTCCGCCCGCCGGTTGCGGGCGCCGGCAACCAGCATCCACCGGCCAACGCTATCGCAACGACAGGAGATGTCAATACTTTGGTACATTTTCGCATTGAGTGAGCGGATTTGTATCAATATGTTTCTCATGGACGCGGCATGAGGGCAATGAGGCAATGGCGAGCTCGCCGGCCAGCAGGCTGAGAAGCACCTTCGAGGCCTTGGGCAAGCAAGAAAAGAACGTGGCGCGTGCGGTGCTGCGCGACTATCCGGTCTCTGCACTGAACACGGTAGCCGCACTGGCGGAAACCGCCTCGGTCAGCACGGCCACCGTGCTGCGGCTGGCCAACCGGCTTGGCTACGAGACCTTCGGCGCCTTCCAGGACGCCGTGAAGCAGGACTTGAAGACGCTGCTGCAATCGCCCTCGGATCGCTTCGCGGCACCCGCCGACACGAAGGGTTTTCGCCAGCACGCCTTTGAGCAGACGGCAGACAACCTATCGCAAGCGGCCAGGGCTACGCTCGACGCCGATTTCCGCGATGTCGTCGCCTTGCTCGCCGATCCGCGCCGCTCCACCTACTGCGTCGGCGGACGCTATTCGCGGCACATCGCCAACCTCTTCGTCGACTACCTGGGGGTGTTGCGCGACAAGGTCCGCTTCGTCGAGGGCCAGCCCGACAGCTGGTCGCGCTTTCTGATCGACATCTGCCCGACCTCGACCGTGGTGGTGATCGACATCCGCCGCTATCAGCGCACTGTCCGGCGCTTCGCCGCTCTCGCCAAAGAGCGCGGCGCCAAGCTGGTGGTGATCACCGACCTCTGGGCCGAGAGCACGCATTTTGCCGGTGACTACGAGTTCCGCCTGCCCAGCGCCTCGCCCTCGCTGATGGACAGCCTTGCCGCTCCCCTGGTGCTGGTCGAGGCGTTGACCGGCGCGGTCGCGGTGACCCTGGAAGAGTCCATCCGCGACCGCTTGGCCGATTGCGAAGCGCTCGATTGCGTCGAGACCAACCTGCCCCACGCCTGGCCCGGGATTGCAGCGGGCGAGGGGGAATAGACCAGAGCCCGAGACCCCCAATCTAGAACGAGGCCACCGGCCCGCCGAACAGTGTCTCGTCGGGGTCGATGCCGAGACCGGGGCCGGACGGAAGGTCGATGTGCCCTCCGACAATCCGGACGCCCTTCGCTCGATCGTAGTGGTGGTCGATGTAAGGTGCTGAAATCCAGGTCCCCCGAAAAACACCCGGGTCGACCGTTGCACCCATATGCACACAAGCAGCCGCGATTACGTCGCCTCCCCAGGTGTCGTCGACACTCATCGGCGCACAGCGGGCCGCGGCCATGTCTCGGATCGTCAGCATCGGCGAGAGGCCACCGACGCGGGTGAGCTTCATGCCCAGGCCGTCGCATCGGCCCTGGCCAAGCAGAGAGAGAACCGTGGCGACATCTTCCGTCGTCTCGTCCAGATAGATCGGATGGTGCAAGCGTCCGCGCAGTGAGTCGCTTTCCTGCAGCGTCCTGCAGGGCTGCTCGAAGGCGACGGGGATCTCCTGGACCATGCGGCTGAGGTGCAGCGCGTCGGCTGTCGTCATCGAGCGGTTGGCGTCGGCGGCCAGGGTGACGCCTGGCTCTAGCATGGCGTAGGCGGCGCGCAGCACCTCGGCATCCTGGCGGACCTCGCCGGAGCCGATCTTGATCTGGAGCGCACGAAAGCCCTCCCGCTGCTTCTCCCGCACGGCCCGCGCCGTGTCCTCCGGGCTCATGATGCTGATGGCGTAGTAGCTTGGAATTCTGGATCGCAAGGCGCCGCCCAGCAGAACGTGGACCGGCTGGCCGAGCGCGCGGCCAAGCAGGTCGTAGAGGGCGATATCGATCGCCGCCTTGGCATAGTGGTGCCCATCCAGTGCGGCAGCCATTACCTGGCCCGCGACCCTGGGCAAGGCCTCGACGCCGATCAGGTGGGGCGCCAGTTCCCGCAATCCGGCCAAGGCGCCCAGGGCATGGGCCGGCTGGTAGGTCGGCCCCAGCGGGCAAGTCTCGCCCCATCCGACGACGCCGCTGTCCGATGTCACGCGCACCAGGAAGGAGGTGAGCGCGGAGAGCGTGCCGCCGGAAAAGACGTAGGGTCCGTTCACGACCTCCAGGTCGTGCTGAAAGATGTCGATGCGGGTGATCTTCACCAAGGCTCTCCCCTAGGCCGGAGGTATCAGCACGAGCTTGCCGGTGAATCGCTTGGCGAGAAACTCTTCTTGCGCCTGGCGAATGTCCGACAGGGAAAAGGTCTTCGCGACCACCGGCCGGATCTCTCCCCGCTCGATGTAGCCGACCAGGTTCTCGAAGACGACGTCGTCCTGGAAGGTGCAGCCGACGAGCGTCAGGTCTTTGAGGTAGAGCGTCCGCACATCCAGCTCGACCAAGGGCCCGGCGATCGCGCCCGCAGTGGCGTAGCGCCCGCCTCGCTTCAGCAGCTCGAGCAAGGACGGCCAGGCTTCGCCGGCGACGAGATCGACCACGGCGTCGACCGAGTCTCGGCCGAGTGCCGCCACAAGATCGGCGCCGCGGTCGACAACCACGCTGGCACCCAAGGCTCGCACCTCCTCGGCCTTCGAGGCGCCGGCGACTGCGATGACTTCGGCGCCGCGGCGCTTGGCCAGCTGGATGGCGGCGCCACCGACCCCACCGGAGGCGCCGGTTATCAAGACACGCTCCGCGCCCAGCTTTGCGCGATGCAGCATGTTCTCGGCCGTCGAGTAGGCGCAAGGGATGGACGCCAGCTCGGCGTCGGACCAGTCGCAATCGACTTTGTGCGTCTCGCGGGCCGGCGCCTTGGCGTACTGCGCGAAGCCGCCGTCGCATTCCGAGCCGAAGGTCCAGCACTCGTAGGGCCGGTAGTCGACGTAGGACCGCAGCATGTTCCGCACGATGACCCGCTCGCCGATGCGATCCGCCTCGACCCCCGCACCGACCGCGACGATCCGGCCGCAGCAGTCCGCACCTTGGATGCGCGGAAAGGCGAGTGGGACCCCGGACCAAGAGGCATCCTGGTCGTCCACCTCTTCGAAGCCCTCCGCGCCGCCCGTGTTGGTCGCGCCGCTGACCTTTTTCGAGTACCAGCCGATGCGCGTGTTGATGTCGGTGTTGTTGACGCCGGCTGCCGCTACCTTGATCAGGACCTCGCCCGCGCCCGGCTTTGGCGTCGGCACGTCGTCGCGATAGTGCAGCATCTCCAGACCGCCATGCCCGACGAGGTGCACGGCCGTCATGCTTGATGGGATCGCTTCACTCATGCCTCTTCCCCAGATCGTGAATGCACCGAAATTCCGGTTGAGCATGAGGATATGAGAGGCATAACCTGCGTCAATCGACGAATCCGCCCAGGTTTCCTTTCCGAGACCAGCGACCGGCTAGTTTGCATGCAAGGCCAACCAGTGAGCCGGCCTAAGGAACGCACATGAGAATCACCCGTATCAGCGTCTATCACGTGGACGTTCCGATCAAGCCGGCGACGATCTCTCATGATCGGGTCATGTCGGTCTTCGACGTTACTTTGGCGCGGGTCGATACCGACGCCGGCATCGAGGGTTGGGGTGACAGTGTTCCCTGGGGCTCGAACTTCGTGGCTGCCTTCGCAAAGGGCGTGCGGGCCGGGCTGGATGACCTGGCGCCGAAGCTGCTTGGCCGCGATCCGCGCATGGTCGGCGCAATCAACGACCTCATGGACTTCGAGATGACCGGCCAGCCTTACGTCAAGACGGCTTTGGATGTGGCCTGTTGGGACATCCTGGCCCGCTCACTCGATGCGCCGCTCTACATGCTGCTGGGTGGCATGATGACGCCAGAGCCCGAAGTCGTCGGCAGCGTGCCGCCGGAGCCGGGCGCGGACCTGGAAGCAGCCATCGCAGCGCTTCGCGCCCAGGGCATTCAGCAGTTCTCCGGCAAGACCAGCGGCGATGTCGCCAAGGACATCGCCTATCTCAGATGGATGGGCGAGCGCATGCGTCCCGGCGAGTCGCTGAAGTACGACGGCAACGCCGGCTGGCGCGTCGACGAGGCCATCCGCGTTGCCAGAGGGTCCGGCGCGATGACTGGCGCGGTAGACGTCTATTTCGAGCAGCCCTGCGCCACCTACGAGGAATGCAGAGAGGTGCGGCGGACGACCGGAATCCCCTTGATCCTGGACGAGTCGGCGACGGATGTGGGCGTCGTCATCCGGGCCAAGGAAGACGGCGTGCTCGACGGCCTCAACCTGAAGCTCGCCAAGCTAGGCGGTATTCAAAAAATGCGGCTCATCCGCGATCTTTGCGTCGCGCTCAAGGTCCCGATGGAGATTCAGGACTCCTCCTATAGCGAGATCGCCTGCGCCGTCGTCGCCCACATGGGCCACTCGACACCGCAGAGGTGCATTCGCTCGGTGATCTATCCGAAAGGACTGAAGAAGCAGACGGTGACGAACGCGCCGAAGATCGTCGACGGGCGCATGCTGGCCCCGGAGGGGCCCGGCATCGGGACACGGCCGATCATGGATGTCATCGGCGCGCCTCTTGCCGTTTACGAATAGAGCTCGGCGATTAAAGAGTTCCTCCTGTCCGGCGCCTCGCCCTAGAGTTGGCTCGCTGAGGAGCACCATGAGAGGACCAAGCGGGATGCTTGACGGTGAGACGAGCGCCAAGGCGCAGTACCAGCGAGATGGCTACATCGTCCCAGACTTCCGGCTGCCAGCCGAGACCTTGGGCGAAGTCAAGGCAGCCCACGGGCGCCTCGTTGCCCGCTATCCGGAGTTCCGCGACTACTGTCCGGCTCTGCTGCACTACGATCTCGGCTTCCTCAACTTCGCACGCATCCCGGCAATCCTGGACCTGGTCGAAGAGATCATCGGGCCCGACATCATCCTCTGGAACATGAGTCTCTTTGCCAAGCCGGCCAAGAAGGGCCGCAAGACGCCCTGGCATCAGGATGGCGAATACTGGCCGATGCGGCCGCTGGCGACCTGCACCGTGTGGATCGCGCTCGACGATGCGACGCGGGAGAACGGCTGTCTGCGCGTCATTCCGGGATCACACAGCGAGCGGCGCCTCTTGGCGCACCGGACGAACCCGAGCAGGGATCTCACCTTGAACCAGGAGCTGAAGCCCGAGGCCTTCAACGAGGCCGAGGCCGTGGATCTGCTGTTGGAGGCCGGCCGGATATCGCTGCACGACGTCTACCTGGTGCACGGCTCCGAGCCCAACCTTTCCGATCGGCCGCGCCGGGGCATGACCTTGCGCTACATGCCGGCAAGCTCGCTCTACGATCGCGCGATCGAGCGCGAGAAGTACCGGACGCTGGGGAGGTCCGGGCCGATCGAGACCTCGATCTTCCTGGTCCGCGGCGAAGATCGCCACGGCGGCAACGACTTCCGGATCAAGCCGGGGATTTACGCCGCGGAGTGCCAGTAGACCCACCGGCCCCCAACGTACTCCGACGCGAAGGGTGGCAGAGTTCTTCGATCCTTTGGGCGTCGGGGGTCAGCCCGTCGGCATCAGCCCGGTCGAGGTCCAGCCGCCGTCTACCGCGATCGCTTGGCCGGTGATGTAGCTGGCGGCCGGGCTCGCCAGGAAGACGGCCAGTGCGGCGATCTCCTCCGGCGTGCCGTAGCGGCGCATCGGCAGGCGGGTCTGCCACTCCGCGCGCGTGGCCGGATCGTGCATCACCTGCGTCATCGGCGTGTCGACCGGACCGGGGCAGATGACGTTGACGCGGATGTCCTTGCTGGCCAGTTCGATGGCGGCGATCTGGCCCAGGTTCACCGCTGCCGCCTTGGCCGTGCCGTAGGCTGTGCGGTTGGCAGACGCGCGCAGGCCCGTGACGCTGGCGTTGACGATCATCGCGCCGCCCCCACCGCGGGCGATCATCTCGCGCGCGCCGGCGCGCAGCGTGTGAAAGACGCCGCGGGCGTTGACGGCGTGGACCGCTTCGAACTCTTCCGGCGTGGTGTCGAGGAAGGGCTTGGTGATGCCGATCCCGGCATTGGCGATGACCACGTCGAGGCCGTCCATGGCGCGCGCCGCGGCGGTGACGGCCTGCGCCACCTCGGCCGCTTGCACCACGTCGAGCGCTATGGCCCAAATGCGGGGATCCTGTTCGGGCAGGCTTTCCTGCAGCCGGGCCCGCGCCGCCTCGGCCGTCTCGGCGGCGCGGTCGGCGATGGTCACCAAGGCCCCCTGGGCCAGGAAGGCCTCGACCATCGCCAGGCCGAGGCCCGAGGCGCCGCCGGTGATGAAGACGCGCTGCGGTCGGGCAAGGGTCATGCCGGAGCCTCCTGTGCGGCGGAGACGACGCCGCGTTCGATGCGGTAGGCGCGGTCCAGCAGGTCCTTGGTATGGGTCTCGTTGGAATCGGCGATCAGCACGGCCGGCGCCTCGCCGCTTTCCTTCAAGGCCGAGACCACCTCGGCCAGCCGCCGTGCCAGGGCCGGCGCCAAGCCCTCGAAGGGCTCGTCCAGCAGCAGCAGGCGGCGCCCGGCCATCAGGGCGCGGCCCAGCGCCACCAGCTTCTGCTGACCGCCGGAGAGCTGCAGCGCCCGGCGTCCGGCCAGGGGCCTTACCTCCGGCATCAGGTCATAGATCCAGGACAGACGCGCTTCCGCCGCCTCGATGCCCAGCGACCAGACCGGGAAGCAGAGGTTCTGCTCGGCGGTGAACTCCGGCACCAGGCGACGGTCCTCCGGCATGTAGCCGATGCCGAGATGCGGGCGGCGGTGGTCGGGCAGGGCGGCCAGATCCTTGCCGTCGAGCACTGCCCGGCCCTCGCCCCGCACCAATCCCATCAGCGCGCGCAGCAGCGTGGTCTTGCCGGCGCCGTTGCGCCCGATCAGGCCGCACATCTCGCCGTTGGTCACCCGCAAGCTGGCATCACGCACGATCTCGGTGGCGCCGATGGTGGCGGTGAAGCCGCTGACCTCAAGCATGAGCCTGGTCTTCCTTGCCGTGGCGCAGCTGGAAATCGCCGATGACGAAGTCGCGCACGTCCTGGCTGGCCAGCGCCTCGTCCGGCGGCCCGTCGGCGATGATGGTGCCGTCATAGAAGGCCAGCACCCGGTCGGCATAGCGCTGCACGATGTCCATGTCGTGCTCGACGAAGAGCACGGTGATGGAGCGCTCGCCGAGCCCGCCCATCACCGCGTCCATGGTCGCGAACTTCTCCTCGACGCTGACCCCGCTGGTGGGCTCGTCCAGCAGCACCACCTTGGGCTCGCTGGCGACCGCCATGGCGATGTCCAAGAGCTTACGCACGCCTTGCGGCAGCACATCGGCACGCCGGCCGGCATAGTCCGCGATGCCGTAGCTGTCGAGCGCCGCCAATGCCCGCGCGCGCCGCTTCTCCTGGCGCAGCGGGGCGAGGAGCCCGGCCCGGCCGGCCAGGCGGTCGGCGACCCCCAGTGCCGTCACCATGTTGTCGAGCGCCGTCAAGGTGGGAAAGACCTGGGCGATCTGAAAGGAGCGGCAGACCCCGAGCCGGGTGATGGCCTTGGGGCCGAGTCCGGTGATGTCCTGACCTTGAAAGAGAATGCGACCGCCGCTTGGCGGCAGATAGCCGGTGATCATGTTGACGAAGGTGGTCTTGCCGGCCCCGTTGGCACCGATGATGCCGACCGTCTGCCCGGCCGGAATCTCGACGCTGATATCCTTGGCGGCGGTCACCTGGCCGAAGCTCTTGGAGATCTTCTCCGTCGAGAGGATGGCTTGCATCTCGGGCTAGCCCTCCTGCGCCCGGCGGGTGAAGAGCGACCAGAGCCCGCCCGGCAGAAACATGATGACGGCCAGAAGCGCGCCGCCAAGAATCATCTGCCAGAGCTCCGGGGCATATTGCGCGGCGTAGCTGCGCACCAACTCGAACAGCAAGGCGCCGACGAAGGGCGCCAGCACCGAACCGGTCCCGGCCAGGATGGTGATGAAGACGAAGCCGCCGGACACGGTCCAAAAGGCGGTGGCGTCGGGGTCGATGTGGCCGATGGAAAAAGCGGTGATGGCGCCGCCCAGGCCGGCCAGCGCGCCGGCCAGGACCAACTTTGCATGGATCAGGTTCTTGACCGAGAGGCCCAGATACTCGACGCGTACCTCGTTGTCGCGGATGGGCTCGGCCAAGGAGCCGGGGATCGAGCGCAGATAGGCCTCGACGCCGACGGCCGCCAGGAAACAGGCCACCACCACCAGCAGGTAGTTGGCCAAGCTTCGTCCCTCGCTGCCGGGATCCATGCCCAGGAAGCTGACCGCCGGCAGGCCGATGCCGTCGGTGCTGCCCAGCGATGCGTTCTTCACCAGGATGCCGTAGAGGATCATGGAGAAGGCCAGGCTCAGCATGGCGAAAAAGATCTCGCGATAGCGCGCCAGCAGGAAGCCGACGATGAAGGCCAGCGCGGCGCCGGCCGCGGTCCCCACCAGCGCCAGGATGACGGCTTCCTGCACACCCCCGTCACGGGCCAGCAAACCGGCTGCGTAGGCACCGCCGGCGAAGTAGAGCGCTTGGCCGAAGGAGACCAGGCCGGCCCGCCACAGCACCATGAGGCCCAGCACCACCAAGCCCTTGGCAAAGGCCACGGTGGCGAGCGAGGCCAGCCACTCCGGCAGCACGAAGCCGGCGGCGAGGAGTATCGCGGTGATGGGGCCGAGGCGGGTCAGCACCGCTTGCTGCATGGCGCGCGCCCTCCCTCAGATTCGTCGTGCGGCGATGCGGGTGAAGAGGCCCTCCGGCCGTATCGCCAGCACCAGCGCCATGACGGCATAGATCACGAAGAGCTCGACTTCGGGCAGCAGGTGAACTGCTGCCGCGCGGGCGAAGCCCACCAGCAAGGCGCCCAGCAGGGCGCCGCCGATGGCGCCCATTCCGCCGATCGCCACCACCGCGAAGGACACCACGATCACCTCGATGCCGATCCCCGGGGTGACCGAGATCTTGGGCGCCGTGATCGCACCGCCCAGGGCGCCCAGGATGGCGCCGATCACGAAGGTGACGGTAAAGACCCGGGCGACGTTGACCCCCAGGGCCGTGGCCATCTCGCGGTCGTGGATGACCGCGGTGACGATATGGCCCCAGCGGGTCCGATTGAGGCCCCACCAGGTGGCAAGGCCGGCCAGCCCGGCGACGGCGACCAAGGCCAGGTCGTAGTTGGAGATGAAGAGCCTGCCGACCGAGACGTTGCCGAGCGCCACCATGGGTTGGTAGGCGGGGTAGACGTCGGTGCCCCAGATCAGCAGCAGCGCGTCCTCGAAGATCAGGAAGGAGGCATAGGTGATCAGCACCATGACCACCTCGTCGCGCCCGTAGGCGAAGCGCAAGAGGCCGCGCTCCAGCAGAAGCCCCAGCAGGCAGCCGATCACCACCGGCATCACCAGCATCAGGATGAAGGCCCAGGCGAGGTTGCCCTCGCCGGCAAAGGCGACGCCGATCATGGTGGCCGTGCCATAGGCGCCAAAGGCGAAGAAGGCGCCGTGCGTCACGTTCAGGATCTTCATCACCCCGAAAATCAGGGTGAGGCCCAGGGCGACGACGAAGACCCAGGCGGCGTAGACGAGGCCGTCCATGAAGATGGCGAAGGCAGTCAGCATTCCGCGCTCACGGGTCCTTTGGAAAGCCGGTTCACCTAAAGCGGTGCCGCGGCGCCCGCGAGGCGACGCCGCGGCGGGTTCCGAAAGGGCTCAGCAGGCAGCGCCGGGCATGCCTTGCTCCAGCCACTCGATCGAGGTCATGTCGTCGGGCGGCTGCACGCAAGAGGCCGGGTAGCGCACCACGTCGACCAGCTCCGGCTTGCCGTTCTCGTTGGTGAAGGTGGCATAGGCGGTGCCGGCGATCGCCTGATGGCCGTTCCCCAGCGCCATCTCGACCGCGCCGCTGGGCGTGTCGAACTCGAGGTGCTCGAAGGCCGCGATCACCTGGTCCTTGCTGGGCGTGCCGCCGGCCGCGGCAGCCGCCTTGTCATAGGCCGCTTTCAGGCCGAGGAAAGCCATCGTCATGTGATAGGCGGGATAGCTGATGGCTTCGCCGAAGCGCGCCTCGTAGTTGGTCTTCAGCCAGTCGTTCAACGCGTTGTCCGGCGCCAGATCGGCATGCGAGCCGCGGGCGCCGATGATCGTGCCCTCGGGGATCTTGTCGCCGACCCGGCCGACCAGTGGCTCGCCGGAGGTCAGCACCAGCGGCATGCGCTGCGGCAGGCCACGGGCGATCGACTGGAAGAGGAAGCTCTCCAGATCGCCGCCCCAGAGGCTCGAGTGCAGCGCCTGGGCGCCGGAAACCAAGAGCGCGGAGATTTCGGATCCATATTCGCCCGCGAACAGCTTCGGGAAGTAGTCACCGGTGATTTCCGCGTTGGGTGCCAGTGTTTTTAGCGCCAGCACGAAGTCACGCCAAGAATCCTGACCCCATGCGTAGTTTTGGTTGATGCCGGCGTAGGACTCAAGGTCGTTCATTTTGTGCAAGACGTAGCGAGCGGCGGCCACATTATCCATGGTCGCGTGTGGCGCTGTCCTGAAGACGTATTTGTATTTGTTCTCTTCGAAGATCCGCGGCGTGCCGCACACCCAGAAGACGGTCAGGACCTGCAGTTCCTCGGCCACCGGTGCCACGGCAAGGCAGCTGCCGGACGAGATATAGCCGACCACTGCCTCGACATCTTGACGCTGCACCATGTTGCGCAGCTCGGTCACCTGGGTCGCAGTACCTCCGGCCTCGTCGACATAGACCGGCTCGATCTGCAAGCCGCCCAGGCCCGGCGTGTTGTAAGGTGCCGGCAGGCTGCCCTCGTTGATGGCGTCGATCACCAGTTCGGCCGCGTTCTTGCCCGGAATGCCGAAGGGGCCGGCTGCGGCGCCGGTCAGGAAGCTCACCACGCCGACCTTGATGCTGTCTTGCGCTTGCGCCGGCCCTGCCAAGCCGGCAGCCGCCAAGGCCGCCGAGCCAAGGATCAGCCCCAGGGCACCTTTTCCTATCATCATCCCGTCTCCTCCCGGTTACTTATCGTTGCCGTCCGGCCGCCTGGCACCGCACAGGGCACTGCCGGCCCCGCCGAGCCCGGCGACCACAGCATGAAGCAAACCCCATGCCAAGAGCGAGCGAGGCCGCAGCCCCGACTTTCCGCCCTCGGCAGAGGCCGGTGACTGTCGGTCTTGCTGTCTTGCGGGGACGGCACTGTCCTCAGCCATGGACAGTGCAAGTCTGCCCTCAAGCCTGCTGCCTGCCGAACGAGGGGCCTTATCCTTCGGGCCCTAGCGCGGCATGTTCTCTTCGATGATCTGCAGGTCCACGGCGCGGTCGATTAGCGTGTCGGTCAGGCATCTGGCATGGGCCGGGCCGGTCCAGGGCGCGTTCAGGTACTGGTAAAAGCGGCAGCGCTCTTTTCGGTAGCGCTCCTCCGCGCGGGCCGACTCGGTGACATAGCGCTTCAGGTTGGCTGGCGCGATGTTCTCGATTCGCTTTGCCCGGTGTTTGGCAACGGAATCCCAATAGGTCTCCAGTGCGGCCCAGCACTGCTTCTGGGCGGTGACGCTATAGCCTCCGCCCTCGGCGCATTGGGCGTAGTAGCTGTTGGTGCACTTGCGCGCCTGAGAGCTGTCGCTTTTCGGATCGCCGCCGGTTCCCTCCAGGCAAGAGCGAAAAAACTGGTCGATTCGATCCTGGTCCAGTTCCAGGCCGGCGCCGGTTTGCGCCGACGCGAAAGCGGGGAGTAACAGGGACCCGAGAAAAGCAAGAAGGAGCAGGAACCTGTGCAAAGCGATATCCTCCTGCCAGGCGGGCCCATGCGGCCCGGCCGGCTTCTATGGGGTGCAGGTGCGATCGCCGACAGAGGCCGGCTGGCCATTGCGGCGTTTCGGGATCTTGCCACGCCTCGGCCTCGCAATCGACGCGACAATGTCACAATGCCGCGCAAAGTCGCCGCAGCACAGAGATGGGGACTTGCCTTGTCACCACGCGGCCTGCACCTTCGCGCCCGGAGCGACGGGAATTCTCCGAGGTGTCCGGCGCTTGGTATCGGGCGAGGGACCCTTGACCCCGTTTATGAAGGCATGGACGTTCGTACGATTGAACGCCGCTCTCGCATCAGGATCAGTGAGCTATGGTAAAGACGGCTAAAGCTGCGGCGGTGGCCGCAGGCGGGTCGGCCCATGGCCCCAGGGGGGCGGGCGGATTGGCGCTTAGGCTCTGCTGCCTTCTCTTCGCGGCCAGCGCCCTGGCGGCTTGCCAGCAGGCTGGCGCCGCCGGTAGCGGGCAGAGCGGCAGTGCTGCGACCGCGCAATCTTCCAGTTCAGCCTCGACGCCGGCAAGCGACAGCGCCCTGCTAACCGCTGCCCTTGCCCCAGGCGGCGGCGACTTGAACCTTTCCCAGGCGCTGGCAAGCGGCCAGGCCTTCACCACCGTGGTCGATCGCCAGGGAGTGAACTGGTCGGTCGAGATCGGGCAGCCCTATGACGCGGCCAGCGGCCGGATCTGTCGGCCCTTGCGCTTCACCGCGATATCGCACGGCCGACCGATTGATCGCATCGCCTGCTCGAACGGCGGTGTTTGGACGGTGATGGCGCCGCTGCGCGGCTCTGACACGGGCCCAAGGTTGTAGGCCTTGTCCAGCACGGACCTCGGCCGTCACCGCGATAGGCGCTCAAGCTTTCTCGGCGCCGTAAGGGTCCAAGGTCGCGTCATCAACGGCCTCTTGACGCGCGAGCTCGCCGCACGCTTCGGCAAGCGCGGCAGCGGTATGCTCTTTACCTTCCTGGTCCCGGGTGGCCAGGTCATCATCATCGCCATGTTGCGGCTCTTGTCCGGGTTTCCGGGCTATGCCGGCATGGCGATCTTTCCCTTCACCGCTTGCGGCCTGCTCTATTTCCGCGGCTGGCGCAACATGGTGAACGACCAGATCGATGCCGTTCCAAGCAACCTCGGATTGTTGTATTTCAGACAAGTGACAGAGCTGGATATCTATATCGGGCGCTTTCTCGTCAATTTGACCATCAACATGTCGGTTGCTGTGGCGATCTATATGATCATGCGCATTTTCGGCTTTTCCGGACCGGCAGAAGAGCCGCTGTATCTACTCCTCTTACTCATCTTGACAAATTTCTTCGGGTTCGTTTATGGGATGACGCTGGCTGCTTTTGCTATTTTTGTTCCAGTCATTAAGTCAATCAACACCTTGACAATGCGTGTACTCTTATTCCTGTCTGGCGTGTTCTTCGTTGTGCCGGAGATTCCGCCCGGTTTTCGAGAGTACTTGCTATGGAACCCGCTGTTGCACATCACCGAGCTGGCGAGGTCCTACTATTTCATCGAGTATCAGACGGCCTTTGGCGATTTGACCTATGTTCTGAAGTGGGTCGGGGCATTCCTGGTGAGCGGGCTGCTGATGGAGCGGCTGTTCCGCGATAGGGTGGTCCGATGACGCCACCCCTCATCACCATGGAGAACGTGTCCAAGTTCTACCGCGTGAAAGGCGCGAAGCACTACGTTTTGCGCGATGTGACGGCGGAGATGCCCGGGGGCATGTCGATCGGCATCCTCGGGCGCAATGGCGCGGGCAAGTCGACCTTGGTGCGGGTCCTGGCGCGTGCCGCTCGACCGAACAAGGGCCGCGTGAACTGGGCGCCCGGCATCGAGGTCTCTTGGCCGATGGGCTTTGGCGGTGCCTTCGTCCCAACGCTCAGCGGCCAAGACAATCTAAAGGTGGTGTCACGCTTCTATGGACGCGATTGGCGGGATCTGGTCGAGCAGGTGGAGGATTTCGCCGAACTCGGCGAATATCTGGATATGCCACTAGAGACCTACTCCAGCGGCATGCGCAGCCGGTTCAATTTCGGCATCTCGGTGGCCATGGACTTCGACTGCTATCTCTTCGACGAGCTGATGTCCGTGGCCGATGCGCGATTTCGTCAAAGAGCCGAACAGGAAATGCATAGGCTGTCGGGACGAAGCACCTTCGTGGTGGTGTCGCATCGGATGAAGACGATCCAAACCTTTTGCCAATGCGTTTACGTGTTGCACGAAGGCAAACTCCACTACTTCGACAACGTGCAAGAGGGCATTGAGGTCTATGAGCGCCTCTGATGACAGCAAGAAGGCAGGCCTGACCATCGTGGGTGGAAAGGCCCAGGTGCCGCAGCAGCAAAGGACGAGGCCGACCTCTGGCGGTGGTGCCGGCAAGCAACGCCAGTCGGGCCGGTCTGGCAATGCTCAAGGCGTAGCCGGCTCGAAGGTCTTGCCGCCCGATGCGCCCGCCAATCTGCCGCAACGCTCCGGCAGGCGGCCGGGCGGAGAGGATCCCTTCCTCTTTACCCTAGAGGCGGCGGGCCTTTCCGTGCCGGAGCTGAAGCCCGTCGAAGCCAAGCCCCGCGTGGAACAGCCACAGGAACAGCCGAGAGCAGAAGGAAATTTCAAGGTTGCACTGCCGCAAGCGGAACCCGCGCCGCGCGCAGCAAGCGCGCCGGAGGCAGCCCCTGCGGCGATGGACGCTCCCGCACCGAAACGGCGTCTGCTGAAGCGCAAGGCCAAGGTAAAGGCAAAAGCCAAAGCCAATAAACTGGAGAAGCTCAAGAAGAGAGAGCGCCGGACGCAGCGACAAGAAGCCCGTGAAGCCCGGACCGCGGCCGTGCCCCTGGCAGAGCCGCAGCCAAAGCCGCAGATCAAGCAGCAGCCGCCTCCCGACCCGATCGTCTTGCCGCCGCCGCTGCCGATGCAGGAAGAGGCGCCCAAGCAGTCGACAGCGGCCCGCACGCTTCACTTTCTCACCACGTTTTATCGCTCGGCGCTGCTCGTGGCACTTATCATCGTGCCGGTCTTGGTCGCTGCCTACTACTACTTTGCGATCGCGGTCGACCGCTACGAGGTGAATGCGGTCTTCCTCATCCGCAATGCCGGCCAAGAGCAGTCGTCGTCGGTGGGAAGCATCCTCGGTCAGCCGGCAGCCTTCGGGCGAGCGTCCGACGAGTCCTTCAGCGTCATCGACTACGTCACCTCTTATGAAGGCATGCTGCGGCTGACCGACCAGGTCGATCTGCGCGCCGCCTACAGCTTTTCAGGGGACGATCCCTTCTTCTACCTGCAGCCCGACGCGACCCTGCTGGGACTCTATGACTATTACCTCAGTATGATCGACGCCAACTACGACCAGATCACCGGCCTGGTGTCGATCAACGTCCGCGCCTTCCGTCCCCAGGATGCCGAGGCCATCAGCGAGGCGATCCTGGCTGAGAGCGAGCGCTTGGTGAACGAGTTCAACAAGCGCGCCGAATCGGATCTCTTGCGGCTGTCGCGCGAGGAGGTGTCGGGCGCCTTGAGTCGGCTGGAGCAGGCGGAATCGGCCCTGGCCGAATTCCGGCGCTACAACAATGTCATCGACCCGACCGAGGTCATCACCCGGGTCAATGGCATCATCACCCAGCTGGAAGGTGAGATTGCGCTATCCCAGGCGGAATTGGTCAAGCTGGGCAATGTCACCGGCAACCGCGGCTCGGCGGTGACGCGACTCGACTTGGAAGCGCAGATCGAAGCGCTGCAGGCGCAGGTGGAGAGAGAGCGCCAGAAGCTGGTGGGCGAGCAGGAATCCATGGGCAACCTGATCCCCGAGTTCGAGCTGCTGTTCTTGCGCAAGCAGATCGCCGGCGAGGCCTATAGCGCGTCTCTGGTGTCTTTGCAGGATGCTGTTGCACAAGCGCAACGCCAGCAGCTTTACGTGGTGCCCGTCGTGTCGCCGACAGAACCAGATGAGGCACAACTGCCACGCCGCTGGGAAAATCTCTTCTTCGTCTTCCTCGTCTCGCTTCTGGTCTTTACAATCGGCCGCCTTCTCTTCCTGGGCATTCGGGATCACATTCTATGAGGCGAAGCATGCTTCGATCGTTAGCGTCCTTACTGGCACTCTTCGCACTGGCGAACGTTGCCTTGGCGCAAGTGGTGTTGCCTGACGAGCAGCAGCTGAACCAGCAAGGCAACGTCTTCGACAGCGAAGAGCGCGATCAGGCGACGGTGCCGGTCGGTGACGAGCTGCCGCCCTTCGGGTCCGGCCTCTTCACCCGTACCGGCTTTCCGGTGTCGCAGTCCGCCGATCTCGCCAGCCCGATCATGATCGGCGACGGCGTTTCGGTGCAGCTGACCGGTGCGGTGGAGACGACCTTGCAGACGACGGTGGACCCACAGGGCAACATCTTCATTCCGGAACTGGGGCCGATTCAGGTCGCCGGCGTGCAGGCTGGCGCGCTTGACCAGCACATCAAAGAGCAGGTGCAGCAGGTCTACGGCCAGAATGTCGACAGTTACGCCACGATCCTGGATTTCAGCTCGATCGGCGTGTTCGTCACCGGTTTCGTTCAAACTCCGGGACGCTTCGCCGGGGCGCCAACCGACTCGGTGATCGACTATCTGGCGCGGTCGGGCGGCATCGTGCCGGCCAGCGGCAGCTATCGTGATGTGGCGATCATGCGAAACGGCCGGCGCATCTACACGGTGGACCTCTATAGCTTCCTGCTGGAAGGACGCCTGCGCAGGCACACATTCGTTGCCGGCGACACCATCCTGGTGGGCGCGCAGCGGCCCGTAGTGGCCGCCACCGGGGCGATCCGCAACAGCTTCTCCTTCGAGTTCGGGGGCGACGGCATGACCGGCGCCGATCTGGACAGGCTGGCGCGCCCCTTGCCCAACGTCTCGCACGTGCTGCTCGAAGGGACCAGGGCGGGAGAGCCCTACAGCGCCTACATCGACATGGCGGACTTCCGCACGACGCAACTGCGTGACCAGGACCGCATCACCTATTTCGCCGATCGCACCCGCGACACCATTCAGGTCAGCGTCGAGGGCACCTTCCTCGGCGAATCCCGCTTCGTGGTAGAGCCGACCACGACTTTGAAGCTGCTGTTGGACTATGTGCCGGTGCAGCCGGAGCTGTCGGCCATCAATTCCATATCCTTGAAGCGACGCGGCGTGGCTGAGCAGCAGAAGGCCCTGCTGGACGCCACTTTGGACCGCCTGGAGCAAACCATCTTCACCGCTGAATCCTTGACCGAGAGCGAAGCGGCGATGCGCTCACAGGAGGCGGAGCTGATCCTGCAGTACATCGAGCGCGCACGCCAGGCCCAGCCGGAAGGTTTGGTGGTGCTGTCCGTGAATGGCCAGGTCACCGATCTGCGCTTGGAAGACGGTGACGTCATCCTGATCCCCTCGACCACCAACTTGGTGAACATCTCCGGCGAGGTCCGGGTCCCGCAAACCATTCCCTATGAGGCCGGCCTGACCTTTCGGGAGTACGTAGAGAAAGCCGGCGGCTACACCGATCGGGCGGACGAGGGCCTCTTCATCGTGCGCGAGCTATCCGGCCACGTGGCCCTGGTGACCAGCAGCAGGTCCACGGAATTGGGACCCGGCGACGTGCTTATCGTGCCGCCGGAAATCAGCCCGCGCTATCTGCAGATATTCATCGATCTCTTGAACGTGGCGGTGGATACGGCGCTGGTCGCGGCGGTACTGCTGCGCAACTGATCGCACAAGGTCCTGGCGGGAGGCCTTGCCACGAGGCTTCCGCTGCCCTATTGCAGCCGGCATGAACGAACTTCTGGGCGAAGACAGCCCGCCCCGCGGGGCGCGGGTGGTGGTGGCCATGTCCGGTGGGGTCGATTCCTCGCTGGCGGCAGCGCTGTGCCACGAGGCCGGCTATGAGGTGGTCGGTCTCACCCTGCAGCTCTATGACCACGGTCAGGCCGTCGGACGCCCCGGCAGCTGTTGCGCCGGCCAGGACGTGCGTGATGCCCGAGGGGTCGCCGAACGCCTCGGCTTCGCCCACTATGTCCTGGACTACGAAGAACGCTTTCGCCAGCAGGTGATCGAGGACTTTGCCGCCAGCTATGCCCGCGGCGAGACGCCGATTCCCTGCATTCGCTGCAATCAGCGGGTCAAGTTCGCCGATCTCTTGGAGAGTGCCCGCGAGCTGGGGGCGGCGGCTCTGGTCACCGGGCATTACGTCAGGCGCATCCCGGGCCGCGATGGGCCGGAACTGCATCGCGCCGAGGAGCTCGCGCGCGACCAGAGCTATTTCCTCTTCGCCACCACGGCCGAGCAGCTGCAATTCCTGCGCTTCCCGCTCGGCGGGCTGCCCAAGGCCGAGGTGCGTCGCCTGGCAAGCGAGCGCGGCCTTATCGTCGCCGACAAGCCCGACAGCCAGGACATCTGCTTCGTCCCCAGCGGTCGCTACACCAATGTGGTCGAGCGCCTACGGCCGGGCGCTGGCGAGCCGGGAGAGATCGTCGACCTCGCCGGCGAGGTGCTGGGACGCCACCGCGGCATCATCCACTACACCATCGGCCAGCGCCGCGGGCTGGGCCTGGATCACGTGCCGGGGCCGCTCTACGTCGTCGGCCTGGATGCCGCAGCATCCCGCGTGGTCGTCGGACCCGAGAGCGCTCTCAAGCAGGACCTGGTGAGGCTGCGCGAAACCAATTGGTTGGCGCGCTTGGAGCCTGGCCGGGAACTCGCGGTGAAGCTCCGCTCGCGCCAAGAACCGGCCGCTGCCAGGCTCGAAGAGATCGGCCAGGACGGCGCCAAGCTTAGGCTCTTGGCGGCGCAAGGGGCGGTCGCACCCGGCCAAGCCGCCGTTGCCTACGAGGGCTCGCGGGTTTTGGGCGGCGGCTTTATCGCCAGCGCGGAGCGAGCCGAAACGATTGAGGCCGTCACCTTCGCCGCCTGATAGACTTACTTCTCGGGCTTTTCGGTTTTCGGTTCGCCTTCGGGCTCGTCCTTGCCGATCCCCAGCTGCAACGGGATGCGGTCGCTGTCGGTGGTGTCCTTCGGCACCTCTTGCTGGGCCTGCTTCAAGGTGCGTTCCAGCAGCATCTCGTAGATCGGCTCACCCTTCAGGTGATGGGCGGTCAGGTTGGCGGTCACGCAGGTCAAGATCACCGGCAGGATGAGGTCGTAAGAGCCGGTGAGCTCCATCACCAGCACCACCCCCACCAGAGGGGCCCGAACGGTGCTGGTGAACAGCCCGCCCATGGCGGCGATCGCCATGCCGATCACGTCCAGCTGCGTGCTGTTGGGAAAGGCCAGGTGGAAGGCCGTGCCGAAGGTAAGGCCGGTCAAGGTGGCTAGCGCCAGCATCGGCGCGAAGATACCGCCGGGGATGCGGCAGGTGTAGCTGCCGAATGTCGTGGCCGAGCGCACCAGGACCAACAGCAGCAGCATGCCCAGCGTGTACTGCTCGGGATGGTGCAGCATCTTCTCGACGAAGTCGTCGCCGCCGCCGGTGGCGTCCGGCAGGACCGCCAGTAAGACGCCGACCGAGGCGGCGAAAAGCATCGGGAAGAGGTAGGGCTGACGGCGCGTTACCGCGTCGCTGCCGTTGAGGCAGGCCAGCATGGTGCGGTTGAAAAGCACGCCGGCGGCGCCCAGTACAAGGCCCAATACGACGAAGACCGGGTAGTGCCAAAGCGGCGGGGCATCGACCAGGATCTTCATCTCCGGCCCGACGCCGGCCAGCTCTTCGGTAACGAAGCCGGAGAGGGCGGAGGCCAGGATCACCGCGCTGTAGGTCTTCAGCGTGTAGGGAAACTGCCGCCGGGTCTCTTCGATGATGAAGAGGACGGCGGCCAGGGGTGCGTTGAAGGCTGCGGCCAGTCCAGCGGCCGCCCCGGCCGCAATGAGGCCTTTGCGCTCGGTGTCGTCCATCTTGACGCCGTCGGCCGTGGCGGCACCCACGGCGGCGCCCAGGTGGATCGTCGGGCCCTCGCGCCCCAGCACCAGGCCGGAGGAGAGGGCAGCGATGCCGGCCACGAACTTCACTGGCAGGATCCGGGCCCAGCGCACCTCGCGCAGCCCCTCTAGCGCGCCTTCGATCTCCTGTACGCCGCTGCCCCCGGCCTCAGGCGCAAATCGCCGAGTGAGGAACAGCGCGAAGGCGACCAGGACCATCGAAGCGCCGGCGAAGATCAACAGCTGGAGAAACAGGCTGTCGACCTCCTCGCGGACGTTGCGATGCGCGGCGAAGGCGGACTCAACGATCATGTGGAAGACCGCGCCGATCGCACCGGCGGCGATACCGACCAGAATGGCGAGCGTGTAGTAGAGGGCATCGTTGGTGCCGTGGCGCGGATTGGCGCGGTTGTCGACGTCACTCACGGGTGGACTCGTTCCTCTCGCTCACGGGGCTGCCTGGCCAAAGTATGCAGAAAGTGACTTGGACCGCCAGCGGGCGGGTGTCCGCAGGGCCAGGATGGCCGGGTCACGTCGCCGCGGATCCGGTCGATCCACAGGATGAGCGGGACCACCTCGGGGAAAACTAATCCTCCAACGACAGCAAGGTATCGCGGATGCCTGAGAGATGGCGGAAGAGCTGTTTGCGGGCCGCCTCGGCGTCGCGCTGGCGCAGAGCCGAGACGATTTCAGTGTGCTCCCTGTCGTAGCCCAGGCGCCGCTCGGGCGTCAGGCTGCGCTTCTTCAGGCGGTACCAGTCGGGCTCGTTGCGCACGGTGTTGATCGCGGCGCAGTAGTCCAAGAGCAGAGCGTTCTTGGCTGCGCGGAAGATCGAGAGGTGCAGCTGCGCATCCCAATGCTCGAACTCGGCCAGGCCCTTGGCGGCGATTGAGCGGCGCAGGTTCTCCTCGATGCCGTTCAGGTCTTCGGCCGAGGCACGGCTGGCAGCCAGCGCAGCCACCTGCGGTTCGATGATGATCCTGACCTCCATGAGGTCGGCCGGGCTGGCGCTGCGCAGCCGGCTCGGGAGATCGCCGTTCGCCGCGGCCTCTTGGCTGCCGCCGGGAACGCCCCGCACGAAGGTGCCGCGACCGACATGACGCTCCAAGAGCCCCTCTTCGGCCAGCTCGTCCAAGAGACGACGCAGCGTGTTGCGGGCGATGCCGTAGTGGGCGGCCAGATCGCGCTCCGGCGGCAGCTGCGCCCCCGGCCTGTATTCCCCGGAGGCGAGGTCGCGCCGCAGGCTATCGAGCACCTTTTGTTGGCGATGCGCACCGCGCGGCCGCCTGAGCGATTCGTTCATGATGATCCAGTATTGAGCCAATTGGTTCTGACCGCAAGGCTGATCCCTGCTTATCAGCACGTTGACAAGCCTGTGATGGGGATGCGAGGATAGTATTCTAATCCAATGGATCAAAAAAGGTTCAATTGGACTTGAATGCAAGGCTGAGGATGCGCGGGTATGCGGGTTGTCACCTACGAGCGACAGGGCAAGACCTACGTCGGGCAATGGCCGGCCGCCGATGGGCCGATCGAGCCCTTGGCTCTCTCGTCCACCGAGGCAGCTGACGGTGTCTTGGCCTTGGTCGACCGTGCGGTTCGCGGCGAGCACACGGAGACGACCGGGCAAGCGCTCGACCCGAAGACCGTAACCCTGCTGGCCCCGATTCCGCGGCCGCGCCGCAACATCTTCTGCGTCGGCAAGAACTACCACGCCCATGCCGAGGAGTTTGCCGCCAGCGGCTTCGACAGCAGCGCCAAAGGCGGCGCGGTGCCGCCCTATCCGATCATCTTCTCCAAGGTGCCGGAAACGGTGATCCCGATCGGCGCGCCGATCCTGATCGATGCCGCCGTCTCGGAAGCGGTCGACTACGAGGCGGAACTGGCCGTCATCATTGGCCGGGCCGGGCGAGGCATCGCCAGGCAGAACGCCTTGGCCCATGTTTGGGGCTACACCTTGCTGAACGACGTCACCGCGCGCGACCTGCAGGGCCGTCACAGCCAGTGGCTGGTCGGAAAGTCGCAAGACAGCTTCTGCCCGATGGGACCGACCGCGGTGACCGCCGACGAGATCGACCTGGCCGACACCCAAGTCCGCTGCTGGGTCAATCGGGAGCTGCGCCAGGACGCCAACACGGCGCTGCTGATCTTCGACGTGCCCACCTTGATCGAAACGATATCGGCCGGGATCACGCTGCTGCCGGGAGACGTCATCGCCACGGGAACGCCGGCCGGGGTGGGCATCGGCTTCGATCCGCCGCGCTATCTGAGCCCTGGCGACGAGGTGACGATGGAGATCGCGCCCATCGGCCGGCTGACCAATCCCGTGATGGGCGTTTGATCGGACGAGGCCGGACCATGAGCACAGAGACGATAGAGCGCATGGCGGTTGAGGTGGAGGGCGATGGGCCTGCGGTCGTGATGCTGCATGGGCTGGGCGGCAGCTCCAACAGCTTCACCCCGCAGATGAGCGTCTTCGCCGGCCGCTATCGCACCATTCGGCCGGACCTGCCCGGATCGGCACGCTCTCCCCTGCCGGCCGCCCTCTCGATCGAAAGCATGGTAGAGAGCCTGGTTGCCATGACGGCAGCCTTGGGGATCGAACGCGCCCACTTCCTGGGCCATTCGCTCGGCACCATTCTCTGCCAGCACATCGCTGTGAAGGCACCGAAGCTGGTTGCCAGCCTGGCGCTATTCGGCCCGCTGACGGCACCCCCCGAGCCTGCCCGAGAGGCACTTTCGGCGCGGGCGGAGAGGGCGCGCAGCGGCGGGGCCGCCGCTATGGCCGAGATCGCCGATGCCATCGTCGCAGCGGCGACGGCAAGCGCCACGAAAGAACGCCAGCCGACGGCGCTGGCCGCCGTACGCGAGAGCGTCATGCGCCAGTCGGGCGAAGGCTATGGCGCCACCTGTGCCGCCTTGGCTGCAGCGCAAGCCGCCGATGCCGCAGAGATCAGCTGCCCGACCTTGCTGGTGACCGGAGAGGACGACGTCGTGGCGCCGCCCTCGGTGGCCCGCGGCCTGGCCGAGAAGATCCGGGACGCGCGCGCCCACATCCTGCCGCGCTGCGGGCACTGGACCACCTTTGAGGCCGCGACGGACGTCAACAGGCTGTTGAAGGACTTCATGAGCAGATCGGAGTAGTGGCTCCTTAAGAAGGCCGAGACCCGCCGCAGAGTCGGGCAGGCCGGGGCAGGGAGCGCGTTTAGGAGGCAGACAGCATGGGCAACATCCTCTTTACCAACGTACGCATCTTCGATGGCAGCGGCGAGCACCCCTACACCGGCGAGGTCTTGGTGCAGGGCAACCGCATCAAGCATGTCGGCCGTGGCAGTCGAACCGTGCCGGGCAACGGCTCAACCGTGCTGGACGGTGCCGGCGCCACCTTGATGCCCGGCATGACCGAGGCCCACACGCACTTCTCCTGGAATGACCAGCCCAGCCTTGAGGCGATCCAGTTCATGCCGCCGGAGGAGCACACGCTGCACGCCGCGGCGATGGCCAAGCGCTACATCGACATGGGCTGGACCTCGGTGGTGGGCGCGGCTGCGGCCAAGCCGCGCCTGGACGTGGTGATCCGCAACGCCATCAACAGCGGCCTCATTCCGGGACCCAGAATGCTGGCCAACACCCAGGAGATCGCCACCCTGGGCGGGCTCGGCGACACCACGCCGCCGCACATCGACGCGCCCGAGCTCTCCTTCGGCGCAATCATCTCGGGGCCGGAGGAGATGCGCGCCATGGTGCGCCGCTTCATCAAGTACGGCTGCGACCTCATCAAGCTGAACCTCTCGGGCGAGGAGATCGCCGGCGTGCCGGCCGAGGCCACGCCGATGGCCGACGATGAGGTGGCAATGGCGGTGTCGGAGGCCAAGCGACGCGGCCTCAGGGCCTGCGCGCATGCGCGCTCCAACGAGTCGATCAAGATGTGCATCCGCCACGGCGTCGAGATTATCTACCACGCCTCCTTCGCCGACGAGGCGACCTTGGACATGCTGGAGGCCAACAAGGACAAGCACTTCGTAGCGCCGGGCCTGGCCTGGTTGATCAAGACCTCGACCGAGGCCGGAAAGTACGGCGTCGACCCCAACGGGCCATTGGGGATCAAGTACAAGCGCGAGGCCGACATCGCGACCGAGACCATGAGCAAGATGCACAAGCGCGGCATCAAGGTGCTACCGGGCGGCGACTACGGCTTTGCCTGGATCCCGCACGGGACCAATGCCAAGGACCTGGAGTATCTGGTCGACCGCGTCGGCATGACGCCGATGGAGGCGCTGATCGCTGCGACCCGCTATGGCGGTGAGATCATGGGCAAGCCCGGCGAATTGGGCCAGATCAAGCCGGGTTATCTGGCCGACGTGCTGCTGGTCGACGGCGACCCCTTGGCCAACATCCGTATCCTGCAGGACCGCGAGCGCATTCTGGCGGTGATGAAGGACGGCAGCTTTCACCGCGCACCGGACATGCAGGCCGAACGCGGCCGCGTCGCGATCTAGTCCGTTCGGACCGGCGAGAGGGGCAGGGCGCGCGTGACCAGGACCGGGCAGACTCTGCTGCTGGCACTACTTGGGCTGGCGGCGGCCGGCGTCGTTGCCGCCGGTGCTGCCAGCATGGAGGTGCGCGCCGGCAAGGAGGTGCGCCTCTTCCTCCTGACCTTCCTGAACGGCCTAACCTTGGCCGGGCTCTACTTCGTGGTGGCCAGCGGCTTCACCCTGGTCTTCGGCCTAATGCGAAACGTCAACCTGGCGCACGGCGCGATCGCGCTGCTGGGGGCCTATCTCGGCTACGACGTCGCCAAGTGGAGCGGCAGCTGGTTCCTCGGCGTCGGTGCCGGTTTCCTCGCCACCGCGCTCTTCGGCCTGGCGCTGCAGACCCTGGTGATGCGCCGCATGGAAGGCGAGGAGATGCGCCAGACCCTGGTCACCATCGGCATCTCCATCGTCATGGCCGACCTCATGCTGGCGATCTGGTCCGGCACCACCTATCAGTACCAGATCCCCGACTTTCTCTTCGGCGCCACGCCTATGCCCTGGGTGAAGGTCTACAACTCCTACCGCCTCTTCGTGCTGCTGATCGCAGTCGTGATCGGGGTGGCCTTATGGCTCTTCCTCAACCGCACGGCCGTCGGCATGATGATACGCGCCGGCGTCGACGACCGCGCCATGCTGGCGGCGACCGGCGTCAACGTGCAATTGGTCTTCGCGCTGACCTTCGCCATCGGCGCCGGGCTTGCCGGGCTGGGCGGGGTGATCGGCGGCTCCTTCCTCTCGATCGCGCCGGGCGAGGACGTGCGATACCTTCTGGCCTCACTGGTCGTGGTGATCGTCGGCGGCATGGGCTCGATCACCGGGGCGGCGATCGGCGCATTGCTGATCGGCATGGCCGAGCAGTTCGGGCTCGCCTACTCGCGCACCTACGGCGTGGTCTACACCTACGTGATCATGGTCGCCGTCCTGGCCCTGCGCCCGCAGGGCATCATGGGCCGGCGGGGCTAAGGCGGCGATGGTGGCAGTGACCGACAGCCTCTCCGCCGCTGCGGGGCGCAGCACCTGGAGTGTCGTGCGTATCGGCTTTCTGGTGGCCTTCCTGCTGGTCTACCCCTTCATTGCCGATCCCTTCTGGACCGTGCAGATCGGCGCGCAGGCGCTTTTCCTGGGACTGGTGGCGCTCTCGCTCATGCTGCTGGCCGGCTTGGCCGGCATGGTCTCCCTGGCCCAGCTCACCGTCGCCGGGATCGCCGGCTATATGTTCGCCATCTTCGGCGAGAGCACGGCCCCCATCAGCCTGCACTGGCCCTGGTGGGCGGTGCTGCCGATCGCGCTCGCCATCGCCACCTTGGCGGCCGCCTTGATCGGTGCCATCTCGGTCAGGACCGAGGGCATCTACACCATCATGATCACGCTGGCGATCGGCGTCGGCTTCGCCAACTTCGCGCGGCAGAACTATGACATCTTCAACGGCTTCAACGGTTTTGCCGGCGTAGCACCGCCGCCGCTCTTCGGCGTCGACTGGCGCGAGCCCATGCCCTTCTACTACCTCTCCCTGGGGGTAGCCGTTCTGGCCTACCTGGGCGTGGTCTATTTCCGCCGCTCGACCTTCGGGCTCAGCCTGCAGGCGATCCGGGACAATGCGCGGCGCATGGAGGCCTTGGGCTTCAACGTCACCTGGCACCGCATTCTGGCCTACTGCCTGGCGGGTTTCCTCGCCGCACTGGGCGGCATCTTCATCGTCTGGTTCAACGGCCGCATCTCGCCCGGCTCCATCAGCCTGGGCCCGATGATCGACATCCTGATCATCGCCGTACTGGGCGGCCTGCGTCATCCCATCGGGCCCTTCGTGGGCGCGCTGGTCTTCGTGCTGCTGGACAACTTCGCAATCGATCTGATCGATCGGGAGCGTTTCAACACCGTGATCGGGGCGGCCTTCCTGCTGGTCGTCCTGGTATCGCCGGACGGGCTCTTGGGCTTGTGGGACAAGCTCAAGGCATTTCTGGCCAAGGGCCGCGAGGAAAGCGGCCGGTAGGGCTGGGGCCTTGCCGCAAAGCAGGGAGAACGCCGGGCCATGGTGGCCGGCGGGAATGGAGAGTTTGGGAGGAGAGAGCATGCAAGTTCTTTCACGACGTCTACTGCTGGCGGGTGCTGCGACCTTGTCGCTGTCCGTGGCAGCGGGACCGGCCGCTGCGGAAGACACCATCAAGATCGGCGTCCTGGCGACCTTGGAAGGCGCCTTCACCGTCTTGGGCGAGGATTCCATGCGCGGCGCCGATCTTGCCTTCGAGCAAGCGGGCTACATGGCCGGCGGCAAGAAGATCGAGGTGATCAAGGGCTCGTCCGACGCCTCGCCCGACAGTGCCTTGCGCGCCGCGCGCAAGCTGGTCGAGGACGACAAGGTCGATATCCTCTTGGGGCCGCTGTCGGGTTCCGAGGGCTTGGCCTTGCGCGACTACGCCAAGACCCAGCCGCAGACGACCTTCGTCAACGGCACTTCGGCGGCGCAAGACACCACCTTGCGCGACGCGGCGCCCAACTTCTTCCGCTTCACCACCGACGGCGTGCAGTGGCAAGCGGGCCTCGGCACCTACGCCTTCCAGGACAAGGGCTACAAGAGTGCCGTGGTGATCGCCGAGGACTACTCCTTCCCCTATTCCCAGGTGCAGGGCTTCATGCTGGAGTTCTGCAAGCTGGGCGGCAAGGTGCCGGAGAAGTTCTGGGTGCCGATCGGCAACAAGGACTATTCCACCATCGTCGCCTCGATCCCCGATGACGTCGATGCCATCTATGTCGCCTTGGGCGGCGCCGATGCGGTGAACTTCCTGACCCAATACCAGCAAGGCGGCGGCGACAAGCCGATGATCGGCGGCTCGATCACCGTCGACCAGTCGGTCATGGGTTCCGAGGCACGCCTCGGCAAGGAGTACTTGCTGGGCACGCCTTCGGCCGGTCCGATCGCGGATACCTGGGACGATCCCCGCTGGAGGGCTTTCGTTGCGGCCTACCAGAAGCAGTATCCGGACGGCTTCCCCTCACCCTCGCTCTTTGCGCACGGCTACTACACCGGCGCGCTTGCCATCATCACGGCGCTCAATGATGTGAAGGGCAATCTTGGCGACGATCAGAAGGCCTTCCGCGCTGCGCTGGCCGGTCTCGAGCTCGACACGCCGACCGGCAAGGTGACCCTGGACGAGAACCGCCAGGCGATCGCCGACATCTTCCTGACCGAGGTCACCGAAGGCGACGACGGCAAGCTCTACAATCGGGTGGTCAAGATCATCCCGCAGGTGAACCAGACCATGGGTGAGCCGCGCGCGGAGTTCTTGAAGCTGGGTCCGGTGTCGCGCACCAACCCGGAATGCCCCTAGTGCCTACTTTCTACCGAGAGCAGGCTCTAGGGTTTGGGGTTCAGTGGCCGATTCACGCACAAGATCCTGCTTCGTACCGAGTCAGGTTCTTGTGCGATCGGACACTGAGCGCCCCCCGCTGACCGGGCACATGCCATGGCCGAGCTAGCCTCCAACGGCCGGCATCGCATTGCCCGGGCAGGTGCGGCCCATGCCCTCAACCTCGAGGGCGTGAGCCGCACCTTCGGCGCGCTGGTGGCGCTCGACGACGTCTCGATCCAGGTCGCCGCCGGCGAGCGACGTGCGATCCTGGGGGCCAACGGCGCCGGCAAGACCACGCTCTTCAACGCCATTACCGGCGACTTCCCGCCGAACCGAGGGCGCATCCGCTTCTTCGGCGAGGACGTGACGGAATTGCCGCCGCACGAGCGCATCCGCCGCGGCCTGCGCCGGACCTACCAGCACTCGTTGCTCTTTCGGGGCTTGAGCGTGCTGGACAATCTCTATCTCGCCGCCCGCGGCGTCATGCGCCGACGCTTCTCCTTACTGCGCCCCGGCGCGCACGACGCCTCTCGGCAGAGTGCTGCGGACCTTTTGCATGCCGTCCACCTGGACGCCTTCGGCGACACGCTCGTCGGCGACCTGGCGCATGGTCAGCAGCGCCAGCTGGAGATCGGCATGGCGCTGGCCGGCGCGCCACGCTTCATCCTCTTCGACGAGCCGGCTGCCGGCCTCTCGCCGGCCGAGCGGCGCGAACTGATCGAGATCCTGACCGCGCTGCCGTCCCACATCGGCTACATCATCATCGAGCACGACCTCGACGTGGCGCTGCGCGTGGTGACCTCCGTCACCGTCATGCACAACGGCGCCCTCTTCAAGGAAGGCTCGCCGGAAGAGATCCAGAACGATCCCGAGGTGCAGCGCATCTATCTGGGCGGGGCCGATGGCTGACCAGGCCCCCACCTTGCGGATCGAGGACCTGCAGGTCCACTACGGCCACGCCCATGTGCTGCAAGGCGTCAGCCTTACCGTGGACCACGGCATCTTCTCCATCGTCGGCCGCAACGGCATGGGCAAGACGACGCTCTGTCGGACGGTGGTCGGCATGACGCCCGCCAGCGGCGGCGATATCCTCTTGGGCGGTCAGTCGATCCTGGGGCTCTCCTCCAACGCCATCGTGGCCCGCGGCGTCGGCTATGTGCCGCAAGGACGCCGGGTCTGGCCCTCGCTTTCCGTCGACGAGCATCTGCGTCTGGCCGCCCGCTCCGGCCGCAAGGGCGCCTGGACGGTGAAGCGCGTCTACGAGGCCTTCCCGCGGCTGGGCGAGCGCAAGGGGCACGGCGGTGCCCAGCTCTCGGGCGGCGAGCAACAGATGCTGGCGATCGGCCGCGCGCTGCTGGCCAACCCGCGCTTGCTGGTGATGGACGAGCCGACCGAAGGCCTGGCCCCGGTGGTGGTGCGCCAGGTCGAGTCCATCCTGCGGCGGCTGGCCGATGAGGGCGATATCGCAATTCTGCTGATCGAGCAGAACATCGGCGTGGCGACCGAGGTCGCGGGCCGCGTCGGCATCATGGTGAACGGCCGCCTGCTTCGCGAGATGCCGGCAGCCGAGCTGGCCAGTGACCGCGCCTTGCAGGAGCGCCTCCTGGGCGTCGGCATGCACGCCGATGAGGAGACGGACGAGGTCGTGGACGAGATAGCGCCACCCGAGGCGCCAAGGGTCTTCCGCATCCGTCGGCAGGGAGGCGAGGCTGCGCCACTGCCGCCGGCAGAGGGTCCGGTGGCTGGCGCCGTCTACACCCGCGCCACCGCACCCACCCGCTGGAGCGCGGCGACGCCCACCCCTCTTCGTCACCAGGCTGACGAGGCGCCGGCGGAAGCGCAGCAGAGTGCCGAAAGCGCTACGGTGCCCGTCTCACGCGTGATCGGGCGCGCGGCCTATGTCGCCGGCACCTTCGACACCAAAGGCCGCGAGCTCACCTACATCGCCAATCTGATCCGCCGCCAAGGCCTCTCCGTCGTGACCGTCGACCTCTCCACCAGCCGGCGCCCCTCGGCAGCCGACGTGGGGCCGGCTGCCGTGGCACGCTATCACCCCAAGGGGGCTGAGGCTGTTTTCACCGGCGATCGCGGTAGTGCGGTGGCCGAGATGGCCGAAGCTTTTGCCCGCTTCCTGCCGCGTCAGCGCGACCTGGGCGGGGTGATCTCCGCCGGCGGTTCCGGAGGCACGTCCCTGGCCACGCCGGCGATGCGCGCCCTGCCGGTAGGCCTGCCCAAGGTGATGATCTCGACCGTGGCCTCCGGCGATGTCGGCCGCTACGTGGGTCCGGCCGACATCTGCATGATGTACTCGGTGACCGACGTCTCGGGCTTGAACCGCATTTCGGAGCAGGTGCTGGCCAATGGTGCGCTGGCGCTCGCCGGGATGATCGCCAATCGCCCGGAGCGGGGACAGGCGGACAAGCCGGCCATCGGCGTTACCATGTTCGGCCTCACCACGGCTTGCGTGCAGGCCGCCACGCCCAGCCTGGAGGAAGATTACGACTGCCTGGTCTTTCACGCCACCGGCACGGGCGGCCAGTCGATGGAAAAGCTAGCCGATTCAGGACTGTTAGCAGGCTTCCTTGATGTCACGACGACGGAGATCGCAGACCTCTTCATGGGCGGGGTCTTCTCCGCCGGCGAGGACCGTCTGGGCGCGGTGATTCGCAGTGGCCTGCCCTGGGTCGGCAGCCTCGGCGCGCTGGACATGGTGAACTTCGGCCCGCGCGAAAGCGTGCCGGCCAAGTACCAGGGGCGGCACTTCCACATCCACAATCCCCAGGTCACCTTGATGCGGACCACGGCCGAGGAGAACGACAGGATGGGCCGCTGGATCGCCGAGAAGCTGAACCGCTGCCAAGGGCCGGTGCGACTGCTGATCCCCGAAGGCGGTCTCTCCGGCATCGATGCGCCGGGTCAGTCCTTTTGGGACCCCGAAGCCGACCGGGCGCTCTTCACCGCACTCGAGCAAGGACTAAATCGCAGCGATCGGCGCCAGCTGATCCGCTTGCCGCACCACATCAATGACCCTGCCTTCGCCGCTGCACTGGTCGCGCACTTCCGCGAGGTCATGGGAACAGCGCCCGGCCAGGCGACGGCCGGGCGCCAGGCATAGGAGACCGCCATGCCACGTGTCGACCGCAAGACCCTGCTGAAGCGTTTCCACGAGATGGCCGAGCGCGGCGAGGCCATCGTCGGCGGCGGCGCCGGCACCGGTCTCTCGGCCAAATGCGAGGAGGCCGGCGGCATCGACCTCATCGTCATCTACAACTCCGGCCGCTACCGCATGGCAGGCCGTGGCTCGCTGGCGGGCCTCTTGGCCTACGGCAATGCCAACGAGATCGTCTGCGAGATGGCGAGCGAGGTGCTGCCGGTCACCAAGCACACGCCGGTGCTGGCCGGCGTCAATGGAACCGATCCTTTTCTGATCTTAGATGACTTTCTGGACCGCTTGATTCGATTGGGTTTTTCCGGTGTGCAGAACTTCCCGACGGTGGGTCTGATCGACGGCACCTTCCGGGCCAATCTGGAGGAGACCGGGATGGGCTATGGCCTGGAGGTCGAGATGATCGCCGCCGCGCACAAGGCCGACCTGCTGACCACGCCCTACGTCTTCAGCGAGAGCGATGCGCGCGCCATGACCAAGGCGGGCGCGGACATCATCGTCTGTCACATGGGGCTGACGACGGGCGGCGCCATCGGGGCCGAGACGGCGCTGACGTTGGAAGGCTGCGTCGACCCGATCCGCGCTTGGGCCAAGGCGGCCAGGGCAGAGCGCGACGACGTGCTGGTTCTGGTGCACGGCGGCCCCATCGCCATGCCGGCCGATGCCGCCTTCATCCTGAAGCACGCACCCGAAGTGCATGGCTTCTACGGCGCTTCTTCGATGGAGCGCCTGCCGACCGAGCAGGCGCTGACCGAGCAGACCCGCCGCTTCAAGGAGATCGGCCGCGGCTAAGCCCCGCGCCGCTCGAAGAACAGGGAGAAAGACAATGTCGGGAGCAACCATCGCCTGGATCGTCGTCACGATCATCGTCATCGCGCTCCTGGTGGCGCTCGCCATCTGGGCCGTGAACCGGCTCTATCGGCGTTCCTCCAAGGAGACCTCCTTCGTGCGTACCGGGCTCGGCGGGCAGAAGGTCGTGATGAACGGCGGCGCCTTCGTTCTGCCCATCGTGCACGAGGTGACGCCTGTCAACATGAACACGCTCAGGCTCGAGGTGCGCCGCGGGCGCGAGAGCGCGCTCATCACCAAGAACCGCATGCGGGTCGACGTGGTGGCCGAGTTCTACGTGCGGGTCAAAGCCGAGGCAGACGCCGTTGCCGCGGCTGCAGGAACCTTGGGCCGCCGCACCTTGCAGCCGGACGGCTTGAAGGAGCTCGTCGAAGGCAAATTCGTCGATGCCCTGCGCTCGGTCGCGGCCGAAACCACGATGGAGGAGATGCACGAGAAGCGCGTCGACTACGTCAAGCGGGTCCGCGAGGCCGTTGCCGCCGACCTCTTGCAGAACGGCCTGGAGCTGGAGAGCGTCTCGCTCACCGGGATGGATCAGACCAACATGGAATTCTTCAATCCTTCCAATGCCTTCGACGCGGAAGGTCTGACCCGGCTTACGGACGAGATCGAGCGCCGCAAGAAGATCCGCAACGACATCGAGCAGGACACCCTGATCCAGATTCGCAACAAGAACCTGGAGACCGAGAAGGTGTCGCTGGAGATCGACCGCGACAGCGAGTACGCGCGGCTCGAGCAGGAGCGCGAGGTCGAGGCCCGGCGTGCCGCCCAGCAAGCCGAGCTAGCCCGCGAGCGGGCGACGCGCGAACGCGAGTCGGAGGAGGCGCGCATCTCCTCTCAGCTGGAGATCGAGAAGGCGCGGATCGAGCAGGAGCGCCTGCTGGACGAGCAGCGCATCGGCCGCGAACGCGACACCCAGCGCCTGGAAGTGGAGCGTCGCAAGGCCCTGGAGCTGGCCGAGCAGGAGCGCGCCATCGCCATTGCCCAGCAGTCCAAGGCGCAGTCGGAAGCGCAGGCCGAGGCCGAGGAGGCACGCGCAGCCGCCGTCGCCGCCGAAGAGAAGGTCTTCTCCGCGCGCGACACCGAGGTGGCCGAGCGCCGCAAGGCCATCGAATTGATCCAGGCGCGCCAGGAGGCAGAGCGGGCGGCCATCGGCATCCGTGTTGCGGCCGAAGCGGAGAAGGCGGCTGCCGCCGACCGTGGCGAGGCCAGCCGCATGGCCGCCGAATCCGATGCGGAGGCCGAGAAGATCCGCGCGCTGGCGGCCAAGCTCCGCTACGAGATCGAGGCCGAGGGCAAGCGCTTGGCCAACGAGGCGGCCAACGTGCTGACCCCGGAAAGCCGCGGCAGCGAGATGCGTATCCGCCTGATCGACAAGCTGGATTCCATCATCCGCGAGAGCGTGAAGCCGATGGAGCGGATCGAAGGCATTCGCATCCTGCATGTCGACGGCCTTGGCGGTCAGTCCGGCGGTGGCGGGCCCGCCGAGAGCGGTCAGTCCCTGGCCGACAACGTGGTGAACTCGGCCCTGCGCTACCGTGCCCAGGCACCCCTGATCGACCAGTTGCTGCGCGAGATCGGTATCGAAGGCGGCGACGTCAGCAAGCTGACCGGCGTGCTGGCCGAGGCCGAAGACCAGGCCAAGGACTAGGAGCGGCCTGATGGCAAGGGTCTATGTCTCTTCCGTGCTGCCGGCCCCGGCCGATCAGGTCTGGGACGTCGTGCGCAACTTCAACGGCCTGCCGGATTGGCATCCTGCGATCGCCGACAGCCGCATCGAGGACGGCCGGCCGGCCGACCGCGTGGGCTCGGTTCGCAACTTCCACACCCGCGACGGAGGGGCCATCCGCGAGCGGCTGCTGACGCTATCGGACTACGACTACACCTGCAGCTATTCGATCCTCTCCTCGCCCATGGGGGTGGAGAACTACGTGGCCACCTTGAAGGTGACGCCGGTGACCGACGGCAATCGCAGCTTCATCGAGTGGTCGGCGGACTTCGACTGCGATCCGGCCCGCGAGGCGGAGCTGGTGGAGTTCGTCGGCCAGGGGGTCTTCCAGGCCGGCTTCGACAGCTTGAAGCAGCGCTTCGGCGGTTAGCGCCGATTGACTCGAGAGCCGCGCGAAGAACGGCTCTTCCCGAGCGGCCCTTTTTGGCCGTCGTCTTGAAACCGGAGCTCCGAGGAGACGAGAAATGATGAAAGAGACCGTATTCGCACTTGGCGCCTGCCTCTTGCTGGCCATGCCGGCCGCGGCCGAGGAGATGACACTACCGCCACTGAAGCCGCAGCCCGGACCGCAGCTGGTGGTCGACGAGCACCTGGATGCCTTGAATCAATGCGACTGGAACCGCTTGATGGCGCAGTATCCGCCTGAGATCGAAATCCACTTGCCGGACGGCGTGGTGATCAAGGGACGTGACGCTATCGGCGAACTCTTTGCCGGCTTCTGCAAGCCGGTCTCGGAAGGCGGCCTACAAGGGCTCACCTTCACAACCGAGCACACCTTCACAGTCGGCGACACGCTGAATGTCCAGTGGCGCGCCGAGGCGGATTTCCTCGCCGAGCCTTATCGCGGCTCGGACGCCTACGTGACGAAGGATGGCCTGATGTATGCGCAGGTCACGACCTTCAACGGTGGCGACCTCAAGTTCAAGCAATAGAAGACGAACGCTTGGGGGGCGCAATGGTCACCTTACGGTGCAGCACGGTCGTCGATGCACCGATCGAAGTGGTCTGGCGCCTCCTGCGTGACTTCAATGGCCACGAGGACTGGCACCCCGCCATTGCCGAAAGCCGCATCGAAGGCGGGCTGATGGGCGATCAGGTCGGCGCCGTGCGCCGCTTCGCCTTGCACGACGGCTCGGTCCTGCGCGAGCAGCTACTGGCGCTGTCGGATCGTGACCACTCCTTCACCTACTGCATTCTCGATTCGCCGCTGCCGCTGATCGACTACGTCGCCCAGGTGCAGCTGAAGCCGGTCACCGACGGCAGCCGGACCTTTTGGGAGTGGCGCAGCAGCTTCCGCACGCCGCCGGGCGAGGAGGAGAAACTGGTGGGGCTGGTGCGCCAGCAGATCTATGAGGCCGGCTTTTCAGCCGTGGCACGGCGCATTGCGGAGGCAGCACAGCCCACCCGCCGTGGCCCGCGCATCCTGCGCCAGGCTGCCGATGCGCCTGCCGTGGTCGGCGGGGCCGGGATCAAGGGGCACGCGGTCGTAGTCTCGAAGCTCGGCGGACCGGAGGTGCTGGAGCTGCGCGAGATCGAGGCGCCGGCCCCGGGCCTGGCGAGCTGCGCATTCGCCAAGAGGCGGCCGGCATCAACTTCATCGATGTCTACTGCCGTACCGGCTACTTCCCCCTGGTCGAACCGGGTGAGACCCTTGGCGTGGAGGCGGCCGGAGAAGTGATCGATGTCGGTTCCGGGGTCAGCGGCTTCTCACCCGGCGACCGCGTGGCCTATGCCTGTCTGCCGCCCGGCGCCTACGCGTCGGTGCGGACGCTCGCTGCCGATCTGGTGGTGCCCTTACCGGCAACCATCGAAACGAGGACGGCTGCAGCCGTGTTGCTGAAGGGTATGACGGCTGAGTTTTTGCTGCACTCTGTCCATCGGCTCCAAGATGGAGAGACGGTCTTGGTGCACGCCGCGGCAGGCGGAGCCGGCCACCTGATTTGCCAGTGGGCCAGGGCCAAGGGCGCCAAGGTCATCGGTGCCGTCGGCAGCCCGGACAAGGCAGGCCTCGCCCGCCGGTCGGGCGCGACGACGGTCGTCACCGGCGAGGAGGATCTGGCCGAAAGGGTGATGGAGGTGACCGAGGGGCGCGGCGCCGACGTGATCTTCGACGGCATCGGCGGTGACAATCTGGCGCGCTCTTTCGCCGCTTTGGCCGTGAAGGGTCACATCGTGTCCTTCGGCCAGGCGTCCGGCGCTATCGAGCCCTACGACGTCGCCGGACTGGCCGCCAAGTCCGCCCGCCTTTCGCGCCCCAACTATGCGCACTACGCCGATAACCCCGCCGATATCGGCCGGATGAGCGCCAATCTCTTCGCCGCTCTGGAAAGCGGCCTGCTTAGGGTCCACATTGGGTTGGAGCTGCCCTTGGCGGAAGCCTCCGGCGCGCACCGGCAGTTGGAGGCGCGTCAGACGCAAGGCTGTTTGGTGCTGCGGCCTTGACGTCGGGTCTCGCGTCCTCGGAGAATTTCCGCTAGGAACGTTCGGTTTTGACGATCTGGCACCGAGGAAGGAACGAGAGTGACCAAGCGGATCGTAATCACAGGGATGGGCTTGGTGACCCCGCTGGGCTGCGGCGTCGACAAGGTTTGGGAGCGTCTGGTTGCCGGCGAGTCCGGTGTGCGTCAGAACACCCGCATTCCCGTCGACGACTTGCCGGCGCAGATCGCCGCCCTGGTCCCGGACCGCGCCGACGACGAGGCCGGCTTGGACGTCGCGTCGGTAATCTCGCAGAAGGATCGCAAAAAGGTCGATCTCTTTATCATCTATGCGCTCGCCGCCGCCGAGGAGGCGCTGGCTCAGGCCGGCTGGAAGCCCGAGACGGCGGAAGAAAAGGCGCGCACGGGCACCATCATCGCCACCGGTATCGGCGGCTTTCCGATGATTACCGAGAGCAAGGTGACGCTGGACGGCCGCGGCTATCGGCGCCTCTCGCCCTTTGTCGTGCCCTCCTTCCTGGCCAACCTGGCGGCCGGCAACGTCTCCATCCGCTACGGCTTCCAAGGGCCAATCGGTACGCCGGTGACGGCCTGCGCGGCCGGCCTGCAGGCGATTGGCGATGGCGTGCGTTTGCTGCGCTCGGGCGAGGCCGACGTGATCTTGGCTGGTGGTGCCGAGGCTTGTGTCGATCGCCTCTCCATCGGCGGCTTCGCCGCTGCGCGCGCGCTTTCCACCCGCAACGATGCGCCGGCAGAGGCCTCGCGCCCCTTCGACCGCGACCGCGACGGCTTCGTCATGGGCGAGGGCGCCGGGCTGGTGGTGCTGGAGACCTTGGACTCGGCCCTGGCGCGCGGTGCGACGCCGCTGGTGGAGGTCGCCGGCTACGGCACCAGCGCCGATGCCTACCACCTGACGGCTGGCCCGGAAGACGGCTCGGGTGCCGCCCGGGCGATCAACGCCTGCCTCAAGATGGCAGAGAGCGACGGCAGCGAGGTGGGCTACGTCAATGCCCACGCGACCGCGACCACGGTCGGCGACAAGGGCGAGATCGCCGCTTTGCGCTCGATCTTCGGCAGCCGTCTCAAGGACGTGGCGGTCTCTTCCACCAAGTCCGCGATCGGCCACCTGCTGGGGGCCGCCGGCGGTGTCGAGGCCATCTTCACCGCCATGGCGATCCGCAGCGGCTTCTTGCCACCGACCTTGAACCTGCACCAACCCGACGAGGGGACCGAGGACCTGGATTTCGTGCCGCTCATGGCCAAGGCGCGTCAGCTCAAGGCGGCTCTCTGCAATGGTTTCGGCTTCGGCGGGGTGAACGCCTCGATTCTCTTCCGGGCGCTTACCAGCAACCCGCTCTCCAAGGCTGCTCAGTAGACCAGCGAGGGCAGCCAGAGCGCGGTCTGGGGAAAGATCAGTAGCAGGGCCACCATGGCGAACATGGCGAGCACGAAGGGCAGTGCGCCGACCATGACGTCGTTCAGCCGGCCCGCCGGGCGGATTCCCTGGACCACGTAGAGGTTGATGCCGATCGGCGGCGTGATCAGCGCCGTCTCCAAGAGCACCATCAGCAGGATGCCGAACCAGACCGGGTCGTAGCCCAACGCGACGACGATCGGCGTGACCAAGGGTGCCGTGGTCAGCAGCATGGAGAGCGTCTCCATGAAGCAGCCCAGGATCACCAGCAGGGCGATGATCAGCAGCATGGTCTGCAGGGGCGTCAGGCCCAGGCCGGTGATGAAGTCGGTCAGCGCGCGCGTCAGGCCGATCACCGAGAGCACGAAGTTCAGGAAGACGGCGGCCAGGATGATCAGCATGATCATCGCCGTGGTGCGCATGGTGCCCTCGACGGCGTGGCGCAGCATCTCCAGGGTCAGCTTGCGGTTGGCCGCGGCCAAGGCCAGCGCCGCGACAACGCCAAGCGAGGCCGCCTCGGTCGGGGTCGCCAGGCCGGCATAGATCGAGCCCACCACCACGAGAAAGATGCCGATGGGAGGTATCAATGCCGGCAGGGCGGCCAGTCGCTCGATCCAGCTGGTGCGTATCTTCTCGCCGCCCCAGTGTGGCTTCATCAGGCAAGCGACGATCACCACCAGCATGAACAGCAGGGCCAGCAGCAAGCCCGGCAGGAAGCCGGCCAGGTAGAGCTCCGGCACCGAGGTGTCGGTCAGGAGTCCGTAAAGGATCAGATTGATCGAGGGCGGGATCAGGATGCCCAAGGTGCCGCCGGCCGCGATGGTGCCCAGAAAAAGCGGCTCGTTGTAGCCGCGCGCGCGGATCTGCGGCAGGGCCACCGTGCCCACCGTTGCCGCCGTGGCTACGCTCGAACCGGAGGTGGCGGCGAAGAGGGCGCTGGAGCCGACGTTGGAGTGCATGAGGCCACCAGGCAGCCAGGCCAGCCACTTCACGATGCCCTCGTACATGCGTTGGGTGACGCCGGCGCGCAGCAGGATCTCGCCCAGCAGCACGAACATGGGGATGGCAACCAGAAGAAAATCGGTGCCGGTCTGCCAGACGATGTCGCCCAGCGCCCGGTGCAGCGGCATTGGGCTGTCGAGGTACTGCAGGCTCAGCCCCAGCCAGCCCAGCGAGGCCGCCACCGGCACCGACAGGAAAATCAGCGCCAGCAGGATGAGAAGTGTTTTGGTCAGCATATCAGACGCTTTCGTCCTCGATCTGCTCGCCCATGGACTTGACGCCGATCAGGCGGTCGGCGCCCGCGCCGTCGCCGCGCAGCCGGCGGGCAACCGCCGTCACCAGCAGCAGAACGCCGAAGAAGACGAAGAGCAGCCAGCCGAAGAGCCAGGGCAGTTGCGGGATAATCAGCGGGGTGCGCATCGGCGTGATCGAGCGCGCACCGTGCTCGATGGTGTCGCCCACCATCTGCCAGGCCATCCAGGCGACTACTGCGGCAAAGCCGGTCAGCAACGCTAAACCCAAGAGGTCAGTTATAAAGCGTAAGCCTTTGGGAAAGAGCCCATAAAGGGCATCGACGCGGATATGCGCCCGCTCGAAGAGGGCGTAGGAGAAGGCAAGCGCGGTCGCCACCGCGAAGGCATAGCCGGAGACCTCGTCGGCGCCGCCGAGCGAGCTGTTGGCCACCTTGCGTAAGACCACCTCCAGGCTCACCATCAAGGCCGAGCCGATCAGCAGCGTTCCGCCGATCCAGACCAGCCAGCGGCTGAAGCGCCCGCCGAAGTCGACCAGGCGGTCCAGCAGAGCGAGGCTGGCCGGCACCTCGGGGGATGCCGGCCGCTCGACTGTCTCGCTCATTTCGCTTCGGCCTTCAGGCCCAGGACGGCACCGACGGTTTCGTTCCATTTGGCGGCGCACTCTTCGCCGCAGCGATCGGCCCAGCGGGCGAGCACCACCTCGGTCGCGATCTCGTCCCGCGCCTTGAGATCCGCTTCAGAGGGCTCGACCAAGACCATCTGGCCCTTATCGCCGATCGCGCAGTCGCCACCGGTGATGCAGGAAATCGCGACGGCGTCCTCGGTCGCGGTCTCCGCCCACATGGCATCGGTCAAGGCGTCAAGCTCGGCCTGCAGCAAGGCCTGCTGCTCGGGGCTGAGCGAATTCCACTTGTCCAGGTTCATCGCGCCGAAAGCCAGGCCCCAGCCGACGCGCAAGGTGTAGGCGTGGGTTGCGACCTGGTGCCAGCTGGCCTTGTAGGCCGACATGGTCCCGGTGATGCCGCAGTCGACGACGCCCTTCTCCAGGGCCGGGATCACCTCGGCGAAGGGAACGGTGACGGAGGTCCCGCCCACGCCCTCGACGAAGTCGCCCAGGGTGGTGGAGTAGACGCGGATCTTCTTGCCCGACAGGTCGCCGATGCCGGTGATCTCGTCCTTGCACCACAGGGTCTGGCTGGGGAAGGGATAGAGCTGCAGGAGCTTGGCGTTGTAGATCTCGGCGAAGGATTTTTCGAGAATTGGGAAGTAAGCCTCGGCCACCCGACGCTGAGTCTCGATGTCCTGGGTGACCGAGGAGAGGTCGCCGCCCTCGAAGATGGCGTTCTCGGCCGCGACATAGCCGGGCAGGCCGTAGGCGTAGTCGAAGACGCCCAGCTTCACCAGGCGCATGATCTCGAAGCCCTTCAGGCCAAGCTCGGTCTGCGGCTTGATATCGCCGATGATCTGGCCGCCGGAGGCCTGGGCGATGTGCTCGTTCCAGAAGGGCCCTTCGTGGCGCTGGTAGTTGGTGAGGCTGCCCCAGGTGCCGACCCCCTTGATCGATACCGGTTGATCGGCGGCGGCCGGGGCCGACAAGGCCAGACCGGCGAGCGCGGCGGCTGCGAGGGCATGGATGGGTCTCATGGATCAGGTCTCCCGTTCGGTTGCTTGGGGGGATTGGGACAGCACGGGCACCTCGGCCGAGGCATCGACGTCGGTGATCAGCATGCGTCCGGGGGTATGGGTGATGCAGAGCGGCAGGCCGGCGCCGGTGACGGCGTTCTGCGGGGTCACGCCGCAGGCCCAGAAAACCGGGGTTTCGTCGGCGAGGACCTCGATGCTGTCGCCCCAGTCGGGACGCGCGACATCGGCGATGCCGATCGCCTCCGGTGCGCCGACGTGGAGCGGGCCGCCGTGGGCTTGCGGGTAGCGCCGGGATATGGCGCGCGCGCGCTCTACCTCCGACACTTTGATCGGCCGCATGGAGACCACCAGGCCGCCCGAGAAAGGCCCGGCGGGTACGCTCTCGATGTTGGTGCGAAACATCGGCACGGTCTTGTTCTGCTCGATGTGCCGGAGCGCGATGCCGGCCTCGATCAAGGCGCGCTCGAAGGAGAAGGAGCAGCCCAGCGCGAAGGCGACGAAGTCATCCTGCCACATTGCCGTGATGTCGTTCAGCTGCGCGCTTTCCCGGCCGTCGCGGTAGAGGGTATAGCCTGGCAGGTCACTGCGGACGTCGATGTCCCGTCCCAAGGTGCGAAGCCAGGGATCGCCGGTCTCCGACACGCCCACCAGCGGGCAGGCCTTGGGGTTGCGTTGGCAGAAGCGCAGGAAATCGAGAGCGTAACGTTCCGACAGGATCACCAGGTTGCACTGCAGGCGACCGGATGCCAGACCGGCCGTTTGACCGCGATAGCGGCCGCTGCGGATCTCTTGGCGGAGAGCGGGGAGATCCAGATGTCGGAGCGCTGCATAGTCCTGAGATGGCGCCGTGGCGTTGACCGTATCTTGCTCTTGCGGGGCCATTCAATCCTCCGACGTTGATCGGTCGGAAGCATGCGCCCGCAGAGATGATCACGTAAAATCGTATGTTTTTGTCACTTTCGATCAGGGAATTTGATCAGCAAACCATGCTTGAGCGGTTTGTTGGGCCGTTTCTGCAGCAGCCTCGGCAACGAAGTTCGGCGGGTCGGAGACGTAAGAGGCTGTGAAGCCCAAGGGGTTCGGCGTCCAATCTGGGTCGATCCGGGTCAGGCTGCCGGCCTCGCAGTCTTTGCGGACCAGCAGGGCGGGCAGCGCGCCGATGCCGATGCCATCCCGCACCATCTGAATTGCTGCCGAAAGAGATGCGCTGGGGAAGAGACGGCTCGCCGGTCCGTAGCGCCGCAAAAGTTCTCCCTTAAGCTCCGAATAGGGGCGGGTGTTGCGGGCAAATGTGATCACCGGGGCCGTGCGGAACAGCGCCTCGTTGCTCTGGCCAACGTTGTCCCTGGCCGCAAAGAACCGCATGGCGAAGCTCGGCAGCTCCAGGTTCACCACGGTATACTCCGAGACCGGTCCCATCAGGAGAGCCACGTCCAGGGCGCGGTTGAGCAGGCCTTCGCGCAGGTTGATCGAGACATCGACGGTGAGGTCCAGGCTGAGCTTGGGAAAGCTCTGGGCGAGGCTCGCCAGATAGCCGGGTAGCCAGGAGTGCACGATGGTCTCGGAAACGCCAAGGCGCAAGGTGGCCTCAATGGTGCTGCGCTCGGCCACGGATTCACTGATAGTCTCGACGATCTGCGAGATCTGCTCGACATAGGTCAGCAATTGCCGGCCATGACTGGTCAGCCGAATGCCGCCTGTCCCGCGTTCGAAGAGCTGCACGCCCAGACGCTCTTCCAGTGCTGCAATGCGTGCCGAGACCGCCGGTTGCGAGGCATGAATCCGCTCCGCCGCCCGGCGAAACCCTCCCAGGCGCGCCACCCAGAAGAAGGTCTTCAATTGGGTCAGGTTCAGATCCATCGCGACCGCTTTTGCCCGATCCGCGGTTGCGATGCTATCCTCTTGGCTTCTGCCCGAGCAAAAGGTCGGCTTGGGCGCGCAAGACTTGTTGGGGCGTAGCCCACCTTGCTCGATTGCAACGACTCCTGGGGATCAAGTCCGGAACGCCCATCGGTGTCGCAACCGCTTTGCAGCTCTTGGCCTAAAAAGCGGGTGCTAACGCTGCTCCTCGGCTTGCTTGCGTGCCTCTTCCCGCGCCGCTTCGGCCGCCGCCTTCGAGGCCTTCTCCGCCGCCACGCGCGCAGCGACGTCGTCCATGCTGGGGGTGAGCGGCTCACAACCCTTCCGGTCCGCCATCGCCGAGAGATTGAGGTTGCGCTTCAGCAGGGCCTCGGTCTCGACGTCCTGTGCCTCGCCTGTGTCCATCGCTGCCAGAACTGCGACACCGGCGACCAGAGTGAGGGCCGCCATGGCGGCATTCCTTTCCTGTCGCTCCTGGTCTTCCTGGTAGAGCCGGTCAATGGTCGTGCGGTTGTTTGCGTACTCGTCCTTGATCTGCAGGCAGCTCAAGTTACTGTCGAAGCTGCGCTTGGAGGCAATGGGATTTGGCGTCCGCCCTGCGCAAGCGGAAAGCACCAGCAAGAGCGCAATGCTGGACACAAACAGAGTACGAATCGGTCCTCTCCCCTAATAAGAAGTCTACAGGCTGCCCTTTCCTAGCTTAAGTTTATAAGAACTGACAAGAGCCTTCAGTCAGATTTCCAGTCCTGGCAATTGGTGCAGTCCGCGCAGGCGAGCGCAGCACTGGCGCATGCCGACGAGCAGCGGTCGGCGTTCACTTCCTTGACCCCCCTCCGCGCGCCATGGAGATCGCCCTGACCAAGCACGTTCCGGATCTGGCCCGCGTCACGACCGCAAGACGTTTTTTGCTATCCTTTGCGAAGTCCCGCGTCGCATCTTCGCTTTGTCAGTCTGGCCTTCCAGCCTTACTTGCCGTTCGTCCGCTTTCGCAGCATGACCTGCGAGAAAACCAGGAGGACAAGAGAGACGCCAAGCACCATCGTGCCGATCGCGTTGATCTCGGGCGTGACGCCGCGACGAATGGACGAGAAGATGTAGATCGGCAGCGTCGTCTGCGACCCGGCAACGAAGAAGGCGATGATGAAGTCGTCGAAACTGAAGGTGAAGCTGAGCAGAAAGCCTGCCAGGATCGCCGGAAATATCTGAGGAAGCGTGATCTGCCGGAAGGTCGCCCAGGGTGTCGCGTAGAGATCGGCAGAGGCCTCGATCAGCGAGCGGTCCATGCCGGCAATGCGTGCCCGCACGATGACGATGACCAGCGCCATGGTGAACATGGTATGCGCTGCGATGAGCGAGAAGTAACCCATGTTCAGGCGCGGCGGACTCTCTCCGTCGAACGGCCAGATTGCCTCCAGCAGGGGGTTCAGGAACTTGAAGGCGGTGACCAGCGCGATCAAGGTCGCGATGCCGATGACGATCCCGGGCACCATGATCGCCACATAGATCATGCCGTCGAAGATCGCCCTCGCCGGTCCTCGGACTTGCTGCAAGGCGAGGGCTGCCATGGTGCCGAAGAGGCTGGCGAGGACCGCGCTCGTTCCCGCGACGATCAGGCTTGTGGTCAGCGCATCGATGACGAAGGGGTTGCTCAGCGCCCGGCCGTACCACTGGGCGGAGAAGCCCTGAAAGTCGCTGGCATGGCGCCCGGCATTGAAGCTGAAGACCACGATGACGGCGATCGGCGCATAGAGGAAAATGTAGACGGCGGCTGCATAGAGTCTCATGCGCGGGCTCGCCCTAGAACAGACTGACGTCGTCGCGCTGGCCGGACGAGCGTCGCATCAAGCGCATGTAGAGGGTCACCGTGATCAGCATGACGATCACCAAGGTCGCCGCCACGGCCGAGCCGAAGGCCCAGTTTCTCGACTGCAGGAAGAGATCGACCAGGGCGTTGCCCACGAAGAAGACCTTCCCGCCGCCGAGCAGCGCCGGAATAAGGAACTCCCCCATCAGCAGGATGAAGACCAGCATCGAGCCCGTCGCTACGCCCGGAATCGACAGCGGCAAGGTCACCTGCAAGAAGGCGCGCCACGGCGGCGAACCCAGGTCGCTTGCGGCTTCCAGCAGGCGTTGGTCGAACTTCTCCAGGCTGACGTAGATGGGAAACACCATCAAGGGCAGATAGCCGTAGACGATCCCGACCAGGACGGCAAAAGGCGTGTTGATCAGGCGAAGGTCCTCAATGCCCAGATGCTCCAGCAGCTCGGGTATGCCGCGGCCTCCCAGGATGAAGATCCAGGCGTAGGTGCGGATCAGGATGCTCGTCCAAAAGGGGACGATGACCAGAACGAGGAGGCCCGTTCTCAGGCGCGGGCTAGCTTTGACGGCCAGATAGTAGGCGAGCGGATAGGCAAACAGGAGGGCAACGACGGTACCCAAGGGTGCAAGGATGAGCGTGTTCTTGAAGGCCGCCCATCGGGCCGGAAGGTTGGCGTACTGGGCAAAGGTAAAGGCCGGTACGTAGCCGCCCGCCGGAGCCCTTTCTCCAAAACTGAAGACAATGACGACGAGGAGGGGGAGAGCGAGCATGACGAAGAGCCATGCAGCAGCCGGCATCAACAGGAGCCTATTGATCCATTTGCCTGACACTTGGAACGCCGTCGTGCTCGCTCTTGCCTATCCTTCGCTAAGCCGACTTGAAGCGCGCCAAGAGCTCGGCACGGTTCGGGTCGGTCAAGGTTGCCGCCGCACCGAACTCCAAGGCGTCCAGCAGCTCCGCTGCCGGATAGAGGATCGGATCTTCCAATAGCTCCTTCGGCAGAAGCGCGTTTGTCCGGCTGTCGGCGCTGGGATAGCCGTGCGCCAGCACTTCCTTGGCGTTGACCGCCGGGTCGAGCAGGAAGTTGATCAAGGCATAGCCGGCCGCACGGTGCGGCGCTCCCTTCGGCACGGCGTAGTAGTCGCTCCAGATCTCGCCGCCCTCGGCGCCCAAGACGTAGATCATCTCGGGAAAGTCTGTGTTCAGCTGCTTGCCGTCGCCCGTCCAGCACATCGACATCCAAGCGTCCCCGTTGCGCATCGGCGGCTGGTAGTCGCTTGAAATCGCATAGAGATGGGGTTTGGCGTCGAGCAGGAGCTTCTCGGCATCGGCCAGCTCCTTCGGGTCGATCGAGTTGAAGGAGTAGCCGAAGTACTTCAGGGCGTTGCCGATGGTGGTCAGCTGATAGTCGTGCACCATGGTGTGGCCCGAGTAGCTATCCATGGTCATGTCCCAGAACTGCTTCCAGGTGTTCGGCGCCTTGCCGCCGTTGTGCTCGGTGTTGATGACGTAGCCGGTCGTGCCCCAGTTCTTCGGCACTGCATAGACCGTCCCGTTGACCGTACCGGCATCGGAAAAGCGCGGGTCGAAGGCATCGGCCTTGTAGTTCGGAATCAAGGACAGATCGAGGGGCTCGACGAGGTCTTCGCCCGCGTAGGTGTCGATCGTGTAGTTGGTCGGCACGAAGACGTCCCAACCGCTGCCGCCGGCCTGCAGCTTGGCCAGCATCTCCTCGTTGGAGCCGAAGACGTTCACTTGGACGTGGGCGCCGGTCGTCTCGGTGAACTGATCGAAGTTGGCGACGTCGTGATAGTTGGGCCAGGTGGCCAGGATCACGCGGTCGCCGATGTCGCCCGCTGCCCAGGCCCGGCGAGGACGCAAGCCGGGCACCGCGTCCGCCATCACGGCGGTGGCCAGGCCTAGGCCGGTCATGCCCAGGAAGTGACGCCTGGAGACCGAGCCCTTCTTGTAGCGACGCAGTTCCTCCATGAAGCTTTGACGGCTGATCGGTAGGCCGTCCTGGTAGCGTCTTGACATGTTCGTCTCCCGAATTGCTGTGGTTGGTCCGGACTTCCGGCTACTGTCGGCTCCGCGTTGGGTCCGCTTCTAGTTATCCTCGAGAACAAGTACAGACTCTTCGCGCCAGCCGATGAGCACCCGGTCACCCGGCGCAAATCCGCCGGTTCGGGCTTCTACGTGCTTGGGCGCGCGCACATGAACCTCGCCGACACCCTCGGCTTCGACCAGGTATTCGGTCTGCTCGCCAAGAAAGATACGGTTCTTGATCTTGGCAAAGGCAGTCACTTCGCCGTCGAGGGCGTGACTTTCTTCGGCGCGTGCGATGTGGATCATTTCAGGGCGAATGGCCACGACTGCGATCTCGCCCCTGGCTGGGCTTTGGACCCCACTGGGGGTTCGCCCGGCAAAGGACTTGCCGGTGTCCGTCTCGATCTTGGCACCCTCGGCGTCCGACGAAACGACCCTGCCGCCCAGAAAGTTGGACCGCCCGACAAAGTCCGCGACATAGCGATTGACCGGTTCGTCGTAGAGGTCGGTCGGACTGCCGACCTGGATGATGCGGCCTTCGAGCATGGTGCAGACCCGGTCACTCATCGAGAGCGCCTCCTCCTGGTCGTGGGTCACCAGAATGAAGGTTATGCCGACCTCGCGTTGGATGGTCTGCAGCTCGATCTGCATGTCGCGCCGCAGCTTGCGGTCAAGCGCGGCCAAGGGCTCATCCAGCAGCAGGACGGTGGGCTGGTTGATGAGCGCCCTCGCCAGCGCCACGCGTTGCTGCTGCCCGCCAGAGAGCTGCCAAGACCGGCGCCGCTCATAGCCGGCAAGCTGCACCAGCTCGAGAGCCTCGCCCACGCGTCTTGCAAGCTCCGCCTTTTCCGGTTTCGCCATGGTCTGTTTCAAGCCATAGGCGACATTGTCGAAGACGTTGAGATGCGGGAAGAGAGCGTAATGCTGGAAGACCATGTTGACCGGCCGCCGGTAGGCGGGGATGCCCACCACCGAGTGGCCTTGGATAAGGACGTCGCCGCTGGTGGGCTGTTCGAAACCGGCGATCATCCGAAGAGAGGTTGTCTTGCCGCAACCGGAGGGGCCGAGAAAACTGAAGAAGCCGCCGCTGGGTATGGCCAGATCGACCTCGTCAACCGCAATGATGTCACCGTAGCGCTTTGTGACGTTACGGAACTCGACATCAGTTCCGGCTCTGGCCTGACCTGTCACCCTATCCCCCGGCGCGGCAATTTTTCGCCCAAGAGTCCTAATTCAGGGCTATACCCCAAAACACGTTGAACTGTTGCATACCGTCAGTTCGAAGGATATACCTACCAAGTGGTATTTCTCTTTGTGTAGGTGCCATTAGGGCATAGTGCCATTCCCCGACAATCCCCGCGGAGACACCGGTGCAGTTGGTAAATCAAGAATGGCACCAGGAAATCGGCAAAGTTGTAAGGGCGCTACAGACGCCGGACTATCCCGACCGTTTGGTCGCCGCATTGGGAAAGCTGGTGACTTTTGATTTCTCCGTTATGTTTGGCTATCGAGGGGACGAGCGCCCGGTCGACCTGTTCGACAATTTCGGCGCCAAGCGACGCGAGGTCTTCGTCAGTCTCTATCAAGAAGGCCCCTATCTTCTTGACCCCTTCTTTCAAGCCACCAGGGAACGGACCGAGCCGGGCCTCTATCGGCTGAGCGCCTTTGCTCCGGATCGCTTTTATCAAAGTGAGTATTTTCGTTCCTACTACGTAAAAACAGGGTTGTCAGAAGAAATCGCCTTCATAACTTTGCTGCCGGATGATGTCTGTGCGGTCATCTCTTTGATGAGGTCGCGCAACAGACCGGTGTTCAGCGAAAAGGAAATGACGAGGCTTCGCAATGTCGAACCCTTTGTCAGGGCGAGCGTGGAGTTCCATTGGCGCGACCTGGGTCGTCGCTTCGCGGGAACCACGCCTGACCCGGAGCATGAGATACTGGAGCGGACGATAGACTATACCTTTCGGAACTTCGGTCGTTCGCTGCTGTCGCCGCGCGAGCGGGAGGTCGTCGGTCTGGTTCTGCAAGGCCATTCGTCCGATTCAATATCAAAAGTGCTGGGAATCGCAGCGGGCACGGTGAAGGTTCATAGAAAGAACATCTATGCGAAGCTCGGCATTGTTTCCCAATCAGAGCTCTTTTCGATTTTTCTGAATGCCCTGGCGAAGAGCCGTGATCCCGCCGCGGTGAGCAAGGGGTGAGCCAGTTTTCCGTTGTGGCCCCCAGCGGACCACCCACTTAGGCCAATCAGCACTCCGGCAGGTTCACCGCGAGCCCGCCCAAACTGGTTTCCTTGTACTTCTCGCTCATCTCCAGCCCGGTCTGGCGCATGGTCTCGACGCAGTTGTCGAGCGGCATGAAGTGATGGCCGTCGCCGCGGAGCGCCAGGGACGCGGCGGCGACGGCCTTGATGGCGCCGAGCCCGTTGCGCTCGATGCAGGGGACCTGGACCAGGCCGCCGACGGGGTCGCAGGTCATGCCGAGATGATGCTCCAGCGCGATCTCGGCGGCGTTCTCGATCTGCATCGGCGTGCCGCCCAGGACGGCGCAAAGCCCGGCGGCGGCCATGGCGGCAGCCGAGCCGACCTCGCCCTGGCAGCCGACCTCCGCGCCGGAGATGGAGGCATTGTGCTTGATGAGGCCGCCGATCGCGCCTGCGGTCAGCAGAAAGGTGCCAACCTCGGCCTCCTTGGCGCCCAGACAGTGGTCCAGGTAATAGCGCACGACGGCAGGAATCACGCCGGCGGCGCCGTTGGTGGGTGCGGTGACCACGCGCCCGCCGCTGGCGTTTTCTTCGTTGACCGCCATGGCATAGACCGAGATCCAGTCGTTAACCACATGCGGCTGGGCGTCGTTGCGTCCGACCTCGCTCTTCAATGCGGAATAAATGGCGCCGGCGCGTCGCCTGACCTTAAGGCCGCCCGGCAAGATGCCCTCGCCGCGCAGTCCGCGTTTCATGCAGCTGTCCATCGCCTCCCAGATGGCCGCCAGGCCCTTTTCCAGCGTCTCGGCCGAGTGATGGCAGACCTCGTTCTCGCGCTTCAGGTCAGCGATGGACTTACCGGTCTCGGCGCAGAGGCGCAGCATCTCTTCGGCAGTCGAAAAGGGGTGGGGGCAATCGATCTTTTTGCCGCCGTTAGGTGCCTCGCCCTGCTCCAGCTCCTTCTCGGTGACGATGAAGCCGCCACCGATGGAATAGAAGACCTCGCGCAGGACCAAGCCCTCCTTTTCGTCCAGCGCCTCCAGCAGCATGCCGTTGGCGTGACCGGGCAGGGGGCCGTCGTAGTTGAAGACGATGTCAGCGGCCGGATCGAAGGCCAGCTCCGGCAAGCCGTCGTGCCGCAAGACCTTGGCGTCCGCCAAGGCGGCCAAGTCCTCTTCGGCCCGGTCCGGGTCCAGCTCGGCCGGTGCGATGCCCAAGAGGCCCAGCGCCACGGCCCGGTCGCTGGCATGCCCCTTGCCGGTAAAGGCGAGCGAGCCGTAGAGCGTCGCACGCAGCCTGGCCGGCGCGCCCGCGCCCTCTACGCGGCCTTCGCCAGAGCGCAGCATGTCGAGAAAGCGCCGGCCGGCGCTCATCGGGCCCATGGTGTGCGAGGACGAGGGGCCGACGCCGATCTTGAAGACATCGAACACGCTCAGGAACATGGGCCTTCACCCTTTCCCTCTCGGCAGGGTCTTATCCCCGCGCTGGCCGGCGGACAGGCCTACTCCGCCGCTTCTTGGTAAGCCTCCAGCGGCGGGCAGGAGCACACCAAATGGCGATCGCCATAGGCATTGTCCACCCTATTGACCGGCGGCCAATACTTGTCGACCCGGAAGGCGCCCGGCGGGAAGCAGGCCTGCTCGCGCGTATAGGGCCGATCCCAGTCGCCGACCAGATCTTCCACCGTATGCGGGGCATTCTTCAAGGGATTGTTGTCCTTGTCGATGCGGCCCTCTTCGATGTCGCGCGCCTCCTGGCGGATCGCCAGCATGGCATCGCAGAAGCGATCCAGCTCCGCCTTGGGCTCTGATTCGGTGGGCTCGATCATCAAGGTGCCGGCTACCGGCCAGCTCATGGTCGGCGCATGGAAGCCGCAGTCGACCAGGCGCTTGGCGACGTCGTCGACCGTGACGCCGGCTGCCTCCAGCAGCGGCCGCGTGTCGATAATGCACTCATGGGCAACACGGCCGCCTTCGGCCCGGTAGAGCACCTCGTAGGCGCCTTGCAGACGGGTTGCGATGTAGTTGGCATTGAGGATCGCGACCTTGGTCGCTTGGGTGAGGCCGGCGCCGCCCATCAGCAAGCAGTAGGCCCAGGAGATCGGCAGGATCGAGGGCGAGCCATAGGGGGCGGCCGAGACCGCGCCCGGACGACCGTCGGTCTCCGGATGGCCCGGCAGATAGGGGGCCAAGTGCGCCTTGACGCCGATCGGGCCCATACCGGGGCCGCCGCCGCCGTGCGGAATACAGAAGGTCTTGTGCAGGTTCAGATGGCTCACGTCCGCGCCGATCTTGCCGGGCTGCACCAGGCCGACCATGGCGTTCATGTTGGCGCCGTCCAGATAGACCTGGCCGCCGTGCTGGTGGGTTATCTCGCAGACCGCGCGCACCGTCTCCTCGAAGACCCCGTGGGTCGAGGGATAGGTGATCATGCAGGCCGCCAGGTTCTCGGAATGGGCCTCTGCTTTGGCGCGGAACTCCTCGACGTCGATGTCGCCGTTCTCCGCCGAGCCCACCACCACGACCTTCATGCCGGCCATCTGCGCCGAAGCCGGATTTGTGCCGTGCGCCGAGGTCGGGATCAGGCAGACGTTGCGATGATGATCGCCGCGCGCCCGGTGATAGGCGCGGATCGTCATCAAGCCGGCGTATTCGCCCTGCGCGCCCGAATTGGGCTGCATCGAGACCGCGTCGTAGCCGGTGATCTGGCAGAGCTTGTCGCAGAGCGTGTCGATCAGCTGCTTGTAGCCCTCGACCTGGTCGGCGGGTGCGAAGGGATGGATCAGGGCGAATTCCCGCCAGGAGACCGGGATCATCTCCGAGGTCGCATTGAGCTTCATGGTGCAGGAGCCGAGCGGAATCATCGCCCGGTCCAAGGCCAGATCGCGATCGGACAGGCGGCGCATATAGCGGGTCATCTCCGCTTCCGCCCGGTTCATGTGGAAGATCGGGTGGGTGAGATAGGAGCTTTCGCGCAGGATCTCCTTCGGCAGGCGGTAGTCTTGCGACAGATCGTCGGCGAGCATACTGCCGCCGAAGGCGCGCCAGACCGCTTCCAAGGTGGCCGGCCGGGTTTGCTCGTCCAGGCTGATGCCGATGTGCTCCTTGCCGATCGGCCTGAGGTTCACGCCGTTATCGACGGCCGCATCCAGAATCACGCCTTGAAGCGCACCAACCTTGATGGTGACGGTATCGAAGAAGGCACGCGGCTCGACGACGAAGCCCAGTTTCTCCAGACCCTTGGCCATGCGCACGGTCTTGCGGTGGACGCGCTGGGCAATGGCCTTGATGCCCTCGGGGCCGTAGAAGACGGCGTACATGGAGGCCATGACGGCGAGCAGCGCCTGGGCCGTGCAGACGTTGGAGTTGGCCTTTTCGCGGCGGATGTGCTGCTCGCGGGTTTGCAGCGCCAGGCGGTAGGCCTTGTTGCCGCGCGAGTCGATGGAGACGCCGATGATGCGGCCCGGCATGGCCCGCTTGTAGGCGTCCTTGGTGGCCATGTAGGCGGCATGCGGCCCGCCGTAGCCCACCGGCACGCCGAAGCGCTGAGTCGAGCCGACGGCGATGTCCGCGCCCATCTCGCCCGGTGGCTTGAGGAGCGTCAGCGCCAAGGGATCGGCGATCATGACGGCAATGGCCTTGGCCGCATGCAGCCGGGCGATGGTCTCGGTGAAGTCGCGCACGTGGCCGTAGGTGCCGGGATACTGGAAGACCGCGCCGAACACCTGGTCCGGATCGAGGTCGTGCTCGGGGTCGCCGACCGTCACCTCGATACCCAGGGGCTCTGCCCGTGTTTGGATGACCGCGATGTTTTGCGGGTGGCAGTGGTGGTCGACGAAGAAGCTGTTGGCCTTGGACTTGGCCACCCGCTTGGCCATGGTCATGGCCTCGGCCGCGGCGGTGGCCTCATCCAGGAGCGAGGCGTTGGCGATCTCCAGCGCCGTCAGATCGCTCACCATGGTCTGATAGTTCAGAAGTGCCTCCAGGCGGCCCTGGCTGATCTCCGGCTGGTAGGGAGTGTAGGCCGTGTACCAGGCCGGGTTCTCGAAGATGTTGCGGTGGATCACCGTCGGTGTGGCCGTGCCGTAGTAGCCCTGCCCGATCAAAGAGGTCAGGACCTTGTTCTTCCTCGATACCTGGCGGATTCGATAGAGCATCTCGCGCTCCGAAAGCGGCCGGCCCCAGTCGAGCGGCGAGTCGCGGCGGATGTCGTGTGGAACGGTCTCCTCTATCAGCCGATCCAAGCTCTCGGCGCCGACGACGGCCAGCATCTCCTCCATTTCCTTCGGCGAGGGGCCGATGTGACGCCGGTTGGCGAAGTCGTAAGGCAGATAGTCGGTGAGGTGGAACACCATGATCGCCGCTCCTCAGCCGATGAAGTCCTTGTAGGCGGCGCCATCCATCAGCTCCTCCAGCTGGGATGCGTCGGCGATTCGGATCTTGTAGAGCCAGGCGTCGCCCTCCGGCGCCTCGTTCAACTTGCCCGGTTCGTCGGTGAGCGGGCTGTTGGCGTCCAGGATCTCGCCATTCACCGGGGCATAGATCTCGCTGGCGGCCTTCACGCTCTCGATGACGCCGATTTCGTCACCCTTCTCGGAAGCTCTCGCCGGCCTCCTTCAGCTCGACGAAGACGACCTCTCCCAACTGCTCGGCGGCATGCTGGGTGATTCCGATGGTCGCCTGGTCGCCTTCGACGGAGACCCATTCGTGATCCTCGGTGAAATAGGTGGCCATGGCTGACGTTCCCTCCCTCAGCGTTGGTGGCGTTCTGTGGCGATTCGCATTTCTCCGATCGGCCCGAGCATGGCCTCGTCGCCCAGGGCCAGGTGATGAAGTCGTGTCTCCCGAGTGCTGGAGTGTGACGAGCTTGCTGGTGCCATGGGGCCGATCCTGGGCCGGAGTATCCCCACGGTGGGCGGTCAGGGTCAATGCCGGAGCCCGGCTTGACGCGCCGCACAGCCGAGTCTCACGCACTTGCGAGGGAAGGCTCCTCCCGCGTCGTGGTGCAGCCGGGTGTCTAGGATGGGGTCACTCGGTCCTGACCACGCCCATCCGGCAAGACGCATTGGACGGCGCTTCCAAGATCGACCGCCTATTTTCTGGTTGAAAGTACGTCGCGCGCCGACGCGTAAAGTTACGCGCCACGTCTCTTGCCGAAGACGGAGCCTGCATATGGATAAGGTGGACATCAGGGCAGAATCCTCGTCGCTCGACGAGTTCTGGAGCCAGAAGATCGTGGGCGAAGCCAACGGCACGCTCTTCAAGGTGGCCAAGGGCATCGGCTCGACCACTTGGCACAAGCACGATGACCAGGACGAGGTCTTCTTCGTCTACAAGGGCCGGCTGACCGTGCAGCTGCGCTCCGGCGATGTCGAGCTCAGCGAAGGCGACATGTTCGTCGTACCCCGCGGCGTCGAGCACTGCCCGAAGGCCGACGAGGAGGTGCACCTGCTGGTCCTTGGCCGCAGCGTCACCTCGACCGCTGAAGGCGGCAAGCCGGACTGGAGCTGTAAAGACTGAATCGTCGACTAACGGGCCCAGTGCTCTTCGACATGTTCCGTCTGGTTGACGGGTCGAGATCAGTCTAGGATGCAGCGGCGCTTGTCCTCAGGGCATCGCGCCTAGCCCGCTCTCGCAATCGCGGAGGCAAGGCAAATGCATCTGCATCGATTGGCCAAAGCCCTGCCCTTGGCCTGCGTGTTCCTTTTGTCGTCGCAGACAGCCAAGGCAGACGAGCTTTGCATTTGCCTGAAATGCCTGGATGGTTCCCACAAAACCTATGTCGCGCGGTCGGCAAGCATGCTGCCGGCCATAGCCCCCGGCCAATGCATCGTTGTCCGCGTGACCGATCCCGGGAGCTTCGATCCGGAGCTTGGTGATGTCGTTGCGGTTGAGCGCGCGGCAAGCGGTCAGACCTATGTGAAGCGCGTGGTCGCCGTCGGTGGGCAGAGGGTGCAGATGGTCGAAGGGCGGCTCCACCTCGACGGAAGCGAAGTCGCGATGGCGCCTTTGCCCGACTTTGAGCTGCAGGATGACGGGGGGCTTGCGCGCCAGTTCCGCGAGACCCTGCCTAACGGCGCCAGCTATTCGGTCCTGGACACGCAATACGACAGCTTCACCGACTCCGGCACCGAGCAGATCGTGCCGGAGGGGCACGTCTTCCTGCTGGGTGATAGTCGCGACAACTCTCTCGACAGCCGCATTGGCAGAGAGTCGGGCGGTTTTGGTATGGTGCCGTTGAACCGGATACTGGGGCCAGTCGTCGAGATCGGCCGCTAGAGCCCGCTACGGCCGTCATGAGAGTCCTCCGGGCGCGGGCGACGAGACGGGTGGCAGTCACGCTTTCAATAGCGCCGAGACCATCGCACCGACTGTAGAGCACTATTCGTGACACCAATGCAGTAGCGGCCCGCTGCATCCGAGTTGATGTGGATCAAGGCGCTACGACAGCGCTTGGCGCAGTCTTACTGTCGCAATCGGTCTGCATTCTACTAATTGAGGCCGAAACCGCGGCCTGCCTGAAAGGCCGATGCTCCAAAAACAGGGAGGAGAGCATGGTCGAGATTATGGATGGCCTGAACTCGATGCCATGGGTTTCATTGGGCCGGCTCGCCAACGGCTGGCTGGCAGAAGGGACCCGACTTCCCGCCCGCGACAAGTTCAAGTACGGCTACGACCTCTGGTCTAACGGCCTGGCCTTCGAGGCCTTCGGCATCGGGCGCACCTACAAGCTCAGCATCCGCGCGCCGGGCCAGGGCGACGGTCTCTGGCTGTTCCACTTCGATACCAAGGGGCGTGTGGTGAACGCCTCCTTCACCGGCTCGCGCTGGGGCGGCTTCGAGCTGCCGGTGCCCGAATTGCCGATGGCCTTTCGCCTGCTGCCCTATCCGCGCTATCGCCCGGAGATGCACCGCTTGATCGGCGGCACCTGGATTCGCTCGAAATGGACGGACCAGTTCGACCACAGCGGCTTGCCCTATCGCGCCCAGATCCTGGGCGAGGCGGACCCCTTCCATCGGGCCGCGATGGACACGCTGGACGCCTTCGTCGAGGCTTGCTTGGGAGGTGAGGGCGCGTCCGGCAGCGAGGAGGCCCGGGACCTGATCGAGACCTACCGTGCCTTGCCGCTGAGAACCAGCCGGCAGCTGCAAGCCGAAGCGGCGCGCTTCCACGACATTCTGGGCACCGGCGGCGATATCCCGGTCGAGGCGCCGGAACTCGCCTTCGACCACTATCACGCCATCCCGATGAAGGTTCAGCACGGCTGCGGCGGGCCTTGCACGTTCTGCGGCCTCTACGATCGGCGCATCAAGATCGCCGCCCCGGAGGAGGTTCGCCGCCAGGTCGACCGGATGCGGAACTACCTCGGCGAGGAGCTGGACCACTACTGCAAGGTCGTTCTGCTGGAAGGCGACGCGCTGACGGTGCCCGCCGCCCAGCTCGCCGAGGCGCTGGGCTATGCCCGAGAGCGATTCGAGCTGGGACCGCGACCCTTCGCCCACGCTTTCGCCAAGGCCTCCACCGTCGCCCCGATGCCGGCCGCAGAGCTGGAGGGGCTGCGCAAGGCCGGCCTTCTGAACGTCAACTTCGGCCTGGAGAGCGGCTGCCAGGATCTACTGGACCTGGTCAAGCGCGGCCAACGCCTGGAGGAGTTCCGCCACGCGGTGGCCAAGCTCTGTGAGCTCGGCATCGGCGTCAGCATCAACGTCATCGGCGGCTTGGGTGGCCGCACCTTCGACGAGCGCCACGTCGCCGAGACCGTCGATTTCGTGCGCCGGCTGCCGCCGGGTGTGAAGATCTTCTATTCCCGCCTCGAAGCTCCCTCCGGGTCGCACTACGCGCGCAAACAGACGGACAAGTTCGGCGGCCTGCTCGAGGCGGAGGAGATGGCACGGCAGACGGAGACCTTCGAGCGCGAGCTCGGCGCCCTGGAGTATCTCTTCGTGCCCATGTAGCCGCCAGCTGAGCGCAAGAGCGAAAGGAACGCAGATGGCACCACTGAATTGGCAGGACGTGAAGGCAAGGTACGCCAAGGGAGCGAAGGTTCCCTATCTGGTCGGCTTGCAGAGCTTCGAAATCGCGGAGGTGACCGACGAGGCAATTCACTTCAAGTGGCGCCTGATCGAGGGCAAGGTCAAGCGGCGCGATCTCGACCGCATCGTCCAGCTGATCGAGGACGGCGCCGTCAGGCCGGACAAGGTCACCTTGACCAGCGATTACAGAACCTTGGTGACCGACGAGCGCCCAACGACTGCCGTGGCGATCCTGCAGGACCTTGGATACATCTGAGCCCTCCGGCCGAGATCGCTCTCAGCCCCACCATGCGAAGGCTACGGGCGGGGAGGGGCAGGCGATGATCCTTTGCCCTTTGGACGACATCCAAGACGGCCAGGGGCGCAACTTCACGGTGAAGGCCGAAGGCGCCCTGCGCGACATCTTCGTCGTGCGCAAAGGAGCCTCGGTCTTCGGCTATCGCAACGTCTGTCCGCATGCCGCAAGGCGCCTCGACCACTGGGAGCCGGACGAGTTCACCACCCCGTCCGGCGACTACATCCAGTGCTCCAGCCACGACTCTCGCTTCCAGATCGAGGACGGCCTCTGCATCGCCGTACCCTGCCGCGGCAAGCGGCTGAAGCCCGTCTCGGTCCAGATTGACGACCAGGGCCGAATCGTTCTGGCCTCGCTCGATTGGACATCGCCTTCCATTGCCCAGCGCTTGGCCGAGTGGCGATCGCGCGATCGGGATCACTCGTAAGCGGGAGCATTTCCGGGCGGCCCGCTCTGTCATGACGAGCGTCTGTCTCTGCCGGTGGCCGATGCCTTAGCGGCTTGGCTCAACCCTCCGCCTTCGCCGCGTCGACAAAGTTGAAGTTGGCGGGGATGCTGACGCCGTCGTCCGTGGCGTATTGCCGGAATGCGTCAGTCACCTCGCGGGCGATTTCCCGAACGTCCTCCTGGGTCCCCTCGAACTCTCTGACGATGCGGGCGCTGGGGCCGATGCTGCTGGCGAAGAAGGCGACCTCCTCGACGCTGCCGGGATGGACGAGGCGCAGCTCTTCGACCTCGACGCGGCAGTCGGAAAGGCCGGCATCGCGCAGGATGCCCAAGACGTAGTCGGGCTCGGCGAACGCCAAGGGACCGGGTGCCCTGGGCGGGGTCGGCGTGGGCTGGCCCAAGCGCTTGGCGGCGGCGTTGCGCGGCACCAGGAACCAAGGGTTCATCGACATCTCCGGCCAGCAGGCAAAGGCCACGCGCCCGCCCGGGCGAAGCCCGGCGCGCCATGTTCGCAAAGGCGGCGACCGGGTCGCCAAAGAACATCACCCCGAAACGGGAGGCCAGCCAAATCGAAGCGCTCGGGCTCGAAGCCATGCGTTTGCGCGTCGGCCAATAGGTAGTCGATCTGGCCAAGCCCGGCGGCGACCCGCCGCTCCTCGGCGCGAGTCAGCAAGGCCTCGGAGACGTCGATGCCCAACACCCGGCCTTGCTCGCCGACCTGCCGGGCGATGGCCATGGTGGTGGCACCGCCGCCGCAACCGACGTCCAGCACCGCTTCGCCCGGCCTCGGCACCGCACGCTCCAGAAGGCGGCGGCTGACCGACCCGAAGACCTGATCGATGCTCTCCTCGAAAGCCACCCACTTCTTGGCCGTCGGCGAGTTCCAGTAGTCGATCTGATCGCGGTTTGGGGCTTCGGAATGGTCCAATGTCGCTATCCTCTCTCGAGATGTTGCAGTGCTTGCTAGCGAATGGCGGGCTAGCGTGCATGTGTTGGCCAGGGGTGACGGGGTCAAGCAGGCGCGTCGGATTAGCGACACTCCGTACCGTCCAAAGAGCGTTGCCCCAATGCGGTCGCTCGCATGGGGATCAACCAATTCCAGATCGCATGATGGATGCCGGCAGGTCCGCGATGTCCAGAAAGCGTCCTTAGCGGACCTTCATCACGGCGATGATCGCTGCCATCACTTCTGCAGATTGGCGCAATCGAGCGATCTGGCATAGTAACTTAGCCACGAACACGTCGCCCAGCTTCCGCAATGGACTTGCGCCTAGGGTTCTGCCGAGATTCCGACGAGAGACTGATCTGGTAAGGGCGAAAGGATGGGAATCAGGAACTATTTGATCGAAGGCGTTTCTGGCACCGGCAAGACGTCGGTCTGCCACGAACTGCGACGGCGCGGTATCCATTCCATCAACGGTGACACTGAGTTGGCCTATCAGGGCGATCCAAGGACCGGGGAGCCTTTGGATGGGCTTGCCCACGAGCACCACATTTGGAACGTAGACAAGGTCAGAGCGCTGGTAGCCGACCAAAACCATGCTGCATCATACTTCTGCGGCGGCTCCAGGAACTTCTCTCGCTTCACAGATCTGTTCGATCGGGTTTTTGTTCTCGAGGTCGATCTGGACACCTTGACCCGACGGCTTGCAGAAAGGCCGGAAACTGATTGGGGCGGAAGACCTGCCGAACGGCGACTTGTTAGGCGATTGCACGCAACGAAAGAAGATGTCCCGAAGGGTGGCGTCATAATCGATGCCACTGCGCCGATTGACCGCGTCGTCGATGAGATTTTGGAAAAGTGCGGCTAGATCTCGGACGCCTGGCATCTCCGCCAAGTTCCGCGATATGACTGGAGCCAGGAGTTAAGCTTGGTTCGCTGACATCCGCAGGTCGAGACCCGCTCTCGGGCGTTTCTCTCCCGGAACGTCCGCTTTGGGCGAAGGCTGTCATTTGGCGTTTTCGCAGAGTTGATGGGCCCTGACCCCCAGGCTCGAACCGGACGCGCTCCGGAGAGCCTAGGGATTGTACCGGGCAGGCAAGGACGGTACTGCCGCCCTAGCCCCGCATGCGCTCTCCCTTGGGATCCCAGAGAGCCTTGGTCGAAAGCCGGGCGGGGTACTTTTCGCCCAAGATCTCGACCTCGAAGGCCTCGCCGTCCGTCGCCAAGGCGGCGGGCACATAGGCCAGCGCGATCGACTGCTTCACCCAGTGGCCGTAGCCGCCCGAGGTGGTGATGCCGACGATCTTGCCGTCGTGCCAGACCGGCTCGTCGCCGATCGCGTCGACCTCCTTGGTCTCGACCGAGAAGGTGACCAGGCGCTGTTTCGGCGTCTGGCCCTTCAGGGGCGCGATCGCGGAGCGACCGATGTAGTCGCCCTTGTCGTTGCCCAGGTGGACGAAGCGGCCCATGCCGGCCTCGAAGGGGTTGTAGTCCGGCGTGTACTCCCTGAGCCAGCTGCCGAAGGATTTTTCCAATCGCAGCGCGTTCAGGGCGCGGCCACCGAAGTGGCGCAGGCCCAGATCCTGGCCGGCGTCGAGCAGGGCCTCGTAGAGGCGCAACTGGAATTCGGGTGCGACATAGATCTCGTAGCCCAATTCACCGGTGAAGGAGATGCGGGCCACCGTGGCCGGCACCAGGCCGACGTTCATCTCGGCGACCGAGAGGAAGGGGAAGGCCTCGTTGCTGAGATCATGCGTCACCAGGCGCGACAGCAGATCGCGCGCCTTGGGGCCCGAGACGGCGATGCCGTTGAGGCGGGTGCAGAGGCTCTCCAGAGTGACGCCGCTTTCCGGCAGATGCTTCCAGAACCAGCGCAGGTGGTACATCTCGGCTGCGCCCGAGCCGATGATGCGATAGCACTCCGGCGCCAGGCAGGCGATGGTGAAGTCGCCGATGATACGGCCCTTGGGCGAGAGCATGGGCGTCAGCACGATGCGGCCCGGCTTGGGCAGGCGCCCGGCCATCAGGCGGTCCAGGAAGGCCTCGGCGCCCGGGCCCTCGACGGCATACTTGGCGTAGGTGGCGATCTCGATCATGCCGACCGACTCGCGTACAGCACAGGTCTCCTCGCCCACCGGGCCGAATGCGTTGGAGCGGCCGAAGGTCGGAATCTCCACGTCGCCCGGTCCCTTGGGCGAATACCAGAGCGCATGCTCCAGGCCGTAGGTGGCACCGAAGACCGCGCCCGCGGCCTTGAGGCGCGGGTAGAGCGGGGTGGTCTTCAAGGGCCTGGCCGCCGGCAACTCCTCGTTCGGGAAGACGATGGAGAAGCGGCGGCGGTAGTTCTCCTGCACCTTCTCGTGGGTGTAGGCCTTGGTGGCCCAGCCGCCGTAGCGCGCCACGTCCATGGCGAAGATGTCGCTTTCCGGCTCGCCCTCGATCATCCACTGCGCGAGCGAGAGGCCGACGCCGCCGCCCTGGCTGAAGCCGGCCATCACACCGGCCGCGACCCAGTAGTTCTGCAGGCCCGGCACCGGCCCGATCAGCGGGTTGCCGTCGGGGGCGAAGGTGAAGGGGCCGTTGATCACCTGGCGAATGCCGGCCTCGGCCAATGCCGGGATGTGCTCGAAGGCGATCTCCAGCGAGGGCGCGATGCGGTCCAGGTCTGACTGCAGCAACTCGTGGCCGAAGGCCCAAGGGGTCTTGTCGGCCGACCAGGGCACGCAAGCCTGCTCATAGGTGCCGAGCAGCAGGCCCTTGCGCTCCTGGCGCATGTAGGCCTCGCCGGTGAAGTCGATGACGTGCAGCAACTCCTCGTCGCGCTCGGCGATCTCGGGGATGTCCTCGGTGATGAGGTACTGGTGCTCCATCGCCAGGACCGGCAGGTGCACGCCGGCCATGGCACCCACCTCGCGGGCCCAGAGGCCGCCGGCATTGACGATGTGCTCGGCGATCACGCTGCCTTGCTCGGTCACCACCTCCCAGCCGCCGTCGGAGCGCGGATTGGTCTCCAGCACGCGGTTGCGCAGGCTGACCTCGGCGCCGCCGATGCGGGCCGCCTTGGCATAGGCTTGCGTCACGCCGGAGGGGTCGACGTGCCCTTCCATGGGATCGAAGAGCGCGGCCACGAAGTGGCTGGGGTCCAACAGCGGGAAGAGCTTAGCCGCCTCGTTGGGCGTGATCAGCTCCTTGTCCATGCCCAGCATGCGTCCGTTCGCGCGCATGGCCTTCAGCCACTCGGTGCGCTGCGGCGTCGTCGCCAGGAAGACGCCGCCCGTCAGGTGAATGCCGCAGGACTGGCCGGAGATCTCTTCGATCTCGCGGTAGAGCTTGATCGTGTATTCCTGCAGCTTGGAGATGTTGGGATCGCTGTTCAGCGTGTGCATGCCGCCGGCAGCGTGCCAGGTGGAACCCGACGTGAGCTCGGAGCGCTCGATCAGCAGCACCTCTTTCCAGCCCAGCTTGGTCAAGTGGTAGAGCACGCTGGCGCCCACCACGCCGCCGCCGATGACGGCCACCTGCACATGCGACTTCATTGCGTCCAATCCTATGGTAAGGGGTGTGAACTACCGTACAGGAGGTAGTGTCAATTTCGCGCTGCCCTGGATTGGCAAGCGTCACTCTCTGCCTTGGGTGCGACAAGTTATGCATGACTTGACCCCTCGACGCAGCCGGAGGAGGCTTGCCGGGCAGGATGTGCTGGTCGGGAGGATCGAATGGCCCCGAAAGAGACGGAAGAGGAAGCCTATCGCCGGGGGGCTGCCTATGTCGCCGGGCGCTTTCTGCCGGCCGAGCAGGCCTCGATTCCCCTGCTCGATTGGGGCTTTTTACGCTCCGACGTCACCTACGACACGGTGCACGTTTGGAAGGGCCGCTTCTTCCGCCTCGAGGATCACTTCGAGCGTTTCGAGCGCAGCATGGCGGCGCTCAGGCTTACCTCTCCCTTGAACCGGGCCGAGATCAAGGAGGTCCTGGTCGGCTGCCTGCGCCGCAGCGGCCTGCGCGATGCCTATGTGCAGATGCTCTGCACCCGCGGCGTGCCGCCGCCGGGGAGCCGCGACCCCAGGCGCGCCCGCAACGCCTTCTATGCCTTTGCTTTGCCCTTCGTGTGGATCGCCAGCGAAGATGTGCAGGCACGCGGGCTCGACCTCCGCATTTCATCGGTGCAACGCATCCCACCGGAGGCCGTCGATCCCCGGGTGAAGAGCTTCCACTGGGCCGACATGACCCGTGGCCTGATGCAGGCCTTGGAAGCGGGCGGGGAGAGCGTGGTCTTGGTCGACGGCGACGGCGCTGTCATCGAGGGGCCTGGCTTCAACCTCTTCGCCATTTGCGCCGGACGCCTGGTGACCCCGGCACGGGGCATGCTGGAAGGCATCACCCGTAGAACCGTGCTGGAGCTGGCGGAGCGGCTGGGGCTTGAGAGCGACGTGCGCCCGCTGCCGGCGTCAGAGCTGCGCGCTGCCGATGAAGCCTTCCTTACCAGCACCGCCGGTGGTGTCATGCCTGTCGGCAAGATCGACGGGCGGCCGATCGGCGCTGGCGGCCCGGGGCCGGTCAGCCTCAAGATCAGGCAGGCCTATTGGGACCTGCACGAAGATGCCCGTTACAGCCTGGCCGTCGACTACGACGCCGTTCCAGCCGGAGCCTAACCTGCCATGTCGGAACGCCCCCTTTATTCCGAAGCCGCCTTTCGCAACTTGCCGCCGCTGATCGAGCAGCTCGAGTCGCGCCTGCCTGAGCGCGGCTTGATGCTGGAGCTCGCCAGCGGCGGCGGCCAGCACGCGGCCGCCTTCGCGCGCGCCTTCGGCCGGCTAGACTGGCTGCCCAGCGAGGCCGATCCGCGGATGCGGGCCTCGATCGAGGCATGGCGGGCCCGCGAGGGCCTTGCCAACTATCTGGCGCCCTTGGACTTGGACATGGCCAAGCCCCGGTGGTGGGAAGCGGTGGAGGCAGTGCCCGCGGCCGCGATCGCCATCAACCTGACGCACATCACGCCCTGGGTGGTGACGGCGACCATGCTGGCCGGCCTGGGTGCCATCTTGCCGGCCGGCGGCCGCTTCTACCTCTACGGTCCCTTCTTCGAGGCGGAGAAGCCGATCGCCCCAACCAACCGCTCCTTCGACCACTCGCTGCGCAAGGAGGAGCCGGCCTGGGGCCTGCGCTCGGCCGAGGTGATCGACGAGGAAGCGGACCGCCAAGGGCTCGTGCCGGAGGAACGGCTCGCCATGCCGTCCAACAATCTGCTGTTGATCTATCGTTGCCGCGCCTGATTGGGCCGGGGCCTTTGACCATGGCGAACAACGGACGGCAACTGGCAGGTCCGCAGCCCGTCAGGCCGCTGTCGCCTTGCAAGACTGGCCCCAGGGCCCATCCTGAGAGCGACAACTTTTAGAAGATCGATCTCGATGCTGCGCAGCTAAAAAATCGAGGTGCTATTGTGAATCCGGATTTTGAGGGATTTCTGCTCAGCGGCCAATCAAGCTAGACTAATAGCATTAAACACTAGGACGATGTGGGGACCAATGTCGCTGTGCCGCGATAGGGTAAACTGCAATTTAAGTATTAGAGAGACAATTGGCGCAGCTGACTATTTGAGCTCTTCTGAAAATAGTAGCGCTTGGCGTGGCGCTTTTTACTGTTCCATAGTCCTTCATGGTAACTGCTCAACGCCCGCCTGATATCACCTACGCCACGGTGATCCCAGGCGGGCGTTGAGCAGTGACGGAGCCTCGCTTCTTGAGCGGAAGTTTGGGTGAGGACTCATAAGAGGTTGTAGCAGCGCGAGCGGCTGTTATTCTGTGGACCATGGCCGTTGTGCCTACCGATCTCGATGGCGCCAGCCTGGAAGTGCTCAAGGAGCTGGTCTTGGCGCTGTTAAATCGTTCTGGGTTTTCGGAAGCTCCAGAGCTTGAGAGGATGGAGCGATGACTAGCCAGCATTGCATCAAGCGGTTGCGCAGTTGATCCTAGCGCGGTGTTGTATCGGGCAGTCTGCGAGGGTTGGCCAATGAGCAAGTTCGGTCGCTGGGGCGGTAACGGCGACAGCGGGAAGCTTCCGAGCCGGACCGGCGGAAAGGACGGCGTGCCTACCACTGCGGAGGCGCGGCGCGCGCGTTACCTGTCGCGCGGCAAGGAGGTGCAACTTGCCGGTGCGGGTCCGCAGTTGAGGGTTGGCAGCAATGCCGTCGCTATCGCCCTGGACGCCACGGGCAGCATGGCCGCTCTGATCGAGGGCGCGAAAGAGAACATCGGCACGATCCTCAGGCGGGTCTACGACGAGGCGTCAGTGACCGTCACGGTTCGGATTTACGTCTATCGTGACTACGACGTGCCGGAAATCGTTGTCGAGCATTCACCCCGAACCGAGCGGGCAGCCGAACTCGAAGCGTGGCTCGCGAATGTCCAGGCCACGGGCGGCGGCAGCAACGCCGGCGAGGCCATCGAAGCGGCGCTCGCCCGGATTCACGACCAGGACGATCCCGCTGTCGTGCTGGTTGCCGGCGACGAACCGTCCAATCCGCGCCAGGATCTTGATGGTCGCGGCTTGCGCGACGTTGCCACCGCCCATGACTGGGCCCGGCGGTTCGGCCAGAACAATGTCCCCGTCCACACCTTCGTCGTCGATCAGCGCCCGGACACGGTTCTGGATTTCCGGCGAATTGCCGAACTGTCGGGCGGCCAGTCGGGGCGGCTCGACGGCAGTTCGGCGATGTTGGACATGGCCGTGATGGCGATACTATCGCGGCTGAAAGGTGGAGCAGCCGTTCGTAACTACATGCAACGGCACGCGCTGACGCGCGCTTCCAAAGATTTCGGGACGCTTCTGATCGAGGCCCCCAAGCCCCCAAATCGGTGACAGTCGCCGCGGATGCCTTTCGTCGTCTGCATTGTCGTCTCGCTCCTGATTCTGATCTTCGGGTTCTTCCTGAAGCTGCTGACGGTGTTTCCCGAAGTATTTGCCGACCATTCTCCAATATTAACTGAGTCCTTTAGGGTTTTATTGGAGAATGACGAGATCTGGTTTGTTGTTTGTGTCGTCGCGGCCCAAGTATGGCTCTTTTTTGCGGCGATCATTCTTCGGGCGCTGGGCCGGTGGCGATTCGACATGACGGTGGCCGCCGAGGTGATGATTGCGATCGGCATCTTCTCCCTGATCAGCGGGCTGACGATCTCTTTGCTCAACGCTTTCTTCAAAATGGAGGCGGGGATCGCCTTCGACATGGAGGCACTGCGCCCAATCATCACTCCATTTGTCACGGGCCTGTTTGGCGCTGGGGTTGCTCCGCTGCTGGCAACGATCTTACGGCAGGTCGAAGTGTTGGTGTTCGCCGACCCCTCGGCTGGAGACGGAGAGGGCCTGGACGAGGAACTGCAAGCGCTCGGCAATCAGGTGAGGGCAACAACAGAGGATCTTCGCAAGCTCTCCGACAAAATCCGGAAGGTTGGCGAGGCTGCCGCCAACACCGAGACCAATCTGGAGGCGCTTGGCGATGCGGCAAAGGCCAGCGCGAGCAAGCACACCGAGGCGGCGGCAGGGGTCGAAATCGCTTCCACCAAGTCCGCTGCCGCCCTCGACGCCTATGGAAAGTCGGCGACGGCGGCGCGGACCAAGACCGACGAACTCAGCGAAGGCCTAAAGAGTCTGCGCGACCGGGCAAACGACAGCGGCGCACTGTTGGCCGAATTCAACAAGGTGATCGAAGAGATCCGCAATTTCATCCGCCTCAGCGAGGCGGGCCCGCCGCGATGAGCCGCGGCTCCCGACCGAGCATGCTCCATTTGCAAATGGGGCAGGAGATCATTTATCTCATCATGGCCATTGCCATCATCGCCGCGATCGTGATGGCCATCTACATAGCCATGTTGCCGCCACCCTGCCCGTGGCCTTGCCGAGAGCCCTGCCGCGAGCCCATGATTTGCCACAAGCCGTGCCTCCTGCCCATGGTCTGCCAGATGCCCGGCTTGGATCAACCGCCGCTGATCACGCTGGCGGAGGCCGACGGCTACTACTTTGGCTCCGGTTCCGCGGAAATCGATGACACCTTCAAGCAGAAGCTGCTGACCGACATAGTCGATCAGGTGGATGCTCTGAGCCGCGAATACGATGCGCGCGTAGTGGAGGTCGTGGGCCACACGGACGAAGTACCGCTTGCCAGAGCCAGGTCGACCATGGATCGCGATCTGTTGCCCTTTCTGAACGGCGAGACCGACACTCCGCCGTCAGCCGCCGACAATGTGGGGCTCGGCATGGCGCGGGCAGCGGCGGTCGCCCAGGTGCTGGACTCGTCCGACAGGCTCCGCGACCTGGTCATCCTGCCGCTTTCGGCCGGGCAAACCACGAATACGGACTTCAAGCTGTCGCCTGGCTCCGACCCCGCGCGGTCTGTGGAAGCGCGGCGCCGAATAGAAATCCGCTTGCGGCGCTTCTTCGAGCCGAAATCGCCTTAGAGTCCGTATTGAAACGCGCTGCACCGGCCCGCAGCCCCACCCGACCACCCAATTCAGGATACTCTCGTGGGCGGTCGGGCGGGGGCGCGGGCCGGACCCGCCAGGGAAACGCGCCTTCCGGCGCGTTTCCAGACACACTCTTAGCCGAATGCCTTCCGCAGCACGTCCCAATGGCCGTTGATCTCTTTCATGTTGGCGTCCAGCTGAGCCCTTTCAGCGGGAGTCGCCTCCGCTCCGGCTCGGTCGGGATGGTTTGCCATAGCGCGCTTCGTCCACGCCTGCCTGATTTTGGTTTTGTCGGGTCGCGAGCCGCAGGCGAAACCGAAAAACTGCAAGGCTTGATCGATCCGAGATAGCTCGGCGGCACCATCATGCCCTCCGGTCCCGTCCTCGGCATCGTCGGCTCGCCCGATGAGCCTATCGTGAAATGCGCGCAAGTCGTCGAGAATGACCTCAAGAGCCCGAAGCTGGTCGGCGATTTCCTCGGGCGTCAGAGGCTGGTTGAACAGTGCGTCCTGCTCTTCGCTGAAGTAGCTGAGCACCCCCAGAAAGTACTCCTCATCAGCCTCCGAAACCTCGACCAGCCGGGACGCATTGCGGATGCGTTCCGATAGCTCTTCGAACTCTTGCTTCTGTGTCCGGAAGCGTTCCATGTGCGCGGTGAGCTGGTCCGAAAAGCGGAGCGCATCGTCGGCGTCCTCGGGGCTGAGAGACACCGGATCCGCCAGGTATCGTTCGATATCGGCGATGAAGTTCCGGTAGGTCAGGAACCGCTCGTCGACTGCGAACTGACCGCGTCCGGTCAGCATGCCGACGAAGGCATCGATAACCCGCTCGAACTCGGACAGTCGTCCGGCGTCGGCGCCGCGGATGAATTCTGTCAGCGCCGCAATGCCCTCGTCTGTGAAATTCGCCCGGACACTGTCGAGCGCGACCAGCAGTTCGAGTGCCGCTTGCAGGCGCGCTTGCTCAAGCGAATCGCACGATCTGATCCGTTCGATAGATCCGCCCAACTCTTCCGCGGTCTTGATCAAGGTAGCAACCGGCGACTTCACATCGGTGTGGATCGTCCAGACCAGGCGCGGAATCACCGTCAGCCCATAATACTGGAACAGGTCTTCGAGCGCATGTTCCCGAAGGGCGACAACCTTCGGGTTCTCGCCGTACGGCTCGTTCTTCCTTCGGAAGTCGGCGAACTCCTCCGCGGCTTCCGACCGGTCCTTCGCACAGCCGTCAGCGCGAGGGTCCAGGACCATGGCATCCCTGTCTGGCCCGGCGAAGAGGTGCGAGAGACGCTTCGGCAAGGCCCGCTTCAATGCCTGGCCCATGCGGCCGCACAACCGCCAAAGCCATGAGAAAGCTCTGCCCAGTATTGCTACGACCGGCCGCACAGCAATTTGACCCCGACCGAGAATGTTACTTGCCGAGTATCGGATCAACGGATGCCGGTGTCCAGGATCCGCTGGTGGGAAGCGGTGGAGGCAGTGCCCGCGGCCGCGATCGCCATCAACCTGACGCACATCACACCCTGGGTGGTGACGGCGACTATGCTGGCGGGGCTGGGCGCCGTACTGCCGGCCGGCGGCCGCTTCTTTCTCTATGGACCCTTCATCGAGGCCGAGAAGCCGATCGCCCAAACCAACCAATACTTCGATCACTCGCTGCGCAAGGAAGAGCCGGCCTGGGGCCTGCGCTCGGCCGAGGTGATCGACGAGGAGGCCGATCGCCAGGGCCTCGAACCAGAAGAGAGGCTGAGCATGCCGTCGAACAACCTGCTGCTGGTCTATCGCTGCCGCAAATGACCCGCCGGTGGCCAAACAGCGGCGCCTCACCAACCTTTGATCGATAGGGAGCAGCCCGAGAGGTCCTCTGTCCGTCCGCTGGTGGCTGGTGCGAGATTCGCAAAATATGCCGCGTTGGATTTGCCCGCAAAAATTGCAGTTTGCGATTGATGTGAAGGGCCTGCTGCCATTGAGACGTTGTGGTGAGAATTCACTCTACGCAAAAACAATACCCATTCCCATTTGAACAATTAGATTTGGGTTCCGTTTCAACACTCTGCCGTGAGGCTGTCATTGCGAGGAGTGTAAACGACGAAGCAATCCAGCAATAGAACGCGTATTTGTTGCGCTGGGTCGCGTCGCCTGCGCTTGCGATGACGCTTAAAGAGCAGCGTTATTGGGCCAAGAGGGAGATGATAGTGTGATAATACTTTTATCTTGTTCCCTAAATGGTGTCAGATTAGGTTAAGCTCTTCAATCGTTTCCCCCTAATCTTGTTTCTCTTCGCCCAGATTTCGCAGAATAGGGCAAGCATTTCTTGTTGATCAGGCACTTTGACCAGCTTTTTGCCGTGGTCACGATAGGGGGCAAAAGGCCAGATCTTCTCTCCTCCGAGGTATTTTCGATTGAATTCGGCCATGTCGTCATGGAGATTCTTGTGCATAGCATCACGAATCTTCTTTGGGACCAAAATACTTTCGCGATGCGACAAGAGTTGGCAGATCTCCGGCAATCCTTTCCGATCGAAGTTCACCCTATCATTGACGATGCGCGGCAGCTTTTTGTTCACCTCTAACAGAAAGCCCGCCAGCAGGTAGTCCAGGGTCTGGTTCACCGGCTCGTCCACGCGTTCCAGCGTCGACGCGACGGAATCGCAAATGCCGACAACGTTCAAGAAATCGTCAATCAAATCCCCCTTATGAAGGCGCTCCTTGGTAAAGAGCCTCGCTAGAATGTTCTCCTTTCCAATGAAATGCGCCCAACGATCGCAAATTGCCAAGTAGTTGTATCTCTTGGTGAGGGTTCTGTCGTCCGGTGTCTCCAGGTCATTGGTGCCGCCGTGTTTGAGGTTGGTGGAGTACATGCTGCCAAGGTACGCACAGGGTTCGCGGAAATAGGCGATGACCTTGACGTCTTGACCGGTGCTGGTCAGCAGCGACACCAGTCGCTCCGTTTCTGCGGGCGAGTGCATCAAACCCCAGTGCTCGTTGGAGAGGATGTAGTTGCGATCGGGCTTGATCGATCGCGAGAAGCGCTTCCTCAGGCGGTCGCGAAAGGCCTCGATCTTGTCTTCGTCGGTCAGATCGGGCTCGATCAGGTTGGGCGGCATGGCGCCGTTGTTGCGCCCGTAGTAGGCCAGCCTAACATGATTGGTGTCGCCCAAAAAGCGAGGAAAATCAAACCTATGCTCCTCCAGTTTCGCTCGATTCTTGGCGAGGAAGACCTGCAGTGCAGTGGTCCCTGTCTTGGGTGTTCCCAGGTGAAAGTAAATCGTCATGAAAGGCGCTTATCCGACGGCAGACGTCGCTGGTGGGGCGGAGCGCACGGATCGTACCCATGCGTGCGCTCCGCCCCACCAACCTATCGATTTAGTGGGCCGAGTCACGCCACGCTTGGGATTCAAGCTTGGCGACCGGACCACTAGGCTGGGCGGCGGCATCTAAGGTCCGGGCTCCGCGGCCTGTCAAGATGAGCGAGCCCAAGGCCGCTTGTCACCGGCGGTCCGGCCTGCCAGGCTTGCCTCACCATCGCGACCGTTCGTTCCAGGAGGTAACGGCCCCCATGAGCCTCGTCATGCCCAAGCCCAACGAGAGTGTCATCGCGCGCCGCGACACGCTCGCTCGGGCCTTGCGGGCGATCGTTCCCGGCGAGGGCGTGATCGACCAGGCCGAAGAACTGAAGGCCTACGAATCGGACGGGCTCACCGCCTACCGCCAGCCGCCGATGCTGGTGGTCCTGCCGGAAACGACGGAACAGGTCTCCGAGGTCATGGCCTTCTGCAAGCGTGAGCAGGTGAAGGTGGTTCCGCGCGGTGCTGGAACCTCGCTGTCGGGCGGCGCATTGCCGCTGGCCGACGGCATCGTCCTGGGCCTGGGCAAGTTCAACCGCGTGCTGGAGATCGATTACGACAATCGCTGCGCCGTGGTGCAGCCGGGTGTCACCAACCTCGGCATCACCCAGGCGGTCGAGGCCGAGGGCTTCTACTATGCGCCCGATCCGTCCAGCCAGATCGCCTGCACCATCGGCGGCAATGTGGCGGAGAACTCCGGCGGCGTGCACTGCCTGAAGTATGGCCTGACCACCAACAACCTCCTGGGCCTGCAGGTGGTGCTGATGGACGGCACGGTGATCCGCATCGGCGGCAAGGAGATGGACGCGGCAGGCTACGACCTCTTGGGTCTGCTGACCGGCTCGGAGGGGCTTTTGGGCGTGGTGACGGAGGTCACCGTCAGAATTCTGCCGAAGCCCGCCAGCGCCAAGGCCTTGCTGCTGGGCTTTCCGACCAGCGAGCAGGCCGGCGACTGCGTCGGCGCCATCATCGCCGCCGGTATCATTCCGGGCGGCATGGAGATGATGGACAAACTGGCGATCGAGGCCGCCGAGGCCTTTGTCCATGCCGGCTATCCGCTCGACGTGGAGGCCCTCTTGATCGTCGAGCTGGACGGCCCCGAGGCCGAGGTCGCCCATTCGGTCGAGGAGGTGGCCCGCATCGCCGCCGGGAAGGGTGCCACCGTCAGCCGGGTCTCGAAGGACGAGGCCGAGCGGGAGCGCTTCTGGGCGGGGCGCAAGGCAGCCTTCCCGGCGGTCGGTCAGTTGGGGCCAGACTACTACTGCATGGATGGCACTATCCCGCGCAAAGCCTTGCCGGAGGTGCTGGAACGCATGCGCGCCATGAGCGAGAAGCACCAGCTTAGGGTCGCCAACGTATTCCATGCCGGTGACGGCAACCTCCATCCCCTCATCCTCTATGACGCCAACGAGGGCAACGAGTTGGAGCGGGCCGAGGCCTTCGGCGCCGACATTCTGACCCTCTGCGTCGAGGTCGGCGGTGTGCTGACCGGTGAGCATGGAGTGGGCGTCGAGAAGCGCGACCTCATGGGGCAGATGTTCGACGAGACCGACCTGGCCGTGCAGCAGAGAGTGAAGTGCGCCTTCGATCCTGACGGGCTGCTGAACCCCGGCAAGGTCTTCCCGGAACTGCACCGCTGTGCCGAGTTGGGTCGCATGCATGTGCGCCGCGGCCAGCTGCGCTTTCCCGATCTGCCGCGTTTCTAAGGCTGGACGGACATGGAGACGGCGACCCCGCGGGACGAGGCGGAACTCGCCGAGGCGCTCAGCGAGGCCAGCGGCGGGGGCCGGCCCTTGGAACTCGTCGGGCGCGGTAGCAAGCGGAGCCTTGGCCGGTCGACACAGGTCGCGGCCAGCCTCTCTATGGCGTCCTTTACCGGCGTGCGCTTCTATGAGCCGGAGGAGCTTGTGCTATCGGTCGGAGCGGCGACGCCGATGGTCGAGATCGAGGCCTTGTTGGAGGAGCAGGGCCAGATGCTGGCCTTCGAGCCCGCAGACCTGGGGCCACTGCTAAACGGTGAGACCAAGGAGTCTCGCGGCGACTCCCTGGGTGGCATCGTCGCCTGCAATCTCTCCGGCCCGCGGCGGCCCAAGGCCGGTGCCGCCCGCGACCACGTGCTGGGCGTCAAAGGGGTCACCGGCGAAGGTGCCTGCTTCAAGACCGGGGGGCGCGTTGTCAAGAACGTCACCGGTTATGACCTGTGCAAGCTCTTGTCCGGATCCTTCGGCACCTTGGCGGCCATCACCGAGGTCACCTTGAAGGTGCTGCCGCGGCCGCAAAAGACGCGCACGCTGCTGTTCTTCGGCCTCACCGAGACCGAAGCGGCGGCACTCTTCCGTACGGCCATGGGGTCGGCCTACGACATCTCGGCTGCGGCCTATCTGCCGGCACCGCTGGCCTCGAGGAGTGGCGTGGACCTGGTGGCGGACCCTAATCGGTCGGTGACCGCCTTGCGGCTGGAAGGCTCGGCCCCGTCGGTGGCTGCGCGCCAAGCAGGTCTGTTGGCCTTGCTCGCAGCTCTGGCCACCTGCGGTGAAGAGCTTCATGCCATGCGCTCACTGGACTTCTGGCGCGAGGTTCGGGACTGCCGTCCCCTGGTTGGACGCGAGGGCAGTGCCATCTGGCGCCTGTCGATCCCGCCGGCTAGCGCGGCGGCGATGCTGCGTGCGCTCTCGCCGGCAGAGGAGGACTACTTCTTGGACTGGGGTGGCGGTCTCATCTGGCTGGCGCGCCCGGAAGATGCGCCCGAGCCCATCGCTTTCGGCGCCTTTCTGGAGCGGCTGGGCGGGCATGCCATGCTGGTGCGGGCCAACGACGGCCTGCGCGCGACCCTGCCGCTGTTCCTGCCCGAGCATCTGGAACTGGAGGTCCTGGCCGGCCGCATCAAGGATTCCTTCGATTCCAAGCGCGTGCTCAACCCCGGCCGCCTCTACGCCGGGCTTTAGCGCCGACTCGCCTGGGAAAGTGAGCGCTAGTGCCTGCTTTCTCTAAAGCAGGCACTAGCCTTTCTGAGTGAAGTGGCCGATTCACGCAAAAAAGCCTGCTTCGCCGCGAATCAGTCTTTCGTGCGATCGGGCCCTAGGCTGTTCGAAGGCGCGCCTGCCTGTTGCACTGCGGCATCGCGACGAAGGAAGCTTTGGACGGCGCCTTGACGCTGCGCTACAAGCCTGGAATGTCTTTGCCACAACAAGCGCGTAGAGGAACAATCCCACGCGCCGTGCCGCCTTTTTGGCACTAGGAGAAAAGAGAACGCGATCATGATCTCGGGCTTTATCGGTCTATTGCTCTCCGTCGCTTGGTTGGGCGGTGCCGCTTTTTTGCTAGAGAAGTATGTCGGCTTGGCGAATGTCGAGGCGATGCTGCCCAACGAGCAAGCGTTCATCCTGGCGGGGCTCGCGGGGCCATTGGCGCTGATCTGGATCCTGGTTACCTGGATCAGCAATGCCATCAAGCTACGGCGCCTGCACCGCGAACTGCGCTCACTGCGCAGCCTGGTGGCCCGCCTTGCACCGCCTGCCGCCCAGGACTATGCGGCCAAGACCGCTGCGCCGGCCCCGGGCCCGCAGCGCTCGGGCCAGGCAGCGGCCGTCAAGCCGGCAGCCGCCAACCTGGCGAGCAGGCCGGCCCAAGCGGCCAGGCCTCAACAGGAGACGGCTGGCGCTGCCGCCAGCCCGATTCCGGCACCGGCAGCCGCCACCGACAGGCCGGCTCAGGCCGATGTCCGCGCGGTGACGGAATCGCTGGCCAAGGTCGCGGCCGCCGCAAAAGCGCGTGGTGTTGGCGGGGCACAGCGTCCTGCGGCGCCGGCGCCTACCGTTGGGGCGCCGACCCCGCAAGCGCCGGCACCAGCAGCGGTGGGGGCGCCGCCTCCACAGGCGCCAGCACCTGCACCTGCACCTGCACCTGCGCCTGCACCGGCAGTTGCGGCTCCGCGGCCCTCGATCCCGCCGCCAACCCCTGCCATCGGCGCGCCAAGGCCTTCGGCGCCGCCGCCGGCGGTTGGCGCCCCGCGCCCCTCTGCGCCTGCCCCTGCCCCGGCAGTCAACGTCCCACGGCCGTCAGCGCCTGCCCCGGCGCCGGCCGTCGCGGCCTCCAGCCCGCCTGCAGCGGGATCCGGCTCGGCCGCTCAATCGGCTGGTCAGGCGGCCGCGCAATCAGCGGGCCAGACTGCCGCGCCGGCCCCGTCGCCTGCCCCAGCCCCAGCTCCTGCAGCTGCCCCGATCGCGGCTCCCGCGGTCACGCCGCTTGCCGCAGAGGCCGAGCCCGTCCAGGCGGCCGCGGCGAAAGAGCCCGCGCTTTCCGTGGTCAAGGGAACCGGCAGTGCCGCGCCGGCGGCGGCCAAGCCCGCCGCTGCCAAGGCTGCCTCGCCGCTCTCCCAGATGGAGGCCGTGGTCGGCACCACCAAGCGCGATCTCAACGCGATCGCCAATGACCTGGTCTATGGCCTGCGCAGCGAGCAGGACCATGCGGCGGCGATGTCGGCCTACAACGGCGGGCAGAAAGAGGCTTTCTTTGCCGTCTTGTGGGAGCATTTGCGGCGCAGCTCGCGCGAGGAAGTCGCCAAACGCGTGCAGGAAAGCGGTGTCTCAGACCTGGTCACCGCCTATCGCTCGATGTTCGAGAACCTGGCCAAGGAGGTGCAGACGCGCGACAGTAGCGGTCAGGCGCTCCAGGCGCTGCGCAAGCAGCCGATGGGCCGCGTTTACGACGCCCTCAGAGACCGGCTAGGATAGCCGCCACGGCTCCTCTCTAGGGCAGGGGGCTCCTGCCCGGGGCGCCGGGAGGCTGGAGGCCGATGCAAACGAACTTCACGCTGGCGCAACTGGCCGATCCCGATACCGCGGAATCGGAGAGGATCCTGCGGACCTGCGTACACTGCGGCTTCTGCACCGCTACCTGCCCGACCTATGTGCTGCTCGGCGACGAGCTGGATAGCCCGCGCGGGCGCATCTATCTGATCAAGGAGATGCTGGAGGGTGATCGCCCGGCCGGTCCGCAGGTGGTCAAGCACATCGACCGCTGCCTCTCCTGCCTGTCCTGCATGACGACCTGCCCCTCGGGCGTCCACTACATGCATCTGGTCGACCATGCCCGCAAGCGGATCCACGAGAGCCATCGCCGCACCCTGCCGGATCGCCTGCTGCGGCGCTTCCTGGCCTGGCTGCTGCCGCATCCCGGCCGCTTTCGCCTGGCGCTGGTCGGTGCCAGCCTGGTCAAGCCCTTCAGCGGCATGGTCCCGGAACGGCTGTTGGAGGGGCGCGCCAAGGCGATCCTGGCGATGTCTCCCAGCCGCATCCCATCGCCGTCGGCACTCGATAAGCCGCAAGTCTTTCCGGCCGAGGGCCCCAGGCGCTATCGCATGGCGCTGATGGTCGGCTGCGCGCAGCGGGTACTGGCGCCGGAGATCAACGACGCCACTATTCGCCTGCTGACCCGCCACGGGGTCGAGGTGGTGGTGGCCAAGGGCGCCGGTTGCTGCGGTGCGCTCACCCATCACATGGGGCTGGAGAACCCGGCCCTGGCCTCGGCGCGGCGCAACGTGGCCGCCTGGACCCGCGAATTGGACCAGGGGGGCCTGGATGCGGTGGTGATCAACGCCTCCGGCTGCGGCACCACGGTCAAGGACTACGGCTTCATGCTGCGCGAGGACGGCGAATGGGCGGACCGCGCCAAGCGGATCGCAGGCCTTGCCAAGGACATCTCGGAGGTGATGAGCGAGATCGGGCTCAAGGAGCCGCTGCCGGGCCGCGGCGGGCTCACCCTGGCCTATCACGCGGCCTGCTCGCTGCAGCACGGCCAGCAGGTGAGAGAGGCGCCCAAGGCGCTGCTGCGCCAGGCCGGTTTCACCCTGATGGAGCCGGCGGAGAGCCACATCTGCTGCGGGTCTGCCGGTACCTACAACCTGATGCAGCCGGTGCTGGCCCGCCGCTTGCGTGACCGCAAGGTGGCCAGCCTCGAGGCCACCGGCGCGCAAGCCGTCGCCACCGGCAACATCGGCTGCATGACCCAGCTCGACACCGGCACCGAACTACCCATCGCCCACAGCGTCTCTTTCCTAGACTGGGCCACCGGCGGCCCGCTGCCAAAGGCGCTGGAGGGGGTCGAAGGGGTAGCCGGGGCGACGGCGGGAAGCGACAGCGCTGCGGCGTGAGGGACCCATTAAGCGGTCGTAAGCCCCATCGATGAAGCCGCTTGCAGTCCTGATCTACGCCTGGTGACCCACCTCGGAGGCGTTGGGGGGACCAAGCTGCCGTCAAGCCGTGCGGGGGCCGAAAGAGCCAGTGAGTGCGTTGCGGCGTTCAGCACCGCTCGGTGTTAGCGCACCTGCAGCTTCTCGAGCCCAAAGTGCTCGAGAAGCTTGTTTGGTAACGCAAATCGTCGTCGCCGATGATTCCATCGGCTCGGGATTTGCTCTAGCCGTAGAGTGTGAGCTCGATCGAGGTGAGTCCGGCGCCACCGCCCGCGAGGGTGGCGCCTTGTCCCAGAAACAGGGTATCTGTCCCAGCACCACCGTCATAGAAGTAGCCGGTGAAATCGCCCTGGCTTGCCACTATGAAGATGTCGTCGCCGCTGCCGCCGAATCCGGTGTCCGATCCAGGTCCGCCGGTCAAGATGTCGGCGCCGCTGTCGCCATAGAGACCAAGGTCATCACCATGGCCGCCGTAGACCTTGTCGTTGCCGTCGCCACCGAACAACTCTGAATCGCTACCCTTGCCACCGAAGAGGCTATCAATACCGCCTCCACCAACGAACCGGACATCGTCGCCCAAGTCGCCGTAAAGCGAGTCGTCGCCGCCACCTCCCATAAGGGCGCCGTCGCTCTCTCTACCGCCGTAAACCGCATCGTTCCCTTCGCCACCGAAGAACCCGCCATCACTATCGCCGCCGCCGAAGATCTTGTCGTCACCAGATCTGCCGCGCAGACCAAAGTCATTTTCAGCGCCGCCGAAGATCATGTCGTCGCCATCATCGCCATAAAGGCGAAGATCCATTCCGTCACCGCCGGATAAAGTGTCCTTGCCGGATCCGCCATACAGAAACTCATCCGAGCCACTGTCGCCGGAGATCTGATCTATGCCGGTGTCACCGTAGAATCCACGGTCATTTCCGCTGCCGCCAGAGAGGCCGTCGTCGCCATCTCTACCGTGGAATACACTGTCACTCCCGTTACCGCCGGAGAGGATGTCGTCTCCCGATCTGCCGTCCAGGCTAGTGTCATGACCGTCGCCGACGTTGATCTCATCGGTTCCCGACCCGCCAAATAAAGTGGCATCGCTGCCATTGCCGCCAAACAGACTGTCATCTCCGTCTCTACCGAAGAGAGAGCTGTCATCCCCATCACCGCCGGAGACGGTATCGGCCCCGGAGCGCCCGTCTAGATTGGTGTCATTTCCGCTACCACCGTCGATGGTATCGGCGCCGACTCCACCATTCAAGCCTCGGTCATCCCCATCACCGCCGTCGACGACGTCGTCACCAGATTTACCTTCCAAATTGCGATCATTTCCGTCGCTGCCCTTGATCGTATCGGCCCCCTCTCCACCGAACAAGCCTCTGTCTTTGCCCTCGCCGCCGTCGATGAGATCGGCGCCCGAATTGCCGAGAATGCGACTATCACTACCGCTCCCGCCAAAGAGGCTGTCGTTGCCGTCATTGCCTAAGAGCCTGAAATCATCTCCATCACCGCCATAGATCCAATCGCCTCCCTTCCCTCCGTAAAACCGGCTGTCGTTCCCGCCGTTGCCGAAAAGCGTGTCGTCGTCATTGCCGCCATAAAACTGGCTGTCGGCACCGTCACCGCCGAAAAGCCTGTCGGCGCCTGCGCGGCCAAAGAACTCATAATCGCCGCCGGCATCACCATGCATCCTGTCTGCGCCGCCGCCGCCATAGAAATTGACATCGGCTTCGAGGCCACCGTAGAGCCTATCGGCTGCGGCTCCGCCATCTGCCATACTGTCTTTGCCACCGCCTGCACTGATCAAGTCTCGCCCGCTGTCTCCGAGCAGCGCGACGTCGTCGCCACTGCCACCGTAGAGCCTATCGTTCGCGTCCCCGCCGTAGAGCGAGTCGGCACTGCTGAGGCCATAGAGCGTATCGTTGTCGCCATAACCGAGAATGGTGTCGACGTCATCGCTGCCGGTGAGTGTGTCCGGTCCGGGGGTGCCTGGAACTAACGCCATCTTTCACGCCCTTCAAAGTTGTTGGTCGTGGTCATTTCTGGGGCAAACTCGAGATTCCATACAGGATTCCCGCTCTTGAACCGCACCCCATTTCGCTGAGCATGCCCAAGAGTCGCTCGACTCTCAATCCCTGCTTGCATCGACATGTTGGCTGCATTTGGTTCCGATCGATGGAGTGGCAGCCTGCAGCAATGCAAGAGCTGCGGCCACACCTACCCTGCCGAAGGCGCTGGAGACATCGACAGATGCAGGTGACAACATTGCAGCATAAGGCAATCCACTCGAGACGCCGCAGCTTGGGCTAGTCGCAAAGAAGCCCATGCGCCACGGCGAAGGGGTCGGATGACGCGTCTTCATGCCAGCTGTATTCCGTGCACTTTGCCACATGAAGCGCGGTCTCGCGACCGAGGTGATGGGCAATGACGGCCAAGCACATGTCCATGCCAGCCGAAACCCCCGACGAGGTGAAGAACTTACCGTCTTCGACCCATCGCGCCTTGCCGATCCAGTCAACCTTCGGGCCGAACGGCAGTGTCCATTCAAAATCCATCTTGTTCGTCGTCGCCTTGCGGCCATCGAGCAATCCGGCCCTCGCCAGGAGCGCGCCGCCGGTGCAGACACCCATGACGGTTTCGGCATTCTCGGAGGCCTCGATCAGCCAGCTTTCGATCGCCTCGTTGCGCTTTTCGACGGGCGTGCCCGGCCCTCCCGGAACGAGAATGAGATCGTAGGCGCAGGATTCGCTCAGGGTCCGGTCGACGGCGATGCGCTGTCCGCTGCGACAAGTGACCGTTCCGGCCTCTTCTCCGACCAGCGAAATCTTGAATTCCTCCGGCAACCAGCCGAACAACTCGAGCGGTCCAAAGAGATCCAGGGTCTGGACTCTCTGGAATACCAGGGCCGCGATCGTCTTCATGCCGAGCCTCCTTCCGCACCCGCGATTTGAGCCGCTCCGCAGTTCTGATGGTCCTTGACGAAGCGTTCCGTCGACGCCGGATAGAGACCTAGATGCTCTGCCGGGCGGCGTGGCCGGCGAAGAAGCTCTCCGCCGCAGTTCGGGCAGGTGCCGCCGAAGATCGCGTCCGAGCAGTCCTTGCAGAAGGTGCATTCGAACGAGCAGCTCCGTGCATCGAGGCTATCGGGCGGCACGTCTGCGGCACAGCATTCGCAGTTCGGCTTCAGCGTCAGCATTCGTCTCTCCTATGGACGTTCTGCGGCTAGACTAGCCGGCGTGGGCTTGGCATAAATGACAATATGCCCTCGAAAGCTGCCAAAATGCCCGACTCGAACTCACCGAGGAACGTCGTCTTCTTGGTCTATCCAGGCGTGAAGCTGCTGGACTTGGCGGGACCCCTTCAGGTCTTCACCGACGCAACGGAGGGGCGCGACGAGAGGGCTGCCTACCGGACCGCCGTCGTCTCCCTCGACGGCTCTGCGGTGGAAAGCGATACGGTGCTGCCGCTCGCGAGTGAGCCGGTCTCGTTGTAGCGCGGTCGGCAGATCCACACGCTCGTTGTCGTGGGCGGCGACGGTGCCTTTGCTGCATCGCGCGATCCCCGGACCACCAAGTGTATCAATCAGCTCGCGGAGAGTTCGGGGCGCGTCGCTTCGGTGTGCACGGGGGCCTATCTGCTAGCCGCGAGCAAGCTCTTGGATGGGCGCAGGGCCGTGACGCACTGGGAGTACTGTGGCGCCTTTGCTGCCAGCCATCCTGACGTGCAGGTCGAAAGGGATCCAATCTACATCAAGGACGAGAAGATCTGGACTTCGGCCGGGGTCACGGCCGGTATCGACCTGGCGCTGGCGATGGTCGCCGAGGATCTCGGCAGAGGATCCGCGCTCTCGCTTGCGCGTTCCCTCGTCGCCTATGTGGTGCGCCCTGGCGGCCAGTCGCAGTTCAGCACCGCACTGAGCAGGCAGACGTCGGATCGCTCCGATCGTTTCGGGAAACTGCACGCGTGGATGCTCGACAATCTCGACAAGGATCTGCGCGTCGAAGTTCTTGCGGAGCGCAGCAACATGAGCCCCCGGAATTTCGCTCGGCTCTACGCGGCACAGACCGGAATGACACCGGCGAAGGCCGTCGAAGGCATGCGCACGGAGGCGGCCCGACTGTTGCTCGAGGAAAGCGACTTCTCTGTCGGACGTATCGCGCGACTTTGCGGCTTCGGCGACGATGAGCGCATGCGCCGCGCGTTCATCCGCACCCTGGGCGTGCCGCCTCAAGACTACCGCCAGCGCTTCGGGTGGTCGAGCGGATGACAATATCATTTCGATTGCAGCTCAAAAAGCTGGATAACGTACAGAGTCTTTCGCACATTTTGCTGGGGTTGGTGGCCCCGAATCCCTCAGGCTTTCAGTCGCCAGACGGAGAAGCCAATAGAGGAGGCCAGAGCCACCATGGACGAGGATAACACGAAGGGCCTGTCGAACGTGGTCCGGATCGACGACGGTCGGATAGAAGATCATCTGAGGCAGATCGTGCGCGGCAGTGTCGAGGAGACACTGAACAGCTTGCTGGAGGCCGAAGCTGACCGGCTTTGCAATGCAGGGCGCTATGAGCGCAGTGAAGCGCGCCGCGACACACGAGCTGGCAGCTACGAGCGCAAGCTGCACACGACGGCCGGAGAGGTGAAGCTGAAGGTGCCGAAGCTTCGCACGCAGACCTTCGAGACGGCGATCATCGAGCGCTATCGCCGGCGCGAGAACTCGGTCGAAGAGGCCCTGATGGAGATGTACCTGGCCGGTGTGTCGGTGCGCCGGGTGGAGGACATCACCGAGGCCCTGTGGGGCACACGGGTGAGCCCCGGCACGGTCTCGAACCTGAACAAGAAGATCTATGCCCAGATCGAGGTTTGGCGGAACCGACCGATCGAAGGTAAGCACCCTTACCTCTACCTGGACGGCATTGTCCTGAAGCGCTGCTGGGCCGGTGAAGTCCGCAACGTCTCACTGCTGGTGGCGATTGCCGTCAACGCAGACGGCTTCAGGGAGATTCTCGGGATTGTCGAGGGAGCTAAGGAGGACAAGAAGGGCTGGAGCAGCTTCCTGAAGCACCTCAAGGAGCGTGGTCTCAAGGGAGTCGAGCTGATCGTTTCGGATGCCTGCCTGGGACTCGTCGAGAGCGTGGCAGAGTTCTACCCAAAAGCCCAATGGCAGCGCTGCGTCGTCCATTGGTACCGCAATGCTTTCAGCAACGTGCCGGCCAGCAAGATGCGCGAAGTCGCTCTGATGCTGAAGGCAATCCACGCCCAGGAAGATCGCGACGCCGCCCGCGCCAAGGCAGATCAGGTCGCTGCCAAACTCAAGGACATGAAGCTCCCCAAGGTGGCGGAGTGGCTTGAGGAGACGGTGGACGAAACCCTTGTTTACTACGCATTTCCTGAGGAGCATTGGCGTAGGATCAGGACCAACAATCCCCTCGAGCGCATCATGCGGGAGATCCGGCGGCGAACCCGTGTCGTTGGGGCTTTTCCCGACGGCCAATCAGCCCTCAACCTGGCCGCGGCCAGGTTGAGGCACATCGCTGGCACCAAGTGGTCCAGCAAGCGCTATATGAACATGGATCTGCTCAAGCAGCAGGACATGGTTGCCTGATGGGACAGGCTACCAACCCCAATGTGCGAAAGAATCTGGACACTACCGTGGCTTGAGGAGACGGTGGACGAAACCCTTGTTTACTACGCATTTCCTGAGGAGCATTGGCGTAGGATCAGGACCAACAATCCCCTCGAGCGCATCATGCGGGAGATCCGGCGGCGAACCCGTGTCGTTGGGGCTTTTCCCGACGGCCAATCAGCCCTCAACCTGGCCGCGGCCAGGTTGAGGCACATCGCTGGCACCAAGTGGTCCAGCAAGCGCTATATGAACATGGATCTGCTCAAGCAGCAGGACATGGTTGCCTGATGGGACAGGCTACCAACCCCAATGTGCGAAAGAATCTGGACACTACCAAAAGCTGGGTAGCCACTTTGGCCGACCAATGCGACGGCACTGTCCGGACAGCCATCGAGCTCATTGTTTGCGCGTTACGTCAGGCCTCTCCAGGCAAAAATGTTCGATACTTTCCCTAACGTATAAATTGAACGCCTTCCCGACACGATCGCAAGCGTCCTTATCTGCGGCAGGGCGGAAACACGGGCGTACTCAAGCTTGCTCAGAAGATGAAATCCGTACTGGTCAGCTGATCGACCTGGGTGACCTTGTTCATGATAATGGCAACGTCAGTGACTCCGTCGCCATCCAGGTCTGCCTGAACGATTCCGGCATTGCTGTCCCCGCTTTGAAAGCGCGCCTGCGGATTGCCATTGCCGTCAAAAGTCTGATCGCCAATCCACTCGCCGTTCGTGCCAAGATTAGGGAGAACCATAACATCTTTGCCTCCCTGCGCAGCACCGGTGAAATCCAAGACCTCCGCCTCGGTAACCACCACTGGAGAGCGATCGGATATTTGAAACGTGTCCGCACCTTGACCGCCTCGCATCCAGCTGAATCCAGTTCCATGCGATAAAGTGTCTTCGCCCGAGCCGCCAAAAAGAGAGTTTTCTCCAGACGCAACACTCAACAGATCATTCCCGCTCTGCCCATAAAGCAAATCGTTCCCAAAGCCACCATTCATGAAATCATCACCGTCTCCACCACGCAGAACATCATCACCATTGCTGCCTATACCAGTGTCATTTCCAGAACCACCAAAGAAATGATCATTGTCCTGATTTCCAAATGCGGAATCATCGCCATTGCCGCCCTGCATGGTGTCGTTCCCGTATGATCCACGAAGGAAATCATCTCCGGCGCCACCTTTGAGCTCGTCGCTACCAGTACCACCTTCCAAGGAATCGTTACCAAAGGCGCCGAGCAGAGTGTCTACGCCGTCCTCACCTTCAAGCAAGTTGTCACCGCTGTTGCCGCGCAGCAGGTTGTCAAGTTCGTTGCCATAGCCGTTGAGGTCCGCGTCGTTGCCCTTAAACCGCAGCTCCTCGATGTGTCCGCCGCCATTCGCAGCGGGACGGAGGCGAAAGTCGCTGGTGGCGAAGACCGTATCGCTGCCGTTGTCTGAGGTTTCCCGCACGATGTCGCTGGAGGTGTTGACACGGAAGGTATCATCGCCCGCGCCACCGATCATCCGGTCGACACCGGCGCCGCCGTTCAGAAGGTCGTCACCGCTATTGCCGACGAGCTTGTCGTCGGCCGCCTGACCAAAGAGGCGGTCGGCGCCACTGGCGCCCCGGAGGGAGTCGTCGCCCTTTCCTCCAAGAGCGGAGTCATCGCCCTGCTGACCCGCCAGGCTGTCGTCCGCGCCGAGGCCATAGAGCCTATCGTCTCCGCCCCGCCCAAAGATGGTGTCGATCAAGTCCGTCCCAGTTAGAGTGTCCGGACCGTTGGTGCCTGTAATGATCATGTTTGTGCTCGAATCTCCCGCGAAGCGTTACTGCTCGGTTCAGTGCGGACTGGGACTTAGAGCTGGCCCTCAGAAAATGAAGTCCGTGCTGGTCAGCTGATCGACCTGGGTAATATTGTTCATGATCACGGCCACGTCGGCCAGACCGTCGCCATTTGTGTCAATTTCGACGTTGCCGGCGTTGCTGTTGCCACTCTCAAAACGCGCTTGCGGGCTACCGTTGCCGTCAAAGGCCTGATCGCCAATCCACTCACCATTCGTGCCGGAGGTCAGCACCAGGATCTCATCTTCGCCTCCTTCTGCAGCACCTGAGAAATCCAAAATCTCGGCCTGAGTAACATAGCTTAGGTTGTCATCATCGATGCTAAACGTGTCTGCGCCAGGC
>CAXXGD010000026.1:0-57413 GCA_963669385.2 Rhodospirillales bacterium
CCGGACCGCAGCGTGCCAGCAAGGCTCTTACGCCCCAACCCGGGTTCCAGCCAAGCGCAACCTCCGGCAGGTGCCAACGAGCGGTCTTGGCGGTAAAGACCACGTCACAGGAAATCGAGTAGACCAGTCCGCCACCCATGGTGAAGCCATCTACCGCAGCGATCACCGGCGTATCCATGAAGGTGATCGATCGGGCAACGCTCGCCTTCTCGCGCTCGGCCTCGGCAATCTGCTCCAAGGTGAAGGTGGAGAGTTCCTTCAAGTCGCTGCCGGCGCAGAAGCCGTGTTCCTTGCCGCGCAGGATGATGGCCCTGACCTCGCTGTCCTTTTCCAGGTTGTCGAGCCTATCGGCAATCTTGCGGGCGAGACCCAGGCTCATGGCATTGCGCCGTTCGGGGCGGTCGATAGATAGGGTGGCGACACCGCCGTCTTTGGTGACTTCAAGCATGTCTAGGCTCCTCTAGCGGAACAGGTTGGGGTCCATCAGCGGGATCCTGTCGGGCACGATGACCGGCGCGAATTCCATCAGGTCGAGCACCTGGGTCTTGGGATCGATGCCCGGTGCGACCTCGAGCAACGCCAGTCCCTCAGCCGCGACGGCGAAGACGGCACGTTCGGTGACGATGTGGGCGGTCTGACCGCGTTCGCGCACGCCCTGCAGCAGCGGATAGGTAATCTGCTCGACCCGCTTGACGAACTTGCCGACCTTGCCTTCCTGCAGGATGTCGAGCGTTCCGGCGCTGGCATCGACCTGGAGCCCGCCGGTCGTGAAGGTAGCGTTGAAGATCAGGTTGCGGGCATTGTGGGCGATGTCAATAAAACCGCCCGATCCGGGATTGGCCTTGCCGAATTTCGACACGTTGATGTTGCCGTGCGCGTCGAACTGGGCGAAGGCCAGGGCGGCGGTTTTGCAGAGGCCGCCATGGATCGCGTCGAACTGGGTCACGCCGTCGAGCAAGGCATCGGCGTTCAGGTTGGCGGAGAACTGCCAGCCCGAGGTCACGATCCCGCCATAGGAGCCGTGCTCGGTGGTGGCCGGATAGTCGTAGATCCCGTCTCCGTCGAAACGCCCCCTCAGTGGCGAAGATCGTGGGAATGCTGGAAGAGGCACCGAAGCCGTAGATCGTCAGCTCATGGGGATTGATCAATTGGGCCGATCGGCGGGCGATCACTGTCGCAGCACCGGGCTTCAAGGGTTGCAGGTCGCGCGGGTCAATACGGGTTTGACCCAGAAAGCGCGGTTCGTCTTGAACGCCGCTCACCAGCATCTGTTCGGGATCGACGACCACCCGATCGACCAGGACGCCGGGAACCTTCACCAGATGTGCATGCACATCGCCTGGTTCGACGATGCGCTTGACCTGTGCGATCACCCGGCCGCCGCAGGCCTTGACCGCCAGTGCAATCGCCAGGCTGGAGGAGACAAGCGGGTCGTCTTCGAAAGAAAGGTTGCCGTGCCGGTCGGCCGCCGTGGCCCGGATGATCCCATAATCGAGATCGAGGCTCGGGAAGAACAGCAGCTGCTTGCCCCGGAAGACGATCTTCTCGACGATGTCCTCGGTGGTGCAGGGGGTTACCTTGCCGCCACCCAGGTCGGGGTCGACGAAGGTGCCGATGCCGACATCGGTCATGTACCCGGGGCTGCGTCGGGCGATTTCGCGCAGCCAGTGCATCATGACCCCGATGTGAAAGGTATAGGCCTCGATCTTGTTGGCCTGAACCAGCTGCATCGAGCGGGGCCGCTCTCCGGTCCTGGGATCCGGCGGGTTGATAAAGGATCCGGTGATCAGTCGCTTGGTCATGCCCTCGCGAATGATGTGATCGACGCCCTTGATGTCCGCGTTGTCGCCGGCAAAACAGGGCACATAGAGCGTGAGCCCGTTCGGCGCCCCGCTATCGGCAAAGCGCTTGCCCAGCGCCTCGAGCAGCCGGTCGGGGACGATCCAGCCGATGACGCCGACCACGGCCAAGGTTGCGCCGGAGGGAATGTCCTGAACGGCTTCGTCAAAGCCAACGATCTTACTCATGGGGCAAGCTCCCTATCACGAGGATACGCATCACATCAGGACCGACGGCAGCCAGAGGGCGATTTCCGGAAAGGCGACCAACAAGCCGATGGCAAGCGCCTGCAGCGCAATGAAGGGCCAGAAGGACTTGTAGATATCGCCCATGGTGATGTCGTCCGGGGCTACGCCCTTCAGGTAGAAGGCAGCCGGGCCGAAGGGGGGCGTGAGGTACGACATCTGCATATTCATGGTGAACAGCACGCCGAACCAAATCGGGTCGTAGCCGAAGCCCTCGACAATGGGCACGAAGATCGGCATGGTCAGCAGAAGAATTCCGATCCAGTCCATGAACATGCCCAGCACGAAGAGGATCAGCATCATTAAGATCAGGATCGCGAGCGGCGGCAGGTCCAGCCCGTTGATGGCCGAGGTGACGAAGGCCGCGCCGCCGAAGAAGTTGTAGACGCCGATCAGCGCCGTGGCGCCGAAAACGATCCACATGATCATGCCGCAGATCCGCAGGGTCTCGCCGCAGGTCGCGCGGATCAAGCGGCCGGAGAGCGTGCCGCGGATGGCGGCCGAGGCCAGCGCCCCGATCACCCCCATCGCCGCGGCCTCGATGATCGAGGCAATGCCGGTATAGATGCAGATCAGCACCCAGGCCGCCACTGCTATCGGCAGGACAGTCCGGCGCAGAAGCTGGCGCTTCTCGGCGCGCGTCATGTCGGCTTCGTCGGCGCTCGGTGGCGGTGCGACCTCTGGCTTCAAGCTTGCCAAGACCATGACATAGCCGACGTAGAGGCCGGCCAGCATCAGCCCGGGCAAGAGCACGGCCAGGAAGAGCTCTCCCACGCCGGTGTCGGTTGTCAGCCCGTAGACGATCAGAACGATCGAGGGCGGAATCATGGTTCCCAGCGACCCGCCCGCGCAGATCGTGCCGACCGCCAGCTTCTTGTCGTAGCCGCGCTTCAGCATCTCCGGCAGTGCGATCAGGCCAAGCAGGACGATCTCGCCGCCGATGATGCCCGACATGGCCGCCAGCAGGACCGAGACCACCAAGGTCTGCACCGCCAAACCGCCGCGAATGCGCCCGCCGAAAATCGACATGGCCCGAAAGAGGTCGTTGGTGACGCCGGATTTCTCCAGCACCAGGCCCATCATCACGAACATCGGCACGGCCACGAAGGCGAAATCCGCCATCAGGTCATAGATCCGCGTGGCGATCAGGCCCAGTCCGTTCGGGCCGAACTCCATGAGGATCAGCGCCGCCGCCATCGCTCCGGTGGAAAAGGCCAAGGGCACGCCGGTGAAAAGCAGCAGAAGAATGCCGACGACGAGGACGAGCGTGATGATCTCGATACCCATGGCTCTATCCCGCCAGCCGCTTGAACGACCGGTAGATCTGGGTCACCGCGATGATCGCCATCAGGATGGCGCTGACCAAGAGAACGGACTTCAGCACCATCGGCAGGGGAGAATCCCAGCCGGTTCCGGTGGTCTCGTTCAGCGTCAAGGAGAGGCGTGCATTCACCCAGGCGCCGTAGCCGACCAATGCGAGATAAACGGCGGCCACCACGGCGGCCAGCAGGTCGAGCGCTCGCTGCACCCGCTTTGGAACCTGGTCATAGAGTGCGGTGATGCGGATATGGGTACCCTCGTAGAGCACCACGACCCCGCCGATCGCAAAGCAGGAGCCGACCAGCATCACCACCATGTCCTGCACCCAGATCTGCGGCGTATTGAAGAGGTAGCGCATGACCACCTCCAGGCCCATGATGGCGACGCAGACGGCAAAGCCGTAGCTGACCAACTCGGCGGGCTTCAGGACGAGAGGTGAGGAGGGCTTTCGACCGTCGTCGGTTGAACGTTTCATGATCTCGCTCGCGATCGGCAGAGATAGGGCCGGCCCCCGGTGGCCAGGGGCCGGCGGGACAGCTGGATCAGTCGATTTGGCCGATTGCCTTCAGCCAGGCGACCTGAGACTCGTAGATCTCTTTCGCCAGCGGGCTCTTGGCAGCCGTCGCTTTCCAGATGCCCTGGGCCGCGTCGCGGAACTTGGCGCGCTCCTCAGGGGACCAGTCGATGATCGTGATGCCCTTTTCCGCGGCGCTTGCCAGCACCTCGGCATCGGCCTTCTCGAAGGCCTGAAGCAGGTCCAGCGCCAGGGTCCGGACCGCCATGTCCAGCAGCGCTTTGGTCTCGTCGTCCAGGCTGTTCCACAGCTCCAGATTCATCGAGACGTCGCCCATCGGTATCGAGTGAATGCCCGGATAGATCGCGTAGGGCGCGACCTTGTGCAGGCCGGCCTCCTCGTTGATGCTGATCGTGCTCCAGTCCGTGGCCGAGATCACGCCTTTCTCCAGCGAAGTATAGACCTCCGAGCCATGCACCGAGACCGGTGCGGCACCGATGGCGCGGAACAGGTCCGAGGAGGGGCCTTCAGGCATCCGCACCTTGACGCCTTCGAACTCGGCGACGCTGCGGATCGGCTCTTTGGTCGGAATCGATTCCACGCCCCAAGGGACCGGCCCGATGAAGTAGAGACCGTGCTCGGCATAGACCTTGCGCGCCAGTTCGAGCCCGCCGCCTCGATAGTACCAGGTGATGAACTGGTAGGGGGTCGCGTAGGCCGCATTCATTTCGCACAGCAGGCCAAAGGCGGCATCGAGGCCCGCGTAGTAGCAGGGCGTGCTTTTCTGCATCTCGAGAATGCCTGCGCCGACGGCCTGCAGGGTTTGGTTGTGCGCGACGATCGCCTTGTTCGGCAGAACGGTGATGTCTATCTCGCCGCCCGACACGGTCTTTATGCGCTCGGCAAAGCCCTCGATCACCTTCTGCGGGGCCGAACCGCCGCCCCAGAACGTTTGAAGCTTCCAATTGTAGGTCTCAGCCAGAGCCGATGTTGCCGTGAGTGCCAGAACAGCCGCTCCGGCAAGTAGGGACTTTACGTATTTCATGATCCTGCTCCTCTGGTTGATTCGGGTCGGGCGGCAGGTGCCGCCGCGGGGTCAGTCGAGAGCCGCACCGTCGCGGTTCAAGACCGCTCGCACGTCCTCACCTTTGATGTCGCGCAGACGGGTCCTCTCGGTGAGCGCCATGTCGGCGGCGATCGCCGCGGCTTGGCCGTAGCCGAAGCACTGGGCGGTCACTCGGGCCGAGGCGAGCGCCTCGTGCTCGGCGCTCAGGCAGCGGCCAGCGACGATGATGTTCTCGCCGATCGCGGGCAGCAGCGCGCCGTAGGGAATCTCGTAGTAGTCATCGAGCAGCCACTCGACGCGCGGCCTGTCGCCGGCATGGAGCTCGATCGGCCAGGGGCAGCGCACCACGCCGTCGGGATGCTTGCGGCGCTCGACCACATCGGTGTTCTCCAGCCGCTTCACACCGACGATCGAACGGGTTTGGCGGATGCCCACCTCGACACCGGTGTCGACGACATAGCTGTCCTCGCAGCCCGCTACCTTGTCTTTCAGAAAGCGCGCATAGTCGCGAACCTGGCGCCGTGCCACCAACTCGGCCTCGCTGTGGTCGACCGGGTCTGTGACGTCCAGATCGCGTCCGTCGCGGCCCAGGATGCGCGTGGCATTGACCATCAACTCGTTCGGCCGGGTGGTAGGGAAAATCCAGATCTTCTTACGCGGCAGGTGATAGCCGCCCGTCTTCTCCGCCTCGATCAGTGCCGCCACCACATGCTCGGGGCTGATCGTGTCCTCACCCCAAAAAGACAGGTAGCGCGCCACGTCGACGCCGCCGATCCGGAAGATCATGGTGGGGTTCTGGATCACCCCGTCGCGGCCCTTGGTCGACGCCCACCCGGCGCGAAAAACCACGTCCGCATCGCCGCTGGCATCCACGACCAGCTTGGCATCGATCCGGGTGAAGCCGGACTTGGTGTCGACGATCAGGCCGCGCACTGCCTCGCCGTCCCGCAGCACGCCGACGACGCGGCTGTGAAACAAGATGTGGACGCCGGAGCCGATCAGGAGATCATCGGCGTTCTCGCGCCACATGAGCGGGTCATGGGTGACCGTCCAAGTCTTGCCGTAGCGCTGCGGCTCGCTCAGGCCGCCTCTCTCGATCAGGCGCCTGCGAAACTCGTCGGCAAAGCCGAAGACCACCTGTTCGGGGCGGTTGGCCTTCCGATCGCTTGACAGGTAGAGGCCGCAGATCGTTCCGGACATGCCGGCCACCGCGCCACCGCCGCAAAAGCCGTAGCGCTCGATCAGCAGCACCCGATGACCCTTGCGTCCGAGATTGCTCGCCGCCGAAACACCCGCCGCGCCACCCCCGACGACCACGACATCGAAGGCAGCCATAACGGGCAAGGCATCCTCTTGGAGTGCATTCGGAATTGCGAAGCGGGTCCCCATCATGCGGGATCTTTCTGATCGACCATAAAGGAGATTAGTTAATATATCAGATAATCCGGCACGTCAAGTGCGTTTTGCACAAGCTCTGATAGGGCGTGTGTGCGGGTTGAGAATCTTGAATGGTGGCAGCGGGCCGTCTCTTCCCGGTCACTGATCCTCGAACGACCCTGATTTCTGAATTGAGGGCCGATGTTCGGTCACGCTGCCAGGACTGGTCTCTACTGGCCGATCTCTGCCGCTCGAGTTACGTCTTGCATGCTTGTCAACGCTCCGTGCTCTCAAACTGCGGAGCCTCCGACAAACCCGGAGCGGTTCAGCCTGCAGCCCACTCTTTGGGGGCGTCAGTGAGGTCGTGAAAGTGACGCGGTCGAGCGGGTCGATAGATTGGCCCGGGAACGCATCACTGGTCTTCCGTCTTGAAGACTGGCAGGTCGGTCATCCGCGGCAGGTCGGCGCCGCGCCGCGTGCAGGTGAGGGCGGCGGCGGCGACCGCAAAGTCGAGTATTCGGGTGATCGTTCCCAGGTCGAGCCCATCTAGAGACGCGCGAGTCTTGAGGTCCTGCCTAGCCAGTGCGGCGATCAAAGCTGCCTGGAAGGCATCGCCGGCGCCGACGGTGTCAACCACCGTCACGCGCCGGCCTGGGACGGTGACGTGACCGGCGGCGGCCAAGGCCTCCGTCCCGTCTGCGCCGCGGGTCACGATAACGAGGCTCGCGCCGAGGTCTCGCCAGTGTTCCGCTACCGCGATTGGCTCTTCGTTCGAGTAGAGAAGAGAGAGGTCTTCGTCGCTTACCTTTACCACCGCGGCAAGGCGCACGAAGCGCTCCACGCGCTCGCGCCAGTGCGCCACGTTCGGCTCGACATTCAGGCGCACGTTGGGATCCAGGGTGAGCAAACGCCGACCCGCTTCCCGTTCAAAGAGCGTGAGGAGAGCCGAGCCCACAGGCTCTACCGCCAGCGAATAGGAACCCGCGTGAAGGCCCCAGACCGCGGAACCCAGATCTGGCAGTTCGATGCCGTCGATTGCGCGATCGGCTGCACCGTCGCCATAGAAGGCATAGGCCGGGCCACCGTCCGGTGCCACGTCGACGATCGAAAGCGTAGTCGGCCGATGGCTGCGCACCAACAGGTCGGTCATGACCCCCTCAGCCGCGAGCGCGTCGTGGAGCCGTTCGCCCAGTCGATCTGTCGAGAGCCCGGTGAAAAGCGCGGAGGGCTGACCGAGCCGCGCAAGCCCTACTGCCACGTTGAAGGGTGAGCCGCCGATCCGGGCGTCAAAGGTCAGCCCCTGCTCGCCCTCGATGCTGAAGAGGTCCCAGAGCGCCTCGCCGCAGACCACGAACATGTCAGTGCACACTCGGCTCTTGGCCCAGACCAAACATCGCAAGCTCGAAGGGTGGCGTCGTCATGTCTTGATCCCTTGTCTCTCGCCGCGGCCTCCGCCAGCTAGCCCGGCGCGCAAAGCCTCTCCGCTGGTATAGACCTCGAGGGCTCGCAGACAACCCTTGCTCCAGATCATCGACAGCCACCCTTCGAAGGCTTCGGCAAAGCGCGGCTCGTTCTTCAAGTCGCCGTAGAACTGCTGCTGTTCCAGCCATGCAAGTGGCCGTTGCTTCGCCTCGAGCGCCGCGGAGCGGAGGTCATCCCAATGCGGGTCATTCTGTTCGATGACAGAACCATCCTCGCGCGTGCCCTCGCACATACGCGCCCAAAAGGCTTCGACGAGGGCAAGGCCCTCGATCGGCGATCCGGCCGCCAATGCGTCGCGCAGGATTGGCAGCACGAAACCAGTGTGGCGCGACGAGCCGTCAAACGCGACCCGTCGCGTGGTGTCCACGATCGCGGGATTGGAGAAGCGAAGCTCGACCAGATCGACATAGGCCTTGGCCGTCATCAGAGGGACCTGCATGACGTGGGGCGCAATCTCCTTCTCCTGGACCTTGCGGAAGAAGGCTTTGATGAGAGGATGCGCCATGCACTCGCAGATCCGCCCGATCGACAGAACTTCCCCCGCATTGGCGATGATCTGATGACCCGCGTTCAGGATACGGATCTTCATGGCCTCGTAGTCCTGCACACGATCAGAGAAAGTGGCGCCGACGCGGTCCCAATCCGGGCGTCCGGCGCAGAAATCGTCTTCGATAACCCACTGGCGGTAGTTCTCGTGGGTGACCGGCGCCCTGTCCTCGATGCCAAATCGCCTGGCCAATGCGATCTCTTTCGGGCCAGTCGAGGGCACGATGCAGTCGACCATGGAATTTGGGAAAGTGCAGGTCGCGTCGATCCAGTCAGCCAGTTCTGGATCGGACAGGCGTGCGAGCGAGACCACGGTCTGCCGCAGGGTGTTGCCGTTGCTCTGGAGATTGTCGCAACTAAGTCCGGTAAAGGGGCCGCTGCCGACTGCTCGGCGCTGCCTGAGCGCTGCCACGATCGCGCCGAAGACGGTGTTGGGGCTATCAGGATTTGACGCATCGTGACGGATGTCGGGATGATCCGCGTCGAAACCGCCGCTGGCCAAGTCGACATAGTAGCCGCCTTCCGTCACTGTCAGCGCGACGATGCGGATCTCGGGCGCGGCCATCTGCCGGATGAGCGCCGCATTGTCTGCTTCGATCGGCACGAAGCCAATCATAGGGCCGATGACCTCGGCGAAGTTGCCCGACGGACCCAGTTCTATCAGAGTCGTCAGGAAATCTTGAGCGAGAAGCTTCTCCCGCTGCACGGCGTCTGCCGGGCGCACGCCTGCCCCGACGATCGCCCAGTCGAGGCAATGGCCTTCGTCGAACAGTCTGTGGAGATACCACGCCTGGTGGGCTCGATGAAAGTTGCCGAGCCCGACATGGACAATTCCGGGAGTGAGCGCGCGGCGATCGTAGCGCGGACGCCTGACCTCGTCGGGAAGGCCGTTCAGCGTCGCGTTGCACAGGGGAGTCAACTCATCCATTGACCACCGTCGACATTGTAAGTTTGCGCGACGATGTAGTCGGCCTCTTCGCTGGCGAGGAAGACCGCCATCCCTGTCAAATCCTCTGCCCTACCCATTCGGCCAAAGGGAACAGACTTGCCAACCTCCGCCTTCTTCTGGCCCAAAGCCTTATTCTCGTACTTGGCAAAGAAGGCGTCGACACCGTCCCAGTGTTCGCCGTCGACCACGCCCGGGGCGATCGCATTCACATTGATGCCGTGCCGGATGAGATTGAGCCCGGCGGACTGCGTCAGGCTGATGACCGCTGCCTTCGTCGCGCAATAGACAGCGACGAGCGCTTCTCCACGCCGCCCGGCCTGGCTCGCCATGTTTATCATCTTGCCTCCGCCGCCACGCTCGATCATGTGGCGGGCAACGGCCTGCATGGTGAAGAGCGTCCCTGAGACGTTTACGTCGAATACGCGGGCGTAGTCTGCGCGCGCAATTTCGACGAGAGGAGCGGCGGTGAAGATTGCGGCGTTGTTGACAAGGATGTCGATACGACCGAGAGCGCCAAGCGTCGATGCTACCGCAGCGTCGATACTCTCCTGCCTGGTCACGTCCATCTCGACCGCTATTGCCGCCCCTCCGAGTTCGGTGGCGGACCGGCGCGCACGGTCGATGTCGATGTCGGCAATGGCGACCTCTGCGCCTTCGCGGACATAGGCCTCGGCAAAGCTGCGGCCGATCCCACGTGCCGCACCGGTGATAAGCGCAGTTTTCCCCCCGAGTCTCTTCACGCGATCCGCAGCCCTTGCTCGTCGAAGCGGATAATCTGATCGGCGCGTGGATGCAGGGCGATCTGGTCGCCGTGTTTGAAGTTCACTTCGCCGGGCGCACGCACGGTGATCGTCTCTGCGAGACCCGTCTTGTGAACATGGAAGAAGGTGTCCGAGCCCAGATGTTCTGCAACGCCGACCGTGCCGCGCCAAGGGCCGTCACCATCGGCCACTTCAATGTGTTCCGGTCGAATGCCGATCGTGTGTCCGCCATGCTTTGCCGCTTCCGAACCTTCGATGAGGTTCATTTTCGGAGAGCCGATAAAGCCCGCGACGAAGAGGTTGCGGGGGTGGCGGTAGAGCTCAAGCGGCGAGCCCACCTGCTCGATATTCCCGGCCCGCAGCACGACGATCTTGTCCGCCATCGTCATGGCTTCGACCTGATCGTGGGTCACATAGATCATCGTGGTATCGAGACGCTTGTGCAGCTCGCTTATCTCGAGCCGCATGCCCACGCGCAGCGCCGCGTCGAGATTCGACAAGGGCTCGTCGAAGAGGAATGCTGCGGGTTCTCGTACGATAGCCCGGCCTATGGCAACGCGCTGGCGCTGCCCGCCCGAGAGCTGACCCGGGCGACGATCGAGGTAGTCGGTGAGGTTCAGCGCGGCCGCGGCCTGCTCGATCCGGCGGTCCTGTTCGGCCTTATCGATCTTCGCCATTCTGAGCGGGAAGGCGATGTTCTTACGCACGCTCATGTGCGGGTAGAGCGCGTAGGATTGGAAGACCATCGCCAAGCCACGCTTGGCAGGCGGAATGTCCGTGGCGTCCTCACCGTCGATCAGAATGGTTCCCGAGGTGATGTCCTCAAGTCCCGCGATCAGCCGCAGGAGCGTGGACTTGCCACAGCCTGACGGACCGACGAAGACCGCAAACTCCCCGTCTTCGATCGTGAGGTCCAGTGGCTGGATGACGTCCACCTCGCCAAAGCTCTTGGTGACCTTCTCAAGTGTGATCTGTCCCATGGTGTGATTCCTTACTTGACCGCGCCGAAGGTGAGGCCGCGCACCAGCTGCTTCTGGCTGAACCAGCCAAGGATCAGGATCGGTGCGATGGCCATGGTCGAGGCGGCCGAAAGCTTGGCGTAGAAGAGGCCTTCGGGGCTCGAGTAGCTGGCGATGAAGGCGGTGAGCGGTGCGGCCTTTGCCGCCGTGAGGTTCAGCGTCCAGAAGGCCTCGTTCCATGCCAGGATGACGTTCAGAAGAACGGTCGATGCGATCCCGGGCACCGCCATCGGCGTCAGGACGTAGAGGATCTCCTCTTTCAAGGTGGCACCGTCCATGCGCGCCGCTTCCAGGATCTCGCCCGGGATCTCCTTGAAGTAGGTGTAGAGCATCCAGACGATGATCGGCAGGTTGATCAGCATCAGAACGAGGACCAGGCCGATCCGCGTATCGAGCAGGCCGAGCTCGATGAAGATCAGGTAGATCGGGTAGAGCACGCCCACCGCCGGCAGCATCTTCGTCGACAGCATCCAGAGCAGAATGTCCTTGGTCCGCCTCGAAGGCACGAAGGCCATGGACCAGGCAGCGGGTACGGCCACCAGGATGCCGAGAGCCGTGGAGCCGCCGGCGATGATCACGGAGTTCCAGAGGAACCGCATGTAATCGGAGCGTTCCTGCACGACGGCGTAGTTCTCGAGCGTCCAGTCGAAGAACAGGAACACCGGCGGATCGGCGATGGCCGTGGCTTCGGTCTTGAAGCTCGTCAGGATCGTCCAGAGGATCGGGAAGAAGATCAGCAGACCGACCGACCATGCGGCGACGGTGTTGATCGACTTGCGCCGGGTGGTGACTGTGCGGGCCATGTCTCTCCCTCCTCAGGCGTCCAGGTTCTTGCCGACGATGCGCATCAGGAAGAGCGCGACGATGTTGGCGAGGATGACGGCGTAGATGCCGCCGGCGGAGCCGAGACCCACGTTTTGGCTCTCCAGCACGCGCTGGTAGATGAGGTAGGTCAGGGTCCGGGTTCCGAAGGATCCTTGGGTGGTGACGAAGATCTCGGCGAAGATCGACAGCAGGAAGATCGTTTGGATCAGCACGACCACCGTAATGGCACGGCTGAGGTGGGGCAGAATGATGAAGCCGAATCGCGCTACTGGCGGGGCGCCATCCATCTCCGCTGCCTCGAGCTGTTCGCTGTCCAGAGATTGGATTGCCGTCAGGAGGATCAGGGTGGCGAACGGCAGCCACTGCCAGGCCACGATCAGCATGATCGAGAACAGCGGCGCCTGGCTCAGCCACTCGACCGGTTCGGCGCCGAAGAACTGCCAGAGGTGCGCCAAGAGGCCGTTGACCGGGTCCATCAGCATGTTCTTCCAGACCAGCGCCGAAACCGTGGGCATCACGAAGAAGGGGGCGATGACCAGGATCCGAACGATCCCCTGTCCCAACATCGGCTGGTCCAAAAGCATCGCGAGCAGGATGCCGAAGACGACGGTGATCACAAGGACGCCGCCGACGATGACCAGGGTCGCTTGCACGCTCGGCCAGAAGGCGCTGGAGGTGACGAAGCGGACATAGTTGTCGAAGCCGACCCAGCCCAGGTCTCCGCCCCGCAATGGCAGGAACTTCTTGAAGGAGAAGTAGAGCGTCATCAGGAGCGGGACGAGCATCCAGCCGAGGAGCAGGACGACCGCCGGGGTCATCATCACTCTGGCTGCGGATCTGGAGTGTTGTGTTGCCATGACCTGCCTCCTCGCGGAGCGTCGGGATCTCGGCCTTCGGCCGGATGCGTCGCGCGATTGTTCCAAACTGGCTCCGGGGGCAGCCCCAATAGGCTGCTCCCCGGTCAGGAGAGGGGCTTAGTAGCCGGCCGCTTCCATTTCGTCGGCCGTCAGCTCTTGCGCTTTCTCAAGCGCCTCTTCGACCGACTGCTGCCCGGCGAGGGCTGCCGAAATCTCCTGCCCAACCTGTGTGGCGATGCCGGCGAATTCCGGGATGGCGACGAACTGGACGCCGGTATAGGGCACCGGATCGATCGTTGGCTGCGTCGGGTCGGCCGAATTGATCGACTCCAGCGTCACCTTGGCGAAGGGCACCTTGGCGTATTCAGGATTCTCGTACAGCGAGGTCCGCGTACCCGGCGGAACGTTCGCCCAGCCTTCGTTTTCGGCAACCAGAGCCGTATACTCCTTGCTGGTCGCCCAGGCGATGAAGGCCTTTGCAGCATCGGTTGCGTCCGATCCGGCCGGAATGCCCAGCGACCAGGCCCACAGCCAATTGCCACGCTTTCCCAGACCGTTGTCGGGTGCCAGCGCGAAGCCCACATGATCGGCCACGGTCGAGTCTTGCGGGTTGGTCACGAAGGAGCCCGCCACGGTGGCGTCAATCCACATGCCGCACTTGCCTTGCTGGAAGAGGGATAGGTTCTCGTTGAAGCCGTTGGTCGAGGCACCGGGAGGACCGTAGTTGGTCATGAGGTCCATGTAGGTGTTCAGCGTGGCGGCCCATTCATCGCTGTCAAGCTGGGGCTGCCAGTCCTCGTCGAACCACTTCGCGCCGAAGCTGTTCGACATGGCGGTCAGGAAAGCCATGTTCTCACCCCAGCCGGCCTTGCCGCGTAGGCAGATACCGTAGATCTCGTTGTCCTTGTCCGTCATCGCCGCAGCGGCTTGCTTGATGAAATCCCACGTCGGCGCAGCTGGCATCTCCAGGCCCGCCTTCTCCATCAGGTCGGTTCGGTACATGACCATGGAGGACTCGCCATAGAAGGGTGCTGCGTAGAGCTCTCCGTCGACAGTCAGGCCGTTGCGGATGGCAGGCAAGATGTCGTCGGCGTCCCATGCTTCGGGGAGGTCGTTTAGCGACACTAGCCAACCCTGCGCACCCCAAATCGGTACTTCGTAGGTGCCGATCGTCATGACGTCGAACTGCCCGCCCTTGGCGGCGACATCCTGCGTGACGCGCTGGCGCAGAACATTCTCTTCGAGCGTCACCCACTCAAGTTCGATATCCGGGTGCTTCGAGGTGAAGTCCTCGGCCAGAGACTGCATACGGATCATGTCGCCGTTGTTCACTGTGGCGATGGTCACCGTGGTCTCGGCGTTCGCGCTGGTCATGGCGGCGAGCGCAAGTGCGCTGCCCGCAAAAATCGCGGTTCTCAGGTGCATCTGAACTCCTCCCGGGTCGCTTGTTTTTGCATCTCGCAGCGCCAGGAAACTTAAAAACAGACGCGATGTCAATATAAATTTTACGCGCGCAAACTTTTTTTGAGATCACGCGGACGCCCGCATAACCAGCTTCCCCTCGAAAAGCGTCTCGTCGCGCACATCCAGATCCCCTCCTGCTTCAATCAGATTGAACAGGACCTCGACGCTCTTGTTCGAGATCGCCGCGTAGTCTTGTGCGACCGTCGTCAGCGATGGCGAGGTGAAGCGCGAGAAGGGATGATCGTCATGGCCGGCGATTCTGATCTGACATGTCGCCCCGCGCCCAACGGAAATCTCCAACTGGTGCGCTGCTGCGATCAGGCCGATCGCGAGCCGGTCATTGCTGCAGAGAACGGTGCTGGTCGCAAAGCCTTCTCTCTGCAGAATTCTAAGGCCACCATCGAATCCGATCTGCTCGAAATCCCAGGTCTTTCCATCGACACGGACGATGTGCGGTTCGTGGCCCAGTTGCTGGATTGCAGTGATGAAGGCATCGCGGCGCTTGTTTGCGTTCGGATTGACAGGTGGCATCTCGAAGAAGCAGGGCGGGGAGCCGGTCCTGCAGAGGTATTCCACGATGAGCGGAACGCTCTGGCCATTGTCCGACCCGATGAAGGCCTCTCCGACCCCGTCGATGTTGCTGTCGAACAGGACCGTTGGAACCGCCTTGCAGAATCTCTCAACCGCCCGCCTGTCCGAGCGCCGGCCCAGCGGTGCCAGCAGCACGCCCACTGGTTTTAGCGAGCGAAGATTGTCGAGAACATCGCGCTCGTGCTCCTTCTCGCCGTGCGAACTGAAGAGAATCGGCCAAAAGCCTTTGCTCAGACAGCGGCGCTCGATGTTTCGCGCGATCTCAGCGAAGAAAGGGTCTGAAAGATAGGGAACGACAATGCCGATGATCTTCGTAAGCCGCCGGTTTTGATTCATCGCATAGATGTTCGGGCGATAGTCGTAGCGTTCCAATGCTTCTTCGATACGGGCGCGAGTCGACTGGCGAACACTGTTTGGGTCATTGAAGTACTTGGAAACGGTTGGTCGAGAGATGCCGCTAACGCTGGCAAACTCTTGCATATTCTTGATTATTCGTCGGTCCATTCTCGACCTCTGTAGATGGCATCCGGGGGCTCGTCTTGCGCCCGCGCGCTCTTCAGCGAGGCAAACAAGATACTTTCCGCGCGTCAAGTTCCAGGTTTACATTAGCCAGGCGGTCGCTTGCTGGTCAAGGAGATGGCGCCAGAGAAGCAAGCGCTCCAGCCGTGCCTGTCGTCCGACAGGCACGGCAAACCTCGAGCTGATAGTCGCTGCGTGATTGGCGCGACCCTTGCCCTTCTGACCGCTTGTAGGAAAATGGGACCTTTGCGGTATCAGTTCACGGGCGAAAGCGAGTCCATGAAGTACAATCCCTGCCCCCGCGACCACCCAAGGCGCCTCCTAGGAGGCGCCTTGGGTTGTTTTGGCCCATTGTCTGCGGGTCAGGGCCGGGTCAGGATGCACGCGATCATGCGCTGCCTGGATGGGGCAGAGTCCCTCTGAGGTCGGAGCAAACGACTATAGAGGGTGGCTGTGCGCAGCCTGGCACGCGCGTCGCCTTTCACATCGGCCGACAGGATCTCGCTGGTCGACGCGACCTCGGCCTCGACCTGTCGGCGTGTTACATATTCCAAGCGCAGTATCTCGCTGGCGCGGCCCGTTGCCAGAAAGTGGTCGATCGCGGCAAAGGGCGATCGAATAGCCTCACTGCTGTCGACGTCGGAGCTGCGGACAGGGACAGGTCGGGCGGCCGCGAGACCTTCGATGATCAGAATCTTGCCCCGCGTTTTCACCACGCGAAGGCTTTCCTGGAGCGCACTCTCGATCGCCTCGGGGGAGAGGGGATTCAGGCTGTTCAGCAAGATCGCGCCATCGAAGGCTGCGTCGGCGAAGGGGAGGGACGAGGCATCGCCAAGGTAGGTGTTCGCCTCGGGGAATCGCGCCCTGGCCAGGCTGATGGCCTTCACGCTGCGGTCGACGCCGGCCGCAACGGCCCCCTGCTTCAGCAAGGCCCCGATCAAGCTGCCGCTGCCGCAACCGACGTCGAGCAAGCGCTTGCCGATGAGCGGGGTAAAGACCTCGGAGATCAGCTGCAGATTGCTTCGAATCTCTGTGGGCAGCAGCACCTCATCGGCCCCTTTTACGCGCGCAATGGCCGCCTCACGCAGACCGCAAGGACTGCCGGACCTCCCTTCGAAGGGTCGTGCAGGGCGGCCGTCACCCTGAGATGTCCCGCGCGGTGGCACTCTCGTCCGCGGCGTCGAGAGGGCCGTGCTCGCCAAGCGCCGGCACGCCGCCGTAGCGTCGCTCGCAGCTGGCGACCTGCGGCGCTGGCGCGGGCATCTCGACCGGCCCGCCGGGCGTCTCGAGAGTCGCCGTTCGCAATTGCGGATGATGAGCCAAAGCCGCCATGTCGTTGACCGATGCGAAAGCGATGTCGGCTTTGCTCAAGGCCTCGATGACGCCCGCGCTGTTGCGCCGGGCAAAGCCTCGCGCCACCAGCGCGTCGGTCTCCGCGCGGTGCGCCATCCTGGCGACGTTGCCGGCGAAGCGCGGATCGCTCGCCAGCTCCGGTTGTCCCAGGAAGTCGGCGCAGAGGCGCGCCCATTCCCGCTCGCTCTGTATCGAGATGAGAAAGACCGCTCCATCGCCCGCGGTGAAGGCGCCATAGGGGGCGATCGAAGGGTGGGCCAGGCCGATCCGCTGGGGCGGCTGGCCGCCGATCTGCTGCAGCAGAGGCACGGTCAGCCAGTCGGCCATGACGTCGAACATGGCAACGTCGATCTCCGCGCCTTGGCCGCTGCGCTGGCGGGCATAGAGCGCCTCGAGGATGGCCGCGTGCGCGGTGGCGCCGGTCGCGATGTCGACCAGGGAGATGCCGACGCGCGCCGGCTCCGATGGGCCTCCGGTGAGGGGAGCAAAGCCCGGACTCGGCCTGAATCAGCAGGTCGTAGGCCTTTCTGTCCGCCGTCGGGCCGCTCTTCCCGTAACCGCTGATCGAGCAGGTGATGAGTTCGGGCCGCTCGGCGCGCAGCGCCGCCGGGGCGAGGCCGAAGCGTTCAAGCGCGCCTGGCTTCAGGTTCTGTACGAGGACGTCGGCCCGGGACACCAGCGCGCGCAGGCGCTTGCGGTCATCCTCCTGGCGCAGATCGAGGACGAGCGACTCCTTGCCCCGGTTGAGCCAAACGAAATAGCTGCTCTGGCCTTGGACCAGGTCGTCGAAACCACGTGCGAAGTCTCCTTCGGGGCGCTCTATCTTTATGACCCGCGCCCCGGCATCGGCCAAACGCGAGGTGCAGAAGGGCGCGGCCACCGCTTGTTCCACCGCGACGACGAGGAGGCCCTCCAAGGGCAGCGGCGACGCCATCAGTAGGACCTCGGCATGCCGAGCCTATGCTCGGCGAGATAGCTCAGGATCAAGTTCGTGGAGATCGGCGCTACCTGGTAGAGCCTGGTCTCCCGGAACTTCCGCTCCACATCGTACTCTTCGGCAAAGCCGAAGCCGCCGTGGGTTTGCAGGCAGGTTTCGGCCGCAGCCCAAGACGCATCTGCAGCCAGCAGCTTCGCCATGTTGGCCTGCTCCCCGCAGTTCTCGCCTGACTCGAATCGCCGGGCCGCGTCGTGCACCATCAACTCGGCGGCCCGCATCTGGGCATAGGCGCGCGCTATGGGAAACTGCACGCCCTGGTTCTGGGCGATCGGCCGGTCGAAGACGATCCGCTCGTTGGCATAGTTGCGCGCCTTCTCGATGAACCACTTGGCATCACCGATGCACTCTGCGGCGATCAGGATGCGCTCGGCATTCATGCCCGAGAGGATGTAGCGAAAGCCCTGTCCCTCCTCGCCGATCAGGTTTTCGGGCGGAACCTCCACATTGTCAAAATAGACCTCGGTCGTGGCGTGATTCATCATCGCCCTGATCGGACGGATGGTCAGCCCCTTGCCGAGCGCCGCCTTCATGTCCAAGAGGAAGACCGATAGACCGTCGGTCTTTTTCTCGACCTGCTCTTTAGGTGTGGTGCGGGCGAGAAGCAGCATCAGGTCGGAATGCTCGGCGCGCGAGGTCCAGATCTTCTGCCCGTTCACCAGGTAGCGGCCTCCCTGCTTTCGGGCCACGGTCCGGATCGAGGTCGTATCGGTGCCGCTGGTCGGCTCGGTCACGCCGAAGGCCTGAAGGCGCAGCGCGCCCGAGGCGATGGCGGGCAGGTAGCGCTGTTTCTGCGCCTCGCTGCCGTGCCGCAGCAGTGCCCCCATGATGTACATCTGCGCATGGCAGGCACTGCCGTTGCAGCCGGCACGCTGGATTTCTTCAAGTATTGCCGTGGCAGCCGATAACGGTAGGCCGGCCCCGCCGTAGTCTTCAGGTATCAGCGCGGCCAGGTAGCCTGCCTCGGTCAGCGCGGCAACGAATTCGCTGGGATAGGCGTGCTCGCGATCCAATTGGCGCCAGTACTCTCCGGGAAAACGGGAGCACAGCTTGGTGATCTCGGCGCGAATCTCCGGATAGTCGTCCGATTGTCCGAAAAGATCCATGCCTTCGCCCGCGTTGTCGGTCGATCTATCCTTTCAGCTCTAAATCGACGCAGCAAATACAAGCTCAGACTAGGGGCCATAGCGCTGCGCTATAACCGGCGATGGCCGAAGTGAGCGGCGTCCATTCGCTAAGGGGGGGCGTCAGCGACCCGGCATGCCGCGCAGCGTGTTTCGCGAGTCCAGGGTCATCATGAAATCGGCAAGCTGGTCGGCAGCGGGGCCTAGTACCGGTTCGGCCAGCCTGCGAAACTTGGCCCTGAGCGCGGCTTCGTCGGGAAAGGTCTCCGGCTCGCCGGAGGGGTCGGGGATTCGGACCTGGAAGGCGCCTGCCGTCGTTTCGGTTTCGAGCGTCGCGCCGAAGGGATGGGGAAGACCCTCCAGGCTCTCGTCGCGCACGACCTCGACCCGGTCGGAGAGGGCGTCCAGCGCCGGCTCGCCGAGCCGGACATAGTCGTCCCAACCGAAATGACCCTGGTCGGCCATGACCGCCGCGACGAAGGGCATGGAGAATTGGCCCTCGACGACGCTGCGTGCGCGCCGCTTGGCCGCCAGCGGCGTGCCGGTCAGGACGATCCCGTTCTTGTGCAAGCCGATGGTGATCTTGCGAAAGTCATCCCCTGCCAAACCCCGCTCGCTGCGGATCTGCTGCAAGCCGTCGAGCGCGGCGTGGGTGTAGCGGCAGCTGGGATAGGGCTTCATCGCGATATGCTCTGTCTCCCACAGCTGCCCGAGGTCGGCCACCGCCCTTGCCGGCTGCGCGCCGTCGGAATAGCCCTTGAGGAAACCGTGCCGGCCTTCGATCGGCTCGCAAGCACCGACAAAGCCGTTCTTGGCCAGTGCGGCCGCCATGACGCCGTTCATCGCCGCCTGGCCGACCTGCCATCGCTTGTTCCAGGCGCCGTTCTCCAAGAACTGCAGCGATCCGGCCGCCTGAGAGCCCGAGACCCCGAAGGCGGTGGCGATGCCCTCGGCATCGAGGCCATAGAGCTTGGCGGCCGCGGCCGCCGCGCCGAAGGTTCCGGCCGTCGCCGTGGGGTGGAATCCGCGGGCGTAGTGCTGGGTGGGATCGAGCGCATTGCCCAGCCGGCAGCAGACCTCGTAGCCGGCAACCACGGCAGTCAGGATCTCCCGTCCGCTGGCCCCGACCTGCTCGCCCACGGCCAAGGCCGCCGGGACGACCGGGGCAGAGGGGTGCAGCGAGCTATCGGCATGGGTGTCGTCGAAATCGAGTGAGTGGCCCAGCATGCCGTTGGCCAGGGCGGCTGCGGCCGGGGCGAAGTGCCGGTTCAAGCCGGGCACCCGACAGGGGCCGGGTGAGTCTAACCCCATCGTCGCCATGGCGCCAAATAGGCTCGGTGTGGAATCGGCTTCGGCTCCGGCCCGCACGATGCTGCCCAGAAGGTCGAGGATCAGTACCTTCGCGCGGTCAACGGTTTTCTCCGGAAGCTGTTCGAAGCGCAGTGCCGCTACGAAGCGGGACAGCTCTCGCGTCACTGCGACATCGGTGCTGTTCGTCATGTCCGTCTCCTCCGAAAGGCCGAGAGGGGCGCTTGGGGCCTCACGCGCCAGTCTTCCGGTATCGCGCCCGGCAAGCAAGCCCTTCCCCGACTGCCGCAGGCAGCACTGGCGCGCGCAAGGCACCTCTCAGCCTCAGTTGACAGGTCCTCTCACCTTTGCTGAGATCGCTTGGCTTGCCCAAGACAAAAATACTGGGATAGCGATAGAAAATTGTGATCGTCGCTGCCCAGGCAGGCCCGGGAGGGGGCGGCGTGGACATAAGGCAACTGCGCTATTTCGTGGCGATCGTCGAGGCCAAGTCCTTCTCGCGTGCCGCGCAAACCCTCCACGTCGCACAGCCGGCGCTCAGCCTGCATGTGCGCAACATGGAGGCCGACCTCGGCATCGAGCTCTTGTCGCGGACGCCGCAGGGCGTGGCGCCGACCGAGGCGGGCCTGCTTCTCCTCCAGCGCGCGCGCGATATCATCGTCGACTTCGAGAGCGCCTTGCTGGAGGTTCGGGATTTTAAGAGCGAGCCGGCGGGCGAAGTGCACCTGGGCCTGCCGGGCACTGTCGCCGAACTGCTGGCCGTGCCTCTCATCCTCAACACCCGCGAGCGCTACCCCAAGATCAGGCTGAAGATCGCCGAGGCGATGAGCGGCTTCGTCTTGGATTGGCTGCATGAGGGGCGGATCGATCTGGGCATCCTCTACCTGCCGATCTCCGAGCGGGGCCTGCGCTCGACGGCGATCGCAACCGAGCAGCTCTACCTCTTCGCGCCGCCGAAGTTCGAGCTTTCCGACCTGCCCGAGCCGGGCACCGCCGTCGGCTTCTCCGAGATCGTGGAGTTGCCCCTGATCCTGCCGGGGCCGGGCCACGGGCTGCGCGCCTTGATCGATGCGGAGGTGGAGAAGCTGGACCTCGATCTTTCCACGGTGATCGACGTCAACTCCTACAAGGCGATCAAGGCGCTGGTTCACCGCCGTCAGGGCTTCTCCATCCTCCCGGCGAACTCGATCGCTCGGGATGTGGCGCAAGGAACCTTGGCAAGCTGGCCGATCGGCAATCCGCCCTTCGGGCGAACCCTCCACCTGGTGCAGCCCTTCGACAAGCCGATGAGCCGGGCGGCCGACGCCGTCATGGAGCTGTGCGGAGAGACTCTGGACGATCTCATAGCGTCAAAGCAGTGGCTGATCAGGCTCGAGGCCTCTCAACACCCGTCACTCGAGCCGGCGCCGCAAGCAGCCGCCGGTTAATCCTGGCGCTTGGCGAAGCGGTCCAGGAAGGTCGAAAAGAGCTTCGGCCTATCGGGCATGAAGGCCGGGTCCTCGCCATCGAAGCGCAAGCGCGGGGCGGCGTCTTCCGAGACGACCGACAGGCCTGCCTGGTAGGCCAGCCACCAGACCACGAAGACGCCGATTAGCCAGAACACGACCTGCCAGACCCAGAGCGAAGGCAAGCCCAGCAGCGGGGTCGGGTCGCTGAAGACGGGCTCGGAGAAGAACCAGTTGCCGAGGATCGCGCCGGGCCCCAGGGCGAAGAAGGACCAAAGCAGGATAAGCGACCACATGGCGCCACGCATCGCCGGGCCGACGGAGGGCTGCCTATGGTGGCGGCGAAAGACCTCGTGCAGAGACTCGCGCTTGGCCCGGTCAGCCGCGCGCAAGGTGAAGATCGAGACCAGCAGACAGGTGGCGAAGTTGAAGACCAAACCCCAGGCGGCCGAGTGTATCGTCAAGGGCCAGCGGCCCCAAGGCAGCTCGACGAAGAGGCCTTCAAAGAGAATGAGGCCGAAAGGCTCGGTGAAGAAGACCAGCAGAATGCCGAAGATCAGGCCGGTCAGCACCGCGCCGCGGCTGATCCAGGGAACCCAGCAGAGGCCCAGGATGGCAGGTAGAAACTGCACGGAGAGGGCGAGCGTCATGGTTCCCAGGACCTCGACCGGGATCGCCGCGAAACCCGCCAGAAGGGCGATCGCCAGATAGATCATAGCGAGCGACAGGCGCGCGGCCAGCCGGCGGTCCTCGGGCGTCATCCCCGGCAGAACGAACCTCCCCAGGAGTTCGATCACGAAGAGGTTGGCGCCCGATTGCGCGAAGAAGGCGACCGGGATCTGCAGGGCAGTCGCCAGCATCAGGACCAGCCCCGCTGCGAAGAGGCCGTCCAGGCTGGCGAACTGCTCCAGCAGGGCGGCATAGGAGGCCGTGCCCGCGGCAAGTGCTGCGGGATCGGCCAGGGCCAGGCCTGCCCCGATCAGCGGCGTGGCGATCAGCAGGGCCCCGACCCCGAGCCCGGCCGTCATCCACACCTGACTGAAGGCAAAGCCGCGGCCGCGGCTGGTCGAGATGCCGAGGAAAACGAAGCCCGGGCTGAGCACGATGCCGACCAGGGCCAGTCCGGCGGAAAGAATGGCGGTCGTCGTCCAGATACCGCCGGCTGCGGGCGCCTTTCCCAATCCCGCCGAATATTGAATCACGCCGGGAATGTCGCGCGGCAGCACGCCTGGCAGCGCCGGCACCTCTTCGCCCATGGCGGCGAGCCAGTCGAAGGCAAGGCTGCCGACACCGCCAGCGAAGGCCATCAGCACCAGCACAAGCAGCGATTGGCCGGCGATGACGTAGATCGTGGCACGCCAGCCGCCGATGACGCCGCCGAGGAACAGGAAAAAGGCGGTGACCCATAGGGCGGTCATCCCGCTGATCGCGCCCTGCGTTGCCGTCTCGACCAAGTGGCCGAGGCGGGCGAGGCTCTGTGCGGCAAAGGGTATGGTGAAGAGCAGCAGCAGGATCAGCAGCAAGACGCGCAAGGCCGTGGAGCCGTAGTAGGCGCCGATGAGATCACCCAGGGTCTTGAGGCCGGTCACTCTCGCGGCCAGCCACAGCCGCTTCTGCACCAGGACGCCGCCCAAGGCAGCCAGCACGATACCGAGGGCCAGGTGGTTGTATTGGAAGCGGAAGAGTGCCGCCAGCAGGTAGTGGTCGTAGAGCCCGATGCCGGTCAGCACCACGCCGCTGCCGGCGAAGACGAAGCACCAACCGGGCAGCGCCAGATCGGCGTCCAAATAGTCCTCCGCGCGCTGGCGCCGCCGTGCCGTCAGGGTCGCGATGTAGATCTGGTAGGCGAAGAAGAAGCCCAGCACTGCGATCAGGAGCGAGGTCGTCATCGGGGCCGCTCCGCTATCGGCGCTGCGACGACGTCGGGCTTCTTGGCCGGAAGTCGCGAATCACGTCGAAGGCCTCGAAGGCGCGCCGGAGGCCCAGATGCGTCACCAGGTAGAAGGCGACGGCCGCGGCCAAGACCAGAAACCCCAGGCCGATGGGCAGGAGGAGGGCGCTTGCCTCTTCGGCACCGAAGAGGAGCGACAGGAGGAACGCCAAGAGCGCTGCTACATAGGCGACCAGTCCCAAGGCAAGCTCGCGGGCGGTGAAGAGGGTTCGGTAGACCGCATTGACGATCACGTGGCCGGTAAAGCCGATCAGCAGGGCGGCGAAGGCGCCGCCGACCAACCAGCCGTCGAGCACGCGGTAGCCGTGCCCGAAGAGGGCAAAGGCAACGAAGCCGAGCGGCAGCCATACCGCCATGACCAGGGCGTGGCGATCGAGCGATCGCCGGTCCTCGCGCTCCTGATCCTGCGACCTCTGCATTCCTGCCTCTCGCTCGCCCTGGGAAAGGGACATCCGGCGGGCCGTTACGAGCTGCCTCCGCTGCCCTTGCCACCGTCAGGGAAGTTGCGGAACGACATGCCGCCGGCGCCGCCCAGATGCTCCAAGGGCAAGCCCAAGTCCTTCATCAAGCCGTCGACGAAGGCCATCTGGGTCCGGTATTTCATTGCCGAGTTCACCACCCGGTCGGTCATGTTGCCGGGCCCGCCGCCACCGTCGCCGGCCTCGCCGCCACCGCCCATGTCCGAGGGGCTGTTGAGCCCTGGCAGCCCGTCGACCTGCAGGATCTTGATCGACTCGATGTTCTCCATCGGGCGAACCGTCTCGCGGATGATGCTGGGCAGGGTCTTGACCAGGTGCTCGTAGATCGCGCTGCGGCGGCTTTCGTCGCTGCGCATGTTCTCCGCCTCGTTCAGCTTGCGTGCGCCCTCGGCATCCTTTTCGTAGCGGATCTCGGCGGCGTTCGCTTCGGCGATCTCGGCCTGGGCGCGCTGCTCGACCGCTTCCCGCTCCGCCTCGGCATGGCTGGTGATGCGCAGTGCCTCGCGTTCGGCCTTCGAGCTTGCCTCCAAGAGCTCGACGCGCTTGGCGCGGTCGGCAACCTCCAGGGCCTTGGCGCTCTCCACCTCCTCTTCCAGCCTGGCGACCGCTTTGTCGGCCTTCACGGCCTCGGCCTTGGCGACCGCCTCTTCGATCGACTTGTTGATGACCGCGATCAGCCGTTCCTTGTCGGTGATCTCGACCTCCTTGCGCTGCTCGATCTCGAAGCGGTCGACGTAGTTGCGCGCAGCCACGCGCAATTCCTCGACGTCGCGATTGGCCATGATCCTGGCGTCCTCCGTGTCGCGGAAGGCGCTGGTCTCGGCCAGCTTGATCTTTTGGCTCTTGTCGATTTCCAAGCGCTCCAGCTCCTCGCTGCGCCGGACCCGCTCCTGGTCGACGGCGTGGCGCCGGGTGATGGAGGCGCGCTCCTCTTCGGCCGACGCCATCTCTTGCGAGATGCGTAGCTCCTTGGCCTTTTCGACCAAGAGCTGCTCGACCGCGTTGCTGGTCTCGATCCGGCTGGCCTCGATCTCGCGCGTCTTCTCGTGCCGCGTGGTGTCGACCTCGGCCGTCGCGTTGGCCTCGATGATGGCGATGTCGTGCTTCCAGCGGATCTCGGTCTCCTGGACCTTGTGCTGGTTCTCGATCCGCTCGGCGGCGATCTCCTTCTCGTTGACGATGCGCTGCGTCTCCAGGGCCTTGTCCGTGTTGATCGCCTGCATCTCGTTCTCTTCGCGGCGCTGGATCTCCAGGATCCGGACCGCGTTCTCGGAGTTGATCCGCTCTTCTTCGACAGCCTTCTCCTTGGCGATGCGGATGCGTTCGGCTTCCTCTTCGGCGCGCACCTTGGCGTTCTGGATGGTGATCGACGCGCTGGAGCGCTCCTGCTCAATCTCGGCCTGCTGCAGTGCCTTGCGCCGTTCGACGTCACGGGCCTGCTCGAGGCGCGCGTACTCCAGGTCGCGGTCGATCTCGATGGCGCGCTGCTCGGCCTCGAAGTCGCGTTGCTTGATGGCGATCCGCGTCTCGTTCTCGATCTGGTTGCGCAGCTTGCGCCGGGTCTCGATCTGCTCCGTCAGCTGGGTCAGGCCCTCGGCGTCGAAGGCATTCTGCGGGTCGAATGCGGTGATGTCGGATTGATTGAGCGAGGTGAGCGAGGCGTTCTCCAACTCCAGCCCGTTGCGGCTCAGCGACTTCTCGACCAGCTCCGACACCCGCTTGACGTAGTCCAGCCGGTTCACGTGGATCTCTTCCATCGTCAGGCTGGCGGCGACGGCCGACATGGCGTCGACCAGACGGCCCTGGATCACCTCTTTCAGGCTGTCCGGATCGCCGATGCGGTCGCCCAGGGTCCGGGCCGCCGTCGACACACCCTCTTCGGTAGGGATCACCCTGACGTCGAACTCGGTCTCCACATCGATGCGCATCTTGTTGCTGGTGATCAAGGAGTGCTCGCCCGCCCGCCGGATCTCCAGCGGCACGGCGTTCATGTTCACCAGGGTCACGTTGTGGATGATCGGAACGACGAAGGCGCCGCCGCCCATCACCACCCTTTCGCCGCCGAGGCCGGTCCTGACGAAACTCTGGTTCTTGGAGGAGTGGCGATAGAGCCAGTGCAGCAGGTAGACGCCGACGGCAATGACGATCGTCAGCAGGATCAGGATGGCAATTGCATCTGCGCCGGTCATGGGTCAGGTCCTCTTGGCCAGGAAGCTGTGCCGACGAGCGGGGTGACGGGCCATGGTCAGTACCGCTCCTTGCCGGCTACGGAGAGAAGGATCAGGGAGACTGCGATCAGGTTGACGAGATCGGCCAGCGTGTAAAGCACGACGATCCCGGCGGTGTGTCCGGTGCCGATCACAAGGTCGACGAAGTGCAGGATCGGGTAGAGGGCCCAGCCGATGGTGAGGATGAGCCGAACCCAGAAGTAGCCGAGCCTGATCGGGCGCGATGCCTTGCGCACCGCCTCGTTCATCGCACCGAAGTAGAGCTCGCCCAGGATGTAGAGCCAGAAGGCGATCGACAGCAGCGCGCCCAAGGTCGGATTGAAGATCCCCGAATCGCCGAGGAAGCGGCTGAAGACCATCAGGATCGCCGCGGCAACGCTGCGCCAGAAGACGCCGACGGGGACAGGACCGGAGCGGACCGCGTAGAAGAAGATCGCCGCCACCAAGGCCGGTTGGGCGATGTACCAGCCGACGTAGCGGGGCCCGGCGCTGAGCGAGGCGTTGGCTTGCCAGATCGCCAGGGCCTGGAAGGTGCAGAAGCTCGTCGCCAAGAGCGCCGTCGTCGATAGCGCTAAGGTCACCCGCCACTTGTCGGAGGTCCAGGAGAGGCCCAAGGCCGAGAGCACCGCCGTTGCCATGGTCGCCACGGCGACGACCGACAGCGACATGGTGACGATGTCACTCGACTGGTAGAGCGTTTGGTACATGCCACCTCCCTCTAGACTTGCGCCCGAATGTGGGCAGAGCGGCTGTAGAGCGCGACCATCGGCAAGATCAGCAGCCCGAAGATAAACTGCTGCCACTCGTAGGCGAGGCCGATCCCGATCAGGAAGGTGCTCAGCACCTGCAGAACCAGGACGCCGATCGTGGTGAACCAATAGCCGCCGTAGCCGCCGGCCAGCGACGTGCCGCCAATCACCACCGCGGCCAGCGTGGTGAAGAGGTAGGGGTCGCCCACGCCGATGAAGCCGCCGCCGGACCAGCCGAGCAGCAGGCAGCCGGTGGCGGCTGCGAAGAAGCCGCTGATGATGTAGGCGATCAGCCAGTAGCGAAGCTCGGAAATGCCGATCAGCTTCGCCGAGCGCCGGTTTCCGCCCAGCGCGTAGAGATTGCGCCCATAGCCGGAAAGGCGCAATGCGACGATGACCAGCACCGCCAGTGCGATCCAGATGACGATGACCGGCGGCACGCCCATCCCGAAGATGCGCCCGTTCATCGCCGCCAGGTTGCGCAGCCAGTCGGGCACGACGCCCATGACGTTGCCGGCCTGCTCCGAGCCGATGCTGGTCAGGATCTGCACGAAACCCGCGATCGCAAAGCCCATGCCCAAGGTCACGATCAGCACCTGGCCTTGCAGCCGATAGGACAGCAGCCCGTTGATCAAACCGATCGCAGCGCCCAGCAGAAGCACGAAGACGGTCGCCACCCAAGGCGGCACGCCCAGCTGGATCAGGAACATGAGCCCGATGTTCGACGCACCGATCACGAAGGGGATCGACAGATCCAGCCCACCCAGCAAGGCCACCATCGTCTGGCCGATCGAGGCGATGCCCAGGAAGGCCGCGAACAGCAGGATGGCGCGAATGCTGGGACCCGAAAGAAAACCCTCGATGGTGAAGGCGCTGATCACCAAGAGCGCCACCAGAATGATAAGGCCGATGAAGGCGCTGCGCCCTTGGGCAAAGAGCCCCGATACCTTGAATGCGAAGAGCAGAATGAGCTCGAGCACCAGGAAGGCGAGCAGGTTGGTCAGCGAGCGGAACGTGGGAACCGTCGCCGTCACGATCAGGTAGACCAGGAGCAACAGCGCCATGGACAGCAGCATGACGCGATTGTTCTTCCACCAGGTCTCTTGCTCGGAGGGCTCGTCCTCCGCGCCGGCCGGCAGGCTCCTGGCCGCGAAGCGGTTCTCGAACGCGATCGCTAGCGCGTTCAGCAGCCACAGAAAAACGGCCGCCGAGATGATCGTGTAGAGGATGACGAGCTGTGCCGCCAGGCCTTCGGCGAAGCCCAGCCCGAAGCCGATGGCGGCGACGACCAGAGCCAGCCCGATGTTGAGCCACATGAGGAACAGCGAGCGCGGCACCGGCAGCGGCAGGCGGCGCAAGCCTTGGCGTTCCTCTTCGGAGCGGGCCGCGTCGCTCATGGCCTGGTCTCGCTTGCCGGCTCGGCCGGCGCCACGCTGCCTTCGCTCCAGGGCAGGGTTACGAAGAGCAGCACGATGAGCGCGCCGATGGAGGCGTAGAGAAACACGCCGAGGCGCCGCGAGCGTGCTTCGGCCACGCTGACCCGCGCCGTCAGGGTTGCCAGCACCAAGACGGCGATGGCGGCAAAAGCAAGCTTCTGGATCGGGCTAAAGCTCTGTCCCTCGAGGCCGGCGCCCTCGAGGCGGAGACTCTCGGGCGGCGGCAGCAGGAAGTAGCGCTCCGCCAGGGCACCGGCAGGCCCGGTCGGCGGTGCTTCGACCAGGGCCGCGCTCGCCACATAGCTGTCGTAGGTGGCGACCTGCAGCATGATGGCGACCACCACCAAGCCCAGCACGATGAAGGCGGCATAGGGCGAGATGAAGGAGATGTGCCGGCCGATCACCGGCACCAGCAAGGTCAGCAGCAGCGAAAGCACCAGGATCAGCCCGTAGAACAGCTGGGTGATGAAGGACTGGATCGCCCCGAAGTCGAAGGTCGAGAGCACATAGCCGATCAGGAAGAGGTTGACCGCCCCCAGAAGCGCGCCGGTCACCGACCCGCGGCCGCCGGAAAGCGATACCCCGCCCAGCACCAGGGCGGTCACCGCCGTCAGGGTCATGGTCGTGCCCTGGGTCGGATCGCCGGAGGAGATCAGTGCCGTGTAGCAGATCGCGCCGAGGCCGGCATAAAGGCCGGAGATGACATGCGCGCCGATGCGGACCAGGTAGATGCGCACGCCGCTGGTGTAGGCGGCACGCTCGTCGTAGCCCATCATCCGAAGGTTGGCATAGAAGGAGGTGGTCGTGAACAAGAGCCAGCCGCCGGTCGCCACCACCAGGATCAAGAGGACCGGCGAGAAGATCGTGTTGCCGAGGCCCCAGTCCACCATCCACTGCGGCGCGACGCCTCCCGGCCGGGGCTGGATCACCAGGTTGATGCCCGAGAGCGCCAGAAAGCCGGAAAGCGCGACGATGATCGGTTGCACGCGCACGAAGATGATGATCAAGGCGAAGAGCAGCTGGTAGAGGACTCCCATGCCGAGCGCGACCAGAAAGACGCCGATCGGAGAGGTGACCAGGTCCTGTCCGTTAAGCTGAACCACCGAGACATTGATGAAGGCGAGCAGCGGGCCGATCGCCAGGTCGGTCGTCCCGCGCCCTGCGATCGCCGTGGCCATGAGTGCATAGGTGGCCAGGATCAGGGGGGCGGCGACGATGATGGCCGAGCCGAAGCCGGAAAGCGACACCAGGCTGGGGCCGCGGATCGCCGCCGTGGCCAGCAGGATGGCCATTAGCGCGATCGGCACCAGCAGGTAAGTGTTGTCGTTTCCGCTTCGCTCAGCCATTGCGCGGCCAGTCAGTCAGTGCGCAAGCGGCAGCATCGCCGCCGGCCTCAAAGGTCGATCACGCGGCGGTCCGGCGCGCGCAGGCTGCGTCCCGCCGGCGCGCGGTCCTCGCGGGAGTGAGAGGCCTGGCCAGCGGTCCCCGCGCGGCGTCCGGGGTCGTTCTGGACGATCTTGCGCAAGACCGGGGCGATCACCTCCTTGAACTTCTCCGGATCCTCGGAGGTCGGGAAGTGGCCGCCCGAGAAGATCGTGCACTCCGAGTTCTTGACCTTCTCGGCGGTGCGCTCGGTCATCTCCGGGGTGCAGGCGAAGTCGTAGTCTCCGGTCAGGAAATAGATCGGCAGCCGGCCGGAGATCTTGTGCACCTTGTCGCGGAAGTCGCTGTCGACGCTGTAGTAGTAAAGATCGCCTTTGAAGACGCCAGGGCCGCCCTGGGAATAGTACCACCAGGTTTCGTGCCGATACTCGTCCGGCGACTCCGGCGACATCAGGCCGAAAACGGCGGTCGCCACCGCCTCGCCGCCATGGATGTGCGGATGGTGCAGCGGGTCGATCCACCAGCCCGGCGAGTGGTCGCAAGCCTCCAGCGCGATCAGGGCCGAGAACTCGTTCTCGAAGCGCAACGCCAGCTCCAGGCAGATGTTGCCGCCCATCGACTGCCCCATCACCACCGGCTTCTCGAGCTCCAGTGCACGGCAGAAGGCGACGATGAACTCGGAATAGAACTTGGCCGTCAGCTTGTACTCGTCCTCCATCAGGTAGTAGTCCGCCGGCGGAATCGATTTGCCGTGCCAGGGCAGGTCGAAGGCGATGACCCGGAAGTTCTTGGTGATCTCCGCATCGCAGAGCTGATGGCGGTACTGCCGCCCGTCGGTGCCGGCGGTGTGCAGGCAGATCATCGGAATGCCTTCGCCGACCTCCTCGTAATAGGTACGGTAGGTCTTGCCCTCGCACTGGACATAGACGTAGCGGCCGACGATCGGGTCGTGTGTGTTCATCTCAACGTCTCCTCTCACGGGCGGCCTAGACGTTGCGCATCAGCGCCAGCATGCGGGTCAGCGCACGCACGTTCTGCCAGAAGGGCAGGGTGTTGCCCTCGATGATCATGTTCTTGTGCAGCGGATGGGCCATCGCCCAGATGTCGTTGAACGTCGGCGGCGGGATCTGCTGGCAGAATTTGGACCAGGCGCTCGACGTCGCCTTGAGCCCGAACTCGTAGCCGAAGTTGTTGGGCGTCAGGCCTTCCGAGATGCGCCTGACCTTGCCGTCCTGCATCTCGATCAGGTATTCGCGCTCGTCGAAGCCAAGCAGAAAGCGGCTGGTGAAGAAGCGGCCGATCACGGGAAGGATGCGGTCGTCGTTGACGATCCGCGCCCAGCGCTCGATCCATTCCAGATCGAAGGCCTTGCGACTGTTGTAGGTTGTGCTCACGCTTGTCTCCTGACTGTGCAATTGCCGGGATGCCTGGGCCTAGGCGGGTAGCGCTTTTCGGGCCGGGCCATAGACCGCCACGAAGGAGGCCGCATCGATCGTGACGGGCATGACGGCCGCATAGAAGGCGGTGAGGTCGGCGTCGGGATCGATATCGAGTGACGCTGTCTTCAGCGCGTAGAGCGTGAAGACGTAGCGATGCGGCGCGTCCGGCGGCCAGGGACCGCCGTAGCCACGCCCGAAGCCGGGGATCTTGAATGTCACGAAGTCGGAGTTGAGCTCGCGCGCGCCGTCGGGGAGCGAGGCGGAGCGGCTTGCCCCTTCGACCAGCTCTCTGGTCTCGCCCGGGATGTCGTGAACGAGCCAGTGCGCGAAGGCGCGCGGGAAGTTGAATGCGTCGGGAAGGTCGGGATCGGTGATCGAGAGGGCGAAGCTTCGCGTAGCCTTCGGCACGTCCAACCAGGCTAGCGGCGGTGACCTGTCGCTGTCCTCGGCGAAGCGGTCCGGGATCCGTCCTCCTGGCTCGATCTCCGGGCTGGTTAGCGCAAAATCGCCCGCGTGCGCCAAGTTGACGATCTCTTCCTCGCCGCTGTCCGCTGGCGTCTCGGGGCCGACCTCGACCGGGCGCGGCGTCGGCCGGCCGTTCTCGAAGCGCTCGGCCGAAGGCAGTGCGGCCGGCGGCGGGGCCGAGGCCTCCTGGCCCCTTTCGGCGCCGAACGCCAGGCCGGCCCTGCGCCCGAAGGTGGCGTTCAAGATGACGTTGGCATCGAAGGGCGGCTCGAAGTCGTGGAAGATCGAGCCGTTGCGGAAGACGTGCACGCGCGTGCAGAGATCGAGGAACTCCTCGATCTCGGAGGAGAGGAAGACCACGGCGCGCCCCGTGGCGGCGAAGGCCTTCAGGTTCTGGTAGAGGTCCAGCTTGGCGCTGACGTCGATGCCGCGCGCCGGGTCGTTCAGCACCAGAACCCTGGGTTTCTCGGCGAAGGCGCGTGCGATCAGCACCTTCTGCTGATTGCCGCCGGAGAGCGAGGTGACGAGGTTGTCTCGGCTGCCTCTCTTGACACGAAGCTTGGCCGTTTCCCAGTCGAAGATCGGGTCGAGCTTGTGCTTGTTGACGACATTCAGGACGCCGCCGGCGCAGTATTCCCGGTAGATCGGCAGGACCAGGTTCTCGAAGATGCTGAGGTTGGGGAAGATCCCCTCCTTCTTGCGATCGCCGCTGACGTAGCTGATGTGATTCTCGCGCGCGGAATGGAGGTTGCGGACCTCCTGCTCTCCCTGGCCGGTGGAGACGGTGATGAGGCCTGAGACCATCGGCGACACGCCGGCAAGAGCGCGGATGAAGTCGGACTGCCCCTGACCGTCGAGCCCGGTGATGCCAACGATATCTCCGGGGAAGAGCTTGAAGTCGATAGCCCCGCCATCGTGCCAGATCCGTCCGCCTTCGACGCGCAGCACGGGCCGCTCGTCTTGGCGGTCCGGGATCGGGGCGCTGGCCTTGGCGCTTTCGCTTTGCGGGCCGGCGATCAGCTCCAGCACCCTCTGTTCGGTGATCTCTTCGCGGCTGAGGCTGCCGACGTCGCTGCCGTCGCGCAGCACCGTCGCGCGATCGGCGATCCGCACCAGTTCGGGGATGCGGTGGGTGACGATCATGATCGATGTGCCGCCGGCCTTGAGCTGGCGCAGCTTGGCGAACAGCCGCTCGGTCGATTCGTAGTCGAGCGCCGCGGAACTCTCGTCCAGGATCAGCAGCTTGGGCTCGGCCAGCAGTCCCCGGCCGATGGTCACCCACTGCTTGAGGCTGAGCGGCAGGGTCCCGACCTGGGCCGAGAGGTCGAGCTCGAAGCCTAGGAGCTCGCTCATCAGCGCCCTGGCCCGCGCGACCTTCTCCTCTCTGCTGAGGGCGGACCCCAAAAGCCCGTCCGCACCGAGATAGAGGTTGTCCAAGACCGAGCAGCCGTCGGCCACCATGACCTCTTGGAACACGTTGGCGATGCCCAGCTGTCTGGCCTCCACCGGCGTGCTCGCCGCCTTGCCCATGACCGAGACCTGGCCGCTGTCGGGGATCAGAACGCCGGAGACCACCTTGGCCAGCGTGCTCTTGCCGGAGCCATTGCCGCCGATGATGGCGTGGACCTCGCCTTCGAATGCCTTCAGGTTGCAGTTGGACAGCGCCACCGTCGGACCGAAGGTCTTTCGAACCGAGGTGAGTTCCACTGTCACTCTGGCCATCTTTGGCCCCCAGGCAAAATGCCGGGCTGCTGCAGCTTTCTTGGACGGGGCCGCATCAGCCCACCTGCTTGGCGACCGGGCTCTCCGCCCGGCCGCCGGCAGGGTCGCTCACTGACCGTGCTTGCTGGCGTCGTAGGCCTCGGGGTCGGCCGGGCGCATGAAGAACTGGTCGAGGTAATCCTTGCCCGCCCATTCCTCGATCGACACGTTGTACCAGCCGTCGTCGTTCAGGTTGCAGTCCTCGTCCAGCACTTCGGTCAGCTGTTCGTAGCTCAGGACGTGCGGCTTCGTCAGGATCGATTCCACCTTGGGTCCTTGGCCCTGCAGGGTGCGCATCATGATGTTCCAGGACATCTCGAAGTCGGTGCCCGGCGGCCAGGCCTGGATGGCGCCCGATACGTAGTCGGGGTTCTTGCGCCAGTAGCAGAGCGCGCCCAACTCGCCGCCGACCGTTACCGGCACCATGCCGCGCCCGCTCTGCTCCAGTGCCCTGAGGGCGCCCAGCTCCGAAGCGGACTGAATGATGACGCCGGCGAGCGGCTGGGGATGAGTGGCAAGCCAGCGCTGGATCTCAGCCTGGGCCACCTGGTCGGTCCACATGCCGGCCACCGTGCCGGCGATCTCGATGTCGGGATGCTCCTCCAGCGCCATGCGAATTCCCAGATCCTGGGAATCCGACGCGGACGCACCGGGGATGCCCTCGACAATCAAGACCTTGCCGTTGCCGCCGATCTCGTTGGCCATCCACTCGCCCATCATGTGTCCGCCGACGACGAAGTTGGCCGACGAGTTGATCGAGTAGGGCGAGGTCAGATAGCCGACCGCCGAGAAGGTGGGCACGCCGCGCTCGAAGGCCCACTGCACCGTCGGATTGAGCGCGGTCGGGTTGGAGCAGCAGATGATCAGCGCGTCCACACCCTGGTCTACCAGTTGGCGCATCTGCTGAATTTGCACCGAATCGTTGAGGTTGGACTGGGTAATCACGACCTCGGAGATAAGGCCCAGCTCTTTCCACTTCGGAATGATCTCGTTTTGCAGGCGTTTCATGACGTCTGCCCGCCAAGTATTACCGGCATAGGAGCTGGCGTAACCGATCTTCCAGGGCGGCGGGTTCTTGGCGATCCAGTCGCGATAGGCGCTGGGGCCAATCGGCTGGGCCGGATCGAGCATTTCGGGGTTGTAGAGTGTGGCTTGAACGTCTGCCGGCAACTCGTCGACGCCTTCGGCTAGGGCGGGACCGGCAAGAAGTACTGCGGCCGCGAGCACTCCTGCTTGCAGCCCCAATGTATTGATTGTTCTCATGGTGCACTCCCGATTTGGGCCAGGGCAGGAATCTGGCTCGTCTGCTTGGGCTTCTTTGGCCTTTGGCAAGAGTATCCGACAGCGGCCCGACCCCCGGAAATACTGATTTTGGATGCGGGACATAGCCAATTGTTATCGGGGGACAAACCTGGCCGGGGCGGACGCAGGCCTCTGGACGCGACCCTAGGTCAGGCCGCTCGAATGGCGGCGAGATGGCCGTCGAACGACGGGTCGAACATCAAGGCTTTGCAGCGGTCGAAGCGCTTGACCGAATAGGCCCAGAAATCCTCCGCCGGGTTGCCGTCGGCGTGCTGGATCAGGCCCCAGAGCGTCCACAAGAGGTCGCACATGGCCTTGTAGACGACCATGCGTCCGACTTGGGCGGCAGTGGGTGCTGCGCCGAAGTAGGCGCTCAGCATCTCCTGGTCCTGCGCCGGCGTCAGCGCGGCCTCGACCGAGAGATCGCCCAGATCCCACAGCGCATCGTTCATGCCGGAATACTCGAAATCGACGATCCACATGCGCTCCCCGTCGTCCAGGAAGTTCTCGCAGAGCGGATCGCAATGGCTGGGCACCAGATCGCCAGGTTTTTCCTGCAACAGCTGCTTGATCGGGGCGGCTGCGGCCACGACCTCGCGGTAGCCCTCGGGCAGGGTGGTGTCTTTGGCCGAGAGCACCTTCAGATAGTCGTCGATCATCGAGAAGAGCTCGAAGCGAAACTCGAAGGGGCGGGGGGCTTCATGCAAGGCACGCAGCGCCTTGCCCGCGCGCTGCGACGCGCCGGGGCGAGAGGCGAAGAGCGCGGGCGTCATTGTCACGATGCCGTCCACGCAGTGGCTGATCATCACTCCGGAAGAGGGATCGGCCCACAGCACGGCGGGTGCGATGCCGGCTTCGGCGGCGACCTTCGCGTTGTGGATCTCCACGGCCCGGTCGATGTATTCCTCGGTCCCCTTGCCGGGGATGCGTACGATCACCGCGCGCCCCTCGCTTGCGACGCGGTAGACCAGATTGGTCAGCCCGCCCAGCCGCCGGATATCGCTGGTGTCGGCCGATACTCCTTCGAAGCCCGCCAGCTTGCTGAGGGCCGTCAGTACCCGTTCGGCGTTCTCATCGCTCATTCTCGATCGTCCTCCCTCTCAGGCCTTCAGCCGCTCGTTGCTCGGATCGTAGAGCGGCCCCTCCACGCGGCGGATGGGATAGCGTTCGCCAAAGAGCTCCAGCTCGAAGACTTCTTCCTTGTCGAACTCGCGAGAAAGATAGCCATAGAGGATCGTCTTTCCCACCGTGCAGCCATAGCCGCCGCTGCTGGCGAGCGAGACCACATCTCCTTTCAGGAGAATGGTCTCTCCGCCTGTCATCGGCAGGTGCTCATCACTGACGAAGGTGCAAAGCCGCCGCTGCGGCTCGCTCGCCTTTTGCGCTGCGAGCGCCTCTCGGCCGATGAAGTCGCCTTTCGATTCGAGATGGACCCGACCGCCGAGCCCGGCCTCAATCGGCGTATAGTCCGGGGTGATGTCGGCGCTCCAGTAGAGATAGCCCTTTTCGAGGCGCAGCGAATCTATGGCGCGGTAGCCGATGTCGCGGATCCCCTGCGCCTGCCCGGCCTGCCACAGAAGATCATAGACGTGGAGCGCGAACTCGGTGGGGATGTGCAGCTCCCAGCCCAGCTCGCCGACATAGCCGATACGCACCGCCCGTACCTTGGCGGCCCCCAAGGTGATCTCGCGCGCGCTGGCGAAGGGGAAGGCGGCGTTCGAGACCTCCTCTTCGGCGACTGCCTGCAGCACGTCGCGCGCCTTGGGGCCGCAAAGATTGATGACCGCCCGGGCCGAGGTGACCTCGATGAGACTGGCCGAGCCGCCCTCGGGCAGGTGGCGGCGGATCCAGTCGCTGTCATGCACGCCAAAGCCCGCACCGGTCACGATATAGAAGTGATCGGCGCCCAGGCGGGTGACGGTGAGATCCGCCTCGATGCCGCCACGCTCGTTGCAGAGCTGGGTGTAGACGACGCTGCCTCGGGGCTTGTCCATGTTCGATACTGCCAGCCGTTGCAGCGCCGCCAAGGAGCCTGGGCCGATCAACTCGAACTTCGAGAAGCTCGACTGGTCGATCAGCACCACGCCGTCGCGTGCGGCCCGGTGTTCCTTCGCGGCGTAGGCCTTCCAACCGGGGTTCAGGAAGTCCAACTGGTCGAGCGGCGCCACGCCTTCGGGCGCGAACCAGAGGGGCCGTTCCCAGCCGTTCTTGGAGCCGAAGATCGCCCCATGCTCCTTCATCCGCTGATGCAAGGGGCTGAGGCGGAGGTTGCGGGCAGACTGGGCCTCCTGGCCCGGATAGCGCATCTTGTAGTGGTGGGCGTAGTGCTCGACCGCGCGCGGATACATGAAGGCGCGGGTGGCGTGATGCGGGCTGAAGCGGCGCACGTCCAATGGCCAGAGGTCCAGGCTGGGCCGGCCCTCCAGGATCCATTCGGCGATCATCTCTCCGGCGCCGCCGGCCGCCGCGATGCCGTAGAGAAAGCCGGTCGACAGCATCAGGTTCTTCAGTTCCGGCGCCCAGCCCATGACGAAATCGCCATCCGCCGAATAGGGGATGGGGCCATTGATGACCTGGCGGACACCGACCTCGTTCACCACCGGGGTCACCTGTCCCGCCAGTTCGGCAAGCGGCGCGAAGCGGTCCAGGTTGTCGGGCAGCAGCTGGCTGACGAAGTCGCCGGGTATGCCGCTATCGCCAAAGGGCAGGGTGTCCTCTTCATAGCCGCCGATCACCAACCGCCCGCCCGCGTCGGGCTTGTAGTAGACCAAGCGCTCCGGGTCGCGCAGGCTCGGCAGGCCCTTGACCAGCTCGGGGTCGGGGAGTGGCTCGGTCACGATGTACTGGTGCTCCACGGCGCAGGCCGGCGCCACGACGCCCAGCTTGGCGGCGAGCTCGCGGCTCCACATCCCGGCGGCCAGAATCACGGTCTCGGCGCCATAGTCGCCTTGGGTGGTCATGACCTTGGTGATGCGCCTGTTCTTGATCTCGAAATCGACGACCTTCGCGCCCTGTCGGATCTCCGCCCCCTGCTTGCGGGCGGCGGCGGCAATGGCTTGGCAGAGGCTGGCCGGATCCACGTGGCCGTCGGTGGGGATGTAGGCGGCGCCCTCCAGCCCCCGGGCATCGATATAGGGGAACAGCGCTTCGGCCTCGCCCGGCGTGATGATCTCCATCTCCAGGTCGAAACTGCGCGCCATGGTGGCCAGCCGCTTGGCCTCCAGCAGGCGCTCGCGAGTCGCGGCCAGGCGCAGGCTGCCGACCTTTTTCCAGTCGAATGCCATCCCGGTTTCGGCCTCTAGCCGATCATAGAGCGCCACCGAGCGTTTCAACATGCGTGTGGTGTTGCGCGAAGACCGAAGCTGGCCCACCAGCCCGGCTGCGTGCCACGTGGCGCCCTGGGTCAGCGCGGCCTTTTCCAGCAGCACCACGTCCCGCTCTCCGGACCTGGTCAGATGGTAGGCGATGGAACAGCCGATGATGCCGCCTCCGATGATGAGGTGCTTGGCTGCCTGCGTGGTCATGGAGGTCCCCTGCTGAACTGACGGTGATCGGGCGCCGGCGCGACGGGGCGCAACCGAGCGGCAAGGCCGCCGCGGCTAAACCCGTTGGTCGTAGGCGCCCACCTGCGGAAAGCGCTGCAAGACTTGGTCGATGGCGGCGAAGATGGATCGCATGTCGTCGGCGGAGCGAAAGCTCTCGCAGACCACCACCAGGTTCGGCGTGTTCGACGAGGCGCGGATCAGGCCCCAAGCACCGTCCTCCAGCTGGATGCGGGCTCCGTTGACGGTGTTGATTCGGGCGATGCGCCGGCCGGCAAAGGCTGTGCCGGCCTGTTCCATTTCCTGTAGGACAGCGGTGGCCTCCGCTACCACGGCGTACTTCTCTTCGTCCGCGCATGCCGGCGACATGGTGGGGGTCAGCCAAGAGCGGGGCAGTGCGCGCTTCAGGTCCGCGAGGGTCTTGTCCTCTTGCCGGTCCAGCAGGCGGCAGACCTCGCGCGCCACCACCAGGCCGTCGTCGTAGCCGCGGCCGAGCGGCTCGGCGAAAAAATAGTGCCCCGACTTCTCGAAGCCCACCAAGGCTCCCAGTTCCTTCACCCGGCGCTTCATGTGGGAATGCCCGGTCTTCCAGTAGTCGGTCTTGGCGCCGGCGGCCCGGAGCAGGGGGTCGGTGTCGAAGAGCCCGGTCGACTTCACGTCGACGACGAACTCTGCGCCGGGAAAGTCCTGCACCAGCTGGCGGGCCAGGATGACCCCCATCTTGTCGGCGAAGATCTCTTCGCCCTCGTTGTCGACGACGCCGCAGCGGTCGCCGTCGCCGTCGAACCCCAGGCCCAAATCGGCCCCGTGCTCCAGCACGCAATCGCGGATCGCCTCCAGCATCTCCAAGGATTCCGGATTGGGATTGTGGTGCGGGAAGTCGTAGTCGAGCTCGGTGTGGAGGGGAATGACCTCGGCGCCGATGGCTTCCAAGAGGGCAGGGGCGAAGGCGCCGGCCGTACCGTTGCCGGTGGCACAGACGACGCGCAAGGGCCGGGTGAGCTTGGTGTCACCCGCGACGTCGCTCAGGTAGCGCGTGCGCAGATCCTCATGCCAGTGGTAGCTGCCGCCGCCGTCTTGCCGCCACGCGCCGGCAAGAACGATCTCCTTGAGGCGCGCCATCTCGTCCGGACCATGGGTGAGCGGGCGCTCGGCGCCGACCTTGACCCCGGTCCAGCCGTTGGGGTTGTGCGAGGCGGTCACCTGAGCCACGGCCGGCAGGTCGAGCGCGAACTGCGCGAAATAGGCTGTCGGCGAGAGCGCGAGGCCGATGTCGTGCACCGCACAGCCGGACGCCATCAGCCCGACGGTGAGCGCTTCTTTGATCGCCGGTGAGTAGGCGCGGTAGTCGCAGCCCACGGCGATGGCCGGCCGCACCCCCATCTCATGCAGCTGCGTGCCCAGGCCGAGCCCCAGCGCCTTGATCCCGGCCAGGTTGATGTCCTCTGGGTAGCGCCAGCGCGCATCGTACTCGCGAAAGCCGGTCGGCCGGATCATCGGCACTTGGACGAAGGCGGCAGAGTTGGGCCGAACCTCGGTCAGAGGCTTCGGCAAGACCTGGGACATCGCGTGCTGCCTTCTCTCTGCGGCTTCACCAAGGGGCCGCCTGCCTTAGCAACTTCGCCTGTCCCCGACAATGTCCTGCAGGGTCACACGGCGGGTGCGTGCTTGCGGTTCTGCGGAACCCAGTGCCGGTCGAAGGCGGCGGCCGCCAGGCGGACCCAGGCCCTGGCCTCTTCCGGGACCGATAGATGCCAGCCTTGGCGGTCGACCACGCCCTCCTGTTCCAGCTGGACACAGTCCTCGAGCGCATCCGAAAGGCATCGCGGATCGAGCGCCCGCTCGCGGGCCAAGGCCGCCAGGTCTGCCTCGAAGCGGCACATGAGGGCTTCGATCACGGCCGCGCGCAGGCGCTCCTCGCTGTCCGTGGAAACGCCGCGCACGCCTGCCAACCGCCCTTGCGCGATCTCGGCCTGCCAATCTCGGACAGCGGCCCGGTTCTGAACAAAGCCTTCGGTAAAGGTCGAGACCGCCGAGGCGCCGAGGCCGATGATGGCCTCGGCCGGCAGGTCCGAATAGCCCTGAAAGCTGCGGCGGAGCTGGCCTGTCCTCGTTGCTTGGGCCAGCGGGTCGCTCGGCAAGGCGTAGTGATCGAGGCCGACCTTGCAATAGCCGGCTTCTAAGAGACGCTGATCGATCAAGGCCGCCATAGCCTCTCGCTCTTCACCCCTCGGTAGATCGGTTTCATGGATCAATTGCTGGTGCCGTTTCATCCAGGGCACATGGGCATAGCCGAAGACCGCCAGGCGGTCGGGTTGCAAGGTCAGGGCTTGCCTCAGCGTTAGTTCAAGACTTTCAAGGCTTTGTCGCGGAAGCCCGTAAACCAGGTCCAAGTTCAGGCCATTCATGCCGACAGCGCGGAGCGCGGCCGCGGCCCGGGCCGTCTCTTCCAGGCCCTGCATTCGGCCGATGGCATGCTGCACCTCAGGCGCGAAGTCCTGGACACCCAGGCTGACCCGCGTGATGCCGCTCTCGGCCAAGGCGTCGGCCAGCGCGCTGTCGCAATAGCGGGGATCGATCTCGGTGGCATGCTCGGCACCGGGCGCAAGCGGGAAGCGTTGCTGCAAGGCACGAGCCGTCTCGCGGAAGAGGTCGGGGCCCAGGTGGGTCGGCGTGCCGCCGCCCCATTGCATGGCGATAAGGCTTGGCGGCTCCGGCAGACGGCGGCGTAGCAGGTCGGCTTCCGCCAAGAGCAGTGCTGCATAGCCCTCCAGCACCGCCGTGCGCCGCACTACCTGCGTGTGACAGGCACAGTAGTGGCAGAGGCTGTGGCAGAAGGGGACGTGGATATAGAGAGAGGTCGACCGACCGGCGCTTTGGCTGATCCAGGCCGACTGCTGCTCCGCGCCGACCGCCTCGGTGAACTGGGCGGCGGTCGGATAGCTGGTGTAGCGGGGGACTCTCAGGCTTGGGTCGTGCCGGCTGATGCGTCGCATGGGCGCCAGCTCTGCCCTGGTCCGGGCAGTGCTGCCTTGACGTGCATCAAGTCGCCCTTCGCTCAGACCTATTGGCCCATGAGGTCCACGCCCTATTCGCCCTCCACCTGGTCGCAGTCTGCTTAGTGCGCGTACCAGCCGCCGTCGATCGGTAAGGCGGTGCCGGTGATCGAGGCTGCCATGTCGGAGCAGAGGAAGACGCACAGCGAGGCGCATTGCTCCACGGTCACGAACTTCTTGGTCGGTTGCTCGGCCAGCATGACCTCGCGAATCACCTCGTCCTCGCTGATCCCGCGGGCCTTGGCGGTATCGGGGATCTGCTTTTGCACCAAGGGCGTCCAGACATATCCCGGGCAGATGGCGTTGGCGGTGACGCCGTGCTCGGCGCCTTCCAAGGCCACCACCTTGGTCAAGCCGACGATGCCGTGCTTGGCCGCCACATAGGCCGATTTGAAGGGTGAGGCGATCAGGCCGTGCGCCGAGGCGGTGTTGACGACGCGGCCGAACCCGCGCTCTTTCATGCCGGCCATGACGGCGCGGGTGGTGTGAAAGGCGGCCGAGAGGTTGATGGCGGTGATCGCGTCCCACTTGGCGACCGGGAAATCCTCGATCGGCGCCACGAACTGGATCCCCGCGTTGTTCACCAGGATGTCGATCGGGCCCAGCTGCTCCTTGGTCTTGGCGATCAGCTCCTCGATCGTCTCCGCCTTGGAGAGGTCGTCGTTCAGGTAGCCGATGTCGACGCCGGCTTCCTCGGCAAGGGCGGCGCGCAGTGGCTCGACCTGGTCCTTCGGCTCGATGCCGTGCAGCATCACCTTGGCGCCGGCCAACGCCAGGCCGTGCGCCATGGCATGGCCGATCCCGCTGGAAGAGCCGGTTACCAGAGCCACACGGCCGGCCAGAAAGCCCCGTTGGAACGTCTTTTCGAAACCCTTCATGTTCTCGGCCATGGCTTACGCTCTCCTACAAGCAGGCGACTAGTGACTAGGAATCGTTCCGCAGTGCGGGAGAATCCCGCCAGAGTCCGGTTGCTGCCGATTGTCCCGCGTTGTTGCACCGCAGCACCAAGACAATAGACAAATGGGTCTTTGACTTGAAAGAGCAAATGCTGCACTGCAGTAAAGCGCGCGACCTGCGGTCGCAAGCCTTGCGTTCCACTTGCCGGCTCGGGCTGGAGACACCAAACCTATGAGCCAGCAGCGGGCTTGGGTGAGGTGCTCGCGCGACAAGAAGCGCCGGTAGGCTGCCGCTTTCGAGAGCGGGCTCCCAGGGTGACGTGGAAACATCAGAGACGTGGGACGAAGCGATGACTCTCTTCGTGCGAAGGAAGCGGATGCTGCATGGCCTCGACGCTAAGGTGCGTCACTTCGGCATTGCCGCGATCGGAATCACGGGCGGAATTCTCGTGATGGTAATGCTTGCGCTGACTCAGTATCTCGGCGTGCGCTAACCGAAGGAGACGCCCAGCGGCGTAGACTATGGCAGAACGGCAAAACCTCCTTCCCCGATCGCTGCCGGGCCGTATGGGCTTGGTGCTGCTCTTGGTTATCCTGGCAGGTTTTGCCGGTTTTCTGGGCTATCGCTTGGGCGAGACGCCCAGTCAGGTCGCACAGGTGTCCACTGGCCGTGCGGCCATTGGCGGCCCCTTCACGCTGGTCGATCAAGGCGGCCAGACGGTCACGGAGCAAGACCTGCTCGGCAACTACGCGCTCATCTATTTCGGCTACACCTATTGCCCCGACGTCTGCCCGACGGCCTTGGCCACCGCGGCGCGCGGCCTCGATCTGCTGGAGGCGGCCGATCCGCAGGCTGCCCAAATGGTGCGCCCGGTCTTCATCACGGTCGACCCGGAGCGCGACACGCCCGAGGCGATGGGCGAGTACGTTGCTGCCTTCCATCCGCGGATGCTCGGCCTGACCGGTACGGAGGCGCAGGTGGCGAAAGCGGCCAAGTCCTATCGGGTCTTCTATCAGAAGGTCTTTCCCGAAGATGCCACCGAGTACCTGATGGACCACGCCAGCAACATCTACCTGATGGATCCGGCCGGCAATTATACCGCGCATTTTCCGCACAACATGACCGCCGACGAGGTTTCGGAGCGGCTCCAGAAGCTCGTCTCCGCGCCGCAGAGCTGATACCCGCACACTCCATCTCGCCAAGCGCCTGAATGGCGAACTAGGCTCGCCCCCAGAAGATTAACCTGGGGGAGTGGCCGCCATGAGCTTGGTGATCAACCGACGCGCCGACATCACCTTGGAGGCCTTCCGCAGGGTGGCCTGGTTGGGCGAAGGGGTGGGCTTTTCCGACGCGGCCGTCGGCACTATGACGCAGGCCCGGCAGTCCTTCCTGACGTTACTCGACAGCGACCCGGAGATCGTCATCTACGGGGTCACCACGGGCTACGGCCACATGGCCTCCAAGCGCCTGAACCCGGAGGAGCGCAGGCTTCAGGCCAGGCGTCCGCTGGGCGGTGCCACCACCTCTTTCGGCGAGCCTCTGCCGAACCGCGTTGTGCGCGGCATCGTGCTGTCGCGGCTGGCGAACTTCGTAGAGGGGCATGCGGCCATTTCTCCCGGCTTGGCCCAGGGCGTGGCCGCCTTGCTGGGACGAGACCGCCAGGCCGAGGTCCCGGCGCTGGGTAACGGCTGTCCCGGCGAGATCCTGGCTCTGTCCCACCTCTTCGGCGACCTGGCGGCACGCTTCGAACTTGGCGAGAAGGACGCGCTGTCGTTGATCAACGGCAGCCCTTGCGCCTCGGCACTGGTCGCCGACGCGGCACTTGCGGCACGCCGTCGCCTGCGCTTGACCCTGGAGGTCTTTGCCTTCTCGATCGAGGCGATCCAGGCGCCGCTCGGGCATTACGACGCCGCCCTCGACCCGCTCTGGGAGGATCCTCACGAGACGGCTGCCATGTCAGCCTTGCGCCAGCTGATCCAGGGCGGGGAGGTGCAAGAGCGACGGCCCTACCAGGCGCCGGTCTCCTGGCGCATCCTGCCGCGGGTGCTGGGTCAAGCCGAGCGCGCCGTGACCCAGGCGGAGGAGGTTGCGGCCATCTCGCTGCGCGCCGTTTCCGACAACCCGGTCTTTATCCCGCCGGACGGGCACCATCCCCTGGGGCGGGTCATGTCGACCGGTGGCTACCATAATGCCAAGGCCTATCCGGCAATGGACGCCCTGGCGGCGATCTGGGCCGATCTGGCGCTGCTAGCCGACCGCCACACCGACAAGCTGATGAACGGCAGGATCTCGCACTTGCCGGATGGCTTGCGCGCCGGCGCCGGCTACCTGGGCTGCCTAGCCTTCACCTCGGCCGGCTATGCCGAGCAAGCGCGCCAGGCCGCTGGCCCCAGTCTGCTGCCGGCCATGGAGTCGGGCGGCTACGGGCAGAACGACGTGCCGACACCGGTCTTTCTCAGTTGGCGGAAGGAGGCCGAGGCCGGCCGTTGCCTGGATGCCTGCCTGGCGCTGCTGGCCGCTGTCTGCAGCCAGGCCTTCCAGGTGACCGAGCGCCAGGCGCCGCCGCGGCTGGCCGACCTCATGGCCGAGACCCGGGCAGTGGTGCCCCCACTCATCGACCAGCGCCTGCTGGCGCCCGAGGCCGAGGCCTTGGCCGAGCGCTTCACCGGGCGGGTCTTTACGCCTTAGTCTTGGCCAGGCGGCGCCAGAAGGCGCGATGCACCGAGAGATAGCTGGGTGAGACCACCGCCAGCTCCGGCCGCATCAACTCGTGCAGTCGGGGCAGGGCGTGAAAGGGCACCGAGGGGTAGCTGTGGTGCTCGGCGTGGTAGGGCATGTTCCAGGCAAGGAAGCGGACCAGCCCGTTGGTTAGTGTCGTGCGGGTGTTCAAGCGCATGTCCGCCACCAGCGGGCAATCCCAGTGCTCGGCCAAGAGGTAGGCGCGCAGGAAGGGCTGGCCGAGGAGGGCGGGGATCACCCAGAACCAGAGCAGCAGCGTTGTCTGGGCGATGAGGGAGGCCGCAAGCAGTCCCAGGTAGACCGCCAGCACGATCCGGCCCTCGCGCTTGATCGTCGGCGCGGCGCGCTTGGTGATGAAATCCGCCCGCAGCCGGCCGAAGGCTGCCTTGGACATCACCTGGATTTGCGACTTCCAATAGATCAGGCCGGAGAAATCCTTGAGCGCCGCGCCCCAGCTCTCCGGCTTGGCGAAGCCGAGCTCGGGATCGCGGGCCGGGTCCTGGGTGTGGGCGTGATGGGCCAGGTGAAAGGCCCGAAAATAGTTGGGCGGCAGCAGCAAGATCAGGCCGCAAAACCAGCTGACACAACGATTTTTCCAGGTGCTGCGAAAAGCCGTCCCGTGGATGCATTCGTGCAATGGGGCAAAGAGCGCGATCAGCACCATGCCTTGCGCCAGCATCGCCGGAAGGAGCCACCAGCTGCCGAGGCTAGCCCAGATAGCGAGCGAGGTTACGACCAGCAAAGCAAGATGGCCTACCAGCCATCGCTCGGCCGGCCGGTCGGACCGTGCCAGCAAAGGCTTAAGTGTTTGCTTGTCGAGCCGGGGCGCGACCGCTAAATCGTCGCTCATGTGCTCTAATCTATGCAATCGCCAGGCCAAGCGGCAGAGCGGCCTGCTGGCCTGCTCCCTGGCCGCGACGCTTTGTCTCCTCTTGGCCGTGGCTGCTCCCGAGGTGCACGCGCAAGGCGCCTTCGTCAGCTCTTGCCAGGTGCCGGACGGCCAGTCGGCGGAAGCCATCGTGCTGCGCGTGGAGCGCCGGCTCGGCGGCGACTGGAACCTGGCGACCAAGACCTTGCGCCAGACCATTTCGCGCCAGCAGCGCTTGGGCCAGGACAGCAGCGCGGCACAGGCCTATTTGAACAGCCTGGAATGCCTGCAGGCGGAGGTGAACGGCGGGCAGCACGATGCCTTCCTCACCGCGACCAACGGCAAGCCGCCGCAGCGCCAAGCCCCTGCGACCACGCCGTCCAAGATCCCGGCGCCCGCCGCACCGGCCGCAGCGGCTGCTGCCGCGACCTCGCAGGTGCCGAGTGGCCAGACGGCGGTGCCTCCATCGCAACAGCCCGCCTTGGCGGCGGTGCAGCCGAACCAGCCCGCAGTGTCGACCCCGCAAGTGCCGAACCCACAGCCGACACTCAGCGTGCAGCCGCAACCTGCCGACGGCATCGTCATGCCCGGCACGGCCGCATCCTACGGGGAGTCCGGGCAGATCGCCGCTATGGGCACCAACCCCATCGTGCGTCCGCTCGATGGCAGCGCGCCGCAGCTGCAGCTCAGCACACCGGCCCGGCCGGTAACGAGTGGCCCGGTGCTTCGGGTGCCGCCCAAGCCGCCCAAGTTCAAGGGCGAGTCCCTTGAAGTGCTCACGCTTGCGGCCACTCGGCCGACGCCGGTTCCGGCCGCATCGACCGCAACCGACGATCAGCCGCAATCCTACGTCGTGACACCGGTACCGGCAGCGCCTGAGCCTGAAGTCGCCGCCGCCGCCCCAGCCGTGGTCGAAAAGGCTGGCGATCCCGAGATCGTCGGCCAGGCCTGTGTCTACTTCACCCGCCCCGAGGTCGAGATGTTCGAGAACCGTATGCACACCAACCGCTACGGCGAGGGAGAGCGGGTCTGTTACGAAGGCGCCATGTATCGCTGCGACAGCGGCCGCTGGAGCGATCAGGGCGCCTGCAGCGCACACCCCGATGCGGCGAGCCTCGAGGTCAGCGATCTGGAGTCGGAACCGCGCCGCGAGTACTGAGCTTCCTCGGCGACAGAGGCTAGCGGCAGTGTGAGGCGTTAAGTCCTGCGCGCAGGCGCTGGGCTGCGCCTACCCGGCCTTGAGCTCCGCCACCTCCGCCTCTAGTTCGGCGATCCTACCCGTCAGCTTGGCGACCACCTGTTGCAGGATCTCCTCGTCATAGCGGGGCAGGATGTGCTGCTTGCAATTGATGTCCCAAGCCTCGAGATCGAAGAGGAGGGCGCGTTCGATGCGGGCCGGATAGCCCGCCATGGTAAGGCTGTCGATCAGCCCTTGGTCCTCCTCGACGACGCGCATGCGCCCCCAGAGCTTCACGCGGGTCTGGGTCGCGTAGTTCATCAGGAAGAGAAAGGCCTGCGGGTTCTCATTGAGATGGCCCAAGGTCACGTACTGGCGATTGCCGGCGAAGTCGGCGAAGCCGATCAGCTGTGGCCCCAAGGGCTTCAGGAAGCCTTTCGGCCCGCCGCGGTGCTGGATGTAGGGCTGGCCCTCGGCACTGGCGGTCGCGAGATAGGCGGAGTCGCGTTCGGCCAGGAAAGCAGCGAGGTCCGGCGTGACCTCTCGGCGAAAGTCGCCCTTTTGCTCCATGCGCTCGAACTGCCGGCGCGAGCCCAGCCGCTTCTGCTCGGCGCGCACCCCGGCACTGAACATGGCTGCTGCCGGGCTGCGGTTCGGGACCTCTCGCGTCATGCGGCTCTCCGTCTGATTGTGTCTAGCTGATAGACCGAGTAGTCTACCACCTCGAACCAAGACTTCGTGAGGGGCCTTGGCGGGGCGGCTTGAGCAGCTACTTTAAGGGACTCGAACGCCAAAGGCAGGTGTGATCGTACCATGGGTAACGAGACAGACAGGTCGGGTCACCCGGCAAAGCAAGTGGAGCCGCTTGATGAAAAAGGCCTCACGCCAAAGGAGCGGCTGTTGCAGGCTGGGCTGGAGCTCTTCGACGAGGAGGGTTTCCACGCCGTCGGTATCGACCGGATTCTGCGCCGTGCCGGGGTCGCCAAGATGACGCTCTACAAGCACTTCCCCTCCAAGCAGGCGCTCATCGTCGCGGTAATGGAGCGGAAGGTCGAAGAGTTCTTCGAGTGGCTGGGCGGGGCACTGGCGGCGCCGGGCTTGACCCCGCGCAGCCGCCTCTTGGCCATCTTCGACGCCATGAGCGAATGGCACGGCGGTCCGGACTTCCGTGGCTGCCTCTTCCTCAAGGCCTCGGGTGAGTATCCGGACTTGGAAGATCCGGTGCATCGCGTGGCCAGCGATCAGAAACGCCGCAGCCTCGAGCTGCTGACCTCTCTGGCCGCTGATGCGGGGGCCGCCAGCCCGCGGCTTCTGGCGCAGCGCCTGCTGCTGTTGTGCGAAGGTGCGACCTCGCTGGCGCAGGTGGTGGGTGGCAGCGAGGCGGCCCGCCAGGCGCGTGACGCGGCGGCCCTGGTCTTGCGGCAAATGCTGCCGGAACCGGCCGAGACTCCGGCGTGAGCCTGGCCCCTGCCGCCAAACCGCCCGCGAACGACCCCCCGGCGGCAAGCGGCATTCTGCTCTATCTGCTGATCCTGATCGGCCTAGCCTTGGTCTTTGCGGTCTGGCCAGCTCTGGACCTCGCCGTTACACGCATGGCGCGGAGCCTGGCCGGCGGGGACTTTGCGCCCACGGGCGGCAGCTGGTGGCTGCTCTACGCCGGTACGAAGCCCGCCTTCTTCGCCTTCGCCGCTGCAGTCCTGCTGCTCGGCCTGGCAAGCTGGATTCTCGGCCGACCGCTCCTGGGGCTGACGCCGCGGCGCGCGCTCTTCGTCGTCGTCTCGCTGCTTCTGATCCAGGGCCTGGTGATCGACGTCTATCTCAAAGGCGCCTTCGGCCGTGCCAGGCCGCGCGAGATCGAGGCCTTCGGCGGCGCCTTCCTCTTCACGCCCTTCTATCTGGTCAGCGACGCCTGCGCCAAGAATTGCTCTTTCGTCTCGGGACACGCCGGTATGGCCTTCTCCGCATTCGTTTTTTGCTTTCTGGCGGAGAGCCGCAGATGGCGCCAAGGCCTGTTCTGGCTGGTGCTCGCCATCGGCCTTTTGACCGGCTGGATGCGGGTAATCCAAGGCGGGCATTTCCTGAGCGACGTGCTTTTCTCCGGCATGGTGGTCTTTGGCACGACCTGGCTGGTGGCTTTGCTCATTTTGCGGCCTTGGCCTGGGCGAGCGGGTCGCTTGATGCCGGATTATGCAACGAAGTGAGTGCGCCCTCTCTTGCGCCTCTCAGGGCGCATCGCTATAAGCCAACTCTCTGGAGGGCGGCTGCAGATAGCCGTCCCGTCGCCATCGTGGCGGGCAGTAGCGCAGTCTGGTAGCGCATCAGTCTGGGGGACTGGAGGTCGTGGGTTCGAATCCCGCCTGCCCGACCATTCTCGGGTCACTTCTAAAGCGAAGCGCCTTTGCGCCGCTGGCCTTTGTGCTGGCGTCTTCGGCCTTGGCCGAGCGGCCTGATTTTCAGCTCGAGTTGCCGATTCTCTGCCCTTTGGGCGAGCGCTGTCCGATCGAGGTGCACGTCGATCACGATCCCGGCCCGGGGATCAAGGACTTCGCTTGCGGCAGCGTCACCTACAACGGCCACAGCGGCATCGATTTTCGCGTTGAGGACCTGCGCTCGGTCGCAACCGGCGTGCCGGTCGTCGCAGCCGCACCGGGCAGAGTCAAAATCGTGCGCGACGACGTGCTCGACCACAGCCCCTTCGACTACGATCAGCAGGAGGCGCGCACCAGCTCGGTCTGCGGCAACCGCGTGGTGCTGACGCATGGGCCGGAGTGGAGCACCCACTACTGCCACCTGCGCAACGGGCCCTCGCCGGTCAAGGTCGGCCAAGAGGTGCAGGCGGGCGACCTGCTGGGCTATGTCGGCATGTCGGGCGCCACCAACTTCCCGCACTTTCAGTTCAACCTGATCCGCGCGACGCCGGAAGAGTGGCGCGACTACGATCCCTTCGCGCCGGAGGGCCCGTCAGAGAGCTGCTCCGACGACATCAGGGACTCGCTCTGGTCGCCGGAGGCGCAGCGCCACCTGGCCTACGCCAGCCCGGCGCTCGCCAACATGGGCTTTGCCACCAAGGCGGTCACCAACCGCGGCATCGAGAACGGCACCTATAAGCTGGAGGAGGTCACGCCGACGTCGCCGGCGCTGGTCTTCTATGTGCGCGCCATCGGCCTGGAGGCCGGCGACGAGCAGCGCCTCACCATCCTGGCGCCCGACGGCAGCGTGCTGGTCGAGCATCGAGCCGATCCGCTGGGGCGCCGCCGCCTGCAGTCCTTCATGTTCACCGGACGCAAGCTGCGCCAGAACTACTGGCCGGCGGGCGACTACGTCGGCTTCTACGAGGTCTTGCGCGACGGCAAGGTGGTGCTGAGCGCCGAAGACGTGCTGAGCATGCCCACCCGATAAAGCGGGTGCCTGCGCGCATTCCTGATCTGCAGCCAGCCTGCTTGTCGAAGCCCTCCGAGGCTGCTTGGTTGGGCGCATGACCATCACCCCAGGCCGATTGGCGCTTGTCTTCTCTTCTGCCGGGCATGCCTTCATGCACATGTTCACGGCGATGTACTTCGTCATAGCGGTGGCGATGGAGAAGGCCGGCTGGCAGGAGTTGAGCTACGCCGATCTGGTGCAGCTCTGGACCCTGGGCTCCTTAATGGTGGGGCTGGCCGCGATCCCCTCGGGCTGGCTGGGCGACCGCTGGAGCGCGTCCGGCATGATGGTGGTCTACTTCCTAGGCCTCGGCAGTGCCGCCATCGTCTGCGGCCTGATCAGCGGGCCCATGGCCTTGCTGCTCGGCCTGACGGCCTTGGGCGTCTTCGCCGCCATCTACCATCCCGTCGGCATCGCCTGGCTGGTCAAGAGCTCGGTCAAGCGCGGCAAGGCGCTCGGCATCAACGGCGTCTTCGGCTCGATCGGCATCTCCATCGCAGGTGTGGTGGCCGGCACCCTGATCGACCTCTTCTCCTGGCGGGCCGCCTTCATCGTGCCGGGCGTCTTCTCCTGCCTGGCCGGCCTGGCGCTGCTGTGGTGCCGCCAGCGCGGCCTAGTGACCGACGCCGTGATCGAGCAGGCGCCCAAGCCGCCGACCAAGCGTGGCGAGGTGCTCAGGGTCTATCTCATTCTGCTTTGCACCATGACCTGCATGGGCTTGATCTTCCAGGCGACCCAGGCCGCCATTCCCAAGCATTTTGATCTGATGCTTGGCGAGAGGCTCGGTAGCGGCGCGCTGGGTGTCGGCCTGGCGGTGGCCGCCGTCTACACCGTCGGCGGCATCACGCAGATGCTCGGCGGCTATCTCGCCGACAAGATGAACCTGAAGACGCTCTACGTCGCCTCCTTCTTATTTCAGATCCCGGTGCTGATCGGCCTGGCCTACATCGGCGGTTTCGCGCTTCTGCCGATCGCGGCCCTGACCGTGCTGCTCTCCACCGGGGCACTGCCGGCCGAGAATCTGTTGCTGGCCCGCTATACCCCGGACAAGCGCCAGAGCCTGGCCTTCGGCCTCAAGTACGTGCTGGCCTTCGGCAGCGCGCCCTTGGCGATCGAGGCCGTGGCCTGGATCAAGAACACAACCGGCTCTTTCGAATTGCTCTTCCTGGCCTGCGTGGCCTTGACGGCGCTGGCGACCGTGGCAGCCTTCCTGCTGCCACGCGACCGCAGCGCCAAGCCGCAAGCGGTCAGGCGGGCGGATACGGTGCCGGCGGAGTAGGGATTACCACCGATTTCTCCCCAAAGGTTCTCTCTCGTATGGTCCGGTCCGTTGGAAGACCTACTCTTCCAGTTTCTCGATCATGGCCTTTACGGCTCGTTTGAGCGGTCCCAATTCCTTTGTGACGATCGCCCAGACGATATCCGGCGCAATGCTCATGTACTGGTGGCGTAAGACATTGCCGACCCCGGCCACTTTTTTCCATGGAATGTCTGGATGTTCTGCCTTCAGGCTGCCAGGGATGCCGCGACTGGGCCTCGGACAGGATTTCTATTCCTCGTTCGACAAGCCAACGTTTCTGCCGGCTCCCGCAGAAGTCTGCATAGGTTAGGTTCGCAGTATCCTCTTCAATCGCTGCGATGGCGTCGTGCATGTCATCCAAACGTGGAAGCGGTGATTTCCGAGTCATCAAAAGACCTGTATCGCTTCTGCAATCGCCTGATCCCTAATGCGCCGATGGAGGCTGTTCTTTGGCACGACATCCGTTCTCTCACCCAGTATCCCCTTCAAGAAATCTTGTATCTCCATGAGATCGAATGCGGAAAACTGCATGTCATTTGCATACTCGAAGAATATATCTACGTCGCTGTTTTGTTTCTGGTCTCCTCTCGCCACTGAACCAAACAAATAGATGGACGTCACGCCCCCGTTCTTTCAGCTCGGCAGCGTGCTCAACAATAACTGTTGCGGCCGTCTCTCTGTTCACAGAGGACCATATACGTGCATCCGCACGCCTTGGCAAACCACAGCTCAACGTGCAACGCTGCCATCGACCGATCCTGCTGATACGGTTGCCTGCGGGTAGCCGCTTCCGCCTCAAAGGCTCTCCAAACCCGCCCCCAAATCCCGGATCAGGTCCGCCGCCGTCTCCAGGCCCACCGAAAGTCGGATAACCTCGTCGCCGGCGCCGGCGGCTTGCCGCTGCTCTTCGGTCAACTGGCGGTGGGGTGGTCGAGGCCGGGTGCAGGATCAGGCTGCGGGCGTCGCCGACGTTGGCCAGGTGGCTCCAAAGCGAGACCGCCTCGACCAGGCGCACGCCGGCCTGGTAGCCGCCCTTGAGGCCGAAAGTGAAGACCGAGCCGGCACCGCCCGGCAGATAGCGCGTTGCCAGGCCGCGATAGGGGGAGCTCTCCAGGCCGGCGTAGGAGGACCCAGGCGACCGCGGGATGGCTCTCAAGGAAGGCCGCGACCTCGGTGGCGTTGCGGCAGTGACGCTCCATGCGCAGCGCCAAGGTCTCCAGGCCCAGCAGGGTCAAGAAGGCATTCATCGGCGCCAGGGCCGGGCCCAGGTCGCGCAGGGTCACGGCATGGCTGTAGGTGGTGTAGGCCAAATCGCCGAAGGTCTCCTGGAAGGAGAGGCCGTGATAGGCCGGCTCGGGCTTGGCCAGGCTGGCGTAGCGGTCGCTCCGGGACCAGTCGAAGCGGCCGGAATCGATCACCCACGCCGCCCATCGCGGTGCCGTTGCCGGTCAGGAACTTCGTGGTCGAGTGCACCACAAGGTCCGCACCGTACTCGATCGGCCGGCAGAGGAAGGGCGTGGCCAAGGTATTATCCACGACCAAGGGACAGCCGGCACCCTCGGCGATGCGGGCCAGCGCCTCCAGGTCGCTCACCGCGCCGCCGGGGTTGGCCAGGCTCTCGCAGAAGAGCGCGCGGGTGTCTTCGTTTACCGCCGCCCTGACCGCATCCAGGTCATCGACGTCGACGAAGCGGCAGTTCCAGCCGAACTTCTAGGAAGGTCTTTCCAAATTGCGTGATGGAACCGCCGTAAAGCCTTGTCGAGGCGACGAATTCCCCATTTGGCTCCATCAGCGGAAAGAGCGCCAACAGCTGGGCGGCATGGCCGGAGGAGACGGCCGTTGCGCCGCGCCCGCCCTCCAGGCTTGCCATGCGTTCTTCCAATGCCGAGACGGTGGGATTGCCAAGCCGGGTGTAGACGAAGCCGAAGGTCTGCAGGTTGTAGAGCGAGGCGGCGTGGTCGGCGTCGTGAAAGACGTAGGAGGTGGTCTGGAAGATCGGTGTTTGGCGCGCACCGGTCACCCGGGCTCGGGCTGCGTACCGGCGTGAATCATGCGGGTCTCGAACCCGAAGTCGCTGCTCATCGCCTCAAGCTACCCGCAAGCGCCGGCGCTTCGCCGTGATCACGCCGGAATCGAAGCCGCCCCAGGAGAGCTCGCTGTGCAGCCGCCCGAACTCGATCTTGGGACAGCGGTCCATGATGACCGTCAGCCCGGCGGCTTCGGCCTCGGCCGCCGCCTCGTGGTTGATGACGCCCAACTGCATCCAGATCACCTTGATGCCGTGTGCCTGCTTCAGCTGGATGGCCTCATTGACAATCGGCCCCACGGCCGAGGCGGCGCGGAAGATGTCCACCATCTGGAAGGGGTCGGGAATCTCGGAGAGAGAGGCAAAGACCCGCTCTCCCAAGAGGTCCTTGCCGGCTTGCCCGGGGTTGATCGGGATCACGCGATAGCCCTTTTCCTGCAGGTACTTCATCGCGAAGTAGCTGGGCCGGTTCCAGTTGGCGCTGGCCCCGACCATGGCGATGGTCTTGACCGAATGCAGGATGCCGAGGATCTGGGCATCGGGGTAGGTGAGCTGTTCCATGGGGCAGGACCCTAGAGCAGATCGTCGTTGGATGGAAACATCCGACGCCGATCTGCTCTATCTCTCAAAGTTGTAGAGCGGATTCACGCGATCAGGCGATTCCACCTGATCACGACCCGCTCTAGAAGCCCGGCCGGTCGGGCTCAAGCCGTCTTGAAGCTGCGTGCCAGGTCGAGCAGGTCGACCAGCCGCGCGGCGTAGCGGTCGGGCAGGCGGTAGCTGGCGTTATCCTGGCCCAAGAGGCTGCGCTCCAGGCGGTTCACCATGCGGCGCAGGCGATAGTGATGCAGGCCCACGCGCGCCTGGATGGGATCGGTGAGGATGCCGGAGAAGGAGGCGATCAAGGCCCCCAGGCCCAAGAGGCCGAGGCTGGCACCGGCGCTGGCTGCCAAAGGCGCGGTGGCAGTGAGCGAGGCCGGCAGGAGCCCCATGAGCTGGCCGCCGAAGGGCAGCCAGAGCGGCGCGGTCTTCTGCGCCACCGCCTGGGCCAGCAAGGGGCCCAGGCTCATCGCGCCGGGCGTCCACTGCTTGAACAGCATGGCCCCTGCGGCGCTGGCCAGCGCGGCATTCACCAGTTCGGCGGCATGGCTGCGGCTGTCGACATAGTGGGAGAGGCTGTCGGTCAGCCAGAGCTTCAGCGCTTCGGGGTCGCGCCGGTCGTCGGCGGCGCGGTGCAAGGGCAGCAAGAGGGCGGGGAAGGGGGGCTGGCTGAGGACCGCCTCGCTCAGCGCGTCCTTGTGGCTGACGCGGCCGTCGGCCGACTGATAGGGCAGCTCGAGAAACCGGGTCATCAGCCGCCAGACGACCTCCTGCCCGGCCAGCGTGTCGACCTGCCAGCGCTGTTGCCGTAGTCGGTGCGAGGCCTGCCGCCAGCCCAGCTGCGATGCGCCGGCAGCGCCCACCTCCAGCGCCAGCTGCGGCACCGTGGTCAGCACGTTGGCCGGCCCGCGCCAGAAGTCCTGGTGCAGCGACTGGCGGTGGATCGCCAGGCTGCTTCGCAGACTATAGGTGTCGCGAACGAAGGGGTCGATGCGCCGGCGCCGCTCGGCGATGTAGTGCTTGACGCCGGCCTCATAGGCGGCGCGCAGCTCACGGTCCGTGGGGACCGGGATCGGCAAGGTCATAGCTTCAGAGATGGTCGGGACCGCGGCCGAGTTCCAGCCGATTCCTCTAGCGATGCCGCCAAGTGGGCTTTCGCTTGGCGAAGAAGGCGTCGATGCCTTCGCCGGTGTCCTCGGACATCATGTTGCAGGCCATGATCTCGGCGGCGTAGTCGTAGGCCGCCTCCATGCCCTTCTCCAGCTGGGTGTAGACCATGCGCTTGCCCGTCGCGATCGCCACTGCCGACTTGTTGGTGATGCGTCCGGCCAGCTCAGCGACGGCCTCGTCCAGCTTGTCGGCCGGCACGACGCGGTTCACCAGGCCCCAGTCGGCGGCCGTGGCGGCGTCGATGAAGTCGCCGGTGATCAGCATCTCGAAGGCGCGCTTGCGGGGCAGGTTGCGGGTCAGCGATACCGCCGGTGTCGAGCAGAAGAGCCCGGTGTTGATGCCGTTGGTGGCAAAACGCGCCTCCTCGTCGGCCACCGCCAAATCGCACTGACCGACCAGCTGGCAGCCCGCGGCGGCGGCGATGGTCTGCACGCGCGCGATCACCGGCTTGGGGATGCGGGTGATGGTCAGCATCATCCGGCTGCAGGTTCGGAACAGGTCCTTGTAGTAGTCCTGATCGGGGTTGGCCCGCATTTCCTTCAGATCGTGCCCGGCGCAAAAGGCCCGGCCGGCGCCGGCCAGCACCACGACGCGTGCCTCCGGATCCTCGCCGGCGCGCTCCAGCGCCTCGGTCAGAGCGGCCAGGAGCGCTTCCGAGAGGGCGTTCAGCTGCTGCGGTCGGTTCATGGTGATCCGACGCACGCCGTCCAGCGTTTCCTCCAGGACCAGCGGCTCTTCACCCGGTACGGTTTCTGCGAGCGCGCTCATCGCGGTCTCCTTTTCGCTTGCCAAGCTTGCCGCGCATTTGGCCTTTTCTGCCCGGAAACTTCAAGAGCGGGCTGGGAAGAGATGCCATGACGCTGATGCCCAAGATCACGGTCGAGGCCTTCGAAGCCATCTGGGCGGAGGAGGAGGGGCTCTACCAGCTCTTCGGCCTGGTGACGGAGGAGATCGGTCACGGCCATGCCAGGCTGCGCATGCCGCCTGAGCCTCGTTTGCTGCGCCCGGGCGGCACCGTCAGCGGGCCGGCACAGATGGCGCTGGCCGACTGTGCCGCCTATGCAGCCCTTCTGGGCGCTATCGGACCGATACCGCTGGCGGTCACCACCAACCTCACCATCAACTTCCTGACCAAGCCGAAGCCGGGCGACATCGTCTGCCACTGCCGGCTCTTGAAGCTGGGCCGGCGCCTGGCGGTGGCGGAAGCGCATAACTACTCGGAAGGCGAGGCCGATCCGGTGAGCCACGTCATCGCCACCTACTCCATTCCGCCCGATCGAAGCGGTTGAGGTATTATATTACCGTAGTCCTAGTGCATTGAATTTCTATTGTTTTTCCTGCTTGACAGCCCACATGGAGAGGACTAGAAGGCGGCTCCCCTCGCGTGCCGGCGCCAGCATTGGCTTGCGCGCCCTCGTGCGGGCCGACGAATTCCAACTGTTGGACCTGAGGACCGATGAAAACCTACTCGGCAAAGCCGTCGGAGATCGAGAAGAAGTGGATCTTGATCGACGCCGACGGCCTGGTGCTGGGGCGCATGGCGGCGGAGATCGCGAAGATCCTGCGCGGCAAGCACAAGCCCAGCTTCACTCCGCACATGGACTGCGGCGACAACGTCATCGTGGTGAACGCCGCCAAGGTGAAGGTGACCGGCAACAAGCTGGCGCAGAAGAAGTACTACCGGCACACCGGCTATCCCGGCGGCATCAAGGAGCGCTCCTTGGGCGATACCTTGAGTGGCCGCTTTCCGGAACGCGCCGTGATCAAGGCGGTGGAGCGGATGATCACCCGCGGGCCACTCGGCCGTCAGCAGATGAAGAACTTGCG
>CAXXGD010000027.1:0-83378 GCA_963669385.2 Rhodospirillales bacterium
GATGGTGAGGTTCTGCAGGGTCGCGTCGCCGTTGTAGTTGAACAGCAGGATGTCGCCGTCGCCGTCGGAAAGAGAAGGCTCGCCGTTGCCGACGAAGCTGGAGGTCCGTAATGACGGCATTGCCGAGCCCGGCGCCGTCGACCACCTCGACGCCGTTCCTGTTGTTGGCCTCGAAGTGCGAGTTCCGCACCTCCAAGGTCCCCAGGATGTCGCCGGTGCCAAAGGTAATGCCGGCGCGGTCGGAGCCGACGAAGTCGATGTTGTCGAAGGGAGAGCGTGTTCCCGGCGCCGAGGTCACCGTCGACGTCGAAGGCCGATCCATCGGGGTCGGGCGAGGTGACGACGACGTCGCCGGCACCGATGAAGCTGACGGCGACGTCGACGACGACGCTCTCTGTGTAGCTACCCTGCGCAATCAGGATGGTGTCGCCACTGCTGGCCAGATCGACCGCCGATTGGATGGTGGTGATCTCGCTGCCGGCACCGACGACCAGCACGTTGCCGTCGTCGAACTCCAGAACCTCGATGCCGTCCAAGCTGTTGGTGCCGTCGTCGGCGGTCGTGACGATGGGCGCGCCGCTGCCGTTGGCGGGCGGAACGTGGCATCACCAATGTTGCCATTGAAGACGGCCGTATCGGTACCGCTACCACCGCTCAAGTCATCGGCGCCGCTGCTGGCGATCAAGCGGTCGTCGCCGCTGCCACCGAACTGCTGATCGCTGCCGCTTCCACCACCCAGCGTGTCGGCACCGTCGCCGCCGACGAGGGTGTCGGCGTCATCATCGCCGTAGAGCCTATCGTCACCCAGATCGCCATTCAGCGAGTCGTCGCCAGCTCCGCCGTAGCCGAGATCCAGCCCGGTGCCGCCGTCCACCCGGTCGTCGTCTCCGTCACCATGGAGCGTGTCGTCGCCTTCGCGTCCGCGCAGCCAATCCTCACCAGTGCCGCCATACAGGGTGGCATCGCCGGTATTGTCGAAGACGCGATCTTCTCCACTGCCCCCTGCAAGGACGTCGTTTCCGTCCCTACCCTGCAGCGTGTCGTCACCATCGCCGCCATAGAGATGGTCACGATCGTTGCCGCCGAAGAGCGCGTCGTTGTCCTCTTCACCAAAGAGGTGATCGTCGTCCCGCTGGCCGAAGAGCCTGTCAACCCCGAGGCCGCCGTAGACCGTATCCTCTCCAAGCCCGGCCAAAGCTGTATCGTCGCCCGCTTCGCCCGACAAGACATCGATGCCGTTCTTGCCGACCAAGCGGTCATTGTCCTCGCCGCCCGCCAGGTCATCGTTGCCTTGCAGACCGTTCAGCGTGTCGTTGCCGCCGAATCCGCGAAGCTGGTTTGCCGCGATGTTGCCGGTGATGATGTTGGCGATCTCGTTGCCGCCGGCATTGAGGTTGTCGCTGCCGATCAACTGCAGCTGTTCGATTGCGCCTGTCCCGCCGGCATTGCTGGGCAGCGTGAAGCTCGCAGTGGCGATGACCAGGTCGTCGCCTTCGCCGTCCAGCTCGATCAGCAGGTCCGTCGCGGTATCGACACGCAGGGTGTCGTCGCCCAGGCCGCCCGCAAGGGTGTCGGTGCCGGTGTTACCGTTGAGCGTGTCCGCCCCGGAGCCTCCCTCGATGATGTCGTCACCGTCTCCGCCTCTGGCGCTGTCGTCGCCGCCTTGCCCGCTCAGGCTGTCAATGCCCGTCTGACCCAGAAGCTCGTCACTGCCTTCGGCTCCATAGAGGAGGTCGTTCCCATCGCCGCCTTCGAGCGTGTCGTCCAACAGCAGGCCGTAGAGCGTATCGTCGCCCCCTCTGCCGAAGATCGTATCGACTTGGCTCGTTCCATCGAGTGTATCGTTGCCGTTGGTACCGTAAATGACGGCCATTTTGCCCTCCTCCCGCGTTCTTCGGATCCGCCGCGTTGACCTGCGCGAACCGGTATCGCGCTTTTGGCCAACGCCATCCTTCCGTGGCGATCAGTCCTTGCCTTACGCCGCTCCCTCTAGGTGTTGTCTTAGACAAGGCATCCCTTAGTTCCCTCCCGCGCCGTGGGCCTTTTCCACCACCACAGAGCGTGCGTGGCGAATGCCGGTCCCTTCGGCGCAGATTTTCGAAGAGGGGAGGAATCCCCTAAAGATTGCAACATTTTGGAATGCAAGACGGCGCAGCGTCAGCAACTCCAAGGTCGCAAGCCTAGTGATCCGCATTCCCCCTCACATCGAACACCCGTTCTACCATTTGGAGAATTGTGGTTTCGATGTCCTCGTTCCGTGCAAAATCGCCGTAAGGATGCGCTGATTGCGAGAAAAAGACAACTGAAAAATCTCAAAAACTATATCGCTATAACCATGAAGTGCAAGTTTTGTATTGGAAGACCGATTACTGTTTCCGTTCACGGTATTGTGTATAGACTCGCAAGCCGCAAGAAATGGCTATCAAAAAACAGAAAATGTACGATCGTATATTGCTAATTCGTACTAGGGTTGTGTCAATGCGAAACCGTTCTCTGATCGTAGACGACGCCTCGCCCGAAAGCGAACTACTTGGAGCAGGGCAAAGTTGGTTTGGAGATCGCAGAACCCGACGATCGGGTTTCATGCGCCAATAAGCGGGCTTTCGGTTGCCAGCGAAATCTCCAGGCCGTCGTAGGCCGGCTCTACGCCGGGAGGGCATAGGTCTGCGAGACTGCGGTAATCGGCACTGTGGTTCAAATGCGTGAGCAAGGCCCGTTCCGGCCGAACCCGTTCGATCCAGCCGATCGTCTTGTCGAAATGGCTATGGGTCGGGTGCGGTTCTTCGCGCAGGCAATCGACGATCCACAGCCGGACCCCTGCCAAGGCCGAAAAGGCTGCTTCGTCGAGTTCGGACACGTCCGTCGAATAGGCAAAGGGACCGATCCGAAAGCCAGCGAATGGCCATGCCCGTGCGTCTGGTGAAAGGCGATCACTTGAAATCCGGCTGCCTCGAAGGGCTCTAAGAGCGTGACCGCCCGGTCATCCAGTAAGGCGGGATAGAGGTGGCTGTCGATATGACTGGAGGAGAAGACGTAGCCGAAGCGCTGGATCATCTCCTTATGGGTCACACCATCCATGAAGCAGGGTATGGCAGCGCGCTGGCGATAGGTGTACGCGCGCAGATCGTCGATGCCGTGCACATGATCGGCATGGGCATGGGTCAGGAGGATTGCATCCAGGCGTGCGACGGGGTGATCCAAGAGCTGGAGGCGCAAGTCCGGCGAGCAATCGATCAAGATCGTTCCCTGCCCTTCCTCGCTTCCCTCCACCATGACCGAGACACGGCGGCGCCGATTGCGCGGCTCGCTCGGGTCGCAAGCCCCCCAATAGCCGCCGGGCGTGCCGTCGGCCAGTGGCACGCCGCCCGAACCGCCGCAGCCGAGGACCGTGACTTTCATGCAGCCTCGAGGGGCCCGGCCCGCTGGAAGAGCCGAAAGAAGTTCTCGGTCGTGGTGGCCGCGATCTCCTCCAGGCTCACGCCTTTCACGTCCGCCAGAACCTCCGCAGTGTGGCGAACAAAAGCGGGCTCATTGCGCTTGCCGCGGTGCGGTGCCGGCGCCAGGTAGGGAGAATCGGTCTCTACCAAGAGGCGTTCCATCGGCACGCTGCGTGCCGTCTCGCGCAAGCTCTCGGCCTTCTTGAAGGTGAGAATGCCTGCCAAGGAGATGGACATACCGAGCGCGAGCGCTCCCTCCGCCAAGGCGGGCCCGCCGGAAAAGCAGTGAATCACTCCGCTAAAGCTGCCCTTGGCCTGCTCGTCGGCCAGGATTGCCACCGTCTCCTCGTCGGCATCCCGGCTGTGCACGATAAGCGGCAAGCCGCTGGCGCGCGCAGCCGCGATATGCGCGCGAAAGCTCTCGCGCTGCTGGGGCCTCGGGCTGTGCTCATAGAAGTAGTCGAGCCCGCTCTCGCCGATCGCCACCACCTTGGGGTGGCGGGCCAGGTCCAGCAGGCGATCGGGAGCCGACTGACCCTGCTCGGCTGCTTCGTGCGGATGCACACCGACCGAGCACCAGACGTTCTCGAAGCGCTCGGCGATGGCGATCACGCATTCGGCCTCTGAGAGCTTGGTGCCGATGGTCACCATGCCGGCGACATCGTTGACTGCCGCGCGCTCCAGCACCGCTGCCAAGTCCTCGCCATCCCGCTCCAGGTAGTCTAGATGGCAATGGGAATCGATCAGCTTCATGAGCCGACCTCCGCGTCCTGATAGCGTGGAAAGATCCCCTGCGGCTTCGGAAGAGCCCTTCCGGCCTCGAGACCCTTGGAGAAGCTATCGAATCGCCTCTCGTCTTCCGGTACGGCCAGCTGATCGAGTAAGGCGGCACCGCTGGCCGGCATGACCGGCTGAATCAAGAGGCCGATGCGGCGCAGGCACTCGGCAAGGACGTAGAGCACGCTTGCCATGCGATCGGGATCGCTCTTGCGCAAGGCCCAAGGGGCTTGGGCATCGACGTAGCGGTTGGCATCGCCCACCACCTGCCAGATCGCCTCCAGCCCGCGATTGAAGGCCTGCCGCTCGAAGTCCTGCCGCAACGTGCCGAGCAAGCTGGCGGCTTTATCGAGCAAAGCCTGATCCTCCGGCGTCGGATCGCCGGCCGTCGGCACCTGGCCGCCGCAGTTCTTGGCGATCATCGAAAGGACGCGTTGCGCAAGATTGCCCAGATCGTTGGCGAGATCGTCGTTGATCCGCCGCACCATCGCGGTATGCGAAAAATCGCCGTCCTGCCCGAATGACACTTCGCGCATCAGGAAATAGCGCACCTGGTCCAATCCATAGGTCTCGATCAGGCGCTGCGGTTCGATGACGTTGCCCAGCGACTTGGAGATCTTCTGCCCGTCCTTGGTCCACCAGCCATGCGCAAAGACACGCCGGGGCGGCGGCAGGTCGCCGGCCATCAGGAAGGCCGGCCAATAGACCGCGTGAAAGCGCAGGATGTCCTTGCCGACCATGTGCAGATCGGCCGGCCAGAAACGCTGCCACGATGCGCTGTCGACATTGGGGTAGCCGGCTGCGGTGATGTAGTTGATCAGCGCATCGAACCAGACATAGGTCACATGCGCCGGATCGCCCGGCACCGGGATGCCCCAGCTGTAAGTGGTGCGGCTGATCGAGAGATCCTTGAGGCCGCCACGCACGAAAGACATCACCTCGTTGCGCCGCGAGTCCGGCTGCACGCAATCAGGTTGGCTCTCATAGAGCTCCAAGAGCCGGTCCTGCCAGGCGGATAGGCGGAAGAAGTAGGAGGGCTCCTCCACCCACTCCACCTCCTTGCCGGTCGGCGCATAGCGTTTGCCGCCTTCGACCGTGAGCTCGTCCTCACCGTAGAAGGCCTCATCGGAGACGGAGTACCAGCCCTCGTACTTCCCCAGATAGATCTGGTCGCGCTCTGCCAGAATTCTCCAGAGTTGCTGCACCGCCTCGCGGTGGCGTGCCTCCGTCGTTCGGATGAAGTCGTCGATGGAGCAGTTCATCGTCTCGGCCAGCTGCCGGAATTCGGCGCTGATCTGGGCGGCGTAGTCCTGCGGCTCCTGTCCGCGCTCGCGCGCCGACTGCTCGACCTTCTGGCCATGCTCGTCGGTGCCCGTCAGGAACAGAACGTCGCGCCCGTCGAGGCGCATGAAGCGGGCCAGGAGATCGCAAGCAAGCGTGGTGTAGGCATGGCCGATGTGCGGCCTGTCGTTAACGTAGTAGATCGGCGTGGTGACGTAGTAACGCCCGTTCTCTTCTGCCATAACGCTCTCGCTAGTGCTCCCGCCGTACCGCCTCGCTGACGGCCGGGTGGAACCGCTCATTCCGTGTTTTGGGGCCAGCCTGACCGCCAGAGGGGCTCAGCCGGCGCTGTCCAGCTCGATCAGCGCCGACAGGAAGGCCTGCTTGCGGTCTAGATTGGCACGCTCGCTCTGCCGGGCAAGCGCGGTGAGCTTTTCCCACAGCCGCACCCAATCTGCAAGCGCGCGCCTGGCGAGCAGCCGCTCCGCCAAGCCCTCCTCTTCCGGGGTCAGCGCCGGCGGCAGGGATCTGCTGGCGCCGGCCTTGATCATGCGCGCCAGCCACCAGGTCAGAAGCGAAAAGGCGGTGCGAAAGCTCTCGCCATTGCTGCCCCGCGCCAGTTGCTCGGCAAAGGCGTGAGCCTCGGCAACTTCCAGGCCTTGCCCCGCCTGGTTCAAGGTTGCGAGGATCCGGCGGTAGAAGGCCAAACCCCCTGCAGCCTGCAGGGCCAAAGCCTGTCCGATGCTCCCTTCGGCCAGAGCGGCCAGAGCCCGCCGCTCTTGGCCGTCGCTCTCCGGCAGATGCTCTGTCAAGAGACGCTCCAGGATCGGCTCTGCCAAAGGGGCGAGCGCCAGCGAGCAGCAGCGCGAGCGCAAGGTCGCCAGCAAGCCACCGGGCGCATGGCTGACGAGAAGCAGGAGCGCGCGGGGTGGCGGCTCTTCCAAGAGCTTCAGGAGGCCGTTCGCAGCCGAGCGGTTCATCTCGTCGGCGCTGTCGACGATCAGCACGCGCCAGCCCCCTCCCGCCGCGGTGCGGCGCAGGCCCTGCGCGGCCTTGCGCACGTCCTCCACCACGATCTCCGAGCGAGGCTTGCCGGTCCTCTCGTTGACCCCACGCTCAAGCACCATCAGGTCCGGGTGGGTGCCGGCGGCCACTTGGCGGAAGGCTGGCTCCGCCGGGTCGATGGTCAAGCTGCCGTCGAGGCCTGGCTGTCCCTCCGGGCGCGCCAAGAGAAAGCGAGCGACCCGAAAAGCCAGGGTTGCCTTGCCGATGCCGGACTTGCCGGTCAACAGCCAGGTATGAGGCAACCGTCCCGAAGTGAGGGCGGACACCAGCCGTCCCTCGGCTTCCTCCTGGCCCAGCAAGTTCGGGTTGGCGCGCGGTTCCAAGACCTCGCTCACGGCGCCCGCTCCAGGCCAAGCAAGGGGCTGACGGCTCGCTGTACCCGGTCTGCGACCGCATCTTCGCTGCCGGTGGCATCGATCACGCGGCAGGCCCCGGGCTCTGCGGCGGCGATATCGCGAAAGGCCTGCCCCAGGGCCTGATGGAAGGCGAGCCCCCTGGCCTCGAAACGCGCGCCGCCGCCACGTGCGGCAGCTCTGGCCAGCCCCGCTTCGGCGGGCAGGTCGAAGATCAGGGTGAGGTCGGGCCAAAGCCGCCCTAGAGCCAGACGATGAAGCGCTATCACCGCCTCCTCCCCGATGCCGCCGAGCCGGCCCTGATAGGCCAGCGTCGAGTGAATGAAACGGTCGCACAGGACCCAGCGGCCCGCCGCCAAGGCCGGAGCGATGATGCGAACGACGTGATCGCGCCTGGCGGCATTGACCAGCAATGCCTCGCTCCAGGCGTCCCAGCGCCCGGCTGCGCCTTCGACCAGGAGCGTTCGGACATCTTCGGCGCCTTCAGTGCCGCCTGGCTCGCGTGTGGTCAGCACATCCAGCCCGTTGGCGCTGAGGAAAGTTGCCAGCCGCTTGCATTGCGTGGACTTTCCGCTGCCCTCGCCGCCCTCCAGCGTGATCAGTCGGCCGGGCGACACGGGCAAGGCGCCTAGTTGCCGGCCAAGAGGGAGTTCACCGTCTGGATCATGCGCTCGACGATTCCGGCCTCGCTGACGCTGCGCGCGGCCACGATCGGGAAGTCGACCGGTGGCGTGTCGGGTGCCTCTACGGTCAGAACGGCGACCTCTTGGCCCGCTTCGATCGGCGCCAAAATCGGCTGCTGATAGATCAGCTTGACGGTCATCTGCTGTCGTGCGGTGCGCAGCATATTGACGGAGATCTCGGTCGGCGCGATCAGGGACACCGTGGGTTGCGTGCCCAGCCAGACCGGCGCTTCGTCCAGCTGCTCACCGGCTTGGAACAGGCGGTAGCTCGCGAACTCCCTGAAGCCCCAGGCCAGCAAACGATCCGCCTCTTCGGCCCGCTGGCTCTTGCTGTCCAGCCCCATCACCACGAGGATGAGACGGCGCCCGTCCTTGACCGCCGAGGCGACCAGGCAATAGCCGGCCTCCTTGGTGTAGCCGGTCTTGATGCCGTCGGCACCGACGTCGCGATAGAGCAGCGGATTGCGGTTGCCTTGGGTGATGTCGTTCCAAGTGAACTCGATCTCGCTGTAGATCTTGTAGTAGTCGGGATAGCGTTCGATGAGCAGGCGCGCCAAAGTCGCCAGATCACGCGCCGTCATGAGATGCTGCGGATCCGGCCAACCGGTCGAGTTGGCAAAGTTGGAGCCGGTCAAGCCCAGTTGCTGGGCCATGGCGTTCATCTCTTGCGCGAAGGCGGCTTCGCTGCCCGCCAAGCCCTCGGCCAAAACCACTGCGGCGTCGTTGCCCGACTGCACGATCATGCCGCGCAGCAAGTCCATGACCCGGACGCTGTCGCCGACATCGACATACATCCTGGAGCCACCCATGCGCCAAGCCTTTTCGCTGACCGGCAGCTTGTCTTCCACGTTCAAGAGGCCCTGCTTCAGGCGCTCGAAGACGACGAAGGCGGTCATCAGCTTGCTCATCGAGGCCGGCGGCAACTGCTGGTCGGCATTCTTGGCGAACAGCACCGCGCCGCTCTCGGCATCGATCAGAATTGCCGAGCGCGCCGCGGTCTCCAGGGCGCGAGCCCCCGCCGAAGGCAAGAGCAGGACCAGCACAACGAAGAGAAGCGGCAACGCCTTCAACTTACTCAGCGCAGCGGTCGGCCGGTTCATGCTCTCTGTCCCTTGTCAGTCAGGGGAGCCTGCTCCCAAAAGCCCTCTAGTTCTCGCGTTCGACCGCCAGGTGGCTCCGGAAGAAGCCCGCCTTGGCCAGGCGCTCGCGCGCATGCAATGCAGCCGTCGCATCGACAAAGGGCCCCATTCGAACGCGATAATACTGCTTGCCGGAGAGTCGTACCGGCTGCACGTGGATCTTGCCGAAGTCCTCAAGTTGTCGGCGCAAGGCGTTGGCGTTGCTCCGTTCTGCAAAACTACCCACCTGCAGGTAGACGGCCGAGGCTTCGCGCACCGGAACCGCGGCAATCAGTGTTGGAGGCTCGGGCTCTACCGGCTTCGTGCCCTCCAGCAGCGCCAGGCTTTCCTGGGGTATGACCTGAACGCGCACCTTCGCCGTTCCCTGTTCGATGAAGCCGAGCTTCTGCGCTGCCGCGCGTGACAGGTCGATCAGCCGGCCATGCGCGAAGGGGCCCCGGTCATTGATCCGAACCTTGACGCTGCGGCCGTTCGAAAGGTTGGTCACTTCGGCTATCACCGGCAGCGGCAGCGTGGGATGCGCCGCGGTCAGCTGATGCATGTCGAAGATCTCGCCGTTGGCCGTTTGGCGCCCATGGAATTTCTTACCGTACCAAGAGGCAACGCCGGTCTGGTTATAGCCCCAATCTTCCTCTGGGGTGTAGCGCTTGCCGTTTACCTTGTAGGGTTTGCCGACCTTGATGTCGCTCACCTGATCGCGGGGCGGTTGCCCGGATTCGACCGCCTTGGCGCGCTTGGGCGAGGAGACGGCATAGTCCTTGTTACCGCAGGCGGCCATGGCCAGGCCCACGAAGATCAAGAGCACAAAGGGTCTTGCGGCGATCGGCATGGGCCGGTCTCCTATCGCTGGAGGCGCCTCAGCAACCCGACGGTCGGAAAGCCGTCCGCCGGCAAGCCTTGGTCCTTCTGATAGGCTCGCAAGGCACCCCGGGTCATTGGTCCCACCTTACCGTCCGGTGTACCGCTGTCGTAGCCCAGGGCGTTCAAGCGAGTCTGGATCTCGGTAACCTCTGCGACAGTCAAGCGCTGATCCGCTTCGGGCGGCGCCTTGACGCTGAGAGGGCCGAAACCAGCGATCCGGTCGGCAAGATGACCCACGGAGATGGCATAGAGTTGGGAATTGTTCCAGCGTCTTATTGCGAGATAGTTACGGAACACCAAGAAGGCCGGACCCTGCCAGCCGGCCGGTAGGACGAGGGCACCGCTATCGCCGCCCGGCGCCAGGCGCCCTCCCCCCGGTCTGCGCACGCCCAAGCCTTCCCAGGCGCCAAGGCCGCGTTGGGTCTTGCCGTCGGCCAGCCCGTAGTCGAATCCCGGCGGCAGAACCACCTCGTAGCCCCAGGGCTCTCCCGGTTGCCAACCGTTGTTGCGCAAGAGATTTGCCGCCGAGGCAAAAGCATCCGGGAGATTTGTCCAGATGTCGGGTGTGCCGTCGCCGTCGTAGTCGAGCGCGTTGTTGAGATAGGTGCTGGGGAGAAACTGGAACTGGCCGGTCGCCCCTGCCCAGGAGCCGACAAGGTCGTTGGGTGTGCGCACTCCGCTTTGCACGATGCGCAGCGCTGCCATGAGCTCGCCGCGGAAAAGCGCCTCGCGCCGGCCCTCCCAGGCGAGCGTGGCAACCGCCGGAATGACCCGGAAGTCGCCGAGGGTCGCCCCGAAATTGGTTTCCAATCCCCAAAAGGACATGAGAACGGGTGCCGGCACGCCGGACTTGACTTCCACTTGAGATAGTATCTGGTTGTTATCTCTCAGCCGCTGCTGGCCCTCGGCCACGCGATTGTCGCTCACGCGCTTCATGTAGCGCCAGAAGCTCTGCACGAACTCCGGCTGGCGGCGGTCAAGGTCGATGACGCCCTGCACCGGCTGCAGGCCGTCCAGGCTGCGCCGCAAGGTCGCCTCGCTGATTCCTTGCGCGGCGGCGTCCCGCCGGAAGGCGTCGAGCCAAGCGGGGAAGCTCAAGGTGGCCGCCAGGCTGGGCCGCGCGCAAAGCAGCGCCAGGCCCCCGATACCCGCAAGAACCCTGCGCCTTTCTCGGGTTGCAGATGGCAGGCCCACTCTTTCGTCTCGGTTCATCATGCGACGTTCCATTCTATGCCAAAGCGGTCCCCGATGCGGCGTTCAGCGCCGATAAAGTGCCTGGGCTTCGGCGCCTGCACCACAGGCCGGATCGACGCCCTTGCCGTGTCCGGCGAGATGGCACAGAGTCCCATCCTCCTGGCCGGAAACAAGGAGGCGGTACGAACTTGCCAAGCTCTTTGCTGCGGTACGCGCTTGCGGTCGCCTCTATCCTCTTTGCGGCTTTCTTGCTGCCTCTGAATGCGGCGTCGGGGCAAGAGCCTGTCGACACCGCTCTGGTATTAGCTGTGGATGCTTCCGGCAGCATCGATCCGGCCGAGTTTCAGCTGCAGCGTGAAGGCATTGCCGCGGCTGTGACCAGCCCGGACCTCCTGGACGTGCTGCGCTTCGGCCCGCATGCCCGCCTTGCCATCGCCTACGTCGAGTGGGGCGGCCCCGGCATGGCGGCGACCTTGGTCGACTGGATGTTCGTCTCGGACGCCGAGAGTGCTGCAGCCTTCGCGACAGCCGTCCTCTCCGCGCCGCGTTCCCTGCAATCCTACAACGCCATCGGAGACGCCATCACCCACGGCCAAGCGCTGCTCGGGCGCTGTCCTTGCCAAGCCGTGCGCCAGGTGATCGACGTCTCTGGCGACAATCCGGACAACCGCTCCATCGTCCCCGCCCCCTTGGCCCGCGACCGGGCGATCGAGGCCGGCATTGTGATCAACGCGCTGGCCATCCTGCAGGACAGCTATCTCGGCGAATCCGGCCGCCCCTGGTTGGTGGAATCCTACGAGGCCCAGGTGATCGGCGGTCCCGGCGCCTTCGTGATGACCGCCAACAGCCGCCGGGACTTCGAGCGCGCACTGCTCGACAAAATGATCTTGGAGATCGCCACGGGTCCGAAGGCGCAATCGGCGCGCGGACGCCTTTCGCTCGGTGACCTAAATGGACGCTAATGGGACCGTTCCGGCAGCTGACGACTTGACAGAGCCTGATAGCGACTTGACATAGCTGCAGGTCTGGATTGGCCGCCCTAAGCGGCTCCCGGTGGTTTGAGGGGCCGCCGATCCGGGAAAACGACGGCTGACACGTCTTGGCATGTTGCGCCCCTCTGAAAACTACGCTGGACTGCCGGCCTGGCAGCCGAAAAGAAGGGGAGCAGAAAGCTATGAACTCCAAGCACGCCGAGACCGTCGTCCTGCATGCCGGCCATCGCAAGGATCCCACCACCAACGCCGTGGCCGTGCCCATCTACCAGACCACCAGCTATCAGTTCGACAGCACCGACCATGCTGCGAACCTCTTCGCGCTGAAAGAACTGGGCAACATCTACACCCGCATCATGAACCCGACCACGGCGGTCCTGGAAGAGCGGATGGCGGCGTTGGAGGGCGGCGCGACTGCGCTGGCAGTCTCTTCCGGCCAGGCGGCCTCGGCCTTTGCGATCCAGAACATCGCAAAGGCCGGGGACAACATCGTTTCCTCGACCGATCTCTACGGCGGCACTTGGAATCTCTTCGCCAACAGCTTGAAAAATATGGGTATCGAGTGCCGTTTCGTCGATCCGGAAGACCCGGAGAACTTCCGGCGAGCCACGGACGACAACACGCGTGCCTACTATGCCGAGACTCTGCCCAACCCGAAGCTTCACGTCTTCCCGATCGGCGAAGTTGCCGCGATCGGCCGCGAGCTGGGGGTGCCGCTGATCATGGACAACACCGCCGCACCGGTGCTCTGCCGGCCAATCGATCACGGTGCGGCTGTGGTGGTCCACTCCACCACCAAGTACGTCGGCGGCCATGGCAACTCGATCGGCGGGGTGATCGTCGATGGCGGCAACTTCGACTGGGAGGCGCACAAGTCCCGCTTCCCGCTGCTCTCCGAACCCGATCCCAGCTATCACGGTGCGGTCTGGATTGAAGCGGTGAAACCGCTGGGCCCGATCGCCTTTGCCATTCGCGCACGCGTCGTGCTGCTGCGCGACCTGGGCAGCGCCATGAGCCCCTTCAACGCCTTCCTCTTCCTGCAGGGCCTGGAGACACTGCCCTTGCGTATGCGCGAGCACTGCAGGAATACCGCCGCCGTCGCCGACTTCCTGAAAGGCCGGTCGGAGGTCACCAAGGTGATCCATCCCGGCCAGCAGGACGGCGAGTTCCGCCGGCGCGCGGATACCTACCTCAATGGCGGCCTGGGCGGTCTGGTCGGCTTCGAGCTGGGCGGCGGTCAAGAGGCCGGCCGCGCTTTTATCGATGCCCTGCAGCTCTTCTATCACGTCGCCAACATCGGCGATTCGCGCTCGCTGGCGATTCATCCGGCGTCAACCACCCATTCGCAGCTCTCGGCCGAAGAGCAAGGCTTGACGGGTGTGAGCGACGGCTACGTCCGGCTATCGGTCGGCATCGAGCATATCGACGATATCCTGGCCGACCTGGATCAGGCGCTCACCGCTGCGGCAAGCGTATAGACGAGCAATTTGGGAGGGGGCAGCCGGGCGCTGTCCCCTTCCTTCCATCGAAGGGTCTCGTAGGGGTCACTCCATAGAATGGAAGATATTGCACGCTAAGCACCTTTGAGCGGCCAAACGTAGTCGCCTGTGAGGTTGATGTGATCCCAACCGAGCGGTGACAGGTAGCTCACGTGGTTGTTCGGCACGTCCTGGCTTGCACGAACGGCTGCGACGGCCTTCTCCAGGTAGACCCTGTTCCAGAGGATGATTGCCGCGACGACCAGGTGGAGCCCAGACGCACGGTAGCACTGGTTTTCAGAAAGAACGGTCCCGTACTTCGCCGAGGCGATTGAAGAAGACGGCCCGAGCTAAAGCGTTGCGGGCTTCTCCCTTGTTCAGACCAACCTGCACACGTCCCCGCAATGACGGGTCTTGCATCCAATCGAGAATGAAGAGTGTGCGCTCAATGCGGCCCAGTTCGCGCAGGGCAAGCGCCAAGCGGTTCTGGCGCTGATACGACGCCAACTTGCGGATAATCAAAGAGGCCGTGACGGTGCCCAGCCGAATGGAACTGGCCAGACGCAGGATGTCCGCCCTCTGGTTCTCAATTGCGTGGACGCGGATCGGTCAGTCCACCTCATTCCTCGGGTGGGATCATCCCATTCGGTACAAAGCCCGTCTCAAAGCCATCGATGCTCGTCATGTTCTTCGAGCTCCAATATTTGCGGAGGTGAGTGGAGTCTCGCGAACCCCAAAAGTTGGCCAAGTTAGAGCGATCCTCTCTGTAATCATACAAGGGAACGGCCATACCGCATGATGTTTGGACAAGGTCGACCGCGAGGCGGATGATCTGGCGCGCACCTGGCATCTCCTCGAAATGTCGCAACAGCATTTCGTAATCCGATGTCCCGCGCATCAAAGACTGCGCCTGACCATATAGTCTCAGGATCTTTGGAGCGCCGTCGAAGGCGCAGAACATTATTGTCAGACGCTTGTCGTCGGAGGTTAGCAGGTGAGCCCGGGTCTCGCTTCCACTGCCGGTACAGTCGAGGTAGGCGACGTCATTGCCACCCAAGACCTGAAACGTCGACATTCCCTTTGGCGACACGTTCACCCGTCCGCTTGCTGCGGCGGTGGCAACGAAGAAGATCTTCTGCTGTTCGATGAAGGACCGGTGTTGCGCTTCGATCGATTGGAACTGCTGACCCATCGCTGCCTTACCTCCAATGCCCAGCGGATTGGTCAGCCTACCTCGACTTGGATACCAGTTTAATATGCGATTTTATCCTGGTATAATTCCTACTATGAGCCAAAGTTCCCCACAGAAGCAGAGTCGGGCGCTAGGCGAGTTCCTTCGCGCACGACGAGAAGTGATCACGCCGGTTTCCGTCGGACTACCGGCTGGCATGAGGCGTCGAACACCTGGCTTGCGGCGCGAGGAAGTCGCTCAGCTCAGTAACGTAAGTGCGACGTGGTACACATGGATCGAGCAGGGCCGCCCGGTCTCGGTATCGCCGGCGACGCTCGCGCGACTGGCGCGTGGGCTGCAGATGTCCCGAGCAGAGCGCGCCTATCTTTTTGAACTGGCCGGCAAGCTCGATCCGGACTGGAACCAAGAAATGCGGGAAGACGTGCCGGAATCGGTACTTGCCTGCGTCGATGCGATCGATGGGCCGGCCTACATCCTGGACCGTTTGTGGACCGCCAGGAGATGGAATGGTGCAGCTGAGCGGCTCTTCATCGGATGGCTCGACCGCGGCGGTGAGCCGAACCTTCTGCGCTTTGTATTCTGCCATCCGAAGGCCCGCAGTCTGATTTGCGATTGGGAGGAACGCGCCCGTCGCGTGGCCGCAGAATTCCGAGCGGCCACGACCAGCCATGTCGAAGATCCTGAGCGGGACAGCCTCATCGACGAATTGCACCGTGAAAGCCAGAACTTCGCAGCATTCTGGGCTTCGCATGGTGTTCTGAAGCGTGAAGGTGGCGCACGCATGTTCAACCACCCAATCGACGGTCTGCTCTGCTACCAGCAGGTGTCATTGAACATAGCAAGTTGGCCGGACTTCCGGCTAACGATTCTCATCGCGCAGCCGACCAAGAAGCGTTGAAGCCTCGCCGTGGAGACACGGTCGAGGTCGCCATGCCCACGTCCGGCCGGCGTCTACCTCTGCATTGTCGGTCTGCATTTGGGGCAGGAGTTGACGAGAGTAAAGACTTGAACGCTCGACCTTTACCGCTCATCAGGAATGGTAGAGATTTGATCATCGCGCCCGTGTGGCCGGTCAGAGTTAGATCTGGCCGAACCGCATTCGGCTGACCCCTTTCGAAAGTGCTTGGCGTGCAATATCTTCCGTTCTATGGAGTGGCCCCTCATAGGGCGCTCTGGGCCTCAACCCAGCCTTGGTGGCGGAATACCTGAGCGCCTCTTCGTCAATGGCCAAGCCGAGCTTCAGGGCATCAGGCACGCGAATAGGCGACCCGCTGCCGCGTCGAGTAGGGTGCACGAAGAACGCTTCATGACGACGTGACAGCGGGCCGAACGCAGGGAGGCTTTCCCGGCAGGACCGAGACCTAGCTCGACGTCTCCGCATCCCCAGCTTGACCAGCCAGGTTTTGCGCCAGCTTCTTGAGGTCGCCGTCCTCCAGGCCGACCTCCTTCAGCATGGCGTCCAGCAAGGGTGCTTGCGTGCGATAGCGCAGAGCGGAACTCACGATCTGGTCAGACAGGCTGCCGTTCGACGCGCCCTCGGCGGCCGGATGGGCGCCGTTGCCGCCGTTGAAGCCGTCCATCTGGATGATCTTGATGCCGTCGATGTTCTCCAAGGGCTTCACGCTCTCGGCAATGATCTGCGGCAGAGACTCGATCAGACGCATGCGCACCTGCATGGCGATCTGCTCGGCGGAGAGCTGGTTAGCGGCCTCGTTCACCGCCCGCTTGCCTTCGGCCTCGACCGCATAGGTCGCCTGCTTGGCCTCGGCATGCAGCTTCTCGGCCTGGGCGGCACCTTCGGCTTCGATGCGCTGGCGGCTGGCCTTTGCGTCGGCTTCCGTGCGCACGGCTTCGGCGTGGTCGACGGCGGCCTGCTTTTCCGCCTCGGCGGCGACCACCAGGCCGATGGCCTGCATCTCCGCCTTCTTGCGCGCTTCGATCAACTCGATCTGCTTGTCGCGGTCGGCCCGTTCCGTCTCGCGCGCGGTTTCGACCTGCTCGGAAGCACGTGCAGCGATCGCGCGCGCCTCGTCTGCCAGGGCCTCTGCCTCGGACTTCTCCCGAGACTTCTCGGCAATGGCGATGTCGCGAGTCTGGCTGGCGAGTTCGACAAGCTTGGCCTTCTCCACGGCCGCGGACTCGATCGCCTGCTCCTTCAGGATCTCCCGCTCGCGCACTTCCTTGTCGCGCGCGATCTGCCGCTCGGCGACGATCTGCTCGGAGGAAATGTCGGCTTGACGCACACTTTGCTGAGCGACGATCTTGGCCTCTTCGGCCTCGCGCTCGCGGTCGGCCTGCTCGCGTGCGATCAGCGCCGTCTGCTCGGCCTGGCGGATAGCGATCTCGCGCTGCTGCTCCAGGCGCGCATACTCCGTATCACGCCCGATCTGCAGGCTCTCCTGCTCGGCCTCCAGGTTCTTGCGTCGGACCAGCACCTCGGTCTCCTGCTCGATGTCGTTGCGCTTCTTGCGGCGCTCTTCGATCTCCTGCGTGAGCTTGGTCAGACCTTCTGCGTCGAAGGCGTTGTTCGGGTTGAAGAAATCCTTGTTGGTCTGGTCCAGGCCGGTAAGCGAGACACTTTCCAGCTCCAGGCCATTCTTGAGGATGTCTTCCGAAACCGCGGCCTGCACTTTCTGTACGAAACTGACGCGCTGTTCGTGCAGCTCCTCCATCGCCATCTCGGCGGCCACGGCGCGCAGCGCGTCGACGAACTTGCCCTCCACCAGTTCGCGCAGGGCTTCCGGGTTCATCGTGCGCTGGCCAAGGGTCTGACCGGCGTTTGCGATGGAGTTCGTTGTCGGCTGGACGCGCACGTAGAACTCGGCCTGGACATCGACCCGCATGCGATCCCTGGTGATCAACGCCTGATCGTTGGCGCGCTTCACCTCCAGGCGCAAGGTGTTCATGTTGACCGGAATGATTTCGTGCAGGACCGGCAGCACCAAGGCGCCACCGTTCATGATCACCTTTTGTCCACCAAAGCCGGTGCGCACGAAGGAGATCTCTTTCGAAGAACGTCGGTAGAGCCGGGCCACGATGAGCCCGACGGCCAGCAATGCCACCAGGCAGATGCCGACGATGACGGCAAGCGAGATGATGTCTTGTCCCATGAGGAACCTCCTTCTTCAGCTGTGAGGGTAGCGGCCCAAAAGGACCGGTCAGGATGTCAAGTGGTTCTCAAGCGCGGCGGTCTCGGCCTTGACGGCGAGAAACACCGCTCCTTGACGGGCAATCAGCAGCGCTTCGCCGCCAGCCTCCAGCGGCGGCCCCGAGGCCTCCGGCTCCACCAGGATGTAGTGGACCGTGCCGTGCTGGTCGGCAAGTTTCGCTTCAGCCGGCTGTCCCGGCAGAGCGGTGCCGCGAATGACCTCGGCTATCTGGCCGATGAAGCCATCGCTGTCCACCGCCTCGGTCTCTTCCTGCGGCATGATCCAGGCAAAGGCAAGCGCCAGATAGCGGGTCAAGGGCAAAGCCACCACAAGGGTCGCCGCCACGGCGACCAGCACCGGCAACGGCGCGCCGGCCGCGTTGCCCGCAACCGTCTGCACGGCGACACCCATCAGACCGAAGGCGGTAAGGAAGGCGATCAGAATGATCACCGCCGGCACCCGACCGATGCAGAACCAGGCGAGCACGGTGGCAAGTGCGCCGGCAGAGCCCAGACCTTCACCTGCGCCGGCGCCGCCGGCATCAATGTCGACATCCGGTGCATCGACGTCGGGCAGGTCCACGTCCGGCATGTCGATGTCGGGCAGCAGTGAATCCACTGCCTGCGACAGACCGGCGCCGAAGAAGAGGCTCACCACTTCGATGAGGGCGATGGCCAGCATGATGCCCAAGGCCACGGTGAAGGGCACCATGGCCGGCTGCAGCAGATTCTCGATCATCGCCAAACCCTCCCTTCTCCCTGGATGGCGCCTCGCCTCGGACCGTGATTTGCCGCTCTATAGCGGCCCGCGAGGCATCACGATAGACAGTGTTCTTGCGTACTAAATGGGGGCTCGACGGAGCGATTCAAAACTTTCTCGATTGTCACGCTCCTCTTTTCCCCTGCCGTCAGGCGGATGCTCGCAATTTCCTAATGCATCTATGAAAAATAGACACTATCATATTGATATAATGATACTATGTGACTATTGAACATACATCTGATTGACCGGCGGAACACGAAGGGTATCGCTCGCTCTGCAGCACTGGGTGGCAGCATCTCGCGGCCCTGCTAGACTGCGTCCGGAGGCTTCCTTTGGCAGGCTGGACCAACGCACCGGGAGAACATGAATGGCTGCAGCAGCGAGCGTCCCCTATCGGCCCAGCAACGGTCTTTCGCAGGTTGCGGGACCTCTTGAACCGGCGCTTTGGGATCGCACCATCCCGCAAATCCTGGCCGACACCGTAGCGCAGTACGGGTCGCGCGAAGCCCTGGTGTTCCACGACAAGGGCCTGCGCTGGAGCTATGCGGAGCTGCAGCAGCGGGTCGATGCGCTGGCCGGCGGCCTCCTGGCGCTCGGTATCGGCAAGGGGGACCGCGTCGGAATTTGGTCGCCGAACAAGCCGGAGTGGGTCTTGACCCAGTTCGCCACGGCGCGTATCGGCGCGATTCTGGTGACGATCAACCCGGCCTACCGCCTGGCCGAGCTCGACTTCGCCTTGAACAAGGTGCAGTGCAAGGCCTTGGTGGTCGCCGATGCCTTCAAGAGCAGCGACTACATCGCCATGCTGCAGGAATTGGCGCCTGAGCTGGCACGGGCCGAACCCGGCGCGCTTCAGTCCGAACGCCTGCCGCATCTCCGCTCGGTCATTCGCACAGGCAGCGCGGCCACAGCCGGGTTCTTCGGCTTTGACGAGGTCGTCGCCAAGGGAGCCGGAACCACTTCGGCAGACCTCGACCGCTTGAGTGCAGCCCTCGCGCCGGACGAGGCGATCAACATCCAGTTCACCAGCGGCACGACCGGTGCGCCCAAGGGCGCCACCCTCACGCACAAGGGCATTGCCAACAACGGCCGCCTGGTGGTCGCCACCATGGCTTTCGGTCCGGAGGACCGCTTGTGCATACCGGTGCCGCTCTACCACTGCTTCGGCATGGTGATGGGAACCTTGGGCTGCGTTACGGCCGGTGCCACCATGGTCTTCCCGGGCGAAGCCTTCGAGCCGCTATCGACGCTTCAGACCGCCGCAGAGGAGAGCTGCACGGGGCTCTATGGCGTGCCCACCATGTTCGTCGCCATGCTGGGGCACCCAGACTTCGCCTCCTTCGACCTCTCCTCCTTGCGCACCGGCATCATGGCCGGCGCCCCCTGCCCCATCGAAGTCATGAAGCAAGTCATCGCCGACATGAATATGGCGGGCGTCACCATCGCCTACGGCATGACGGAGACCAGCCCGGTCTCCTGGCAAAGCCACATGGATGATCCCCTCGACCGGCGCGTCTCGACCGTCGGCCGCGTGCACCCCCATGTGGAGTGCAAGGTGATCGGAGCGGACGGCGACACCCTGCCGGTCGGCGAGCGCGGCGAGCTTTGCACTCGCGGCTACTCGGTCATGCAAGGCTACTGGGACGACGCAGAGAGGACGGCCGAGGCGGTCGACGCCGATGGCTGGATGCACACCGGCGATCTCGCCATCATCGACGCCGAGGGCTATTGCGAGATCGTCGGCCGGGTCAAGGACATGCTGATCCGCGGCGGCGAGAACGTCTATCCGCGCGAGGTGGAGGATTTCCTCTTCCGCCATCCCAAGGTGCAGCAAGTCCAGGTCTTCGGCGTTCCGGACCAAAAATACGGCGAAGAAGTCTGCGCCTGGATTGTCCTCAACCCCGGCGAGGACTGCAGCGAAGAGGAGATCAAGGACTTCTGCAAGGGCCAGATCGCCCACTACAAGATCCCGCGCTATGTGCGCTTCAAAGAAGCCTTGCCGATGACCGTCACCGGCAAGCCGCAGAAGTTCAAGATGCGCGAGGCGATGGAGAGGGATCTGGGCGGTCTCGCTTGAGAGAATGCTCCTTGTCTTAACAGCACGTCACGCCAGCAGATGGTCGGTCACTCGATCATGGGCCACAGTTGATATCGACATAGGCTAGCCAAAACAGACCTATCTGTCCGTTGGGCAATCTCGAGTGGGGCAATAGATGTGACGCATCACTGCGATCCGCGGGCTACTGGCATTGGGCCTTTCCGTGAGCCTGTGCCGTCTAGAGAATTCCCAAAAATTCTGTTGCAAATAATGCAGTAAATGCGCAGCCTATTTTTTGCGTTGTCGGTCAACCGGGGGGTCGACAACCAATATACTTACCATAAAAATCACTTTCCCCCTAAAGGATACGCGAATGTTTTCGCAACATCGTGCGGCGCGACCACTTGCGTGGCTCGCGGTAACCGCGGCACTTTGTGCTATAGCTCCAACCAGCAGCGTGGCTTGTACACGGCATGTCTATAACACCAGCCAATGCACCTGGTACGTCTACACAAACATGGGCTGCAACGGCGCGGGTGACGCGAACGACCCCAGCCCGAACTGCGCCCACGACATGGACAACACGAAGCTGCAGCTCATCCCGTCGGCGGGCGGGGTTTCAGGATACATGCTGCCTCCCGATGGCTCGATGGGCATCGACCTTGAAGCGACCGACAACGGCGGCGTCATCCTGCTGCGCACCCGCAAGCTGGGAGAAGCGCCCGCGAGCAGCGCGGCGCTCTTAGAATCGGCTTCGGCCTGTTCGCAGGCCGGAGACTGCTCTAACGACACGCTCAAAAAGATCGTCATGCTCGATTCGGAGATCCGGACCTTAGGGCTGAAACACTTGGGTAAGTTCCAGGGAGGCATGGAGAAATTCTTCTGGCCGACATTGGTCTACAGCATCGCCAACGAGGCTTGCCATCTGGAACACTCTGCGGAAAGCCGCAGCCTCAACGTCCAGTTCAACACCACGCCCAACCACGGAGACGTTGATGGCGATATCCACATTTCCGGCTGCCCGCTGCCACGTCCCAACGGAACCCACATCGCTTTGCAGGCCGTCAACGGGCAGTATCTGGTTGCCGACGGCGGCGGTGGCGCGGAGTTCTACGCAAACCGCGACGCGATCGGCCCCTGGGAGACCTTGACGCTGGTGGACCTAGGCGGCGGCAAGGTGGCGCTTGCCTCCTGGAACGGCCACTACGTGGTCGCAGAAGAGGGCGGTGGGACCGGACTGAACGCAAATCGGACCGAAGTCGGACCTTGGGAGACCTTCACGCTCATCGATCTGGGCGGTGAAAAAGTCGCTCTGCAAGCCAGCAACGGCCAGTACGTGGTCGCCGAAAGCGGCGGCGGTGAAGGCGTCTATGCCAACCGCGACGCAATCGGCCCTTGGGAGACCTTCACCCTGGTCAGGCTCCATTAGGAGCGCGGCATGAAACGGCATGACCCCGGGGAGACCGTCCTCTTCTTGGGGCTCGTGTTCTTCGTGCCCTTGCTCCCCTGCTAACCTACCCCGCCCGGATCCGGCGGAGAGATATCGGCCACACCTAGGTAGCTGGCAGCCAAGTTGCCCTTGTCACTGCTTTGCCCGTCTGACTGCCGATTGTCAGGCCAAACGTGGCTCGTTGCGCGATGGTCCGTGTCACAGCTGCGGCTCTCTGGCGAGGATCATGTAAAAGCGTATGGTTTCGACGTATCGACCGGTAGAATTGTGCGCCAGAAGCGCATCCCGCATTTCTTGCTCAAGCCCTTGCATCTTCTCTCCAAGCGCTCCCGGAGCGGCCAGTGAGGTGGAGAAGAGGTAGCCGATGAAGGTGTCCAGCGACCATTCATGCGGCATCTCATGGTGAAACTCTCTGACGGCCTCGAATCCGCTCGCGGCCAGGGCCTCGACGAAGGTCTCTCGTTCTTGACCTGCTTCTCTTGGCGCTGCCGGCGCGGGCGCTCCTTGCCATTTGCGCAAGATCGATTTGGCGAGAGCTTGCCAGTCGGCGCTGCCGGAGATGCCGCAGGAGTTACCAAGAACCGCTAGATAGCCTCCAGGTTGCAGCCAGTTACGGATCTTGGCGCAGAGATCCCGGCGATGCAGTCTGTGAAAGGCATTGCCGATAGTGACCAGCTCGAAATGCCCTGCCGGCGCGGCAAGATCCTCCGCCCGGCCTTGCCGCCAAGAGATACTGCTATCGGGTCCAGCTTTCTCCTGCCCCACCCGGAGCATCTCCGGCTCTTGATCCAGCGCCCAGACTTCGCGGAAGAAAGGCGCCATAGGGCGGGCGATCTGGCCGGTACCGCAGGCGATATCAAGCAGGCGTCCTTCGCCCGTAACGCCGGTGCGGCTACGCAGGTCTGCGAGCAGGACGTCGGGATAGGGTGGCCGATAGCGCTCATAGTACTCCGCCGTGCCCTTGAAGGCGTCGACCGGAAAGTCGGGACGCAAAGGGTGCCTCGGCGCCGGTTCATCGCTTTTGGCTTCGATCACCATCGGCCCTCGCCTGCCCTGCGGCGGTCCTAATCCTTGAGCTCCGTCTCGAAGTTGCCCGGCAGCGTGATCTCCAGAATCTCGAGATCGTCCGACTGGTCGAGCTGGCTGTGAACGATGCCGGGTGGCTGATGCACGCAGGCTCCTGCCTCCAAGACCACCTCGCCCTCTCCTTCGTACCAGAAGCGTGCCCAGCCCTTCAGGATGTAGATCATCTGGAAGTCAAGCTGGTGCGTGTGCGCTTGGTTTGGCGGACGCTTGCCCTTCACCGCGCGGATCACATGAGCGCCGGCCTTGCCGCCGGTCGCCGCCTTGATACCGAGATCGCGATAGGTGAAGTAGTCGCGCAAGCCCCCTGTCTCGAACTGCGCATCCTTGGAATGACTGACGGATAACTTCATGGCTTGGGCCCTCTGATCACCTTCGCCGGAGTCTTGATCGGACCGGCAGGCAGATTCAAGGGCGGGTAATCACTCGGGCAGCTCGGGCATGGTGACGGAGATCTCGATTGCCGCGTACCAGGCGGCAAGATCGGTGATCTCCTGGTCGGTCAAGGGCTCGGCAATGACGTTCATAATCTCGTCCTGGCGCTTGCCCGAGCGGAAGGCCTTGAGCTGCTTTTGGATGTAGATCTCGCTCTCGCCCGCGATGTGCGGGGCGATAGGATTCTTGGCTAGTCCGTCTATGCCATGACAGACCTGGCAGGCCTGCTTGGCCTTTTGCTTGCCCGCCGCCAAGTCAGCCGCCATCGCCTGCGTGAAGGAAAGAGAGAGGGCCAAAGCCAGCAAGGCCGGGCCCGTCATCAGGATGTTTCGAAACATGGAGTCCACTTCACCGCTGCGGAAAAGAAGAACGGCCGCCCAGAACTCGCCCGGGCGGCCGCACTTTCAAGACCGGCCTATTCGCCGTAGGAGATGCGGTAGACGGCGCCGACCAGATCGTCGGAGACCAAGAGCGATCCGTCACGCAGCTGAACGACATCGACCGGACGCCCCAGGTACTCGCCAGTCTGGCTGTCTAGCCAGCCGTCGGCGAAGACTTGGCTACTGGCCACGTTGCCGTCGGCATCCAGCGTATTGAAGAGGATACGCGCGCCGATCGGGTCGGTGCGGTTCCACGAGCCGTGCTGGGCCACGAAGAGGCCGCCCTTGTAGTCGGCCGGGAACTGGTTGCCGCTGTAGAAGGACATGCCGAGGTCGGCGGCGTGCGCGTCGGTCTCCACCTGCGGGAAGACCGCGTCGGCCGGCGGCTCGCTGTCGGCATACTCGCCCGTGCGGACATGACCGCCGCCATACCAGGGGAAGCCGAAGTGCTGACCGGCCGCGGTCTGGCGATTGATCTCGCCCGGCGGGATCAAGTCGCCCATGCCGTCGACCTGGTTATCGGTCCACCAAAGTTCGCCGGTCTCGGGATTGAAATCCATGCCGACCGAGTTGCGGACGCCGTAGGTATAGACCTCACGGCCGCTGCCATCGGTGTTCATGCGCACGATGCCGCCTATGCCCCACTGGTTGTAGAGGTCCAACTTCTCCGGCGGAGAGACGTTGAAGGGCTGTCCGAGCGAGATGTAGAGCTTCCCGTCCGGCCCGATGCGGCAGACCCGGGCGGTGTGGTTGTAGGATTCCTCCGAGACCGGGATCAGCTCACCCTGCGGGACCACCAAGAAGGCGGCGACGTCGGGCGATTCATAGAAGAATTCGGCCGCCGGGAAGACCAGCACCCGATTCTGCTCGGCGATGAAGAGGAAGCCGTCCGGCGAGAAGCAGACGCCGTTCGGAATGGCGAAGTCGATCGAGGGCGCGAAGACCTTCACCTCGTCGGCAACCCTGTCCTTGTCCCGGTCGGTGACCGCCCAGACCTTGGTCTTGCGGGTGCCGACGAAGGCCACGACGCCTTGCGGGCCCACTGCCATGTGGCGCGCATCCGGCACGATGGCATAGAGGTCGATCTTGAAGCCGGGCGGAAGGTTTATGCGATCCAAGACCCTGCGAATGGCTTCCGCCTTCTTGCCGCCCTGCTCTATCTCCGGGATCTCCAAGGGCGTCCCGGTCACTTTGAAGGCGCTGAGCTTGTCGAGGTTGTTCGCCGCCGCGGCCCCGCCCATCAGAGCAAGGACGGCGCCAGCTAGGCATGCTTTGCCAATGAACTGCATGGCTGTTCTCCTGCAAGTGACCGGCCGGCGCCTAGGCCTCGCAGACCCGACAGCGGTGCGGTCACTTCATGAATAGATGTGAGATCAGGCCTGGGGCCTAGGCTTAGAGCACTGCGGGGAAGTAGGCGTTGATCTCCATACCCATGCAGATTTCTTCGATCTTCGGGGTGGTCCAACTCATAGTCATTTTCCTCCCAGTTACGGTTCTCTCTGGCGAGAGCCCAAAGCATAGCCTCTTCAAGCTTGCCCGGGTATCATACTAACGAAGCATATGCCTCTTTTTCTCAGGGCAATACTAGCTGTCGTCAGTACCCTATTCTCTTCCGACAAATCGAAAGAGTTACTTGCATTGCAAAGTGCGACGCCAATCAAGGTCAATTAGAGGCCATCGCCGCACTAGGCCCGTACCAACGGAGCCGGAATTCTCTGTAAGGCCGTCGCCGCTGGTCAAGACACGTGAGCAAGGATAGCCTCATTGACCTCACTGGCTTTTTCCATGTGCGGCAAGTGACCTGTTCCTGCCAGTCGGGTCACCTTGGCCGAGCCTGGCAGGGCATCGGCCTGGCTCACCGGGAGGACTCGATCCTCCTCGCCCCAGAATGCCAAGAGCGGCACTGAGAGCCCGTCCAGCTGCCCTCTATCGAAGGTCGACTGCTTGCCGCCGCCGAAGAGGCCGTCACGCAGTTTAGCCAGTCCTTCAGCCGCGCCGTCCAAGCGCTTGAACTTGATCACCTCCTCGACCATTTCGCCGGTGATCATGCCAGGATCGGCGACCAGCATCTCCAGGACGCCGCGCAACTTCTTGGCCCGCTTCTGGTCGATGAAACCGTTGATGAACTCCATGTTTATCTCGGACCCAAGTCCGGCCGGCGCCAGCAAGCTTGCCGAGGCAACCCGATCGGCGTGGTTCAAGGCCAGCGCCAAGCAGACGGCGCCGCCCATCGAGTGGCCAACCAGATGCGCCCTGGCAATGCCTTGAGAGTCCATGAAGTCCACGACTGCTTGGACCATCACATCGAGACCGCCATCGCCGACGTTCTTACTGGAGCCGCCATGGCCCGGAAGATCGAGCGCGTAGGTGGTGTGCCCTTCGGACAGAGCCTCTTGATTGAAAAGCCAGCCCAGGCAGTCCCCACCGAATCCATGGATCAGCAGGATCGGCGTTCCCTCGGCATCGCCTTGCTTTAGGAAGCGGGTGCGCTTGCCGGCAACCTCGATCGTCTCGGTGGAAGGGCCAGTCGCGCCGGCGGCGGCATCCCAGTCGAAGTTGTCCAGGAAGTCCTTGACGTAGGCTTCGACCTCGTCATCGGAGACGCTGGCCGGCGCACAAACGCCGAGGAGGGCGCCGACGGGAACCGTTTCGCCCCCGTCAACCACGATGCGCCGCAGTGGACCCGCGACCGGGCTTTCGAAGACATTGGTGATCTTGGAGGTCTCGATCTCCATGATGTCCTGGCCTGCTTCGAGCTCGGAACCGGCTTCGACCTGCCACTCGACTACGGTGCCTTCGATCATCGCCAAGCCCCACTTGGGCATGACGATCGGACTGATATCGCTCATCTTCGCTTCCTCTCGATCAAGCGGCTGGGCGTTGCCCTGTTGGCGCAACGCGCGGCCGGGCCCTCCGCTATCGGAGGGCCCGGTTGGCTTGGCAGGCTAGTGCCCCTTGCCCATCACCGCACGGGCGGCCGCTTCGATCCGGTCAACACCGGGTACGTAGAGGTCTTCCAGCGCCGGCGAGAAGGGCACCGGCGCATGTGGGCCGGTCACCTGCTTGATCGGCGCCTTCAGGTCGCTGAAGCAGTTCTCGCAAATCAGGGCGGAGACGTCGGTCGCCATGTTGCAGCGCGGATGGGCCTCGTCGATGACGACCACCCGACCGGTCTCGGACGCCGTCTCTAGGATCGTCTCCTTGTCGAGCGGCGAGGTCGTCCGCGGGTCAACGACGGTGCAGCTGATCCCCGCTTTCTCAAGGTTATCAGCCGCTTCGTTGGCGAAGTTCACCATACGCCCGAAGGCGATCATGGTGACGTCATCGCCTTCGCGGGTGATATTGGCCTCGCCGAAGGGGATCGCATAGGGCTCGTCCGGCACGTCGGCCTCGTCATCGTACATGACCTTGTGCTCGAAGAAGACGACGGGGTCGTCGTCGCGGATCGCCTGGGTCAAGAGACCCTTGGCCTCATAGGCATTTGAAGGAATCACCACCTTCAGGCCCGGGATATGGGTGAAGAGCGGGTAGAGGCACTGGCTGTGTTGCGAGGCGGCGCGGAACCCGGCACCGTACATCGTTCTGATCGTCAAGGGCGTCACCGCCTTGCCGCCGAACATGTAGCGGAACTTGGCAGCCTGGTTGAAGATCTGATCGAAGCAGACCCCCATGAAGTCGACGAACATCAGCTCGGCGACCGGCCGCAAGCCCGTGGCGGCGGCACCGGCCGCGCATCCAACGAACGCGCTCTCCGAGATCGGCGTGTCCAGAACGCGCTCGCGGCCGAAGGTCGGCATCAAACCCTTGGTGACGCCCAGAGGGCCGCCCCAGGCGTCGTCCTCACCCGGAGCACCGAGGCCGCCGGCGACGTCCTCGCCCATCAGGATCACCCGCTCGTCGCGCTCCATCTCTTGGTGCAGCGCCTCGTTGATGGCTTGGCGGAAGCTCTTCATCGGCATGGAACTGGCCTCCCCTAGAACTTGTAGTTCAGATAGACGTCGGTCAGAAGGTCGGCTTCGGTGGGCATGGCGCCGCCCTTGGCCGTCGCCAGGCAGTCTTCGATGATCGCCTTGGCCTCCTTCTCGATTTCCGCAAGCTCTTCGTTCTCCAAGAGCGCGGTCTCGGTGACGCGTTGCTTGAAAATCTTGAGTGCGTCCTTCTCGGCCTTCACCTTCTCGATTTCTCCGGGTGCCTTGTAGGTAATGGCGTCACCCTCGAAGTGGCCGTAGTAGCGATTGAGGCGCACATGCAGGAGGCTGGGCCCCTCGCCGTTGCGGGCCCGTTCGATGGCCTGGCGGGCGGCCTCCCAGACGTCGAAGAAGTCGTGGCCGTCGACCTCTTGGGCCGGCATGCCGAAGCCCTTGGCGCGCTCGACCTGGCTGCCGCCGACCGACCAGGCGCTGGCGGTCGATTCGGCATAGCCGTTGTCCTCGACCACGAAGACGGCCGGCAGGTTCCAGACCTTGGCCAGGTTGTAGCTCTCGAAGGTGGTGCCCTGGTTGGAGCCGCCGTCGCCGACGAAGGCGATCGCCACGCCGCCGGTCTTGAGGTACTTGGCCGTGAGGGCGGCGCCGCAGATCAGCGGCGGACCGCCGCCGACGATGCCGTTGGCGCCCATCATGCCCTTGGAGAGGTCGGCGATGTGCATGGAGCCGCCCTTGCCGCCGCACAGCCCGTCCTTCTTGCCGTAGATCTCCAGCATCATGGCCTTGGGGTCGCAGCCCTTGGCGATGCAGTGCCCATGCCCGCGGTGGGTCGACGCGATGGCGTCGCGGTCGTCCAGGTGCATGCACACGCCGACGCCCGACGCCTCCTCGCCGGCATAGAGATGCACGAAGCCCGGGATGTTGCCGGCCGAGAACTCCTCGTGCAGCGTGTCCTCGAAGTTCCGGATCAAGCACATCCGCTGATAGGCGGCTCTCAGTTCGTCTCGACTTAACTGCATCTCGTCCTCCCTCTTGATTCTTGCGGCCCCGAGCGGACCGCGGTCACACGACTGCCGCAACCTCGTGGCGCGGTTAGAAGTAAGCCTGGCCGGTCTCCCGTGCGAAAAGGTGCCAGCGTTCGCGGTCGAAGGTCAAAAAGCAGTCGGCTCCGCGCCCACCATGATAGCTTGGCTTGGCCTTGACCATGACCTTGGATTGCCCGAGGGCCACGTCAACCAAGAGGTCGCCGCCCAGGGGCTCGGTGATCATCACCTTGCCGGCAAAGCTTTTGCCGCTCTGCTCGGCGGAAATCGCGATCTCGTCCGGGCGGATGCCCAGGGTAACGCCACGGTCCGAGGCCTGTTCGCGGATGATCGCGGCCTGCGCCGGCAACAGGCCGGTGGTGAAGCTGGGATGACTGACGCAGAGCTCGCCCCCCTCCTCCACCACCTCGCATTCCAGGAAATTCATCGGCGGCTCGCCGACGAAGCCCGCGACCCATTGGTTGGCGGGCTTGTGATAGACCTCCTGCGGCGGGCCGAACTGCTGCAGTACGCCCTCGTGCATGACGGCAACCCGATCGGCCATGGAAAGCGCTTCCAGCTGGTCGTGGGTCACGTAGATCATGGTGGTGCCCAGCTCGCGCTGCATGATCTTGAGCTCGACGCGCATATGCGCGCGCAGCTTGGCATCCAGGTGCGCGATCGGCTCGTCGAAGAGGAACAAGGCCGGCTCGCGGACGATGGCACGGCCGATGGCGGTGCGCTGCTTCTGGCCGCCGGAGAGCTCGCCCGGGCGGCGGCCCAACAGCTCGTCGATCTCCAAGAGCTTGGCGGCCTTCTTCACCTTCTGATCGATCGTCGCCTTGTCCAAACGCCGTAATCGCAAGGAATTGGCGATGTTGTCGTAGACGGTCTTGTGCGGGTAGAGCGCGTAGTTCTCGAAGACCATGGCAATGTCGCGGTCCTTGGGCGGAATGTCGTTCACCCGCCGCTCGCCGAACAGCACGTCGCCGGCGGAGATATGCTCGAGCCCCGCCAGCATGCGCAAGGTAGAGCTCTTGCCGCAGCCTGACGGCCCCAGCACGCAGAGGAACTCGCCCTCCTCGCAAAAGAGGTTCAAGTCGCGCACCGCAACGGTCTTGCCGTAGTATTTCCAAACGTTCGTGATGGTGACCGATGCCATGCTCGTCCTCTGCTACTCGCGCACCGCGCCCATGGTGAGACCGGCGACCAGATAGCGCCGGATCAGGAGGCCCAGGAACAGCATCGGCACGGTGGTGACGACGCCGGCGGCCATAATCTTGCCCCACTGGATGTTCTGCGGCTGCACCAATTCTCTGGTCGCCGGCGGCAAGGTCTTCGCACCCCCCGAACCGATGATCGACGCAAACAGAAAATCGTTCCAGGCGAAGAGCACGCAGAGCACCAGAAAGGCGCCGACGCCCGGCGCCACCAGCGGCAGGATCGCCCGGAAGGCCTGAAAGCGCGTACAGCCGTCGCACATCGCCGCCTCTTCGATCGCATAGGGCACGTTGTCGAAGAAGCCCTTCAGGATCCAGATGGCAAAGGGCAGGTTGAAGGTCGTGTAGGCCAAGATCAAGCCAGGCAGCGTGCCGACCAGGCCGACGCCGCGAAAGATGGCATAGAGCGGCACCATGACCGCCACCACCGGTGCCATGCGGGTGGAGATGATCCAGAAGAAGAAATCCCGCTTGCCGCGAAACTCGACGCGCGACAGCGCGTAGGCCGCCATGGAACCCAGCACCACCGAGACCACGGCCGAGCCCAGGGAGGCGATGATCGAGTTCACCAGATAGGTGCTGAAGTTGTTCTGGACGAAGAGGTCGACGTAGTGCTTGACGGTCGGGTCGAAGTCGAAGAAGAGGCCGATCGCCAGCCAGTCCCCCACCTCCGGCAGCTGGAAGGCGGCCAGCAGGTCCTTGAAGGAGGAGACGAACATGATGAAGAGCGGCAGCACCGTCCAGATCAGGTAGACGGCCAGGAAGATGACCGTCGCGATCGACAGCGCACGGCGCGCGGGTGAGCGGTAGCGGACGATGTCGCCGGAGGCCACCCTGCTAGCTCCCCTGCTTTTGCGAGCCGGTCTTGCTCGCAGGGCTTTCGAAGACGCGCACCAGAATGAGGCCCAGGATTGATGGTGACGACCAGCAAGGTCAGCGCGATGGCCGCACCGCGGCCCAGCTTGAAGTATTGGAAGGAGACATCGAAGAGATAGAGCGGCAGGATCTTGGTCGAGTTGGCCGGCCCGCCCCCGGTCAGCACCAGGATCGCATCGATGAAGCGGAAGTTGTCCATGAAGCGCAGCAGGATCGCGATCAGCAGGAAAGGATAGAGGTTGGGCAGGCTGATCTGCACGAAGTTGCGCAGCGCGCCGGCGCCGTCGACCATGTTGGCCTCGACTTGGTCGCGCGGCACACGCTTCAGGCCGGCTAGCGTGATAAGGGCGATGAGCGGCGTCCACTGCCAAATGTCGACGATGACGATGCCCCACATAGCGGTCGAACGGTCGCCCAGGATCGTCGTCTCGCCCAGGATGCCGGCGCTCTGCAGCAGCCAGTGGTACCAGCCGAAGGTGGAGTTATAGAGATAGTACCAGACCAGGCCGGCGACCACGGGCGCCACCATCATCGGCATCAGGAAGACGGTGACAAGCACCTTCTCGAAACGGGAGTTGTTCAGCACCACGGCCAGCAACAGGCCCAATCCCACCTCGAAGAACATACAGAGCGCCGAATAGTGCAGCAGCAGCAACCAGCCGTCCTGGAACCGGCTGTCGCGGCCGAGGCGCGCCCAGTTCTTGAAGTTGTTCCAAACATCCCCCGCTCCGCCGATGTCGACGGTGTGCAGGCTCATATAGATGAGCCAGAAGAAGGGATAGATGGTGATGCAAGCCAGCACGATAGCGGCCGGCAGTATGAGATAGAGGTAATAGCGCTTCGATTCCGCCGGATTGAAATCCGGCGGCTCGTAGTCGATGGTGCGGGCCCGATCCGGTGTGTGGCCGAAGGTCCGGGCCGTCCCGCCATGCGAGACCTCCCTGCTCACAGGCGCAGCACCTTGACCGGCCAGCCCGGCCGGGCGCTCGATCCGCAATCGCTGATTCCGGTCACGCCCGGCCGGCCCTAGCGGCCTAGATGCCGTGCAGGTCGTCGACCTGCCAGCGGATCTCTTCGCAGGCGTCTTCCGGCGAGGTCTCGCCGGTGATGCAGCGCTGCACCTCGGTCAGGATAATGTCGTGATACTCGTTGGCCTCCGGGATCTTCGGACCCAGCACGAAGTTGGGATCGCGGATGCCGATGTCATAGACCGCGTGGAAAGTCAGCGCGTTAGGCATATCGGTCGGGCGCTGCTCGGCCTTCTTCACCTCCGGAACATCCAAGACCGACTTGCGGGTCGGCGTGCCGCCCAGCTTCTTCAAGACATCGAGCTGCGTGCCCTTCGAGGTCGCCCAGCTGGCGAAGATGAAGGCGGCCCGCTTCAGGTCCTCGGATGCCGCAGCGTTGATGCCGATGCCGCCGATGCCGCAGTTGCAGCCATTGACCGGCTCCAGCCCGGTGGTGATCCAGTCTACGGCGCCCTTGGGACAAGGGCCGTAAGCGGTCTTGCCGCCGGCCGCCTTGGAGGTGTTCGGATCTTCGATCGAGGCGGCAAACTCGTGATACTGCACCTGCATGGCGATTTCGCCCGCCTGGTAGACGGTGTTCAGCTGCAGGGTACCGTTGGCCAGGTTGTCGGGATGGCTGACTTCGGCCTGCTCCTTGTATTTCTGCATGATCTTGACCGACTGCTCATCACCCCAGTTGGTGGGGCCGGGGGTCTTCGAGCCCAGCTTGTCGTCGATCTCGAAGTCGGTCCATTGGCCGTGCGCGAAGAGCATGCGCTGGATGTCCAGCTGCGTGGTCCAGGCGAAAGAGCCATGGTGCTGGGCATAGCCGTAGGGGATGTCCTTCTGGCCGCTCTCGCGCACCTTCTTAAAGAAGGCGGCGAAGTCGTAGACATTTTTCCAGGTCGTCTCCTGGGTGTACTCCATCGGGTAGCCGTACTCTTTCTCGAAGTCCTTGCTGAGCTTCTCGAAGAGGTCTTGACGATAGAAGGTGCAGGCCACCGCGCAGTCGTAAGGGAAGGCGACGATACGGCCCGGCTCGTAGTAGACGCCGCAGGCGCGCAGGAAATTCTCGAACCAGACGTCCTCGTTGTAGCCTTCCGGATCCAACGGCAGGGTGTCGTCGTTGGTGTACTTAAGCAGGTCCTCGTAGAAGTCGGCGAAGGGAGAGCCGATCGGCTTGTCCTGGACGTAGTTCAGATGGAAGTCGGCACCGCCGCTTCGCAGGTCGATGCCCACCTTCTGCTGCACCACCGGCAGGTCGTCGGTCAGGATCTCCACCTCGATGCCGGTCAAGTCATGAAAGGCCTTGAGGTTGTCGCGGATGGCGAAGGAAGGCGGCGTGTTCTCCGACATGAAGACCAGCTTGGAGCCGGCATACTGCTTCCACTTGGCATCGTCGGAGGACTGCGCCATCACCGGCGTACGCGTGATCACTGAATTGAGGCCGACGGCCACCGATCCGGCGCCGAGAGCAGTGGCGACACCGCCACCGAGCTCTAGAAACTTCCGGCGTGAGACGCGGCTGAACAGCGGGTCCTTGGGAACGGAAAACATGGGCGCTCTCCCTGGCTGGGCCGTTCAAGGAGGGCGATGTTCACCCGACTTGCTCACTGGGCACCACGGCTGCGAGGCCGAATCTGACCAGTGATTAGTCCCGGTCATTCCGGGCCTCTCCCGTGACGGCGGCTGTTGACTTCTTGATTTGATCAAAAGCCTATGCGCTGCCTTTACGGCAAGTCAAGTAAGCCTCGCAAACGTTCGCGCACTGGGCCGCTTGCGGCCTTTTTGCCTCTGCCCATCGGGTATAACCATCGGTGGCAGGGACAATCTATCGTAACTAATTACCACATGCATGACAGCTATGCGACACTTGGCCTGATCTCCCTTGGTAGGAGTGCGTGAGAGGGAACAGGAGGGCTATCGCAACAAGGGCAGAGCGTTGCAGGCCCGATGTTGCGCGCAATTGGCTTTTGGTGGAGGCCAGCATGGGCATCTTGGAAGCCATGGGATACATCGTCACGATTTTGGGCCTGCCGGCGGCGATCTTCGTCTTCGTGCACGAGCAAAGAAAGCAGCGCAAAGCGGAGACGAACGAGCTGCATCGCAGGATCTCCGAAGAGTACGACAACTTCCTGCGCCTGGCACTCTCGAATGCCGATTTGCTTTTGTTCAGGAAGACGGCGAGCGCGGAGAGCTTCAGCGAAGAGCAGCTAGAGCGTCGAGACATCATCTTCCGGATGCTCGTCTCGCTTTTCGAGAAGGCCTACATCATCCTCTATACCGAGCAGATGGACAGCGACGCGACGCGGCGTTGGCTATCCTGGGAAGACGACATGCGCGAATGGTGCCGCAGAGACGATTTCCGCTCCCAGCTCGACGCCCTCTTGGAGGGCGAGGACAAAGCCTTCAGCCAGCACATTTTGGGTTTGGCGAGAGAGGAAAACTCCGCTAGCCCGCCGTCTTGAAGTTGGCGTGTGCCACCACCTGCCAGCCCTTCGGCGTCATCAGAAAGACGGTCAGTCTCGGTGCCGGCGCCTTGTCCGTACGCTTGCCGTCCAAGACTTCGCTGACGGATACCTTATAGGTGACGATGACCGTGGGGCCTTGGCGCGTCACAGCGAAATCCGAGAATACCGGCGCCCCTTCGATATCCAGCCCCATGATGCGCTTGATGCCTGCCGCACGGTCGGATGCCCCGCCGGGATTGCTGCTCTGGTAGCCTTCGCCGATGACGGCGTCCAGCTTGTCCTTGTTCTTCGCCATGACCGCGCCCCAGAAATCTCCCACGAGCTTGCGGCCTAGCTCCAGATCGTCGGCTGCCGCCGGCGTGAATACGAAGAGGGCGAAGAGGCTTGCCAAGAAGAGGCGACGCATAGCGGATGGGCTCCTCACATCGATAGGTTCGGCGAAAGGCTAGCAGCTTGACCAAGCACCGTCAGTAGAGAACATAGGGTCGGCTATACCACGGTCCCAACTCTAGACGAGTGGCCGCAGACGTGCCGGCCAACGTCGTCGGTGGCCGGCCTGATCTCGTCGCCCACTCCATGCATAAGGCTAGGGCATCTTGAAGTTTGCATGGCTGACAACCTCCCAGCCGCGATCGGTGTTTTGAAAGACGGTCATGCGTTGGGCTGGGGCGCGGTCAGTCCGCTTGCCGCCAAGAAGTTCGCTGACACCGGCCCTGTAGGTGGCGACCAGGAGAGGTCCCTGGCGGGTAACCTCAAACTCGGAGAGGTTCGGTGCGCTTTGTATGTCACGGGAGAGGATGCGCTTGATCGCATCCTCCCGGCTGACTGCGCCACTCTGGTCGGCCGCTTGAAAGCCCTTCGCGACGATGTCCCTGATGCCCGCTTCATCGTTCGCCATGGCAGCGCCGAAGAACTCGCCTACCAAGCGTCGCGCTAATGCGACATCGTCGGAGTTATCGGCCGCCACCGGCGCGGCGACAGCCGCAGCGAGGAAGAACGTCAGGAGGACACGGTACATAGGAATGATCTGAGGGCTGCCTGTGTCCGGTCTGTGGCGGTTTCCTGGCCGAATTCTAGCCGCGTGCGCCGTAGAGCGTGACCGCCCGGCTTTCGAAGGCACTAACCATACGCCGCACGGCCTCTTGAAAGAGCGTCTGAATCAGCTTCTCCAGCACCCGTGAGCGAAACTCGAACGCCACGCTGAAGTCGACCATGCAGCCTTCGTCATGCTGCTTGAAGGCCCAGTCGCTGCGCATATAGCGAAAGGGACCCTCGACGTTGCTGGTCCTAACCAACATGTGCTCGCGGTCGAAACCCACCCGGCTGGTGAAGCGTTCGCGCACCATCTTGAAGCCGATCACCAGGTCGGCGGTGATCGCATTGGCTTCGCGGCGCTTGACCCTGGCGGCCACGCACCACGGCAAGAACTCGGGATAGCGCTCGACGTCGACAACCAGATCGAAGAGCTGCTGGGGCGTGTAAGGCATGAGCCGCTGTTCGCTGTGGCTGGGCATGGCGCTGCCGGTGAGGTGAATGACCGACGACCCCGGTCCTGCGGTCGCGGAACCGGGGTCGCTTGCCTTAGTGTCATGCCTGCTCGGCCGAAGGCCAGTGGCTCGGCGGTTAGTGCGTCAAGACGCCCGCTTCGCTCTCGCCATCGTCTGCGGCCGGCGGCAGTTCCTCCTCGTCATCCGGCTCCGTCCACTCGATCGCCTCAAGCGGCTCGACCAAGGCATTCTCCAGCACTTCGTCGACGACGGAGACCGGAATGATGGTGAGACACTTCTTCACGTTGTCCGGAATGTCAGCCAGATCCTTTTCGTTCTCGCGCGGGATCAGCACCGTCTCCAGACCGCCGCGCAGAGCCGCCAGCAGCTTCTCCTTCAAGCCGCCGATCGGCAGCACGCGGCCGCGCAAGGTGACCTCACCGGTCATGGCGAGCTCTTTCTTCACCGCGACGCCGGTGAGGCAGGAGACGATGGCGGTCACCATGGCGATGCCGGCAGAGGGGCCGTCCTTGGGCGTCGCCCCCTCCGGCACGTGGACGTGGATGTCCTTCTTCTCGAAGACGGTCGGCTTAATTCCGTAGTCGATGGCCCGGCTCTTCACGTAGGATTCGGCCGCCTGGATCGATTCCTTCATGACGTCGCCCAGCTTCCCGGTGGACACAACCTTGCCCTTGCCGCGCACGGTCACCGCTTCGATCGTCAGCAGCTCGCCGCCGACCTCGGTCCAAGCAAGTCCGGTGGCGGCACCCACCAGATCCTCCGCCTCGGCCTGGCCGAAACGGTAGCGTTTGACGCCGGCGAACTTGCCAAGATTGCGCCGGGTGATCTTGATCGTCTTGGCATTGCCGAGCGCGATCTCTTTCACCGCCTTGCGCACCAGATTGGCGATCTCGCGCTCCAGGTTGCGCACACCGGCCTCGCGGGTATAGAGGCGGATCAGGTCGCGCAGCGCCTCGTCGGTGATCGCCCACTCGCCATCCTTCATGCCGTTGTCGGCCAGCACTTTCGGCACCAGGTGCTGCTTGGCGATCTCTACCTTCTCATCCTCGGTGTAGCCGGGAATGCGGATGATCTCCATGCGGTCCAGCAAGGGCTGGGCCATGCGCAAGGTGTTGGCGGTGGTGACGAACATCACGTCCGAGAGGTCGTAGTCGACCTCCAGATAGTGGTCGTTGAAGGTCGAGTTCTGCTCAGGATCCAGCACCTCCAAGAGCGCTGAGGAAGGGTCGCCGCGCCAGTCGTTGCCCAGCTTGTCAACCTCGTCCAGCAGGAACAGGGGATTGGAGGCCTTGGCCTTCTTCATGCCCTGCACGACCTTGCCCGGCATGGAGCCGATATAGGTGCGCCGGTGGCCGCGTATCTCGGCCTCGTCGCGCACGCCGCCCAGGCTCATGCGCACGAAGTTGCGGCCCGTCGCCCGGGCGATGGACTTGCCCAGCGAGGTCTTGCCCACACCCGGCGGGCCGACCAGGCAGAGGATCGGGCCCTTCAGCTTCTTCATGCGCTGCTGGACCGCCAGATACTCCAGGATCCGCTCCTTGACCTTGTCCAGGCCATAGTGGTCGGCGTCCAGGATCTCGTGCGCCAGCTTGATGTCCTTCTTGATCCGCGAGGGCTTCTTCCAGGGGATCGAGAGCATCCAGTCGAGGTAGTTGCGCACCACCGTCGCCTCGGCCGACATTGGGCTCATGGAGCGCAGCTTCTTGACCTCGGCGGTGACCTTCTCGCGAGCCTCCTTGCTGAAGCGGGTCTTGCGGATCTTCTCCTCCAGCTCGGCGACCTCGTCGCGGCCGTCCTCGCCCTCGCCCAGCTCCTTCTGGATGGCCTTCATCTGCTCGTTCAGATAGTACTCGCGCTGGGTCTTCTCCATCTGTCGCTTCACGCGGTTGCGGATGCGCTTTTCCACCTGCAGGACCCCGATCTCGGACTCCATGAAGCCGTAGACCCGCTCCAGGCGCGCGGTGATGGAATCGGTCTCCAAGAGCTCCTGCTTGTCCTGGATCTTCAAGGAGAGGTGGGAGGCGATGGTGTCGACCAGCTTGCTGGCCTCGTCGATCTGGTTGACCGAAACCAGCACCTCCGGCGGAATCTTCTTGTTGAGCTTGATGTACTGCTCGAACTGACCGACCACGGTGCGCATCAGAGCATCCAGCTCGCGCTGATCGGCCTCTTCTTCGGCCAGGAGCTCGGCCTCGGCCTGGAAGAAGAGCTCGTTGTCTGCAAAGCGCAGGATCCGGGCGCGCTGGGCACCCTCGACCAGCACCTTGACCGTGCCGTCTGGCAGCTTCAAGAGCTGCAGGACGGTGCCGACGGTGCCAACGGTGTAGATATCGGCAGGAGAAGGATCGTCCTCGGCAGCGTTCTTCTGGGTTACCAGCAGGATCTGCTTGTCGTCCTTCATCACGTCTTCGAGCGCCCGCACCGATTTCTCGCGGCCGACGAAGAGAGGGACGATCATGTGTGGAAATACGACAATGTCCCGCAAGGGAAGCACAGGAAAGAGCGTGCCTTTGGTAATCTCGAGCATGGTGCCTCACTTTTCTCCGGGGCCCGATCTAGCGATCCCGGCGCCCCTTTGCTGCGGACCCCCGTGATAGGCGATCCACCCGCGTCTTCAGGTTGGCGAGATCGGGCGGGCTTTCAAGCCCGCGGCCTCTGTCACTCGCATGCTTATGTGCGCAACCGCAATTCGGACGAAGCCCTTTGCCCTCAGGTCAAGGACTGCTGCCCCGTCCTCTCGAAATGTGCCGCCTAGGCGCTCTGCTCCACGTCCTCGCGGCGCTCGGCATAAATATAGAGCGGCTGGGCGCGTCCTTCGACCACCTCACGGTTGATCACGATCTCTTCGACACCCTGCAGGCCCGGCAACTCGAACATGGGCTCTAGCAGAATGTCCTCCATGATCGAGCGCAGGCCTCTGGCACCGGTCTTGCGGCCAATCGCCTTTTCGGCGATCGCCATCATCGCGTCCTCGGTGAACTCCAGCGACACGTTCTCCATCTCGAAGAGACGCTGGTACTGCTTGACGAGCGCGTTCTTAGGCTCGGTCAGGATCGAGACCAGGGCGTCGGTGTCGAGGTCCTTCAAGGTCGCGATCAAGGGCAAGCGGCCGATGAACTCCGGGATCAGTCCGAACTTCAAGAGATCCTCGGGCTCGACCTCGGCCAGGATCTCGCCGGTCGAGCGCTCGTCCGGTGCGCGCACATCGGCACCGAAGCCCACCGACGAGCCCTTGTTGCGCATCGAGATGATACGCTCCAACCCGGCGAAGGCGCCGCCGCAGATGAACAGAATGTTGGTGGTGTCGACTTGCAGGAATTCCTGCTGGGGGTGCTTGCGCCCGCCCTGCGGCGGCACCGAGGCAACGGTGCCCTCCATGATCTTCAAAAGCGCCTGCTGAACGCCCTCCCCCGACACGTCGCGGGTGATCGAGGGGTTGTCCGACTTGCGGCTGATCTTGTCGACCTCGTCGATATAGACGATGCCGCGCTGCGCGCGCTCGACGTTGTAGTCGGCCGACTGCAGCAGCTTCAGGATGATGTTCTCGACGTCCTCGCCCACATAGCCGGCCTCGGTCAAGGTCGTAGCGTCGGCCATGGTGAAGGGCACGTCCAGGATCCGGGCCAAGGTCTGGGCCAGCAGGGTCTTGCCGCAGCCGGTCGGCCCGACCAGCAGAATGTTGGACTTCGCCAACTCCACATCGTTGTGCTTGGCGCTGTGGGCCAAGCGCTTGTAGTGGTTGTGGACGGCTACCGAGAGCACACGTTTGGCGTGGTCCTGGCCGATGACGTAGTCGGCAAGGACCTTGTTGATGTCGCGCGGCGTGGGCACGCCGTCGCGCGATTTCACCAGCGTGGTCTTGTGCTCTTCGCGAATGATCTCGGTGCAGAGGTCCACGCACTCGTCGCAGATAAAGACGGTTGGACCCGCAATCAGCTTGCGAACCTCATGCTGGCTCTTGCCGCAGAAGGAGCAGTAAAGCGTGTTCTTTGGGTCGCCGCCGCTGGACTTGGTCATGCTCTCCGGTTCCTACGCCCGTCTCGCAGGCACTGGGCAATGTTAAACGGACCCCCTGGGGCCGCACAATGACAAAACTGCAACAGGGCCTTTGCAAAGGCAGATCCACCATGCGGGGCATTTGCTCCGCAAGCTTGCAAAATCAACCCTCCCCTAGGCCTCCGCCTCGGTTTCATCTTCACCCATATCGGGCCGATTCTTCACCACCTCATCGATCAATCCGAACTCCTGCGCCTCTTCCGGGTTCATAAAGCGGTCGCGTTCCATCGCGTCTTCGATGACGTCGACGTTCTGGCCGGTGTGCTCGGCATAGATCTCGTTCAGGCGCTGGCGGGTCTTGATGATCTCGCGCGCGTGGATTTCGATGTCGGTCGCCTGGCCCTGATAGCCGCCGGAAGGCTGGTGAATCATGATCTTCGCGTTGGGCAGCGCAAAGCGCTTGCCCTTGGAGCCGGCCATCAGCAGCAGCGAGCCGGCCGATGCCGCCTGCCCGATGCAGACGGTCGAGACCTCGCAGCGCACGTACTGCATGGTGTCGTACATCGCCAAACCGGCGGAGACGACCCCGCCCGGCGAGTTGATGTAGAAGGCGATGTCCTTCTTCGGGTTGTCCGATTCCAGATGCAGCAGCTGGGCGCACACCAGACTGGACACCTGATCGAAGATCGGCCCGGTCAAAAAGATGATCCGCTCTTTCAGCAGGCGGGAAAAGATATCGTAGGCACGCTCGCCGCGATTGGTCTGCTCGACCACCATCGGCACGAGTGTGTTCATGTATGTGTCGTGCGGATCCCGCATCGCTGTCTCCTGTCAGGCGGCTGGCCGCCGAGGGCGCCGGCGTTTGAGAATCACATAGGCGGTCCGGCCGCCCACGTCACCCCTAGCGGCGACGCTTTCCGACTAAGCCGCGTCTTGAAGCTGTTTTAGGCAGAATCGCCAGACGCCGCCGTTTCCTCAGACTTGCCGTCGAGCTCCTCGGTGATCTTGAGGAACTCGTCGCGCGTTACCTTGCGATCGCTCAGCTGTGCCTGGTCGGCGATGTGGTCGATTACCTTCTGCTCGAAGATAGGAGCTCTAAGGTTTGCAACGGCTTCTGGAGTGTTTTTAAAGTACTCTATGACCTGAGTCTCCTGACCCGGGAAGCGTCGCACCTCGTTCATGACCGCCTGGTTGAGCTCGTCGGGGCTCACCTGAATGTCATTGCGCTGGGCAATTTCAGACAGCAGCAGGCCCAGCCGTACCCGACGCTCGGCGATCTTGCGGTAGTCCTCCTTCAGCTCCTCCTCGCTTTTCTCCTTGTCCTCAGGATCCAAGCGGTCGTTCTTCTTGTCCTCCTCGATCTGCTCCCAGATCGCATTGAACTCGGCATCCAGCATGCCCGGCGGCACCGGGAAGTCGTGCGAGTCTGCCAGCTTGTCCAGCACGATGCGCTTCAGGTGCGACTTGGTGAGGCCGCCGTAGTCCTGCTCCATGGTGGTGCGCAGCTTGCCGCGCAGGCTCTCCAAGGTCTCCTCGCCCAACACCTGTGCCAAGCTATCATCGATCGGCATGGCCACGTTCTCTTCGATCTTCTTAACCTTGACCTTGAAGACCGCTTCTTTCCCCTGAAGGGGTTCGGCGTGGTAGTCCTCCGGGAAGGTGACCGTGACCTCGCGATCCTCCTCGGCCGCCGCACCCTCAAGCTGTTCCTCGAAGCCGGGAATGAACTGTCCGGAGCCGAGCTCCAGGCGCATATCCTCGCCCTTCATGCCGTCGTGCGGTTCGCCGTCCACCGTTCCCTCGAAGTCGATGGTGACCAGATCGCCCTTGGCGGCCGGACGCGCTTCCTCCAGCTCCTTGCCGGTCTTGTTGGCATCGGCTATGCGCTCCAAGGCCTTTTCGAGCTCGTCCTCGGTGACCTCGATCACCAAGCGCTCCAGCTCGAGGCCGCCGAAGTCCATGGGATCGATCTCGGGCAGGATCTCGGCCTCGACGGTGTAGGTCAGGTCCTGGCCTTCCTCGAAAGTCTTGATCTCGACCTTGGGACGGCCGGCAGGGCGCAGGCCGCGGTCGTTCATCGCCTGCTGGGTCGAGTCATTGACCGTCTGCTCCAGCACTTCGCCCATGACCGACTTGCCGTAACGCTGCTTCATCAGCGAGACCGGGACCTTACCCGGGCGGAAGCCCGGCAGGTTCACGTTCTGCGCCAGCTCCGCCAGCTTGTCGTCGACCCGGGTCTGTATGTCGTTGGCCGGGACGGTGATCTCAAAGGTGCGCTGCAGCCCCTCGGACTGCGTTTCATTGACTTGCATGCTGACGCTCGGCTTTCTCTATCGATGAAGCTCGGTGATTCCTAGCGCGGCCGGCCCTAGCTGCGGTGCGAGCAATTGGTGGTGCGGGCGGAGGGACTTGAACCCCCACGAGTTGCCTCACCAGGACCTAAACCTGGCGCGTCTGCCAATTCCGCCACGCCCGCAGGGCACTACGCGCGAAGCGCCGATGTATCCCAGGCGCCGCGCAGCTGCCAAGTGAAAAAAGCGCTCACACGTAAGCTTGGCTCACTCCCAACCGCGATCGACGATCGTGGTGTCCAACAACGGCTGGGTCAGCGCGGTGAGCGAGAGATCCCCTTCCCCGCTGTAGAGCCAGCGCTCATGGCAAGCCTTGACGTCCGGCCAAGCCTGGTCGGTGAGCCCGAACCAGGCGCTGTCGCGATTGACCCCTTTGACGATCAGATGCTGGCGGAAGATGCCTTCGAAAGAGAAGCCGAGCCGCAGCGCCGCCAGGCGAGATCGGCGGTTCTTCGCGTTGCACTTCCACTCCACCCGTCGATAGCGCCAGCGGTCGATGGCCGCGGATATCATCAAGTGACAGGCCTCGGTGTTGGCGCGGGTGCGCTGGGCCGCTGGGCCGAACCAGATGTGGCCAATTTCGATCACCCGCATCGCCGGCTCGATCCTGAGGAAGGAGAGCATGCCCTGCGGCGCACCGCTCTCGGCATCCAGGCAGGAGAAGAAGAGCGGGTCGCGGCTGGGCGCACGTGCCTCGACCCAGCCGCGCATGGCCGCCTGGTTGTCGAAGGGGCCGTATGGCAGATAGTCCCACAGCCTGAGGGCCGCCTCGCTGCCATGGCCGGCCTGGTAAAGGCCCGCCGCATGGCTCGCCGGATCGAGCGGCACCAAGTGCACATAGCGGCCGATCAGCGGCGCCCGTTCCGCCGGCTCGGCCGGTCTTTGGTCAAGCGTGCTCATCCTCCGACCCGCCGCAGAAGGGCCGCCGCACAGGCGTTCAAAATAGCCTCGCCGTCGATACCGTAGTGGCGGTAGAGGTCGGGTATGTCTCCCGACTGGCCGAAGTGCTCCACACCCAGCGGCTGCAGCACCTGCCCCCTAACCGCGCCAAGCCAGCTGAGCGTCGCCGGGTGACCGTCGAGCACCGTGACCAGGCCGGCGTCGGCCGCGAGCGGCGCCAGCAGGCGTTCAACGGCGCTCTCGGCCGGCCCGGCGCCTTGGCGCCGGCCACGCTGCACCGCATTCCACGCCGCGTTCAGCCGGTCCGGCGAGGTCACCGCCAAGAGGCCGGCACCCGGCACATCCTCCTGCACTGCCTCCCAGGCCTCCAAGGCCTCCGGCATCACCGCGCCGGTGGCGACGATGGCGAGTTCCGCGCCTTCGGCCGGGGGCCTCAGCCAGTAGCCGCCGTCGATGATCCCCTGCTTCTGTGCAGCGCTCAGGGAGCGGTCCTGCTGCTCCAGATTACGGGTCGAGAGGCGCAGATAGACCGAGCCTCCGTCCACGTCGCGCAGCCACCCCGTCGCCGAGCGGCTGCTTCCGTCACGCTGCATGTAGTCGAAGGCCCAGGCCATCAGCACGGCCAACTCGTCCACGTAGGCTGGCTCGAAGTAAGCCAGCTTGTCCTGCGCCATGCCGATCAAGGGCGTGCCGACCGACTGATGCGCGCCGCCTTCGGGCGCCAAGCTGATGCCGGAGGGTGTCGCCACCAGCAGGAAGCGGGCGTCCTGGTAGCAGGCGTAGTTCAGGACATCGAGCCCGCGCTGGATGAAGGGATCGTAGAGCGTGCCGACCGGCAGCAAACGGCAGCCGAAGAGGCTGTGCGCGAGGCCTAGCGCTGCCAGCATGCCGAAGAGGTTGTGCTCGGCGATCCCCAGCTCGATGTGCTGGCCTTGCGGCGACATGGCCCAGCGCTGGGCGGAGACCACCTTCTGCTCCGAGAAGGTATCCTCGCGGCCGCGGCGGTCGAAGATGCCGCGCCGGTTCACGAAGGCGCCCAGGTTGGTCGAGACGGTGACATCCGGCGAGGTGGTGACCAGGCGATCGGCGATCTGGCTCTGCTGCTTGGACAGTTCCCCCATGATGTGGCCAAAGCCGGCCTGGGTGGAAAGCTGCTTGCCGCGCGGCAACGGCAAGTCGGCCGGGACCGCAACCTGTGGTGCCTTGTGGCCTCTATCCGCTTGCGCCATGGGCAGCCTGTCCAGGAAGGCTTGGAGCGCCTCGGCCTCGCCCTCCATGCCGGCAAAGGGCTCCCACTCCCGCCCGACATCGATACCGTTGGCGGCGCGGAAGGCGGCCATCTGCTCTTCGTTCATCAAGCCGGCGTGGTTGTCCTTATGCCCGGCGAAGGGAAGGCCATAGCCCTTGACGGTGTAGGCCAGGAAACAGGTGGGCTGCTCGCTGTCGCCGACACCGTGGAATGCCTCCAGCACACTCTCCATATCGTTGCCGGCGAGGTTGGTCATGATCCGGCCCAAGGACTGGTCGTCCTCTTCGTCCAGCAGTGCCTTGATGCCGGCCGTGTCGCCCAGATCGGCCCGCAACTGCCGTCTCCAGGCGGCGCCGCCCTGATAGGTCAAGGCGGAGTAGAGCGAATTGGGGCAGTCGTCGATCCAACGCCTCAGCGCGTCGCCGCCGGTCTTCTGGAACACGCGCTCCAGTGCTTTGCCGTACTTCAGGGTGACGACGTTCCAGCCCATGGTGTCGAAGAGCTGATCGATCTGGCCGAAGAGACGGTCGGTCACCACCGCGTCCAGGCTCTGGCGGTTGTAGTCGATGACCCACCAGGTGTTGCGCAGATCGTGCTTCCAGCCTTCCAGCATGCACTCGAAGACATTGCCCTCATCCAACTCGGCATCGCCGACGAGCGCGACCATGCGACCGGGCTCCACGCCATCGGGCAGCCAGTCCTTCAAGGCGATGTAGTCCTGCACCATGCTGGCAAAGGCGGTGAAGGCCACACCCAGTCCGACCGAACCGGTCGAGATGTCGACGTCGTCACTGTCCTTGGTGCGCGAGGGATAGGACTGCGCCCCGCCGAAGCCGCGATAGCGCTCCAGCTTCTGGCGGCTCTGCTTGCCGAGCAGATACTGGATGGCGTGATAGGCCGGGCTGGCATGCGGTTTGACCGCAACCCGGTCCTGGGTCCGCAGCAGGTCGAAATAGAGCGCCGTCATCACGGTAACCAGCGAGGCCGAAGAGGCCTGGTGACCACCGACCTTGAGCCCGTCCCGCGAGGGGCGCAGGTGATTGGCGTTGTGGATCATCCAGGCAGAGAGCCACAGGACCTTGCGCTCCAGAGCCTTCAGGATTGCCAGGCGGTCTTCAGAAGGCCTGCTATGCGCGCCTGGAGGATTCTTCGGGACTGCCTGCAGAGTCATGAGGGCCGCTCCGTCTTGGACCTGCGCAGCAGCACGCGGGTCGCTCATCTGAGGAGTAAGGCCGAGCCGCCGATGGCGCAAGGCGCGCTCAGGAAAAGCTACCCTGCAGCCTGCATGACAATGAAGCCTCTGCGCCTCAGCGGGGTGCTTCGTCGCTTTTCAAGGCGAGGAGCACATTCGGCAGACGGTCCGGCAAGTCGTCGGCCATCAGTCCGGCCGTCGTCGCTTCGCCGGCCGCTGCCCCATGCAGCCAGACACCTGCGGCGGCCGCTTCGAAGGCGTCCAGGCCCTGCGACAGGAGGCCTGCGATCAAGCCGCTCAGAACGTCGCCCGCACCGGCAACGGCGAGGCTCGGCGGCGCATTGTCGTTGATCGCCACACGCCCGTCGGGAGAGGCGATAATGGTGTCGCTGCCCTTCAGAACGACGACTCCGCCGATCAACCTGGCGGCGGCGGGCGCCCTCTGAATGCGCGAACCCGACAAGTTCGGGAAGAGGCGCGCGAACTCGCCCTCGTGCGGGGTGATAACCAAGGGGCCGCCTCGCGCCTTGGCGAGCGTCTCCTCTTCGCCGGCAAAGACGCTGATGGCGTCGGCATCCAAGAGGCAGGCACGGCCGCTGGCCAGCGCCGACAAGGCCGCTGCGCGCGTATCCTCGCCCAAGCCGTTGCCAGGCCCAACCAAGAAAGCGCTGCGCCGCGGTTCTCCCACCAGTCGCGCCCAGTCGCTCGCCGACTCGCAGGTGGCCAAGATCACCGCCGCGCCGGCCAAGGCATAGAGCGGCAGGGCTGCCGCCGGCGCTGCCAAGGTAACCAGCCCGCTGCCGACCCTGAGGGCGGCGCGGGCGGCCAGGCGTCCGGCACCAGTCATCTCGGCGCCGCCGCGGATCAGCAACGAGCCGAAGGCGAACTTGTGGCTGGTCTCGTCGCGCCAGCGCAGCGCACTGCCCCACAGTGCCGGCCCGTTGCGGAAGGTATTGGGCTCCTGCGCGGCGACCACCGAATCGGGAATCCCGATGTCGGCCAGCACCACCTCGCCGCAGAGCCCTCGGCCGGGCAGTAGCAGATGACCGGGCTTGCGGCGGCAGAAGGTGACGGTGACGGCAGCCGTACAGGCGCAGTCGCCCAAGGCCTGGCCGCTGTCTCCGTCGAGCCCGCTGGGGACGTCGACGGCAATCACTTTGGCCCCTGCCCGCTGCCAGCCGGAGACGACCTGCGCGGGCAGGCCCTGCAGCGGCCGGTCCAGCCCGGCGCCGAAGAGCGCGTCGATCACCAACGCGCCCGCGGCCGGCGGGGCCTCCGCGATCGGCTCCGTCGCGCCTTGCCAGAGCGCTGCATGATGGGCCGCATCGCCGCGATAGGCGTCGGCCGAGCGCATGGCCTTGAGTGTGACCGGCCAACCGGCGCCGGCCAGATAGCGCGCGGCGACGAAGCCGTCGCCGCCGTTGTTGCCCGGCCCGCAGTAGATCTCTACCGGCTGTGGGCGGAAACGCTCCATCACCGCAAGCGCAACGGCCTTGCCGGCCGTGTCCATCAAGTCGACACCGGGGATCCCGGCCGCCACTGCGCCGCGGTCCGCCGCCCCCATCTGGGCGACTGTCAGGAGCTGGCTCTCTGGCGCTGGGGAGGTCATGGCCGCATCAGCTGCGCAGGCGCGTCAAGCTCTCCGTCGAGGCATCCCGCAAGAGCGCTATGTCGGCGTCGGCCATGATGAAGCGGTAGCCCGCAGCCATCAGGTCACGGCTGCTGCGCCCATCGGTCGGAATAGTGCCCAAGAGCTTGCCGGAAGCCTGGGCCGCGGCCTCGATCCGCCGCATGGCTTCGCCGACGGCCGGGTGATCGGGCTCGCCCGGATGGCCCAGGTCGGCCGAAAGATCCATGGGGCCGACGAAGAGCAGGTCGACGCCCTCGACGGCGGCAATGCCCTCCACCGCCTCCACCGCCTGGCCGGTCTCGATCTGACAGATGCAGAGCACGTCGCGGTCGGATCGCTCCATATAGGCCTGCCAGCCGCGGCCATAGTTGGCTGCCCGCACCACCGTGGGCGCGACGCCGCGCACGCCCACCGGAGGATAGCGGCAGGCGCGAGAGGCTTCTTCTGCCTCGGCAACGCTGTTGACCGCCGGGCACATCACGCCGACGGCGCCAAGATCGAGCGCGCGCTTGACTTCTACTCTCGTATTGAAAGGCACGCGCACCAAGGGCTGACAAGGCGTGCCGGAGAGCGCTTGCGCCGAGGTCTGCGCGTCCAGGTAAGAGCCCGGGCCGTGCTCCAAGTCGATAATGGTGCAATCGTATCCGGCCTGGCCCATGATCTCGGCCACGGTCGGCGACGCCGTCATGTGCCAGAAGCCAAACACCGTTGCACCCGACTGCATGCGATGCTTTAGGGATTCGCTCATGGCACGCCTTTCCTTTCCATGTGGCCAGGCAGAGAGAGGCGGCTGCTTCCGCCCAGACACGACAGCTCTACCCTATGGAGATATGGGGTGGCTGATGGGAGTTGAACCCACGACCCCCGGATCCACAATCCGGTGCTCTAACCACCTGAGCTACAGCCACCATAACGGCACCAGCGCCAACCGGCCCCTGTCCGAAAGAGGTCGCTATATGCCGCCTGCCCGCGCCGCACGTCAAGGCCCGGCGAAGGCTCACCTCGCCTTCACCCGAGGTGCCGGCAATCGTGCCACTTGAGCCGGCCAGGTGAAATCGGGAAAGCTATCGTCTGCAAGCAAGGAACCCGCCCATGGATAGCCTAAAACAGCTGCAAGCCATGGCTTGCAACAACGCCTGGTCCAACGCCCGGCTTCTGGGCGCCTGTCTGGCGCTTACGCCCGAGGCCTTCGCGGCCGAACGGACCGGCTTCTTCCCCTCCCTGCAGCAGACCTTGAACCATGTTCTGCTGGTCGATCGCTTCTATCTCGACGGGCTGGAGGAAGGCGGTCTCGGCCGTGCCGTCTATGGCGAAGAAGTCCCCTTCTCCATGGCGGCCGATCTGGCGGTCGCCCAAGCCGCGGAAGACCGCCGCCTCGTCGCCTTCTGCGACCGCCTGAAGCTCGAGGACCTCGGACGTCATGTCGGCCTGGACCGCGGCCCCGAAGGGATCAAGCAGGAGCGCATCGCGGACATCCTGCTCCACCTCTTCGCCCACCAGATCCATCACCGCGGCCAGGCCCACGCCATGCTGTCGGCCACCGAGGTCGCCCCGCCGCAGCTGGACGAATTCTTCCTTGCCGGCGACTTGCCTCTGCGGCAGGGGGAGATGCAGGCCCTCGGCCTGGACCGATAACCCCTGCCCTCTTCGGACGGAGCGCGAAATGACTGACGATTGCTTCTTCAACCTCAAGGACCTCAGCCAAGGCATCAAACGCACGCTCGCAGAGGGTCTGGAGACCAGAATCTTTCCAGGCGATCAGGCCATGCTGTCGGTCCTCAAGATCGCGCCGCACAAGTCTGGCGTCCTGCACAGCCATGCCGAAGAACAGTGGGGCGTGCTGCTTGAAGGCAGCGGGCTGCGCATCCAGGATGGCATCGAGCATCCCGTGAAGGCCGGCGACTTCTGGCGCACGCCCGGCGGTGTCGAGCACAGCTTCACGGCCGGACCCGACGGCGCCTTGGTCATCGACATCTTCAGCCCTCCGCGCGAGGAGTACCGCAGGCCAGGGGCGGGCTTCGCGGTCTGACGGTGGCCTGGTTGAAATGATGACCGGCAGCCCTGCAGAACTGGCTCAGCAAGAGAGGTTCGAGGCGGTCTACGCCCGCTCGCAGGATCCGGTCATGCTGGCCATCGAACGCCAAGTTTGCGGCTGCGCCTACGGCGGAAACAGCTGGACGACGCGGAGCGAAGCGGAGCAGATCTCGACCCGCCTCGGGCTGCGCGCCGGGATGCGCCTCCTGGATCTTGGCGCTGGTGCCGGTTGGCCGGGACTCTACCTGGCCAAGGTGACCGCTTGCGAGGTCGTGCTGGTCGACCTTCCCCTGTCCGGGCTTCGCATAGCTGCTCGAAGAGCCGTCGAAGACGGCCTGGCCGATCGGGTCTGCGTCGCTGCCGCCGATGCCGCAGATCTGCCGCTTCCGGCTGCCAGCGTCGACGCCATCAGCCACAGCGACCTGCTGTGCTGTCTTGAGGACAAGCGGGCCGTGCTGACCGCCTGCCGCGCCGTGATCCGCCCGAAGGGCACCATGGTCTTCACAGTCATTTCCGTGGCGCCGGGCCTCTCGGCCGAGCAGCACCGCCGTGCTGTAGCGAATGGACCGGACTTTATCGAAGCCGAGACTGATTACCCGACCCTGCTGGCCGAAACCGGTTGGCGCGTGACGGACCGCGACGACCTTACCAAAGCCTATGCAGACTCTTGCCAAAGACAGCTGGCTGCAGACCAAGCGCACAAGGATGCCTTGGCAGCCCTGATCGGAAAGGATGCCGTGACCCAGCGCCGAGCCGACTGGCGCGCCAAACTAGCAATCTTGTCGGAGGCGTTGTTGCGCCGCGAGCGATACCTTGCCGTTCCAAACAGGGTGCAAGCGATTTAGTCGTAAAGCGCCACGCAGCGCACTTCGATGCTCCAGCGGTCGGCGGCGTCCGGCGGCTGCTTCGGGTCGTCGAAGGCGCTGTGGAAACTGAAGGTGCAAGGGGTGTCCGGATTCACCGCGTCCGCAGTCTTGCCCCCGGAGCGCGCCAGCTGTCCGGCCGAGTCCCACTGCTTGATCAGCAGTGCCTCGTCGCGGGTCAGGGCCGAATAGAAGAACCACCGATGATCGTCGGAGTGCTTCGCGTAGTAGTTCTCGCCGATTCGATCGCTGTAGTGGATCTCGAAGACCACCAGGTCGCCCGAATGCACGCTGGCCGCGTCACAGAGCGCCAGCGGATGGCTGGCGACCGGCTCCGGGGCGATGTTTCGCCAGAGGTTGACGATCGCGAAGCGGCCGGACGTGAGGGCCTGCTCCACTTCCGCCGCGTCCAGGAGCGATTGGCCGTCGCGGAGCAGGCTGCGGTAGGTGTCGTTGCTGGTCGGCGGCTGGGCCAAGTCGCGCAAACGCTGCGGCGCACTGGTTAAGGTGTAGTCACCGTGCACCATATGCAGGGGAGGCTGCACCTGCTGTCCTCCCAGACTCTGGCGCTTTCCGCGATTGCCGGAGACAGATCTCAGATTGTGGTCGAAGGCGGCCACGCGGCGCGCGCCGCTCGCCTCTCGGACGACGTCGAGGCATTGCGGGTAGTAGCGGCGGACCACCTGCTCGTGGTCGAGAAAGTCGACAGCGGGAAGCGCCATGGGCCGGTGGCGCATTTCAAACCCGTTGACGTCCAGCCTCGGCAGCTGTGGCGCCGCCAAGCCGCGCGCGTCCTGCACCGGCATAGGCCTCCGGTCCAGGTCGGCGCCCTGCCAGCGGCTGTCATTGCCGCTGCCGTCCCGGCGGGTGAACACCTTGCCGTTGCGGTAGAGCGAGGCCTCGACCGATGCCGCCAGGTAGGTGAACTCACCGGTCCGAGCGGCGTCGCTTTCAGCCCTCGATGCCAAACCCATGGGATTTCCTCAAGCAGACGCGACCGGGCTTCTTGAAAAGCTTCCTTGCCGCCGGCTGTTGGACCCTGGTCCGGGTCCTGCCGGCGGCAAGGACGGCTCGCGGCCTAGGATTCGACCTGTGCGATGAAGTCGAGCTTTTCATCCAGGTGAGGAATACCGTGGTTGTGTCCGCCGTGGGCCTCCGTGCCTTTCAACACGGCGGTTCTGCGCGTGAACACAACGGTAAGCTCGCCAGAAAGGAGTTTTCCGACCGCGTCGTACTGCCATTCGCTCACCGACTTGGCAGCCGGCCGGGCGGACATCCGCGCGAACCATGCCGTCACGCGCGGGTGCTTCTTCCAAACCTTGTCCGGAATGATCTTGCCGGCGTCGTGCGACACGAACTCATGGAATGCGGCCAGGTCGGCGTAGCTGACTTCATTGCCGCAGACGTAGTCACTCTCCTTAAGCCAATAGCTCTCCAAGAGCGCCATCGACTCGTAGAGAACGTAATAGCCCTTCCGGCGTTCCGCAGAGAAGTCTCTGTCCGTCCCGTAGATGAGCGGGGCGAAGATCGTCCAGTGAAAGGCTCCGCCTCCCAGCCGCAGCGTGTAGGCATACCACTGAACGAATTGGTTTATTCTCGCTCGTTCCTGCAAGCTTGACCCGAACCAATGGCTGGGACAGTCGAACTTCTCGTTGAGATAGCGGCCGATGGCTACATTTTCCCACACCTTGAAGTCGCCATCGACGAGAATCGGCACCTGGCCGGTCGGGTTGTAGGTGTCCCTGAACTCCTGCGTTTCGTTGATGTTGGTAGTGATGTCGACGACTTCATCCTCGAAGGGAATGTCGTTCTCGATCATGAATTGACGTCCCGTGCGGCAGGGCTGGGAAGCCGGGTGGTGCAGGTAACGCAGTTTCGAGCTCATCGGGATTTCCTCGCTGTCTAGGGGGTGGATTCTTGATTTGCGCGATCCACTCCGCTTCGCCGTTTGCGCAGGTTGCAGCTGACTCTCGTCCGGTTCGGGACCAACGTCCCAGCTCCATCCAGGCACTCTAGAACAGCCGAAGCCTAGCTATTTCGACGTAAGCTTGTCAATCTATTCATAACAAAGTATATGACTGCCTAGATATATTCGAAGCCAGTGTTGCCATCACGGCCAGGCGGCTCCGGCTCATTGTGCGGACTCCCCGCAGTCCTGCTAAAGGGTGTCGTTTCCCGATGGACTCGGATCTCCCGCACGGCGGAGAGGATTGAGAGAGGTTGTCTTGGTGACCAGTCGGTCCGACCCCGGTTCAGAACTCCTGAACATCAAGGAGGCGGCTGCCCTCCTCAAGGTCAGCGAGGCGTCCTTGCGGCGCTGGACCAACACGGGCCGCCTTGCCTGCCTGCGCATCGGTGCCAAGCGGGAGCGTCGTTTTCGGCGCGAGGATCTGATGTCCTTCCTCGACAACCGCGAGGCACCGGCCGCTCCGGCATCACAGGCGGGCAGCCGGCCGGCAGAGGTTCTGCTGGAGGGCATCGCGATCGAATACGGCAACCATATCTGCACCCTCTACGAAAACGATTTGGGCCGGCTCAAGTGGTCGGTTCCCTTCCTCGCCGACGGACTGCGCAATGGAGACGGCTGCTTTCTGATCGCCACGAAGGCGGTTCGCGACGAGATTCTGGGCCACATCGGCGAGGCCTGGGACGGGGTGGCCGAGGCCGTCGAACGTGGCCAATTCATTCTGAGTGACGGCATCGGCGACGGCGAAGCCATGTGCCGCTTCGTGGAGCACAGCCTGGTCATGGCGACTCGCGCGGGCTTGCGATCCTTCCGGCTGCTCGGCGACATGAGTTGGTGCCTGCATCAAGGCATGACCCAGGATCAACTAATCGCCTATGAGGCTCGCTACAACTACGATATCGCGCGCCGCTTCCCGCTGGTCAGCGTCTGCCAGTATGACGTGCGCGACTTTTCCGGCCCCGCCGTCCTGAACGCCCTTAAGTGTCACGAGGACACCTTCAACTACCCACTCTCCCGTTTCCTGGCGCTCTAGAGACGATCGCGAACGGCCGCCGTGCGTAAGGCGCAGGCAAGACACCGCCGTTCAAGCGATCCACCAGACAGCGAGAGAGACTTGCAGTCCAATGCGCCGACATGGGAGTTAGACGGATCGCCAAACCCGACGACCCCGGCCGATCCGATCCCGCCGGCGGGCGCATCGTTGCAGAATTAGGACGCGCCATGATTCCTGCCGCCTCCCTCTCCCGCCTCGGCACCGAGAGCGCCTTCGAAGTCCTGGAGCGGGCCGAGGCACTGCGCCGCAAAGGCCGCGACGTGATCAGCCTGGCGATCGGGCAGCCGGACGCCAAGACGCCGGCGCATGTGGTGGAGGCTGCCGTCAAGGCCCTGCGCGATGGCCACCACGGCTATACAGCGGCCAACGGCATCCTGCCGCTGCGCGAGGCAATCGCCGCCGATCTCCAGCGGCGGCACGGCTGCGCTGTCGATCCGGGGCGGGTACTGGTGGTTCCCGGCGGCAAGGTCACCATGTACTTCGCCTTCCTGGCCATGGTGCAGCCCGGCGACGAGGTGATCTATCCGGATCCCGGCTTTCCCATCTACCGCAGCTTGGTGAGCTACTGCGGGGCGGTTCCAGTGCCGTTGCCGCTCAACGCTGCTGATGGCTTTGCCGTCGATCCCGGGGCCTTGGCCGAACGCATCACCGAGCGCACGCGGCTTATCATCATCAATTCGCCGGGCAATCCCACCGGTGGCGTGACCGATCCCGCAGCGGTTCGGCGCATTGCCCGGATCGTCGCCGACAACCCGCAGACGGCCTTGCTCTCGGACGAAATCTACAGCCTGCTGCTCTATGACGACGCCATCCATCAGAGCTTCCTCGCCTATCCCGAGCTTGGCCGGCAGCTCATCCTTCTGGACGGCTTCAGCAAGAGCTATGCCATGACCGGCTGGCGGCTGGGGTATGCGGTCTGGCCGCAAGAGCTGATTGAAGGCGTCACCCGACTGGCGATCAACTCCTATTCCTGCGTCAACGCGCCGACGCAATGGGCGGGCATTGCCGCACTCCAGGGCCCGCAAGACAGCGTCGATCATATGCGCGCCTCCTTCGCGCGGCGCCGACGCATGCTCGTCGAGGGGCTGAACCGCTTGCCTGGAATTCGGGCAATCAATCCCGGCGGTGCCTTCTATGCCTTTCCCTCGATCGAGGCGAGCGGGTGGAACGACAAGGACCTGGAAGGCGCGCTCTTGGAGGAGGCAGGCGTTGCCACCCTTGCCGGCAGCGCATTCGGTGCCGCCGGCGCCGGACATCTGCGGCTCTCCTACGCGGCATCGGAGGCCGACATCGAGACGGCATTGCAGCGCTTCGATCGCCTTCTGCACAAGAATTGGCCACCCCCTTTGCACAATTCTTGAGCAAATGCGATGCTGTTTCAGGATCAAAGGGTACGGGACACTTGCCGGACGCCGTCCGGGCTCTGGCTGAATCTTGGCACGGAACTTGCTTAACCCCAGCTGTTCAAGCGCTGCGCCGGGGGCGGGCAGCAATCAACGAGAGGCCGCATGAAGAAGATCGAAGCCATCATCAAACCCTTCAAGCTCGACGAGGTGAAGGAGGCCCTGCACGACGTGGGCATCAAGGGCATCACCGTCACCGAAGCCAAGGGCTTCGGCCGCCAGAAGGGCCACACAGAGCTCTACAGAGGGGCGGAGTATGTGGTCGACTTTTTGCCGAAGGTTCACATCGAGGTGGTGATCGAAGACAGCCTGGTCGAGCGTGCCGTCGAGGCCATTCAGCAGGCGGCTCGAACCGGGCGCATCGGCGACGGCAAGATCTTCGTCTCCAGCATCGACGAGGCCATCCGCATCCGCACCGGCGAGCGCGGCCCAGACGCCATTTAGCCGCTGGCATCAAGACCCACCAACAACGACCGAGATCAGCTAAGAGAGGATCAGTCTCCCCATGTCCGACGTCTCCCACATTCTGAAATTGATCGAGGAAAACGACGTCAAGTACGTCGACTTTCGATTCACCGATCCGCGCGGCAAGTGGCAGCACATCGCCCAGCATGTCTCGACCATCGACGAAGACACGCTGACCGACGGCATCATGTTCGACGGCTCGTCGATTGCCGGGTGGAAGGCGATCAACGAGTCCGACATGTGCCTCAAGCCCGATCTCGATACTGCGGTCATGGACCCCTTTGCCGCTCAGCCGCAGCTGATCCTGATCAGCGACGTGCTCGACCCGATCACCGGCCAGCCCTATGAGCGAGATCCGCGTTCGACCGTGCGCAAGGCCTTGGCCCACATGAACGCCAGCGGGGTCGCCGACACCGCCTTCTTCGGACCCGAGGCGGAGTTCTTCGTGTTCGACGACGTGCGTTTCGCCGTCGACATGCATCAAGTCTTCTACCAGTTCAATTCGGAAGAGGGCCCCTATCTTTCCGGCAGCGACATCGAGGAAGGCAACATGGGCCACCGCCCGCCGGTCAAGGGGGGCTACTTCCCGGTGCCGCCGATCGACAGCGGCACCGATCTGCGCGCCGAAATGCTGACGGTGCTGGAGGAAATGGGCCTCAATGTCGAGAAGCACCACCACGAGGTGGCGCCCTCGCAGCACGAGTTGGGCATCAAGTTCGACACCATCCTGCGCTGCGCCGACAACATGCAGGTCTACAAGTACGTTGTGCACAACGTCGCGCATTCCTACGGCAAGACGGCGACCTTCATGCCCAAGCCGGTCATGGGCGACAACGGCTCGGGCATGCACGTCCACCAGTCTCTCTGGCGGGACGGCCAGCCGCTTTTTGCCGGCGACGGCTATGCCGGCCTGTCTGAAATGGCGCTCTACTACATCGGCGGCATCATCAAGCACGCCCGCACCATCAACGCCTTCACCAACCCGCTGACCAACAGCTACAAGCGGCTCATCCCCGGCTTCGAGGCGCCGGTGCTGCTGGCCTACTCTTCACGCAACCGCTCGGCGTCTTGCCGTATCCCCTTCGGCGCCTCGCCAAAGGAAAAACGGGTCGAGGTGCGCTTCCCCGATCCCGGCGCCAATCCCTACCTGGCCTTTTCGGCGATGATGCTGGCCGGCTTGGACGGCATCCAGAACCGCATCCATCCGGGCGACCCGATCGACAAGAACCTCTACGACCTGCCGCCGGAAGAGCTGAAGGAGGTGCCCACGGTTTGCGGCAGCCTGCGCCAAGCGCTAACTGCCCTGGAGGCCGACCATGAGTTCTTGCTGGCGGGAGACTCCTTCACCAAGGCGCAAATCGACGGCTACCTCGAACTCAAGTGGGAGGAAGTCTACGCCTTCGAGCACACCCCGCACCCGATCGAGTGGAAAATGTACTACTCGGTATAAAGTCGTGCAGTAGCGCACCTCTCTCTACGAGTAAGGGAGCTGCCGCTAGGAATAGCGGCGGCTCTTTTGCTTTCTGGCCGCAACGAACGTGCCGATCACATCTTCTGTCCTTGCAGATTCCTAACCGCATGTCATCATACTGTAACATTAAGCATGCGCGCCCATCGCCCACGTTGGCGAGAAAGGCCCCAGGAAACAGGGGGCCGGGGAAAGAAGAGGTACCAAGGGGAGAAGGATGTTCGAACTCTTGATTAAGGTGTGCGTCGGCGTGGCCTTCTGTCACTACACCGCTCCGCAGCTCGCCTATGAATCGCTTTCACTCTGCCAGCTCCAGGCAGGGCTCATCGCGGGGCTCAAGGCAGGCCGCCATCGACCAGGTGAAGACGTGGAGATAACCTTCCGCTGCGCCCAGGAGGGCGATGACCGGCAGCATTCGGTAAATTGGTTCGAGGTCTCGCTGCTGGCCGAACCGCGCTAGGTCCTCCCTGTCACCATGGGCCAATCAGGGAGTCAACTTCTGTCCATCACTTCTCACAATGCTGCATCTAGCTTTGCTCAATCCTGCCCACCTTGATATCCGCGCGGCCATCGTCCAGCTTAATGCTGCAGTGCAGCAAAGCGCTGCGTTCAGTGGAGAAAACGTCTCCCTTGGAACTCTCTGAGCCCAATCAGGAGGCAGTTATGACGAAAAATACGGATATCATCTGGGGCCGTGCGGCCGCCTTCCATAGCCACAAAGAGCTGGAAGCGCGTGTCGAAGCATCCGAGCGATCGCACAAGGAAGAGCCCCTATCGCCCCTCCGCGGAGTGGCATGGCCCTTCGCGGCACTGATTCGGTCGGCCATCCCGGGATGGCACGCTCCGTCTAACGGCTGACGTTCAATCGACCCGCTGGCCGAGGCAGAGCGCGCTAGGCGCTCCGCCTCCGCCCGGCCCTGCATGCCTATGGAGCACTCCAGGGTCCGTGCAGGAAGCCCTTGCCATCAGCGTTGGGTCTTCAGCTATTGAAGGGCCATGATGCCCCTGCCCTCTCCCGTGCTGCGTCCCCTGACGCGCGACGACCTTCCCTGGCTCTTACGCCTCAACGATGCCTGTTTGCCGGCGGTCAATGCCTTGGATTTGGCGGAGATGACCGCCCTCATCGATCGGGCAGCCTGGACGCGCGCGGCGTTCCGGGACGCGGACCCCTTGGCCGTGTTGGTCGCCTTCGCCAAGGGCTCGACTTATGAGAGCACCAACTACGCCTGGTTCAATGCGCAAGAGGAACCCTTCATCTACATCGACAGGGTGATGGTGAGCGAAGCCCGGCGCGGCCAAGGGCTGGGCCGCCGACTCTACGAGGCGCTTGCCGCCTGGGCCAAGGCTGAAGGCCATCCGCGGCTTTGCTGCGAGGTGAACGAGGATCCTCCGAACCCGGTGTCCCTCGCCTTTCACAGGTCCATGGGCTTCGGCGTGCTGACCAGCCGGATCAATCCCGCCGACGGCAAACGCGTGGCGATGATGGAGCGTCGCCTGGCGCCGACCTAATCGACCTCGTGTGCCACCATGCCTCGCGCGACCGCCGGGCGTGCCGCTAGGGCGTCGGCCCAGGCGTGAATGCGATCGAAATCGCCAAGCTCGTCGATCGTCTCCCAGCGGCCGGCAAGGTTGGGGTAGAGCGCCATGTCCGCGATGCTCAGCGGACCCGCCAGGTACTCCGCCTCGCTGAGCCGGCCCTCGATGTAGGTGAGGTGTGCCTCCACGCGATCGATGAAGAAGTCGATCGTGCTCTCGCACTTCTCCGGCACGAAGTTCTCCAACGCGAAGATGGTGCTGCCCAGACTGGACATGTCGCTTGCCGCATGCATGAACCACTGCATCGCCAAGGCCTGGGTCCGCGGATCCTCCGGCCATAGCACCCTGTTGGTCGTGGCATAGTGCAGCATGATGGCCGCTGACTGGGCCAGCACCAGCTTTTGCCCGCCGGGTCCCTCCTCGTCGACCACCACCGGCACCTGGCCGCGCGGGTTAAGCTTGAGGAATTCCGCCTGGCGCTGCTCACCCTTCATCAGGTTCAAGCGCTTGACCTTGTAGTCCAGGCCGCACTCCTCGAGGATAATCGCTGCGCGCTGGCCATTCGGCGTTTCCGCCGTGTAGAGCTTGATCACCTTAGTACTGCCCTTTCAGTTCAGCCCGTTCGCCCCATCAGTGCAACGGCTCGCTCATGCAGGCGCATCAGGCAAAGGACGCGGGCGCCCTTCATCGTCTACAGCCACATAGACAAAGGTACCCTCGGTTACCAGGACCTCGATCCCGGCACGATGGCGCGTCACCCAGGTCTCGATCTTGACGTGCATGGAGGTCCGGCCCACCTTTGTGACCCGCGCATAGCAGGTCACCAGATCGCCGATAAAGATCGGCTGATGAAAGCGCATGGCTTCGACGGCAATCGTGACGACACGCCCTTGCGAGCGTCTCACCGCCGGCAACCCGCCGGCCAGATCCATCTGTGCCAAGACCCAGCCGCCGAAGATGTCGCCGGCCGGGTTGGCATCGGCCGGCATCGCAAGAGTGCGCAGCGCCGGTTCTTCATCGGGCGGCGCAGTGGGGCTCTCGTCTGCTTCGCTCATCACCTCCCCCTTCGCTGGCGTCGCTAACACAGCCGCGCGCGACTTGCCAGGCTCAGGACGCTTTCGATAGACCAGAAGCCATGTCCGATCTTTTCGCCAAAGCCAGCTTGCAGCAACCAGGCTACTCCGCCAAGGACATCGAAGTCCTGGAGGGCCTGGAGCCGGTCCGCCGGCGCCCCGGGATGTACATCGGCGGTACCGACGCGCGTGCCCTGCACCATTTGGTGGCCGAATTGCTGGACAACGCCATGGACGAGGCGGTGGCAGGCCACGCCAGCCGCATCGAACTGCGCCTGGAAGGTGGCAACCGGGTCACCGTGATCGACAACGGGCGCGGCATCCCGGTCGACCCTCACCCGAAGTTCCCCAAGAAGTCGGCACTAGAGGTCATCATGACCACGCTGCACTCCGGCGGAAAATTCTCGGACAAGGCCTATGCCACCGCGGGCGGTCTGCATGGCGTCGGCCTATCGGTGGTCAATGCGCTTGCCGCCGACCTCAAGGTCGAGGTCGCCCGCGATCGCAAGCTCTGGATCCAGAGCTACGTTCGCGGCAAGCCGCAAGGCAAGCTGAAGGCGGCCGGCAGTGCCCCCAACCGGCGCGGCACCTCTATCACCTTCTCGCCCGATCCGCAGATCTTCGGAACTGACATCCGCCTCGATCCGGCTCGGCTCTACCGCATGGCACGCTCCAAGGCCTATCTCTTCCGCGGTGTCGAGATCCGCTGGTCCTGCGCGCCGGCGCTGTTGAAAGAAGGCGACAAGGTCCCGCCGGACGCGCGCCTGCACTTCCCCAATGGTCTTGCCGATTCTCTCGCGGAAGTCTTGGGCGAGCGGGCGTTGATCGCCCCCCTGCCCTTCGCGGGCCAAGCGAAGCTCAGCGACGGCGCCGATCGCCTGGAATGGGCTCTGGCTTGGCCGGTAGACGAGGACGGCCATGTCCACACCTACTGCAACACCGTGCCCACGATCGAGGGCGGCACGCACGAGTCTGGCCTCCGCCAAGGCCTGCTGAGGGGCCTCAAGGCCTATGGCGAGCTGTTGGGCCAGAAGAAGGCCTCGATCGTCACCGCCGAAGACCTCGTCTCCGGCGCGATCATCTATCTCTCGCTCTTCATCAAGGACCCGCAGTTCCAAGGCCAGACCAAGGAGAAAATGGTCACCCAGCGCGCCCAGCGGCTGGTCGAGGGGGCGATCAAGGACCATTTCGAGCATTGGCTGGCGGCCGAGCCCGAGCGCGCCAGGCTGCTGCTGGAACACGCCATCGAGCGTGCCGAAGAACGCCAACGCCGGCGCCAGCAGAAAGAGCAGAACCGCAAGACCGCGACCAGCCGACGCCTGCGCCTGCCGGGCAAGCTCGCCGACTGCAGCTCGACGCGGGCGGAGAACACCGAGATCTTCATCGTCGAGGGCGATTCCGCCGGCGGCTCGGCAAAGCAGGCGAGGAGGCGCGAGATCCAGGCCGTTCTGCCGTTGCGCGGAAAGATCCTGAACGTCGCCAGCGCGTCGGCCGAGAAACTGAAGGAAAATCAGGAGATCACCGCGCTGACCCAGGCGCTGGGCTGCGGATTGCGCAACCAGTTCGATCTCGACAAGCTGCGCTACGAGCGCGTGATCGTGATGACCGACGCCGATGTCGACGGTGCCCACATCGCCGCCTTGCTGATCACCTTCTTCTGGCGCGAGATGCCGGGCCTCATTCAAAGCGGCCGCCTCTATCTGGCCCAGCCGCCGCTCTACCGGCTGACGCAAGGGGGCACCACGGTCTATGCCATGGACGACGCCGACAAGGAGCGCCTGCTGAAAGAGGGTTTCTCCGGGCGCGGCAAGATCGAAATCAGCCGCTTCAAAGGCTTGGGCGAGATGCCGGCCATGCAGCTCAGAGAAACCACCATGGATCCGGACAAGCGCAAGCTCTTGCAGGTGGTGGTGGCCGAAGCGGACGACGAGGCGCCGGAGGAAACCAGCGCCCAGACGGCGCGTCGCATCGACCACCTGATGGGCCGCAAAGCGGAGCATCGCTTCACCTTTATCCAGGAGAACGCGCGCTTTGCGCATGACTTGGACGTCTAGCTTGCGGCACTCTTGTCGCAACTGCGCCGACTAGGCGCTGTTCGCCCTTTGGATCGATGGCTCCACCCTGTTTCCCAGACGATCCATCGAGGCCGAGAGAGACTGCACGACCGCGTGAAGAATGGGATGTTGGGCGGATTCTGTTCGTATCGCGAGCGATGGGGGCGGCACTGCCCTTGCGTGCACCTTGAAGGAGATAGATCAGCATGTACGCCAAGGTTTCGAGTATCCTCGTTGCCACAGCATTCTTGGCGAGCTGCGTCAGCAGCTATGACCCGGTTGTGGACTTCAAAGCCAGCCGCAACACCTCCCAAGCCTATGACCAGAACCTGCGTGAGTGCCAGGCCTTGGCCGAGCAAAGCGGCTCTCCCGTCGAGGACGCAGCAGTTGCCGGCGTGGGGGCGGCTGCCTTGGGCGCGGCCCTGGGCGCGATCAGCGGTGCAATCCTCGGCGGTGGCGCTGGGACCGGTGCGGCGGCCGGTGCGGCCATCGGCGGTACGGCCGGTGTTGCCGGCGGCGGGGTCGCCGGCGTGGCCGACCAGAGAACCATCGTTCGCAATTGTCTGCGCGGGCGCGGCTACGCGGTCGTCGAATAGGCTTATGGCGTGGCGGCCGGGCGAGCCCGCAGAGCAACCGCTTTGCGCCCTCTGCGGCCGCCCCATGCCACCGGGCAGCGCCAATCAGCACCACTTGGTGCCAAAGAGCCTGGGCGGTGGGGAAACCGTCCAGCTTCACCAGCTTTGCCACGACAAGATCCATGCGACCTTGAGCGAGCAGCAGCTGGCAAGGGACTACGCCACGATCGACGCACTGCTGGCACATCCGGAGATCGCGCGCTTCGTCGGTTGGGTGAAGCGCCGACCGCCCGGATTTGGCGGGCGCAATCGCTGGTCACAGAAACGTCGGACCTAACCTGCTGTCACCAAATCGTGCAAGCCTCACGCTTGCCGCGATGCCCGAAATGGCCAAACTTACTGTCCAAGCGGGTTAAGGAGACACGTCATGAGACTGACTACCTTGCTGTCGGTTGCTGGACTGCTGGCGCTTGCCGGCTGCGTCGGCGGCCTCGGCAGTGCGCCGGTCATCGGTCCGACCAACACCTGGCGCTACCTTCCCACGTCGAATTCTGCCTTCCTAGGCAACGGCCAACTGGTGCTGATCGGCCAAGCGACGACCCCCGAAATGCGTCAGCAGCTGGCCCAGGTCGCAGCGACCGGCATCGCCGATGGCGCTTTCGGTGGCAAGTTCCTGCTGGTGCCGCGCGATGAGGCGGAGATCCCGTCCCGCAACCGTGTGGTGGTGGTCGTCGGCGGCGCCAACAGCTGGACTCTCTGCACCGATCCACCCGATCGCGGCGGCAACTTCTCCGGGCTGGGCCTGCGGGTCAGCGCGGCAGCCTGCCAAGGCACGACACGGCTCTCTTCCACGTCTGGCACGGTCGGCAGGCTCGACGGACCAGATGATCCCAATCTCGCATACTTCTTTAAGCAGATCGGTGCCGCTCTCTTCCCGGGACGCAACATCGATTACCTGCCCCAGGATCGGGGCCGGCGGCGCCGTTAGCCGAGCCACGGTCATGCCATCGTCTTTGGAGGGCTTCCCGCAACGTGGGAGCCGTCCTTAGACGTGGCCTTATTGTCACAGTGTGCGGTCCAAGTCAGTGACATCGTTGCTTCACTTAGCAATCAATTCTCGTTGGACCAAAGTATAGGCATGAATAGATCTTAGCCTCCTTTTCGCCGCTTTTGGGTTACCCCGGGCGATAAGACCTATTGCCAACGCCGTCGTGTTGATCAGGGACACTTGCAATCAAATCGTCCATTGACATTCCGCAGCGCAGCGACAATAAGTCCGCCACCATGGTGATCCTGATGCTCAGGGCTTTAAATCAGCCCGCAAAACCTTATCTCTTGATCGCCGACGACCGCGGCAGAATTGCACGCGGGCTAAGAGCTTCGACCACTGACAATTAGGATGGGCGCGTTGAGCGCAAACACGACTTTTGCCGATCTGGGCCTGAGTGATGCCCTTCTCGATGCCGTAATCAAAGCCGGCTACACCACTCCGACGCCAATTCAGGAAAAGGCCATTCCCTATGTCCTGATGGGGCGCGATTTACTTGGCTGCGCACAGACCGGAACCGGCAAGACCGCCGGCTTCACCCTGCCGCTGATCGACATGCTTGCCGGCGGACGGGCCCGCGCACGCATGCCCCGATCGCTGATCCTGGAGCCGACGCGAGAGTTGGCCGCGCAGGTCAGTGAAAGCTTCCAGAAGTACGGCGCCAATCACAAGCTGACCATGGCGCTGCTGACCGGCGGCACCTCGCTGGCCGACCAAGAGCGCAAGCTGGACCGCGGGGTCGACGTGCTGATCGCCACGCCGGGTCGGCTGATCGACTTGATCGAGCGCGGCAAGATTCTGCTCGCCGACGTGAAGATCCTGGTGATCGACGAAGCCGACCGCATGCTGGACATGGGCTTCATCCCGGACATCGAGACCATCGTCAAGCGACTCCCGGTCTTGCGGCAAACGCTCTTCTTCTCGGCCACCATGCCGCCGGAGATACGCCGCCTGGCCGACCGCTTCCTGCAGAACCCCAAGGAAGTTGCGGTGACCCCGCCGGCGCGTACCGCGGACACCATCGAGCAAGCGATCCTGCGCTGCGGGACGGAAGCCAAGCTGAAGCGCGCGGCCTTGCGTGCGCTGCTCCGCCAAGAGACGCCGCAGAGCGCGCTGGTCTTCTGTAACCGCAAGCGCGACGTCGCCATCGTGCAACGCTCGCTGGCCCGCCACGATTTCGATGCCCACGCACTGCATGGCGACATGAGCCAGCCGGCGCGCACCGAGACCCTGGAGAACTTCCGCGACGGCAAGATGAAGATACTGGTCTGCTCCGACGTTGCCGCGCGCGGTCTGGACATTACCGCGGTCAGCCACGTCTTCAACTATGATGTGCCGAGCCATCCGGAGGACTATGTGCACCGGATCGGCAGAACCGGACGGGCCGGACGCAGCGGCAAGGCCTTCATGCTGGTGACCAAGGCGGACAGCCGCAGCTATGCCAACCTCTTGAAGCTGATCAAGAAGGCGCCTGGAGAGATCTACCTGCCGGAGGTGGCAGGGGCCGCGACGCCGGCTAAAGCCAGCGCTCCGCCGCCCAAGCCCGCCAACACCAACGAGAGCCGCAGGAGCGGACAACGGAGCGGACAGCGGAACGGTCAGCGCGTCAGTACGCGCAGGCCGGCCCGCGACGACTCCGCCCAGCCCTCCAGCGAGCCGCACAACCCCACGCCCTCGTTCGGCGATCACACGCCGGCCTTCCTCTTACGGCCGGTGCGCGCCGCACAGCGCTAGAGGCGAAGATGCAGACGATCTTCGTGATGGTGAAGTGCGACTTGGGCGAGGCCTACCGCGTCGCCGACGCGCTGGTGCAAGAGGTGGAGCAGGTCTCGGAGGTGCACTCCACATCCGGCCAGTATGATCTCTTGGTAAAGTGCTACCTCCAGGACGGTAGCGACATCGGCCACTTCGTGACCGATCGCATTCAGCGCCTGAAAGGCATCCGCGACACCTTCACCATCACCGCCTACAAGGCCTTCGGCTAGAGCGTCACACCACGTTCTGCTCGACGATCGGCTGGTTCTTGGCGATGCGCTCAGGGCCGAAGCGGCTGAGATCCAGGCTGGTGTAGCGCCCGTGTATAATGAGTTCGGCCAAGCCCCGCCCGACGGCGGGGCTTTGTTGTATCCCGTGCCCGGAAAAGCCGTTGGCCAGATAGAAGTTGGGAACGGTCGGGTCGGGCCCCAGGATGGCATTGTGGTCGAAGCTGTTGACGTCGTAATGCCCGGCCCAAGCATTGACCACCTTGATCGCTTCCAATGCCGAAACGCGCTCGGCCAGGATCGGCCAGACCTGGCTCTCGAAGAAGCCGTAGTCGACCTCGAAGTCGCGGGTCTCCGGATCCTCGCGTTCCTCGGGTGCTCGGCCGCAGATGTAGGCGGTGCCTTCCGGGCGCAGATAGGTTCCGCTGGGATCGATCACCAGGGGGCAACCCTCCAGCCGTTCCCGGCAGTCCAGGACGAAGACCTGGCGCTTGCGTGGTGTAACGGGGATCTCGAGGCCGGCCATGGCCGCCACCTCACGGCCCCATAGCCCGGCTGCATTGACCACCTTGTCGCAAGCGAGGCGATCGCCGTTCGCCAGGCGAGCGGCAACGACATGACCGCCTGCGAGCTCCAAGTCCACCACCTCTCCCTCGACGTAGTGCGCGCCTTGCGCTCTGGCCTTGCGGCGAAAGCCTTGCAAGAGGGCATAGGGATCGAACCATCCCTCCATGCTGAGGCCCAAGCTGCCGCCGGCCAGATCGTCGACGCGCATCCAGGGAAAGCGTCGGGACAGCTCGTCGGGCGACAGCAACCGATTGTCGGCGCCCAGGCGGTGCTGGACCTCGGCGTTGGCCTGGAGCACCGGCAGGCCAGACTGCGTCGCCAGGAAGAGATAGCCGCCTTCACGAAGCGACAGCGCCGGCCCCTCGCCGTCGACGGCCAAGCTGCGCTCGGCCTGCCGCAAGAACTGAATGCCGAAGAGCGACATCTCGATGTTCTCGGGCGTGGAGAACTGCTGGCGGATCGAGCCTGCCGAGCGCGCGGTGGCACTCTCAGCATAGCTCGGATCTTTCTCGACCACCACGACCCGGCCTTCGAAGGCAGGATCGGCGGTCAGGAAATATGCCACCGACGAACCAATGCCGGCACCGCCAACGATGAGCACGGTCGCCGCTTCCGGCACGGCCATCTCCCCTAGACTTTGTTGCTCCTTTCCCTACAGAGCGGGCCAGCCACTTTGCAAGGCCATCCGGCGGCCGCAGGATGCGGGTGGACAGCGGTCAGGGTCTTGCGTTGAGGGTCACCGCGAAGCCACAAGGCAGGCCAAGGATGCTGACGGCGAGAAGGTGCCGGACAGTCAGGAGGCGCCTATCGGTGCATATCTTTGGCGCCGAGACGAGTATCACTAGGCGATGACCGACTGGACCCTTACCCGCTTCCATGCCGCTCTGGTCGTACGCAACGCGGTCCTTGCCGGCCGCGCTATGAAGAGTGAACAGGGTCTCCATTTGGGCGAACGGCTCGGCCGCTTCGCATGAGCCGTCCCCCTCTCGGAACGTCCATGGCTAAAGGTTCGCTCTCGCTCCGCTACGCGGTCTTGGTCGGCGCCACTTTCATGGTGCTGGGCCTCTTTCTTCCCTTCTGGCCGGTGTTCTTGGAGATGCGCGGTATGTCGGCAGCAGAGATCGGCTTGCTGCTGGCGGCGGGGACATGGATCAAGATCGTCGGCGTTCCCTTTTGGGGGCGGGCTGCCGACCGCAGCGGAGACGCCAGGCGCGTCCTCGGTTGGCTCATTCTGGGAAGCCTCGGCGCCTACCTGGTCCTGGGGCTGGGGCATGGCTTCGCGCTCTTCCTCTTCGGCCATCTGCTGCTCGGCTTCTTTTTCACGCCCGTTATCCCGATCACCGACTCAGAGATACTGCGTGCCGGTCCGCAACGGCGGCTGGACTACGGTCGGATCCGGCTGTGGGGGTCCATCACCTTCATCGCCGGCAACCTGATCGGCGGCGAGTTGGTAGAGCTGTCGGGTGGCCTCTGGTTCCTCTTGGCGATTGCCAGCAGTCTTCTGATCGCGGGCGCGGCCAGCGTCAGCCTTCCCCCCTCGAAGGCGCAGCCGCGTTCGGCCCTCTCAGGCGCCTGGCGCGTGCTGCTGGCCGATCGACGCTTCCTCGCACTGGTGCTGACCGCGGGCTGCCTGCAAGCGAGCCACGCCGCCTATTACGCCGTCGCCTCGATCACCTGGCTGGCGGCCGGGCACAGCGAAACCACGATCGCCTGGCTATGGGCCGAAGGTGTCTTGGTCGAGATCGTGCTGCTGGCCTACGGCACCAGGCTTCTCACCAGCCTTGGCGCCATGCGCCTGCTGTCGCTTGCCGCTGCGGCCGGTATCCTGCGCTGGGGTGCGACGGCGCTTTCGACCGATTTGCCGCTCTTGATCGCCGTCCAGGCGCTGCACGCCTTGACCTTTGCCGCGGCCCATCTCGGCACCGTGCATCTGATCGCCCGCATCGTGCCGGCTAATGCGGCAGCAAGCGGCCAAGCTCTTTACGCAGCCTTGCAGGGCGGCATCTTGATGGGTTTGGCGCTGATCCTTGCCGGCTACCTTTATGACATCTCGCCCGCGGCCAGTTTTGCCGCTATGGCGGCCCTCAGTGCCGTCGGCCTCCTGCTCTCGCTCCTCTGGCGAAAGCGGCTCGGCCAGGCATAGGACCTCTGTCATGGCGCTGCGTCAGAAAGCCCTTTGCAAGGCGGGGCTTATCCTCTATCTCTAATCCAGACCGATTTGTTCAGGATTGAAGCCCGTGTTCCGCCTTAACCGCCTGACCGACTATGCCGTCGTGGTCTTGTCGCAGATGACAGAGCGCAAGCGAGGCTTGACCTCGGCCCACTATCTTGCCGAGCAGTCGGGCGTGCCGCTGCCCACCGTGGCCAAGCTCTTGAACCTGCTGTCGCGGCACGGACTGGTGGATTCGCACCGCGGGGCCGCCGGCGGCTACTGCCTGAACCGCCCGGCGGTCGCAATCAGCGTTGCCGACATCGTCGAGGCGGTGGAGGGGCCGATCGCACTCACCGCCTGTGCCGAGGGCTCGCCGGATTCCTGCGACGTGCAGAGCCTCTGCCCCATGGCGGGGAACTGGAACGAGGTCAATCGGGCCATCCGCGACGCCTTGGAAGCGGTGAGCCTGCATGACATGTCGCCGAGCGGCTTTGGCCTGCAAGGCAAGGGCGATATCGGCCGGCAGATCTCGGCGCAGTAGGGCGGCACGAGCGAGCAGACAACGACACGAGGGACGGAAAGACAGGAAGCATGGCAGTCAGCGTCGATACGGCAAGGCAAGTCCAAGAGCTGGGCGAGCGCTACAAGTACGGTTTCGTCACCGACATCGAAGCCGACACGGCGCCCAAAGGCTTGTCGGAGGAGATCGTCCGGTTCATCTCGGCCAAGAAGGAAGAGCCGCAGTGGCTCTTGAACTGGCGGCTCAAGGCCTATGCCCGGTGGCTCACCATGCCCGAGCCCCATTGGGCCAACCTCGCCTTCCCGGTGATCGACTACCAGGACGCCTATTACTATTCGGCGCCGAAGCAGGCCGGGGACGGACCCAAGACCATCGACGACGTCGACCCCAAGCTGCTCGAGACCTATGCCAAGCTCGGCATTCCTCTGCATGAGCAAGAGATCCTGGCCGGCGTGCAGGAGCGCAGCAACATCGCCGTGGACGCCGTCTTCGACAGCGTTTCGGTGGCCACCACCTTCAAGCACAAGCTGGAGGAAGCCGGCGTCATCTTCTGCTCCATCTCCGAGGCGGTGCGCCGCTGTCCGGAACTGGTGCGCCGCTACATGGGCTCGGTCGTACCGGCTGCCGACAACAAGCACGCCTGCCTGAATTCCGCGGTCTTTACCGACGGCTCCTTCGTCTATGTCCCCAAGGGCGTGCACTGCCCGATGGAGCTCTCGACCTACTTCCGCATCAACGCCGCCAACACCGGCCAGTTCGAGCGCACCTTGATCATCGCTGACGAGGGCTCTTACGTCAGCTACCTCGAGGGCTGCACCGCGCCGATGCGCGACGAGAACCAGCTGCACGCCGCCGTGGTCGAGCTGGTGGCCCTGGACGATGCCGAGATCAAGTACTCCACCGTGCAGAACTGGTACCCCGGCGACGCCGACGGCAAGGGCGGCATCTACAACTTCGTGACCAAGCGCGGCGCCTGCCGCGGCCGCAACTCCAAGATCTCCTGGACCCAGGTCGAGACCGGCTCGGCGATCACCTGGAAGTACCCCAGCTGCATCCTGCAAGGCGAAGGCTCGGTCGGCGAGTTCTATTCGATCGCGATCACCAACAACCGCCAGCAAGCCGACACCGGCACCAAGATGATCCACTTGGCCCCCAACACCAAGAGCCGGATCATCTCCAAGGGCATCTCGGCCGGGCGCTCCTCGCAGTCCTACCGCGGCCTGGTCAAGGTCTCTCCCAAAGCCAAGGGGGCGAGGAACTACACCCAGTGCGACTCTCTGCTGATCGGCGAGGATTGCGCGGCCCACACGGTCCCCTATATCGAGAGCCGCAACGCCGAGGCTCAGCTCGAGCACGAGGCCACCACCAGCCGCATCAGCGAGGACCAGCTCTTCTATTGCCGCCAGCGCGGCATCCCCGAAGAGCAAGCGGTCGCACTTGTCGTCAACGGCTTCTGCCGCGATGTGCTGCAGCAGCTGCCGATGGAGTTTGCGGTGGAAGCACAGAAACTGGTCGGGATCAGCCTCGAAGGCAGCGTGGGATAAGGGCAGAGCTGAATGTTGGACATCGAAAACCTCCACGTGACCGTCGACGGCAAGGAGATCCTGAAGGGCCTGACCTTGAGCCTGCCCGACGGCGAGGTGCACGCCATTATGGGCCCCAACGGCTCCGGCAAATCGACGCTCTCCTACGTGCTGGCCGGCCGCGAAGGCTATGAGGTGACGGAAGGCAGCGTCACCTACAGGGGCGAGGACATGCTGGACAAGGAGCCGGAAGAGCGCGCCGCGCTGGGGCTCTTTCTGGCCTTTCAGTATCCGGTCGAGATCCCGGGGGTCGCCAACACCACCTTCTTGAAAGAGGCTGCCAACGCGGTCCGTCAGGCGCGCGGACTGGAGCCCTATGATGCCCTGCAGTTCGTCAAGCTGTTGCGCGCCAAGACCAAGGCGCTGGGCATGAAGGACGAGATGCTGAAGCGGGCCGTCAACAGCGGTTTCTCCGGCGGCGAGAAGAAGCGCAACGAGATGCTGCAGATGGCGGTTCTCGAGCCCAGCCTGGCCATTCTCGACGAGACCGACAGCGGACTGGACATCGACGCGCTGAAGACCGTAGCCGAAGCCGTCAACGCCATGCGCATGCCCGAGCGCGCCTTCCTGGTCATCACCCACTACCAGCGGCTCTTGAACCACATCGTGCCCGATCGCATTCACGTGCTGGCGCACGGCCGGATCGTCCGCTCCGGCGGGTATGAGCTGGCCGAAGAGCTGGAGGCCAAGGGCTACGCCGACATCATGGGCGAGGCGGCCTAGAGGCGGGTCATGAGCGTTCAGACCATGACCACGGCGAAGTCCTTCGCCGATCTCTACGCCGAAGAGGCGGCGCAGTTGCCCGGCGCGGCCCTGCCTTGGCTCAAGCAGCAGCGCGAGGCCGCGGTCGCGAGGCTGCTCGACCTTGGTTTGCCGACGGCGCGAATGGAGCAGTGGCGCTACACGCCCGCTCTGGCCAACCGCCTGGGCAGCATCGCGCTATCGTCTCTCTCCAGCGGCGCGGCCGAGCCGGCGTCCTTGCTGCCGACAGCCAGCCAGCGCATCGCCGTAGCGCAAGGCAGCGTGTTGACCGATCGCAACCGCCTGGCAAGCTCGAGCGAATTGCGCCTACGCACGCTCGACCAGCTGCTTGAAGACGACCCGGATGCTGCCGCGCGGCTTGTGGGAATCGACGGCGCTTCGGCCTTCGCGGCGCTCAATCTCGCCCTGCTGCAGGATGGCTTGCTGATCGAGGCAGGCCCGGCAGACAATCAGCAGATCATCGAGGTGGCCTACAGCGGCTGCGACGGGCTCGCCAACCTGCGCTCCCTGATAAGCCTCGAGGCCGGAGCCGACGTTGTTCTGCTGGAGCGCTTTTACGGGGAGACCGGGCTCGCCAACCAGGTCACCGCCGTGGACGTCGGGCCTGGCGCAAGGCTGACGCACCTTGTGGTCCTGGAGGAAGGTGCCGCCGCCACGCATCTGGGCGAGCTCTCTGTCTCGCTGGCGCGCGATGCCGGCTATAGAGGCTATTTGCTCTTCTCCGGTGCAGGCCTTGCCCGCCGCGAGGTGACGATCGATCTGGCCGAGCCCGGCGCCGAAGCAGTGCTGGACGGCGCCTATCTGCTGGACGGCAAGGCGCACGGCGATCTCACCAGCCACATCCGCCACCACGCGGCCGACACGACCAGCAAGGAGACGGTGAAGGGTGTCTTGGGCGGCCAATCCCGGCAGGTCTTCCGCGGCAAGATCACCGTGGAGGCCGGCGCAGCGCGTGCCGACGGCAGGATGGCCAACAAGACCTTGCTGCTATCCGATCAGGCCGAGATCGACAGCAAGCCGGAACTGATGATCTACCACGACGAGGTGCAGTGCGCGCACGGTGCCACCAGCGGCAAGCTGGACGAGCAGGCGCTGTTCTATCTGCGCAGCCGCGGCCTGCCGCAGCCGATCGCCCGGAAGCTGCTCATGCGCTCCTTCCTCGAAGAGACCTTGGAGCGCCTGCCGGCAGGCGAAGCACAGGATCTTGTCAGCACCACTCTCGACCGACGACTGGAGGAGATTGCGCAGTGAGCGCCACCGCCCTCGCCCGCCCCCACAGCGGACACAATGCAGCCCTTGCCTTCGACGTGGAGCGCGTGCGCGCCGACTTTCCGATCCTCGCCCGCAAGGTCTACGACAAGCCGCTGGTCTATCTGGACAGCGCCGCCTCTGCCCAGAAGCCGGTGCAGGTTCTGGATGCCATGGACCAGGCGGCGCGCCAGCACTATTCCAACGTGCACCGCGGCGTGCACCGGCTGAGCCAGGAGGCCACCGACCTCTTCGAGCAGTCCCGCGCCCACGCGCAGCGCTTCGTCAATGCCAAGCAGGTCGAAGAGGTGGTCTTCACCAAAGGCGCCACCGAGGCGATGAACCTGGTCGCCCACAGCTATGGCCGCGGCTTCCTCAAGGCCGGAGACGAGGTGATCGTCTCGGTGCTGGAGCACCACTCCAACATCGTGCCCTGGCAGTTGCTGCGCGACCAGATCGGCATCGAGCTCAAGGTCGTACCGATCGGCGACGACGGCAGCTTCCTGTTCGAAGACTACCTGAAGCTGCTGGGTCCGCGCACCAAGATCGTGGCAGTCACCCATGTCTCCAACGCGCTGGGCAGCGTGGTGCCGGTAAAGGCGGTGATCTCCGCCGCCCATGAACATGGCGCCGTGGTCCTGCTGGACGGCTGCCAGGCCGCCCCGCACACGCCGATCGACGTGCAGGACCTTGACGTCGACTTCTATTGCTTCTCCGGCCACAAGGTCTATGGCCCGACGGGAATCGGTGTCCTCTACGGCAAGAAGGCCCTGCTGAACGCCATGCCACCCTACCAAGGCGGCGGCGAGATGATCCAGTCGGTGACCTTCGAGAAGACGACTTACAAGGAGACCCCGCATCGCTTCGAGGCCGGCACGCCGCCGATCCTGGAATCGGTCGGGCTCGACGCCGCACTCACCTACATCGAAGAGCTGGGCCACGAGGCCATCGCCGCCCACGAAGCGGGCCTGCTTGCCTATGCGCACGAGCGCCTGGCGCAAGTGCCGGGCGTGCGCCTGCTCGGCACCGCGCCGGAGAAGGCCAGCATCGTCTCCTTCGTGATGGACGACGTGCATGCCCACGACATCGGTACCATCGTCGACCGCATGGGCGTGGCCGTGCGCGTCGGTCACCACTGTGCCGAGCCCTTGATGCAGCGCCTGGGCGTCACCTCGACCGCGCGCGCTTCCTTCGGCATCTACAACACCCGCGAAGAGGTCGACGCGCTGGCAAATGCGCTTCTGAAAGTCAGGGAGCTCTTTGCCTGAGGCATCGCCATGGACGAGCTCAAGTCCCTCTACCAATCGGTCATCCTCGACCACAGCCGCCACCCGCGAAACCAGGGGCGGCCGGCAGGGACGACGCATGAGGCGAAGGGCTATAACCCACTCTGCGGCGATCAGGTCACGGTCTACCTGGCGATGAACGGCGATCGGGTCGACGAGGCCGGTTTCGACGGGAAGGGCTGCGCCCTCTGTCTGGCGTCGGCCTCGATCATGACGGAGGTCTTGGCGAAGGCCTCCCCGGCGAAGGCAGAAAGCCTGATGGCGGACCTGAAGCTGGTCTGCAGCGAGGAAGATCCCAAGACGGAGAACCACCCTGAAGAGGTGCGCCCGCTGATGCCGCTAAGCGGCGTGCGGCACTATCCGGTGCGGACCAAGTGCGTCACCCTGCCCTGGCAGACGGCGCTTTCGGCTCTCGCCGGCGAGAAGGAGACGACGACGGAATGAGTATCTTCGGCAATAGCCCCATGGCCGGCTTCGGCGCCCCGTCGGAGATCGAGCCCGGCACCGAGTTCAGCGCAAGGCGCGGCGAGCCTCTCGCTCCCGGCACAAGCGTCGCCCCCCCCGAAGAGGTGGTCGAGGCCATGCGCACGGTCTACGACCCCGAGATCCCGGTGAACATCTACGACCTGGGCCTGATCTACACCCTGGACATCCAGGACGACGGCTCGGCGGTCATCGAGATGAGCCTCACAGCCCCCGGCTGCCCGGTCGCCGGCGAAATGCCCGGCATGGTGGCCGATGCGGTCTCAGCCGTTCCCGGCATCGGCGAGGTCGAGGTCCGACTGGTCTGGGAGCCGCCCTGGTCGCCGGAGCTGATGAGCGAGGACGCCCGCCTGGCGCTGGGCCTTGTTTAGCCGGGCCTTGTTTAGCCGGGCCTTGTTTAGAATGAGAGCAGAAACCATTTACTATGGTCGAATGAAAGGGACTTGAACGGACCATGGCTGCCCCGATCGTCACCCTGACCGACGCCGCCGCAGAGCGCGTCCGCCGCCTGATGAGCAAGACCGAAGACGAGGCCGTCTTGGGCCTGCGCGTCGGCGTCAAGACCCGCGGCTGCTCGGGCCTCTCCTACTTCGTCGAGTACGCCAAGGAGCAGAAGCGCTTCGAGGACGTGATCGAGGACAAGGGGGTCAGAATTTTCATCGATCCCACGGCCGTGATGTTCCTCCTGGGCAGCGAGATGGACTACCAGGAGGACAAGTTCCAGTCAGGCTTCGTCTTCATCAACCCCAACGAAAAGAGCCGCTGCGGCTGCGGGGAGAGCTTTAACGTCTAGGGAACGTTCTCACCTCACAGCGCCTTTTCGGCAGCGGCGCGCTCAGTTCGGCCCTCTCGATCAAGAACTCCTCCCTGCCAGATTTCAGGTGCCCTCCACCAGCTCATCTGCTGACAGGAGGATATAGATATCCGCCGCGCGGAGGCTCGATCCCCAGGTCCCGGCGCGCCAGATCGAGAGGCTTTTTGACCCAGTTCCAGTGGTTCCAGTCTCGGGAAAGATCCCGTTCTACTTTGCTGCCACGCTCCAGGGCCTCGAAGAAGCGGTCGGCAAGGCCCTCCATCGCCAGTGTGCTGTGATATTCCGGCTGTGGGACGGGCGTGACGTTCAGACCGGCACCGAACGTCAAGGTCACGAACAACAGGACGAAATAGGGGTTGCTCTTCATGTATCCGGCCTGAAAGGCCCCCACTTGAACCTCGCCGTCCGGCCCTGTCCCATAGCCGGACAGCACGTGCGTGAAATCGTGAAAGACGCCGGCCTCGGGAAACCCGGTCTTCTCGCCTGGAAAGGCAAAGCCGTTGCGGCGGTAGTGATCGTGAAAAGCCCGTCCGAGGCTGTCCGGCGGCAATTCGCCTAGGGCTTGATAGCGCTGCGCGAGCGCTCGGTCCTCGATCATGCCGCGCAACCCGGCGATACCCTTCACGACGCCGACTAGGCCCTGTCGGCGGTACTGTTCTCGAAATGCGCCCGTCACGTGGGAGCGGCGGTAGAAGTCGATCTTGAACAGCAGCAGGTGGCGCTCTGCTAGCCTCCTGACGGCAACCAAGCCCGGCTCGTCGACCCTCAAGGCTTTGGCGAAAGCTGATATCCTAGCCAAGCGTTCCGGGGCGGGCCGGTCGTCGGCAATCGCCAGCAGCACCATCCCTTGAATGATCTGCTGCGCCAGAGCGGGATCGCCAAAGTGAGCGGCAAGCTCCTCCGGCGTGGCCGGTTTCAGCGTGTCGAAGTCCAGGTCTGTGCCCAGAAGGTTCCGTTGAGCGGCGGCAATCATCGCCTTTGCCGCCGGACCGAGGTCGCCACCGGCCAGCGCCACCGCCCTCATCGCCCTCAGGCCGACAGCGGCCTGTACCGGGCTCGGCTTCAGCAGTCTCAATCGTTCCTCCCCATGTCGGTTTCAGGCCGGGCTGTGATGATCTGAGGCTATGTCCCAAATCACGGTTCGCCAAGACAGTTGCGCGCGCGACGGTCAGCGTGAGGGAGAAGGGCGTCTTCGATTGTTCGCATCTGCGCTTCTATTGCGCGGGGTCGCCGCTGCAGGCCGCATCACTCTAGGAGGAAAGATCTAGCCATCGCCGCAGAAGATTCTCCAGCAAGCGCGAGATATCGCTGCCGAAGTCGTCGATCGGCAGCGCGCCGCAAAAGGTGATCGAGCCGGCGGAAAAGACGGCGCCGCCTGAAGGCGTCTCCCAATAGAGCAGGTCGGAGCGGATCAGATCGTCCTTGCTGTCCCCGTAGAGGATGGCGACGTGGCTCAAGAGCTCTTCGAACACCACCGTGAAGTGGGCCGGATGATCCGATGACGAGGCGAGCACGACGGCGTTTTCGGCAGTGCCCAAACCCACCTCCGCGCGATCGAGTTCGAAGCCGGCGGCACCGCCGCCGCTGAGGCATCGCCCGCCGATCTCTTCGGCCTCTATGCCGTCGAAGAGCCAATCGAAGCGGGGCTCGTAGGAGGCCGGCCTGCGCCTGTAGGATTTTCCCTCGAACAGCCCTTGCGCCGAGAAACCCACACCGACCAGCTGCTGCGGCGGGCGGGCGTTGCGGCGCCAGAGGCCGCCGTAGTGACCGTCCAGGGCATGGTAGTACTCGCCCGGCGCCGCCTCCCAAGTGCGGATGCCGCCCTCGGCACGGCGCACCTCCAAGGCATCGCGCAAGCTCGGATGCCGCCCGACCCGCCAGTAGAAACCGTTGCCGCCCAGATAGGCCAAGCGACCGCCGCCGTCGCGGTAGGCGCGGAAGGCCTCCCAGCTGCGCAGCGTATGGTATTCCGGGTGCGAGCTGGTCAGCACCGCGGAATAGCCGGCCAAGGCCGCTCCGCCCTCTTCGTCGAGGTCGTGGTCCGTCACCAGGTCATAGGCCAGTCCCTTGGCTTCCAGCCAAGCAAGGATGTAGGTGTCGGCCTGTAGGTGGCGCAGACCCGAGCCCTTGGCGTCGACCAGCGTGACGTAGCCGAGCCGAAAGGTCAGCAAGGGGCGCAAATGGGTGGCAAGCGCGATGCCGGAGCCATCGGCGTGCTTGTTGTATGTCGAAAGACCGAATTCCGGATGCTCGCAGGAGTTCCAGGGCGAGCCACCCCAATCCGCAGTCCTCTTACGCCAGGCATCGCCAAAGTCGACGCGCGCGTGGTTTCCGTAGACCACGTAGGTGAAGGTCGGGATGACCACGCAGATATCCGCCTGACGCTCCCCCCTGGGCGGCGGCACCACGAAGGGGATCGAATCCCCCTCCCCTTCGCCGGAAAGGCGGACGGCATAGAGCCCGCTCGGCAGGTCCTCGGGAACCGCGTACGCGAAGTCCGTCTCCCAGCCGGCATCGCCGAAGTCATCCTCGTGGAAGTGAACGGCGGCATAGTGCTCCGGTCGGTGGCGCCAGCACATCTCTTCGCCGGTCCAAGCGGCGCCGGTGACGGCGCGCAGCGGACGGTTCACTAGCCGGCCCGTCAGCCCAAGCGGTCCGACGTCCGTCGCCTCGAACCCGCCGATCCCCTGGGCGAAGTCCCAACGCGCCAAGGGCTCGTCGCCGGCCGACGGCAATCGCGTTTGCCGATAGAGCGCCGGGGCCTCGATCTTGCCATTGAACAGTCCTTCGCCAGCCTTGCCGTCCAGGGCCGCCACATAGAGCGACTCGACCGCAAGGCCCGGCCGAGGCGAATGGGACCAGCAAGTGGCGTTCCCCAATCCCGCAACCTCGTCCAACGTCCGCCAGCCGACCTCGACGCGGCCCTTGGCCAAGTCGAGGCAAGCCCAGACGCTCAACCAGCTCTTGAGAGGCAGCCTCCCCTCGACCGAGAAATGGCAGCGATCCTCTTCGGCGCCGTCAAGCACCAGGGTCAGCCGACCGTCGCCATCGATGCACAAAGCGATACCGCTCTGCGCCGACCGCAGCGACACCAGCGCCTGCAAGCGGCCGTCGAGCAGTGTCGGATTGACCAGCGCTGTCGCGGTCAGCTGCTCTAGCCTCCCCAGCGCGGCAGCGCCGTCCACCGCCATGTAGGAGCCAAGCTGCATCTCCTGGGCGCGAGAGGGGTAGTTTCCGGCAAAGGCGGCGGAGACCGCTTCCTCGCGCAGGCCGGGCCCATCCGGGTTGGGATCGGCCGAGATCACCCGTACCAGGCGCGCCTCGTAGGGCCCTTGCAGGCGCGAGGAGATCTTGAAGGCGATGCTCTCGCCCGGCCTGACCGAGAGCCGATCGGCATAGCCGATCAAGGGGATAGTCGAAGCCGTCACAAGCTTTCTCCATAGACCAGGTCGGGCAGGAAGGTCGCCAGCTCCGGCAGGAAGATGAGCGCCAGAATCATCAGCATGTAGGGAATCAGTAGCGGCAGCACACCGACCGAAACCTCTTCGATCGAGATGTTCGCGATGCGCGCGGCGACGAAGAGATTGACCCCGATCGGCGGCGTCAGAAAGCCGATCTCGCAGGTCATCACGGTAAAGATCCCAAAGGCGATCGGGTCGACGCCCAGCTCGACCACCAGCGGCAGGAAGACGGCGGTGAAGATGATGATCTGCGGCACGGACTCCAGCCACATACCGACCAGGATGTAGAAGATGCCGATCAAGAGCAGCACCAGCCAGGGATACTCGCGCAAGCCCGCGAAGAGCGCCAAGACGCCTTCGGGGATGTCGAAGAGTGTGACCAGCTGCCCGAAGGCTTTGGTGGACCCCAGAATAAAGAGGACGGTGCCGATGGTCAGCGCCGTGAACTTCAAGGCGTGCAGCAGCTCGTTGAAGGTTAGGCCGCGATAGACGACGAAGCCAACGAAAGCGCCATAGAAGACGGCGACACCGGCCGCCTCCGATGGCGTGAAGACGCCGGTGTAGATACCGCCCAGCACCAGGACCGGCGCGCCGATCGCCCACTTGCCGTCCCACAGGGCACGCAAGAGCGGCCCCCAGCGGAACGGCTCGCCGCCGCCGCCGTATCCGGCCTTGGCCGCCACGATAAAGGCGGCGATCAGCAGCAAGATACCAAGGCCGACCCCGGGAATGATGCCGGCCAGGAAGAGACGTGGAATGGACTCGTCGGCGACGAGCGCGAAGATGATCAAGAGGTTGGAGGGCGGGATCATGCTGCCCAAGGCGCCGCCGGCGGCCGAGACCGCAGCGGCGAAACGTGAGCTGTAGCCTTCGCGCTGCATGGCGGGAACGGTGATGGAGCCGATCGCCGCCGTCGTTGCCGGCCCGGAGCCGGAGAGTGCTGCAAAGAACATGCAGGCGACCACGGTCATCAGGCCGAGCCCGCCGCGATAGGCGCCGACCAGGCGTTCGGCGATGGCGATCAGGCGCTCGGACATACCGCCCTTCTCCATCAACTGGCCGGCCAGGATGAAGAGCGGGATGGTCACGAAGGGAAAGGGCTCGAAGGCGGTCCAGGCCGACTGCGCCAGCAGCGTCAAGGGAATGTCGGCGATGAGGATGCCGGCCGCGGCCGCGATCCCGGCGGCGAAAGGCACCGGAACGCCGATCGCCAAAGTCGCGACGAAGACCAGCGCCATGACCAGGGGGCCACTCAAAGCGGCAGGCCCTTCCAGCCGTCGCCGCGCCAGCGCCAGTAGACCTGGACCATGCGGAACAGCATGAGCGCAAAGGCGATCGGCACCACCGGGCGGATCCAGCGCTGCTCCAGGCCCAGGCCCGGGGAGATCTGGGTCACCCGGAACAGCAGTTCCATATACTCGATCGATAGCAGCACCATCAGCACCACGAAGCCGGCCCACAGCAGGTCGGCCAGGACCACCAGGGCGACGGCGATGGGCCGCGGCGCATGGTTGATGAGGATGCCGATGCGGATGTGCTGGCGATCGCGCGCGGCCATGACCGCGCCGAAGTAGACGCCCACGATCATGCCGTAGACCGCCAATTCTTCCGCCCAGGGAGAGGCCGCGGCGAAGACGAAGCGCAGCACCACCTGCAGCATGACGCAGCAGGCCATCAGGCTGATCGCCAGGCCGCAGAGAACCTCTTCGAAGCGGCGGTCGAGGAAGCCGAGGAAAGTCATGCCGCCCTCGCCGCCGCCGTATTGCTGTTCCGAGCTAGGCTATTGAGCCGCCGCGCGAATCTGCTCGACGAACGCGACGAACTCCGCCCCGCGCTCGTTGGAGTATTTGTCCTGAATCTTCTGTGCCGCGGCGATGAAGGGCGCCTTGTCGGGATAGGTGACGGTCATGCCGCCTTCCTCGCCCAAGAAGCGCCGCACATCGGCAATCTGTTCGCTCATGGTGTCGCGGTGAAAGGCGCCGGCCTCCTTGGCGGCACGCTTGATCGCCGCGCGCTGCTCGTCGTCCAGCTTGTTCATGATGCGGTCGGAGGCCAGCAGCGGCGAGAAGTAGTTGAAGTGCTCCAGCACCGTCAGGTGTTTCGCGATCTCATAGAACTTCTGGCTCTTGATGAAGGCGGTACCGTTGTCGGCTCCGTCGACGGCACCGGTCTGAAGTGCCGTCGGCGTTTCCGCCCAGGCCAAGGGAATCGGCGAAGCGCCGAACTCGGTGAAGGTGTCGATCATCACCTCGTTCTTGGGCACCCGGATCTTCAGCCCCTTCATGTCCTCGGGCGTTTGGACCTGGCGAACGCTGTTGTAGAAGTCGCGGTCGCCGACGAAGCCGTAGGCCAGCAGATGCACCCCGGTCGCATCCAAGAGCTTTTGGGAGAAGGCTTCGCCGATGTCGCCCTCGAGGACGGCATAGGCGTGATCCTTGCTCTGGAAAATGTAGGGCAGCACGAAGGCGTCGGTCAGCGGAAAGTGCGGGGAGATGTTGTTCGAGGTGATGATGAACATGTCCACCGTGCCGAGCTGCATGGCCTTGAAGGCCTCATCCTCGGTGGCGAGCTGCGTGCAGCAGCGCACCTTCACGTCGACCGTCCCGTTGGTGTAGGTCTCGGCCAGCTCTTCGAACTTGCCGGCGAAAATCGCATAGGGAGAGGTCTCGGCCGCGGCATAGCCGAGGTTCACCGTGACATCGGCAGCGAGAGCCGTGCCGGCCAGCGAAGCGCCGAGCGCTAAAGCCGCACAGGCGGCCCCGATGCGGCGTGAGTGCATGTACGACATTGAAAGCCTCCAAGGCAGGTTGAGCTTGCTTTTCCTTACCTCGAAGGATACGCGCGGGAACCACAACGGTATAATATCAATCAATTATGTAATGATACCCCTACGGCATCACTGAAGGGAATGGCATTCCCGCGCCTGAGGAACTCGACGAAGGTAAGCGCCGTAGGCGGGGCATCTTTGCGCGACCAGGCGGCCAAGGTCGGGATGGTGACCCGGAAGTCGCTGATCGGGCGTATCACCAGCTCAGGATGCAGGAAGTTTCGCGCCGATTCGCAATTGACGGTGATTCCCATCCCCGCCGCGATCAGGCCCAGAATGCCGACAGAATTGAAGGCGCGCTGCACGACACGTGGGGCGAAGCCTACCCGGCTGCATTCGCCGTAGATGTAGGCGTGAAAGTGCTGCCAGTCTTGCTCGTTTCCCAGAATGAAGGACTCGTCGGCCAGCTCGCCCAAGGTCACCGCCTGGCGCTCGGCGATCCAATGGTCCTTGGGCGCGATGGCGACGCAGCGATTGGACTCCACGGGCAGGCAATCGAACTCTGCCGTTTCCACCGGCCCCGTCAGGAAGCCCAAGTCCAAGTTGCCGCTGGAGAGTGCTTCGACCTGCCGCCAGGTCACGGCATGGCGCGTAGCGATGCGCACGTCGGGGTAGCGTGCCGAGAAGAGCTGGATCAGCTTCGGCAGCACGCCCGAGATCGCTAGATCGGTATAGGCGATGGTGACGACACCATGCCTGCCCTGCTCCGCCTCCTTGGCCCGGCGCTCACCGCGCTCGACGCGTTCCAGCACCGGCGCCCATTCACGCGCCAGGGTCTTTCCGGCCGGAGTCAAGGTGACGACACGGTTGTTCCGAATGAAGAGCTGCAGGCCCAATCGAACTTCGAGATCGCGAATCGCCCGGCTGAGCGCCGGCTGCGCCACGCCGAGACGCAGGGCGGCACGGCGGAAATGCAGCTCTTCCGCCACGGCAAGAAAGTAGCGCACATGCCGCGGATCGCTGATCATGACAGTGCGATTGTCACATAGACCGGAATCGACGGCAACGCCGCTTGTTGCAGCATTCCTTGATCAAACGCCGGCAACAGCGTTGTAAGCGCTTGCTTTTCCTTCTTTCGCGGTCAGGGATTCTGGGGCTTGGCCTCAGTCGGCCGATAGATCCGAGTGAAGCAGGAGCGCTCCATCGCCGGACTCAGCGCGCCCTTCGGGATGCTTCTCTCTTCCACCGCCTCGAATTGCGCGGCCAAGAGCTCCGGAACCTTGATGCGGTCGTTGATCCAGCCTTTGTTGGTGGGGACCCACCGCCTGGTGCTGTTGATGACATGCAGCCGGCTGTCCAGGCGCAAGGAAAGCCGCAGAAGGTTGATATCCTCCTTGGGCTTCACGCAGTGCTGCAGCACCCACACGGTATAGCCGTGATCGACCTTGAGCCCCCGGCGCACCATCTGCAAAAGGCCCTTGCGGGAGGTCGCGGTGAAGCGTTCGGAGCCAACGTAGCTGTTCGCCAAGGTTCGCATCTCCAGCGAGATGTCGACGCCCAAGACACTGCAGTTGGATAGCCTGATGACCTCTTTGGCCAGACGGCCGATGCCGCAGCCGTAATCGATCAGTAAGGTGTTCTTGTTGGGTTTCAGGGAGTCGACCAGCTCTTCGGCCAAGAGGGGTGTCTCTGTCTCCCAACGCTCTTCGGTCCCGATGGTGGGTTCCGGCGTCAGAATGATCTTCCTGGCCTCGGCCATGCTCTGGACCGAAAAGACAGCCGGGCGATAGACTGGCTTACGCTTGGCCGGCTGCTCCCCTTCGCCAGGCTTCTGCGACTCCGCGTCTTCAACCTCGCTCGGCGCACTCGAGGTGGCCGGCTCCGTTTGCTCCGACGCGCTCGAAACAGAAATGCTACTCTCCGCCATCGCACTCTCTATCCTGCAAGAAGGGTCTCGCGAGGCATAGGCCATACAGGGATCGCCGCGTCAGGCGCAACTCAAATCAAGCCTTATAGAAGAGACTTACGGCACCAGCGGACGGTCTCAAGACTAGACGCATTTCAGGCTGGAAAGCGCATTGGCCGAACCGCGTAAGGGAAAGGGTGTGTCCAGCCCGATCGTCTGATCGGTGAGGCGCAGCGAACTCCCCTTCTTCATGGCGGCGGCCAAGGCCTTGGGAATGGCCCCGCCATAGCTGTTGTCGGCGAAGGAAAAGGGGCCAAGCGTCTGGTCGTAGATCACCGACTCGCCGCTCTTGACCACGAAGCGGATGTTCGAATCGGGCGTCACCCCCTTGGGATAGAAAGGATCGACGCGCAGCGCGATGACGGTCTCGTGGGCGCAATAGACGATCAGCCCGCTGTCCGCACCGTAGGAGACGGTCGCCGTTGCGTGATCGGTGCCATCCTGGTCGAAGCGCAGAAGACCGGTTTGCCAATGGGCCGTCTCGTAGGTCTGAACGAATGACTGCGACTCCGCCAAGGCGGCAGCGCCAAGGCAAAGTGTACCAAGAGCAAGCAAGCCGCCTCTCAGGACTCCAGCGACTGAATGGTTGATCGGCCGCATGGGCTCCCCCTCACGTTGACTCAGTGGCGGCAGCATCCTCTCTCCCGATGGCAAAAGCAAGCCATAAGCCAGCGCAATCTAACCGCTTCTCAGTCATTTCAAGAGAGCAAATCCGGGCTATGTCGCCTGCAGTACCAGATTCTTATAGAGCCGTCTCAAGCGTTCGGTCATCGGCCCTGTGCCGCTCGTGCCGATCGGCCGGCCGTCGATCTCGACGACGGGTGTCTGGGCACCGAAGGTACCGGTGAGGAATGCTTCCTCCGCACCGTAGGCCTCCAGCAGCGAGAAGTTCTTCTCGAAGACGGGAATGCCGTTCTCGCGGCAGAGCCGGATGACTTTGCCGCGGGTGATGCCATTGAGGCAGTAGTCCCCGCTCGAGGTCCAGACCTCTCCCTTGCGCACGATGAAGAAGTTGCAGGAGTTGGTCGTGTTGACGAAGCCCTGCGGGTCCAGCATGAGGGCCTCGTCTGCGCCGGCCTTGATGGCGTGAATACCCGCCAGGATGCAGTTCAACTTAGAGTGCGAGTTCAGCTTCGGGTCTTGAGTAACTG
>CAXXGD010000028.1:0-43080 GCA_963669385.2 Rhodospirillales bacterium
AACCAGGGCGCGGACACAGCCTATGGCGGCGACGATAGCGATACACTGATCGGTCAAGACGGCGCCGACAAACTCGCCGGCGACGGGGCAGCGACAAGCTTCGCGGCGGTGCCGACGCCGATGAACTCTCGGGCAAGGCGGATTCGATAGCCTCTATGGCCAGGGTGGGGACGACTTGATCTCCGGGGCAAGCGGTCGTGACCATCTGGTAGGGGGCGGCAACACTGACATCATCTATGGTGGCTCCGGAATCGACAGCCTTCAGGGCAACGGGGGCACGACTATCTCTATGGCGGTGCGGGCTCCGATCATGCGCGCGGTGGGGCCAGCGACGATTGGATCTATGGCAAAGAGGGTAGCGACACTCTTCTCGGCCAAAGGGGCGACGACGTGGTCTATGGGGGCCTGGACGTCGCCGATGCCCTGAATGCGCTCTATGAGGCCATGGTGAGGACAGGGTGGTGGCCGGCGACGGCAAGGACCGCTTGTTCGGCGGCGACAGCGCCGACGGACTCTACGTGGCGGCGAGAACGACACGCTCTATGGCGGAGCTGTCGGCGACTTCCTGTATGGCGGTGCGGGCGTCGACAGCCTCACCGGCGGGTTGGGGCAAGATCGATTCTACTTCGACGAACTCGGTACGGCTTGGAGGCCGTCATCACCGATTTCACGTCCGACACTGCCAACGTGACCAACGTGGATAAAATCCGGCTGGAGGTGTCCGGATCGAGCGGCCTGTGGATCGGTGACGCCGCCTTCGATGGCAGCGGCCCGCAGGCTCGCTTCGACGATGCCAGCGAAAGGGTCCAGGTGGACTCCGACGGTGACGGCGTCGCCAACTTCGAAATCGCTCTTGTCGGATTCACGGAGGTCGATCAGCTGACCGCGAGCGATTTCCTCTTTCCTGAAGCGAGGCTGCACTGCCTGCACGGCCAGGCCTCTTTGCTGCCTGATCTATTCAGGGGCGCACGGGAGCGGAGGTCTGACAGCAGACAAGGAGAACTGCACGATGGCGATCATATACGGCGACCCGGTCGACGAGACGCTCTTCAGCACCAACAACCCGATACTGTCTTTGCCTATTCCGGGAATGACCAAGTATCCGGACGCTCCGGCGACGACAGCCTTTTCGGTGGAAGCGGCAATGACAGACTGCTTGGCAATTCCGGCAAAGACGAATTGGACGGAGACGAGGGAAGCGACGTCCTTTCGTGGCTCCGGACAAGATACCCTCAAAGGTGGGGATGAAGATGATAGCCGGGACACCGCTTTTGGCGGAGAAGGAGACGATCTCTTCGTTCAATTTCGGCTGGCGGAGGCCTCTTCAGGGGTGGCGGAGGCGATGACTATGCCATCGGGGGAGCCGGGGCCGATACCCTTCTCGGGCAAAATGGCACCGACCAGCTTTTCGGCGAAAACGGCGTCGATACGCTCAGAGGCGGCGCAGAGAACGACCTGCTCCACGGATTCAGCGGTAACGATTACCTCTATGGTCAAGGCGGAGACGACAGCGCTTCCGGCGGCAATGAGAACGACTTCATCGTCGGCGGCGCGGTTCCGACAGCCTCTATGGCGGTGATGGTGCCGACAGCCTGCAGGCAACGCCGCCAAGGACCAGCTTCACGGCGGCGACGCCGCCGACGACCTGCGCGGCGGTAAAGGCATCGACCGGCTTTTCGGCGATTCCGGCCTAGACATTCTCCGCGGCCAGGATGGCGCCGACACTATTAATGGCGATCATGACGGCGACACTGTCTACGGGGGCGCCAATGCGGACCTCGTTTTTCGGGGGAACCGGCGCCGACAAACTCTATGGCGATGGCGGAGATGACAGCCTCTTCGGTGCGTCCGGCAGTGACCTCCTGTTCGGTGGTGCCGGCAAGGACTATCTTGCCGGCGGGCAAGGCGCCGATCAGATCATGTTTGGCGGCAAGGGCGAAGACACCTTCGCCTTCGGCTTTCAGGGGCCGGCGAGAACGCCATCATCTCTGACTTCACCTCAAATGTGACTGCACCGGGCGCCGCTGACCTCATCCAGATCGAAGTGCCTGGTTCCGGCGGCGCGTGGGTCGCCGGCGACAGCTTCGACAGCAGCGGCCGCAAGCCGCTTCGATGATGCGTCAGGGCGCGTTCAAGTGGATTCGGACGGCAACGTGCCGCCGATTTCGATCTTATCGTCGGTGGCTTTAGCAGTGTCGATCAGCTGACCGCGACCGACTTTCTGTTCTCTTGAGCGGCATTTCCGAAGAGGGATGCAGTCGGACCGGCGTTCCAAAGGCAGCGGCTAGGCGATGGACACTGCACAATCGTTGCACGGCACAGTTTTAGGGAAAGATCAGAGAGATGGCGCTCATCATTGGAAATAGCAGCAGCGAGACGATCTACAGCGGCGAACTGGCGGATACCGTCTACGCCTTCTCCGGCGATGACTGGGTCTCAGGTCGGGGCGGTGACGACGATGTCTCGGGCGGCAGTGGCAGCGACACGCTTCGCGGCGGCACAGGCGCGGATTTCCTCGCCGGCGAGGAGGGCGACGACCTTATCTTCGGTGGCTCCGGAAACGACATATTGGTCGGCGACAGTCCCGGCGAAGCATTGGACACTGTCTTGGCGGCGAGGGTGATGACACCTTCTTCTCCGGCGAACTTGCCTCCGCCATCTTCAAAGGCGGGTCCGGCGCCGATCTGTCGAAGCTGGGGCCCGGTCCGTAACGCTCTTTGGTCAAAGCGGCGACGATGATGTTTACGCATCAGATGAAGCCGATTTGGTACGCGGGGGCGCTGGGAATGACTACCTCCTCGGAGACCTGGGAGACGACAGCATCTTCGGTCAAGCCGGCGACGACACTATCGATGGCGAGGACAACGATGACTTCATCGGTGGGCGGTGGCGGCGAAGATCGGCTCTTCGGCGGTTTCGGTCTCGAAACCCTCCAAGGGAACGTAGCTGTCGACTGGGCTCTTCGGCGGTGATGCCGCTGACGACTTGCGCGCGGCAAGGGCGATGACAGCGCCTACGGGGGTAGCGGCGCGACCTTGTCCGAGGTCAGAACGGTGCTGACTATCTTTTTGGCGCTGAAGGGAGCGACAGGCTATTCGGTGGCGCCGACAAGGACGTGGGTTTCGGCAGCTTCGGCCTCGACTTGCTCTATGGCGAAGGCGGTGACGATGTCCTGCATGGTCAACAGAGTACGGACACCCTCTATGGAGGCGCCGGCGACGACTTCCTGTTCGCGGTACGGAGCTCGATAAGCTGAGTGGGGAAAGGGCGAGGACACTTTCTTCTTCATCGATACCGGCAGCGGCCTCGAAGCGGTCATCACGGACTTTACGTCAACGCAAGCCTGCCTGACGCCGGCGATGTCTTCCTGTTCCAGGTATCGGGCCCCGACGGCGTCTGGGTCGCAGACGCGGCCTTTGACGGCAGCGGCCCGCAGGCCCGCTTCAATGAAGCCAGTGCGAGGCTAGAGGTGGATTCCGACGGCGACGGCGCCGCCAATTTCCAAATCGATCTAACCGGCTTCTCGCAGGTCGACCAGCTGACCGCGAACGACTTCCTCTTCGCGTGATTGGTGAAAGGGCCGGGCCGCCCGCACCGCAAGGTCCGGTTCACGACGAACCCCAGAGGGCGGCCTGCAAGAAGGGCCTTCCAGTTGGAAAGCGGAGGAGATAGCAGACATGGCGCTGATTTACGGTGATCCCGTCAACGAACACTCTTCAGTACCGACAAGGCGGATACGGTCTTTCTGCTCTCTGGCGATGATCAAGGGTCCGGCCGCCTTGGCGACGATACACTGTTCGGGGGCAGCGGAGGCGACCGGATTCTCGGTAATTCAGGAGACGACGTGTTGGATGGTGATCACGAAAACGATGTCCTATTCGGCGGTTCTGGCAATGATGTGATCTATGGAGGGCTTTGAGGATGCCGGCCTGGACACTGCCTTCGGCGGTCAGGGGGACGATGTCTTCGGATCCCCCTTTTCTGGCGCAGGTGTTTCAGAGGCGGAGCAGGCAGCGATAGCGCCTATGGCGGGTCCGGTTCCGATACCTTTCTTGGCCAAGACGGCGCCGACACGCTATTCGGCGCGCAAAGCGCCGACACTCTGCGTGGCGGTGCCGACAGCGATGTCCTCTATGGATGAGCGGTGGCGATAGGCTCTACGGCCAAGGCGGAGACGACCGGGCATTCGGCGGCGGGGAGAACGACCTCGCCATCGGTGGTGGCGGTTCTTGACGAGCTCTACGGCGGCAGCGGTGCTGACTCGCTTATGGGCAATGCGGGAAAGGATAGCCTTCATGGAGGCGACGCCGGTGACGACCTGCGCGGCGGTAAGGGTATCGACCGCCTCTTCGGTAACAGTGGTGCAGACGATTTGGCGCGGTCAGGACGGCGCCGACACCCTAAACGGTGGCATGGACGGTGACGAGGCATTCGGCGGTGCAGGCGATGACCTTCTCTTTGGCGCGACAGGCAATGACTGGGTGCATGGTGATGGCGGTGACGACAGCATATTCGGAGGGTCGGGCGCTGACCAAGTCTACGGCGGTGCCGGGTGACGACTATCTGGCCGGCGGGCCTGCGGCGACCAAGTGATGACTGGCGGCAAGGGTGCGGACACCTTCGCCTTTGGCTTCCCCGGCAATGGTGAGGACGCCCTCATTATCGACTTCGAATCGAACGTGACTGCATCGGTAGCAGCCGACCTGATTCGAATCGAGGTGCCGGGCTCCGATGGTGCCTGGATCGGCGCCGAGGCCTTTGACGCCGCCTCGCCGCAAGCGCGCTTCGATGCGGCGGCAAAGACAGTGCAGATCGATTCCGACGGCGACGGAACCGCCAACTTCTCCATCGCGCTGAGCGGCGTCACCGATGCCGATCAGCTTACCGGAACCGATTTCCTCTTTGCGTAGCTATCAACAGGACTCTGTTAGGAGATGTGACATGGCAACGATCTTTGGCTCGTCGGAGAGCGAGACGATCTACAGCGGCGTACTGGCGGATAGCGTCTACGCTTTCCTCGGCGATGACTGGGTCTCCGGACGGGGCGGTGACGACAGAGGTCTCGGGCGGCAGCGGCAGTGACACGCTTCGCGGCGGCACAGGTGCGGATATTCTCGGCGGCGACGAGGCGGACGACCTCATCTTCGGTGGCTCCGAAATGACCTGTTGTTCGGCGATAGTCCCGGCGAAGCATTTGACACTGTCTTTGGGGAGAGGGAGATGACACCTTCTTCTCCGGCGAACTTGCCTCCGCCATCTTCAAAGGCGGGTCCGGTGTCGATCTGGTCGAAGCTGGGGCCCGGTCCGTAACGCTCTTTGGTCAGAGTGGCGCGGACACTTTCTACGCATCAGATGAAGGCGACGTGATTCGCGGCGGCGGCGGGGATGACTATGTCGCCGCGGATCCCGGGAACGACAGCATCTTCGGTCAGGGCGGAGACGACAGTGCCCATGGTGAAGAAGGCGACGACTTCATCGTAGGCGGTGGCGGCCAAGACAGGCTGATCGGCGGCACAGGGCACGACAGTCTGCAAGGCAACGCGGGCACGGACTATCTCGCCGGCCGAACGGGCGACGACGACCTGCGCGGCGGTAATGGTGATGACACCGCCGTCGGGGAAAGCGGGTCCGACATCGTTCGCGGTCCAAGACGGCGACGACTTCCTGACCGGTGCTGCCAACAGCGATCGGCTGTTCGGCGGTGCCGACGAAGATCTCTGCTACGGCGATTTCGGCGACGATTTGCTTTACGGCGATGGCGGCGACGATACGCTCTATGGTTTGTGGGGATACGACAAACTCTATGGCGGTGCGGGTGATGATCTTCTTGAGGAGAGCACCGGCTTCGAGGTGCTGACCGGAGGCAAGGGGCAGGATACCTTCAACTTCCATAGTCAAGGCGCCGGCCTTGAGGCCAACATCACCGACTTCACCTCGAACGTTACTGCACCTGGTTCGGCAGACCTCATTGCGCTCAGGGTGTCGGGCGTAGACGGACAGTGGGTCGGCGAGGCCGCCTTCGACGGTAGCGGTCCGCAGGCCCGCTTCAACGAGGCGAGCCAAAGGCTAGAAGTGGATCAGGATGGCCGACGCGACGTCCGACATCGAGATCGATCTTGCCGGCATCACCCAAGCCGATCAGCTGACGGCAACTGATTATCTCTTCTCTTGAGGATGTAGCCATGCCAACCATAATTGGTGATCCAGTTACCGAGACCCTCTACGGCAGCAACCTGTACGATCTGATCGACGCCGCATCTGGCGACGACCGTGTTGCCGGGCGGGACGGCCAGGACAGTATCAACGGTGGATCGGGAGACGACAGTCTCTACGGAAATTCCCACGAGGACATTCTTGACGGCACCCTGGGAGACGACATCCTCTTCGGTGGTACGGGGGATGATGGTCTCGGTGGCGGAGATGAAACGACAGCGCCTTTGGTGGCCACGGCGACGATGCAATCTACGCTGGCAGGCGATCGACTTCTTTAGAGGCGGGGACGGCGTAGACTATGCCTATGGCAGCTACGGTGACGATACGCTGCTGGGCCAGAACGACAGCGACAAGCTCTATGGCGGTCAAGGGGTCGATCTCCTGCGCGGCGGCGGTGATGCAGACCACGCTGTTGGGCCATAGCAACGCCGACTTCATCTACGGCCAGGGCGGGGACGATAGCGCGTTTGGTGGCGACCACGACGACTTCATTGTCGGCGGCGGTGGTGAGGACAGGATTTTCGGTGGCTCGGCGAAGATCGTCTGCAGGGTAACGGGGCCGCCGACGTCGTGTACGGCGGCGAGATGTCGGATGACCTTCGCGCCGGTGGCGGTCGCGACCGCATGTTCGGTGACACCGGCAACGATATCTTGCGCGGCCAAGACGGTGACGACTTTCTGTTCGGCGCGAACGACAATGACACGCTTTTCGGTGGGGCCGAGACTGACGTAGGCTTCGGTAACTCCGGGGTCGATCATTTCTACGGCGATGGCGGCGATGATCGCGCTTTCGGCAGCTTCGCTGCAGACAACCTCTTCGGTGGCGCCGGCGACGACACGCTGTTCGGGGGGTCCGGCGCAGGACACAATGACCGGCGGCAACGGTCAGGATACCTTCTACTTCTACAGCGAGAACTTCGGCTTGGACGTGGTGACCGATTTCGTCTCCAATGTCGCCGCTCCCGGCGCAGCCGACCAGGTGAAGGTCCAGGTAACGGGCTCTACCGGCGAATGGATCGGCACGGACGACTTCGACGGTACGGGTCCGCAGGTCAAGTTCGAGGAAGCCTATCAGCTGATCCTGATCGATGGCGATGGGGACGGCTTCGCCGAGGCGAACTTCAGGCTCGATGGGATCAGCCAGGCCGACCAGTTGACGGCCACCGACTTCCTCTTCGCCTGACTGCGTTTTGCGCAAAAACGAAAGCCATCGCCTCTCTACGTGCATAGGCGGTGGAAGGTCATGCGTTTGACGCGTGGACCGTTTACGGTAAGGCCGGTGATAGCGCCATTGGCATCACGCTCGAATCTGACGACCAGACGCCTGGGCCAAGGGCCGCTATCGTCTGCCATGCTCACAACATCTCGCGCGCGTGGGGTCAGTTTCCAGATCGGCCTCTCGGCAATGCCGCCGCAAATCCGAGCATGAAGGTCGTCCTCGCCGGGCGTTACGCAAATCGTCGATCCGATCTCGCCTGACTCGTAGGAGGCCGACGCAGTCGCTGAGGTCGGCGTGTGACGGCGGCAGTCTGGCGACAGAGGAAAGCGTCAGCTCCGCCCCGCAGGCGAAGACGGCACGAACGGCCCCCTCGGCGATAGAGGAGAAATCGAAGGCTGCATAGTTCGATGCGTTGGGCAAGAGCTGCAGACGCCTTTCCGTCATTGGAAAGAGACGCTGCTCACTTCCGTGCATGACGGCGGCCAGGCCCGCACCGTCTTTGTGGGGCACCAGCTCGATCAGCTCCATGCTTGCGGGGTCGAGAAAAGGGCTCGCTGCTAGCGCCATCTGGCGAAGCGTATCAGGCAATTGCGGCGGGTCGGCCTCTGGGAACTCGCCGGAGAGGAGCAGGTCGGCGATCGAGCGGTTCAGCCTATGCGGATCAACGCTATTGGCGTTGGCAAGACACACCAGCCCGATATCGACCTCGGGGAAGCGCACAATCTCCGACCGATAGCCGGGCCAGAGGCCGCTATGGCCGACCGAGGTCAGGCCCCGATAGCGTTCTCGGCAAAGCCCCAGGCTGTAGTTTCCGGTGTTGTCGGGCCCGAAGGGGACCGCTGTGGCGAGGCGGGCGATCAAGCCATCCGGATCGTTGCGATGATACTTGAGCCAGAGAACCATGTCGTCGAGCGTGCTGACGATAGCGCCCTCACCCGTCAGCTCCGTCGCCAGCTGTCCGCGCTCGTATCGGCCTTCCTCCCGCGCCACGTATCCGAACGCCAGATTCTCGACGACGTCGCTGTGCCCCGTGACCAAACGGCTGTTGCGCATGCCCAAAGGCTGGAAGAAGAACTCCTGCAGGAGATCGGCCAAGCTCCGGCCCGTTGCACGCTCAGCGACCAGCGTCAGCAGAAGGAAGTTGGCGTTCGAATAGAGATAGCTCGATCCTGGCGGAAAGTTCGTCGCGCCGATCCGAGACGTCAGCGCCAGGCTCTCTGCACGGCTGTGTGGAAGATCGAGCCCCCCGCCGGCCAGCAACAGCAACTCCAAATGATCGCGAATGCCGCTTCTGTTGAGCATGGCCTGGCGCAGGGTGGCCCGCGCTGCCTCGCCTGTCAGCTCCGGAAGGTGGTCGCCAAGGGGATCGTCGAGACCGAGATGCCCTTGATCTGACAGAATCACTATCGTGCCACAGAGAAACTGCTTCGAAATGGACGCAACCCGGAACGCGGTGTTCGGCCGGATGGGAACGCCATGTTCCAAGCTGGCAAGCCCGCGGCAGACTACTTTGAGAAGCGCATCACCTTTCAACACGGCAACTGCACACCCCGGCGTGGCATTGTCGATCCAGGCGGGCAAAAGCGCTTCGAGCTCAGGCAGCCCGAGGTCTTCGGCGAGCGCATTGGCGGCTTGGGTCATTTTTCCGACCCGTCGCCTGCGCGCTGCGTCAGCAGGGTCAAGTAGTTGGTCAGGTGAAAGCGAACGAGATCGTTGCGAAAGCTCCGCTGGGTCTCGTTCTCACGGGTCATATCCAGAATGTCGCTGCGAAGCGCCTTCAGCCGTCCCTTGATCTTCGCGAACTGCTCCAGGGTCAGCAGCGAATCGAAGTCGAAATAGTGGCCTTTGTCGAGCTGCGCGCCGTCCTGTTCTTTCAGAGCCTCGTCCCGCGAGACCTCGAGCATCACCGATAGGAAATCAGAAACTGCGCCGACCGTTTCAGGCGTGACGTTGCTTGAGATCAGCTTGTCCGACTTGGGCATCAGGTGGCTGAAGTCCAGCATCCGCCCGACGATCACGTAAAACTTCTCGACGATGCCGTGCGACAGTCCCTCGGAATGGAAGCGCGCCAAGCCGGCCGCCTCCAGCTGCTTCAGGTGATAGTGTGCCTTGGCCCGTGCGATCCCCAGCTCGCGCGCGAGACCGGCGCTGGTCATCGGCTTGTTCAGCAGGAGGCACATGCGATAGCGCAGGGGCTCCGCCAGTGCCTTCAGCTGGGAGAGGGACTCCAGGAAGTAGACGTTCGGGATGTCGTTGCCTTCGGCTGCGATCGGCTTGGCGACCTGGCCTTGTGTCATGGTCTTGTCTCCGCGGGTGGGTCTTCGCTGTTGAGCCAACAGGCAACCTGGTGGTCGTCGCCCAGATTGACCAAAGGCGGGTCCATCTCGGCGCAAAGTTTCATGGCCATGGGGCAGCGGCTGCGGAAGCGACAGCCGGCCGGAATATCCGTCGGGCTCGGGATATCGCCTTTAAGGGGCACACGCGCCCTGGCGCGACGTGGGTCGTGCCGGGGAATGGCCGAGATCAGTGCTTTGGTGTAGGGATGCAGCGGCCTGGTGAAGAGCGCGTCGCGCGAGGCCAATTCGACGATCCGGCCCAGATACATGACCGCGACGCGGTCGGCCACGTGCTCGACGACCGAAAGATTGTGCGAAATGAAGAGGTAGGTGAGCCCGAGCTCCTCTTGCAGGTCCTTCAGCAGGTTGAGAATTTGGGATTGAATTGAGACGTCGAGCGCCGACAGCGGCTCGTCGCATACGACGAAGCGGGGCCTCAAGATGAGCGCGCGCGCGATCACGATCCTCTGCCGCTGACCACCCGAAAACTCATGCGGATAGCGTCGGCGATAGGCAGGGTCCAGGCCGATGTGACGGAACATCTCGTCCACCATCTCGTTGCGCTCTCGTGGGCGGCCCACGCGATGGATATCGAGCCCGGCACGAACCGTCTTGCCGACCTTGACATGCGGATCCAGGGAAGCGAAGGGGTCCTGGAAGATCAACTGCATGTGCCGGCGAACCGCCTTCATGTCGCGCTGCCCAAGGCCGGAGACGGTTTGTCCCTCGAAACACACCCGGCCGCCGCTCAGACCCCGCAGCCCCAGGATCGCCCGGCCCAGGGTGGTCTTGCCGCAACCGGACTCGCCGACCAAGCCCAGCGTCTCGCCCGATCGGATGTCCAGGTCGATGTGGTCGACCGCCTTCACCCAAGCGCTCGTGCGGCGAAGAACACCGCTGCGAACGGGGTAGTAGGCCTTGACGCCCTCAATCTGCAAGAGCGCGGATGAACCCGGCCTGTCTTGGGGCGAGGTCGTCGTCATGCGTCACCTGCATCGGCAGAGAGCCAGCAGCGGCTATGGTGCAGCGTGCCGATCCCGAACAGCGGCGGCGCCTCCGTCTGGCAGCGCGTGAGCGCATGGCGGATCCTTGCCCGACAACGCGGCGCAAAGCGGCAAGCGGCAGGCAGCCTGGCCGCGCTAGGCACGGACCCCGGAATCGCATCCAAGCGGTGTTGCCGCCGGCCAAGCACCGGCATGGAGGAGAGCAAGCCTTGCGTATAGGGGTGCCGCGGCGCGTCGAAGAGCGCGATGACCGGTGCCTCCTCCACGATCTGGCCCGCATACATGACGGCGACCCGATCGGCGATTTCGGCAATGACACCCAGGTCGTGGGTGACCAGCAACAGCGCGGTGCCAAGCTCGCGGCAGAGTTCGCGCAAGAGATCGAGAATCTGTGCCTGAATGGTGACGTCTAGCGCCGTGGTGGGCTCGTCGGCGATCAACACGCTGGGACGCAACGCCAATGCCATTGCGATCATCACTCGCTGCGCCTGCCCGCCGGACAGCTCATGCGGATAGGCTTGCGCCTTTGCAGGTGCTGCCGGGATGCCGACCTTCTCCAGCAAGGCGATCGCCTCCTCGCGTGCCTGTTTGGCGGGCATCGCGCGGTGGCGGCGGAAAAGCTCGGCGATCTGTGCCCCGATGGCGATCACCGGGTTGAGGCAGACCTTAGGCTGCTGGAAGATCATCGAGAGTCGGTCGCCGCGCAGGGCCACCATCTCTGCATCGGTCAAGCTCAGCAGATCCCTACCCTCGAAGAGGATGCGACCGGACACGATACGGCCCGGCGGGGCGATCAGACGCATGATCGAGAGCGCGGTAATAGTCTTGCCGCAGCCCGATTCGCCGACCAGCCCCAGCACCTCGCCTTGGCGCAGCGTCAGGTCAACGCCGTCAACCGCACGGATCACCCCTTCCTCGCCTGAAAACTGAGTGTGAAGAGCGGTGATCTCTAGAAGTGGCAGGTCGGCCGAGCGTTCGGGGGACATGGCTTAGGCCTCCCTCGGATCCAAGACATCGCGCAAGGCGTTGCCGAAGAGATTGAGGCCCAGAATGCTGATGAAGATAGCCATACCAGGTGCCGCCACGACCCACCACGCGGTGCGCAGGAACGAGCGGGCGCCAACCAGCATGGCGCCCCACTCCGGCAAGGGCGGCTGCGCGCCGAGGCCGAGAAAGCTCAAGGCGGCTGCAGCCAAGACGGCGAGCGGCATGGTAAAGCTGCCGTAAATTATGATCGGCGAGAGCACATTGGGCAGGACCGTCCGGAAAGTAATCCGCAGCGACCCGGCGCCCAGGGCGCGCATCGCCTCCACGTACTCTTCTTCCCGCACCGACAGGACCTCGCCGCGAACCAGGCGTGCATAGCCCGGTATGCCGGCGATGCCCACGGCAATGATTGCCGTCCAAAGGCTTGGCCCCAAGATGGCGACCACGGCCAAGAGCAAGAGAATGTATGGAAAGCTCAGCATCACGTCGACGACGCGCATAATGGTCATGTCGGCCAGCTTGCCGCCGGCTCCGGCGAGCAGGCCCATGACGACACCCAGCGAGGCCGCGATGCCGGTCGAGACCAGGCCGATCAGCAGCATGTAGCGTGCGCCATAGAGGATGCGGCTCAAGAGATCGCGGCCCAACTCGTCGGTACCGAACCAGTGCGCGAGACTGGGCGGCATCAGCCGGTTCGGCGTATCGATCTTGAAAGGGTCATAGGGAAGGATCGTCGCGCCGCCAACGGTGAAGACGATCAGCAGGATCACCACCAGGCCGCCGGCTTGGCCTGAGCGGTGGCGTGCGAGCTGGCGGAAGGTCTGCCGAAAGGCGCTTCTGCCTGTGTCGGCCAGATACTGGCGGTCCTCCAGCACCTCAGACGCTGGCTCTTCTGCCGGGAGGCGATCGCGGGTGTCGCTCATGGCCTATCCGTAGTCGATGCGCGGGTCGGCGCGGGTGTAGAGGATGTCCACCACCAGATTGACCAGAACGTAGGTGCCCGCGCTGACCAAGATGATCGCTTGCGTGATGGTGAAGTCGCGCCACTGGATCGCCTTGACCGCCAGCTCGCCGATGCCGTGCCAGCCGAAGATGACCTCGATGATGAAGGCGCCGCCCAACAGGTTGCCGATCTGCAGGCCGATGATGGTGAGGATCGACAGCAAGGCATTGGGCAGCGCGTGCCGAAACACGACATAGGTCTCCGCCATGCCCTTGGCGCGCGCCGTGCGTACATACTCGCGCGACATCACATCCAGCATGCTGGACCGCGTAATCCGGGACAGCGGCGCCGCCTCGATCAGCCCCAGGGTGACGGCGGGCAGGATCAAGGACTGGAAGTCACCGCTGCCGATGACCGGCAACCATCTGAGCTGGACAGAGAATATGAAGATCAGGACCAGCCCAAAGAAGAAGGCCGGCATCGAAATCCCCATGATGCCGACCGACATGGCGGTCACATCGAGCCAGGTGTTCTTGAAGTATGCCGAGACGATACCGGTGGCGACGCCGACGACGACCGCGACCACCAGCGCAGAGAAGGTCAAGATCAGCGTGTTCCAATAGCGGAATCCAATCTCCTCCGCCACCGGTCGCCTGGTGCGGATAGACTCGCCGAGGTCGCCCTGCAGAATGTTGCCGACATAGCTCGCGAACTGCTGATACCAGGGCTGGTCCAAGCCGTACTTGGCCCGAATCGCGGCGATGGCCTCGGCAGCCTTGTCCTCCGACACACTTCCCAGGTAGAGGGCAGTCACCGCGTCGGTCGGGATCAGTGCCTTGATCAGAAAGGTGACGAAGAGGATGCCGATGACGATCGGCACGATCAGCACCAAGCGTCTGACAATGTAGGCGGTCATGCTTGACTGGCCATTGCGGGCGCCGGACCAGCGGTCGTCCGGCGGGAATGGCAAGGAGGGCTTGCGTCTTTCAGCAGCCCTCCTTGACGATCCGCCAAGCCTAGTTGCTGAGCCAAAGATCGCCGGGGATCAGATAGCCGAGGTAGTCGATGGTGTAGTCCTCGACATTGCTTTGCGTCGCCGTGACCACCCAGTTTGTCAGGATCGGCACGATGATCATCTCCTCCAGCAGCGCCTTTTGCGCATCGCGAATGCAGCCGGCGCGCAAGCTAGGATCCATGGTCTGGTCGCAGCGTGCCAAGATGTCGTCGATCTTGGGGCTGGGCGGCAGCGTCTTGCGGTGACCTGGCGAATGGAAGAGTTCCGTTAGGATGCCGGCGTCGTTGTTGGTCCAACGCATCAAATCCATATCCCAGTCATCCTGCAGCAGGCTGGGATAAAAGGCCCCCCAGTCCGAGGTCTCCAACTCTACCTCGATACCGATGTCGGCCAGATTGCTCTGAATGACCTGCAAGGTGCGCTCGATGTGGGAAAAGCCGGCATAGCTGCGGACGACGAAGCGTGCCGTCTTGCCGTCCTTGTCGAGCAGCCCGTCACCGTCGGAATCGACCCAGCCCAGGTCCGCCAGCAGTGCCTTGGCCTTCTCCGGGTCAAAGGGCGTGCCATGGCTCTGGGCGATGTCGCCGTCAAACCCCGGTATGCCGAGTGACAACGGACTAAGCGCCGCCGAGGCGAAGCCGCCCCAAGCGGCCGCCACGGCGGCCTCGCGGTCGATCGCATGGCCGATGGCGGTACGGAAGGCAGGATCGTCGAAGGGAGCGCGGCGATGATTGAACTCGAGGAAGACAAGGTTCGGGTGGGTCTTGTCGATGATGGTCTTGAAATCCGGATTGTCGACGAACTGTTCGATGGTGTCGGCCTGAAGGGTTGCTGCCGTCAGCTCGCCGGTCTCCAAGGCCGCCTGTGCCACGCCTTCCTCGGAGATGACGGTCAAGATGATCTTTTCCGGCTTGGGCGCCCCCTTGTTGGCGACATCGTCGCGGATTTGCTGGTGGTAGTTCGGGTTTCGCACCAGCGTGATTTCCGTGCCGGGGATCCATCGCTCCAGCATATAGGGGCCGGTACCCACGGGATTGCGACCATAGTCCCGGCCGTGCTTGGCGACGGCAGTCGGTGAATTGATGCCGCCACCTTCGGTCGCCAGTGCGATGAAGAAGGGCGCATAGGGTTCCGAGAAGGTGAACCTCACCGTCTTGGCGTCAAGCGCTTCCACCTTCTCCAGGGTGCCCATGCTCGGCAGTTGCGGCGAGGCCGTGGCGGGATCGAGGATCGTGTTGAACTGTGCCGCCACCGCATCGGCGTCGAAGGGCGTTCCATCATGGAAGGCAATCCCGTCGCGCAGCGTGAACACCAGCTCCGTCTGGTCGTCGTTCACCTCCCAGGACTCGGCAAGCCACGGCTTGGGCGTGCCGGTTTGATCGAAATAGACCAGGCGTTCGAGAAGATACTGGTTGATGACTGCATCTGCCGTCAAAGACTTGGTCTCTACATTGTAGAGGGACTCCGGATCTTCGCCCAATCGAAAGCGCAGAGTATCGTCAGCAGAAAACGCTACATGGCTGCTCATTAGGACAGAAAGCGCCACGATACTGGCCAGGTATAGATTTTTCCTTTTCATACCGCCTCTCCTTGTCCGAAGGGTGATACTCCGTTTGTCACGGTTTTCCTTTCCAAACAGGCCAGAGATAGCCTGTTTCCGGGCCACCACAGCGGGGAAACGTCCCGCCCGCACAGGCGGCGAATTCAAGCATCCTAGTCAGACTAAATTGCCTAGTCAAATCGATTTGACGCGTAAATTGGTGTTGGCCACCTGCTTGCCGAGGAGGACGGCCAAGACCTCGTCGCCATCGGCCTGCGCGTGCATCGGGCGTCCGCGGCGCCTTTCGACCTTTTCGACCGCCTTGTGAGCAATCCCGCACAGTTCGTCTATCCACCGCCTGGCTTCTCCTTGCTATGGCCGGTGCTTTTGCCGGCGACGGACGTCAGAGCCAAGGTCCTGCGAGGCCATTGATGAACATCAAGGGTGCCCTGATACAGGCTGTCGTGGCGGTACGGTAACGTCCTTGACCCATGTCATTGGACAAAGCGGCGCTCTCGGCGATGGCATTGGTGGAAATCTCGTTCGCTGCCGGCTCCGCTCGATCAACGGATCGGTCGGCAGGGGCGTTGACCCAAAGATGGCTCCCAACCTCTCTGGCTTCGACGAGGAGCCAGGGGGGGCGGGCGCGGTCGTCAGGAGCATGTCGTGGCAAAGCAAAGCGACGAGGCAGACATTCGCCTAAGCCCGTTCGAGTTGAAGGATAAGCTGATCGCGCTGGCCTCGCGCGCGCCTGAGCGCATCCTGCTGAATGCCGGACGGGGAGATCCCAACTTCCTGGCCACGCTGCCCAGGCGTGCCTTTCTTCGCCTGCTGGAGTTCGCCCTGCAAGAAGCCGAACGTTCCTATTCCTACTTGAATAGCCAGTTCGGAGGGCTTCCGGAGGTCGCGGGCATCGACCTGCGTTTCGAGATCTTCGCACATCGCCACGAGGACCGCGACGGCATCGGCTTCTTGCGGCGGGCTATCGCCTACGTGAAGGATCGATTGGGTCTGGATCAGGAAGCCTTTCTGAGTGAGATGGTCACGGCTGCGCTCGGCTGCAGCTATCCCGTGCCGCCGCGCATGCTGGACATCAGCGAGACGATCGTAAAGGCCTACCTCACACAAGAGCTGTTCGGGACCGGCAGACGACACGGCGACTTCTCGCTCTTCGCGACCGAAGGTGCGACGGCGGCGATGGTCTATGCCTTCGAAGCCTTGGAGGCCAATGGCCTCGTCGCTCCCGGCGACAAGATTGCGCTGGCCACACCGATCTTCTCGCCCTACCTCGAGATTCCGGCGCTGTCGGAGTACCGGCTCGACATCGTCGAGATTCGCGCCAACGAAGAGGCCGCTTGGCAGATTCCGGACTCCGAGCTATGCAAGCTCGTCGCCCCCGAGATCAAGGTCCTCTGCCTGGTCAACCCCAGCAACCCCACCTCCGTCAAACTGTCGGAGCCCTGCCTTGCAAGCCTGTCGGAATTGGTCCGCAACCAGCGCCCTGATCTCTTCATCCTGACAGACGATGTCTACGCGACCTTCGCGGATGAGTTCGTCTCACTCTTTGCCGTGTGCCCAAGGAACACCCTTTGTGTCTACTCTTTCTCCAAATACTTTGGGGCGACGGGCTGGCGTCTGGGGGCCATCGCGCTGCACGAGGACAATGTCTTCGACGAAGCGCTCGCCAGTCAGCCAGAGGAGGTTCGAGAGCAGCTTGCCCGTCGCTATGCCATACTGACGCGGCACGCGGACCAGCTTCGCTTCATCGATCGGCTGGTCGCGGAAAGTCGCTCCGTTGCGCTTAACCACACAGCTGGTCTATCCACGCCGCAACAATTGCAGATGGTGCTCTTTGCCTTGAGCGGCCTTATGGATTCCGGCGAGATCTACAAGAGCGCCGCCAAAGATCTCATTCGTGCTCGCTACAGGACGCTTTGCCAGCACATCGGGATAGCGCCGGAGGTCGGCCCGAACGACGTGCACTACTACTATCTGATCGACTTGCATCAGCTTGGCGCCCGCCTGCACGGCAAGGCTTTTGCCGACTGGCTGTCTGCCGGCAAGCGGGGCAGGGAGTTCGTCTTCCGCTTGGCGCGAGAGACGGGTGTCGTGCTCTTGCCCGGACGGGGCTTCGAGGTCGCCGACGCGTCGGTAAGGGTCTCTTTGGCCAATCTGACCGAAGCCGAGTACGTCGCGATCGGCAAGTGCACCCGTCAGGTGCTGGACGAACTCTTTGGGGAGTTCAAGGCGGAAGAGGAAAAAGGGGTGTAACGCGACGCCGTCAGCGGTTCTGCCGGCGCTTATCGACCAGAGGACCGGCGTCGAGCCGTGGAGTGCAGACCCAAATGCTTGATCTCCTTTTTGGAAAGAGGCCTCTTCGCGGTGCCATAGACGCCGCGGCGGTCGTACAGCACCTCGCGCCGTAGGGCGGACAGCTTGGCATTCAGCACCACGTCCGTGACCGGGACCTCGACCTGGTGGGTGCCGTAGAACTGCGCAAAAATCCTGTAGCGGCGCGCTACGGTCGGCACCGGGGCCAGCGTCACTTCCCACCAGACTCCGTCGTCCAACAGGTGGTACTGCAGGAACTCGGCCGCTGCCACCATGCGCTGGCGCAAGTGTCGCTCATGCCGGCGGCGCGCCTCTGCCTGCTTGCCACGATAGACTCGATTGTGGCGATTCTTGCGAAGGATGCCGCTGCGCGGATCGACCCACAGCTCGTGAAGGCTGGTCTCCAGCGGCTCCGGACCGCCCCATCGGTCGAGAACGAAGACCTCTTCGTCTCGCAGGTGGACGCCCCTGACGGCAACGAAGTCAAAGACGTGATCGCGGACGTGTTGCTGTACCGTCGAGGTCACACGAAGGTTGGCGCAAATCTCGGACCAGACCTTGTCCCATGGCCGGCCGACCTGGGAATGGAGATAGCGTCTGAGCGGAGCCAGGTTCTCGTTCAGCATCTTCCAGTCATACAGCTCCCGGGCTGCGCGCCGGAGGCCCTTGCGCTTCGGCAGATCTTCCAACTCGCGGGGCGGACGACCTTTCTTGGCGTATTGACCGCCGCGCCGCGGGCGCTCCACGATTACCTTGGCCATGTCACTGCGCATGACGGCCTCCCGTGTCGGTTATCTGTTGGAAAGTGATGCGCGAGCACAAACGGCGCGAACGGATTAACCGTCGCGTTGGCTTGGCCCGGGTGGGCCGTGCTATGATAGAAGGTGCGTCGCTTGAGAGTACGATAGCAAAGTGTTTCGCAAACCTCAAGAGAATCGGCGGTAGGCCATCGCCTGGCGGACGCGTTGGTGAGCGAGCTCTTCGGCGGCGGCGCGCGGCAGGACGGCCTTGGCGCGGCTCGCCTCCAGTACGCTTTTCATGTTGCGTCGGATCTTCTCTTCGATGACGTGAAAAGCCTGCTGTTCGCTTCCTCCGGCATATTCTACAGCGCCGCAGATGACGCCTCCCGCATTGGCGATGAAGTCGGGGAGGGAGAGGATTCCACGCGCATGGAGGGCCGCTTCGGCGGCCGGTGTCGCCGGTATGTTGGCACCTTGCGCAACCATGCGGGCCTTCAGGCGCCCGACGTTGTCCTCGCGGATCACATCCGGGCGCGCGGCCGGGATCCAGATATCGCACTCTACATCGATGATGGCCTCCGGTTCCAATCGGTCGCCGGCCTCGAGGTCCTTCAGACTCTGGCCGGCTTGCTTCAAAGCGATCAGGGCTTCGATGTCCAGCCCGGTCGGGTCGACGACAGCGGCGGCGCTGTCGGCTGCTGCAACCAACTTGGCCCCCTTCTTCGCCAGAAAACGGGCCGCATGCTGGCCGACCGAGCCGAAACCCTGAACCGCGATCCGCGCCCCGTCGAGGCTGAGCGCGCAGTAGTCCTGCGCCGCCTCGATCGCCACGCTGAGCCCGAAGCCGGTGGCGCCGATCTCGTCCAGGGGAATGCCGCCCAGCGCTGCCGGCAAGCCGACACAGCGTCCGATTTCGTCATGGACCCAGGCCATGGCTGCCTCGTCGGTGCCCATATCGGGGCCCGGAATGTAATCGCCGATCTCGGCGATGGCGGCTGCGAAGGCACGCAGCAGCGTCTCCTTCTCCGGCGCGGCCGAGTGAGCGTCGGCCAGGATGACGGACTTGCCGCCGCCGTGGCGCAAGCCGGCCGCGGCGTTCTTGAGCGTCATTGCGCGAGCCAGGCGGAAGCACTCTTCGACAGTGACGTCGCAGGCCATACGCACGCCGCCGATCGCCGGCCCGCAGGCCACGTTGTCGACCACGACGATGGCCTTCAGGCCGCTGCTCTGCTCGTGGAGGTAAACCACCTTGGCCGGACCCAGGTCGTCGCAGAAGCGGAATCCTGTCTCCATGTCACGGGCACTCCTCTCGGGCAGGCATCAGGAAGGCGCTTCCAGGTCGGCAACCACCGCAGCCAGGAAGCGCGACGCCTCGCCGCCCATGACGGCACGGTGATCGAACGTCAGGGACAGCGGCAGAACCGGGTGTGCGGCCAGATTTCCGGCGAGGGCGACCGCCCGCTCGGCGATCCGGCCGGCACCGAGGATCGCGACCTGCGGCGGCAGCACCACCAGGGCGGCATGGCGGCCGCCGAACATGCCGAAATTCGACAGCGTGATGGTCTGGCCGCGCAGCTCTTCGGCCGGCACGCGCCGCGCTTTGACGTCGTCCTTCATCCGCTCCAGGCCGTCGCGCAAGTCTTGCGGCCGGCGGCTGCCGACATCGCGCAATACCGGAACGAAGAGGCCGTCGGCGGTGTCCATCGCGATTCCCAGATCGATGGTGTCGTGCAGCCTGCGCCCCTTGTCGCGGCCGAGGAACCAGGCATTCAGCGAGGGCTCCGCCCGGCAACCGGCGGCCAGGGCCCGGATCAGGCGCTGGGTTACGTCGGTCCCGGACGGCCAGGCGTGGAGATCGGCCTCGTCGGTCACGGTGGCCGGCACCACCTGGGCATGGGCGCGCTCCATGTTGAGCGCCATGGCGCGCCTGACCCCGCGCAGCGGCTCCAGGGGGCCGGCGGCGGCCAGTGCGGCAGCGGCCCGCTTTACGTCGCTGGCAAGGACGGCGTCGCCGGGGCCGCTGGCAGCAACATGGGCCAAGTCGACACCCAGGGTGCCGGCCAGCGCCCGGACCGCAGGCGCCGCCTTTACCGCGATCGCCTCCTTAGGTGCAGGCGCCGGGCGAGGCGCTGCTTCCTCTTTCTCGGCGATGCTGCCGACGACCGTACCTGCGTCGCTCTCCTCGGCCTCCTGGAAGGCGACGAGCGGGGCACCAATCTCGACGACGTTGCCCGGTTCGCCGAACAGCTTGGCGATACGGCCGGCCTGCGGAGAGGGAATCTCTACGACCGCCTTGTCGGTCTCGACCGAGACCAGGGGCTGATCGGCTACCACATGGTCGCCCGGCCCGACGTGCCAGGCGACGATCTCGGCGTCCTGCAGTCCCTCACCCAGATCGGGAAGATAGAAGACCGTCATTGGTAGGCCATGACCTTGCGAACCTCCTCGATGATGCGCGCTTCGCTCGGCATGTAATGCGCTTCCAGGCGGGCGAGAGGCACCACCGTGTCGTACCCGGCAACCCGCCTTACCGGCGCCAGCAGATGAACCAAGCCGCGGTCGGCCAGGCCTGCTGCGATCTCGCCCCCGACACCGCCGCTGAGCGGCGCTTCGTGGACGATGACACAACGCCCGGTCTGCTCGACGGAGGCCAGTATCGTCTCCATATCCATTGGCTTCAAGGTGGCGACATCGATCACCGTCGCTTCAATGCCGTCGCCAGCCAGCCGCTCGGCAGCCGCAAGGGTCTCCTTCGTCGACGCGCCCCAGCTCACCAGGGTCACGTCATCGCCCTCGCGGAGGCGGAAGCAACGGTCCAGCGGCAGGGACTCGCCATCGTCGTCGACGGTCTCTTTGGCAACGCGATAGAGGCGCTTGGGCTCCAGGAAGACTACCGGGTCGGGATCTCTGATGGCGGCCAAGAGCAAACCGTAGGCCTTGGCCGGCGAAGAGGGAATCACCACCCGGATGCCGGGGATCGCGGCGAAGAGCGCCTCCATGCTCTCGGAGTGGTGTTCCGGTGCGTGGATGCCCGCGCCATAGGGCGCGCGCACGACGATCGGGCAGGTGAGACGGCCGCGGGTGCGGTTGCGTAGGCGGGCGGCATGGTTCAGAACCTGGTCGATCGCCGGATAGATGAAGCCCATGAACTGATACTCCACCACCGGCCTGAAGCCCTGGGCGCCAAGGCCGACGGCGAGCCCGACAAAGAGGGATTCGGAGAGCGGCGTGTCGACGACGCGGTCCTTGCCGAAGCGTTCGAGCAAGCCTTCCGTGGCGCGGAACACGCCGCCGTCGAGGCCGACATCCTCACCCAGGACGAGGACCTGCTCGTCGTCTGCCAAGGCACGCGCCAAGGCCAGGCGCACCGCCTCGACCAAGGTCAAGGCATTCACGAGTTCGTCTCCCCCTCAAGCGCATCTCGCTGCGGCCGAAGAGCGGCGGGAAGGTCTTGGTAGAGATGGTCGAACATGGCGCCGGGCGGCATCGGCGCCATCGCCAGGTAGCGCTCCACGGCGGCGTCGACCTTGGCCGCACAGTCGGCCAGCAATTTCTCCTCGTCTTCCTTTGTCCATTGGCTCTTGCCGACGAGGTAGTCTCTCAAGCGCCCGATGGGCTCTTCCTTCCAGCGGGCGGTCACCTCGGCATCGTCGCGGTAGCGGCGCGCGTCGTCGGCCGTGGTGTGGTCGCTCAGGCGATAGCTCAGGGCCTCGATCAAGGCAGGGCCGCCGCCGCTGCGCGCCCGCTCCACGGCCTCGCCGATCACCTGGCGCAGCGCGATGGCATCATTGCCGTCCACCTGACAGCCCGGCATGCCGGCGCCGACGGCTTTTTGCGCCAATGTCTCGGCAGCGGTCTGCCGCGCGCGCGGCACCGAAATGGCCCACTGGTTGTTGTTCACCACGAAGACCAGCGGCAACTGCTGGAGGGCGGCGAAGTTCATCGCCTCGTAGACGTCGCCGCGTGACGTGGCACCGTCGCCGAAAAGGCAGAGCGCCACCCGCGCCTCGCCGCGCAGCTTGAACGCGAAGGCGACGCCGGCCGCATGCGGTGCATGGGTGCCGACCGGCACACAGATCGGAAAATCCTCTCGTGGGCCGGCGAAGTCGCTGCCGCGCTCGTCGCCGCCCCAATAGAGCAGCAGCTCTTCCATGGAGACGCCGCGTAGCAGCTGGCCGCCCTGGTCTCGGAAAGACGGCACGAGCACGTCTTCGCCGGCCAGCGCCGCTGCGGCGGCGACCGACACCGCCTCTTGCCCCAAGGACGAGGCGAAGGTGCCGAGCCGTCCGGTGCGCTGCAGAGCGACCGCCTTGGCATCGAAGCTGCGGGTCAAGACCATCGCCCGATAGAGGTCGATCAAGGCCGCGGGCTCTTCGAGCAGGTCCGGCAAAGGTCCGACCAGCGCGCCATTAGGGTCGAGACAGCGATAGTACTTGATACGGAAGGCCGCGACCTCGGTCATTGGCTTTCTCCGATCGCTGCTGTGCGGCTTTCTCTTACTTCACCGTCAGGCAGCAGCAGTCGGCCGCCTGCGCGACCTTGTGCGAGACGCTGCCCAGCAAGAGGCCCTTGAGGTCGCCGAGGCCTCGGCGACCCATAACGATGAGGTCGGCACCGGTCCTAGCGACGGATTCAACGATGATCTTGGCCGGGTCGCCGACCTCCATGGCTGTCGTGCAGGTGGCAACGCCTTTTTCCCGCGCCCGCTGTTGCGCTTCTACCAGGATCTCGCGGCCGACGGATTCCATCACATCGCGCTCTGTGATGCGCATGTGCTCGATCTTCTCGAAGGACTCCAGGGCCTCCGGAACGTGCGTGCCGCCTGCTCGCGCCATCGCGTGCAGCAAGGTCAGCTCGGCGCCTTCACTCTTGGCCAGGTCGCTGGCGACGTCGACCGCGCGGTTCGCGTGCTCGGAGCCGTCCACGCAGACCAGAATGTGCTTGAACATGATCCTCTCCTCTTTTCTGAGCGGAGATCAGCCTGTCCGCGTTTCACGTCCGGTGAGCTGCAGCATCTGCTGGCCCAACAGCCGGACTTCGCCTTTCAACAGGTCGATCTCGCGGGCTTGAGCGGTCACAATCTCGTTGAGTTCACTCAACGTCTTCTGGGTGTAAGCCAGTTGCGCTTCCAGCTTTTCAAGCGTGACATTGTCGATGGCATTCATCGCATCTTCCCTCCACGTCGGGATCGATATGTAGTAAGTCTCGCCGAAAACCCTCAGCACTTCATTGATCTATGTTAAGAGGGAGACGATTTCCTCCCGCACGCTACCCAAGGCTTCTTCAGGGGGCTGGCCGGGCCTTAGCTACCTTTGCCCGAGACGTCCCCCTCGACGTGCAGGAGTATCGGGACGCGGGCTCGTTCGAGGATTAGCTCGATCTGTGCAGGTTCCAGGCTGCCGCTGTCGGCCTGCAGCACCAGGAGGCCGCGATCAAGCTCGCTGAGGCGCCGTAGCGCGGCTGTCCGGTTCGGGGGCGAGGAGAGTCTGAGGCCAGCCGAACCCCGCTCGCCGACGAGGGCCTCGAACTCGGCGCGCAGAGTCCTCTCGGCGGCCTCCGCTGATTCTAGGAGGAGAACTTCCAGAAGATCCCCGCGCGCTCGGCAGATGGCTGTCGCGAGGCGGAACAGACCTTCGCTTGCTGGCGAGGCATCATAAGGCATGACCGTCGGGCCCGGACGGTTGGCCGCTGCGTTATTCAGGATCAAGAGCGGCGCGGGTGCACGGGCCGCCATACGCCGGATCCTTTCGCTCACCCTTGCGGCCTGCCCAAAGGGCCCGAAGTGCCGTGTGACGGCAATGATGTCGCCGCCGAGCGCAGCCGTCAGCACCGCCTCTTCACAACGGCCTTGGGCGACCTGGAACGACCAGGCGATACGGCGTCGCTCCGCCTGCTCGGCAAGGGCGGATCGTGCCAGCGCGGCCTGAGCACGCAGATCCCGCAAGAGGCCTTCGGGCTGAAGGTCGCGTGACGTTGCGAAGCCCGCTTGGATCTCGCGCGAGAAGGGGAGCTGCGCCAGGCGCAGCAGATCCTGATCCTCGACGAAGAGACCGCTTAGCGTGCTGGTCGTCGCCGCGGCGATGTCGGCAGCCAATGCCAAAGCTGCCTCGCTGAAGGTGGAGCTGTCGAGGGCGACTAGTATGCGGCGAACCCGCTGATCCGGTTGTGCAGCTTCAGACATGCTTGCTCTCATCCCGTCCCGGCTCACCGGCGGGCGAGCCGAAGCGCCTGCGCGCCTCCGCAAAGGTGATGAGGCGATCCTCCACCCGCTTGTTGATCGAACCTTCGGGAAAAGCACCGTCATCATCGCGAACGCCGGCCGGCAGGCCGCACAACAAATCGATCCCTTCGTCGATCGTCTTTACCGGATAGATGGCGAAGCTGCCTTCGCGGACGGCCTCGATGATCTCTTGACGAAGCATCAGATGCTTTTGGTTGGCGGCTGGAATCAGCACCCCTTGCGATCCGCTAAGCCCGCAGCGCTTGCAGATGTCGTAGAAGCCTTCGATCTTCTCGTTGACACCGCCGATTGTTTGGACCTGGCCGTTCTGATTGACCGACCCCGTGACGGCCAGGCTTTGCTTGATCGGCGCTTCGGCCAAGGCCGAGAGCAGAGCATAGAGCTCGGCACTGGACGCGCTGTCGCCTTCGATGCCGCCGTAGGATTGCTCGAAAACCAGGCTGGCCGACAGCGACAGCGGCCGATCGATGGCATAGTGGCTGGCCAGAAACGAGGAGAGAATGAGCACGCCCTTGGAGTGCAGCGGGCCGCCCAGCTCCACCTCGCGCTCTATATCGATCACCTTGCCGGCGCCAAGGCGGACGCGCGCGGTGATACGGCTAGGGCGGCCAAAGGAAAATCGGCCCAGCTGCAGCACGCTCAGCCCGTTCACCTGGCCAACCGCCTCGCCCTCGGTGTCGAGAAACACGAATCCGCGCTCGATCATCTCGTAGCTTCTATCGCGCAATCGGTCCGCCCGCCTAACCTGGGTGTCGATCGCTCTCTGTACGTGGCTAGCCGTGATGACCTCGTCTCCGGCCTCGCCGGCGAAGAAATCGGCCTCTCTCACCAGATCGGAAATCGCGCTGAGTTCGATCGAGAGCCTTTCCGCATCCTGGGCCAAGCGTGCGCTGCGTTCGATCACGCGTCCGACCGCCGATCGCGCCAAGGGGCGCAGTCCCTCATGCCGCGCCATCGTCGCCAGCATGCGGGCGAAGACGGCTTCGGCATCGTTGCTGCGGGGCATCGATCCGTCGAAGTCCGCCGCCACCTTGAAGAGGGTCGGAAACTCCGGGTCATGAGACGAGAGCAGGTAGTAGAGCAGCGGCTCGCCGCAAAGCACGACCTTGGCCTTCAAGGGAATGTCGGCGGGTTCGATCGACACGGTGGTAATCAGGCTCAGCATCTGGCCCGCCGACTCGATGCGCATTTTGCCCGCTTTGAGGGCGCGCTTCAGCGCGTCCCAGGCAAAGGGCTGGGTCAAGAGCTTGCGGACGTCGAGGATAAGGTAGCCGCCGTTGGCGCGATGCAGGGCGCCGGCCTTGATCAAGGTGAAATCGGTGACCAGCGCGCCCATCTCCGAGATGTGCTCTACCCGGCCGATCAGGTTCTGCAGGCTGGGATTGTCTTCGTAGATGACGGGCGCGCCCTGGACCTCATCGCCGCTGACGAAGAGGTTGACCTGGTAGCGCTTCAGACCGTCGCCCGGGCGGCGGCTGATCATCTGGGCCGGTCCGGCCCCGGGGCCGCGCGTCGAGGCCTCGGCCTGCAGAAGCACTTGCAGATTGTCGAGCAGGTCTTTCCGGACAGCGTCCAGATGCTCCAGCACCCCGGCTATGTCGGCGAAGCGGGTTTTCAACCGGTCGAGCGGCTGGTCGATCGTCTGTGCCGTGACCTCTCGATTGAGGGCACGCAAGGCGTCGCGTTGCTCCATCGCCCAGACCGGAATCTGCTTGACGATCTCCTCCAGTTCCTCCTGGAGCACATGGATTTGGCTTTCGATGCGCTGCCGTTCCTCATCGGGAAGCTGATTGAACTCCTTAGGCTCGATAACGCCGCCGTCGCGTATCGGCGCCAATGCGAAGCCCAGCGGCGTGCGGACCAAGGCGATGCCCTGGGCTTCCGCTTTCTCGCGCAAGCCGCGGAAGGCCTGCTCTTGCTGCTCGCGGGCGGCGTCTTCCAGGGATTGCCGGCGGTTGCGGTAGTCTTCGCTTTCAAAGGCCGCAGGGACCGCGGTGCGCAGCTCCTCCGTCAGGCCATGCATCTCCTGTTCCAGGGCACGGCCGTGACCGCGCGGCAGGCACAGCGCCTTGGGCTGATGCGGCGTCTCGAAGTTGTTGAGATAGACCCAGTCGGGCGGCGGCGGCTCTTGGGCGGCCTTGGCCTCGAGAATCTGCCTGACCGTGGTGTGCTTGCCGGTGCCGGGCGGGCCCAGGACGAAGAGATTGTAGCCCGGCTGATCGATGTCTGCGGCAAAGCGGATCGCTTCCAGCCCGCGCTCTTGGCCCACGACCTCGCTCAGGTCGTCCAGGTCGTCGGTGGTGCGGAACGCCATTCCTGACGTGTCGCATGCCTTGTAGAGGTTCTCTGCCGCCAACGGTGAGATGGCCATGCGCCTATCGTCTCTTGGCTGCCTGGCCGAACCCTACGCCGCCGCGACATCTCCCGTTGCGTGCCATGCTATCTTGACCCTTGGATCAGGCTATCAGAGTAGGCTCTTGTCTAGCAGGCCTTCGCGTGGCCCGCCTTGAGCCAGATCAAGGATTCTTGTGCGGGGGACAGGCACATGGGCGATGGTGGGCGAGGCTGCAGCAGCCAGGAATCGCCTGCTGAGCGGCCTGCCGACAGGAGGCGCGTATGGACAAGAAGACTCAGATTACGCTTTGGTACGTCTTGCTGGCGATCATCGGCGTGATGCTCTTGAACAACCTCTTTTGGCAAGGGCGCAGCGTGCAGACGATCCCCTACAGCCAGTTCGAGAGCTACTTGGATCAGGGGATCGTCACCGACTTGGTCGTGGGCAGCAACGAGATCCGCGGCACCTACACCCAGCCTCAGAACGGCGCCACCGGTTTCGTGACCCAGCGCGTCGACGTCGACCTCTCCGACCACTTGACCGGCAAGGGCGTCGAGTTTACCGGCGCGGTCGAAGAGACCTGGCTCACCAATCTTCTCTCCTGGATCTTGCCGGTCTTCCTCTTCTTCGCGCTTTGGCTCTTCGTCGTGCGGCGTTTCGCAGAACGCCAGGGCTTCGGCGGCATGATGGCCATCGGCAAGAGCAAGGCTAAGGTCTATGTCGAAAAGGACACCGAAGTCGGCTTCGACGATGTCGCTGGCGTCGACGAGGCCAAGGAGGAGCTGCAGGAGATCATCGACTTCCTGCGCGACCCGCAGGAGTACGGCAAGCTGGGCGCCAGGATTCCCAAGGGCGTGCTGCTGGTGGGACCGCCGGGTACCGGCAAGACGCTGCTGGCCCGCGCTGTCGCGGGCGAGGCCGAGGTACCCTTCTTCTCCATCTCCGGCTCGGAGTTCGTGGAGATGTTCGTCGGCGTCGGCGCGGCGCGCGTGCGCGATCTCTTCGAGCAGGCCCGGGCCAAGGCGCCGGCCATCATCTTCGTGGACGAGCTGGATGCCTTGGGCCGGGCGCGCGGCGCCTTTCCGGCCGCCGGCGGCCACGACGAGCGCGAGCAGACCCTGAACCAACTGCTGGCCGAACTCGACGGCTTCGACCCCAGCACCGGCTTGGTGCTTCTGGCCGCCACCAACCGTCCGGAGATCTTGGACCCCGCCTTGCTGCGCGCCGGCCGCTTCGATCGGCAAATCCTGGTCGACCGCCCGGACCGGCACGGCCGGGTGCAGATCCTCCAGGTGCATATGCGCAAGGTGACGCTGGACGAGGACGTGGATGCCGAGCAGATTGCCGGACTCACCACCGGCTTTTCCGGGGCGGATCTGGCCAACCTGGTGAACGAGGCGGCGCTTCTGGCGACCCGCCGCCGGGCCGGCGCGGTCTCGATGGATGACTTCACGCGGGCGATCGAGCGCATCGTCGCCGGCCTGGAGAAGCGCAATCGCCTCTTGAACCCGCACGAAAGGAAGACCGTCGCCTATCACGAAATGGGGCACGCGCTGGTCTCCTTGGCGCTGCCGGGCCCCGAGGAGGTGCACAAGGTCTCGATCATTCCGCGCGGCGTCGGCGCGCTGGGCTACACCATTCAGCGGCCGACCGAGGACCGCTTCCTGATGACCCGCGAAGAGCTGGAGAACAAGATAGCGGTGCTGCTGGGCGGACGGGCGGCCGAGAAGCTGGTCTTCGAGCAGCTCTCGACCGGTGCGGCCGACGATCTGGCCAAGGTGACCGATATCGCCCGTTCGATGGTGGCGCGCTACGGCATGGATGAAGGGCTCGGCTATGCCAGCTATGAGAGCGACAAGCCGTCTTTCCTGGGCCAGACCGCGCCCAGCTATCTTGAACGTCGCTACAGCGAGGCCACGGCGGAGAAGATGGACATCGCCGTCCGCCAGCTGATCCAGACGGTCTTCGAGCGTACACTCTCTATTCTGCAGGACAATCGCGAGGTTCTGGAGCACTGCGCGAAGACCCTGCTGGAGAAGGAGACCCTGACCGAAGAGGAACTTGCGGACTTGACGCGGGACTTGAAGAAGCCCGCGATCGCATAGACGAGGGCGAGGCCTTTCTCCACGTGCAAAGCGGGGGAACGGAACTGGGCGCGACTACTCGCTGTTCGCCGCCTCAGAGCGCTGCCCAGTCTCGCCGACCTTCTTGAGCGCCGCCTGCGTCAACAGGGGACCGAAGATCTCGAAGACGATCGTCGTGCCGATCGTGATCGCCAGCAAGGAGCCGGCGAGATTCGGAAAGTCTTCCGCCGCGATCAGCGCCATGCCCATGGCAACGCCGGCTTGAGGCACCAGCGCAAGCCCGATCCATCGCCTGTAGAGCAGCGGGGCGGCGGCCACACGAGCACCCGTCCAGCCGCCGAGGATGCGGCCAAGCGTGCGCAAGACCAGATAGGCGAGGCCGACGAGGCCGATCTCCTCGAGGGCCCCAATGTCGAGCGATGCCCCGGCCAGCACGAAGAAGAGCACCATGAAGGGCCATTCGATGTTCTCGATCTCGTGGAAGGGCCGACTGTGGTGGCTGGCGAGATTGACCACCAGGGCGCCGGCGACCATGCCTGCCAGCAGGAAGGAGGCATGCAGCCAGAGCGCCAGGCCGGCAGAGAGGAAGACCACGCCCAAGGCCTCGGCCTGGACCGGTTCGCCAGGGTGCAGGCGCCCGGTCAGAAAGGCGGCGGGGAGGCCTACGGCCGTGCCGATGGCGAGAGCGCCGGCAACCTCCCACAGCCCTTGTTGGAGGATGTCCGCCGCGCCGTCGCCCATGATGCCGTTGGCCGCGACCAGCAGCAGGCTGAAGAGGATCAGGCCCCAGGCGTCGTCAATGGCGACGATGCCCAGCAGGGAGTCGGTGAAGGGGCCCTTTGCCCGGGTTTGACGGACCACGTCTTGGGTGGCGGCGGGTGCCGTCGCCGTAGCGATCCCGGCCAGCAGCAGAGCCAAGACAAGCGGCGTTCCCAACAGGAGCAGGCCCCCGCCCACGATCAGCGCCGTCAGAGTTACCGCCGTCGCCGAGACCGACAGGATAAGCTTGCCATGGCTGCGCAGCGTCTCCAGCGACAAGCGGCCGCCGATCAGGAAAGCGACCATGGTGAGCGCCGCGGTGGCCAAGAAGTGATACCACTCACGGACGCTTTGCGGCAGCAGGTCCAGCCCCGAAGGGCCGATCAGAAGCCCAAAGAGGATCATCAGCGTTACTCTGGGAAGCCGCGTGCGCCGGCCCAGCTCGTCGGTCACCATGCCGATGAGCAAGAGGCCCCCCAAGGCCAGAAAGATGTAGTGAATCTCCACTTTGCGCTCCTCCTGACCAAGGGCTCGGCACACTGCTTACCGCAAGGCAACGCTGCGGCAAGGACGGCGTGGCGCTCCGCTCGGCGCATCGCCGGTCATCCCTAGCTGGTGGTTTGCGCCATGATGGAGGACTGCGCCGAGCCCTCGGCGATGTGTCCGCCGTTTGATCGGGGCGGTCGTGCTGTGAGACGCTGAACCCGGCGGTGCCACGGGTGGAGAACGGCTGCCGTCAGAGACGACGAGGTCCGGACTTGCATGCGACACAGGCTCTAGGCGAATAGGGGTATGAAGGCAGAAGCTCTTTGGCGCTGGTTCGACCGGACCCTCATCGACCTGGTCCGGCATCTGCGCTGGTCCTATCTGCCGCCGCTCATGGTCTATCTGGCGGCCGGTGTGTCGGGCCTCACCGCCATCGTCAGCACCTTTTTCGTCAAGGAATACCTCGGCCTTTCCGCCGCCTTCCTGGCGGGCCTCGGCTTCTGGGCGGGGATTCCTTGGATCCTGAAGATGCCGCTGGGTCACCTCGTCGACCTCATCTGGCGCTGGAAGGCCTTGCTGGTCTATCTCGGCGCCGCGCTGATCGCACTCTCCATCGCCATCATGTACGCGCTGATCGCGCACACCCAGTGGATGACTGCCTACATGGATGCCGAGGCCTGGTTCGTGATCAGTGCCCTCTTGGCGCCGACAGGATACGTCGTCCAGGACGTCGTCGCCGACGCGATGACCGTCGAGGCGGTGCCGCGCTTCGATCGCCACGGGCAGCCCTTCACCGACGGCGAGACCAAGGCCATGCACACCACCATGCAGACCCTTGGCCGCTTCGCCATCATCAGCGGATTGGCTGCCGTGGCCGCGCTCAACATCGGCCTCTTCACGGGCATAGAGGCTCTCACCGAAGAGGAGAAGAGGGCCGTCTATGCCGATCTCTACCTGATGGCGCTGGCGATCCCGGCAATCTCGGTCGCGGGTGTCAGCCTGGGAGCCGTCACCTTGCGCCACAGGGCCAAGGCGCTCCAGGGGCGAGGCATGAGCGAGGCCGAGATCGAGCGACAGCTCTACCCTTCCACCGAGAAGACCAGGCCCAATCCCTGGATCTTCGGCGGCAGCCTCCTGTTCGTCGCCTTCACCCTGGCCATGGGTCTCAGCCAGGTTCCCTTTGCGCAAGAGATCGTCTTTGTGGGCTCGCTGACGATCGTGAGTTTTCTCTTGTATCGCCTGGTGCTGGAGCTGGATCCCTCGGTGCGGCTCTCCTTGGTCGGCACCGCCGTCATCATCTTTTTCTTTCGCGCCGTGCCGCTGCCCGGCGCCGGTGCCACCTGGTTCGTGATCGACGAGCTCGGTTTCGACCAGCGCTTCCTCTCGGTCCTCTACCTCGTGGCTTCCGGCTTGGCGCTGGCCGGCATGGTCTTGTTGCGCCCGCTGATCGCCGAGAAGTCGATCGCCACGGTCGTGGCATTGCTCTCCGTCGCCGCCGGCCTTCTCTCCCTGCCCAACATCGGGCTCTACTACGGCATTCAGGACTGGACGGCACAGTGGACCGGCGGCGTGGTCGACGCGCGCTTCATCGCGATAATTGATACGGCGATGGAATCCCCTCTGGCCCAGATCGCGATGATCCCGATGCTGGCCTGGATCGCCAAGAACGCCCCCGTCAACCTCAAGGCCACCTTCTTCGCCGTCATGGCCTCCTTCACCAATCTCGCGCTGTCCGCCAGCAGCCTGGGGACCAAGTACCTCAATCAGATCTTCTCCGTGACGCGAGAGGTGCGCGATCCTACGACCGGGGCGATCGAGGTGGTTGCCGACTACAGCGACCTGGGGCAGCTGCTGATCATTGTCGCCGTGATCGTGGTCGCGGTGCCTCTGGTCACGATCCTCGTCGTGCAAAGCTCGCCCCTTCGAACGCAACAGTAGCCCCCTAGTATCAGCTTTCACAAAAGGCTGGTACTAGGTTGTTTGATAGCGTGGCCGATTCACGCACAAATACCTACTTCGTCCCGAATCAGGTATTTGTGCGATCGGACACTAGAACAGCGCCGCGGCTATACGGATCACTTCCACCAAGAGAAAGCCCGTGCAGGCTAGGAACCCGCAGAGGGGGACCAGGATCGGTACCGAGATGCCGTCGGGCTTGGGCCCCGCACGCCGTTTGATCGCGACCAGCGCCAGATTCACCAGGGCGAAGACGGCGAGTGCCATCACCGAGGTCGCCTCTGCCAAGAGGTCGATTGGAAAGAAGGAGGCCAAGGCCAGAATTACGACGACGACGATGCCGGTGGCCAGAAGGGGCGTTCGCGTCGCCCGATTGATCCGGCCGAACAGCGGCGGCAAGGCCTTCTGTTTCGAGAGGCCGTAGAGGATGCGTGACGACATGATCATCTGGATCAGCGCGCCGTTCATGGTCGCAAGCGCACCGATGGCCGTCAGCAGTTGCGGCCAACGACCGCCGTTGGCCTGGTAGATCGTGACCAACGGCGCTTCGCTTGCTGCCAGTTGCTCGCTCGGAACCGCGGAGATCGCAACCAGGCTTACGGCAAGGTAGACTACGGTGGTGATGACGAGCGTGAGAACGATGGCCAGTGGCAGTATCTTGGTAACGTCTTTTACCTCTTCGGCGACGTTGACCATGTCCTCGAACCCGAGAAAGGCATAGAAGGCGAGCATGGCGCCGGCGAAGACACCAACGAGGGCCGAGCCGTCCGGCATGAGGCTGCCCTCGACAAGCTGGGGCGACCATTCGACGAGGGGCCCCACACCCGTCCAGACGACGAGCAGAAGCCCGGCGAGTTCCAACAGGGTAACGGCACTGGCGAGAAGCGCGGATTGGGTGATTCCCCAGGCGGCGACGCCACCGAGCGCGACGATGAGCGCGGCCATGAGCGGCAACCTCGGCAAGCCCAGCAATTCCGCGGCATAGCCGGCCGCACCGATCATGATAGCCGCAGCCGACACCACCCCTGCCAATGCTACGGCGAGCCCGGCGCCGAGGGAAAGGGACGAGGAACGCAAGCCCTCGCGGATGTAGAGCGCCTCGCCGGCGCTTTTGGGATAGCGCGCGGAAAGCTCTGCGAAGGAGAAGGCAGTGAGCCCGGCCAGCGCCGCGGCGGCCAGAAAGGACAGCGGTGCGAAGAGGCCCGCGCGCCCGGCGACCTGGCCGATCAGCACATAGATTCCGGCGCCCACGGTGGTGCCGAGTCCATAGAGTGTGATGACCGGCAGCGACAAGCTGCGCTTCAGGGTTGCCTCGCCCTTCATCGCAGAGCGACCTCGGCGTTGCGCCACATCCGCTTCACGGCTTGTGACAGCCTTCGTCGTGGCATGGCCTAGGCTCCGTCAGTGCCACTGCCGATGGAGCCGCCTGGGGCTTGGTGAGCAAGCTAAGCGCCACCCTTTCGCTGTTCCGCCATAGCAAGTGCGTAGGCTAAGGCCGCCAAGGCTAGCCAGCCTTGACCTGTATCAGTAAACAAGGCGAACGTGCACAAAAGCGGTGCGGTGACAGTGAAGGGCTAAGCTAGCGATGGATCGAGCAAAGGAAGCACTTCTGGAAAGGCCTCAACCCACCAAGCTCGGCGTCATCAGCTTCGGACTTGCTTGGGGGATCGTCACCGGCGCCTTCGTCTTCCTGCTCGGTACGGCCGCTGCCCTGTTCGATTGGGGCGTTCCTCTGGCTGCAATTCTCTCGTCGGTCTACGTGGGGTACGGTCCCACCTTCGTCGGCAGCATCGCCGGCGCGGTCTGGGCCTTTGCGAGCGGGTTCCTGTTCGGCCTCTTGGTCGCGCTGCTCTACAACACCTTCTTGATGAGGCGCAGCAGGCATCTGCATTAGTTGGGAGCCTTTAGCCCCCCGATCGTCACCCGGTGCTGACGCTCCGCATCTCCCCGCAGGATCTTGAGACGAAGCGTTTCACCGACGCGATAGAGCCCGAGCACCGTCCTGAGGTGACTGGCGTTGCGGATTGTCAGGCCATTCACGGCAACGATGATATCGCCCGCCTCAAGCCCCGACCTCTCTGCCGGACCGCCAGGGCTGATGCTCAAGATGACCGCGCCGCCGCCGATCGCCTCTGCTTGGCCGGCATCGAGATCGCCCGCCACGAGGCCGATATCGCCCCGCTGAACAGCGCCGTAGGTCAGGATCTGGTCCAGGATGCGGCGCGCCATGTTGGACGGGATGGCGAAGCCGATGCCGATGCTGACGCCGCTTGGCCCGAAGAGCGCCGTGTTGATGCCGATCAGCTCGCCTCGGAGATTGACCAACGCACCACCGGAGTTACCCGGATTGATCGAAGCGTCGGTCTGGATGAAGTCTTCATAGCTCTCGATCCCCAGCCCAGAGCGGCCAAGGGCGCTGACGATCCCCAGGGTGACCGTTTGGCCCAGGCCGAAGGGGTTTCCGATCGCGACGACGAAGTCGCCCACCTGAAGCTGGCTGGAATCCCCCCAAGCCACCGCTCTCAGACGCTCGGGTGCGATTTGCAGGACTGCCAGATCGGTGTCGTCGTCCGAGCCGACCAGCCGTGCCGGGAAGCGTCGGCCGTCCTGGAGGGTGACCAGGATGTCGGACGCATCGACAACGAGGTGGTGATTGGTGAGCAGGTAGCCCCGCTCGGCGTCGACGATCACGCCGGAGCCGATGCTGCGTACCTCTCTATTCCGGGGACGGTCCGGAAGGTTGAAGTACCGCCGTAGCCGCGGATTCTCCAGAAACTCCCGGAACAGAGGATTGGCGAAGAGCGGGCTCTCCTCGACCGGTACCAGTGCCTCCACCGCGAGATTGACCACGCCCGGGGTGACGGTCTTAAGCAGTGGGGCCAAAGAGGGAAGCTCGATCCGCTCCTGCGCTTGCGGACTCTGCGCTCCGAAGAGTCCGACAGCGAGCATGACGGCGATGAACAAGTGCTTCCTTGCGACCACACCATGACTCCCTTGCCCCAGGACCCAATGCCCTGGTCTCCTCTCAGAGCCCATCAAGCGAATCTACCAGGTTTTGTCATAGAACCGGGAGTTGGCCCAGACTACTCAGCGGCATTTTGAGCCAACCTGCAACTCCCGGATTCACCATCGATCGCTTCAGCGTATGTCAGGGTGAACTGGCTAGCGTTACGCAACGGTGCGCTGGGCTGCAGCAGGGCATGGCCGCGTGACTCACACGAATCGCTCTCCGATGAACTCGGGGCGGTTCACTGTTGCGTTGGCCGCCGATTGTGTGCGGTTCGCCGAAGGCCTGTTGACTCCGCGTGGTCCCTCGACAATCACGGGAGCAGGTGACGGAGGGTTATCAGTCCGCGCCCGTGAGGCGTCGGGTCTGGCCCCGGACCAAGGAGCAGCTGAATGACAGACGAGGGTGGACGGCAAGACGCGGCGGCGCTCAACCGTTCCGGCATCCAGGCGGTGCAGCAGGGGCGGCTGGCACAAGGGCGCTCGCTGCTGGAAGCCGCGGTGGCGCGCGAACCGACCGTCGTGCAGTTCCAGGCCGACCTGGCCCAGGCGCTGGCGATGGCCGGCGACGAGGCCGCGGCGGTCGAGACCTATCGGCGCTGCCTGGCACTTGAGCCCGCCTTCGCGCCGGCCTGGCTCAATCTCGGCATCTTGATGCTGCGGGCCGATCGCATCGAAGAAGCCGGCCAGGCCTTCGAGCAGGCTGCCGAGAGGGGACCGCAGCTGGCCGAAGCCCAGGCCGGTCTGGGTTTCGTGCGACAGCGCCAAGGCCGCATAGCGGACGCGATCGGCGCGCTGGGGCGCGCCGCGGCGCTGGCGCCTGAGGACGGACAGGTCCGCTCGAACCTAGGCGGCCTCTTGCTGCAAAGCGGGGCGCCGGAGAAGGCGGTAGACTGCTTTCGCCAAGCCATTGGGCTCATTCCGAACGAGGCTTCGCTCTACACCAATCTCGCCGTCGCGACGCATCAGGTAGAGGGCGCGGCAGCCGCCTTGCCGCATTACGACGCGGCCTTGCGCCTGGCGCCGGGCGATGCCCGCGCGCTGGCCGCCAAGGGCGCCGCCCTGGCCGCGCTGGGCCGCAAGGCAGAGGCGGCTGAGATCTTCGACTATGATGCGCTGCTGGTAACGCGCCAGCTTGGCGCGGGCTCCGGCGGCGGCGATCTGGCGGGCTTCAACGCAGCACTGGCGGCCGCTGCGGCCGGCCATCCCAGCTTGATGAAGGACCGCTCCGGCAAGACCACGCGCGGCGGCGGTCAGACGGGACAGTTGCTTGGGCCGACCAGCGGCCCCATCGCCGCACTGGAGGGCTTGATCAGGGGCGCGGTCGAGGACTACTTCGCCGATCCGCAGCGCGCCTCCCACCCCAATGCGCCTAAGCGGCCGCCGCGCTATCGCCTGACCGCCTGGGCGACCGTCCTGGAGACCGGCGGCCATCAGGACCCGCACCACCATCCCAGCGGTTGCCTCAGCGGGGTCTACTACGTGCAACTGCCGGCCGAGGGTGAGCCCGGTGCGCTGGAGTTCGGCCGGCCGGCCGCCGAGTTTGCTGCTGCGGACATGCTTGAGGTAACCTCGCTTCGCCCGCGCCCCGGCCTGCTCGTGCTCTTCCCCTCCTTCTTCTGGCACCGCACGATACCCTTCGACGGCAGCGGCCGGCGCATATCCATCGCCTTCGACGTAATCCCCGAGGGGCCGAGGCTGCCTTAGAGAGCCTCCAGTCGGCGGCGTGATGATATCAGGCCGCCCGGCCCTGTTGGAGCGCCGCATCAAGCCGCCGATCCGACAGGCGGTGCATTCCTTTTCTCGAAGATTTCGGGAATGAGCAGGTAGGCAGCCACGAAGAAGCAGAGCGCGCCGGCGAAGGTGCCGAAACTGGCGAGCCAAGGCTGGGTGAGCAGGCTGCCGGGCCTGACGAAGCTCGCCACGGCGGAGAGCATGAAGAAGAGCGAGCCCGAGAGGTTGATGATGGCGATCCACCAGGAAAGGTCCTTCGGCCGCCAGGACCAATAGGCGTGCGAGACCTCCATCAGCGCGGCCTGGCTGGCGATGAGGAAGCAGAGCGAGCCCAGGATGTTGGGCGACCACACCAGCATGTCTTGGTGGCGCCAGTCGAGATCGGCGAGCAGGGCGTCGCCGGTGTTGGCATTGAACAGCAGCGTGCCGATCAGCTGTGTGGCCGTGGCCACGAATCCCAGGCTGAGCGGCTGCCAGGCGAAGAAGCGCCAGCGCCGATGGCCGCCTGCAGGGCTGGCCGTCAAGAGATCGTGGTTGATGGCCTCCAACCACTGCAGGTAGGCAGCAGAGGTGAAGAAAAGCGATCCTATGAAGAAGACCCACGCCGTGGTGCGTGGCGGAAGCCAGGTGTCAAGTGCCGAAGCGGTGAAGACCTCCGGCGCGGACCCGAGGGCAAAGTGCGCCGCGCCGATCATGAAGAGGATGGCAATCCACCAGGACAGGCGCCGATGTGCGAGGACTCGGCGCCAGTCGTGGCCGATGCCGAGCGCTGCCGTATGGGGATGATTGCGCGCCGTGGTGGCCACCAGGGCAGGCTGCCCTTTGCGGTGACGGCGCGAGGTTCTGATCAGCCAGAGGCCGTCATCGCATGTCTCGAGGATCCAGGTGACGAAAGGCCCGACGCCGTGGCGGCTGTGTGCGGGGATGGCGGCCGACCCCTTCATCCTGATCAGCTCGCGATTTTGGCGAGGTCTAGCGGCTAGGCTGCATCAACGAACAGAAAGTCGGTGGAGGCACCGCCTGAGAGCCGGTCCGCTCCGCTGTTGCCGCGCAGGGTGTCGATATCGCCACCGCCATAGATCAGGTCGAGACCGGAGCGCCCCCGCAGCGTATCGGCCGCACTGCCGCCGTAGACGGTGTCGTCGCCGTCTCCGCCGAAAGCAGAATCCTTTCCACTTCCGCCAAAAAGGCTGTCGTCTGCACTGTAGGCAAAGATCAAATCGTTCCCGGAACGCGCGATCATGGTATCGACGGCATCACTGCCGGTCAGCGTTTGGCTGTAGTTTTCCCCGATGATAATGGCCATAGGCTTCCTCCCCTCGCCCAAGGTGCGTTTATGCATTCCTCGAGCTACGATAGGCGGAAGCTGTCAGCTTTGGCCAGGGCGGTTCCAGCGGACCTTGCGACCGATCCGGGGGGGCACGTGCTGACTTTCGCGAGAAGGTGGCGTCAGACTCCCAGCAAGAATGCCCGGCGCCGCTCCGCCAAGATCGCCGTCAATCGGCAGATCTCATCGAAACGGCGCCCGAGTGTTACCTCTTGCTACGGCGTCCTCCAATCAACGCTCTAGGCCCGCCAGGAGGGCTTGCCTGCCTCGGTCAGCAGTTGGCGGCGGGTGATGCCGGTGTCCTTGGCGATGCGGTCGAGGTCGTCGGCCAGGTGATTGCGCATGGCTTGGCGCTGCTGGGCGCGCGCCCAAGCCTTGCCGGCTTTCACCATGGCGCGCTTGAAGGCGCCATGGTGCACCTTGGGCTGATAGCGGTGGGCGGTGGCGGTGTTTGCATAGTCGTTTGCCAAAGAGGCCATTGCTCTATCCTTCCTGCTCTTCTCGGCGATATCAGAAATCGCTTTCGAACATGTAGGTAGGTTCGAAGTAGGTGATAAGTCATCGCTCAGTGATTTGTTGTGATCATTTGATGATTTCCGTCACAATCCCGCCGCATCACGCATGCCCGGTGAAGGCTTGAGGGGCAGAATGTGCATAGCTGGACAGACGCAAGCCTTTGAGGGACGTGAGCGCGCTTTCTCCGAGCCCGGTTTTCCGCTAGTCTCCGCGATGGTGCCAAGGCGCTGCGGCCCGCAGTTCGCAGCGGCGCGCGGCAAACCCGGTCGCCCTATGTACCTGCGACTGCCGGGGCCGGACCGCCGGTCGGTTCGCCCGCCAGGAAGGAAGGGACGCCAAGATGACCAACAAGATATTCGGCCCCTTTAGGCTCACCGTAACGGATGCCGATCCCGGCGATCACACAGCCAAGGAAAAGGAGACCGTGCTGTTGCACGCGATCTACGACTGCTTTCCGCCGCCCGAATCGCACGGCTTCGTCGAGCGGCCGGACTCGGTGCCGCCGGAAAACATCAGCCGCTTTCTGCGGCGGCAAGAGGCGGCCGACCTCTTGGCATTCACGCCGCCGATCAAGGGGCAGGCGGCCACGATCGAAACGGCGATCGATGCCATCCTGGCCAAGCTGGATATCGGTCCGCTGGACATCTTCTATGTATCCGACGACTACAAGCCGCTCTTGACGTCCAAGCCCTGCTACAAGGCGACGATCTACATTCGCATCCGCAATGCGATCAAGGAGATCAAGATCGCGGCGAACGAAGGGCTCGGCAAGGCGCCCGACGCCTTTGCCGCCGGCGACGAGATCGCCACCATTCGGGTTAAGGTGCCCGACCAGTTCCGCTTCGAGAAGTACTACGAGTTCAACAAGAAATGCTGCAATGAAGAGCCTCCGGAGCCGCCGCCCACCGAGACCACACAGTGGCTGCCGGTCGAAGACGGCCTCGACGGCTTGTTCGGACCGCAGGATGACTTCCGTTTCAGCCCGCACTTCCGCTACAGGTTCGACTTCAAGCTGCGCTACCGCTTCGCCGACGAGGATGACGACTGACTTTGGCGGGCCTTTTTGGACTGGCAGGAGGGACACTCTGCTTGTCAAGACCTGGCCACGCCCCCCAGCCCTCTGGAAGCCTCACTGACGGCTTCGGGCGGCACCCGAGACCGGGGCCCCAGGTCTGAAGCCCGAAAGTAGCGTCCCCGGGGGCCTGCGGCGTCGCTCGGCGCAGGGGCAATCGCCGCCGCCCGCGTGGAAGAGCCTGTCCACAGCTCCGAAGCGCGGCCATCGCTTCCTCGAGCGCCGGGCCTTTGCTCACCGCAGGTTCCGACCCCGGGAGTTGCTTTGAGACAATCGCAATATCGTCAACATGACATAAATAGAGTCACTTTAGCGAGTTGAAATACAACCTTTAGTCTAGGAGGCTCTGGGCGACGACACGCTGGTCGGCGGCAGCGGTGCCGATGCGGCGCTCGAGGGGGAGAGCGGGCAAGACGCCCTCTTCGGGGGGCGGCAACGACTCTATGTTCGGCGGCAGCGATGCCCTCCTGAACGGTGATAGCGGCAGCGACCGGATCTTTGGCGGCAGCGGGCTGGATCGGATCTATGGTGGCGCCGATGAAGGCACCAGCCTCTTCTGCGACGAGGGCACGGACACGCTCTCCGGCGGCGCCGGTGCCGACAGCCTCAGCGGCGACAGCGGCGACGATGTCTTCCTGGTGGCGAGCCAGGGTGACTTCGTGGGTTACTCCTATGACGGAGGCTCGGGCACGGACGCCCTCATGCTAAGCCAGGGCGCCACGATTCTCGGCGGTGGTGCCGGCCTCGTCTCGATCGAGGTGACCATCTACGGCTAGCCCCAGCCGCGCTCAACCAACCCCTTCTCCGCCATTGTCTCCAACCGTGCCGCCCTGCTGCAAAAACCGTCGCCCGCCGCACGGTCCCGCTCCGGAGACTGCATTGAGACTACCATCAATTCGCCAACGCGGCCAGGAATCCCTTTGCCGGCAAGAGGCACAGGGTCTAGCCTTCAGCCTGTTGCGACAGCGGATTTCGGGGGCATGGCGCCATGGCGTTTGTTCCGGGTACGGAAGGACCCGACACGCTCAGCGGTACGGAGGATGCCGATACCGTCCTGGGCTATGGGGCGGCCGACAGGCTCTATGGGGTCAGCAGCGCAGATTCCCTCTTCGGAGCCGAGAGCGACGACCTGCTCTTCGGGGGCAGCGGGAGCGACGCCACGCTTTCCGGAGGCACTGGCAAAGACAGCCTCTTCGGAGGCGACGGTGACGACCAGAAGCTGGACGGCGGCTCCCGGGCCGATGTGCTGGCGGGCGGAGAGGGCGCGGATGCCTCTTTCTTTGGCGGGGTGGGCGACGACAGGATCTCGGGAGACAGCGGCGACGACAGTCTGCTCTACGGCGATGCAGGTCTCGACAGACTCTACGGCGGGACGGGGCACGATACCCACCTGGACGGCGGCGCCAATGCCGATGTGATCTACGGCGGCGAGGGCGTCGATCGGTATCTTTTTGGAGAGCGGGGCAACGATACCATCTTCGGTGGTGAGGGCAACGACTTCTCGGTCGACGGCCAGCAGGCATCCGACCGGCTCTACGGCGATCTTGGCACTGACCAGTTCTTCTTCGGAGACATTGGCGCCGACAGCCTGTCAGGCGGGGACGGCAACGACACTTACCTCTATGGCGGTGCCGGGAACGACCTGATCTCCGGCGATAGCGGTCAAGACTATTTCCTTTATGGCGGTGGCAAGAAGGACAAGATTTTTGGCGGCAGCGGGGCCGATGCAAATTTCTATGGCGGCGGCGGGATCGACACGCTGTCGGGAGAGACCGGCGACGACCGGCAGCTGTTTGGTCGTACGGGTTCGGACAAGCTCTATGGCGGCTCCGGCGATGACAGTCTCTTCTTCGGCGGCGATGACAACGACACTCTCTTCTCCGGCGATGGAGATGACTCCTTCTTCTACGGCGGCTCCGGGTCCGACAGCCTCTTCGGCGGCGCCGGGAGGGACCGCACTTTCCACGGCGGAACCGGAAAGGACAGGCTCTACGGCGGTGACAGTGGTGACCAGTTTTTTTACGGCGGAGATGGGTCCGACAGCCTCTTCGGCGGTGACGTGGGTGACGGACTCTTCTTTGGAGGATCTGGCACTGACAGTCTCTACGGCGGCGACGTAGGTGACGGGCTCTTATACGGTGGTTCTGGATCCGACAGGCTCTTCGGCGATGATGGAGATGATGGAGAACTCCACGGCGAAGAGGGTGACGACAGCCTCTCCGGCGGCTCTGGCTTGGACGGCCTGTTCTACGGCGGCTCCGGATCCGACGTCCTCTTCGGCGGTGACGGGGATGACTTCGTCATTCACGGTGGCAGCGGCGCGGACAGCCTCTTCGGCGGCGCTGGGAGGGACCACACTTTCCACGGCGAAGACGGTGAGGACAGGCTCTACGGCGGTGACAGTGGTGACCAGTTCTTTTACGGTGGAAACGGGTCCGACAGCCTTTTCGGCGGTGACGTGGGTGACGGACTCTTCTTTGGAGGGGCTGGCTCTGACAGCCTCTACGGCGGCGACGTGGGCGACGGGCTCTTCTACGGTGGCTCTGGGTCCGACAAGCTCTTCGGCGATGATGGAGATGACGGAGAGTTCTTCGGCGAAGCGGGTGACGACAGCCTCTCCGGCGGCTCTGGGTTGGACGGCCTGTTCTACGGCGGCTCCGGATCCGACGTCCTCTTCGGCGGTGACGGGGATGACTTCGTCATTCACGGTGGCAGCGGCGCAGACAGCCTCTTCGGCGGCGCTGGGCAGGACCACACTTTCCAGGGCGAAGACGGAGAGGACAAGCTCTACGGCGGTGACAGTGGTGACCAGTTCTTCTACGGTGGAGATGGGTCCGACAGCCTCTTCGGCGGTGACGTGGGTGACGGACTCTTCTTTGGCGGATCTGGCTCTGACAGCCTCTACGGTGGCGACGTGGGTGATGGGCTCTTCTACGGTGGGTCTGGATCCGACAGGCTCTTCGGCGATGATGGAGATGACGGAGAGTTCTTCGGCGAAGAGAGTGACGACAGCCTCTCCGGCGGCTCTGGGGTAGACGGCCTGTTCTACGGCGGCTCCGGGTCCGACGCCCTCTTCGGCGGTGATGGGGATGAGTTCGGCTTTCACGGTTGGCAGCGGCGCGGACAGCCTCTTCGGCGATAGTGGGGCTGACCGCTCCTTCTTCGGCGGCAACGGTGCCGACAGGCTCTTCGGCGGTGGTGGGGATGACTACTCCTTCTTCGGCGGCGACGGTGCC
>CAXXGD010000029.1:0-124865 GCA_963669385.2 Rhodospirillales bacterium
GGGCCGAGGGCGCCCATCCCGGCGGCGTGCATGTGGAGATGACCGGCAAGGACGTCACCGAGTGCACCGGCGGCGCCCAGGCGATCAGCGACGAGGCCCTGGCCGACCGCTACCACACCCACTGCGATCCGCGGCTGAACGCCAGCCAGGCGCTGGAACTGGCCTTCTTGATCGCCGAGAACCTGAACAAGGCGAGAAACGGCGAGAGCCGTCCGGCCGTTGCCGTGGCGGGGGGCTAAGCACCCTCCGCTCGCATGGGGCCAGTGGAGGCTACAGGAAACGCAACGTCGCAAGAGAGCCCCTCGCGCAAGGGGCTCTTCAGCCCGAGCGGTTGGCCTGCCTGCCTAGCTGTCGTTTTCCTGTGCATCCTCCTCAAGCCCTTTTCTCTCGGCTATTTGACCGTGAGCGGCTTGATCCTTGTCGATGTCTTGGTCCTGACCTTTCACATCATCAGCTATCAACGTTTTAGAAATAGAAATGGACGAGACTCAGGCTTGTATCTCGCCCATGCCTGCCTGATTTTGTTCTTTTTGGTTCAGGTTGACATGGATGATTTTAACTATTGGTCACCTATTATTGTCCTTCCTACCCACATCCTTGATCTCGATCAGGGCGACGTCCGCGCAGCGCTCGAAGGCTTCGGATTGGGTTTGATGGCGCATGTCTACTTGATGGCGTTCTTCTTAGCCGCCCTGATTGGGTCTTGGTTCTGGATGTCTAGGCCGAAGAGCTAGCAAAGGGGCGGATTTGGCAGAGCCTTGCTATGCCTCCGCCAGCTTTGTGCCCAGAGGATCCTCAAGCGCGAACACCCGCTGGCGCTGGACAAAACCCTTGAGCCGGTGCGGGCCGAGGTCGCGCATCGGCAGGTTCATGCCTTTAGCAAAACGCTCGGACAGCAGCAGCGGCTCCTCCAGCTCGCTGCAGAGCGAGGCCAGGCGGGCGACCAAGTTGACGTCCGGGCCGATGGCGGTGAAGTCCAGGCGCTCGACCGAGCCGACGTTGCCGTAGGCGACCCGGCCAAGGTGCAGGGCCACGCCGGCCTCCAGGATCGCCGGGTCCTCCGTCAAGGTTCGGTTGAGGTCCCGCAGGTTGGCGAGGCCTTGGCGGGCGGCGTTGAGCGAGCGCTCGCGCGGGCTCGAGACCGGCGCCATGCCGTCCGGCTGCGGGAAGATCGCCAGCACGGCATCGCCGATGAACTTCAAGACCTCGCCGCCCTCGTCGACGATGGGCGGCACGAAGCAGTCGAAGAACTTGTTCAAGATCTTGACCAGCTTGCGCTCCGACAGGCGATTGGAAAGCCCTGTGAAGTTGCGCAGGTCGGCCATCAGCATGGCGGCCGACAGGCGCGCCACCTGGCCGCGCTTGGTGTTGCCGCTCAGGATCTGGGCACCCGGTTCGCGGCCGACGTAGATCTTGAGGATCTCCTCGATCGTGCGCCGCAGGCTCTTGATCTCCAGGACCCGGGTATAGAGCGGCAACAGCGCCTCGATCAGCGCCTGGTCTCTGGCATCGAAGCCTTCGGGTGCCTTGGTGGCGAAGGTGGCCGTGTTGATCTTGCCGTCGGACAGAAACAGCGGATAGGCCAGATAGTGGCTGACGCCTTCGTCACGCAAATCCTGGGTGATGCTGAAGTCCGAGGCATCATCGCGCTGGGGCCAGATTTCTAGCGGCTTTTCCGACTCCTCGACGACCTTGACTGGGCTAGAGAGAAAAAGCGCATCCTGACGGGTGCCGAAGCCGTAGTGGGTCTCCTCGACCTCTTTCCCCGGCCGCCAGACCCGGCCGGTGCCGATGCGCTCGGAATGGAGCGTGCTCAGATGCAAGGATGTCCGGTCCACGGGCAGACCCAGCGACACCAGCTTCTGATTATAGCCCTCGACCAAGGCAGAGACGTCGGGCGCAGTCTCACCCAGGCTGGTAAGCTCCGTCATCAGTGGCAGGAAGCGCGGGTCGCTGCTGGTCAGGGGGTAATTCATTGCTCTCCAAAATCGCCCTTCGTGCCGGTCCTTGCAAGGTCCTGCGACCGCATCCCTCCCTTGCCGCCTTGTGCGCTGCAGCGTAAACAGAAGATATGGAACCGCGCGACCGCCTTGTCCTCGCTTTGGCGCAGCTGAACCCGACCGTGGGCGACGTTGCCGGCAACCTCGAGCTTATCCGCCAGGCGCGTGCCGAGGCGGCGGCCGGGGGCGCCGATGTTCTGCTGACCAGCGAGCTGGCGCTCTCCGGCTATCCACCGGAGGATCTGGTGCTCAAGCCGGACTTCTTGGCGCGACTGGGCTCGGCCGCGGAGAGCTTGGCGGCAGAGACTGCGGACGGCGGGCCGGCGGTGCTGCTGGGCACGCCCTGGTACGAGAGCCCCAAGGACTGGAGCAAGACCTCGCCGGAGAGCCTGCGCGGCGCCGTGACCAACGCCGTCCTCTACCTGGACGAGGGCCGTATCGTCACCCGCCGCGACAAGGTGGAGCTGCCCAACTACGGCGTCTTCGACGAGGTGCGTGTCTTCCGGCCGGGAGAGATGCCGGGACCCATCATGATGCGCGGGTTCAGGCTGGGCGTGCCGATTTGCGAGGACGTTTGGTTTCCCGACGTGGCCGAGACCTTGGTGGAGACCGGTGCCGAGGCTCTGCTGGTGCCGAACGGCAGCCCCTTCGATTTTGGCAAGATCGACGAGAGGCTGCAGATCCTGTCGGCGCGGATCGGCGAGACCGAATTGCCGATGGTCTACCTCAATCAGGTCGGCGGTCAGGACGAGCTGCTGTTCGACGGCGCCTCCTTCGCGCTCAATGCCGACTTCTCGCTGGCACTGCAGATGCCGGCCTTCGAGGCCAAGGTGGGCTTCGTCACCTTGGAACGACGCGCCGATGGCTGCCGCGTCTTGGGCGAGGAGCAGTCAGCCCTGCCGGAGGGCAGCGAGAGCATCTATTGCGCGCTGACCCTGGGCTTGCGCGATTATGTGAACAAGAACGGCTTTCCCGGCGTCGTGCTGGGTCTTTCCGGCGGCATCGATTCGGCACTCTCGGCTGCGATCGCCGTCGACGCCTTGGGCGCGGAGCGGGTGCGCGCGGTGATGATGCCCTCGCCCTACACCAGTGGGGAGAGCCTGGAGGACGCCGAGGAATGCGCTCGCCTCTTGGGCATCCAATTGGACGAGGTGCGCATCGAGGCGGCGATGGAGGCCTTCGAGGGCATGCTGGCGCCGCTCTTCAACGGCATGCCGGCAGGCATCGCTGAAGAGAACCTGCAGTCCCGTGCACGTGGCCTCACCTTGATGGCGATCTCCAACAAGCTGGGGCCGATGGTGTTGTCGACCGGCAACAAGTCGGAGATGAGTGTCGGTTATGCCACGCTCTACGGCGACATGTGCGGCGGCTTCAACGCCCTGAAGGACGTCTACAAGACCCAGGTCTATCAGATCTCGCGCTGGCGCAACCAGGCTCGCCCGGCCGGCGCTCTGGGGCCGGCCGGCCGCGTCATCCCCGAGCGCATTCTGACCAAGGCCCCCAGCGCCGAGCTGAAGCCGGACCAGACTGACCAGGACAGCCTGCCCGACTACGATACGCTCGATGCCATCCTGACCGGCCTGATAGAGCGCGAGGCTTCGCTCGACAGCCTGATCGGCGAGGGCTACGCGCGGGAGACGGTGCTTCGTGTCTGGGGCCTGCTGGACCGGGCCGAATACAAGCGCCGACAAAGCTGTCCAGGCACCAAGATTACCAGGCGGTCGCTGTCGCGCGACCGCCGCTACCCCATTACCAACGGGTTCCGCGCCCCTGCCGGATGACGGAGCCCAGAGCTCCGTTCCTTAAAGGCAAGTCCGAGACACAATCATGACCCTGGTACGCTTTGCTCCCAGCCCGACGGGGCGCCTGCATGTCGGCAACGCCCGCATCGCGCTTGTCAACTGGCTCTTCGCCAAGGCCACAGGCGGTCGCCTGCTGCTGCGCCTGGACGACACCGATCAAGAACGCTCGCAAGAGGCCTATGCCCTGGCCATCGAGGCCGATCTTGCATGGCTCGGCCTCTCCTGGGACCTCAAGGCCAGACAGAGCGAGCGCGAGGCGCGTTATGCGGCGGCCGTCGAACGCTTGAAGTCTAGTGGCGCGCTCTACCCCTGCTACGAGACCTCCGAGGAGCTGGCGGCCAAGCGGGCGGCACAGCGGGCGGCCGGTCGGCCGCCACGCTACGACCGCGCCGCACTCCATCTGGGCGCTGCCGAACGCGAGGCCTTGGAGCGTGACGGCCGGCGCCCCCACTGGCGCCTGAAGCTGCCCGACCGGGTCATCGAATGGCAGGACTTGGTGCGCGGCGCCCAGTCCTTTCCCTCCGACTCCCTCTCCGATCCGGTGCTTTTGCGCGAGGACGGTCGGACGCTCTATACGCTGGCCTCGGTGGTCGACGACGTGGAGATGGCGGTCACTCATATAATCCGAGGCGAGGATCACGTTGCCAATACGGCCGCCCAAATCGCGCTGATCGAGGCCCTTGGTGGGACCGTGCCCACATTTGCTCATCTCCCCTTGCTGGTCGATGCTGCTTGCAAAGGCCTCTCCAAGCGCTTGGGCAGCCTCAGCCTGGAGGCCTTGCGCGAATCCGGCATCGAGGCGATGACCCTCAACGCGCTGCTGGCCAATCTCGGCACCGGTCAGCCGCTGGAGCCGCTCGCCGATCTGGAGGCCTTGGTGGCGTCGTTCGAGATTTCCGCCTTCGGCCGTGCGCCTGCACGCTTCGACCCGGAGGAACTGCAGCGGCTCAACGCCAAGCTTTTGCACCAGCTGCCCTTCGCGGCCGTCGCCGATCGTCTGCCTGGCTTGGACGAGGCGCTCTGGCAGGTCGTGCAGGGCAATCTCGAGTGTTTTTGCGGATGCCGAACACTGGCTCGCGGTGCGCGACGGCCCGCTCGAGCCGATGGTCGAGGAGGAGGATTTCCTCGCCGAGGCCGCGCGCCTGCTACCGCCCAAGCCTTGGGACCAAGGCACCTGGTCCAAGTGGACCAAGGCCTTGGCCGAGGCCAGCGGCCGCAAGGGCAAGCGCCTCTTTCTGCCATTGCGTTTGGCGCTGACGGCAAGGCGCTCTGGACCGGAGATGGCGGCCTTGCTACCTCTCCTGCCCCGCGAGCGGGTGGTGGCCCGCCTAAGAGGAGAAGTACGGTGACACTGCAGGTCTACAATACGCTCACGCGACGGAGGGAGCGCTTCGAGCCGCTCGATCCAGCACGGGTGCGCATGTATGTCTGCGGACCCACCGTCTACGACTTCGCCCACATCGGCAACGCGCGGCCTGTGGTGGCCTTCGATGTGCTCTTCCGCCTGCTGCGCCATCACTATGGCGCGGGCCAGGTGATCTATGCCCGCAACATCACCGACGTCGACGACAAGATCATAGCGGCGGCCGATGCAAGCGGCGAGCCCATCGATGCCGTGACCAAGCGCACCACCGAGGCCTTCCATCAGGACATGGCCGCGCTTGGCGCCCTGCCGCCTTCGATCGAGCCGCGAGCGACCGGCACGATCGCCGAGATGATCACCTTGATCGAACGGCTGATCGAGAAGGGGCATGCCTATGCCGCCGAGGGCCATGTGCTCTTCGCCGTGGCCAGTTTCCCGGACTATGGCCAGCTCTCCGGGCACAATCGCGACGAGCTCTTGGCCGGCGCGCGCGTCGACGTGGCGCCCTATAAGCGCGATCCCATGGACTTCGTGCTCTGGAAGCCGTCCAACGAGGCTCAGCCTGGCTGGGACAGCCCCTGGGGCCGTGGCCGGCCGGGCTGGCACATCGAGTGCTCGGCCATGTCCTGGAAGCACTTCGGCGAGGTCTTCGACATCCATGCCGGCGGCCTGGACCTGATCTTTCCGCATCACGAGAACGAGATTGCGCAAAGCCGCTGCGTGCATGGCTCGGACGCCATGGCGCGCTACTGGATGCACAACGGCTACGTCGTGGTGGACGGCGAGAAGATGTCGAAGTCTCTGGGTAACTTCTTGACGGTGCGAGAACTCTTGGAAGAAGGCCATCCCGGAGAGGCGATCCGCTTGGCGCTGCTGTCCGGCCACTATCGCCAGCCCCTCGACATCACCCGGGACAAGCTGGGCGAGGCCAAGACCCAGCTCGACCGCCTCTACGGTGCGCTCAGAGGCCGCGAGGTCGCTGCCAATGGGCCGCCCGATGAGCTGGTGGCGGCGCTGGACGACGACCTCAACACGCCCAAAGCGCTGGCGGTGCTGCACGCGCTTGCCCATCGCGCAAATCAGGGCGAAGCGCAGGCCGCCGGCGCATTGGCCGCCGGCGCCAAGCTCCTGGGCTTGCTGGAGGCGCCGCCGGAGACCTGGTTTCAAGGCAGCGAAAGCGACGAGGCAGCAGAGATAGAGGCGCTCATCGCCGAGCGGCAAGAGGCGCGCAAAAACAAAGACTTCGCCCGTGCCGATGCGATCCGGGACGAGTTGAAGGCGCGCGGAATTGAACTGGAGGACGGACCGCAGGGCACAACCTGGCGGCGGGCACGATCATGAACCAGGACAAGCGCGTCTACCTCTTCGATTCCACCTTGCGCGACGGGGCGCAGAGCCAAGGGGTGGATTTCTCCGCGGCCGACAAGCGCGCCATCGCCATCGCGCTGGACGACTTGGGGGTGGATTACATCGAGGGCGGCTGGCCCGGCGCCAATCCGACCGACGATGCCTTCTTCGATGACCTGCCGGAGACCAAGCGCGGCCGTCTGGTCGCCTTCGGCATGACCAGGCGGCCGGGCCGCAGTGCGGAAAACGACCCGGGCTTGAGCTCGGTGCTGCGGCCGGCCGTGCCGATCGCCTGCCTGGTCGGCAAGACCTGGGATTTCCATGTCGATCTGGCCCTGCAGACCTCGCTGGACGAGAATCTGGCGATGATCGGCGACTCGCTCGCGCTGGCGGCGCGGCGCAAGGAGGAGGCGCAGTTCGACGCCGAGCACTTCTTCGACGGCTACAAGGCCAACCCCGACTACGCGTTGGCCTGCCTCAAGGCCGCGGTGGAAGCCGGTGCCTCGTGGGTCACGCTCTGCGATACCAATGGCGGAACCTTGCCGGCGGAGGTCTCCGCTATCGTGGCCGCCGTGCGCGCGGCGCTGCCGGAGGCTCGGATTGGCATCCATTGCCACAACGACACCGAAAACGCGGTCGCCAGTTCCCTGGCGGCGGTCGATGCCGGCGCGCGCATGGTACAGGGGACCATCAACGGCTTGGGCGAACGCTGCGGCAACGCCAATCTCGTCTCGCTGATCCCTTCCTTGGCGCTGAAGACCGACTATTCCACAGGCGTCGATGCGCAAGGCCTGAAGCACTTGACCGGCGTTTCCCATCTCTTGGATGAGCGATTGAACCGCAACCCTGCAAGCAGCCAGCCCTACGTCGGTGCCAGCGCCTTCGCGCACAAGGGCGGCCTCCACGTCTCGGCGGTGGCCAAGGATCCGCGCAGCTACGAGCACATCGATCCCGGGCTGGTGGGGAATGTCCGCCATATCGTGGTGTCCGATCAGGCCGGGCGGTCCAACATCCTGGCACGCCTGGCGGAGCTCGGCATCGATCCAGACGCCTTGGGCGAGGCCAAGCTCGCCGGCCGCCTGGTCGAGGAGGTCAAGGCCAAGGAATACGCCGGCTATGCCTATGACGGCGCGCCGGCCTCCTTCGAGCTCCTGGCACGGCGGCTCTTGGGCGAAGTGCCGGACTATTTTTCGCTCGAGCGCTTTCGCGTCATGGACGACCGCCGCTTCAATGCCCGCGGGGTGCTGGTGACCGAATCGGAAGCCACGGTGACCTTGGAGGTGGAAGGCAGTCCGCTGATGACGGTGGCGACGGGCAACGGCCCGGTCAACGCCCTGGATCTGGCCTTGCGCAAGGCGCTGGTGCCGCACTATGCGCAGCTGAGCGACATGCGGCTCACCGACTACAAGGTGCGCATCCTGACGCCGGAGGCCGGGACCGAGGCGGTGACGCGCGTGATGATCGAGAGCGCGGACGGGCAGGGGCGTCACTGGGTGACGGTCGGCGTCTCGCCCAACATCATCGACGCTTCCTTCATCGCGCTTTCCGACGCGATCGCCTGGAAGCTCTTCCACGATGCGGGGTGAGGTCGGCGCACCCGTCGTCATCCTGGTGCGCCCACAGCTGGGCGAGAACATCGGCGCAGTCGCGCGGGCCATGATGAACACCGGCCTCAAGGAACTGCGGCTGGTGGCGCCGCGCGACGGCTGGCCCAATCCCGCCGCCTGGCCGGTCGCCTCCGGAGCCGAGGCCTTGCTGGAGGACGCCAAGCTTTTCGACGCGCTCGACGCGGCGGTGGGCGACCTCACCGGCCTCTATGCCACCACCGCCCGCGATCGCGATCTGGTGAAGTGGATAGCGACCCCGCGCCAGGCCGCAACCAAGATCCGCCAGGCCACGGCTGAGGGCGAGCGCATCGGGCTGCTCTTCGGGCCGGAGCGCACCGGGCTCACCAGTGACGAGCTGGCGCTCTCCGACGTCCTGGTGACGGTGCCGCTCAATCCTGCGCATGCTTCTTTGAACCTCGCTCAGGCTGTCTTGCTCTTGGGTTACGAGTGGTGGCAGGCGGCCGAAGCCGGTCCGTCGCTCCGCCTGCACCAGGGTGGCTCGGAAGTGGCGCCGCTCAGCCAGCTCACTGACTTCATGACGAGATTGGAACAAGCGCTTGAGGAAGAAGGATTTTTCCGCACGCCTCAGCAAAAGCCGCATATGGTCCGCAATCTGCAGGCTTTCTTCGCTCGTACCAAGCCGACCGAGCAAGAGATCCGAACCCTTCACGGTGTGCTCTCGGCGCTACGCGGGCTGCGTCGCAAGCGCGAGTAACGCAGCCGTCACATGCCCCGACCTTGCCATCGCCCGAATCAGTGACAATGATAACTCTGCCGAGTGGTCCGGCTGTCTGCCGCACCGACTATGAGGACACAGCGTGTCGTACGAGAGCCTTTTTCCGAACTATAGCTTGAGCGAGCGGCGGATGGACCAAGTGGTCCATGCGCTGGGCGTCGCTTGGGTCCTGACGGCGGTACCGCTGTTGCTGGTCTTCACCGATCCCTGGAGCGGTGCGGTGAAGCTGATCGCGACGTTGCTCTACTGCATCGGCCTCTTGTGGATGCTGCTGATGTCGGCGGCCTACAACATCGTCCATTCGCCCGGGGCAAAGGAGGTCCTGAGGCGCCTGGATCATTCCGGCATCTTCGTGCTGATCGCCGGCAGCTACAGCCCCTTTACCCTGGTGAGCATCGGCGGGGCGCTGGGAATCGTCGTCTTCTCGCTGATCTGGACCCTTGCGGCAGTCGGCCTCTTCCTCTCGCTCCGCTATCCCCGGGCGGCGGACCGCGCATCATTAATTCTTTGCTTGGCAATGGGTTGGAGCGTTCTCTTCATAATCGTACCGCTCATCCAGGCGGTGAGCACGGCGGCGCTGGTTCTGCTGCTGGTCGGTGGCGCCCTCTATACCGCTGGTGTCGGATTTCACCTGGCAAGTCGGCTGCGCTACCACAATGCGATCTGGCATGCCTTCGTCCTGGCAGCGGTGGTCTGCCAGTATGTCTCCGTCTTTCTGGCGATGAGACTGCCCATGCAGTAGGGGGGAGGACGACGTTCTCGATCGACAAAGGTGTCGTGGAGGGCAGGGACAGGCCCTGGTCGAGTGCGTCGCTGCGCTTTGGTCACGCCCCCCTAGACGGTGGCGCCCATGCGCGAGCCGTCGACGAACTTCTCGGTGGCGTCGTCGATCTGTCGGCTGCGGCGGCCGCGCGCGGCGTGGACATAGAGCGACTTGGGATCGATCTTGCCCTGTGCCTCCGGCTGCAGCGGGATCTGATAGTCGACGGCCTTGGCGTGGTCGGCCAGCAGCAGGTCCTTGTCGTAGACCTTGTTGAACTTCCACAGCATGCCGAAGAAGTTGGTTTGGCCGCGCGCCAGGCGGTTGGCGAGGATCGGCATATAGTCCTTCACCGCCTGCCAGCGCAGGTGCTTCTTGTTCATCACCTGCTGGGTCTTCACCAGCTCGGCGTAGAAGCGGTCGAGCGGCAATTTGGTCGGCAGCACCGCGTGCTGGATGTCGAAGAGGCGATAGTCGCGGGTGGTGAGCCGCCGGCCATCGGTATGCCAGAGCTCGGTGCCGGGATAGGGCGTGGCGACCGAGACGTTCACCACCTCTGGCACCTCCATGATCCACTCGCGGAGCACCCGGAAGCGCTCTTCGTCCCAATCGGGATCGGCGATGATGTTGATCGCCACCGTCATGCCGAGTGAGCGGGCATAGTCCAAGGCCTCGAAGTTCTGATCGAGCTTGACCCGCTTGCGGTACTTCTTGAGGCCCTCTTCGTCGATCGCTTCCAGGCCCAGGAAGAGGTACTGCACGCCCAATTCGCGCCAGAACTTGAAGACCTCCTTGTTGCGCAGCAGCACGTCGCCGCGGGTCTCCAGGTAGTACTCCTTCTTGATCCCGGCCTTGGCGATGGCCTCGCCGATCGCTAGGCCATGGTTTGACTGGATGAAGGCGACGTCGTCGACGATGAAGATGCCGGGTTCCTTAACTCGCTTCAGTTCCTCGACGGCGACCTCCGGCGACACCTGGCGATAGCTGCGGCCATAGAAGGTCCAGGCGCTGCAGAAGTTGCAGTCCCAAGGGCAGCCGCGAGAGAACTCGATCGAAGCTGCCGGGTCCAGCAAGCCGATGAAGTACTTGTTGCGCTTGCGCACCAGATCGCGCGCCGGGCGCAGGTCGTCCAGGCTTTGAACGAAGCGCGGTGCGGGGCCGCTGCCCTCCAGGGTGACCGCGCCGGGGATCTGGCAGACGGCCGCGCGGTCGTGCTTCACGGCCTCCAGCAATTCCGGGAGCACCGCTTCGCCTTCGCCGCGAAGCACGCAGTCGATCGCGCCTTCGCCATGCTCCAGGAACTCGTTGGCGATGAAAGAGGCGCTGTGGCCGCCCACCATCACGAAGGTGTCGGGTGCGAGCTTGGCCGTTGCCTTGGCCAGATCGACGATCTCCGGCAGGTTGGCCAGATAGTTGCAAGAGAAGGCCACCACGTCCGGCTGCCAGTCGCGGATGGTCTGAAAGTAGAAGGCGTGGTCGTCGACCTGCAGGTCGATCAGGCGCGCCTCGTGGCCGGCTTGGCGCGCTGCTTCGGCGACGATCTCCAGCCCTAAGGGTTCAAGGCGAAGGAAGATCTTCGTGTACATGAGTGGCCCAGGGTGAACGGCTAGAAAGCGCATGCATCCTCCAAAGGTTGCCGAAGCCTACACGAGGCCGGCCGCGCCGAAACGAGATAGCGCGCGGAAGTGACGATGATGTGACGCGTCGGCGGAGATCTTCAAGCCGGATCGCCGGGCTCTGCGGCATCAGGGATCAGCCAGCCGCGGTAGCGCACGATCAGTCCGCCGCCAAGCGGGGCGATCAAGCCCACGTCGAAGTGGAAGCGGCCGTCGATCTCGAACTCCCGGCTCTCGCTGCGCGGCAAGAGGGCGCGCGGGATCGGTAGCCCCAGGAACCAGCCACGTCGGACCGGTAGGTGAAGCGTCGCCTGCTCGACCGGAAGCTCCTGCTCGTAGTCGAAAGCCCAAAAGCGCTCTTTGTAGTGATAGGGGCGCGACGCGGAGAGATAGGAGCGAAAGCGGCGTCCGGCGAAGTCACGCTCCCAAGTTTCGCCTTTGTCGCTGCGCAGCTTGGTGACGGTGATCGCGACATTTGAGCCAGCGCGGGGAAAGCGAAAGAAGAAGGCGGCCAAACGCGCCAGCAGGCCGCTGCCGCGCACGACCTCCGCGCGGCCGGAGAAGCTCTCCATGTCCTGTACGCTATGCAGGCGCCGAACGCTGGCCGGCAGCGCTTTCCACCGCTCGTTTAGCGCCGCGCGAAAAAGCGAGGGGCAGGGGGACTCGGTTCGCTCGCTTCGCACAGTCAGGTCAGCCATGGCTGCCTCGATTTCGCTCAAGCCCGCTTCGGCGAGGCAGGCGCGTGCGCCGGGAGCGATCTTCGCCGCCCGGCGGATGAGCGCGCGCGCTGCCACGGTCGGAATGTAAGGGCCTTCGCCGGCCTCGGCCACCAGGGTCCAGCGGCGGCGCAAAGCTTCGTCTCCCTTGCGTCCCGTCACCTCGACGACCATCGCCCCTCGGTCGCTGCCCAGCGACTGAAGCAAGCGGGCGACAAATTGTGCCATGGGTACCAGAAAGCGGCCAGCGGGCATGAGCCCTTTACTACGCAGAATGGATAGAAGCCGCAGGCCGGCATTCATGCTGCCAAGCTCCAATCCGGCTCGAAACAGCACCGAACCGGCACCGAAGTGCTTGGGAAAGAGGAACAAGTCAGGCACCCCGATGCACCAGGCCGCGCGGCGCAGGCCCTTATCCAGTCGATAGACCCGACGATTGGACCAGCAGGGGATCTGCCGCCACTGGCCGCCACGCCATAGGCGAAGGGGGGCTCCGACCTGGCCCAGGATGCTGCTCATCACCGAGCGGCCCCGCGGCGCGCGGTTTCCCGGCATGATCGCCGTGTCGATCACGTCGATCGCTGTGAGATCGCCGGCCAGGGCGCTCACCACGCTGGAGGAGATGCCCGGCACGCTGGAGGCGCCGGAAAGGGCAAAGCAGCCCGCCGCCTTGGCCGCCCGATCGAGCTCGGCAATGCCGGCGGTGAAGGCCGCATCGTCCGACAGGTCGAGGTAGCCGATGCCGTGCTCGATGCAGTAGCGGACCAGGCGATAGGGATCCTCGCCGTAGGCCTGGAAAGGGCCGGCCGCGTCCACCAGGACTTGAGGCGCCAATGCCTCCAGAGCCGACAAATCGCCCCTGAGATCGAGCTGCAGCGGCTTGCCGCCAAGCGCCTCGGCCGTGGTGGTGGCTTTCTCGATGCTGCGCCCGGCGACCCAAACCTGATGGCCGTCCCGCAGCAGGAGTTCGGCGAGCCGGCTGCCGAACACGCCATAGCCGCCAAGGATGACGACCTTCATTCGATGAGACGCCGGCGCAGCGCCGGGTCGGGGAGATCGCAAACCCTCTTGCGTCCGAAGAGGCGATAGCGATTGCGGGCGATGCGCCGATAGATCCAGTTCTGTAGCGCTCGCGGAAGAATGCGCAAGACCGCCAGGATCCGCCCCAAGCCCCCCAGCCGAGCACCCACCCTGGTGATGCCGTCGATCGATCCATAGGCTTTGCCATCGACCAGATAGAGCCAGCTGTCGGGATCCGTGGGATCGAGGCCGTAGTGCGTCAGTATCGCCTGCCCCAGGGAACTCTGCGTCGGGCAGATCCGAAACTCGCCGCGTTTGTCGAGCCGGACGATGATGCGTGCGCCGCGGCTGCAGAGGCCGCACTCACCATCAACGAAGGCGATGGGCCCGCCGTCGTCGAACCTCGGCACGCTTGGGTCATGCCGATAGGAAAATGGCTCCCTCTGGTGAATTTCAACCATGAAACATGTCTCGCCCTGATCATGCTCGCATCACGAGCATATACTATGGTGCGGGATCATCTGGAATAAATGCCGCTTGGTGTCGCTGATGCCAGATCACCCGAGCCCGGCAGCCTGATCTCTTCTCAAGGCGTTGGAGGGCGCGACAGCCGGCATTGCGGGCGGTCTTTTGCCGCCCTCGATATTCGATGGCGGTGCGCGACCATGGCAGCCAAGACAACCGGAGTGGCCCATGCCGTCAGCAGATCTCCTGATTCCCTTCTTCGTGAGCACTGCGATCTTCGCCTGTGTGCCGGGGCCGGGGATGCTCTACGCCGCAGCGCAGACGCTCTCTATTGGCCGGCGCGCCGGCTGGTGGTCTGCCCTTGGCTTCCATATCGCGGGCCTTGGCCACATAGCCGCCGCCGCTTTCGGTGTGTCAACCTTGCTCGCCGTCGTCCCCGCCTTGTTCACGGCAATGAAGTTCGCTGGCGCGGCCTATCTGCTTTGGATGGGCGTCAAGTACCTCAGAACCCCGCGCTTGCCTGACTTACCCGCTAGCAAGCCGATCCCGCGCTCGGTGCGCAAGGCCTTGCGCGACAGCGTCATCGTAGAGGCCCTGAACCCGAAAACCGCACTCTTCTATCTGGCCTTTCTGCCGCAGTTCACGGAGGCCTCAGCGGCCTTCCCGATCTGGATGCAGATCGTCGTGCTCGGGGTGCTGGTAAATACCATGTTCACCATGACCGACGCGGTCCTCATCGAGCTGTCGCATGCCCTCGCGACCCGTTTGCGGCGCTCCGCGCGCATGGTCTTCGCGCTCCGGCGCCTCGGCGGCGGCATGCTGATCGCGCTGGGTGCGACACTGGCCTTGACGCGGCCGCAATAGCCTTCTCGCATGGCGGGCCCGTTGCCGTCGCTGTCGATCTTGAGGTCGCCATTGCCGCCGCCGCGGTCCTCGTAACGAACCTGCAGCTCGCCGCTCTCGCCGAAGGCCGCATCGCCGATCCATTGGCCTTGGGCGTCGAAGGAGAACTTGTCGCCGCCCCCGAAGGCAGCGCCGGAGAAGTCCTTGATCACCCCTTGTTCGCCCGAGAGGGTAACGTCGAAGGCGAAGGTGTCGCCGCCGCCGCCGCCGTACATCCTGTCCGAGGCGCCGTCGCCGGCATTCAGGAGGTCCGCACCGCCTTCACCATGCAGCCTATCGTTTCCGGCACCGCCGTAGAGCCTGTCACTGCCGGCGAGGCCCACAAAGCCTGTCGATACCGCTGAGACCGAAAATCCTGTCGGAGCTCGTCGTGCCGGTCAGTGTGTCGTTCTGGCCTGCGGTACCGAATATGACCGCCATTTCGGCCTCCCCTCGCGTCAGTCGCGGCGCCTCAACCTCCCCAGAAGTACACGACCATCGGCCGGAGAGTGAGAATACCACTTGCCTGCTGTCGGATTCACATGGGGGCTCCAGCATCGCGTCGGATCTTGTCGATTTTTTGTAGCCCCGTGTCACACTTGGGCTCGCTGCCTCGTCTAAATGGCGATCGCCGGAACTCCGGTGGAACCCTGTGGCAGAGGAGGGCCCTATGCGCGGATTCCTAGCACGTATTGCGCTCAAGAGGTTCGCGGCGCGCTATAGTTTTGACGTGAGCGACATGCAGCACATGCTGGCGGTGTCGCCGAGAGCCTTCTTCAGGTTTGCGGCGCTCACCAAGCTCGCCCTGCACCGCGAGGCCGTTCCCGAGGAGGCGGTCTTCGCGGCCAAGATCGTCGGTGCCGCGGTAGAGGATTGCGGGCCTTGCACACAGCTCGCCGTCGACATGGCCGCGGAAGCCGGGATCGCTGCCGAGCAGATTCACGCGGTGCTGCGATGCGACCCGGGCGCCATGCAGGCCGACACGCTGGTGGCCTTTCGTTTCGCCCAAGCGCTTGCGGGGCGGCAGGCCGATCTGGACGAGGCGCGCGAAGCAGTGGCTGCGCGCTGGGGGAGGGCCGCGGTGATCGACCTGACCTTGGCGGTGCAAATCGGGCGGGTCTTTCCGATGGTGAAGGCCGGGCTTGGGTTCCATAAGTCCTGCCAGAGGGTTCGGCTGGGCGACGCAAGCGTCGATGTCGCAAGGCATGCGGCATGAGCGTCGTGGAGGAGGCCTTCGCGGCCGAGCGGGGCCGCCTGCAAGGCTTGGCCTACCGTATGCTCGCCAGCCGCCAGGATGCCGAGGACGTTCTGCAAGATGCTTACCTGCGATTGACGCAGGCGGACTTGAGCGACATACGCAACCCGAGAGCCTACTTGACCACCGTGGTGACCAGGCTGTGCCTCGACCGGCTGAAGAGCGCGCGCCAGCGGCGCGAGATCTATGTCGGCCCCTGGCTGCCGGAGCCGATCGTCGATGCGGCCGCGCCCTCGCCGGAGCGCGCGATCGAGCTTGCCGACGACCTGTCTTTCGCTCTGCTGCTCACTCTGGAGCGGTTGTCGCCGCCCGAGCGCGCGGCATTTTTGCTGCACGATGTCTTCGACATCGCCTTCTCTGAGATCGCGGGGACCTTGGGCAAGAGCGAGGCCGCGTGCCGCCAGCTTGCGGCACGCGCCAGAAAGGCCGTCAAGCGCGCGCGGCCGGCCGGGACTGCGCCCCCGGAAGCGCATAGAGTTCTGTTGGAGCGCTTCTCCGAAGCGCTGTCAACCGGCGATGCGAGCCGGCTGGAGGCCTTGCTGACCGCCGACGCCGTCTCCTACTCGGATGGCGGCGGTATCAAGTCCGCGGCCTTGAACCCTGTCAGAGGCGCCGACAAGGTCGCCCGCTTCTTTGCCGGTATGGTGCGCAAGCACACCGCCCGCGGCGGGACTGCCGAGTTGGAGGCGGCCATAATCAACGGCCTGCCGGGCTTCATCGTCTATCTCGACGGCGCGTTCGACCATACTCTCTCCATCGACGTGAGCGACCAGCTGATCTCGGCGATCTTTGTCGTCCGCAATCCCGAGAAGCTGACGGCGATCAAACCCCGCCAGCCAGCAAAGAATCCGGCTGGGGGAGCGGGCGATGACGGCCAGGTCTAACCCTTGGGTGGGGGGCCCGGTGCTTGCCGTTCAGTCAGCCCGGCTTTGGCTTCCGGCCCGCCCGCTGGGCTTACCGCCCGCTCTAGCGTCTCTCGTAAGAACGCGTCGCAGAGCGGCTCCATCGCCGCGAGTTCCAGCCCCTCTGGACTTGGGCAGGAGTTGGCGAAGCAGTTAATGAAGCACCGCATCTAGCCGATGCCGCTAGGATAGTGTACCGGCAGTGCCGGTCATGACCGCAGGGGCTTGCCGGCTCTCTCGCGGATGCCGATCACGGCCACCAGGCTGATCGCAGACATCGCAATCAAGTAGTAGACCGGTGCGAAGTCGTCGGCGGTGCGCTGCACCAGGTAGGTGGCGACCAAGGGCGCCGTGCCGCCGAAGATCGACATGCAGAGGTTGTAGCTGAAGGAAAGCACGCTCACCCGCGTGCTGTGTGCCAAGAGCTCCACCTGTGCCGCCGGGCTGGGGCCATAGACGACGCTGAACAGCACGGCAAAGCCCAACTGCCCCAGGAGAATCGGCAAGGTGGCCTGACTGTGCATGAGCCAGAATAGCGGCCAAGACAGCAGGATCATCGCTACCAAGCCGCCAAGCAGCAAAGGCTTGCGCCCGATTTTGTCTGACAGGTATCCGAATACCGGCGGCAGAATGCACAGCACCGCCATGCAGACCGTGTTGATGTCCATAGCCTTGGCAACGGAGACATGCATGACGTCGGTCAAGTAGGAGACCGCATAGACGAACATCAGATAGAAGCCGACGTTGACGCCGAGGGCGAGGCCCGCCACGCGGACCATGTCGCGCCAGTGGTCTCGGAACGCATGGAAGAGCGGCGAGCGGTCAAGCTGCTTGGCGTCCGGCGGCTTGGGCGGCTCCGCCACACCGCGCCTCAACGCCAGCGCCACGAAGGCGATCATTGCGCCCAGAAGGAAAGGCACCCGCCAGCCCCACTGGGCGAGGGCCGTTTCGGAAAGAGCGTTGGCCAAGATCGTGGCGACGCCTGAACCCATCAGAAATCCCAGCGCGGCACCCACCAGAATCCAGCTCGTGTGAAGACCTCGCCGGCCGACCGGCGCGTGTTCGGCAACGAAGGTCAGGGATCCGGTGTACTCACCACCGACCGAGATGCCCTGCACCACCCTGAGCGCGATCAGGATGACAGCGGCAGCGGGGCCGATACTGTCATAGGTCGGTAGCAGGCCAATGGCTACCGTGGCCGCACCCATCATGCTCACGGAGACCAAAAGCAGGGTCCTGCGCCCCACCCGGTCGCCCAGATAGCCGAATAAAAGGCCTCCGATCGGCCTGGCGAGATACCCTGCGGCGAAGGCACCGTAAGCAGCAAAAAGCGAGGCCAGCGCATCGTCCGCGGGGAAGAAGAGCTTCGCCAGGAAGGGCGCCATGTAGGCATAGCAGGCGAAGTCATACCACTCCATCGCGTTGCCGATGGCCCCGGCGAACACGGCTTTTCGAGCAGCGGGACGACTCGAGGATTGGGACAAGTGTTTGCTCTGGGTGACGAGGTGGCGTTGCTTTGAAAAGCTAGTCTGCCTGCGGAATGCGGGGTGCCAGGAAGCTAGTCGGCCCCTTGCGAGAGAGCAAGCGGTAGACCTCGATCTATTTCGTTGGAACATTTTGCCGCTTGACTTTAACCGGCCGCGCGTATTTGTCGATCGCACAGCGAATGGTTCAACTTGTAAAAAGTCACTTTGGCCGCGATAGGGTGATGGTCTCAGCTGACCATAGTTGCCAAGGGCTGACGCCTGAGTTAGGGCAGATGGCCAGGCTGCACGTATGTCGGCCCATCGGAGGGTCCGGCAGACAACTCCCTTGTGTCAGCACCTTAGCGCTTGTAGGGTTCTCAAAGGTAGTTGCCCGAGTCTACTGTGTCGTGGCAGATATCGGGGCAAGAATGGTAAAGCGCTGATAGGCCTAGGAGGAGACAAAATGCGTAAGGCTTTGATCCTGGGGTTAGCCGCTTGCGGCATGCTGTTCAGCACTGCAGCCGTTGCGCAGCTGGACAACTGCAAGAATTCAGCCGAGCTTATCCTGCGTCAGCAGCAGAATCCGCGGCCGGCTGGGACAAACCCCTTGGTCGTATGCCTGGATGATGCCGATGCGAACAAGGACGGCAGGATCGATCAGGTGGAGTGGAACACGGTGACAGGCGGTCTTTTCGAAACCATGGACGAGGATGGAGACGCCGCCGTCACGACGGAAGAGATCAATCGGTTGCAGCGCAGGAACTAGAGCCTTCGGGCTTTCTGGTCAACACGACAGCTGTCGTGTGGTGTCATGGAGTGGTTCACGAGTAAGAGGGAGAAGTGCAAATGCGTAAGGCTCTGATTCTTGGTATCGCAGCTTGCGGCTTGCTGTACGTCACGCCGGCCTCCGCCGAGGAGTGCAAGCAGACGGTGCAGCTGATCAACAGGACGCAGCAGAACCCCGGGCCGTCCGCGGCAAACATGGCGAACCCGATGGTTCTCTGCCCGCGCGAGTTCGACAAGGACGGCGATGGCCGCCTGTCTCGCGGTGAATTCATGGACATGATGCTCACCGTGCACACCGGCCTCGATGAGGACGAAGATGACCATGTGTCGGTCGACGAGATCAACAGGCTGCAGCCTGGCGATTTCTAAGCCATAGCGCTTGAGGGCCGTATTCGCCGGCGGATGTCGGCGTAGCGGTCCGAAATATCTAGTGTTGCGAAGCCGCAGCGGGGAATACCTCGCCGCGGCTTCGTTCGTTTGCGCGTCTGGGTGTTCTTTGCAGGACGATCGCGCCGGGAGAGGCCTGCCCGCTGCTTCCGATCAAGCCCAAGGTGGCGAAGCTGCTGGAAATGTCGACCTCCTGGCGGAACCGGCGCCAGTGAGCGTCCCGACGCAGATGGGCCAACCCTGACAAATCAGTTGTCGGGCGCTACTCCGAGAGCCGCATCTTGACATAAGAGCCCGGTGCATCCTCGATCGGCTCCAGCTTGCCGTCGCCGGGTAGGCGGGCCGGTACTTTGGGCCCTGCCTTGCGCGCCAGCCATTTGCCCCAGTCGGGCCACCAGGAGCCAGGGTGCTGCTCGGCACCCTCGAACCACTCCCCCGGAATTGCGGGCGTTTTCGTGTTGGTCCAGTAGCAGTACTTGTTTGTAGTCGGCGGATTGATAACGCCGGCAATGTGACCGGACGCACCTAGGACGAAGCGAACCGGCCCGGCAAAGGTGCGGGTCGCCGGATAGCTCGAGACCCAAGGCGCGATGTGATCATCCTTGGTGCAGAGCATATAGACCGGGGTTTCTATTCCGGAGATGTCGATCGGCACGTCGTCGAGCACGATGTGACCCGGCTTCATCAAGCCGTTCTCGCGATAGAATTTTCGCAAGTAGGTCACCAGCATCGTAGCGGGCAGGCGCGTCGAATCGGCGTTCCAATAGAGCAGGTCGAAGGGCAGGGGGTCCCGGCCGAGGAGATAGTTGTTCACCACGAAGGACCAGATCAGGTCTTTCTCGCGCATCATGTTGAACATCTCGGCCATATGATGGCCTTCGAGGTAGCCCTTCTCCGCAACATGGGCTTCGAGAGACTGCAGCTGCTCATCGTCGATGAAGACGGAAACCTCGCCGACATCCTCGAGATCGACCATGGTGGCCAGGAGGGTCGCCGACTTGACGCGCTTGTCGCCCTTGGCGGCAAGGTAGGCCAAGGTCGCCACCATCAAGATGCCGCCGATGCAGAAACCCAGGACATTGACGTCCTTCTCGCCGGTTGCCTGCTCGATGGCATCCAGCGCCGCCAGCGGACCCTCCAGCATGTAGTTCTGAAAATCCTTGTGCGCCAATTCCTTGCGGGGGTTGACCCAGGACACGACGAAGAGCGTGTGGCCCTGGTCGACCGCCCACTTGATCAGGCTGTTCTTGGGTTGCAGGTCCATGACGTAGAACTTGTTGATCCAAGGCGGCACGAAGAGCAGGGGGCGCTTGTGCACCTTCTCAGTCGTCGGCTCGTACTGGATCAGCTGCATGAGGTCGTTCTGGAACACCACCTTGCCGGGCGAGGCCGCGACGTTCCGGCCGACTTCGAAGGCCGCCTCGTCGGTCATGGAGATCTTCAGGCGCCCCTTGCCGCGGTCCAGGTCGGTCAGAAGATTCTCCAGGCCTTTCAGCAGGTTCTCGCCGCCACTCTCCACCGTTTTCTTCAGAACCACGGGGTTGGTGAGGGCGAAGTTGCTGGGCGACATGGCGCTCAGGAACTGGCGGGTGTAGAAGTCGACCTTCTCTTTGGTCTCCGGCTCCAGGTTCTCGACCTCGCCGACCGTCGACTGCACCCAGCGCGCAGCCAGAAGGTAGGATTGCTTGATGTAGTCGAAGGCTAGCTCTTCGCTCCAGGCCTGATCCTTGAAGCGACGGTCGCCCTTCTCGGGCTCCGCCACCTTTCCGGCCTCCAGGCCCAGCATGCGCTGTCCCATGGCCTGCCAGAGGTTCATACTGTCCTGCCACAGGCGCATCTGCGCTTCGGCCAGCTTCATCGGGTCGCTGGCCATCTTGGTCATCAAGTCGAGGAAGGCGCAGCTGACGCTCTGCTGATCGACCAGCGAGAAACCGCCTTGCGCCGCCTGCTGCTGGGCGAAGGCTTGCACGACTTGCTGGCTCCTTTCCGCCAGCTCTGACCACTTGGCCAGCAAGGCGGCCTGATCCGGCATCGATGCCGTCGGCTCTGACCCAGTCATGGCATTCTCCTTTCGTTCCGATCTTGCTCGGCCTTCGCCAGCTTTGCCGGTTAGTTGGTCCCGGCCGCAAGAAAGGCTTGCAGCTGCCTCAGGAACTGATCCGGTGCCTCAGCATGCACCCAATGCCCGGCATCTGGAATGGTCTTGATGACGGCGCTGGGAAAGAGGCGTTCGATCAGCGGCTGATGGTCGGGCAGGATGTAGTCGGACTGTCCGCCGCCCAGGAACAGCGTCCTGCGGTCAAAGCGCTCGCCGGTGAGCGGTTCGGGGAAGCCGCCGATCACGGCCATGGAGCGATGGAGAACCTCCAAGTTGAGCCGCCAGGAGAGGCCCCCGTCGCGGGTCACGAGGTTCTGCAGCAGGAAACCGCGAACCCCTTGCTCCGCAACGCTGGGGCGCAGCAAGGCATCGGCGTCTGCCCGACGCTTGAGCGTCGTCAGGTCGAGAGAGCGCATCGCCTCGACATAGGCATCCAGGCCGTGCCGGTAGGCGACGGGTGCTATATCGACGACCATCAGGTCCCGGATCAGCGCGCTCTGCTCCAGTGCGACCACCATGGCGACCTTGCCGCCCATGCTATGGCCGACCAGGCTCGCGCCCTCGATCCCTTCGCTCTGGATGAAGGCAGCCACATCGTCCGCCATCGCCTCGTAGTCCATCTCGTCCGACCAGGGCGAGTCGCCATGATTGCGCAGATCGAGGGTAAAGACCCTATAGGTGCCGGCCAGCTGTTGGGCCACCGTGGCCCAGTTCCGGCTTGAGCCGAAGAGGCCGTGCAGGATGACCAGAGGGTGACCCCGGCCGGCCTCGCGATAGGCGAGCGAGAGCGCCATGGTTCAGCGGCTCCTTCGCGCGCAGTGATGGCTGACTATGGCCGCGTCGCCCGTCATGGCCGCTCTATGCCCAAGGCCTTGATCTTGTGATAGAGCGTTCGTTTCGAGACGCCGACCAGTTGCGAGGCCTGTTCGACGTTGCCCTCAGCGGATTCGAGCGCCGAGCGAATGACATGGCGCTCCAGGCGGGCGACGGCCTCCTCCAAGGTCCCGCTGCTATCCATCGTGCCCGGGGAGATTTCGCCGCCCTCGACCTCCAGCGGGAAGCCAAAGGCGTGCCTGGTCGCCGCGGCCTGCAGCTCGCGAACGTTGCCTGGCCACTTGTGACCCAAGAGGGTCTGCAGCAGCTGGGGCGACACCGTCGGCGGATCCTCCTGCTGGCCCAGGGCCTGATGGGCGAACTGCTGAAACAACAAGGGGATGTCCTCAAGTCGCTCACGCAGGGGCGGAATGCTCATCGACAAGACGTTGAGGCGGTAATAAAGGTCCGCACGAAAAGTCCCCTCTTCGACCGCTTGGGCAAGGTCGGTCTTGGAGGCGGAGACGACGCGGATGTTGATCGGGACCTCTTCATTCTGGCCGAGGCGGACGATCGTCCGGTTTTGCAGGACGCGCAGCAGCTCTGCTTGCAGATGCAGCGGCATGCTTTCGATTTCGTCGAGGAACAGGGTGCCGCCGTCGGCATACTCGAACTTGCCGATGCGCTTCTTGGCAGCGCCGGTAAAGGCGCCGGCGCCATAGCCGAAGAATTCGCTCTGCAGCAAGCTCTCCGGCAGGGCGGCGCAGTTGATGGCAACGAACTGGCCTTTGCTGCGGGTGCTGAATTGGTGGAGCGCGCGCGCCACCAGCTCCTTGCCCGTGCCGGTCTCGCCATAGACGAGGACGTCGGCGTCGGCCTTGGCGCAGCGCAGGACCTGCTGGCGCAAGGTGGTCATGCTGGGCGACTGGCCGCGCAGGATGGACTCGATGCCGGACGCAGTCGCCAGCTCGGCCCGCAGCTGCCGGTTCTCCGCGGTCAGCGACCGCTTTTCCGCCGCCTTGCGCACCGAAGCGACCAGGCGATCCGACGCGAAGGGCTTTTCGATGAAATCGTAAGCTCCGTTTCGCATGGCCTCGACCGCCATGGGGACGTCGCCATGGCCGGTTATCAAGATGACCGGCAAATCCTCGTCGACGGAGCGCACCTGCTGCAAGAGGGTGAGGCCGTCGATCCCCGGCATGCGGATGTCGGAGACGATGATGCAGACGCGTTCAGGCGAAAGCTGCTTGGCGAGGCCCATCCCGGACGCCATCGGCGTCACCGAAAAGTCGGCCAGCTCCAGCAGCTGGCTGACGCCGCCCAGCACATCGGGGTCGTCGTCGATCAAGATGATCTCGACTGATTCTGGCGCGGCTTTCGCCATCTCCGCCGCCTCACCGCCGGTGGTGGTCCAGGACGAAGGAAAGCTTGTCATGGTTGGCATGGCAGGAACAGCACACAATGCCTCAACTCAACAGCGCCTTGCGGTGGCGCCATAGAACAGCCTTGCGCAGAGGTCCCAGACTTGGCATCGCTGCGTCGGCTCGCCGGCCACCCCAAGCGCGGCCCGGGCCCGAAAGCGGTCAGGCCCGAGCCTATCGATGTCAGTCTTCGAACTTGAACGACACGCTAAGCTTTGTGCGGTAGGCCGTTATCTTGCCATTTTCGATGACGACGTCTTGGGAGAGGACTTCGGCAATGCGCAGGTCGCGCAGGCTCTTGCTGGCCCGGGCGACGGCATTGGCTGCGGCGTCTTCCCAGGTATCGGCGCTTGTGCCGACCAATTCGATAACCTTGTAGACGCTTCCGCTCATGGGTCACTGACCTCCTTGTTGGCGCACGACGCGCGGGGGTGCCCCGCTGCCGCTTAGCGACAGCGAGTCTTGGCTGGCCGGCGCACGCGACGGCGGCGCCTTAGCGCAAGGTTCCTATCCGGCCAGCTGCAAGAGACATCGACCTCCCCTCACTTCTTTTTCTTCTTCGGCGGGATGAGGTCGGTGATGGTGCCCTCGAACATCTCGGCGGCGAAGTTCACCGTTTCCGAAAGGGTCGGGTGCGGATGTATCGTGTGGCCGATGTCGGTGGCGTCACAGCCCATCTCGATCGCCAGTGCCACTTCGGCGATGAGGTCGCCGGCATTGGGGCCGACGATGCCGGCGCCGATCACCCTGTCCGTCGCCTCGTCGAACAGCAGCTTGGTCATGCCTTCGTCGCGGCCGAGCGAGAGCGAGCGGCCCGAGGCAGCCCAGGGGAAGACGCCCTTGCCGACCTTCATGCCCTTGGCCTTGGCCTCGTTCTCGGTGACGCCGGCCCAGGCGACTTCGGGGTCGGTGTAGGCGACCGAGGGGATGACGCGGGCATCGAAGGCGCGCTTGTGGCCGGCGGCCACCTCGGCCGCCACCTTGCCCTCGTGTACCGCCTTGTGCGCCAGCATCGGTTGGCCGACGATGTCGCCGATGGCGAAGATGTGCCCGACATTGGTGCGCATCTGACGGTCGACGGAGATGAAGCCGCGCTCGTCGACATTCACCCCGCTGTTCTCCAGCCCGATCATCTTGCCGTTGGGCCGGCGGCCAACCGCCACCAGGACCCGATCGAAGCTGTCGTTGGTCGTGCCCCCGGGGCCCTCGAAGGTCACCTTGAGCCCGCCCTTCTGTGCGGCGACGGCGGTCACCTTGGTCTTGAGGTGGATGGCCTCGTAGCGCTTCTCGATGCGCTTGTGCAGTGGCTTGACGATGTCCTTGTCGGCGCCGGGGATGATCTGGTCCATCAATTCGACGACGGTCACCTTGGAGCCTAGCGCGTCATAGACGCAGCCCATCTCCAGGCCGATGATGCCGCCGCCCAGGACCAGCAGCCGCTTGGGGATGTCGGCCAAGGCCAGGGCGCCGGTCGAATCGATCACACGCGGGTCGTCGTGCGGGATGAAGGGCAACTCCACCGGCTCCGATCCGGCGGCGATGATGCACTGGTCGAAGCTGACCATGGTCTCGCCGCCCGCGGTCGCCACCCGCAGCATATTGGGCGAGGCGAAGAGGCCCTTGCCCTCGACCACCTTGACCTTGCGCCCCTTGGCCAGGCCGGAAAGGCCGCCGGTCAGCTTCTTGACGACGCTCTCCTTCCAGCCGCGCAGCGCATCGACATCGACCTTGGGTTGGCCCAGGCTGACGCCGAAGTGGCTCATCTCCTCTGCCTCGGTGATCACCTTGGCGGCGTGCAGCATCGCCTTGGAAGGAATGCAGCCGACGTTGAGGCAGACGCCGCCCAGCGAGGGATAGCGCTCGACCAGAACCGTCTGCAGGCCAAGATCGGCGGCCCGGAAGGCGGCGGTATAGCCGCCGGGGCCGGAGCCCAGCACCAAGAGCTCGGCATGGATGTCGCCGCGGGCCGGCGCGGTGGGGCGCGAGGCCGGCGCGGCCGGTGCCGGCGGTGCCGCAGCCGGCTTGGCCGCCTGCCCGGTCGAGAGCGTCAGGATCAAGGAGCCCTCGGACAGCGTGTCACCGACCTTGACGGCGACAGCTACCACCTTGCCGGCGGTGGGCGAGGGGACCTCCATCGTCGCCTTGTCGGACTCCAGCTCGATCAAGGGGTCTTCCGCGGTCACCTCGTCGCCGGGCGCGACCATGACGGTGATGACCGGCACATCGGAGAAATCGCCGATGTCCGGGACCCTGACATCGATCGATTCATAGGAACCGGCATCGGAGCCGTATCCGGCCGGGCCGGCACTGGCCGTTGCGCCGGACCCCGAGACAGCAGGTGCGGCTGTCTCGGCGGCCTCGCCCTCGGCCTCCAGCGTCAGGATCAGCGCGCCTTGCGAGACCTTGTCACCCTCGGCGACCTTCACCTCGATCACCTTGCCGGCGACCGGGGCCGGGACCTCCATGGTGGCCTTATCGCTTTCCAGCTCGATCAGCGGATCTTCCACCGCCACGCTGTCGCCCGGCGCCACCATCACGGTGATGACCGGCACGTCGGAGAAATCGCCGATGTCCGGAACCTTGACCTCTACTGCAGCCATGACCGCGGGCTCCTCTAGAGCATCAGCCGGCGGACATCGCCGAGCAGGTATTTCAAGCTGACCAGGAAGCGGGCGGCCAAGGCGCCGTCGATCGCTCGGTGGTCATAGCTCAAGGAGAGCGGCAGCATGTTGCGCGGCTGGAAGGCCTCGCCGTCCCAGACCGGCGCCATCTTCGAGCGCATGACGCCCAGGATCGCGACCTCAGGCGCGTTGACGATCGGGGTGAAGGAGGTGCCGCCGATGCCGCCCAGCGAGGAGATGGTGAAGCTTGCACCCTGCATCTCGTCGCGCTTGAGCTCGCCTTTGCGGGCCTTGGCGCTCAGCGTGCCCAATTCCTTGGAGATCTCGATGATGCCCTTGGCGTCCGCAGCCTTGATCACCGGCACCACCAGGCCGTTCGGCGTGTCGGCTGCAAAGCCGATGTTGTAGTAGGACTTGCGGATCATCTTATCGCCGTCGGGGTGGATCGAGCTGTTGACCTCCCAATGGGTCTTCAGCGCCGAGACGCAGGCCTTGATCAGGAAGGAGAGCAGGGTCACGCGGTAGCCCTCTTCCTTGGCCGCCGTATCCAGCTCCTTGCGGTACCTGTCGATCTCGGTGATGTCTGCCTCGTCGTTGTTGGTGACGTGCGGCACGTTCAGCCAAGAGCGATGCAAGGCGGGGCCGGAGAGCTTCTTGATGCGCGGCATCTCCACGTCTTCGACCGGGCCGAACTGAGAGAAGTCCACGGCCGGGACCGGCGGGATGCCGGCGCCGCCCTCTGCCGCCGCTGCGACCGGCCGCGCACCCGCACTCTCGGCCGCGCCCTTGAAGTAGCCGGTCACGTCCTCTCGGAGGATGCGTCCCTTGCGGCCGCTGCCGGCGATCTTGGCGAGATCGACCCCCAGCTCGCGAGCAAAGGCCCGGACCGAGGGAGAGGCGTGCGCAGTGGCGAAGCCCGCCTCGTCGACGGGCGCCAGGTTGCCGGCCGCCGCCGGTGCGGCGGCGGGAGCCGGCGCGGGGGCTGCGGTCCTTGTCGGCGGTGCATGCGTTTCCACGTCCTGCACGCCCTTGGGCGAGGGTGGAGCGACAGGGGCTTCGGCCTCGCCGACCTCCAGCTTCAAAAGCACCGAACCCTCAGAGACCTTGTCGCCTTCCTTGACGGTGATCTCGGTGATCTTGCCGGCGACGGGCGAGGGCACCTCCATCGTCGCCTTGTCGCTCTCCAGCTCGACCAGCGCGTCCTCTTCGGCGACCGTATCGCCCGCAGAGACCATCACGGTGATGACCGGCACGTCGGAGAAATCGCCGATATCGGGAACCTTGACTTCAATCACAGACATGACTTCGACCCCTTTATCTGGCGCGTCAGACCGTGCGCGGGTTCGGCTTCGCGCCGTCTATCTCGTACTTATTGAGGGCTGCTTCGAGGTCTCTCTTGCTGACCGCGCCTTCTCGGTAAAGCGAGACCATGGCGGCCGCAGCGATGTGCTTTGAATCGACTTCGAAGAAGTGGCGCAGGTTCACCCGGCTGTCGGAGCGGCCGAAGCCGTCCGTGCCCAGGACCGTGTAGGGGTGCTCGACATAAGCGCGAATCTGCTCGGCATAGGTCTTGATGTAGTCGGTCGCCGCGATCACCGGGCCACGGGCCTCGGACAGCACCTGGGTGACGTAGGGCACGCGCGGCTCCTCCAGCGGATTGAGGCGGTTCCAGCGGGCGCAGTCGGCGCCGTCCCTTGCCAGCTCGTTGAAGCTGGGCGCGGACCAGAGGTCTGCGGTGACGCTGAAGTCCTCCAGCAGCATCTCGGCCGCCTTGATCGCTTGGACGAAGATAGTGCCCGAGCCCATCAGGTTGACGTGCTTGCGGCTGGGCCGGCCCGGCCTGATCGTCTTGGAGAAATGATAGAGGCCGCGTCGGATACCCTCTTCCACGCCTTCCGGCTTGTCCGGATGGCTGTAGTTCTCGTTCATCGTGGTGAGGTAGAAGTAGACGTCCTCTTGATCGACGAACATGCGCTGCAGCCCGTGGTGGACGATGACCGCCACCTCGTAACTGAAGGTGGGATCGTAGCTGACGCAATTGGGAATGGTGCTTGCCAGGACGTGGCTGTGGCCGTCCTCGTGCTGCAGGCCTTCGCCGTTCAAGGTGGTGCGGCCGGCGGTTCCGCCGATCATGAAGCCGCGCGCCCGGCTGTCGCCGGCCGCCCAGGCGAGATCGCCGACCCGCTGGAAGCCGAACATGGAATAGTAGATGAAGAAGGGGATCATCGGCACGCCGTGCACCGAGTAGGCGGTCGCCGCCGCAATCCAATCGGCCATGGCGCCGGCCTCGTTGATGCCCTCTTGCAGCACCTGGCCGTTCTTCGACTCTTTATAGTACATCAGCTGGTCGGCATCCTCAGGCTTGTAGAGCTGACCCTTGGGGTTGTAGATGCCGAGCTGGCGGAACATGCCCTCCATGCCGAAGGTGCGGCTCTCGTCCGGCACGATGGGAACCACTTGCTTGCCGATCTTCTTGTCGCGGCAGAGCGTGGTCATGATCCTGACGAAGGCCATGGTGGTCGAGATCTCGCGCTCGCCGGTGCCCTTGAGCTGCGCTTGGAAGGCCTCCAGCGGCGGGATTTCCAACTTGGGCGCGTGGTGCCAGTGGCGCACCGGGAAGGCGCCGCCCAAGGGTGTGCGCCGTGCTTCCAGATAGGCCCTTTGCTCGTCGCTGAGCTCGACCAAGGGCGCTTTCGGCAGGTCCTCGTCGGAAATCGGGATCTTGAAGCGGTCGCGGAAGGCACGCAGCTGATCCTCGGCCAACTTCTTCTGCTGATGGGTGATGTTCTGGCCTTCGCCGGCCTCGCCCATGCCGTAGCCCTTGACCGTCTTGAACAGCAGAACCGTGGGCTGACCCTTGGTGCTGACGGCGCGATGCATGGCGGCATAGACCTTTTGCGGGTCGTGACCGCCGCGTTGAAGCATCCAGATCTCTTCGTCGCTCATGTCGGCGACCAGGGCTTTGGTCTCGGGATACTTGCCGAAGAAGTTCTCGCGCGTGTACGCGCCGCCGCGCGACTTGAAGGCCTGGTAGTCGCCGTCGACGGTCTCCTCCATCAGACGCTCCAGCATGCCGGTGGTGTCCTTCTCCAGGAGCGCGTCCCAGCCGGAGCCCCAGATGCACTTGATCACGTTCCAGCCGGTGCCGCGGAACTCTCCCTCCAGCTCTTGAATGATCTTGCCGTTGCCGCGCACCGGGCCGTCCAGGCGCTGCAGGTTGCAGTTGATCACGAAGATCAGGTTGTCCAGGTTCTCCCGGGCGGCCAGGCTGATCGCGCCCAGGCTTTCCGGCTCGTCCATCTCGCCGTCGCCCAGGAAAGCCCAGACCTTGCGGTCGGCCATGTCGATGAGGCCGCGGTGATGCAGGTAGTTCATGAAGCGGGCCTGATAGATCGCCATCAGCGGCCCCAGGCCCATCGAGACGGTGGGGAACTGCCAATAGTCCGGCATCAGCCAAGGGTGCGGATAGGAGCTAAGCCCCTCGCCGTGCACTTCCGAGCGGAAGTGGTCCATTTGCTCTGCGGAGAGCCGCCCTTCCATGAAAGAGCGCGCATAGATCCCCGGAATGGCGTGCCCCTGGAAGAAGACAAGGTCGCCGCCGTGCTCGTCGGTCCGGCTGCGCCAGAAGTGGTTCAGGCCGGTGTCGTAGAGCACGGCGGAGGACGCGAAGGAGGCGATGTGGCCGCCATACTCGCTGGAGACCTTGTTGCGCCGCACCACCGTGGCCATGGCGTTCCAGCGATTGATGGTGCGGATGCGCCATTCCATCGCCAGGTCCCCCGGATGGTGGACCTGCTGGTCCGCCGGGATTGAGTTGAGGTAGGCCGTGGTCGCGCTGAAGGGCAGGTTCGCCCCATGCGCGCGGGCCGAGGCCACCGAGCGATCCAGCAGAAAGTGAACGCGTTCGGTGCCGTCGCGGTCGATAACGTCTTCGACGGCATCCAACCACTCTCTGGTTTCGATGGGATCGAGATCGTGGCTTGGGCTTCCGGGTGCGTTGCTCATCGCTCGGCCTCGCGCCTCCTTGCTAGTCGTAGGGGTCCTATCCGGCCTTTGTCGGCCGGTTAGGAGAAGAACTGACCCCCGTTGGCGGAGATCGTGGATCCGGTGATGAAGCCGGCGTCGTCGGAGGCGAGGAAGACCACGCAGCGCGCGATCTCTTCCGGCTCGCCGAGGCGGCCGACCGGGATCTGCGGCAGGATCTTCGACTTCAGCACCTCCTCCGGCACGGCACGCACCATCTCGGTGCCGATGTAGCCCGGGCAGATGGCATTGACGGTGATGCCCTTGAAGGCCCCTTCTTGCGCCAAAGCGCGGGTGAAGCCGATGTCGCCGGCCTTGGCGGCGGAGTAGTTTACCTGGCCCATCTGACCCTTCTGGCCGTTGATCGAGCTGATGTTGATGATCCGCCCGAAGCCGCGCGAGCGCATGCCCGGCCAGACCGGGTGAGACATGTTGAAGACGCCGGTCAGGTTGGTGCTGATGACTTCGCCCCACTGCTGCGGCGTCATCTTGTGGAACATGCCGTCGCGGGTGATGCCGGCGTTGTTGACCAAGACTTCGATCGGGCCGAGGTCGGCCTCCACCTGGGCGATGCCGGCCGCACAGGCCTCGTAGTCGGCGACCGACCACTTGTAGACCGGAATGCCGGTCTCCTCCTTGAAGGCGGAGGCCGCTTGGTCGTTGCCGGCGTAGTTCGCCGCGACGTTGTAGCCTGCCTCTTTCAGCGCCCTGGAGATCGCCGCTCCGATACCCCGAGATCCGCCGGTAACCAATGCAACACGTGCCATCTAGTCTCTCCTCGTGAGAATTCTTGCCTGGGGCCAGGGCCGTCCAATCGGCCCGACCCTTGGATTAGTCGCGTTCGACGCAAAGTGCTACGCCCATACCGCCGCCGATACAAAGGGTCGCCAGGCCCTTCTTGGCGTCGCGGCGCTGCATCTCGAAGAGCAGCGTGTTCAGGACGCGCGCACCGGAGGCGCCGATCGGATGGCCGATGGCGATCGCCCCGCCGTTCACGTTCACGATGTCCGGGTTCCAGCCCATGTCCTTGTTGACCGCGCAGGCCTGTGCGGCAAAGGCCTCGTTGGCCTCGACCAGATCGAGATCCTCGACCGACCAGCCGGCCTTTTCCAAGGCCTTGCGCGAGGCGGGGATGGGGCCGGTGCCCATGATCGCCGGATCGACACCCGCCGTGGCGTAAGAGGCAATGCGGGCCAAGGGCTGGATGCCACGCTTTTCGGCTTCTTCGGCCGTCATCAGCAATGTCACCGCGGCGCCGTCGTTGATGCCGGACGCATTTCCGGCGGTCACCGTGCCCTCCTTGCTGAAGGCGGGCTTAAGCTTGGTCATGTTGTCCAAGGTGGCGCCATGACGAATGTACTCGTCATCGCTGACAAGGATCTCGGCCTTGCGGGTCTTGACCGTCACCGGGACGATCTCGTCCTTGAAGCGGCCGGCCTTCTGCGCTGCCTCGGCCTTGTTCTGCGAGGCCAGGGCGAATTGGTCCTGCTCTTCGCGGGTCAGCTGCCACTTGCTTGCGACGTTTTCGGCGGTGGTGCCCATGTGATAGCCGTTGAAGGCGTCCCACAGGCCGTCCTTGATCATTGAGTCGACGAACTTGAGGTCGCCCATCTTGGTCCCGGCGCGCAAGTGCGCCACGTGCGGCGAGAGGCTCATGCTCTCTTGTCCGCCCGCGACGACGATATCGGCATCGCCCAACCGAATATGCTGGGCGCCAAGCGCCACGGCACGCAAGCCCGATCCGCAGACCTGGTTGATGCCCCAGGCCGCGCTCTCGACCGGCAAGCCGGCGGCGATATGCGCTTGGCGTGCCGGATTCTGGCCCTGGCCTGCGGTCAGCACCTGGCCCAGGATGGTTTCCGAGACCGCGGCGGCCTCGATCCCGGCGCGTTCGAGTGCTCCCTCTATCGCGGTGGCGCCTAGTTCGTGGGCGGGCGTGGTTGCGAAGCTGCCGCTAAAGCTGCCCACCGGGGTCCGCGCAGCCGACGCGATTACGATGTTGGTCATCGGTCTTCCCTTCTATTGGTCTCGTTTCCTTCGGACCAGGAGACAGCATTGTGGAAAGCCCTGCTATCCTCAATCCCTCTTCTCGCCATTTGGCATGGCTTTCCATTTTCCACGCCGGATCCAACAGAGTGTCTCGGTCTTTGTTTTCGGGATCAGATTTCTCCCTGCGCGTCGATCGCGGCGACGGCGGTCATATTCAGCAGCCCGCGCACGGTGATCGACTGCGAGACGATGTGCGCCGGCCGCGCCGCACCCAGCATGATCGGGCCGACCGAGACGCCGCCGCCCAGGTTCTTCAGGAGGTTGAGCGAGATGTGCGCCGCATCGACGTTCGGCATGACCAGGAGATTGGCCTCGCCGGTCAAGGTGGAGTGCGCATAAACCCGCGCGCGCAGCGCCGCCGAGAGTGCAGAATCGGCATGCATTTCGCCGTCCACCTCGAAATCGCACTCACGCTCATGCAGCAGCTGGACGGCCCGGTGCATCTTGGTTGCCGAGGGCGTGTCGCGGTCACCGAAGTTCGAATAGGACACGAAGGCGACCTTCGGCTCTACGCCCATGCGCCGCATGGTTCTCACCGACAATAGGGCGATCTCGACCAGTTCCTCGGCGGTGGGATCGGGCGTCACATAGGTGTCGGCCAGGAAGATGGTGCCGGCCGGCAGCACCAGGGCGCTCAAGGTCGAGAGGTCGGCCACCCCCTCGGCCTCGCCGATCAGCGATCGCATGATCTTCAGATGATGCGCAAAGCGTCCGTCGACGCCGCAGATCGCCGCGTCCACCTCGCCGCGCCTCAGCATCAGGAAGGCCAGAGCCGTGGCGTCGCTACGAATGGCGCGCGCTGCTTCGGTAGGCGGTATGCCCTCGCGGCCGGCGATCTCATGCAAGGTGGTGGCATAGTCGGTGCCGCTGAGCGCATGAGGATCGATGACCTCGACCGTATCTCCGATCGACAGGCGCAGGCCCAGCTCGCGGATGCGCCTGGCGATAAAGTCCTGGCCGCCGATCAGCACCGGCCGGGCGATGCCGCTGTCCGAGGACTCTTGCGCTGCCTGCAGCACGCGTTCGGACTCGCCTTCGGCATAGACCACGCGCTTCAAATCGCGGCGCGCCTTCTCGAAGACCGGCTTCATCAGCATGCCGGAGCGGAAGACGAAGCGCGACAGCTTCTCCCGATAGGCTTCGAGATCGGCGATTGGCCGCGTCGCCACGCCGCTGTCCATGGCCGCCTTGGCGACGGCCGGAGCGATTTCCAGGATCAGGCGCGGATCGAAAGGCGTGGGGATGATATAGTCGGGCCCGAAGGAGAGCTTGTCGGCGCCATAGGCTGCCAGCACCACGTCCGAGGCCTCGGCGCGGGCGATCTGGGCGATGGCGCGTGCGCAGGCCTTTTTCATCTCTTCGTTGATCGCGGTTGCCCCGACATCGAGCGCGCCGCGAAAAATGAAGGGAAAGCAGAGCACGTTGTTGACTTGATTGGTGTAGTCGGAGCGGCCGGTGGCGATGATGGCGTCGTCGCGAACCGAGCGGACTACTTCCGGCCGGATCTCGGGCTCGGGATTGGCCATCGCCATGATCAAGGGATTCGGCGCCATGGCGGCAACCATCTCGGCGCTCACCACCTTGCCGGCGGACAGGCCCAAGAACATGTCCGCGCCCTCCAGCGCCTCGCTCAGCGTTCGGCGCTCGGTGTCGTTGACGTAGGCGGCCTTGTAGGGGTCCATATCCTCGGTGCGGCCCTTGAAGACCACGCCGGTGCGGTCGCAGACGATGACGTTCTCGCGCTTGGCCCCGAAGGCGAGCAGCAAGTTGAGGCAAGCCAGTGCAGCGGCGCCGGCACCGTTGCAGACGATCCGGATGTCCTCCATCCGCTTGTCCACCAGGTCGAGCGCGTTCAGCACGGCCGCCGCCGTCACGATCGCGGTGCCGTGCTGGTCGTCGTGAAAGACCGGAATCTTCATCCGCGCGCGCAGGCGCTTTTCGATCTCGAAGCACTCCGGCGCCTTGATGTCTTCCAGGTTTATGCCGCCGAAGGTGGGCTCCAGCAGGGCGACGGCGTTGCAGAAGCTATCGATATCGGTCTCGTCGACCTCCAGATCGAAGACGTCGATGCCCGAGAATTTCTTGAAGAGGACGGCTTTGCCTTCCATGACCGGCTTGGAGGCCAAGGCGCCGATCTGGCCCAAGCCCAGGACCGCGGTGCCGTTGGAAATAACGGCGACCAGGTTGCCGCGCGCCGTCAACCGCGAGGCTTCATGCGGGTCGTCAGCGATCGCCTCGCATGCCGCTGCCACGCCCGGGCTGTAGGCCAGCGAAAGGTCGCGTTGCGTCGCCATCGGCTTGGTCGCCGCAATCTGCAGCTTACCGGCGGGTTCCTGGGCGTGATAATCCAGCGCTTGCTGTTGCAGCATATCGGGCATTGGCGCTTTTCGTTCCTTCTCGCTGCGTCACTTGGGGGGTGGCCCCGTGCCCATCTCCCTAGGGCACGGGGCCTGCCCTCACTTGACGATAATCTCCGGACCCATCAGAGCCGTCGGGATGACGGTCGATATCCAGGGAATGTAGGTTACCATAATCAGGAAAATAAACATGATCCCTAGCCAAGGCAGTGCCGCCTTGACCACACGCAGCATCGGCATGCCGGTCACGCCCGAGGTCACGAAGAGGTTGAGGCCCACCGGCGGCGTGATCATGCCGATCTCCATGTTCACCACCATGATGATGCCCAGATGGATCGGATCGATGCCCAGATCGATGGCGATCGGGAAGACCAGGGGGGCGACGATCACGATGAGGCCCGAGGGCTCCATGAACTGACCGCCGATCAGAAGGATCACGTTCACGATCACCAGGAACATGATCGGCCCGAAGCCCGCCTCGAGCATGCTCGCCGCGATCGACTGCGGGATCTGCTCTTCGGTCAGCACGTGCTTCAAGATCAGCGCATTGGCGATGATGAAAAGCAGCATGATGGTGGTTTTGCCGGCATCCAGAAGCGCGTGCTTGGTGTCGGGGTGGACGAAGACCGTCAGCAGACTGTGCGGCCGCTTGAAGAAGGAGTGGCGAATGTCGCCCGCACCCTTCAGGGGGCCCATGTCCTTGTAGACGAAGTTGGCCACGAGGTAGGCGTAGACCGCGGCCACGGCGGCCGCCTCGGTCGGGGTGAAGATGCCGCCGTAGATGCCGCCCAGGATGATCACGATCAGAAGCAGGCCCCAGGAGGCATCGCGGCCGGAGGCGGCGATCTCCTTGATGCCGGCCCACTCTTGCGCCGGCAGACCGCGATAGCGCGCGAAAATGTAGATGCCGATCATCAGCATCAGGCCGGCCAGCAAGCCGGGTATGACGCCGGCCAGGAACATGCGGCCAACCGAGACGTCGACGGCCGAGGCATAAACCACCATGACGATCGAGGGCGGGATCAGGATGCCCAAGGTGCCGGCGTTGCAGATCACTCCGGCGGCGAAGTCCTTCTTGTAGCCTACCTGCACCATACCGGCGATCACGATCGATCCGATGGCGACCACGGTCGCCGGCGAGGAGCCCGATAGGGCGGCGAAGAGCATACAGGCGAAGACACTGGCGATTGCCAGCCCGCCCCGGAAGTGGCCGACGCAGGCAATCGCGAAGCGGATGATCCGCTGCGCCACGCCACCGGTCGACATGAAGACCGAGGCCAGGATGAAGAAGGGAATGGCCAAGAGCGTGAAGTGGCCGGCAAAGGCGTTAAACAAGGTCTGCGCGACGGAGCCCAGCGAGCTGTCGGAGAAGACCAACAGGAAGATGATCGAGCTCAAGCCCAGCGAAACGGCAATCGGCACGCCGATGACGAGAAAGCCGATCACCATGAGGAAGAGAAAGGCGACGTCCATGGGCTTACTCCTCCTTGGTCGCGTCATCGACCAGGTCTTCGGCCTCGTGGGCGGCGATGATCCGGTCGGTCTCGCCCTTCAGCATCTGCCAGCCCAGCTGTGCAAAGCGCAGGGTCAAGAGCAGCAGGCCGATGGGTAGGGCGGCGTAGGGAATGAAGCGGGGCATCTTCTCGTAAGGCTCGCCCTCGTTGAGCGCGTCCTCGAGAAAGCTGAGGAAACCCGGCATGGGGATGTCATTGACTTCGTACCAGGCTTGGTCGTTCAAGGTCCCGTCCAGCATCGGCAAGGCGGCAAAAGGCGCCCAGTAGTTCCAAGACCCGATCAGCAACAGCAGGCTGAAGGCGAGGCAGCAGGCCACCGCCAGAAGTCCAAGGGTGCGTCGGGTTGGCGCAGAGACCGCGTTCAGCAGAACGTCGACGCCGAGGTGGGCATGGACCTTCACGCAGTAGGACGCGCCCAACAGCACCAGCCAGGCGAAGAGGAAGACCGTGGTTTCGAGCGCCCAGAGGATGTTGGTGTTGAAGACGTATCGCGCGATGACGTTGACGAAGGTGATCACCGTCATCAGGCCGAGAATGAGGGCAATCAGAGTCTCTTCGATCTGATTGACCGCCTTAGCGGCCCTAGTTTTGGGTTCGTAGTGCATGCTCCCTCCCTGCTTGCAAGGCGCAAGCCTCGATGAGAGAGGGTCCGACCGGCCGCAGCCGATCGGACCCAGCTGTTGTTCTTGCTTAGTTGCTGGCGTTGGCGGCCTGCGCGGCGGCGATCAGATCGGCGCCGATGTCGTCCTCGAACTGGGCCCAAACCGGCTTCATCGCCTCGACCCACTGCTTGCGCTGCTCGGGAGTCAAGCCGCGCACCACGCCGCCGGCATCGACGATCGCCTGCTTGGCTTCTTCGTTCACTTGAGCGGACGCAGCGTTGCGGGTCGCCGAGACCTCGGCGATGATGGTCGCCAACTGCTCGCGGACATCTGCCGGCAGTTCCTCCCACCAATCCTTGTTGGTCACCACCAGGTAGTCGATGATGCCGTGGTTGGATTCCGTGATGCCGTCCTGCACTTCGAAGAACTTCTGTCCGTAGATGTTCGACCAGGTGTTTTCCTGGCCGTCGACGACGCCGGTCTGCAGCGAGCCATAGACTTCGGAGAAGGCCATCTTCTGCGGGTTGGCGCCCAAGGCCTCCATCTGTGCGACCAGCACGTCCGAGGGCTGGACCCGGAATTTCAGGCCCTCGGCGTCAGCGGGCTCCAGGAGCGGTTGGCCGGCCGAGATCTGCTTCATGCCGTTGTGCCAGAAGGCGAGGCCCTGCAGGCCGCGGCGACGCATCGCGTCCTTTAGCTTCTGGCCGGCGTCCGATTGCTGGAAGCGGTCCACCGCCTCGATATCGTCGAAGAGGAAGGGCAGATCGAAGAGGCGGTACTTCTTGGTGAACTTCTCGAACTTCGACAAGGAGGGCGCGGCCATCTGCACGTCGCCAGCCAGCATGGCCTCCAGCACTTGATCGTCGTTGTAGAGCTGCGAGCTGGGGAAGACCACCATGCAGACCTTGCCGTTCATCTCTTCGTTGACGCGCTTTTCGAGCAGTGCCGCGGCAATGCCCTTGGGATGCTTGTCGGTGTTGGTGACGTGGCTGAACTTGATCTCGATCTCGCCATCCTGACAGGCGTCGGAGGCATAGGCGCCAGTCGCTGCTGTGGCCGCCAAGGCGACGGCTGCCATGGTAACGAAGACCTTGAAGCACTTCATGGGTTCACTCCCTCTCCGGTTTTGCAGGCGCTGGTGGAACTCCATCTCTCACCAGAGGCTCCTGCGGGTTCAAACGCTCGAATGAGGCCCTAAGCGGCTGGGCCGCCGGGCACGGCCATATGTTCTTGGCGCGCTAAGCGCCATTCTTGGTGTGAGGGAGTAGAAGCAAGTTCCGTGCCAGATTCTTGCAGCCCATGGCCCGGCGTGAAGTTTTTGCGAGAAACAGCCTTATTTCAATAAGTTGCACTGGCAGCTGCCTGTTGGCTTGTTAATCAACAAACCAGTTCAGTGCAATTTTCTGCACGTCGTTGACCAAGGCCTGCAAACATCCGCAAAGAATTTTCTGTTGCAGTGCAACAATCAGATTGACCGCACGATCGCCAGGTCGAAGATTGACCGACACGGATCAGGTATTGCATGTCAATAGATGACAACCAGGCTGATTTGGCGGTCGTGGCAAAGCCTGTGTGGCTCTTGTGCCTCACTTGCCCGCATTTGGCCTCTGCCGGTGGCCCCCGTGCGGGATCTCTGCTGCCCTGTGGCCGTATAACCTGCTGACCTAGTTGCCCATCTTGAGGAGAGGTAGGATGGCAGTGATCTTCGGTGACAACACCAGCCAGACACTCGACGGTACTGCGGAGGTCGACACGATCTTCGCGCGATCCGGCGATGATCTGCTCTACGGTCTGGAGCTGTCCGACAGTCTTTTCGGTGGCAGCGGAAACGATATCGCCTACGGCGGCCCCAACGGGGATTCTCAGCTGGGCGGTGACGGGAAGGATATCCTTTTCGGCGATGCCGGCGTCGACGATCTCTTGGGCCAAGACGGGAACGATACGGCCATACGGCGGCAAGGGCTCCGACCGCATCTATGGCGGGAACAATGCAGACCGCAATTTCGGCGGCATTGGCCAAGACGAACTCTATGGTGGTGGCGGAGACGACCGGCTCTTCGGAGATACCGGCAGCGACCTGCTCTACGGCGATGCAGGTAACGACCGCTTGTTTGGCGCCAGCGGGAACGACGAGATGACCGGCGGGCAAGCTGGCGATACCGCCTATGGTGGCATCGGCGACGACGACATATTCGGGGAGGGGGGCAGCGACACCCTGCGCGGACAGAGCGGCTTCGATACCCTCTACGGCGGCGAAAGCAGCGATCTTCTCCTAGCGGGTGGATCCGAAGACTTCGCTTCGGGCGGCCTCGGCGGCGACAGCGTTTACGGTGGTGGCGGCGGCGACATGCTGATCGGCGACGATGGTAAAGACCGGCTGTTCGGCGATGGCGATAGCGACGGACTCTACGGTGGTACCGGAAACGATAATCTCTATGGCGGCGATGGCGGCGACGAGATCTTCGGTGGTTACGCCAATGATATGGCCTTCGGTGACGATGGCGGCGATTCGGTCAGAGGCGACGCTGGCTCCGACGTCCTCTTCGGCGAAGAGGGGCGGCGACAATCTGCGCGGCCAAGACGACGACGACGTGCTCTATGGCGGCGGCGAGGGTGATGATGCCGCCGGCGGCAGCGGCGAGGATTTGCTCTACGGCGACGGTGGATCCGACCGCTTGGCCGGCAACAGCGCCCGCGACAGCCTCTATGGCGGCGATGGCGATGACGAGGTCTTCGGCGGCGACCAGGTGGACCGCGCGGTCGGAGGCGGCGGTGATGACGACCTCAGCGGCGGCGCCCAGACCGACCGTCTGTTCGGCGGCAGCGGCGATGACCGCATCAGCGGCGGGCTGGGCGATGACCGGATCTTCCGGCGGCAGCGGTAGCGATCAGCTGACGGGTGGCTCAGGGTCCGACACCTTCTCTTTCGAGAGCGCCTCGGCCTATGGCCTGGAGGCCAACATCACCGATTTCCAATCGCACGCTCTGGGCCTGCCGGACGCCGATCTGCTGCGGATCTCGGTAAAGGGCAGCGGCGGCGACTGGATTGGGTCTGCCGCCTTCTCCGGCGATGGTGACCCTGAGGCACGATTCAATGGCGTCTCTCAGCGGGTCGAAGTCGACTCAAACGGTGACGGATCCGCGAACTTCGAGCTCCGCCTAGCCGGGGTAACGACGGCTGATCAGCTGACCTCGACCGACTTCCTCTTTGCCTGAACGCTTCCACGGAGGGGAGGACTGCGAAGGGCCGGGGCATTGTCCCGGCCCTTTGGCTTAGCCGCAGCCCCTCTCGGATCGACGGGCCAAGTGGCCGTGCGCGGCAAGAGGCTGTGCAAAGGCGGCGGTAATCCGGCAAGATCTCCTATCGAAGCGACGCCAGCTATGGGGAAGGGGACGTGAAGGTCGCCCGCGTGCTGCGATCGAATTGGTTGCTCATTTGCGCTGCGCTCTGTGCCGTAAGCCTGATCGTGATCTACCTCTACTTTCAAGAGGAGGCCCGCGAAGAGCTCTTGGACGAGGCGCGGTCCTCGGCGCTGCTCTATGCCCAGGCGATCCGCGCCGAGTTGGATCGACGGCGTCACCTGCCAGAGGCCTTGGCGGCCGATGAGGATTTCGCCGAGGTGGCGCTGGGCGGCGACGCAACGGCGCTCAACCAGCAAATGGAAGCACTGGCCGCCACCACCGAGGCCGAGGCTATCTATCTGTTGGACTCAAGCGGCCTGACCGTAGCCGCCTCCAACTGGAACGCGCCCGACACCTTTATCGATCAGCGCTACGACTTCCGCGAGTATTTTCACGCCGCCATGGAGGGCAGGACGGGAATCGAGTTCGCGATCGGGGCGACCACGGGGCGACCAGGTATCTTTGTCTCCAATCCAGTTCGCGATGGCGATGGTGGCGTGGTCGGCGCGCTGGTGGTGAAGATCGACCTCACGCCTTTCAGTCGAACATGGGATACACAGAAGCACGAGGTGCTGCTTCTAAATGCCGACGGCATTGTGGTTCTGACCGGTCGGCCGCAGTGGCGATTCCGCAGCACGCGCGAGCTGGCGCCGGCCCAGCTGGAACGCATCGCCGCGCGCCGGCAGTTCGCGGACCTCGAATTGGCCAACCTGGATCTCGCGGATCTGGCGCCGGAGCGGATCAATCTCGAGGGCGCCGGCTACCTTCGCGTCGCGCTGCCGATCGAGTGGCTGAATTGGCGGCTGTGGCTGCTAGCACCGGATCACCGGGCCTCCGAGCAGGCCTTGGCATCGACGGCCTATATGGCCGTGGCCATGCTGTTCATCCTGACCGCCTTGGCCTTTGCCCGCTCGGAATGGTTCCGTTCGGCCCTCGACGTCTCGCAACGCAAGCGCTCGGAGTTGAGTGAACTCAACCGCGATCTCAATCGCGAGATCGAGGAGCGGCGCCTGGCCGAGACCGAGCTGCGCGCCGCACAGACGGAACTTCGCCACGCGGCTAAGTTGGCGGCACTGGGTCAGCTGGCGGCCTCGGTCACGCACGAACTGGGCCAACCCTTGTCGGCGATGAAGACCTACATCCGGGGCGCACAGCGGGAAGTGGCCCGTGGCACGGCACAGGCGGACAAGACCCTGGAGCGCCTGGATCGGCTGGTCGACCGTATCTCGGTGATCGCCCAGCAGCTCAAATTCTTCGCACGCCGCGGGCGGCCAGCCGATGGGGTCCGTCGATCTGCGCGAAGTTGTCACCGGTGCTGGCGAGACGATCGGCCCAGCATTGCAAGGGCGGGGCGTTCGCTTGAGCCTAGCCCTGCCCGACGCACCGGTCTTGGTGACCGGCGGCCAACGTCGCCTTGAGCAGGTCTTGGTCAACCTGATCCGCAATGCCCTGGACGCCAGCGTCGAGGTGGCGGATCCGACGATCGCGCTCGAGGTCTCTGCCGCCGACGGCAAGGCGCGGATCCGGGTGCGCGACCAAGGCCACGGTATCTCGCCGGAACTCTCCGCCTCTCTCTTCGAGCCCTTTGCCACGACGCGAGCCTCGGGTGAGGGGATGGGCCTGGGCCTGGCGATTTCCGCCAGCATCGTGCAAGAGCATGGCGGCAGCATCGAAGCACGCTCACCTGCTGGTGGCGGGGCCGAATTCACCGTGACCCTGCCTTTGCGCGAGGAGGGAGAAAAGAGGAGTGGCTGAATCGCCCCTAAGCGTCCTGATCGTCGACGACGACCGGGAAATACGCGAAGCGCTCTCAGAGTACTTCGAGGGGGCGGGGTGGCGCGCGGCCACGGCAAGCTCCGGTCGAGAGGCGCTGGCACGTGTCGAGGCCGATCCGCCGCATACGGTGGTGAGCGACATGCGCATGCCGGGCATGAGCGGGCTGGAGCTGCACCGCGAATTGGTCGCGCTTCCCTTCGAGGTGGCGGTGGTGATGGTAACCGCGCACGGCGACATTCCCATGGCGATCGAGGCCATGCGTGCCGGCGTCGACGACTTCATCGAAAAGCCCTTCGATCCCGAGCGCGTTCTCGATGCGGCCACGCGGGCGGCCGAGACCCTGCGGCTCAGGCGCCAGAACGAGCGTCTGCGCGGCCAGCTCGGCCGTCTGGCCGGTCTGGGTGCGGTGCTGGTCGGCGAAAGCGTTCAGATGCGCAAGCTGCGCCAAGACATCGCCGAGGTCGCCGAGATCGACGCCTCGGTGCTCATCCTGGGCGAAACCGGAACCGGTAAGGAACTGGTGGCCCGCGCGCTGCACGACATGAGCCCGCGCGCCGGCGAGGCCTTCGTCCCGGTGAACTGCGCCGCCGTGCCCGAAGGGCTCTTCGAATCGACCATGTTCGGCCACCTGAAGGGCGCCTTTACCGGTGCCGTTACGGCCGGGGTAGGGGCATTCAAGGCGGCTGACAGCGGCTCGCTCTTCCTCGACGAGATCGGCGCTTGCCCGGTCGAGCAGCAGGCCAAGCTGCTGCGTGTCCTGGAAGCAGGCGAGGTGGCTGCCGTGGGCGCCAGCGCGCCCAGCCCGGTCGACGCGCGCATCGTCTCGGCCACCAACGCCGACCTTCGGGCAAACATTACCGCCGGCAGCTTTCGCGACGACCTTTACTACAGAATCAGCACCATAACCCTGCAGCTGCCGCCCTTGCGCGAGCGCGGCGACGACATTGTCCTGCTCTTTTCGGCGCAGCTGCAGCGCTTCGCCAAGGTCTATGACGTCGAACCGCCGGAGCTGAGCCAAGAGGATGTCGCCCTTCTGCAAAGCCACAGCTGGCCCGGCAATGTCCGCGAATTGCGGCAGGTGGCCGAGCGCCGGATGCTCGACGCCCGCCACCGCCGTGGCTCGGTGCGCGACGCGCTGGGCCGCGCGCCGGCCCAGCCGCTCGACGGCAGCTCCCTGAAGGAGCAGCTGGAGGCCTATGAGCGCGCGGTTCTCGCCGAGGCGCTGACCCGGATCGGGGGAACGATGGACGAGGTGGCGCAGGAGCTGGGCATCGCGCGACGCACCTTGAACGAGAAGCTGGCGAAATACGGCTTGAGCCGATAGTAGGGCCTCCATTGGCCTGCGGAAATCCGCGCGCCGCATGGCGGGGATCCGCAAGGTAGCGGGCGACCCCGCGGCTTTCGACAGTGTCGCCGCTGGCGGCTGCCTACAATAAATCAAGCAGTGACAGGCCTATACCCGCGAGCGGGCATATCCTGGCACGCATCTTGCTTTACCTCTGGGTAGACTGCCGGACGACGGTAGTTCTCATGCCATGGCAGTGGAGGAAATCCCCTTGAGCACCCTATCATCCAAGCTAATAGCCGCGGCCGCTGTGGTCGCTCTGGGTATGGGCGTTGCGCCCGCCAAGGCCGAAGAGGCCGACTACATCCTGGCGACCGCGTCCACCGGCGGCACCTACTATCCCGTGGGCGTGGCCCTCGCGACCTTGGTGAAGGTCAAGCTGCAGCCGAAGCAAAAGATTGCCATGTCGGCGATCAACTCGGCCGGTTCGGGCGAGAACGTGCGCCTTCTGCGCGAGGACGAGGCACAGTTCGCGATCCTGCAAGGGCTCTTCGGCTACTATGCGGCGACCGGCACCGGCCCGCTGGCCAAGGAGGGCCCGCAGAAGGACCTGCGCTCGGTGACCATGCTTTGGCAGAACGTCGAGCACTTCATCACCGATAGCGACCAGGCGAAGACCGGTACCATGGAGGACTTCGTCGCCTTGAAGGGCGATTCCATGGCGCTCGGCAAGCGCAACTCGGGCACGATTGGCTCCAATTTCGCCATCCTCGAAGGATTGGGCGTCAATCCCGAGACCGATTACGAGCTGGTCTATGCCGGCTACGGCCCCTCGGCGGAGGCGCTGCAGAACGGCCAGGTGGAAGGCATCTCGACACCGGCCGGCGTGCCGGTGGGTGCGGTCAGCCAACTGATGGCCGCCATGGGTGACGGGGCCACCATTTTGAACTTCACCGACGAGCAGATGGCCGCGGCCGACGGCGGGCGGAGCCTCTGGACTCGCTACATCATTCCGATCGGCACCTATCCGGGCCAGGAGCACGACGTCAACACCATTGCCCAGCCGAACTTCCTGGCAGCGAGGTCGGACGCCTCGGAGGAGAACGTCTATCTCATCACCAAGACCATTTACGAGAACCTGCCCTTCCTGCAGGCCATCCATCCGGCGACCAAGGCCATGGCGATCGAGAAGGCCATCGCCGGCTTGCCGCTGCCGCTGCATCCGGGCGCCGTGCGCTACTACCAGGAGGTTGGCATCGAGGTGCCGGACCGACTGATCGCTCAGTAAGCGCCGCCAAGGGAGCGGCGGGCTCAATCGCCGCTCCCAACAAAGGAACCAGGGGAGGGAGTGTGATGTCAGAGGCCAAGAAGGAAGGCGAAGCAACGGTTATCGGGCTGCGGCTCTTCGAGGGTGGGCTTGGCTTTTTGGTCGCCGCCTTCGCAGTTTTCGTCTCCTTGATTCACCTTTTCTTGGCGATCTTCCCCTGGCTGTCGGAGCTGGAGCGCAATGCGCTCCACTTCGCGTGCTTTGCTCTCCTCTGTGCGCTCTACTATCCCATGGTCCGCCGCCCTTGGTCTGCCGGCACCAGCCTTGGCCTGACCATCGACGCGGCGATCGGTATCCTGACCGCGGCAGCGGCCATCTATCTGGCGCTGGCCGAGGATGCGATTTACGACCGGGGGGTCCGCTTCTCGATCTTGGATTGGATCGCCGCCTGCACCGTGATCCTGGGCGCGATCGAGCTGACCCGGCGTTCGGCCGGCTTGATCATCCCGATCTTGATCGTCTTGGCATTGAGCTACGTGGTGATCTGGGGCTCATGGATCGGCGGCGTCTTTTCCTTCAAGGGGCTGTCGTGGGAGACCACGCTCTTTCGCTCGATCTATGGCGACGACGCGCTCTTCGGCACCATCGCCCGGATCTCTTCCACCTACGTCTTTCTCTTCATCATTTTCGGGGCCTTTCTGGTGCGCTCCGGTGCGGGCGAGTTCGTGATCGATCTGGCCCGCGCGATTGCCGGCCGATTGGTCGGCGGACCGGGCATCGTTGCCGTCGTGGCTTCGGGCTTGACCGGGACAATTTCAGGGTCCGCCATTGCCAACACGGCCTCCACCGGCGTCATCACCATTCCCCTGATGCAGCGCGCCGGCTTCAGGCCGAAGTTCGCCGCCGGCATCGAGGCCGCATCCTCCACCGGCGGGCAGCTGATGCCGCCGATCATGGGGGCGGGCGCCTTCGTCATGGCGAGCTTCACCCAGATCTCGTACGACTACATCGTGGTCGTCGCGGCATTGCCCGCCTTGCTCTACTTCCTCTCCGTCGCCTTCTTCGTGCGGATCGAGGCAAAGCGGCTGAACCTGCAGCCAATGGAGTCAGAGGGCCGCACCCTCGGCACGGCACTGCGCGAGGGCGGCGCCAGCTTCATCATTCCCATCGCGCTTTTGATCGGCCTACTGGTCTCCGGCTTTACCCCGACCTACGCCGCCGTCATCGGCATCCTAGCGGTCATCGCATCGAGCTGGCTGACCAAGCGCCCCATGGGCTTCCGGGCCGTCCTCGAGGCCCTGGAGATGGGCGCCAAGAACATGATCTCCTCGGCCGTCCTGCTGTGCTCGGTCGGCCTGGTGGTCAACGTGATCGCGACGGCCGGGGTCGGCAACACCTTCAGCTTGATGATCTCCAGTTGGGCCGACGGCGTCTTGCTGATCGCCATCGTGCTGATCGCTCTGGCGTCGTTGGTACTGGGCATGGGTTTGCCGGTGACGGCGGCCTACATCGTGCTTGCGACTCTCTCGGCGCCGGCTCTGTCCGGCATGATCTCCGATCTGGTGGTGGTCGAGAAGATTGCCGCCGGCACCCTGCCTGAGACGGCCAAGGCCCTTTTCATGCTGGCCGATCCGGAAGCACTGACCTTGCTGGCCGGGCCGGTCAGTCATGACCAGGCCAGTGCCTTGGTCGCAAGCCTGCCGCTAGAGATTGTCGCTCAACTGCGAGAGATGGTGCTCTCTCCCGAAGCGGCCATGGCCGCCATTCTGTCAGCCCACATGATCATCTTTTGGCTGAGCCAGGATTCCAACGTGACGCCGCCGGTCTGCCTGGCCGCCTTTACCGCTGCCACCATCGCCAAGGCGCCGCCCATGGCGACCGGTGTGCAAAGCTGGAAATTGGCCAAGGGTCTCTACATCGTGCCGGTGCTCTTCGCCTATACGCCCCTGCTGTCGGGCGACTGGGGGGCGGCGCTCATCGTCTTCGGCTTTGCCGTGGTCGGCATCTATGCCCTGGCCGCGGGCCTGCAAGGCTGCATGGAGCGGCCGCTCAACATTGCCCTGCGCGCGCTGGCCTTGGTTGCCGGTGTTGCCTGTCTCTGGCCCGAGGCCTTGATGATCAATGTCGCCGGCGTCGCCCTCACGCTGGGGCTGCTTTTCTATAATCGGCGTTTCGGTCCGCAGCCTTTGGCCGTTGCCGTTTAAGAGAGGGAGAGACCGCAGCGGGAGGGCTATCATCTCATCCAGGGCAAACCTGCTTGAGGCGGCCGCCCCTACCATGAGACGCGGAAGCATCCTTGCAAAGCAACCGCAGGCCGCCATACCATCGTTCAGTCTAGGCGTTTGTGCGCTCACGCGCGGATTGGCGTTGGGCTACGACGCTGGTGTCGTGTCGCAGGACGCAGCTGAAGAGAGGTTCAGTCGATGGCTTTCATTCCAGGCACTGACGGAGCGGACACGCTGACCGGCACCAACGACGTCGACACCATCCTAGGCTACGGCGCCAACGACACGCTCTATGGCCTGAGCGCTGCCGACAGCCTCTTCGGAGCAGAGGGCGACGACAGTCTCTACGGCGGCAGCGGTGGCGAGGTCAGGCTCTACGGAGGGACTGGCCAAGATACCATCTCGGGCGATGGCGGCAACGACAGCAACCTGTCGGGCGGCTCGCGCGCCGACCTCGTCAGCGGCGGTGGCGGCGCGGACGCCTACCTCTTCGGCGGCGACGGCGATGACAGCCTCTCCGGCGGCGGTGGGGACGATAGTTTCCTCTATGGCGGTGCTGGCCTGGACACACTCGCAGGCGGCACGGGCGCCGACAGGCACCTGGACGGCGGCGCCAACGCCGATGTGATCGACGGCGGAGACGGCGCCGACACCTCGCTGCTGGGTGATCTGGCCAACGACGCCATCTTCGGCGGCGCGGGCGATGACACTTTGCTCGACGGCGGCCGTGGCGGCGACCAGCTCTACGGGGGCAGTGGCGATGACGTCTATCTCTTCGGCGACCTCAGCCCGGATCGCTTGGATGGGGGCGAGGGAAACGACGTCTCCCTCTATGGTGGCGCTGGGAACGATTCCCTCTTCGGCGGCAGCGGCGCCGATTCCTTTCTCCACGGCAACGGCAAGCGCGATACGATGTACGGTGGCAGCGGCGACGATGTCACCTTCTTCGGTGGTGGCGGCATCGACTTCATGTACGGCGATGCGGGGAGCGACGCGCAGTTCTACGGTCGAAACTCGGCCGACAAGCTCTATGGCGCCGAAGGTGGCGACAGCCTGTTCTACGGCGGCAACGACAACGACACGCTCGCCGGCGGTAGCGGAACTGACAGTCTCTTTTTCGGTGACCACGGTATAGACAGGCTGTTCGGCGGCAGCGGAAACGATCAGGCCTTCTATGGTGGGTCCGGCAACGACCGCATCTACGGCGAAGAGGGGATCGACGAAAGCCTGATCGGCGGCAGCGGCGTGGATCGGCTCTTCGGAGGCTCTGGGGATGATCGCCATCTCGCAGGGGCCGACGGCAACGACCGGCTTTACGGCGGCAACGGGGTTGACCAAACCTTCTATGGAGGGGCGGGCGACGACACCATCGAGGGTGGCAGCGCACCGGACTCCGGACTGTACGGTGGCTTGGGCTCCGACACATTCTATGGCGGGCACGAAGACGACTACTTTTTCTATGGTGGCCTCGGCGACGACCGAATGGTCGGAGGGATCGGGGGCGACGCCGGATTCTACGGTGACTCGGGAAGCGACAGGCTTATCGGAGGTGAGGACGATGAATACGAGTTCTACGGCGGGTCGGGCGCCGACATGCTCTATGGAGAAACCGGTGACGACTTCAATCTGAGAGGCGATGACGGCGACGACAGTGTGTTTGGAGGGAGCGGCGACGATTCTCAATTCTTCGGTGGAGATGGGGCTGACAGCCTGAGCGGCGGCGTAGGAGACGACGTCAGCTTCCGTGGCCAGGATGGAGCGGATGTTCTCTTCGGTGGAAGCGGAAACGACTATAGCATCCGTGGAGAGGCGGGTGACGATGTCCTCTTCGGCGGGAGCGGGAATGATCTCACGCTTGAAGGGAATGGTGACAACGACACGATCGACGGTGGCGCAGGAAACGACAACCTCTATGGCGGTGCTGGAGATGATACTCTAACCGGCGGTGCCGGGTTCGATACGCTCTACGGCAGTAGCGGCGATGACCTCTTTCTGGTGACCAATCAAGGAGATTTCACCAACTACTACTACTATGGCGGTGAAGGGACCGACACCTTGGTCCTCTCGACGGGCATCACCATTCCGGGCGGAGGCGTGAACCTCATCGACATCGATGTCACGATCGTCGCGTGAGAGCGGCCCGGACAGGCAGTGGCTCGGTCAGGTTACCCTTCGACCAAGATTAGCCGGTACCAGTTCTAGTCGGAAGATCAGTTGCAGGTCAGAGGCTTGTATGCGCTGTGTCGACGATAGTCGGTTCCGTTGTTAGCCCCCTCGACGTCATCCTACGGCTTGATGTTCTGTCCGGAGACAAGGTTGACAGATGTTCGGAGACATCGTTGACACAAGGATGTTGTGGTTTGCTCATGGTCTCAGGTCAATGTCGGCGATGTGTGTAGCGCCGAAGAAGATGCCGTAGTGGCCGTCTTCTCCGCGCGCTCTGATGGCAAGGCGCTCGCCGCGGAAAGCCCTGGGCACTTTCCAACGGCGTCCTTTGAAGCGGATGTAGAGACTGGTGGTGCCGACGCGGCGCACGATGTCGTCGGGTCCGTAGTGGGGCTCCGGCAGGGTCTTCGGCATGTCCCGCGGAGAGGGCCGGTAGCGCTTAGCTGGCACGGCCATGTCCAAGGCCTGGTGGGGGCGCTTTGTGTTGTAGATGGGGCGCCAATCATCGAAGGCCTTCTGCACCTGGTCGAGATCGCGCAAGGGCTGCAGGTCGAAGACTTCGGCGTCCAGCGTGCGGTGGAAGCGCTCGTTCTTGCCGCGGCCTTGGGGATGGTAGGGCCGGCTGTGGATGACCTGGATGCCGAGCTTCAAGAGCCAGACGCCGAGCGGTGTCCACTGCCCGGGCACGCCGCCGCCCCAGGGCGAGCCGTTGTCGAGGTAGAAAGCCTCGGGCAGGCCGTAGCGCCGGAAGGTGCTTTCCAGCAGGGCCTGCACCGTCTCGGTGCGTTCGTTCTCGCAAGAGTGAAGGCACAGCAAGAAGCGCGAGTGATCGTCGAGCACGGTGAGCGGGTGGCACCACCTGCCGGGCTCGATCTGCACCCGGCCCTTGAAGTCCATCTGCCACAGCTGGTTCGGCGCATCCCTCTCGAAGCGCGTGTAGCTGCGGCTGGTCTGCTCGCGCGCGCCAATCCGGCCATGGCGCTGCAGGATGGCGTGAATGGTCGACACCGCAGGTGGCTCGCTCCCCCCGCGCGCGAGACAGCACGCGATCTTGCGCGCTCCCCAGGCCGGATGCTCATCGCGCAGCTCCAGCACTGCGCTTTCCATTTGCGCCGGGGTGCGCGTCGGGCTGCGCAGCGGACGGCGCGAGCGGTCAGCGAAATCCTCACACTCCGCCTTACCCCGCCGCAGCCACTTGTAGGCGGTCTGCCGGCTGATCCCGAAGCGCGCGCTCAAGGCACTCACGTTCGCGCCCGCCTGCGAGGCCAGCATCACAAACTCTCGTCTCTGCTCCACGATCGACACCTCTTGCCAGGGCATGGCGACCTCCACGTCTCTGCCTGCCATGCTCGTTTATGTGTCAACCATGTCCCCGAACAGCTGTCAGCTATCTCTCCGGGCCATACACTTGACCGGAGGATCATGTGCCGCTGGCACGAGCAAAGGGTTTGGTTCCTTGCTATCCGCATTTCGCGGCTCTTTTGGCGCGCCATCAGCGGGCCGGTTCCAATGCTCGAGGCGCTTGTCTCTTGAATGTTGTGAATGGTGCTTCGGGGCCCTACCGCATGAGCCAACGGAGAGTGATCCTCCGATCAAGGTCGGAGGATGACGTGGTGTGGGCTCGCGGCGACTGCGCCCAAAGTTGAGCAGGGTCGGACAAGGCCCCTGTCTGTCACCTCGCTGTGCTGTCTTGGCTTTCTCGAGTAATCCCATAGCGACTCCGAGTAGACGGCAGTAAGGCGTCGAGCTTATCAACCACCCCAGGCGAAGACCTTGCGCGCGTGATTGATGACCCAGGGCTGGTCGTAGCGGCCGCCGATGTGGCAGGCACGCCCCGGCATCTGCTGCCAGTCATCCTCCTGCCAGCGCCATATCTTGTGGTCCTTGCCGAAGGTTCTCGCCCCGATCACCCAGCCGTCGCCGACATCCAGCGCCGCCCCCGGCATAGGGTCCCAGTTGTCTCCGCTCCACACGTAGATCTCTCGGCGGCTGTTGATCGCCCAAGGGCGCTGATAGGGGCCGGCGATGCGCGTGGCAAAGCCCGGCATGGCCTCCCACTTGCCGTCTTGCCAGCGCCAGATGCCGTAGTCGTTGCCGATCACGTTGGTGCCGACGATCCAGCCGTCGCCGACGTCCGTCGCCAAGCCGGGCTTGCGATCCCAGTCGTTTCCGTTCCAGGCATAGACCTCGAAGCGGCTGTTGACCACCCAAGGACGCTCGTAGGGGCCACCGATACGGGTGGCAAATCCGGGCATCGCCTGCCACTTGCCGTCCTGCCAGCGCCAGATGCCGTAGTCCTTTCCGATCGCGTTGGTGCCGACGATCCAGCCGTCGGTGACGTCCGTCGCCATACCCGGCATCTCACGCCAGTCGACTTCGGCGCTGTGCTCGTTGAGCTTGCCGTTCTTCTTGGACTTGACTTGCTCCAGATGACGTAAGTCGACAGGCATATCCGCGTGGCTCCCTTTGGCGCTTCGGCCTTCTATCTTACCTTTCAGAGTCTGGGCAGCATTTGGTATCGCGAAGGCCAAAGGACAACGCGGCTCTAGCCGTTGCGGTAGGTGTAGGCATAGCCGTTGAGCGCCGGGGCGCCGCCCAGATGGGCATAGAGGATCTTCGAGCCGGCGGGAAAGAAGTCCTTTTGGATCAGGTCGATCATGCCCTGCATGGATTTGCCCTCGTAGACCGGGTCGGTGATCATCGCCTCGGTCCTGGCGGCAAGGCGAATGGCCTCGCTGGTCTCCTTGCTGGGAACTCCGTAGGCGGGATAGGCGTAGTCCGGGTTGATCACGATGTCCTCATCGGTGATCTCCTGGCCCAGCTCGATCAGGGCCGCTGTGTCGCGGGCGATCTGGGCGACTTGGGCGCGGGTCTGCTGGACCGTGCCCGAGGCGTCGATACCGATCACTCGACTGGCCCGGCCGTCGGCCTTGAAGCCGACGATCATGCCGGCCTGGGTCGAGCCGGTCACCACGCAGACGATGATGTAGTCGAAGGTGATCCCCATCACCGCTTCCTGCTGGCGCACCTCCTCGGCGAAGCCGACATACCCCAAACCGCCGAGCTTGTGAACCGAGGCGCCGGCCGGGATGGCGTAGGGCTTTCCGCCTTCGTCGCGCACCTCCTGCAGGGCATCCTCCCAGCTCTTGCGGATGCCGATGTCGAAGCCGTCGTCCACGATGCGGCTGTCCGCGCCCATCAGGCGGGTCAGCAGGATGTTGCCCACCCGGTCATAGACGGCGTCCTCGTGCGGCACCCAGCTTTCCTGTACTAACCGGCACTTCAGACCGAGCTTGGCCGCGACCGCGGCCACCATGCGAGTGTGGTTCGACTGCACGCCGCCGATCGAGACCAAGGTGTCGGCGTTCGACGCGATGACGTCCGGCACGATGTACTCCAGCTTGCGCAGCTTGTTGCCGCCCATCGCCAGGCCCGAATTGCAGTCGTCCCGCTTGGCATAGATCTTGACCTTGTTGCCGAGATGCGCCGACAAGCGGCTCAGCTTCTCGATGGCGGTAGGCCCTTCGAAGGTAAGGGGATAGCGTTCGAACTTCTCCAGCATGGGCTCGTCCTTGTCCGGTGATGTTGCGGCGATCCTAGACGAACCGGGCTGGAATGTGCTTTCGAAGTTGCCGGTCTGCTAGGAAGATCTATAACATGAATTGGCCGATTTGTATCAATCGGGATAGAGTAGGATGCCGAATTCGGAAGAATCATCCACCATTGAACTGGACCGAACCGACCTCAGGCTGCTGCGGCTGCTCCAGGCAGACGGGCGTCTCAGCAACGCCGAGCTTGCCCGTCAGGCCACCCTGAGCCCCGCGACCTGTCACCGACGCACCCAGCGGCTTTTCGAGGCCGGTCTCGTCCAGGGGGTCAACGCCAGGGTCGCGCCGGCTAGGGTAGGGCGCGGCGCCTTGGTTATCGTCGGCGTTGTCCTGGACCGCTCGACGCCGGAAAGCTTCGGCGCTTTCGAAGCGGCCATTCAAAGGCTGCCCTTCATCCTCGACTGCCATCTCGTGGCCGGGGACTTCGACTACTTCCTTAAGATCAGGGTGCGCGATATGGCCGACTTCAACCGCTTGCACGGCCGGGATTTGATCGCCCTGCCGGGCGTGCGACAGACGCGCACCTTCTTCGTTATGAAAGAGGTCGTCGACAACGCGCCGCTGGATTTCTGAGGAAGGCGGTCGAAGCACCCTTCGCAGTCGCACATGCTAAGCCCCGTCCGCTGGTTCGCCATTTGATTCGCCAGGCTTCGGCGATCGGGTCAGACTGGCCGTGTAGCGCATTCCAGTCCTGGATCGCCAGGTCGGTACCTGCATCGAGGTCTGGGGCGCGGCACCTCTCATCGGCAAGGAGGCCCCACCCATGACCCTCGACTATGAGATCTTCGACTGTGGTGATGTTCAGCTGCAGCGCGGCGCGACGCTCAGGGACTGCAAGCTCGCCTACAAGACCTTCGGCAGCCTGAACGCGGCCAAGGACAACGCCGTCGTCTATCCGACTTGGTACTCCGGCCAGCACTACGACAACGAATGGCTGATCGGCGAAGGCATGGCGCTGGACCCGAACAGGTACTTCATCATCATACCCAATATGTTCGGCAACGGGCTCTCCTCCTCGCCCAGCAACACGCCCGAGCCCTACAATGCGGCCCGCTTTCCACAAGTGACCGCCTGTGACAACGTTCGCCAGCAGCACCGTCTGGTGACCGAGAAGCTGGGCATCGAGCAGCTCAAGCTGGTGACCGGCTGGTCCATGGGCGCCTTGCAGACCTTCCATTGGGGCGCGCTCTACCCCGACATGATGGAGGCGATTCTGCCCTTCTGCGGCTCGGCCAAGTGCTCACGGCACAACTTCGTCTTTCTCGAGGGGGTGAAGGCGGCGCTCACCGCCGATGCTGCCTGGCTGGGTGGCTGGTATCGAGACAAGCCGGAGAAGGGCTTGCGTGCCATGGCCCGGGTCTATGCCGGCTGGGGCTTTTCGCAGGACTTCTATCGCGCAGAGCTCGACCTGAATGCGCTCGGATTCTCCTCACTGGAGGACTTCCTCGTCGCCTTCTGGGAAGGCTTCTTCCTGCCGAAGGACGCCAACAACCTCTTGACCATGCTCTGGACCTGGCAGAACGGCGATCTCAGCGACAACGAGCTCTATGGCGGCGACTACAAGAAGGCGCTGGGCGCCATCAAGGCCAAGGCCTACGTCATGCCGGGCCAGACGGATCTCTACTTCCCGGTGGCCGACAGCGAGATCGAGGTGGCCAACATGCCCAACGCCGAACTCATCCCCATGCCGTCCATCTGGGGGCACTTCGCCGGCGGGCCGGGCCTCAACCCCGAGGACGTCGCTTTCCTCGACGACAAGCTGAAGGAACTGCTGGCAGGTTAGCGCCAGGCCGGCCACGCTGCCCGCCAGTGCATGACAGATTTGCGGGCACCCATTGGGTCTCGAGGGCGACACGTCCTTGCCGTATTTGGCCCCCAAGTTCTCTCCGGCTAGACAAGGGAAGACCAAGGGGATTTCGACATCATGGGTCAAAGCGATCTCTTGCGGCGGGGCGGACTGGCCGGCGTTCTGATCGGCAGCCTGATGGTCGCGCCACTGGCGGCCGAAGAATGGCGCTTGCCGACGCTACTGCCGGAGGGCTCGGTGCAGGTGCAAAGCCTGGAGCTCTTCAGCCATGACCTGCAGGCGGCGACCGGCGGGCGGATCGCGCCCAGCGTCTATCCGGCCGACAGCCTGACCTTGCAGGCCAACCTGGTCCGCGCGGTGCAAAGCGGCGAGGTCAAGATGGCGGCCCTTCCGCTGGAGGCTATGGCGAACTGGGGCCCGCTGTTCGAGGCCGATTCTCTGCCGACCTTGGCCAGCGACTATGCCTCGGCCCGTAAGCTCTGGGCCGTCTTGCGCGGGCCCCTGCAAAAAGAGCTCTGGTCGCGCGACCTGATCCTCCTCTTCGCGGCACCGCAGCCGCCGCGCGGCCTCCTGGGGCCGAAAGGGCTGACCGGACGGGCCGGACTGGCCGGGCAGCGGCTTGGCGGCAGCAATAGCCTGAGCGACCCCCTGGCGCGCTCTCTGGGCGCGATTCCGGTCGTCGAGGCGCCGCCGCGGTTGGCCGAGGCCTTCCGGACAGGCTCGATCAATGCCGCTTTCCTGGGCGCGCCCGAAGCGCTGCGCGGCGCGACCGGTGCAACCTCGGCAGCCTTCTATCCCCTGGATTCCTGGGTGCCGCTCACGGTCGTGGTTATGCATGAACCCACCTTCGAGACCCTCTCGCGCGCCGATCAGGAAGCTCTGCGTCAGGCGGCGTCGGCGGCGGAGGCTCAGGCTTGGGTCGCCGGCGAGGCGCAGAACGAGGCGATCCTGCGCCTGCTGCAGCGCGATGGGCTCTACCAGGTCTCCGCAGGCCTGGACCAGGAGTTGCAGGAGGCCGGCCGCCAGGTCGCCGGTGACTGGCTGGCACGCGCCGGGCTGCCGGGCGAGGCTCTGCTCCGCGCCTTCCGGAATTAGGGCGAGCCAGGGCCGACAGCCGGGTCTGCCAATGCGCCGCATTTGCTGTATGCTGCCCGCGAGGTCGAGAGAAGCGAGGAGCTAGAGCAGATGACCGCGATTACCGAAATCCGCCCGCTGGCCAGCCCGGAAGCGCTGGAGAAGGCGATTTCCCAACTGCGGGAGGCTTTCGGCGAACGGCTCTCGACCTCTGCGGCGGTGAGAGAGCAGCACGGCCGCGACGTCACCCACTTCGAGGCCCATCCCGATGCCGTGGTCTTCGCGCTCTCGACCGAGGAGGTGGCTAAGGCGGTTCGGATCTGTGCCGCAGAGGGCGTCCCCATGGTGGCTTTCGGCACCGGCACCTCGCTCGAAGGCCATTTCGCCGCCATTCACGGCGGCATCTCGATCGACGTCAGCCAGATGAACGAAGTGCTGGAGGTCAATGCAGCCGACCTCGACTGTCTGGTCCAGGCCGGCGTCACCCGCAAGCAGCTGAATGACTACGTGCGCCACGACGGCCTCATGTTCCCGATCGATCCGGGCGCCGACGCCTCGCTGGGCGGCATGGCGGCAACCGGAGCGTCGGGCACCAACGCCGTGCGCTACGGCACCATGCGCGAAAACGTCCTGGGCCTCACCCTGGTCTTGGCCGACGGCCGCGTGGTCAAGACCGGGGGCAGGGCGCGCAAATCCTCCGCCGGCTACGACCTGACCCGCCTGATGGTGGGCTCCGAAGGCACCCTCGGCATCATCACCGAGGTGCGCCTGCGCCTCTACGGTATACCCGAAGCCATGGGTGCTGCGGTCTGCAGCTTCGAGAGCTTGGAAGGTGCGGTCACCACGGTGATCGAGACCATCCAGATGGGCGTGCCCGTCGCCCGTATCGAGCTCTTGGACGAGGTCCAGATGGACGCCATCAACCGCTATGCCAAATTCGACTACCCGGTCTTGCCGACCTTGTTCTTCGAGTTCCACGGCACGCCCAGCTGGGTCAAGGAGCAGACCGAGATCGTCGACGAGTTGGCCAGCGGCAACGGTGGCCAGGCGTTCAAGTGGGCCAAGGAGGAGGAGGACCGCCAGGCGCTTTGGCAGGCGCGCCACGACGCCTTCTACGCCGCGCTGGCCCTGAAGCCGGGCTGCAAGAGCTGGGCGACCGACGTTTGCGTACCGATCTCGCGCCTGGCCGAGTGCATTCTGGAAACCAAACGCGACGTGGTGGAGAGCGGCCTCTTAGCCCCCATCGTGGGTCATGTCGGCGACGGTAACTTCCACCTGGTCTACCTGCTGGATCCCGACAGCGAGGCGCAGTGGGACAAGGCGCAGGAGCTGAACGACCGCATGGTCAAACGGGCTCTCGCCATGGGCGGAACCTGCACCGGCGAGCACGGCATCGGCATCGGCAAGCTCGACCTGCTGGCGGTCGAGCACGGTGATGTCCTGCCGATGATGCGGGCGATCAAGCAGGCACTCGATCCCGACGGGCTGATGAACCCGGGGAAGATCGTGCGCCGATAGCGCCGAGAGACTGCGTTAGGGTGGCATCCTTAAAGGAGAGGCCGTCGCCGTCGAGACCGGTTACGAGGATGCCAGCTTCTTTCGGCGGCTGTTTCGCACGAAAGTCGGCCTGGCACCCTCTGACTATCGCAAGCGCTTTCGCGCGGTCCGACTAGCGCTCTCCTATGCCGAAGGAGACCGGCGGGTTGCGGTCTGAGGGCGAAGGTTGCGACGCCTTGAGAACTCGATTGGTACGAGGGCTCTTGTCGCTTTGGACCTTCCCCACAGGCCAACATGCGTCCATCGTCAGGTTAGGGAGGTCAGCGCTCCCATGCCTCGTTCACGCAACGCCAGCGGGGCAGGGACGTCGGACCGTGCCAACGGCCTTGGATTTGGGGAGCCTGCCATGCTCACAGAGGAAATGATCAAGCTCATTCGCGATCACAGCGCCGGCATGGTCGCCACGGTCAATGATGACGGCAACGCCTCGGTCTCGCCGAAAGCGACTTTCGTCGTCCTCGACGAGAGATCGATCGCCTTCGGCAACATCCGCTCGCCGGGAACCTTGGCGAACCTGCGCAAGCGCCCCTCGCTCGAGGTCTGTTTCATCGATGTCTTGTTGCGTAAGGCAGTGCGCGTGACCGGTGCGGCGACGATTCACAGGAAGGCCGCAGCGGACGAAGAGCTCCTGGCAGCCTTCGAATCGCTATGGTCGCCCTATCTGCCCTACATGTCCGACTTCGTGACGATCGACATTTCCGCTGCCGAGCTGATCTTGTCGCCGGCCTACGACCTGGGTTTCACGGAAGACCAGCTTCGCCAGACCAACCTCGACAAGCTCAACGCGCTTTGACGGCTGCGGTCGTTCATGTGTCAACCATGTCTCCGAACAGGTGTCGACTATCTCTCCGGGCCGTACACTTGATCAGAGGATGACGCCAACGGAGTGTGGGAGAAGGGGACCTTCATCATTAGTAAGGCGTGACGAAGCCACTGTTCTGCCACGCACCTTCCAATCAAAATGGCTCGTTAGCCCGCATCCCTCTTCAGCGGCATGGCCATGCAGTGGATGCCGCCGCCGGTTTTCATGATCTCGCGGATTTCGATCTCGGCGACCTCGATGCCGTGGGCCTTCAGCTGCTCGACCAGGGCGCGGGAATGCTTGGGCGCGATCACCCGGTCGCCGCCCATCGACATGACGTTGCAGCCAAGCCCCATGGTGTCGCGGAAGGGGACCGGCAGGATCTCGATCTTCTTGGCCTTCAGCCAGTCGACGATGCCGGGCTCGGTGCTGTCGAGGCAGACGGCGGCCAGCTTGGGCGCGATCATCACCACCATCAGGTCGATGTGGACGTAGAAGGGGTCGAAGAAGGCGAGCCTGGTCTCCCAGCCCTCGCGGTCGAACCAGCCCTGTACCTGACGGGCCCCGACTTCTTGCGTTCGCTCGCCGCCGCAGCCGATCAGCACGCAGCCGGGCTCGATCACGTCGAAGTCGCCGCCCTCGAAGTGGCCAGCCGTCACCATGTCGTAGATCGGAATGCCGAGGCGCTGATAGTTGCGGATGGCGGCGTAGTTCTCGCCGCGGCGCCACCAGTTGGCCATGTTGGTGATGACCGCGCCGAAGGGCGTCATGAAGCTGGAATCGCGGGTATAGACCTGCATCGGCAGGGTCTCGTCGCCCTCGGCATAGTGCACGGTGACGTCGAAGTGCCGGTAGGCCGAGACCAATTCGGCGTGCTGTGCCTGTGCTGCGGCCACATTGCAGGGCGCGTCGCGCAGGAACTTCCGCGAGAGCGACGAGGTCGCCATGTGCCTCAGGTGCGTGGGCTTGGCCAAGAGCACGTCGCGCAGCAGGCCATACTCGCTATCCACGCCCCAGTCGTTCAGGGCCGCGGTGTTACCGTCGCCCTTCCGGCGCTGCAAGGAAAAGCTGTCGTCGCCCGCTAGGGGCTTGTGGTCTTCCGGCATGTCTCGCTCCCTCGGATGGCTAGGCCGGGAAGATGCCGTGCCGGGCCGTCCGGAGCAAGTGCTAGGCGGCGCTCATGCTGTCCAGATCGTGGCTGCCAAGGCTGCCCGGCTGCTGCAGGAGCTCGGCGTAGACGGCGAGCGTGCTGGCGCACATCTGCTCCTTGGAGAAGCAGTTACGCACATGCGCCAGCGCATCGACGGCCATCACCTGGCGCTGCTCGGCCGTCAGCGACAGCGCCCAGCGGATGCCTTGGGCCAGGCCCTCGGCATCGCCGGGCGGGAAGAGGCAGCCGGTATGACCCTCCAAGATCTGTTCCGGTGCACCGCCGTGGTCGGCCGCTACCACCGGCCGGCCCAGCGCTTGGGCTTCGCTGATCACGCGCCCGAAGGCCTCGGGGCTGGTCGAGGCGGAGACCACGACATCGGCCAGGCGATAGGCGGCCGGCATGTCGTTGCAGTGCCCCATGACCACGGCCCGTCCGATCAGCCCCTTGTCTCGTATTGCTTGCTCCAGCTCGTCGCGATATCCGGCATGGCCCGGCTGCTCGTCGCCGACGAAAAGCGCGATCAGCTCCTGGTCGCCAAGCCGGGTGAGCGCGTCCAGCAGAAGGTGCTGTCCCTTCCAGCGGGTGAGGCGTCCGGGCAACATCACCACCGGCACGCCGTCGGGCAGCTGCCACTGCTCGGCCAGCTGGATGATCCGCGGCACGCTCACCTGTTCGGGGTCGAAGCGCAGCAGGTCGACGCCGCGCGGAATGATCCGCAGGCGCTCGCGCTCCACGCCATAGATCTCTTGCACGTGCCGGCCGATGAACTCCGAGTTGGCGATCACCCGCCGGCCCTTGGTCATGATGGCATTGTAAGACTGCTTCAGCGGCAGGCCGCGGTCGTAGGCGCCGTGAAAGGTCGTGACGAAAGGCCGCTCGCGCTTCTTGGCGGCGTAGTAGGCGCTCCAGGCCGGCGCGCGGCTGCGGGCATGCACGATGTCGATGGCGTAGCGCTCGATCAGTTCGGCCAGGCGCCCGACGTTTGCCCGCACCACCAAAGGGTTTTTCGAGGCGACGGGAAGCTTTTCGAGCAGCGCGCCGACGCGCTTCAGCTCCACCTCCATGGCGCCGCCTTCAGAGACGATCAGCGCCCTTCCGCCTGCCTTGACAACGGCTTCGGCGACGTCGACGGTCGTGCGCTCGACGCCGCCACCCTCCAGGCGCGGCACCACCTGCATCAGCGACAGGGGCGGGCTTTCAGTTCCGGGCGGTGAAATGGTAGCGTTCCCCCTTCTCCGTCTGAACGACGCAGCCCAGTTCATCCCTGGCGAGAGGGCCTCTTTCCTATGACCGCCGAGACGACGTTGGTAGCTCACGAGACGTTATCACTCCCCGATGCTCCTGACCTAGCCTACCGCCGTCGCGACGGCGTCGGACCAGGCATTGTCTTCCTGGGTGGGTTTATGAGTGACATGAGTGGCACAAAAGCCACACATCTTGACGGCTACGCGACAGAGCGCGGGCGCGCCTACCTGGCGTTCGACTATTCGGGCCACGGGCTCTCCGGCGGAACTTTCGACGCAGGCACCATCGGCAGCTGGGCCAGCGATGCCTTGGCGGTCCTGGATCACGCGACGGAGGGGCCGCAGGTATTGGTTGGCTCCTCGATGGGCGGCTGGATCATGCTGCTGGTGGCGCTGGCCAAGCCGGAGCGGGTGGCCGGGATCGTCGGCATAGCCTCGGCGCCCGACTTCACCGAGCAGCTGATCTGGGATCAGATGCCGCCCGACCAGCGCCAGGCCTTGATGACCAACGGCCGCCTGGAACAGCCTTCGGACTATTCCGAGGAGCCCTATGTGATCACCCGCGCGCTGATCGAGGAGGGGCGCCGGCACCTGCTGCTGCAGTCGCCCATCAGGCTCTCCTGCCCGGTCCGGCTACTGCATGGCATGGAGGATACCGACGTGCCCTTCGACTGCTCGCTGTCCTTGGTCGACGCGCTGGAGAGCCAGGACGTCGAGGTGACCCTGGTCAAAGGCGGCGACCACCGCTTGTCGGAGCCGGCCAATCTGGCGCTCCTGGACGCGACCTTGGATCGCTTGCTGCAGCAGATCGAGGTGTCCGCCGCGCCGGAGTAGGGTTTGCGGGTTTCCGCGAAGCGTCTTTGGCCAGGGCCGCGAAGCATGGCGAAGCCGTGACCGCCTCTTTCGATCCCGCCTACTGATCAAGGAGCCCCTTGTGCATCGGACCTTCAAAGCTGCATTCGTCCTTGCCGTGATTGCCGCGGTTGGCGCTGTTGCTTTGGCGCTGCTGCCGGGTCCGCTCTATCGCTTTGGCTGGGTCGATCTGCCGACCGCTTTTTCGCTGCTCGCCAACGATGCGCCGCCGGCTGCGATCGCCGCCGCGGCGCTCGGCCTGCTTGCCGCTTTTCTTGCCTTTCGGCGGCGACGCTGGGTGCTGTTTGCCGTCGGTGTCGGCGCCATCGTCGCCGGACTGGGTGTCATCCTGACGCTGATGGACCTGCGGCAGACCGCGGCGGCCAATCCCTTGCATGACGTCACCACCAACCTCGACAGCCCGCCGGGCTTCGAGGTGCTGAGCCCGCGCCGCTACGAGGCCGACGGCCGCGCCGCCCGGGCCGCCTATCCCCATCCCGATTGGCGCGCGACGCACGCCGAGATCTATCCGGACCTCGCTACCGCCACGCTTACCCTTACCTTGGATCAGGCAATCGCACGGGTTCGCGAAACGGCCGAGGTGATGGGCTGGGCGATCGAGGCGGTAGAGACGACGGACGCAAGCGCGCGGCTCGAAGCCGTGGCCAAGACCGGCTGGTTCGGCTTCGAGGACGACGTAGTCGTGCTGATCACGGCCCTATCGGCCGACGAGGTCGCCATCGATGCCCGCTCGGTCAGCCGTATCGGTGTCAGCGACCTGGGGGCGAATGCTGCGCGCCTGCGTGCCTTCTTTGATCTGCTTTGATTTCGCGTCGCTGCCAAGGACGCCAAACAAAGTCTCTCAGCGCTCGCTGCTGAGCAGCCCGGCCAAACCTTCGCGGTAGGTGGGATAGCGCAGGGTGTAGCCAAGGTCCTTGGCCAGGCGGTGGGCGCTGACCCGGCGGTTCTCCGACCAGAAGCGCCGTGCCATGGGGGAGAGCTCCGCCTTTTCCAGGGGTGTAGCGGGCGGCGGTGAGACGCCCAGCAGGCGGGCAGCCTCGAGCACCACCTTGTTCTGCTCGGCCGGCTCGCGGTCGGCAAGGTTGAAGATGCCGGCCTGCTCCGGGCGCTGCATCGCCGCTGTCACGGCGCCGGCGATGTCCTCGACATGGATGCGGTTGAAGACCTGGCCCGGCTTCAGGACGCGACGGGCCTTGCCGACCTTGAGGTCGCGCAAGGTGTTGCGGCCAGGCCCATAGATGCCGGCAAGCCGGAAGACGGCCAGAGGCAGCGTCAGCTCTTGCGCCAAGTCGGCCCAGGCCTGTTCGGCCGCCAGGCGCCGGCGGCCGACGGCGCTGGTGGGTTCGGCCTGGCTCTTCTCCTCCACCCAGGCGCCCTTTCGGTCGCCGTAGACGCTGAGCGAGGAGAGGTAGCCGATCCAGTCCAGTGACGGGCGCTTGTCCCGAATGGCGGCGGCGTAGTTCAGCAGGACGGGATCGCCGTCCTCGCCCGGGGCCGCGCTCGCCAGGAGATGGCTGCAGCCGGAAAGCGCCGCCGCCACGCCCAGCCCGTCATCCTCCGGGCCCAGCACCACCACCTCGATGCCGCTGCTCTTCAGGTCTTGTGCCTTTGCCGTGTCGCGCGTGGTTCCGGCCACCTGCCAGCCGTTCGCCAGCGCACGGCGCGCCACCGCGAGCGCGCTGTAGCCGAGACCGAAGACGAATAGACGGGACATCGAGGCCGCCCTCCTTGGGCCGCATGGGGAAGTCCACGGCGCTGCTTGCGCGGGCGCCCGTTCAGCGACAAGCTGGGGTCCATGGTCATACGCATCAAGCGCGCCGCGGCGTTTATTCTCCTTTCGTCCTGTTTGCCCACAGTCTCCTTGGCACAGTTCTATCTGTTGACCGATTGGCGCGGCGAGCAGCACATGGAATGCCTGCAACGCGTGTCACAAGACCCGGCCCGCGGCAAGCAGCTGGCCGAAGAGTGGGTGAGCCAGGAGGCCAGCGCAGCGGCGCGCCACTGCGCTGCTGTGGCCGAGGCGGAGATCGGCGACCCGAGCCTCGCCGCGCGCAGTTTTGGCGCCTTGGCACAACAGCTTCCACCGGAACGCTGGAGCGACGTCGGGCTGCTATGGGCGCAAGCAGGCCACGCCTGGCTCTTGGCCGAGCAGCCGGATCAGGCCTTGGAGGCCTTCGATCTGGCTCTGGAGAACCTGCCGGAGAATCCCGGACTGCTTGCTGATCGCGGAGTGGTACGTGCGCTTCAAGGCGACTATGCCGGCGCTGCCGCGGACCTGACGCGCGCAATCAGCGTGTCGCAGCCGGACCCCGAGCTGCTGCTCTATCGCGCCACGGCCTATCGCCATCTCGAAGACTACACCAGCGCGCTCGACGACCTGAACGTCGCCGTTGAGATCGCCCCGAACTTCGCCGAGGCCTATTTCGAGCGCGGCAACCTGCGCGAACTGGTCGGCGATGAGGCCGGCGCCGTGGCGGACTGGGAGGAGACGCGGGCCTTGGCACCGGGCTCGGGCCTTGCCCGTTTGGCTGCCGAGCGCATCGCCGAAGTCTCCGAGTAGCGCCTTCGCGAGGTCTGCTTGTCAGCTGTGGTGCAGGTCTCTGGGCTCGCTCTCTCCCTTGCGGCTGGGTTCCAGCAGCGCCTGCCAGGCGGCAAGCCGCTCGGGAGCGAGCCTCTCCAGGAGTGCTGCCTGGCGGAGGGCGACGCGCCAAGCCAGGCGCTCCACCCGCGCCAGAGTCTCCGGCAGCTTGGCGTCCGAGCCGCTGGCCATGGCGCTTTCGGCGGCTAACTTGGCGCTCACGTAGTCGGCACGGCCAAAGCGCTTCAGCAGGCTCTGGAAGGCTTGATGATCGCAGTTCGAAAAGTGATCGGTCTCTCTATGGGCGTCGAGAGCGGGCTGAGCTGGAAAGAGGAAGAAGAGGGGGACGAGGCCGTCGGGCAAGGCCATGTTGGCATCATGCGTGCGGCCGCTTGCCAGCAGCTTCGGCAGCACATGGGTGTGCGGGCCGCTGGGCGTGGTGCCGCCGCGCGCGCTGGAAGGGATCTCCTGATAGACCTCGATGCGGCCGAGCGGCGTGATGACGACGCGGGCCGGGCTGTGGCACTTGATCGCCGCCATGGCATCGTTCGCCGGGTCCAGCGGCGCCAGGCCCGCCGCGGCCTCGAGAGTCGCGATGAGCGCCGGGTTGCGGGTGCGGACGCAGAAGGAGACCCCGGCTCGCCCCAAGCCTAGGTCGAAGAGCCGGTCCTCCCGGTTCTTTTCCGACAAGGCGCCCCTGTCCGGGCCAAGATCGCTCAAACCTGCGGGTCCCTTGGCGAGTTGCGCCTCCGGCAAGGCAAGGACCAGGCCGTGACGCCAATGCTCCGGACTGACGCTCAGCGTTTCATAGGCGTGCAGGTAGGGTGCCTTGGCAAGGTCGATGGCGATCGCACCGCGCTCGGTGATCCAGCCGGCCATCGGCGAGTCCGGACGGCGGGTCGCTTCCCCGCCGTCGCGCTCGAACTCGGCCAGCGCTCCGAAGACTCCATTGCTCCAAACGCAGCGTGGATCGTCGAGTAGCGATCGGACCACCTCTTGCCAGCCGGTGTCTTGGGTCATGGGCGCTATCCGCTTGGCAGTGCGGCCAGCGCACCCAGCCGCTCTTCGGTCCAGGCGACACGCGCCTCCTGGGAGGTGATGGACTTCGGCAATGTCGCCAGTCTCTCTTCCGGCAGGAGTTCGCGCGCCAGGCCCTCGACCAGGCACTGAAACTGTAGCTGCAGCCAAGGGTTGGCCGCCCGGACGCCGTCATCGGCCAGGGGCAGGGCACCCCACGGCAGCACCAAGATCAGATCGAAGAGGCTGCAGCGTTCGACCTCTCGGCGCACCAGGACCTCGGTTTCGGCCGGTGGGTCATAGACGAAGCCGTAGTGCAGCCAAAAGGCCAAGGCATCCATCGGCGAGCGGTCGCAAACGACGCCGCCGTCGGCTTGGATCGCAGCGGTGGCTTGGCTGTGGCTTTCCTCCGCCAGCTCTTGCAAGAGCGCCCGGTGCTGATCCCTGGTGAGATCGTGCGGGTCGAGGCCTTTCTGCAGTCGCCGGCGCATGCCCTCCTCGACATAGGTGACACCCCAGCGCCTTGCCAAAGCTTGCGCCAGCGTGGTCTTGCCCACGCCGGCACTGCCGCAGAGCGCCACGCGTGGCCTACGCACCTCTCCCTTGAAAGAGTGAGCCGTCGCGGACATGAGGGTGACGCTAGCACCGCTCTTCGCCTGTCACCAGAATTCAAGAGGCGGCACGGGGGGCAGCGTGCTGCGAGGCGGTGAGCGTAAGGTCGTCGCGGATGCAGGCCTTGGCATGGCCGGGCCCGACCTCCGTCAGCTGCGGCACGATCTTGGCGCAGTCGGGCAGGGCGTAGGGGCAGCGGGTGCGAAAGACACAGCCGGACGGCGGATCGACCGGGCTCGGGATTTCTCCCTTCAGCAGGATCCGCTGGCGGCGCAGCGCCGGGTCGGGAATCGGCTCGGCCGAGAAGAGCGCTTCCGTATAAGGATGGCGCGGGTCGAGGAAGAGGGCGTCTCTGGGCGCCAGCTCGACGAGCTTGCCCAGATACATGACCGCGATCCGGTCGGCGATGCAGCCGACCACGGCGAGGTCGTGCGAAATGAACAGCATGGTGAGGCCCAGCATGCGCCGCACCTCCAAGAGCAGGTTCACCACCTGGGCCTGGATAGAGACGTCCAGCGCCGAGACCGGTTCGTCGGCGACCAGGAAATCGGGGTTCATCACCAAGGCCCTGGCGATGCCGATGCGCTGACGCTGCCCGCCCGAGAACTCGTGCGGGTATCGCGCCGCATGGCCGGGCGAGAGGCCCACCAGATGCAGCAGCTCCTCGATCCTCCGGCTGCGCTCGGCGCGAGAGGCTTCGGGGTTGTGGATCCTGATCGGCGTGGCGATGATGCGCCCGACCGTCATGCGCGGGTTGAGCGAGCTGAAGGGATCTTGAAAGATCAGCTGCATGCGGCGCCGGAAGGGCCGCAGCTGGCGCCGGGCGAGGGGGGCGAGGTCGGTTCCCTCGAAGAGGATAGAGCCGGAGGTCGGCCGCAGCAGGCGCAACAGTGTCTTTCCCACGGTCGACTTGCCCGACCCGGATTCTCCCACCAAGCCCAGGATCTCGCCGCGAAGGATCTCGAAGCCGACCTCGTCGACCGCGCGCACGACGTCGCCGCCGCCGAGGCCCAGCAAGCCGCCGCCAAGGTCGAAATGCTTCGACAGGCCCTCGACGCGCAGCAGCGCCGGATCGCTTCGCTGCTCGCTCATCACGGCTGGCCTTCGATCTCGCGCCAGCGCAGACAGCGCAAGGCCCGCTTGGCATTGACGGCCTGCAAGGGCGGCACCTCGGCGTCGCAGAGCCCCGGTCGGTGATGCGGGCAGCGCGGATGGAACGCACAGCCGGGGGGCAAGTCCAAGGGATCGGGCACGTTGCCGCCGATGGTGAGCAGGGCCGGACGTCCGGATTCCGACAGCGTGACCCGCGGTATCGAGCGCAGCAGGCCCGCCGTGTAGGGCATCATCGGTTTTGCGAAGAGGGGGCCGACCTCGGCCTCCTCGACAATCTTGCCGGCGTACATCACCATCACCCGGTCGGCCAGTTCCGCCACCACGCCCAGATTGTGGGTGATGAAGATGATCCCCATACCGGTCTGTCGCTGCAGGTCTTTGAGCAGGGCCAGGATCTGCGCCTGCACGGTGACGTCGAGCGCCGTCGTGGGTTCGTCGGCAATCAAGACCTTAGGATCACAGGCAAGCGCAATTGCGATCATCACCCGTTGGCGCATACCGCCGGAGAGCTGATGCGGGTAGCTGGCCAGGCGTTTTCTCGGCTCCGAGATGCCGACGAGGTCCAGGAGCTCGCAGGCCCGCTCGAGCGCTCCGGCCTCGCCGACGTCACGGTGGGCGCGGATTGCCTCGGCAATCTGGTCGCCTACCTTGTGCACCGGATTGAGCGAGGTCATGGGCTCTTGGAAGATCATCGAGATCTCGTTGCCGCGGACCCGGCGCATCTCCTCGTCCGAGAGGGAGAGCAGGTCCCGCCTCCTGCCGTCGCGGTCCAGCAAGAGCACCTGGCCGCGCACCTTGGTCCGCGCGTCGCGGGAGAGGAGGCGCATGATCGCCAGGCTGGTGACGCTCTTGCCGGAACCGGACTCGCCCACCAGCGCCAGGGTTTCGCCCGGGCGCAGCACGAAGCCGACGCCGCTCGGTACTTCGGCTTCGCCGGCCGGCGTGCGGAAGGTGACGCCGAGATCCGACACTTCCAGCACGTTTTGCCGTGCAGAGGCTTCACTCGGGTGCTGGGCGGAGAGGGCGGGGCTGGTCATCTCGGCGGCTCAGCTTTCCAGCCTCGGGTCCAGTGCATCGCGCAGGCCATCGCCCAGGAAGTTGAAGCCGGTGACGGCCAGCGTGATCATCAGTCCCGGAAAGATCGCCAGCCAGGGCGCCGAGCTCAGGTACTGCTGGGCGTTGTTCAGCATGTTGCCCCAGCTGGGCTCCGGCGGCTGGATGCCGAAGCCAAGGAAGCTGATGTAGGACTCCAGCAGGATCGCGCGGGCGACGGTCAAGGTTGCGGCCACGACGATGGGGGCAACCGCGTTCGGCAGCAATTCCCGGAACATGATGTAGGCATTCGACGCGCCGACCATCTCGGCGGCGACGGCGAAGTCGCGCTCGCGCAGGCTGCGCATCTGCGCCTCCACCACGCGGGCCACCTCCATCCAGGAGGTGGCGGCGATGATGATCGTGATGGTCATCATGCTGGGGCGGATGAAGGCCGCCAGGGTCAGCAGCAGGAAGATGTTGGGAAAGCAGAGCACCGCGTCAACGAAACGCATCAGGACGGCGCCGACGGCCTTGCCGTAGAAGCCGGCGATGGCGCCGATGACCGTGCCGATGAGCGTGCTGAGGATCATGGCTGCGAAGCCGATGGCCAGCGACACGCGCCCGGCCATCATCAGACGCGAGAGAAGATCGCGCCCCATCTCGTCGGTGCCGAAGATGTGGGGGCCTTGGACCGGCGCGGTGAAGCGGGTGCGGATGTCGATGAAGAGGTGGTCGAAGGGGGTGATCCAGGGGCCAAACGCGCAGGCGAGCACCAGGATCACGATGGTGACCGCGCCGACGATGGCCAGACGATGCCGCAGAAAGCGCTGCAGCGCCCTGTTCTTATCGACCATCAAGGTCTGTGCCGGCTGCAGCGGTTCGCCTTGCGGGTCCGTTTGGTCGCTTGCCATCTCGTCAGTCCAGCCTGATCCGCGGGTCGGCGACGGCATAGAGCAGGTCGGCCAGCAGGTTGCCGATCAAGACCAGGACCGCCGAGAAGACCAGGATTCCCATCACCACCGGATAGTCGCGGTAGTTCAGGGAATCGAGAAAGAGGCGGCCCATGCCCGGCCAGGTGAAAACCGTCTCCGTCACCAAGGCGCCGCTCAAGAGGGTGGGGAGCTGCAGCCCGGCGATGGTGATCATCGGCAGAAGCGCGTTGCGGATGGCATGGCGCCAGAGGATGGCACGCTCGCGCACGCCCTTGGCGCGTGCCGTCCTGATGTAGTCCTGGTTCACCACCTCCAGCATGGCCGAGCGCATGTAGCGGCTCCAGATCGCCACGGTTACCAGGCCCAGCACCACGCAGGGCAGGATCAGGTGATGCAGGTAGTCGAGGAAAGAGCCGTCGCCGATGGTGAACATGTTGCCGGCCGGGAGCCAACCGAGCCGGACCGAGAAAATGAAGATGGTGACCAAACCGAACCAGAAGGTGGGGATCGATAGCGCGATCATGGCGCCGATGGTCGCCAGGTAGTCGAAGGCTGAGTAACGCCTGATCGCGCCCAGGACGCCGATCCAGGTGCCCAGGATGATCGACAGCAAAGTGGAGCTGACCATCAGCTGCAAGGTGGCCCCCAGGTGCGAGCCGATGACATCCAGGACCGAGCGCCCGTCGCGGAAGGACTTGCCCCAGTCACCGATCAGAAGGTGGCCCAGCCAATCGAAGTACTGCACCGGCAGCGGGCGGTTCAGGCCCAGTTGCTCGGTGATCCGCGCGATCTGCTCCTGCGTCATTCCGGGCGAAAGGGCGAACTGCGACAGCGGGCCGCCGGGCGCCAGGTGCAGCACCGCAAAGGCGATCATGGAGACCAGCCAAAGCAGAACCAGACTCTGCAGCAGGCGGGAAAAGAGATATCGCAAGGCGCCGCCCCGGCCAGGAGGTTGGGGAGAGGGAAACCGAGGGGGGCTTCGCCTTGCCCCCCTCGCACTATCTTAGCGGCGCCGGACCGCCCGGTCGCCCCTGCAGATCACTGCCAATACCAATCGTCCGCATTCCAGGTGTTGATGCGCACGTTGATGTTGGGCGTATAGCCCTCGATGCCCGTCTTGGTGCCTTCGACCATGGCGTACTGGAAGATCGGCAGGTAGGGCAGGTCGTGGCGGATGATCTCCTGCTGCTTGAGATAGAGCTCTTTGCGCTTGTCGCGGTCGACGGTCTTGGCAGCTTCGGCCAGGATCTTGTCGACCTCCGGGTTCTTGTACTGGACGGTGTTCTGCCCGGCACCGCCCTGGGCGGCGATGGAGGCGGAATCGAAGTAGTCCGTCGTGTCGGGGTCCGGGCCGACCATGAAGGCGATGCCGACCATGGCCGTGTCGAATTCCGACAGCATCCAGTAGTCGCCCCACATCACCGCCGGCGGGAAGTTGCGGATCTGCATGTCGACGCCGATGTCGCGCCAGTTCTGCTGCAGCAATTGCTGGGCCTGCTCGCGCACATGGTTGCCGGCGGTGGTCGAGTTGAGGAAGGAGAGCTTGACCCCGTCCTTCTCGCGGATCCCGTCGGACCCCGGCTTCCAGCCCGCGTCATCAAGGATTTGCTTGGCCTTCTCCGGGTTGTACTCGTGCTTGGGCAGGTTGGCGTTGAAGGCCCAGTTGCCTTCCGGGATGAAGGTCTCCGAGTTGCTCGGCAGGCCGTAGTAGATCGCGTTGATGATGGCGTCCTTGTCCATGCCGTAGTAGAGCGCTTCGCGCACCGCCTGGTCCTGGAACTGCGGCTTGCCCATGTTGAAGGCGATGTTCTCGATGAAGGGCTGCGGGATCGGCATGACCACGCGGTCCGGCAGCTCGGAGGCCTCGGCGTAGTGGTCGGCGGTGATGCCCTGCAGGCCGATGTAGTCGATGTCGCCGGTCTGGAACTGCGTATAGAGCACAGTCAGGTCCGGGATGTACTTGAACACCAGGGTCTTCAGATAGGGGCCTTCGCCGAAGTAGTCTTCGTTGGCCTCCAGCTGGATGAAGTCGCCCGCCGTCCTCGAGACCCACTTGAAGGGACCGGTGCCGATCGGATGGGTGTTGAGCTTCGACTCGTTGGGGTCGGCGGCGGCCTCGACGATGTGCTTGGGCACCATGAAGGTGCCGCCCAGAAGGGCCATGTAGGGCGCGTAAGGCTGGGTCATGCGCCAGGTGACCTCGGTCGGGCTGACCACCGTAATGTCGCGCACCAGGTCGTGCCCCGAGCGCCTCGCCGAGCGGAAGTTGTCGGCGACCGTCAGCTCCAGCGAGTACTTCACGTCCTCGGCGGTGAAAGGCGTCCCGTCGTGCCATTTGACGCCGTCGCGCAGCTTGATCCGCCAGTTGAGGCCGTCCTCGCTGATCCCGCCGTTCTCCACGGTGGGAATCTCGGCGGCCAGTTCGGGCACGAAACTGCCGTCCGGTGCGATGCTCCAGAGCGGGTTGTAGACCTGGAAGTAGACCCCTTCGTCGACCTCGATGTGCGGCATCAAGGGGTTGAAGACCGTCGGTTCCTGCGAGATGCCGGCAATGATCTGACCGGTGGGCTTGTCGGGCTTCGCGCGCAGCACACCCGGTGCCAAGAGCGTCGCAGCCCCGCCGACCAGGCAGAGATTGAGGAAAGTCCTGCGCTTGAGCGAGGCGTGGTGGCGGCTTTGGGTGCCTTGCTCCTCTAGGTGCTCAGTCATGGTTCTGATCCTCCTCTCGTTCAGTGCTTCGCGACAGTGGGGCCGGTGCCTTTACCGGCCGATTTCGGGCGCTCGGCGCCCGGATCCCTCCTGCGCCCGCTAGAGGTTTCCCTCTGCCAGGCAGTTGACCGTGACCTCCGCCACGCTGGCGGTGTTGGGCAGCTCCAGCAATGTCGATACGATGCGCGCGATATCGGCCGGCTGGGTCATGGCCGCCGGGTCGAACTCGCTGATCCCGGCAGCCATGTCGGTGGCGACGAAGCCGGGGCAGATCGCGGTCGAGCGAATGCCGTCATCCCAGCCGGCATGGCGGATCGCATGGACCAGCGCCAAGGCGGCGAACTTACTGACGGAATAGCTGCCCGCCATGGCCGCCTTCACGCGCTTGCCGGAGAGCGAGACCAGGGTTACCACCCGACCGCTGCCGCCGCGCTTCAACGCCGGATAGGCAGCCCTTACCAGGCGCAGGGGTGATTTCACATTGACTTGGAGCAAGGCTTCGATCTCGTCGTCGCCAACCTCCAGCACCGTCTTGGGAACCATGATCCCGGCGTTGTTCACCACCGCATCGACCTGCCCGAAACGATCGAGTGTCGCCTCGACCCAGGCCGCTTCGTCCTGCCCCTTTCGGGCATCGAACGGCTGCACGAGCGTCTCTGCCGATGATGCCGAGACCTTCGCCGGGTCGCGCACGCCGAGGCTGAGGCGCCAGCCGTCCGCTGCCAAGCGTTCGGCGATCGCGGCACCGATGCCACGGTTTGCTCCGGAAACCATCACGACCCGCTTGCTGCTTGAGGGGGTCATGACGGTTGCTCCTCACATTGCGCCAAGCACTCGTCAAAAATGCGGTTGGCTGAGAGGTTGCCTAATCTTGGGCCTTGCCCAGGTGGTGATCGTAAAGCCGCTTCAGGATCGAGCGGAGCTGTTCTTGCTCTTTCGCCGACAGCACCGAAAAGAAGCGTTGGTCCTGGGCAAGCGCGATCTCGCGCACACGCTCGGCCAAGGCTTGCCCCCGCTTGGTGAGGTAGAGCTCGTGCGAACGACGCTCGTGCTTGGAGACGCGCTGAATCAGCAAGCCCGAGGCCTTCAGTGTGTCCAGCAAACGCACGATCGCAGAGCGATCCTTGTGAATGATCGCGGCGATGGTCGAGGGTCGGATTCCGGGATTGGCGGCAACCAGCAGCAGAGTCGAAATCTTGCCGGTGCCGCGCGCCACCGGAAGCTCGCCCATGCAGTGGTCCAGATCGCGGCTGAGCGACAGGTTCAAACTGCGTATGAAAAAGCTCAAGACGTCGTGCAGGATGTCCATATCGACCCTCATTGGGTCGACCTTGGAAGCGTCGGGGGAGGGCGGGGACCGCACCCTCCGGCGCCTGCTTGCCTCGGGCGGTCGAGCGTTTCCTCGAAACTGTCACGTCCGGCGCCTCCTTGACGTGCTGATAACGTGGCCGGTGGGTGGGTTGGATGTGCGTTTGCTTGCATCGGACTGCGCCTTACTGCTCGTAGGCCTGTCAATAGCGTGGCGGGTGTACGCCGTCGCGGCGAGCCAGCCGTTGGTCGTGGAAGCGGAAGTAGGGCAGCAGGATGCGCGGCAGGAACCGCATGTAGAGCGGTGCTGCCTTCAGAGGCTCGATCGGCAGTGCGAGCTCCTCCGGGTCGGTCCCTGTCGCCCAGTCGGCAAGCACCGTGCCCATCATGGTCCCTGTCGGCACGCCGCGCCCCGAGTAGCCGAGCGAGGCAATCACGCCGGGCGCCAAGCCGAAGAGGCGTGGGATGGTGCGCGGCTGCATGTCGAGATCGCCTTGCCAGTAGAACTGCCAATCCACCTCGTCGAGTTGCGGGAGGATCCACTTCAGCCGGGTGGCCACCAGAGCCTTGGTGTAGCCAGGATCGCCGCCGCGCCGTCCTTCGACGAAGACGGAGGTGACCAAGCGGCCGTCCTTGTCGCGCTTGTAGATGGCCGGATCGCCGCGGCTCTCGACCACCGTGTGGTTCTCGGGCGCAATCGTCCGGCGCAGGTTGTCCGAAAGGGGGCTGGTGGCCAGGCAAGCGACGGAGAGCTTGGTGAAGCTCTGCTTGAGGCCGGGCCAGAAGTTGGAGGTGTAAGCACCAGTGCCACAGATCACCTTGTCGGCGAGGACCGAACCGGTCGGGGTCTTGACCCGCCACCGGACGCCTTCGGACTCGATCGCGGTGACGGGTGAGGCGGTAAAGACCCTGGCACCTTCGGATATGGCCGCTCGCGCAAGGCCCCGCGCATAGCCTAAGGGATTGAGATGACCGCCTTCGGGGTGGAACCAAGCTCCATGGTAGCGCGGCGATCCGGTGAGCCTTTCCGTTTCCTCACGGTCCAGCATGCGCGCCGCCTTGCCGACATCTTGGTAGCTGCGGCATTTGGCTTCCAGCTTGGGCAGCATGCTCGGCGTGTGGGCCGGCTGGACATAGCCCTTCTGCACCCCCTCGCAATCGATGGCGTAGCGCTTGATGAGGTCGAAAACCAGGTTGGCGGCGTTGGTCTGGCGCGCGATGATCCGTTCGGCGAAGGGCTCTCCCACCATCTCGCGGATCTTGGCGATCTCATAGAAGTGGAAGGTCGGCGTGCAGTGGCCGGCGTTGCGGCCGGACCCTCCATGCCCGATCTGCTGTGCCTCCAGGAGCACAACGCCGACGCCACGCTGTGCCAGATGCAAGGCAGACGAGAGGCCAGTGTAGCCGCCGCCGACAATGCAGACATCGGCTTGAACTGGCTCACCCAGGGGCGCCGTCTGCGGGGCGACCGCAGCTGTCGCATACCAGAGCGAGTCCTCGATGGGCGTGTCGGCCATAGCTGTCGGTCCCGTCTTTGAGCCTTCGGTTCTTGGAGTTCCGTCGCTTGTCGCGCCGTTGTCCAAGAGCGGGATGTCTCACTATGGAACATGTCAACTATGGACTATGTCAACAGAGGATTTTCTCGGTTGTTGAGGTCCAGGGGGTTAAGGCAGCGGGCGCACCAAGCGCTGTCGTGAAGGGACAGCGCAGAGACCTATCTGTCAGTACAGCGCAGACCCTCGACACGCCTTTGTGGCTAGCGCGACGAGGATGCTGTCCCACACCTTTCCATGTCTCGCCGGGCCCAGGCCTGCGCCAGACGATAGGCGAACTTGTAATCGCGTTCTGCCGCCTCGGCCTGGCCTAGTGCCGCTTGCGTTCGCGCCCTATTGGCGAAGATCGCCCAACTGCTGGGGTCCAGACTGATCGCCACGGTCTGTTCGGCCAGAGCTGCCTCAAAGTCGCCCAGCGCATAGAAGAGGAGACCGCGAATGTCCCTTGCCGGAGGCCAGTTGGGGTCAAGGCAACCGCCTCGTCGCAGCTACGTCTGGAACTCCTCGGTCGTGATCTGCACGCTGCAGAGGGAACTCCAGGCGCTGGGTCTCCGATGACCGCCGCTTCACTCGGTCCCTAGCGGTCCTCTGCGCGTTCGCCATGCATGTGCAGATCGAGCCCCTCTGCCTCGATGTCGGGATCGACCCTGAGGCCCATTATCTTCTGGATCACCTTGAGAATGATGAAGGTCACGGCGGCGCAGTAGGCGACCACGACGAGGACGCCAAATCCTTGAAGGACGACCTGGTAGGCGTTGCCTTCCAAAAGGCCGGCCGTGCCGCCGATCGCCTCGCGGGTAAAGACCCCGGTCAGCAGCGCACCGACGATCCCGCCCAAGCCATGAATGCCGAAAGCATCCAGGGAGTCGTCGTAGTTTCCCAGCGGCTTCATGAACTTGCAGGCCCAATAGCACGACGCGCCACCGGCGATGCCGATCGCTGCGGCGCCGATCGGCTCGACATAGCCGCTGGCTGGCGTGATGGCGACCAGCCCGCTGACGGCGCCGGAGATGTTGCCCAGGAGGCTCGGCTTGCCGCGCCGCAGCCACTCGACCCCCATCCAGCTCAGCATACCGGTGGCGGCGGCAACTTGGGTGCAGAGGATGGCCAATCCCGCGCGGCCGTCCGCTGCCAGCGCCGAGCCGCCATTGAAGCCGAACCAGCCGATCCACAAGAGCGAGGCGCCGATCACGCAGAGCGGCAGGTTGTGCGGCGGCTTCTCCCGCTTTTGGTGGTCGATGCCCTTGCCGATCACCAAGGCGGCCACCAGGCCGGCGACGCCTGCATTGATGTGAACCACGGTGCCGCCGGCAAAGTCCAACACGCCGAGGCTTTGCAGAAAACCGCCGCCCCACAGCCAGTGGGTGACCGGTGCATAGACCAGAACCACCCAGATCACGCTAAAGAGCAGCAGAGACTTGAAGCGAATGCGACCGGTGAAGGCGCCGGTGATGATGGCCGGTGCGATGATCGCGAAGGTCATCTGGAAGATGACGAAGACGGATTCCGGCACCAGGCCGCCCTGCTTGTGCGTGGTGATGCCCGTCATCAGGATCTGGTCGTAGCCGATAAAGAAGAAGCCGCCGACCCCAAAGGCCAGGCTGTAGCCCACGGCGACCCACACCACGGTGATGAGCCCGCAGATGGTGAAGGACTGCATCAGCGTCGAGACGACGTTCTTTCGATGGCCCATGCCGCCGTAGAAGAGCAGCAAGCCCGGAACGGTCATCAGCAAGACCAAGCCCGAAGAGATCAGCATCCAGGCCGTATCGCCGGAGTTCATGATCGGGCGGTCTTCTGCTGCAAGCGCCGGTGCCGGCAACACCAGCAGAGCGGCGAGGGCTGTGAGGCCAAACAGCCTGAGCCCAAGCGCTCCATCGCGAGCTTGGCCGATCACGCTTGTCGCCCCCCTCTGCACGCCTTGTCTGTGACTATGATACCTTGCCGCCTCCAGGCTAACGTCATTCGGCTAGTCTGGCGCGCCTTGATGTTCTTGGGAACTGGCGTCGACATCACTCGTGGTTGCCCCTGCGTTGCGGTCTTGGGCCAGAGCGGTGTGGAGCGCCGTGGCGAGCGCGTGGTAGCGGAACGGTTTGGTCAGCAGCGTGTTGCCATCTTTAAGGAACCCGCTGTCGCTCGCCGCCTCGGCCGAGTAGCCCGACATGAAGATCACCTTCAGGTCCGGGTTCTTGCGTTTTGCTTGCTGGGCGAAGACCGGGCCGGACACGTCGCCTGTCAAGACGATGTCTACAAGGGCGAGTTGCACCGGCTCGGCCGCTAAGGCTTCCAGAGCCTCGGCCGCATCGCTAGCCTCTACGGTGCGATAGCCCAAACGCCTGACCAGGGCGACCGCCATGGCACGTACCGGCTTGGTGTCGTCGACGACGAGAATCAGCTCTCCCTTGCCTTGCGGGACGCTATTGCGATCCTGGTCACTCGGCTCGCCCTGGCCGGCGGCGGCGGCTTGAGCGCGCGGCAGCAGCAGCTCGGCAGAGGTGCCTTGGCCGGGTGCGCTGTCGAGCCTGATCAAGCCGCCGGACTGGCGGGCGAAGCCGTAGATCATGGAAAGGCCCAAGCCGGAGCTTTGGGTCGCCTCGCCGGTGGTGAAGAAGGGCTCGAAGGCGCGGGCCAGCACCTCCGGCGTCATGCCGCATCCGCTATCCCTGACTTGAATGCTGACGAAGTCGCCTTCTGAAAGCTCCTGATCGGCAGGTCGCCGGTCCTGGCTAAGGTTGTTGCAGGCGATGGTGACCCGCCCGCCGCCGCGAATGGCGCTGCGCGCATTGAGGGTCAGGTTCAACAGCGCGTTCTCCAGCTGTCCCGGATCAGCCATTGCCGGCCAAAGGCCGGGACCGAACTCGACGTCGAGCGTGATGGGTTGGCCCAGCGTACGCTGCAGCTGCGGTGTCATCCGCTCGATCAGAGCGGGCAGGTCGATCGCCTGCGGGCGCAGCGGCTGTTGGCGGGAGAAGGCGAGCAGACGGTGGGTCAATTCGGCACCCCGCTGGGCGGCGTGCAGGATGGCATCAACCAAGTCAGGCTCCTGCTCTTCGCGCTCGGCGAGCAATTCCGCATTGCCGTGGATAACGCCCAAGAGGTTGTTGAAGTCGTGTGCCAGGCCGCTCGTCAACTGTCCCACCGCTTCCATTCGCTGAGCCTGCTGGAGGCGCAGTTCCATTTCCTTTCTTTTGGTAATGTCGGTCCCGATCGTCAGCACGCTGCCGTCGCCGAGCAGCACGTCGTTCAACTCTATCCAGTCGCCGCTGACCAGGCGCACTTCCAGGTTGCGCGCCGGGGACTGGCGGCGGCCGAGACGCTTCTTGATCCAAGCGTCCTGTTCGTCCGGCGTGGCGTCGGGGCGAAACTTGTCGACGATCAGCCGGAGGATCTCTTCGAAGGCCATGCCCACGGTCTGGGGCTCTTCCTGCAAGCCCAGAAACGACCGATACATGTTGTCGACAAACACGAGGCGGTCGTCCGAATCGTAAAGTGCAAAGAGAGGTGCGGTCGCATCGAGCGCCTGAAAGAGCCAGCTTTGCGCGCGCCTCGTCTCGCTGATGTCCTGCACGATGCCGATGCTGCGAGCCAGCTTGCCATCCTCGAAGGTATAGTTGTGTTCCACTTCCCTGACGTGACGAACCTCGCCTGCGGGAGTCACGATCCGGTACTCGATGTCGACGCCTTGCTCGGCCTTGAAGGCGGTCTTGGTGGCGTTGCGATAGAGCGCGCGGTCGTCGGGATGAACCATAAGGGTGTCGCGCTCTATGTCTCCGTAGTTGGCCAAGTACTCTTCGACCGACAGGCCGTGGATCCGGGCGAACTCTTCGGTGCAATAAAGGCAGCGGTCTGCGATCAAGTCCCAAACATAGAAGCCGATATTGGCGCTTTGAGCGGCCGCCGCCCACTCGCTTTGCTGGCGCAAGTCCTCTTCGGCGGCCTTGCGGCCGGCGCTCTCCCTGTGCAGGCGGCTTTCCAAGTCCTGACAGCGGGCGAGATTCGACCGGTTGCGCCGCCATCCGGTAATGGCGAACCACGCCGCCGCGATGAGAGCCGCGCCCGCGACAAGGCCAAGAACTAGGTCACTCGCCCACATAGCTCAGTAGGGCGCCGATGGCACCGTCTGTAACGTGAAAGCCTTTGCTTTCGCTAGCCCCACAGCACGCCCCTATCTGTCCGATCAAGGATCCACCACCCGTGCCCTTGATCCATACATCAGATCTGCTGCTGCGCACCACCCGGATGCTGCTTTGCGCCTGCAATGCGGGTCGATGAGGTGTGCATCGAGGCGCTGCCACGTGAAGTATTGCCAGCCTAGGCCGCAGCGGATGGATCGATCAGAAATCCAAGTCGGCGTAGTGCTTGGGCGGGGCGGCGCCGGGCAGATAGTCGGCTAGCAAGGCACGCATGGAGGGGCGGGACTTCACCCGCGCGTACCAATCCTTGGCGACCGGGTGCTTGGACCAGGGCACGTCGCCCAGATAGTCCACGGTCGAGATATGGGCTGCGGCGGTGATATCGGCGATCGAGAAGCGCTCACCGGCAAGCCAGCGGCGGCGCTCGGTCAGCCAGGCGATGTATTCCAGATGGTAGTGGATGTTGGCATGGCCGGCGCGGACCACGCCCGAGTTGGGCTCGCCCAGCTTCAAGAAGCGCTTGAAGATCTTCTCGCTGACCAGGTTCTCGGTGACCTCTTCGCCGAACTTCTCGTCGAACCAGTTGGCCAGCCGGCGCGCCTCGGCCCGCGTGTGCACGCCTTCGCCCAGAAAGTCGCTCTCGGTGTAGGCCTCCTCCAGATACTCCACGATCACCCGGTGGTCCGGGATGATGGTGCCGTCGCCTTCGATCAGCACCGGCACCTCGCCGGCAGGGTTGAGGCGCAGGAAGCCTTCGCGCCGCTCCCAGGTCTTTTCGGTCTTCAGCTCGAAGGCCAGATCCTTTTCCTTCAAGAGAAGCCGGATCTTGCGGCAACCGGAATCGAGCGGCAGGTGATAAAGGATTCGCATGGCGGCTCTGATAATTGGTTGCTTGGCAGGGCAGCGAGAAGCCACTAACCCAGCGTTACGAGCCTGTCGAGCCTTCCATGCTCGCTACGCGGCATTTTCCCGAGACCTGCCGCACCGGAGTAACGCCATGCAGACTGTAACCATCCCCAACGAAGCCACCCCGATCGCCTTTCAGGACAGCCTGCCGGACGCGGTCGACGTGGTCGTCATCGGCGCCGGCATCGTCGGCATCACCGCGGCCTACTACCTGGCCAAGGGGGGAAGGTCCGTCTTGGTCTGCGAGAAGGGGCGGGTGGGCGGAGAGCAGTCCAGCCGCAACTGGGGCTGGGTGCGCCAGCAGGGCCGCGATCCGGACGAGTTACCGGTTATGATGGAATCGACGCGGCTGTGGGAGGAGCTTGCCAAGGAAAGCGGCGAGGATCTGGGCTTTGCCCGCCATGGCTGTCTCTATATCGCTGGGGAAGAGGAGGAACTCGCCCGTCACGAAGCCTGGCTGGAAACGGCCAAGCAGCACCAGCTGGTGAGCCGCCTGATCAGCCGGGCGGAGGTCGACAGCCTGATCAAGGGCGCCAACGGCCAGTGGGCCGGTGCCCTCTACACGCCGAACGATGCCCGGGCCGAGCCGACGAAGGCGGCGGCCGGCATCGCACGCGCGGCCCAGCGCCTGAGCGTGGCCATTGCCGAGAACTGCGCGGTGCGCAGCATCGACCGGCAAGCCGGCCGCGTCGCGGGCGTGGTGAGCGAGGCGGGCCGGGTGCGCTGCCAGTCCGTGGTGTTGGCCGGTGGCGCCTGGTCCTCTCTCTTCCTCGGCAATCTCGGGATCCCTTTGCCGCAGCTGACGGTGCGGTCCAGCGCTGCCCGCACGGGGCCGGTGGAGGAGATTCACGCCGGCAATGCCTATGCGCCCGGTATCTCCTTTCGCCGTCGGCAAGACGGCGGCTACACGGTTGCTTGCGGGGACCTGTCCGAGCATTATCTTGACCGAGAAAGTTTCAAGAACTTCAAACACTTCCTGCCACTTATTAGACAGACACACAAGGATGTGAAGCTGCGCTTTACCGGGACGCTCGGCCGCCTCGTGCGCAAGCGTCGCTGGAGCGACGAAGCGACCAGCCCCTTCGAAGAGACGCGGGTTCTCAATCCCGAGGCCTCGCCGGTGGCACTCAGGCGAATTAAATCGCGCTTGGCCAAGCACCTGCCGACCTTGTCCGACGCCGGTCTGGCAGAGGCTTGGGCTGGCATGATCGACGTCATGCCGGATGCCGTGCCGGTAATGGACGAGACGCCCAGCTTGCCTGGCCTGTTCATCGCCACCGGCTTCAGCGGCCACGGCTTCGGCATCGGCCCCGGCGCCGGCCGGGTGATGGCCGACCTGGTCCAGGGCAAGCCGCCTGGCCACGATATGACGCGCTTCCGCTACAACCGCTTCTTCGACGGCAGTCCCATCAAGGTGGGCCCGATCTAGGACAGAAGGGCTCAGCTATGCTGCAGGTCGCCGAACGCTGGTTCGAGCGCAGACGCCTGGAAGACGACGTGACCCTGGTGTGGGAGCCTCACGTCGACCCTCTGCTTCGCTGCAACATCTGGCATGTGCGCGGCCGGGACCGAGACATCATCGTCGATACGGGCATGGGGGTTGCCTCGCTCGCCGACGACCTTGCCGATCTGATCGACCGGCCGGTCGTCTGCGTGGTAACGCACTTTCATGCCGATCACGTGGGCGGCTTCCACGAGTTCGACGAGCGGCTGATGCATCCTGCCGATGCGCCTTACATGATGCCCTACCGGCACCAATTGCCGCTCGTCTGGTCGCAGGCCGACGAAACGATTGTCGCCGCTCTCAAGGAGTCAGGCTACGAGGTGGACAGCGACACCTTGATCGATGCTCTGCCGCACGCCGATTTCGACCCGGCGGCCTTTCGCACCAAGGGCGTTGTCCCGACGGCCACGGTGGAGGAGGGCGCGGTGATCGACCTGGGCGACCGCCGCTTCGACGTCATCGAGTTGCCGGGCCATACGGCCGGGTCCATCGGTCTTTGGGAAGCGGGGCAGGGGCTCCTCTTCACCGGCGATGCGATCTACGACGCGGCCCTGATCGACAGCTTCCCTGAGAGCGACAGCGCTACCTACTGCGCCACCATGCGCCGTCTCCTCAAGATCCCCGCGCGCGTCGTCCACGCCGGTCACGAGCCCAGTTTCGGCCGCGCGCGTCTGATAGAACTGGCCGAGGCCTATCTGCGGGGGCAAGGTGCCGCTGTGTCCTAACATCTAGGCAACGCAGTGGCCGGGGACCGCCAGCTTCTTGAAGAGGTGCGGCGAAGCCACTGCGCTTTCGGGGTAGCTACGGATGCGATTCTGAAACTCGGGTTGCGTGAATGCGTTGCGGAAGGCCTCGACACTCTCCCACACGGCGTAGTTCAGGAAGGTGCCGCTGCCGGCGATGCCTTTGTGCAGTTGCGTTGAGATGTACCCCGGCTGTGCGCGCATGAAATCCGCGTCGTGCGTCCAACAGGCGATCAGGGCGGCTTCATCGGCCGGGTCCACAGTAAAGACGTTGACCAGCACGACGGATCCGGCTTCATCGGCTTGCAGCTGATCGGCCAAGCTGACCTTGTCGTTGAGTTCCTTAAATCCGGGCATTGTCGCAATCTCCCATTTCACGTCGATTGTTCGGTTTGGTCTCGGACGGCCCGAAGCAGGGCTAGCGCCTCTGCCACTCGGGGCACGGTGAGGCTCTTAGACAGCGCGTTGACCCAGGCGATCTGAGCTTTGTCGATCCGGGCCATGACTCGGCTGCCTGCGTCGCTGATCGAGACCAGCGGCGCTCGCTTATGGTCGGGATTGGCTTCCAAATGGACCATCCCGAGCTGCTCGAGATCCTTGGCGATGCGCTGCACGCCTTGCCGTGCCAACCCCATGCGCCTGGCGATTTGCGCGACGGTCAAGGGCCGCCCGGCCTGATCGATCGCCCCCATCACCTGCCAGCGGGCGCTGGTCAGCCCAAAGGGCTTGGTAAGGTGATTGCCGGCGGCCAAGAGCGCGCCGTTCAGTCGAAAGACCTCCAGGATCAAGCGCGTCAGCGCGTCGCCTTCAGGGGTTCGTCTCATGACAACTAGATGTCTTCTTGACAATATATTGTCAAGAAGAATCGACGCTTCGTGTGCGGCCCAGCAGAACTGCGGCAGTCCGGACAGGGCTGGCTAGACGCAGCAGCCGCGACCTCGATGATACCTGAGGCCGATAGGGCAGCGTCCGCAGAACTTGCCTTTGTGGCCTAAGAGATCGCGCAGTTTGAACCCTTCATCGCTCTCGCACGCCGCCGAGCAAGTGCTCTCAAGCTTCTCGACCGTCACACCCGGTCTTTCACGGCGGACTTCTTCAAGCTCAACTGCGGTGATGCAGTGGGCGACAAAACAAGCCGTGTAGACCCCAGCGGCGTTTGGATCACAGATCTTATACTTGCTCTGCTCGAATTCCCGGCCGATTTCGACCGGGGCCTTGCAGGTCTTGGGCAGGGTCCCTGCTTGCGGCAGCGGCAGATGGTGACTGGGGCCGGAGCGCCGGCAGCCAGGGGTTCGACCGGCTCCATCTCACAGCTGCCTGGCGCGTAGTCGAAGGTGACGGCATCGTCACTCTGCGAAGCCGGCGGTGCGCCCAGGCCGCAGCGCTTTGGCGGCTTGGAGCAGCGCGCAGCCTTGCTTTCCTGGCCCGCGTGGCGTTGGTAGATGCCGATCCCGGTGACGTTCACGTCGTGTTGCGGATCGCCCAAGCGCAGGCTGGATCCTTTGGCCTCTGCTTCCTTCAAGTAGGTCGCCCTGCCGCCATCGAACATCACTGCGCTGCCGAAACCCTCCTTGAGAAGCCTGTCGCGTATCTCCCGGCAATTCGCCTTCTTGGCGACCAGAAGATAGGCCTGGCCTTGTCTGATCGCGATCACCGTGTGGCTGGTAGGGCGACATTGGTCGGGCCAAGTCGAGGTCTTGATCAGATCCTCCCAGTCCTTGTTGGCGTTCGCCCTGGAGCGGTTTTGGACGTATTGACTGAAGACAATGTCGCGCAGGTCCACCCCGGCGCCGTCTTCGATCAAGAGAATGCCGCCGCCCATGAACTCACGCAGGTCCGAGCCGAAGCGTTCGCCGATCTCCTGGCCGGAGAGACCGTCGGTTCGGTCCACGACTATGGTTCCGTCGTCCAGCACGGCGACCGCGCCTCGGCGCAAGGCAAAGGGGTTGGCGTCGTGCCGGTCCAAACCGCCCTGACGGACCAAGGGCGAGATGGGGCGGATAGGATCCGTCTCGAAGAAAGTGCCGTTGGCGACAGCATCGTAGGCATTGCAGCCCCGGTCGACCGGTTGGCTCCGCAGGGAATTGTCGCGGCCCCCGATGGCATTGATCACGAAGAGCTCGTCGATCGGGTAGCCATGAAAGCCCAGGCCATCCAGTGCTGCCGGATCGAGGAAAGTCGCCGGCTGGGATAGCGTGCTGTTGTCGGCGTTCAGCTCGATAGGGACAGTTGCCGGGTTCGGTCCCTGCGCGTGCGCCGAAACGCTGAGCGCAAGCAAATGAATGGCCGGCGCTAGCGCCAGTGCCAGAAGGCTGGTGGTCGGGCAGAAGCGATGCATTAGATCAACAGTAGCTCCGAGATTAGCGGCGGCTAAGCGACAAAGTATCGGCTGGCCATCAGGAGGCCGCCGTTCACTGTGAACGATCTGACCGGCGATCTAGGCGCTGACGGCAGAGGCCAGAAAGGCCGTAGCGCCGACAACAAAGCCGAGGCGCGCGCTACCGCGCTTTGGATTCGATGATGTCCTTTATCGCGGCCACTTGTCCTGAATCAGTGCGCTTCATCAAGGCTGCGATCAAAGGACTTGCCAGCCGCCAGAGGAACCCCCGGGCCTCGCAGCGCGCGTGCAAGGACAAGCGGGTGCCGCCCGCTTCCGGCATGCAGCTGTAGGTGTAGGTGGCCGTCATGCCGCCTTGCTGAGATCGCAGCACCAGGCGGTGTGGCGGCGACCAGGCGGCGATCGTCGCCTGCCGCTCGGCACCGCGTGCGCGGAAGAGTAGGATGCTGCCTTCGCCAGGCGGCGCATCGCCCAAGGGCGCTATGCTCTCGATGCCCTTCATCCAGGCCGGCGCCGCTTGCCAATCGGTCAAGTGCGCCCAGACCTCATCTACATCGTCAGCAACAAGGACCGTTACCTCGAAGCCATTCGTCATGGTCACCCTCCTTTGGATCGAGGCCGACCCTGTTATCTCCTGCCCTCGAACAGGGATTGAAGGATTTTTACCTCACTTCGAGGGCAGGAAGATTGCGTCCTCACCGGGCTCGAGCTCAGCGCCAAAAATCTCCTTTCGCCGGCGCAGGTACTCGGTCGGCGTGGCCCCGCTGAAGTTTTTGAAGTCGCGGATGAGATGTGCTTGATCGGACCAGCCAAGACCTGCCGCAAGCTCGGCCCAACGCACCTGGCGGCGCGTATCGATTTCCTCCAGCAGCCGACTCAGTCGGGCGATGCGCGAGAGCGTTCCGGGGGTGACGCCCACCAGCCGGTGAAACTCCGCGATCAGTTGTTTGGGCGAGAGATCGACCTCGCGGGCAAGGCTCGCGATGCCGCTGGGGCCAGGCACCAGGAGCCGGCGCAGCGCAGCCTCTAGGCGTGGCAAGCCGCGTGGTGTCGGCAGTAGATGGGAGAGCAGACCGCGCTCCAGGCTCGCGAGCTTGTCCTCCGGGCTGATCGCATTGAGGATCTCTTCCCGCAGTCCGCGGGCCTGGGGCCCCCAGAGGCAGTCCAGCGCTATTACGCGGTTCGCCACCTCCGACATCGGCAGGCCGAAGAAGGCCGCAGCACCCGCGGTAGCAAAGGAAGCGCCCACGACATGGGTCTCGCCCGGTGGCTCATTGACCAAAGCGCCGGATTGCACGCCGCAAAGCCAGGCATCTTTCTGCACCTGCGAAGTGTGCAGCTTTTTCGCTGTTGTGGTCTTGTGAGGCGCCCCCAGATTGATCAGAAGCACGGCACTGCCGTTCGGCAAGATATGATCCCGCCGGTAGGAAATCTGCCCACGCGCGTACCAGAGACGGCGAACGAAGGGCGCGAGCTGCGGTCCGGGGCATTTCTGCTGAAACAAGAATGCGTCGGGCTGGGTCATGGCTGCCTCGCAAGAGCACTCGCCCTAGCCAAAGACATAGCACGGGCGGGGCAAAGCCTGTTCTTCCGCTCGCTATCTGAACAGAATCTCTGTCGCCATTAACACTGAACAGTCAGAGTGCTTGGTCAACACTCCGTGTTGGAAGCAGTCAGCGAGGCAGTGCGGCCGGCCTGACGCCCGGACGGCACCGCGGCCGCGCTTTCATTCCGCCATGCCCGGCTGCCAAACCGGCAGCAGCCGATCGTAGCTCCAGCTGAAGAGGAAGGTGTAGACGACGACGACCAGGCTGATGACGAGGTCCATGAGCAGGGCTTGTCCCAGGGTGAGCTCGAGCCACCAGATGACGATGGGCAGCGAGGTCGCCACGAGCCCCACTTCCAGGCCGACGGCATGGAGGATGCGTCCCGCCAGCGAGCGCTTGCTGGGGATCCTTCCGGATTTCGCGTCCATCACGTCGAAGAGCCAGGTGTAGATCAGATTGACGATCATCGCCTTGAGCGAGAGCACCAGGCCCAGCGTTCCGATTTCCAGGACGGGCCGGTCCAGGACCGCGGCTCCCAAGGGCGCCAGGAGTGCGATCAGAAGCACTTCGAAGAGAACGACATAGCGCAGGCGGTCCCGGCCCGTGCGGATGGCGATTGCAGACGTCATAGCCTCAAACTCCGATTGGCATTGAATTGTTGATCTATCCGAAATAGGCGGATATGCAAGTTAGATAGTATCTCTTATTCAGATAGATTGAGGGACTGCCATGCCGACACTGGATCAGTTTCATGCCTTCGTGACGGCGGTGGACGAAGGCTCCTTCTCCGCCGCAGGCCGCGTATTGGGCAAGGCGCAATCGGCCGTCAGCACGGCCGTCAACAACCTCGAGATCGAAGCGGGGGTCGAGCTGTTCGATCGCAGCCGGCGCAGTCCGACACTGACTGCGGCCGGCGAAGCGCTACTGCAGCATGCGCGCTCCGCACTGCGCAGCAGCCACGAGTTCGTCGCCCATGCCATGTCGCTGGGCGAAGGCGGCGACACACATCTTTGTGTGGCCATCGAGCAAGGCATCGTCTTCCAGCCACTCCTCGCAATGCTCGAGGAGTTGAGCCGGGAGTTTCCGTACCTCGAGATCGAGCTGCTCGAGCCGGGGCGTAACGACGTCGCCGCGTTGTTGCGGAATGGCAGGGCCGATATCGGCCTCATGCTTCAGCAAGAGGACTATGTGCAGGGCGTCTTCTTTCGAGGGATCGGCTATTCGCTCCTGGTACCGGTCTGCAGCCGCAGCCACCCCCTGGCGAAAGCGGAGCAGGTCACCAACGCCGACCTGCGCAGCCATCGTCAGCTGGTGACGCGCAGCCGCTCGGTCCAAGACACCAGCCACCTGCGCGAGCAGAAGAGCAGCCAGCTCTGGTACAGCGAAAGCCCCTACTTGATCGAACATCTGGTCGCTTTGGGATTGGGCTGGGCGGTGCTGCCCCACAGCGTGGTGCGCGAGCGCCTGCAGCGCGGGGATTTGGTGCGCATGAAATACAGCTTTCAGCAGAGCGACATCCTGCAAGGGGTCGACGTCGTGTGGACCGAGCAGCGCGCGCTCGGCAGGACCGGGCAATGGCTGATGGGCAGGCTGCTGAACCTGAAGCCGGAGATATGGTCCGGTTAGTCCTTCTCTCGACCGGGCGAGCGCCTAGATCGACGTCAATGCCAGACCCAAAACGGCGGCACAGGCGAGAAGCGGAAGGGCTCCAACTTTGAACCGGAAGGCGGCCACCAATGCAGCTGCGCTTAGCGCCAAGGCCGCAAAGTCGATCGATGACAGAACGGGCACCGGCAGGCGCAGGACGGAGCCGCCGTACGTGCCGACCTCTCCAAACAGCACATGCAGCGCGAACCAGACGGCCAGGTTCAAGACGACGCCGACCACGGCTGCGGTGATGGCGGTCAGGGCGGCCGAGAGCACGCGGTTGCTGCGCAGTCGTTCGATGTGCGGCGCGCCGATGAAGATCCATAGAAAGCAGGGCATGAAAGTGACCCAGGTGGTCAGGAGGCCGCCGAGCAGGCCCGCCGTCAGAGGCGAGAGCGCGCCGGAGTCTCGGAACGCCGCCATGAAGCCGACGAACTGGGTCACCATGATCAGCGGTCCCGGCGTGGTCTCCGCCATGCCGAGGCCATCCAGCATCTCACCCGGTTTCAGCCAGCCGAAAGAAGACACGGCCTCTTGCGCGACGTAGGCCAGCACCGCATAGGCACCACCGAAGGTTACCACCGCCATCTTGCTGAAGAAGGTGGAGATTTCGCTGAAGACATTGCCGGAGCCCAAGAGGGTGATCAGGACCGCGACCGGTGCCAGCCAGAGGACCAGAAAGACCGCAGCGATCTTGAGTGTCGGGCCGGCGGCGGCGGTTGCATGCCTGGGGATCTCTGTCCCCAGGATCGTGTCCGCATCCGCCACCTGCCGCGCGCCGATCGCGCCGTGCCCCTTGCCATTGCCGAAGGCCGCGAGGCCGGCACGGCCGCCCATGTAGCCGAAGAGGCCCGCCGCGAGGATGATCGCCGGGAAGGGGGCGCCGAAGGCAAATATCGCCACGAACGACAGCGCTGCCAAAGCGACCATGGTCGCGTTTCCAAGCGCCTTTTTTCCGATCCGGACCACGGCTTGCAGGACGATGGCCAAGACTGCGGCCTTCAGCCCGAAGAAGAGGCCGGCGACCATGCCAACCTCGCCATAGACGGCATAGATCCAGCTCAGCACCGCGATCGCGACAGCGCCCGGCAGGACGAAGAGCAGGCCGGCGAGGATGCCGCCCCAGGTGCGGTGCAGCAGCCACCCGATGTAGACCGTCAGCTGCTGCGCTTCCGGGCCGGGCAGCAGCATGCAGAAGTTGAGCGCATGGAGGAAGCGCGCTTCCCCTAGCCAGCGCTTCTCCTCGACAAGAATGCGGTGCATCACCGCGATCTGTCCGGCCGGTCCGCCGAAGCTGAGCAGTGCGACGCGGCCCCAGACCACCAAGGCCTCGCCGAAGCTGGGCCAAGCTCGTCCATCGGCGCCCTGCTGCGTCGCAGTGCCCGCGACCGCGACCGTCATTGCAAGGGCTCCGTCGGGCCGCCGATGGCTCGCCACGCGGCGATGCCACCGGCCAAGCAGCGCGCATCGAGCCCGCGGCGGCGCATTTCGGCAACGGCGTTGCCACTGACCTGGAAGCCATACATGCAGTAGGCGACGACGGCGCGGTCCTGGGGCAAGTCGTCAATCCAGCCATCCATCTCTTCGGCCAGGAGAAAGCGTGCGCCCGGCAGCTTGTCGTAGCGTTGTGCCCGATCCTCCGTCAGGCAGACGTCCAGCAGCAGGGGCGCTTCCTGCTGTCCAAGAACCTTCATCAGGTCTTCGGGCAGCGCCTCGTCCGCTTTCCCGTTTCCTTGCGATTGCACTGCCGTCCCGGCGGCTCTGGCAAAGCGTTTGGCCGGCCGGTCCCAGTGAATGTTCCCCATGAAGGCCTCGACATAGCCTGCCGCATCGGTGCCGAAGTCCACGTGATAGGCATGCTCGTACATGTCGAGCGCCAAGATGGGCACGGCATCGGCAAGCAGCTGGCTATGGTCGCCGGCCCAGTGGTTGACCAGCCGGCCCTGCCGTGGGCTCCAGCTGAGAACCACCCAGCCGGAGCCGCCGGCCAAGGCCTTGCCCATCGCCACGAAAGTCCGAAACCAGGCGGCGATGCTGCCGAAGCTCTCGATCATCGCATCGGCCAAGGGCCCGCTTGGATCGACCGCGGGGCTGCCGAGGCCGTCGGCGCCGCCGAGGCTATCGAAGTAGACCTCGTGCAGGATGACGGAATTGGCGGCGATCAGCTCTTCGCGCTTGAGCCCGTTGATCTCGAAGCCCAGTGCGCGAGACCAGTCGAGGCCCTCGAGCCGGGCTTCGATGGCATTGAGCCGCCTGAGTGCGCCGCCGTAGTTGTTCTCGTAGTGGCTGGCAAGCAGGCGCTCGGAGAGCCCGATCAGCCGCGGCGGCTTGAAGGGGAGTGGCGTGATGCAGTGAGGCATGATTGAGGCTCCCAAGAAGCGGTTTCACTTGCTAAGGGAGGATCGTGTTCCGTTGAAAGATAACAAGCGAAGATTACTATGAGATGCATGACCTAAATTAGTGGATGCGAAGCAACCTCCCAGCCCATTTGAGTTTTTCACCGCACCTCAGGGACCCGGTAGCGGGATCTCTACACTTTGAGAACGCTGCTTGCGGCAGTGCCAATGCCCTCTGCAGCGGCATTGGGCAACTCGGGCCTCTAGTGCTAGAATTGAACCAAAAATAAGCCAATAAGATCTATTGGATCATCCGTTGATTCTCATGATCAGGGGGTTTATAGTGCTTTTTGCTGCAGCGGCAACGCCAGCGGGTTTTGGTCGGTTCAAATGGTTTAATATTGGTTCACACAATGACCCGACTGGGTCCTGCATCCTTCTGCTGCAGTCCAAGGAAAAGAGGGTTCATCCAACCAAGAAAGCAAGGGAGGACAAGACGATGGTGAGACAGAAGGAGACCGCATTTAGCCGTCGCGATCTCATGCGGGGCGCTGCGCTCGTCGGCCTCGCCGGTGCGGCAGCCTCTTTCTTGCCGGCAGCGCCGCTGCGCGCTCAGTCGGCAGGGGTCGCGGACATCGTGCTGGAAAGCGTGACGGGCCCGATCGAGGGCAGTGCGGTGGAGAAGGTCATGGCGCACGAGCACTTCTTCGTCGACTTCCACGGGCCGAACGATCCCAAGTACATGGACGTCGATTGGCAGTCGGCGATCGGCGCCAGCATCAACGCCGCCGAGGAATTGCGCGGCCAAGGCGTCAATCTCTTGATCGAGTGGACCAACATCGGCGTCGGCCGCAACGTCCTGTTGCTGCGCAACGTGTCGCGCCGGACCGGGCTGAACATCGTCTGCCCGACCGGCATCTACAAGAGCTTGGTGCCCCCGGCCATGGCCGACTTCTCGGTCAATCAGATTGCCGACCACTTCATCGCCGAACTCACGAAGGGCATCGATGGGACCGGCATTCGCGCCGGCTTCATCAAGATCGCCACCACCGAGGCCGGTGCCACCGAAAGCGACAGTCGCATCCACCGGGCAGCCGGCATCGCCGCGCGCGAGACCGGCGCCACGGTCGCGCTGCACAGCCCTCTTAGCGAAGCGACGGAGGGCGTGGTCGCCACGCTCTTGGGCGAAGGCTTCACGCTGGAGCGCTTCGTTTGGGGCCATTCCCAACCCTCGAGCAATGACGCACACCTGGCCATGGTGAAACGCGGTGCGACCGTCCAGTTCGATGCGATCAGCGCCGACAGCGATCCCTTCTTCAAGGGGCCAACCGACGATGCCTCGATGCTGGATCGGGTGGAGAACATCGTCGCCGCCGGCTATCCCGATCAGGTGATCCTCTCGGCGGACGCCTCGGTCTTCGTCAATCCCGCAGTCTGGCAATACGACCGGGACGCCACCTACGTCTATCGCTACTTCGAGGCAAAGCTGACGGAGCGCCTGGGCGAGGAGAACGCGCATCGCGTGCTCAGGGACAACGTGATCCGCTCCTTCCGTCGGGGCGACGAAGTCTAGACCTGTTCCAGGATCCAGTCGCAGAACAGTGCGGCACTCACTTGGCTGCTGCTGGCGGGGCGCACTGCCAGGAAGTAGGACTCCTCGCCCTTCAGTTCCGCATCCGCCAGACAGCGCCGCAGCCCTAAGGTTTCGACCAGCCAGTCCGACGCCGGTGCGCGCGCCAAGGCGATGCCGCCGCTGGCAGCCGCCAACGACAGCGCAAGCGCCGTCGTCGAGGCGAAGGTGAAGGCCAATTCGGCGCTGGCTGCAACCTGCAGGCTTGCCAGCAGCCGCAGCCAGCTGTCCCTGTGCCCGGAGACCTCGATCAGCTTGTGCTTGGCGAGGTCCGCCGGGCTGCGAAGGGCCTCGGCAATGCGCGGAAGTGCTACGGGATAGATGGTCTCCGTGAAGAGCGCTATGGGCTCGCCCCAGTCCCTCGCGCTCGGTCCGAAGGAAATGCCGATGTCTGCCCCTTCTTGCGTGGTGTAGGGGAAGCGGTCGACACAGGCGAGAGTGAGGCGGATGCTCGGGTGGCGTGTCTCGAAGGCCGCCAAACGCGGCGCCAGCCAGCCGGTGGCGAAGACGGTTGGCGCGTGCACCGACAGCCTCTCGTAGTGGCCCAGCCCAAAGATCGAGGACGCGGTCGACTCCACGGACGATAAGGCTTGCCGCACGGCGGGGAGCAGGAGGTAGCCGGCCTCCGCCAAGCGCACGCTCCTGGGGCCGCGATGAAAGAGCCGGGCCTCCAGGTGTCGCTCGAGCGCATTGATCTGCTGGCTGACGGCCGAGGGGCTCATGTTCAAGATCCGGGCGGCGGCCGAGAAGCTACCGGTCTGCGCCGCCGCCTCGAACACCCGTAGCCAGTTCAACGAGGGAATTCTGCGATAGCCCATGCCGCTCTCCTCTCGTTGGGAGGATTAGCACAGCTTATGCTCAGGCGTGCGATGATTCGTTTGCTTCCCTGGCCGCGATCCACCGACTCTTGTGTCAAACGGGCAGCAGTCGAGGCGGGCCATGTCCTACATGAACGCAAGAGAAATCGAGATATCTTATCGTTCGAATGGCTTCTGCTTCCCAATCGACGTCGTGTCGGAGGGCGAAGCGGAGGGCTATCGCGCGCGGCTGGAAGATCTGGAATGCCGGATAGACGGCCAAAAGCTGGGCAACAAGCATCAGCTGAACTATGCCCATGTGCTCTTTCGCTTCGCCCATGAGATCGCCAGCAGTCCTGGGGTGTTGGATCCGGTGGCGGCGATCCTCGGCCCCGACATCATGATCTGGGGGTCGACCTTCTTCATCAAGGAGCCCGGCTCCGAGAGCTATGTCAGCTGGCACCAGGACTTGCGCCACTGGGGCCTGGAGGATCACGAGGCGATGGTCAGCGCCTGGCTGGCGCTGAGTCCGGTGACCAAGGTTAATGGCTGCATGCGTTTCGTCAGCGGCTCGCACCGCGGGCCGTTGGTCGAGCATCGCGACACCTTCAGCGACGATAACTTCCTCACGCGCGGCCAGGAGGCTGCCATCGAGATCGACGAGCGTGCCTTGCGCCATGTCGAGCTCCGCCCCGGGCAGATGTCGTTGCATCACGGGCGCCTCTTGCATGCCTCGGCGCCCAACCGCTCAGCCGAGCGTCGCATCGGTTTCGTGATGAATTTCGTTGCGCCCAGCAATCGCCAGGTCGTCGGCAAGGAGGACTTCGCCATGCTGCTGCGCGGGGAAGACCGCTTCGGCCACTTCGCGCAAGTGCCGCCGCCAACAGAAGATCTGTCGGATCAAGCCAAGGCATGGCATGCCCGTATCCTCGCGGCTCAGAACGAGAGCATCTATGAGGGTGCGGCGCAGGGGCCAAGCTGATTTGCCGCTGAGCGTCCGAGAGTGCGGTCGGCTTTGGCGGTCACTCATCAGCCTTTCCTGGTCGCTCTGCGCCTGGTGGCCGGCGGGTCATAGGCGGCAATCCAGATGCCGGCGAAGACGGTGACGAGGCCGGCCAGGAAGCTGACCGTGATCGGCTCCTCCAGCAAGGCGCGGGCCAACAAGGCAGCCGCGATGGGGTTGACTGTCATGGTGACGGCGACCCGCGTCGGAGTGGTCCGCGCCAGCGCCATGATCCAGAGGATGAAGGCGAGCGCGCCGCCACCGGCCGCAAGGTAGAGCGCGGCAATCCAGGCGCCGGCGTCGAAGTTGCCGATTGCCCGGACCGAGCCGGTTAGGCCGGCGGCAAGGGCCAGCGCGATCGCTGCGGCGCCCATGCCGACGGTGAGGACTCCGAGTGCGCTGGAGCGCTCTATGAAGGGGCGGGACCAGACGTTGTAGAAGGCCATGATGAGAGAGGTTCCCAGCATCACGACCTCGCCCCGCCAAGCCCCTGGCGGCGCGGCTTGGACTCCGGCGGCCAAGGCGATGGCAACGCCGAGCATGGCGACAAGCACGCCCACGGTCTTGCGTCGGCTCAGCGCTTCCAGTCCCAGCGCCGCCCCCACCAGCATGGTGAGCAGCGGCAAGGTGGAGAGCGCCAGCGAGGCGCGGGCGGCCGTGGTGAGGCTGACCGCAAGGTTGTAGAGCACGATCGCAAGCGCGAAGAAGAGGATGCCCAGGCCGGCGACGGCGGGCCAGTCGCGCAGAGGCGGCCAGCGGTTTCTGCCCGCAGCCGCAATCGGCAGCACGATCAGGAAGCCGAAGCCGAAGCGGATCAAGGCGAGCGCAAGGGGATCGGCATCGCCGGCGAGAAAGCGGGTCACGGCGGCCGCACTGCCGCCGAGCGCACTGGACAGCACCGCCATGGCGACCCCGATCCATTCGGCCATGAAGAGGGCTCCCGCTGATCACGTCACTTGCGGCATAGTGGCCAAAGAGGTCATGGCATCAACTACCTGGGAGGTAGTCATGAGCAGCAAGAATCCCTTTCCAGCGCAGCTGCGCTGGTGGCGGCAGCATCGCGGCCAGTCGCAGTTGGCGCTGGCGCTGCGGGCCGAGGTATCGCAGCGCCATGTCAGCTTCTTGGAACTCGGTCGCACGCAGCCCAGCCGAGAGATGGTGTTGCGATTGGCGACGGCCCTGGACCTGCCCTTGCGGCAGCAGAATGCGTTGTTGAATGCCGCCGGCTTCGCGCCGCTGTGGCGGGAAGGCAGGCTCGGCGCACCGGAGCTGTCGATCGTCGATCAAGCCTTGACCCACATGCTGGACCAGCAAGAACCCTATCCGGCGCTGGTCGTGGACCGGCGCTGGAACGTCCTGCGCGAGAACCAGGCCTCGCAGCGGCTGACCGCCTTCCTCAACGACGCGCCGAAGCGCGTGCCGAACCCGGCCGCGCCGGTCAATCTGGCCGACATCATGCTGGCGCCCCAGCCGCTTCGGCCCTTGATCGTCAACTGGCCGGAGGTTGCGCGCTCCTTCGTGCGGATGGTGCAGGCCGATGCGCTGGCCGACGGATCGGAGGAGACGGCAGCCTTGCTCGCCCGCTTGCTGGCCTATTCCGACGTCCCGAAGCCCGCCGAGATTCCGCGCATCGAAGAGCCGCAGGAGCCGATACTGGCCATCGAATTCCTAAAGGACGGCATCGCCCTCAAGCTCTTCACCACCATCGCGACCTTGGGCACGCCGCAAGACGTGACCGCCCAGGAGATTCGCATCGAGAGCTTCTTCCCCAGCGACGAGGCGACCGCGCAGCTGCTGCGGGAATGGGCGGTGGCGGATGCCTCGTAGATCGCTGGTGGTCAATTTGCAATAGAAGAGGTCGCTGTATTCAAGAGCGCTAAGGGCACTGGCGCTCAGAACAGAGTTCATCTTTTTGATTGTTTCAAGCGGCGACATTGTTGGACCATGCCTCTTTCATGGTTTCAAATAAAACCTCACAGTCATTTGCCGTCATTGCGAGGAGCCGGAGGCGACGCGGCAATCCAGTGCAAAAAGCCTGACTATTAATACCTGGATCGCCGCGCTATCGCTCGCGATGACGTCCACATTACTTTGAAATGTAAGTCTAGGAGTGGATCGAACAACACTATCTTCTTGAAAGTGCTGCTATGGAATGGCCCAGCAAGGAAGCTCTAGGCGACCTGCTCTTCCGGCAGCGCATCTATCGCTTGGTGAAGCGTCTCGAACGCGTCGAAGACCTGGCCGATCATCACCAGCATCGGGCCGTCGGGCATTTGGCCCGCCAGGCGGTCGGGCAGGGCCGCGATCGGGGCGGCATAGGTGGCCTCGTCGCTGCGGGTGGCATTGGCCATGGCGAGCGCCGGCGTTTCCGGGTCCAGGCCCTTGGCCACGGCCGTGGTCACCAGCTCCGCCAAGGTGTGCTTGGGCATGTAGACGATGGTGGTGACCGTCGGGTCGGCGAGCGCGCTCCAGTCCATGTCTTGCGGCAGGCGTCCTCCCTTCGCGTGCGCGGTGACGTACTGCAGGCGGCGCGCGTGGTCGCGGTGGGTCAGCGAGATGCCCAGGCGCGCGGCCGCTCCTTGCGCCGCGGTGATGCCCGGCACCACCTCGATGGCGATGCCGGCAGCCCTGGCGGCGGTCAGCTCTTCACCGGCACGTCCGAAGATCATGGGGTCGCCGCCCTTCAACCTGACGACGTGCAGGCCTTGCTCAGCCAGCTCCAAGAGCAGCGCATTGATGTCGCTCTGCTTGCACGAGGGGCCGTAGCCGCGCTTGCCGACCCTGAGCTTGCGGGCCTCGCGCCGCGCCAGGTCCAGGACCGCCGGGTGCACCAGATCGTCGTAGAGGATGACCTCGGCCGACTGCAGGGCGCGCAGTGCCCGCAAGGTCAAGAGCTCGGGCTCGCCGGGCCCTGAGCCGACCAAGGTGATGCGGCCGCGCCGGCCTTCGGAGGCGGTGGGCTCGGCGGCGTCGAGCAGGCGTTGCCAGGTGCTCTGATCGGCATAGTTCTCCGGCCGTTCCAAGGCCTCTTGCATGAAGGCCTGCCAGAAGCGCCGCCGCCCGGCGCGTCCGGGCAGCAGGGCCTTGACCTTGTCCCGCCAGCTTTTGGCTGCAGCCGCCCAGCCGGCCAAGCCTTGCGGCAGCAAGGCCTCGATGCGCGCGCGCACCGCCTGGCCGAAGAGCGGCGCCACGCCGTCGGTGTTGACCGAGATCACCAAAGGCGAGCGGTTGATGATGCTGCCGAAGGTGACGGCGGAGGCCTCCGCGCGATCGACCAGGCTGACCGGCACCCCCTGAGCTTTCGCAGCCTCACAGAAGCGTTCTGCTTCCTCCTGCTCGGCGAAGGCGCCCACGGCCAGGGCTTGGTCTTCGAGATCGCTCTCCCGCCAGGTCCGCTGCAGCAAAGTCACGGGGCCGTGCTCGTCGCTCGGCGGCGCAAGCGCGGCCAGGCCCCGGGCTTCCGGTGAGGGGCTCTCGCTCAGGATCGTGACCTCGGCGCCGGCCGCTGACAGCAGCTCTGCCTTCCAGGCCGCTGCAGCCGTCCCGCCGGCGACCAGGCAGCGCCTGCCGCGCAGCGAGATGAAAAGCGGCAAGCGGCTAAGCGCGGCCATCCGGCTTCCCGCGTTCTCTTGCGGCAGGCGCTGACTTTCTTGGGTGGGAGGCATGTCCATGTTCTTGTTCTCTCAGCTGGACCCAGCCCCGCTGTCGAGGGGAGCCAAAAGGTGGAAGAAGGAGCCGCTGACCCGCTCTCGCCGGCTGCCCGCATCGCCGAGTGTCACGCCATTGGCGTCCTCGACGTGGAACAGCGGCGCTTCCTGGCCGGGTTCGGCGATTCGGGCATAGTGAAACTCGTGGCCGGCGAAGACGCTGCCGGCCGGCCCCAGGGGCGAATCCTGCAAGAGACGGGCGCGGCGATAGCCCAAAGCCATCTTGCGGCGCGAGAAATCGGTGGTGAGACCCAGAAGCCCGGCCATGGCGTGGCGCGCGCCCTGGGCGTCGATCAGACCTTCGCCCAAGACCATGTAGCCGCCGCACTCGCCGTGCAGAGACGCCCGCTCGGCAAAGCCTCTGAGGCCGCCCAGGAAGGTCTCGTTGGCGGCCAGCCGCCCGGCGTGCAGTTCCGGATAGCCGCCGGGCAGCCAGCAGACGTCTGCCGTGGAGTCCGGTGCCTCGTCGGCCAGCGGCGAGAAGGGCAGCACCTCGGCCCCGGCGGCGCGCCAACCCTCCAGGTGGTGCGGATAGATGAAGGAGAAGGCCGCGTCTCGGGCCAAGGCGATGCGCTGTCCGGGCGGCGGCAGGACGCTGGGCCTGGCGACGGCGCCGATACCGCCTGCCGCAGCGGCAGCGCGGATGGCCGACAGATCGACCGCCTCTGCCAGGGCCTTGCCGAGGGCCGCCAGCTTCTCATCCAGGTCTTGCGTCTCGCCGGCTTGGACGAGGCCCAGGTGGCGCTCCGGCAAGGCCAGATCGCTCTGCTTGTCCAAGGCACCCAGCACCGGGATGCCGGCTTGCGCCATGCCGCTCTCGGTGAGGTGGCGATGACGCGGGCTGGAAAGCCGATTCAGGATCACGCCGGCAAGCCGCAGGTCCTCTCTGAACTTGGCGCAGCCCAGCGCCACGGCAGCGGCCGACTGCGCCTGGCCGGCGACATCTAGAACCAGGAGGACCGGATAGCCGGTCTTGGCGGCGATGTCGGCGCTGGCCCCGCTGCCGCTGGCACCGGCGCGCGCGACGCCGTCGAAGAGGCCCATGGAGCCTTCGATCAGCACCAGATCGGCGCCTGCAGCGCGCGTGGCGATGGCCGCCAGGGCCGCATCCGTCATCGCCCAGGAGTCGAGATTGAAGGAAGGCCTGCCGGTGGCGCGGGCATGGAAGGCCGGATCGATGTAGTCGGGCCCGCACTTGAAGGCCTGGACGTCGAGGCCCTGCTCGGCAAAGGCCCGCAGCAGGCCCAAGGTCACCGTGGTCTTGCCGGAGCCGGAGCGCGGTGCGGCGATCAAGAGGCCCGGCGGCAAGCTGACGCTCATCTCACTCTCGCTCCTTGCATTGTCGAGCTGTGGCATGGCGCGCTATGACCGCGGGCATGAGCGACGAGAGGGAAGGCGCCAGCCTGCGCCGCGGCTGGACCACCGGCACCTGCGCCACGGCTGCCGCCAAGGCCGCCTACAGCGCGCTTGCCACCGGCAGCTTTCCCGATCCCGTGACGGTGACGCTGCCGCAAGGGGCCACGCCCAGCTTCGCTTTGGCGTGCCAGTCGCTTGGCGAGGGCTGGGCGGAGGCCGGCGTGGTGAAGGACGCCGGCGACGATCCCGACGTCACCCACGGCGCCTTGATCAAGGCCCGTGTGCGCCTGGGCGACCCCGGACGCGGCGTCACCTTTCTGGCCGGCGAGGGCGTCGGCCGCATCACCAAGCCGGGCCTGCCCCTGCCGCCGGGAGAACCGGCGATCAACCCGGTGCCGCGAGACATGATGCGCAGGGCCATCGGCGAGGTCGCCAAAGCGAAGGGTCTTAGCGGAGACGCCGTCGTCGAGGTCATCGTGCCCGACGGTGCGCGCCTGGCGCCCAAGACCTGGAACCCGCGCTTGGGGATCCTCGGCGGCATCTCGATCCTGGGCACCACGGGAATCGTCATTCCCTATTCCTGTGCGGCCTGGATCGCCTCGATTCATCGCGGCATCGATGTCGCCCGGGCGGAGGGTTTGACCCATGTCGCCGGCGCGACGGGGGCGACCTCCGAGGCCGCCGTGGGCAAGCTGCACGGCCTGCCGGAAGCAGCGCTCATCGACATGGGCGACTTCGTTGGCGGCATGCTGAAGTATCTGCGACAGCACCCGGTCCACCGCGTCACCGTGGCCGGCGGCTTCGCCAAGATGACCAAGCTCGGCCAGGGGTTTTTGGACCTGCATTCCAAGCGCGGCCAGGTCGACTTTCTCTGGCTTGCCGAGCAAGCGCGACAGCTGGGCGCCGACGAGGCTCTGGCCGTCGCCGTCGAGCAAGCGAATTCGGCCTTGCATGCCCTGACGCTTTGCCGACAAGCAGGTTTGCCGATCGGCGAGAGGGTGGCGATCGCCGCCGCCGAGACGGCACGTGCCGTGATAGCGCCGGCGGCCATCAGCTTGGACGTCGCGGTCTTCGACCGGCAGGGCGGCTTGGTGGGTCACGCTTAGCCCTCCTTCGCCGGGTTGTCGTCGCGGCCGCGGAAGCGGCGCTGATAGGCGGCGTCGTAGAGCGCACTGGCTCGAAAATCGCCGGCGGCGAGCGCCGGGCCCACCAGGATCAGCGCCGTGCGTTCGATCGCCTCCGCCGAGACCTTCCTGGCGATCTCGTTCAAGGGCGCCCGAATGATCTGCTGGTCGGGCCAGCTGGCGCGATAGACGACGGCGGCCGGGCAATCGACGCCATAGAAGGGCAGGAGGCGTTTTGCGACCTGCTCGATCACATGGACCGAGAGGTGGATGGCCAGGGTCGCACCGCTGGCGGCGAAGACCTCGAGGCGCTCCTTCTCCGGCATGGCCGAGGCGCGGCCGCTGGTGCGCGTCAGGACCAGGGACTGCGCCACCTCCGGCACCGTCAGCTCCTGGCCGAGCGCGGCCGCGGCGGCGGCGAAGGAGGGCACGCCGGGGGTGACGCTGTAGGGGATGGCGCGCGCTTGCAAGGCGCGGACCTGCTCGGCGAGCGCGCTCCACACCGAGAGGTCGCCGGAGTGCAGGCGGGCGACCTCCAGGCCGGCGGCATGCGCGGCCTCGAACTCGGCGACGATCTCCTCCAGGCTCATAGGCGCGGTGTTCACGATCCTGGCCTCGGGCGGGCAGTGCGCCAGCACGGCCTCCGGGATCAGCGAGCCGGCGTAGAGGCACCAGGCGCAGCGCTGGATGAGATCGCGGCCGCGCAGGGTCAGGAGGTCGGCCGCACCAGGGCCGGCGCCGATGAAATGAATGGTCATGAGGCGCTCTCCGCCAATGCGCAGGTGACCCGCGCCGAATGAATTCTGGGGAGCAGCAAGCGCGCGTCGGGACCGGCTGCCGCCAGTGCCGCAGCCTCGGCGATCGAGGGAAAGCCGGTGTGGGCCGCCACCGTCTCCGAGACGGTGCGCAGCATCGCTTCGGCGCCCATCAGCCCTTCGAGCGAGATGAAATGGAGCGGCTTGTTCAGTGTGGCGGCGGCCTCGATGATGCCTTGCTCCTCGCGCTTGTGATCCGAGGTGGCGAGGGCGGAGACTTCAGGATGTCCGGCCTGCTGAAGAGCCTGCTCCAGCAGGGCCAGGATCTCCCCTGCGGGACAGCCGCTGCGGCAGCCGATGCCGGCGACGACGCTGCTCATGGCTTGACCGCCATCCACTGGGTCACCGTCATGGCCGGGCGGAAGGCGTGGAACCGGCCGACCCGGTCGGAGCGCTCGACGGAAAGACGCACCAGGCTACCGCCCAGCGTGGAGAATTGTGCGGCCAGCAGGCTCTCGGTCTCAATGGTGACTCCGTTCGCCACCAATCGGCCGCCGGGCTTGAGAGCACTCCAGGCAGCCTCGATCGTGCCCGGCGCAGTGGCACCGCCGCCGATAAAGATGGCGTCCGGCTGGGGCAGGTCTGCCAAGGCCTCGGGCGCCGAGCCGGCGATCAGCTCCAGTCGCGGGGCGCCGAGATTGGCGGCATTCCGCGTAGCCATCAGCCGCCGCTCCTGGTTGGGCTCGATCCCGATGGCGCGGTTGGCCGGATGGCGCAGCAGCCACTCGATGGCGATCGACCCGGATCCGCAGCCGATGTCCCAGAGCAGCTCGCCGGCACGCGGGCTCAGGGATGAGAGTGTAACGGCGCGCACCTCGCGCTTGGTCAGCTGCCCGTCGCTCTCGAAGCAGGCATCCGAGAGGCCGGCTGCGAGCGGGATTACCCGGGCATCCGGCCCCGCCGTCAGGTGAATGCCCAAGCAGTTCAGGCGGTCGGCGTCGGTGATCGAGAAGGTCTCGGCATAGCTCACGCGCATCCTCTCCTTTGGCCCGCCAAGCGCTTCCAGCAGGGTCATGCAGCTCTGGCCAAAGCCGCGCGCGGTCAGGTAGGCCGACACGGCCGCCGGCGTCGTCTCGTCGGCGCTGAGTACGATCAATCGGCGGCCGGGCTGCAGGTGCGGCGCCAGGCTCTCCAGCGGCCGTCCGCAAAGCGAGAGGCAGTCGACATCGGGAAGGCTCCAAGCCAGGCGCGAGGCCGCCAGCGAAAAGGTCGAGGGCGCCGGCAGACAGGTGATCTCCTCCGCTGGCACCGTCGCGGCCAGGCGCGCGCCGATGCCGAAGTGAAAGGGATCGCCCGAGGCTAGCACCACCACCGGCCGGCCGCGCCGCTCGAGAATGCAGGGCAGCGCGCGCGACAAGGGCGAGGGCCAGGCCAAGGTCTCACCCTGAATGAGCTCGCTGGCCAAGTCCAGATGCCGCTCGCCGCCGGCGACCAGCTCTGCATCGCGGATGAGACTCCGCGCACTGGCGCTGAGCTCGTCCGCACCGCCTTCGCCGATGCCGATCAGGGAGAGCCAGCGCGTGCTCATTGATTCGTTCCTGGCATCAATGAGTTGCGCGGGATTGCTATGATCTGGATCGCGTCGTTGCTGCCGCTCCTCGCGATGACGGTGAAGGTGGCGCCTTGCGCGCACTCTGTCGCCGTTGCAATTGAGCTTCCGTCGGAGTGCTCTTTCCCGGCACGGCCAACCTGGGCTCCGCGCCGGCCCTCCCGTCCGTCATTGCGAGGAGCGCAAGCGACGCGGCAATCCAGCATCGAAACGACAGTCGCATTGCGCTGGATCGCGTCGTCGCCGCCGCTGCTCGCGATGACGCCGGTGGCGAGGGACTGCTCTTGCGGTTCTGTCTCGGCCAATCCTAAAGAGTGGCTATGAACCTGCTTCTTCTCGGTGGTACCAGCGAGGCTTCGGCCCTGGCGCGGCACTTGGCCGGCGACCGGCGATTCCGGGCCACCCTGTCGCTGGCGGGGCGCACGCAGAACCCGGCCAAGGCACCGGTCCCCCAGCGCGTGGGCGGCTTCGGCGGGATCGAGGGCTTGGCGCGCTACCTGAAGGACGAGGCCGTGGACCTGCTGGTCGATGCCACGCATCCCTATGCCGCGCAGATGTCCCGCCATGCGGCCACAGCGGCCGCGCGTGCTGAGGTTCCGCTCTTGGCGCTGCGCCGGCCTCCATGGCAGCGGAAGCCGGGGGATCGCTGGCAGGAGGTCGCCGACGCCGCTGCGGCCGTCGAGGCCTTGGGGGAGGCGCCGCGCCGGGTCTTTCTCGCAATGGGGCGGCTGGAGTTGGCGGCCTTCGCGCAAGCGCCGCAGCATGCCTACCTGATCCGCAGCGTCGATCACCCGGGAGTGCTTCCGCTGCCGCAGCTCAAGGTGATCACCGCGCGCGGCCCCTTCGACGAAACGGAGGAGGAGGCCTTGCTGCGCGGCGAGGCCATCGAGATCCTGGTGGCCAAGAACTCCGGCGGCAGTGCGACCTACGGCAAGATCGCCGCTGCGCGCCGGCTTGGCCTGCCGGTGATCTTGCTGCAGCGCCCCGCCTTGCCGCTGGTGGAGAGCGTGGCCACCGCGGAGGAGGCCATGGCCTGGCTTGCCGCGCGTCACGAGGCGGCCTCCGCGCGGCGGGGCGTGTAGACCCAGGGCCGGCCCGTCGGCCGCTCGATCAGGCGCGTCTCGGCGGTGCCGATCATCACCAATGTGCGCATATCGGCGCGCGCCGGGTCAGCCTCTGAAAGCCGGTCTATATCAATTCGTTCTCGCCCGTCCGTCACAGCCGTTGCGAAGATTACCGGGGTCTCGGCCGGCAGCAGTGAGCGCAGGATTTCGAAGGCTCGGCCCAGTTGCCAGGGCCGCGCTTTGGAGGCGGGATTGTAGAGCGACAGCACGAAGCCGGCCTCGGCCGCGGCCGCGAGGCGCCGCTCCACCAGGCTCCAGGGCTTCAGGTTGTCGGAGAGCGAGATCGCACAGAAGTCATGGCCCAAGGGAGCGCCCAAGCGGGCCGCGGCTGCCTGCATGGCGGAGATGCCGGGCAGCACCGAGACCTCGAGGCTGCGCCAGGCCTCCGGGCCTTGCTCCAAGGCTTCGAAGACGGCGGCCGCCATGGCGAAGACGCCCGGATCGCCGGAAGAGACCACGCACACGCGCCGGCCGTCTGCAGCCAGCTCGAGCGCATGGGCGGCGCGGTCGATCTCGACGCGGTTGTCGCTGGCGTGGCGGCGTTGGCCGGCCTTCTCGGGGACCCGCGCCAGGTAGGGGATGTAGCCGATCAAGTCCTCGGCGTCCGCCAGCACCGCTGCCACTGCCGGCGCGGTCAGCTGCGGATCGCCGGGACCCAGGCCGACGACGGTCAGCCGCCCGGTCATGGCGCGCGTCCCTGTCCGGGCACCAGGATCATCGAGAAGTAGGGCGCGCGCGCGTCCTCCATCTCGCTCAAGGGGCGTCGAACTTCCTGATCCGACGTGCCGCGCTCGACATAGAGCGCCCGCTCCAAGAGCCCGGCCGCCTGGAGCACGCGGCGGACCTTGGCTAGATTGCGGCCCAGCTTCATCACCACCAAGGCGTCGCAGCAGGCGATGCGCTGGCCCAGTTCTTCCTCCGACAAGGTGCCCGGTACGACGGTGAGCACGTCGTCGCCATAGGTCATGGGAAGGCCGGCCCGCGACCAGCAGCCGGACATGCCGGTGATGCCCGGCACCACTTCGATCGCCACCTTGCCTTCCAGCCGACGGTGCACGTGCATGTAAGAGCCGTAGAAGAGGGGATCGCCTTCGCAGACCAGGGCCACGTCGCGCCCGGCCGAGAGCTCGCGTCTACCCTGTTGGCCGCTTCGTCGTAGAAGCGGCCCATGGCCTCGCCGTAGCGGGGGTCGCTGACCGGGATCTCGGTGGTGACGGGATACTCCAGGCGGAGTTGCCTGGCCTCGGAGGGGATGAGGCCTTCCAGGATGCTGCGGGCGACGCCCGGACGGTTGCGGGCGGCGAAAAAGGCCACCACCGGAGCCGCTTGCAGGAGGCGCATGGCCTTCACCGTCAAGAGCTCTGGGTCGCCGGGGCCGACGCCGAGGCCGTAGAGGGTGCCGCGGGGCCCCATCACTCGCGCTCCCGCGCCAGTGCGTTGACGGCCGCCGCCGCCATGGCGCTGCCGCCCTTGCGCCCCTGGAGGATGACGTATGGGACGAGCCCGGTCTCGGCCAAGGCCTCTTTGGATTCCGCGGCGCCGACGAAACCGACCGGCATGCCGATCACCGCCGCCGGCTTGGGCCAGCCCTGTTGCAGGCGCTCAAGCAAGTGAAAGAGCGCCGTGGGTGCATTGCCGATCACCACGAGCGCTCCGGCCAGACGCTCGCCCCAGAGTTCGAGGCCAGCGGCCGTACGGGTGTTGCCGATTGCCTTTGCCAGGTCCGGCACCGCCGGATCGTCCAGGGTGCAGAGAACCTCGTTCCCAGCCGGCAGGCGGCTGCGGGTCACGCCGTTGGCCACCATCTTGGCGTCGCAGAGAATCGGCGCGCCGGCCACAAGCGCGCCGTGGGCGGCCTCGGCGAAGTCCGGCGAGAAGCGTAGTCCGGCGGCGATCTCAGGCTGACCGCAAGCGTGGATCATGCGCACCGCCACCCGTTCCTCCCAGAAGGAGAGGCCGGAAAGCTCGCTCTCGCTTCGGATCATGGCGAAGGAGCGCCGATAGATCTCGGCCCCGTCGCGAATATAGTCGAAGCCTTCAGGCATGGCACACAAGATCCAGAATTTCTTTTGAGTTCAGCGCTTTATGCTCTGGTATTGAGTTGGCGCTGCCGTTCATCACCACATTCCAATGTCCCACTTCGCCGACCAGGGTCAGCGGCGCCGCCGACCGGTGCGCGCAGCCCTTGGCACAGCCCGAGACGTGCAGGCGCGCGATGTCGTCGGGCAGGTGGGGAGCGATTGAGGTGGCCAAAGCCCGCGTGTCGACGCTCGCCTCGCTGCAGGCGCCCTGGCCAGGGCAGGCTTCGATTCGGAGCAAGGGTGCCTTCTCGTCGAATAGGGCGCCCATCTCGGCAAGACGCGCCAATGCCGCCTCCGCGCGGTCCTCAGCAATCCCGGGGAAGGCCAAGGCGCGCCAAGGTGTCAGCCTGAGCGTACCATCGCCCATGTCCGATGCGAGGTCTGCAGCTGTCGACAACTGTCTGGCGTCCAAGGCGCCGAAGGGCCAGGCGGCGAGGACCGCGCCACCTCGGCAACCGCCATAGCGCAGGAAGCCGGGTGCCGGCCGAAGGTCCCGCTGCTGCTCAGGCAGATCCCGAACGTCCGAGAGCCCCAAGACTGCCGCACCGCGCCACGCCAGGAGATCTCCTAGACGCCGTGGATGTCCTTCACTGGCCACAAGGAATTTCTCTGCTATGTCCAGGGCTTGTGAAGCAGCCTTGCGAAGCGGCGGAAGCGGCAGCGCCACGCTACCGGCCAGATCGATGCGGTTCAGATGGAGCCGCAAGGCAACGTCCGTGGTCACCCCCGTCATCGGCAAGCGGCCGCCGCCGTCGACCAGGAAGCCGAACTTGTCGGGCAAGCTCGCCAGCAGCGGGCGAGCAGCCAAGCCGGCCTCGATCTCCATGGCGAGCTCCCGGCAATCCGGGGATAGATCGGGATCGTCGCCCGCGAGCGGACTGACCATGACGTTGCGGTGGGCCTCGACTTCGGGGTCGGGGGACGCCAGGTCATGACCGATCGCCACGTCGGCAAGGGGCTGCAAGCCCTCGTCGGTCAAGCCGCGTACCTGCAAGCCGGCGCGCTGGGTCAGCTCCAGCCGCCCGTTGCCGTAGTGGTTCGAAGCAACGGCGATCGCGCGCGCGGCTCTGGCCGTCAGGCGGGCGCCCGGCGGCTTGAGGCGGGCAAGCCAGCCGTCGGCCGCCCGCATCGGCTTCAAGAGGCTGGGGCACCAGCCTTTGACGCGGCCGCTCACAGCGCCTCGCCCCTCAGCTCGGCCGCGACGGCATTGCGGCGCGGCTGCCACAAGCGGCGCTGCAGTGCCTCTTGGAAGCGGTTGGTCATGGCGCTTCGCGCGGCCGGATTGGCCTCGGCGAGGAAGGCCGCGACTTTGGGCTCGCCCAGGGTCGCGTCGTAGAGCAGGTCGAACTGCCGGCTGAGCGGCAAGCGGCTGGTGGCGGCGAAGGCGAAGAGGCTGTCCAGGCTCTTGGCCATCTCCGCACCACCGCGGTAACCGTGGCGCATCATGCCCTCGATCCAAATCGGATTGGCGGCACGGCCGCGCACCACGCGCGCCAGTTCTTCCGTCAGGGTGCGCGTCTTGGGGTTCGAGGGATCGGAGATATCGCCGTGGTAGACCTGGGCGCGGCTGCCCAAGGCGTCGGCCGCCGCGGCGAAGCCACCCTCGAATGCGGCATAGGTGGTGCTCTCCAGCAGGTCCACCTCGCGATGGTCCTGCAGGTGGACCAGGGCGTCGGCAGCGCCGACACGCTGCGCGAAAGCCGCCGCCGCAGCGGTCCCCTCGTGCCCCAGGCCATAGGCATAGCCACCCGCGGCCAGATAGCTGGCGCCGAGGTCGGCGGAGCTCTCCCAGGTACCGCGATCGAGAAGTCCGGTGATGCCGGCCTCGTAGACACCGGGTGCGGAGCCGAAGATTCGCCAGCTGGCTTCCCGGCGGGCCCGGCCGGTGAGGCCTCGGCAAGCGGCGGCCAAGGGGTTCATGTCGCCGGCCTCGTCACGCGCGGCGACCGCCTCCACGGCGCGGTCGAAGAGCTCGATCTGCGCTTGAAAGACATCGCGGAACAGCCCCGAGATGCGCAAGGTGACGTCGACCCGCGGCCGATCCAGCCGGGCCAGCGGCAGGACTTCGAAGCCGTTCACCCGGTTCGAGCCCTCGTCCCAGAGGGGCTCCACCCCCAGCAATGCCAGCGCCATGGCCAACTCGTCGCCGCCGGTGCGCATGGTGGCGCTGCCCCAGAGGTCAACGACCAGAGCGCGCGGCCAGTCGCCTTCCTCTTGCAGGTGGCGCGTGACCAGTTCCTCCGCCGCCTTCTTGCCCAACACGAGGGCGGAGCGCGTTGGGACGGCGCGAGGATCGACCGTAAAGAGGTTGCGTCCCGTGGGCAGCACATCGGCGCGGCCACGCGTCGGGGCGCCTGCAGGCCCGGGTGGCACGAAGCGGCCGTCGAGCGCCGACAGAAGCGCTGCCGCCTCTTCCCTGCCGCTGGCGGCGATGCGGGCTTCGGCTTCGGCCATCGAGAGGCTGGGGGTGCCGCGGCAGAGGGCGGCGGCGAGGGCCTTGGCCCTGTCGCCTTCGGGTGCTTGCCCGAAGACATGCAGTCCGTCGCGGATCTGCATGTCCTTCACGTCGCAGAGGTAGGTGTCCAGCCGGCCCAGTGCCTCGTCGTCGGCCATATCGCGGGTGACGCCGCACTCTTCGGTAAGGCCGGTCTCCTCTGCGCGGCGGCGGATCTCCTGGCGCAGCAGGCCCATGCGGCGCCGGTCGAGGCCGTCGGCGGCGGCGTATTCGTCCACCAGGCGTTCCAGCTCGGCCAAGGGCCCCTGCGCGCCTGCGCTCTTCAGCGGCGGCGTCAGGTGTCCCAGTGTGACGGCAGAGAGGCGGCGCTTGGCGCTGGCGGCCTCGCCAGGGTTGTTGACGATGAAGGGATAGATCACCGGCAGCGCGCCGGAGAGTGCGGCCGGGGCGCAGTCGGGCGAGAGCGCCACGGCCTTGCCCGGGAGCCACTCCAGTGTGCCGTGGGTGCCCAGATGCACCATGGCATGCAGCCGCTCGACCTGCCGGAGCCAGAGATAGAAGGCGACGTAGGCGTGGCGCGGCGGTTGATCGGGATCGTGGTAGCTGGCCTTGCGGTCCAGGCTGTCGCCGCGATCCGGCTGCAAGGCGATGAGCAGCTTGCCATGGCGCAGCCAGCGCGCAGTGAAGTGGCCATCGATCAGGCTTGGATCGTCCGCTGGGTCGCCCCAGGCCGCCAGCACATCATCCCGAAAAGCAGTTGGAAGCTGCCGCCAATGAGGCTCGTATTTTTCCAATGAAAGGAGAGGCTTAGAACCCCATTCCTCGAGCGCTGAGGCCAAGCTGGCGCTGTCAGGTGCACGCTCCGGCAGATCGTATCCGGCCTCTCGCAGCAAGCTGCAGATGGCGGTGGTGCTGGCCAGGGCGTCCAGACCCACTGCATGTGCGATCTGTCCGCCACCGCCGGGATAGTCGGACAGGACCAAGCCCAGGTACCGCTCCTCGGGCGCTGTCCTTGCCAGCCGTGCCCAGGCAGCCGCCTTGTCGGCCACCGCCGCGACTCCGGGCGCATAGGGGCTATGCCGGGTGACGGTGAACTCAAGCTCCGGCACCGCTTGGCTTTTGGCCTTGAAGGAGACCGCGCCGGCGATCAGGCGGCCGTCCAATTCCGGCAGGACCACCTGCATGGCGAGATCGCTGGCGGCCAAGCCGCGCCCGGACTCTTGCCAGGACGAGAGGTTCGAGCCGGCCAGGATGGCTTGCAAGACCGGTGCGCCGGCGGCTTCCAAGGGCGTGTCGCCGCCCGCCTCGCGCTGAGCCGAGAAAGCGGTAGCGTTTACCACCACCGCCGGAGCGGCCTCGCGCAGCAGGCGGGCGCACCAGGCTGCCGTTTCTGCCGACTTCAAGCTGGCGACGAAGAGGGGCCAGACGTCGAAGCCGCGCTGCTCGAGGCCTGCCGCCAGGGCATCGATCGCCGCCAGGTCGCCGGCCAGCAGGTAGGAGCGATAGAAGACCAGCACCGCCAAGGGGCGTGCCGTCTCGCGTGCGGCAATCAGGTCGAGCTTGCAGACCGAGCCCTTGTCCGGCCGGTAGAAACCCTGTTGCGGCAGAGCCACCGCATCCGGCGCCGACTGGTCCAGGTGCCCGGCGAGGTATCCGGCTTGCTGCAAGAGCCGCGCGCAGTTCTCGGCGCCGCCTTCGACGAAGTAGCGGTCGAGCTTGTGCAGCTCTGCCGGTGGGAGGGTAGAGAGCTCGGTCAGGCGCTGATCGGGGCGCGCGTCGCCGGGCAGCAGGGCCAGCGGAATGCCTTGCTCGCGGCAGCAGCGCGCCAGCTCCTCCGCTCCGTAGCGCCAGTAATCCAGGCCGCCCAGAATGCGCGCAATCACGCATTTCGAGCCGATGACCGTCTTCTCCAGATAGAGGTCCGTCGAGAGGGGATGACGCAGGCGCGCCAAGCTGGCCAGCCTTATCGTGAAGCCCTCCGGACGGCGGGCTCCCGCGACAGCGGCCAAGTCGCTGTCGGTGAAGGAGAGGAAGACGAGGCCGGCCGGGGTTTGCTCCAGGTCTTGGGCCGGCTCGGCTTCGTCAAGGCTTCGGGTCTCGCGGACCAGCAGATGCATTGCGCATCATCCTTCCAAGGCTGCCCGGATCGCCGCCTGATCCAGAGGACTGCGGCCGATGACGACCAGCCGACTGCCGCGCGCCTCGTCGGCTCCCCAAGGGCGGTCGTAGTGATGGCGGAACCGCGGGCCGACCCCGTGCAGCAGCAGCCGCATGGGTTTTCCTGCAATCGAAAGAAAACCCTTTATTCTAAGAATATCATAAGTTTGTACGATATCCTTTAAGCGCGCCAAGAGGACCTCCGGTGCTCCCTGTTCCGGCAAGCTGACGACGAAGCTGTCGAAGTCGTCGTGCTCGTGATCGTCAAATCCGTCATGGTGCGACGGGCGCGAATCCAGGTCATCCTCCGCTGCGGCAGCCAGGCCCAGCAAGACCGTGGGATCGACCACGCCTTCGCGGGTGGACACCACCTTGACCGCACGCGGCAGGCTGGCCGTGATCTCGCTCTCGACGCGGGCGAGGCTCGCTTCGTCCAAGAGGTCGCTCTTGTTCACCAGCACCATGTCGGCGGCCGAGAGCTGGTCCTCGTAAACCTCCTCCAGGGGGTTGTCGTGATCGAGCGACTCGTCGGCCCGGCGCTGCTGCTCGACCAGGTCCGGGTCGTCGGCGAAGCGGCCTTCGGCGACGGCGGGGCCGTCGACCACGGCGATCACGCCGTCGACCGTCAGGCGAGAGCGGATCGAGGGCCAGTCGAAGGCCTTAAGAAGCGGCTTGGGCAGGGCCAGGCCTGAGGTCTCGATCAGGATGTGCTCGGGCGGTTCGGGGCGCTCGACCAGGGCCTCCATGGTGGGCACGAAGTCGTCGGCGACGGTGCAGCAGAGGCAGCCATTGGCCAGCTCGACGATATCCTCCTCGCCGCAGCTCTCGATGCCGCAGCCCTTCAGGATCTCGCCGTCGATGCCCAGGCTGCCGAACTCGTTGACGATGACGGCGACCCGCCGGCCGCCGGCGTTTTCCAGCACGTGTCGGACCAGGGTGGTCTTGCCGGCGCCCAGAAAGCCGGTGATGACGGTGGTGGGGATCTTGGCGGCGCGCGTCATGCGGCTTTCACCTTCTCGGATGGCTGGCGGGTCTCCAGCGGTGGGATTCTGGCCAGGGTCTTGCGCCGCAGGCTCTCCGGCCGTTCGCGCCAGGGCACTTGGCCGTCTTCGGTGCGGGCAAAGCGCTCCGCATAGTCGATCAGGGCGGCGGGATCGGCATCGGGGTCGATCTCGCAGAGGACATAGGACCACTTGCCGGCCCCGCTCAGCACCGCGGTGCAGGCCCGCTTGCAGCCGGACAGGCAGCGCACCTCTTCAAGGCGCACGCCCTTTGCCGCCAGGGCGTCGGCTTCCGTTTCCAACTCGCGATAGAGGCGGGCGCCGTCGCGATCGCCGTCGGCGACTTCCAAAGTCCGATCGCGCCGGCAGGTAACACAGATACGCAGGACGCTGATTTCTTCCATGGCCGTGCCCCTCTTGGCGACCGCGGCGGCCCGAGCGGCCGCCGCGGTCCGCTTCACTTAGCCGAAGAGCGGAAGGCTGAAGGCCGCGCTGGCGGCTTCCATGCTGCCGAAGGCGGCTTCCTCCAGGCCCTCCAGGAAGAAGGTGAGGCCGACGCCGGCGATCACGCCGCCGGCGACACGCACGCCGACCGGGCTGCTCTCGATGCTGCCGCTGCCGAGCATGCGGGCCACGAAGAAGGCGCCCAGCGCGATCAGGTACTGGGTGCCGGCGAGGCTGATGACATAGGCAACGATCGGGGTCTGCTCGGCGCCGATGATGGCCTCGGCGAAGGCGAAGCCGTGGAAGAGGCCGGCGACGGCGAAGAGGCCGCCCAGGGTGGTCAAGGCCAAGCCGCGCCCTCGGGCCACCAGGAAGCCCAGGATCACCACCGAAATGGAGATCACCCACTCGGCTGCCGGCAGCATCACGCCCGCCACGTGCAGCAGCAGGCCCGCGGCCATGGCACCCAGGTAGGCCAAAGGCAGCAGGGCGGCCAGGCGCGCCGGCAGGCTGGCGGCGATCAGGCCGACTGCGATGACGAAGGCAAGGTGGTCGAAGCCGAGGATCGGATGGCCGATGCCGGAGAGGAAACCCTCGGCGAAGGTCGCTGGCGTGGCGCCGCCCAAGGGATGATGCGCGAGCGCGGAAGCGGCAAAGAGCGGTAGCGCCAAAAGCGCGACCAGGAACGAGCGTAGCAGCATGACGGTCTCTCCTCCGAGGCCAAGCCAAGAACCTGTCCTCGCGAGGAGCGCACCCGTCTCGGCATAGTCCTGTCCCTAGCCGAAGGGCTTGCCCCTGAGACACCCCGCCCAGGACGCTCCGCGAGAACGCGCGTGACGGCAGGTCTCCTGGCTTGCGGCTCAACGCTCGCTGCCGCCTTCCCAAGGTACCGCCCGATTGAGCGATTCTCCCCAGTGGCTCTTGGCAGCGAACTCACCGCCCACAGTTGCGGGGGCAGCTGCGGCTTTGGGCGGCAAGTGAATACCGCCGGCACCGCATTCCCTTTTTACCCGCCGGACTTATCCGGCGCGGGACCGTCGCCGACATTCTTGACGATAGCGGTGCCTTGCTGTCAATCGCACTCTCGACCTTCGCTGTTCTTGCGAAGACGCTCTGCCGACGAATTTGGGAGCTTACTGCCGGTGTCCTTTCCTCAGGTAACTCTGGTTCTCGGCGGTGCGCGCTCCGGCAAGAGCCGCTATGCCGAGTCCTTGGTGGCACAGCAGCCGCCGCCTTGGACCTACGTCGCCACCGCCGAGGCCTTGGACGACGAGATGCGCGCGCGAATCGAGAAGCACCGCGAGCGGCGGCGCACCGGCTGGCGCACCTTCGAGGCGCCGCGCGACCTGGTGCCGGCCTTGCAGCGTGCGCCGGCTCAACAGGCCCTTCTGATCGACTGCCTCACCCTCTGGCTCACCAATGTGATGCTGGCGGAGAGCGATCTCGAGGCGGAGATCGAGGCACTGCAGGGCGAGCTGGCGCGACGGCAAGCCTTAACCGTGCTGGTGGCCAACGAGGTCGGCTTGGGCATCGTGCCCGACAATGCCATGGCCCGGCGCTTTCGCGACGTCGCCGGCGCGCTCAATCAGCGGCTTGCGGCCGGTGCCGGTCGTGTGATCTTCATGGTCGCCGGACTGCCGATGATCGTGAAGGACGAGCTATCGTGAGTGACGCCGAGGAGGCCGCCCGCCACAAGGCCAAGATGGCCAAGCGCAAGGCGGTGCAGGACAAAGAAGTCGCCGGCAAGACCCTCGAGAAGGGCCTGCTGATCGTCCACACCGGGCCCGGCAAGGGCAAGTCGACCGCCGCCTTCGGCCTGGCGCTCAGGATGCTTGGGCGTGGCGGCAAGGTCGGCGTGGTGCAGTTCATCAAGGGCGCCTGGGACACCGGTGAGGCCAAGGCGCTGAAGGCCTTCGGCGATCGGGTCTCCTGGCATGCCATGGGCGAGGGCTTCACCTGGGAGACCCAGGACAAGGCGCGCGATATCGCCGCATGCAAGGCTGCCTGGGAGAAGGCGGTGGCCCTGATGGGCGATCCTGAGGTGCGCCTCCTGGTCTTGGACGAGCTCAACATCGCGCTGCGCTACGAGTACCTGGATCTGGCCGAGGTCGTGGCCACGCTCGCAGGGCGCCGCGACGACCTGCACGTCGTGGTCACCGGCCGCAACGCCAAGGCGCCGCTGATCGAGGCCGCCGACCTGGTGACCGAGATGAGCCTGGTCAAGCACCACTTCAAAGCCGGGGTGAAGGCGCAGGAGGGGATCGAGTTCTGATGGCCGGGCCTGGCCGGGCCATCATGCTGCAGGGCACCGGCTCCAACGTCGGCAAGTCACTGCTGGTCGCCGGTCTCTGCCGACTTGCGAGGCATCAGGGCCTCTCGGTGGCGCCCTTCAAGCCGCAGAACATGGCCAACAACGCCGCCGTGACCAAGGAGGGCGGGGAGATCGGCCGCGCCCAGGCATTGCAGGCGCGCGCCGCCGGCCTGGCGCCCAGCGTCGACATGAACCCCATTCTCCTGAAGCCGCAAAGCGAGATCGGCGCGCAGTTGGTGGTCCAGGGCAAGGTGGCCGGGACGGCCTCCGCGCGGGAGTACCAAAGCCGCAAGCAGCGGCTCCTGCCCGCGGTGCTGGAGAGCTTCGAACGTTTGAAGGCGGCCCACGACCTGGTCGTCGTGGAAGGGGCCGGCAGTGCCTCGGAGATCAACCTCAGGGCCGGCGACATCGCCAACATGGGTTTTGCCAGGGCGGCGGAGGTCCCGGTGGTGCTGGTCGGCGACATCGACCGCGGCGGCGTCATCGCCAGCCTGGTCGGCACCAAGGCGGTGCTGCCGGCCGAGGATGCGGCGATGATCCGCGGCTTCCTGGTGAACAAGATGCGCGGCGATCCCAGTCTCTTCGACGAGGGCATGCGGGCGATCGCCGAGAAGACAGGCTGGTCGTCTCTGGGTCTCATCCCCTTCTTCCCGGACGCGCGCCGCCTTCCGGCGGAGGACGCCTTGGATCTGGTCGAGCGGGGACGGGAGCTGCGCAGCGCCGGCAAGGTCAAGATCGCCGTCCCCCTGCTGCCGAGGATCAGCAACTTCGACGACTTCGACCCCCTGGCGGCCGAGCCCGAGGTGGAACTGATCATGGTCGGCCCCGGCGCGCCGCTGCCGGCCGGTCTCGACTTGGTCATCCTGCCGGGCTCCAAGGCCACCATCGCCGACCTGAAGGCGCTGCGCCGCGAGGGCTGGGACGTGGATCTCCTCGCCCATCGGCGCCGCGGCGGCCGCATCCTGGGGCTGTGCGGGGGCTACCAGATGCTGGGGCAGTCCATCGCCGATCCGGAGGGCATCGAGGGGCCGCCCGGCTCGGTCCGAGGCCTAGGCCTTCTGGACGTCGACACGGTGCTCACCGGCGCCAAGCAGCTGGTCGAGGTCGCAGGCGTCTCTCTGCCCGACAACGTCGCGTTCCGCGGCTACGAAATGCACATCGGCCGCACCGAGGGTCCCGACTGCGCCAGGCCGCAACTGCGCTTTGCGGACGGCCAGCTCGACGGTGCCGGCTCCGCAGACGGGTTGGTCAGCGGCAACTACGCCCATAGCCTCTTCGCCGACGACCGCCAGCGCGCAGCCTGGCTGGAACGCTTGAGCGCCGCACCCTCGGCCTATGCGCACGACGCGGCCGTGGAGGAGACGCTGGACGCCTTGGCCCGCCATCTTGACCAGCACGTGCGCGCTGAAGAGCTGTTTAAGCTGGCAGGGTGAGGGCCAGTACCAGGGCGGCCGCGGAGAATTGAACCACCAGCGCTAACCGATAGAGCCACACGGCCCGACGGATGTCGGTCGCCGTCGCTTCGGCGCGACCGTCGCCCATCCAGGCGTCGTCCACGACCTGATCGCCGTAGCGGCGCGGTCCGGCCAGTCGGAGGCCCAATGCGCCGGCGAAGGCAGCCTCCGGCCAGCCGGCATTGGGGGAGCGGTGATGGCGGGCATCGCGGAAGGCGGCGCGCAAGGCACCCGATGGCGATGCTCCAGGCAGAACCAGGGCGGCAACAAGAATCCAAAGCACCGAGAGGCGCGAGGCCGGCAGATTCACCACATCGTCGAAACGCGCCGACGCCCAGCCGAAGGCCTGGTGGCGCGGGGTGCGGTGGCCGAGCATGGAGTCCGCGGTGTTCGCCGCCTTGTAGGCCGCAAGCCCAGGCAGGCCGGCTAGTGCGCAGTAGAGGGCAGGGGCCACCACGCCGTCTGAGAGGTTCTCGGCCAGGCTCTCGATGGCCGCCCGCGAGACGGCAGCCTCGTCCAGGCTCTCCGGGTCGCGGCCGACGATCTTGGAAACCGCCGCTCGGCCGCCGACCAAACCGCTCTCCTCCAGGCCCTCGGCGACGGCCGCGACGTGGCGGTCGAGGCTGCGCTGGGCAAAGAAGCTGCTGCTCACAAGAGCCAACAGCAGCAGCCCCGCCGGCCAGGCCCAGAACAGGAGCAGGCTTTGGAGGTACCAGGCGGGCAGGGCGGCCAGGATCAGGATGACCAGCAAGGCGGCCTCTCCCGCGAAGCGCCGACGCCGGTCCGACCAGCTCTCGCGGTTCAGGACCCGGTCCAGCCCGTCGATCAAGGCGCCGATCCACACTACCGGGTGACGGACCAGGCGGAAGAGCCACTGCGGATAGCCGGCCAACGCTTCGATTGCCAGCGCCAGCAGGAGGAGGCTCAAGGTGTCGCTCAGGGTTCCGGCCTTTTCGGTGGGGCTGCGCCAAGCCTGCGCTTGCCGTGGGGCGTTGTTATGCCGACATTAGGCAGGATGACGAAAGAGAGCCAAGAGAGCCTGACGGAAAGCGGCAATGAGGCCCTGCTGGCTGCCGTCGCCTTCGATCGGCGCGGCCTGGTGCCGGCGGTGGCGCAAGAGGCCGAGAGCGGCGCTGTCCTGATGCTCGCCTGGATGAACGCCGAGGCCTTGCGCGAGACCTTGGCGACCGGCCGGGTGTGCTATTGGTCGCGCTCGCGCGGCAAGCTCTGGCGCAAGGGCGAGACGTCCGGCCATGTTCAGGAGTTGGTGGAGGCGAGGCTTGACTGCGACGGCGATACCTTGCTGTTGGTGGTGCGCCAGACCGGGCCGGCCTGCCACACCAAGCGGCCCAACTGCTTCTATCGCGCCGTCAGAGGCGACAGGCTGGTGGAAATCAGCCAGCCCGTGGAGTGAGTGCAATGCCGGACGACCAGAGCCAGACGCTCGATAACGAGGCCTTTGCCGAGGTGCAGGAAGCCTTCGAGCTGCTGCCCGATTGGGAAGAGCGCTATCGCTATGTCATCGAGTTGGGCCGCAGCCTGCCCGACCTGAAGCCCGAAGAGCGGGCGCCGGCGAACAAGGTGGACGGCTGCGTCAGCCAAGTTTGGCTGGTCGCCGAGCGCGAGGGCGGGCCGTCGCCGGCCTTGCACTTCCGGGCCGACAGCGACGCCCATATCGTCCGCGGCCTCTTGGCCATCCTGCTGCGGCTCTACGACGGCCGCTCGCCGGAACAGATCCTGTCGGTCGATGCTCGCGGCCTGCTGGGTGGCCTGGACCTGGAGGGCCACCTGTCGCCCAGCCGCACCAACGGGCTCTTCGCCATGGTGCAGCGCATCCGCGCCTTGGCGGCGGGGGCGGCTTAGGAACTGGGGCAGAGGAAAGCAACGCCGCTCCCTTTCCTTGATCCGCTTCGCCTTGTCCCTTGGAGGGCGCGGCGCGGCCTTGCTATAGGATCTTGCACCGCCGCGCGCAGCTTGCCGCGGCTGAGGATCCGGAGTCGAAACGTGAAGGAGGCAGCTGCCATCATGCCGCTTACCCGCCGTAGCCTATTGACGGGCGCCGCCGGCGGGTGCCTGGCGGTGGCGGCCGGACACTCGGCCTTCGCCTCGCCCAAGCGTTTTTTCCGGATCGGCTCGGGCTCCTCGGGGGGCATGTACTATCCCGTCGCCGGGCTGATCGCCGCTGCCATCAGCAACCCGCACACCTCGAGCGACTGCGCTGTCGGCGGTGTCTGCGGCGTGCCCGGGCTCTTTGCGGTGGCACAAACCAGTGGCGGGTCGTTAGACAACATCCGCAGACTGTTGGGTGGGAGCGTCGAATCGATCCTCTGTCAGGCCGACATCGCAAGGCGCGCCGCCCAGGGTGAGATGACCGGAATAGACCCGGCAAAGGGCGAGCGATTGCGGGTCATTGCCTACCTCTATCCCGAGTACCTCCACGTCGTGGTCCGTCGTGCCTCCAGCATTCGTCGCTTCGCCGATTTGGTGGGCAAGCGCATCTCGTTGGGCGACATGGGCTCAGGCACGCGTTTCGACGGGCCCATGCTGTTGGCCGCCTTCGGGCTCAGGCCCGGCACTTTGGAGATCCACGTGCTCTCCAGCGTGGCGGCGGCGGCGGCGATCCGCGACGACGAGCTCGACGCCTTTCTGCAGATCAGCGGCGTGCCCTCGACCGCAATCTCCGGGCTGGCCTCCCAGCGCCTGATCAACCTCCTGCCGGTGCAAGGGGTTGTCGCCAACAACGTGATCTCGCAGCGCCCCAGCTTTCAAACGGCGCAAATCGAATCAGGCATCTACGACCACATCGGCGTCACGCCCAGCATTTCCGTGGGCGCGCTGTGGGTCACCACGGATGCACTGTCGGAGGAATTAGTCTACGAGCTCACCGCCGCGCTGTGGAGCCCTGCGACTATGGCCTACATCGAGGAGAACAACGAGCAATTGGCGCCGCAGATCACGCTCGCCCATGCGCTGACCGGGGTGGACGTGCCGCCACTGCATGCGGGTGCCGCCAAGTACTACGAAGAGATTGGCCTGATCTAAAGATCGCTCGACAGCGGCCAGCCCACGCGGCGGCCGGATGTCGTCTCTCAAACCAGCCGCGTCGGCGGTTCCTTGCCGGCGAAGAAGGCATCCAGGTTGTCGAGGCAGAGGAAGCCCATGGCGTTGCGGGTGTCCAGGGTGGCGCTGCCCAGGTGCGGCAAGAGGAAGGCGTTCTCCAGCGTGAGATAGCCCGGATTCATCTTCGGCTCGCCGCGGTAGACGTCCAGGCCGGCGGCCGCCAGGCGACCGGAGCGCAGGGCGGCGATCAAGGCCTCGTCGTCGACCAGATTGCCGCGCGCGCTGTTCACCACGATGGCGCCTTCAGGCAGCAAAGCGATCCGCTCGGCATTCAGGAAGTTCTCCGTCTCGGGCGTCGCCGGGGCGTTCAGCGAGAAGAAGTCGGAGACCTTGAGCAGGTCGTGCGGATCCTCGTGGAAGATGGCGCCGCCCTCCAGCTCCGGCGGCAGGCGGCGCATGTCGCTGTAGTGGATGGTCAGGCCGAAGGCGCGGGCGCGTGTCGCCACCGCGCGGCCGATACGTCCCATGCCCAAGATGCCCAGCCGTCGCCCGCCGAGGTGGGTGCCCATCAACTGCACCGGGCTCCAGCCGGTCCAGGCACCGCGGCGCAGCATGTCCTGGCCCTCGTAAGCGCGCCGGGCTGCGCCCAAGAGGCACAGCAGTGCGATGTCTGCGGTGGCGTCGGTCAAGACATCGGGCGTGTTGGTGATCACCAGCTCGCGCGCCTTGGCGGCCTCCAGGTCGATGTGGTCGAATCCCACGGAGCAGGTGGCGGCGATCTTGACGCTCGCCGGCAGGGCGGCGATGACAGGAGCGCTCAAAGGCGCGCCGGGGGCGGTGACGATCGCGTCGGCGCCCGCCGCCCGCTCGGCCAGAGCGTTCTGAGCCCAGTCCGCATCTTCTTGATTGGCGGTAACCTGGTAATCATTTTCTGCTCTGGCCAGCACGGCATCCGGCATCGGCCGGGTGATCAAGAGCCTCGGCGCCATCGTCGCTGCCTCCGGTTTATGACATTGCCTCACTCTCACCATCCTGCTGGCGGATTTGCAAGAGTCAAAGGGGGCGCGGCGGCGAATGCGACTTGTTGTTGCGCTGCAGCAAACCTAGTCTGGTCTCGGTCCTCTCGGAGAGTCTTTGCCATGTCTCGCTATCGCTTGATCCTACCACTCTGTCTTGGCTGTTTCGCATCGACGGCGGCGGTCGCGGAAATCGATCCGCACCGGGCGCGCTATGTCCTCGGCCTAGAGTCGGTTTCCGGGTCCAACACCGTAGCCTCGGCGTCGGGTGAGATGACCCTGGACTGGACGGACGTCTGCGACGGCTGGGCGACCGACCTGGACTTGCGGGTGCGCCTCTTCGACCCTGAGGGAGAAGAGATGCGTTTCGGCTCGGCAGTCGATTCCTGGGAGTCCAAGGATGGGCAACGCTTTCGCTATCTGGTGAAGGAGCGCGCGACCTTCCTGCCGGCGCGCGACCTCAAGGGCACGGCCAGCCTGGAGGCGTCGGGCGCCGGCGAGGCACAGTTTTCCGAGCCGGAAATTCGCACTGTGCTGCTGCCGGAAGGGACGCTCTTTCCGACGGCGCATTCCCTTGCCGTGCTCGCCGCGGCGGAGGCCGGCGAGACCTTTTTCATGGCGCCGCTGTTCGATGGCTCGGAGGACGAGGCCGATAAGCTGATGACCGCGTCTGCGACGATCGTCGGCCCCTTTCAGGATGAGAACCCCCGGATGCCGTCCCTGAACGAAGTGCCCTATTACAAGATCAGCCTGGCCTTCTACGAAGCGAAGGAGTCCGGCGCCTTGCCGAGCCACGAGGTGCGCCTGCGGCTCTACGAGAACGGCGTGGTCGATGATCAGCTCTTCGACTACGGCGACTTCGTTCTCTCGGCGGTCTTGGCCGAGCTCACTTATCACCCCGAGACCGAGTGCTAGCCGGCTTCTTCGAGCTGCCGAAGGCTCGGCCGCGCTGAATAGCATCTTCGCCCAGCTTGTCGCGGAGTTGGTCTATCGCCTCTTCTACCGCTGCTTCGCGCTTGCGGTTGGGCTCCAAGAGCGAGGGCGGATCGGCGAAGTCGGCTGGGCAGAGATCGTCGCAACCGATGCCGATCAGCCGGAAGGCGCGCCCGTCGGCTTCGACGGCCAGCAGCGCTCGTCCAGTCTCGAAGAGGCGTCCGGCCAGCTGCGTGGGGTCCTCCAGCCGGCGGTGCCTGGTGATGATGCGGAACTCTGCCGTCTTCAGCTTCAGAACAGCGGCGCCGCCGGCCAATTCGGCCCGCTTCAGCCGACGAGAGACTTTCTCGCAGAGGGGCCAGAGGGCCTTCTCCAGGTCGGCAAGCTCGCTCAGGTCGTACTCGAAGGTGGTCTCGGCCGAGATCGACTTGGCGGCGCCGTCGGGCGAAACGCTGCGCCCATCCTCGCCGCGGGAGAAGTGATAGAGCCGCCGTCCCATGGCGCCGAAGCGCGCCACCAGCTCCTTCTCCTCAAAGCGCAGAAGATCGCCGATCTGCCGGATGCCGGCCCGCTCCAGCTGCGCGCGCAGCGCCTTGCCGACGCCCCAGATCAGCGACACCGGCTGCTCGGCCAGAAAGCCCGGCGCATCGGCGCGGCCCAGCACGCTGAAGCCATGCGGTTTGTCGAGGGTCGGAGGCGATCTTGGCGAGCGACTTGTTGTAGCTGAGGCCGATCGAGACGGTGAGCTGCTCTTCCGCTTCGATCTTCAAGGCGAGCGCCGCCAAGGTGCGGGCCGGGGGTCCGCCGTGCAGCGCCTCGGTGCCGGTGAGGTCCAGGAAGGCCTCGTCGATCGACAGGGGCTCCACCAGCGGCGTGGTCTCTTGCATCAATTGGCGGATGCGCCGGCCGACGGTCGAGTACTTGTTCATCGCCGGGCGGATGACGACGGCGTCGGGACAGAGCTTGAGCGCCTTGAACATCGGCATGGCCGAGCGCACGCCATAGAGCCTCGCGGTGTAGCAGGCCGCCGAGACCACGCCCCGCCGGCCGCCGCCGACGATCACCGGCTTGTCGCGCAGCTCGGGCCGGTCGCGCTTCTCGACGCTGGCGTAGAAGGCATCGCAGTCGATGTGGGCGATGGCGAGCGCGTAAAGCTCCGGGTGAAACAGCAGACGCCGGCTGGCGCAGCCCCCACAGCGCGGCCCCGGCCCAGGATCGACGCTGAGGCAGTCACGACAAAGGGCGGGCGACGTCACGGCGTCCACCCGCTGGATTTTGGTTTAGCTTGAAGGGCTGCCGGCGCCCTGACCTCGATCTCGCTCCAGCCGGGGTCGAGGCCCTGCGTCATCGCCGGAGAGGCTGTGCCCCCCGCCTTACTTGATCTTGGATTCCTTGAAGAGCACGTGCTTGCGCGCCCTCGGGTCGTACTTCTTGAACTGAAGCTTCTCCGTCTGGGTGCGGGGATTCTTCTTGGTGACGTAGAAATAGCGGTGTCGGCGGTGCTCACCAGTTTGATCAAGGTGGTGGTCGGCTTGGCCATGGTCTTGTCCGTCCTACTGCTGCGCCACCGCCGCTCTTTCCCTCGAGCCGCGTCATGCCGCAGGTTGTCCTGTCCCGAAGCGCGAGACACTATCCTCTTGGCGCCGGCTGTCAAGTCATTGCCGGCGCATAGCAGGCGTGGGAGGCCAGCAGAGATCGGCGCAGCAACACAGCGGGCACCCAATGCCAAGGTCAGCCGCGAAGAATGGATCGAGCGCGCCAAGCGGGTGCTGATCGAGGAGGGCGAGAAGCAGGTCAAGATCCTGGGCCTGGCCAAACGCTTGGGGGTTACCAGGGGCAGCTTCTACCATCACTTCCAAAGCCGCCAGGAGCTGATCGAAGAGCTCTTGGCCAGCTGGCGCCGGCAAAACACGGCGGCCCTGGTGCGCCAAGCGGAGCGGCCGGCCGACAGCCTGGCCAGGGCGATCCTGAACGTCTTCACCTGCTGGACCAGCGACCGCTTCTTCGACCCAAGGCTCGATTTTGCCGTGAGGGAATGGGGCCGCCGCTCGCCCTCCGTCCGCGCCCTGATGCGCGAGGCAGATGCGGAGCGCACCGAGGCCCTGGCGCAGATGTACTGCCGCCATGGTTTCGAGAAGGAGGAAGCCTTCGTCCGCGCCCGGGTCCTCTATCTCATGCAGATCGGCTACTTCGCGCTGGAGAGCGGCGAGAGCTTGGACTATCGGCTAAGCGCCCTGCGCCACTACGTTGTCGCTTTCGGTGGCAGCGACCTGCGCCCGGGAGAGGTTGAGGATTTCGTCGCCTGGGCGAGGACTGAGAGCCGGATTTGAGTCGCATTGAAGCCAACCATACAGATGTGTATGGTCATAGGATTGGCAACAGATCGTTTCGGCAGGCCTTAGGCACTGCCGTTTAGGCCAGAGGAGGGTGGTTGCATGGGCGCAGTCAGTACCGCTAGGGCCCGGCGCGGCCGGCGGCGCTCTCAGGACAGCGAGGCGGAAGAGGCGAAGCCGCGCAGCCTGCGCTATCGCCACCTGGTCAACCCCTTTCCGCCGGTGCGCCTCTTTTCCGACGACCAGGTCGAGCAGATCCACCAGACGGCGCTCAAGGTTCTCGAGGAGTTAGGCATCAAGATGCTGTTGCCCGAGGCCCGGGCGATGGTGGTGGCGGCTGGCGGCAAGGAGAGCGACGAGGTGCAGCGCATCGATCGCGGCCTGGTCGAGCAAGCCCTGGAGAGCGCGCCCTCGACATTCACCCTGGCCGGGGCCGACGAGGAGACAACGGTCACCCTGGGCGGCACACATGTGATCTTCGCGCCGGTCGGCGGGCCGCCGCATGCCAGCGACATGGACGGCGGCCGGAGGCCCGGCACGATTGCCGACTTCGAGAACTTCGTGCGCTTGGTCGAGAGCTACGACGTCCTGCACATCCAGACGCCGCTGGTCGAGGCGCAGGACGTGCCGGTCTCGCTGCGCCACCTCGCCTTTCTGGATGCCCAGCTGCGGCTGTGCCGCAAGCCGCCCTTCTACTACTCCCGGGGCTCTGCGCAGGTGCGCGACTGCTTCGAGATGGTGAAGATCGCCCGCGGCCTCGATCAGGAGGCCTTCGAGGCGCGGCCATGGATCTACACCATCATCAACACCAACTCGCCCCGACAGCTCGACGTCCCTATGCTGAGCGGGATCATCGATGCCGCCAAGGCCGGCCAGATCTCGGTGATCACGCCCTTTACCCTCTCCGGCGCCATGGCGCCGATCACCGTACCGGGCGCCCTGGTGCTGCAGCATGCCGAGTTCCTGGCGGGCCTGGTGGTCGCCCAGCTGGCCAAGCCGGGGGCGCCGGTGGCCTATGGCGCCTTCACCTCCAACGTCGACATGAAGTCGGGCGCACCGGCCTTCGGCACGCCGGAGTATGTCCACGCCGCCTTCGGCGCCGGCCAGCTGGCCCGCCATCTGGACCTGCCTTGGCGCTCGTCGGTGGCAACGGCGGCCAATACCGTGGATGCCCAGGCGGCTTACGAATCGCAGATGTCGCTCTGGGGGGCGCTCTTCGGCGGCGCCAACATCTTCATGCACGGCGCCGGCTGGCTGGAGGGCGGCCTGACCGCCTCCTTCGAAAAATTCATCGTCGATATCGAATCCCTGCAGATGATGGCCGAGGTCTTGCAGCCGAGGGCGATCGAAGAGGGCGATCTCGCCTACGACGCCATAGCCGAGGTCGAGGCCGGCGGGCACTTCTTCGGCGCCAGCCATACCATGTCGCGCTACCAGACCGCCTTCTACGAGCCCCTGGTCTCCGACTGGAGCAACTTCGGCCGCTGGGAGGAGACCGGCTCCAAGACGGCGATGGAGCGCGCGCATGAGGTCATGAAGGAGACCCTGGCCAACTACCAGCCGCCGCCGATGGACGAGGCCCGGCAGGAGGCGCTGGCCGACTTCATCGCGCGCCGGACCCGCGAGGGCGGCGCGCCGATCGACTAGCCTTTGCGGCGTCGCGAACTGCGACGACAGGCAACTGGATCGCCGGGCGGCCGTTCAGCCGCATAGCGAAACATGGCGACGGTCAATCCTGGAATGGCACAGGCGTTGGCCTTGGGTTCTGTGGCACCGGCCACAGGAGCGCATTGCAATTCACCTAACGAAACCTGTTTGCTTGTGCTATCATTCGTTTAGGTCACTCGACCTACTTGGGAAGGAACCGCGAGATTCGCGGTGATCAGACCAAAGAGCGCGCTGGCGCCGTGGTCGGGGGCGGCCTCACAGAAGCAAAGCTATTGGCTGGGGTCTTGGGGACGATGGCCTTTATTCCGGGGACCGAGGGACCGGATACCCTCATCGGCACCGACGATACCGATACCATATTGGGCTATGGGGCGGAGGACACGCTCTATGGGGCGAGCGGCGCTGACAGCCTCTTCGGGGCGTCTGGCGACGACACGCTTCTGGGCGGCAGTGGCGCCGATGCCACGCTGAATGGGGGTACCGGGCGGGACAGTCTCTACGGTGGCGATGGGGACGACAGCAATTTCTCCGGCAGATCCAGGGCCGATGTGATCGAGGGCGGCCAGGGCGCAGATGCCTTTCTCTTCGGCGGCGTGGCCGATGACACGCTTTCCGGAGGCAGCGGTAACGACAGCTTTCTCTATGGTAGCTCCGGCCTCGACACGCTCTTTGGCGGCAGCGGTGCCGACAGCCATCTGGACGGCGGCGTCAATGCCGATGTGATCGACGGCGGTCTGGGGGCGGATGTCTCACTCATCGGCGAGCGCGCGAATGACCTCGTCTTCGGCGACGCAGGCGACGACAGCTTCGTTTATGGCGAGCGTGGCGGTGATGGGCTCTATGGCGGCAGCGGATTGGACGCCTTCTTCTTTGGCGGCGTCAGTCCGGACCGCTTGGAGGGTGGAGAAGGGAACGACTACTCATTTTACGGAGGGGCCGGCACCGATTCCATCTTTGCCGGCAGCGGCAGCGATTCCTTCTTCCACGGCAATGGCAAGAGGGACACGATCTACGGTGGCAGCGGCGATGACGCGACCTTCTTCGGCGGCGGTGGCATAGACCGCATCTATGGCGATGATGGTGCCGATCGAGACGTCTTCGGGCGCAATTCGTCCGACAAGCTCTACGGCGGAGATGGCGCCGACTCCCTCTTCTTCGGCGGCAACGACAACGACACGCTCTCAGGTGGCAGCGGTAGTGATAACGGCTTTTTCGGCGCCAGCGGTGCTGACAGGCTCATTGGCGGTAGCGGAGCCGACGGGAGCCTCGACGGAGGCAGCGGGGTCGACCGCCTCTACGGTGAGATCGGCGACGATCGCCATTTCTATGGTGGAGCAGGAAACGACAGTCTCTTTGGCGGCGAGGGAAAGGATATCTCGCTCCTGGGGGACGACGGCAACGATAGGATCTTCGGCGGATCTGGAACGGACTTTACCCTTCGCGGAGCTTCCGGGGACGATAGTGTTTTCGGTGGCCACGGCAACGATTCGCGCCTGTTCGGTGGATCTGGAGAAGACCAACTCGATGGTGGCTCCGGTGCGGATGTCTCACTCTTGGGTGACTCTGGCGCCGACGACATCTACGGCGGCGAGGGCGCCGATAGCGTTCTCTCCGGGGAAGATGGTGATGACAGGCTGTTCGGCGGCAGCGGCGCCGATGGCCTCCTCACCGGCGAGTCGGGTAGCGACCAGCTCTTCGGAGGGTCTGGAGACGACTATTCCTTCTACGGCGGAAGCGATGACGACACCCTCTACGGTGACGCCGGGAACGATTCCTACCTCTTCGGTGGTCAAGGCAACGACACCTTAAGAGGCGGCGACGGGCAGGACCGCTACCTTGCCGCCATCGGGTCGGGCGACAACAGCATCCTTGGTGAAGAGGGAAATGACCTTGGCCTCGTCGGCGGCGACGGCGAGGACGGCATCTACGGTGGGGAAGGCAACGATCGCTACCTTGAGGGCAATGGTGGCAACGACAGCCTCTTCGGCG
>CAXXGD010000030.1:0-69830 GCA_963669385.2 Rhodospirillales bacterium
GGGTGAAGGCCTCAGATTTTATTCGGTCGCCTGCCGGCTTGCGCCGTCCGGACCCGAGGCTATGGTGGCAGCGATCCCGGCGAGCGGTTGCGCGTCCGGGCCACGAAGCTAACCGCGCGGTTTTTGGGCGGTGCGGTGCGTTGGAGTGGAAGGCTTCATGATCACGGAAGAGCGCTATGGCCGCCATCGCCTAGAGGATTTCTCGCTCGACCCGAGCCGGGTCCACTTGAACCATGGCTCCTATGGCGCGGTGCCGCGCGCCCTGCTGGAGGCGCAGGCGCGCTGGCGCGCCGAGGTGGAGCGCAATCCCAGCGACTTTTTCCGCCGCGCCTTGCCGCTGCTTCTGCGTCAACGAGCTGTTCGAGTGGCCGAGGATTTCGGCGGACGTGCCGAGGACTGGGTTTTCGTCGAGAACGCGACCCAAGGCGCCTGCTCGGCGGTACGCGCCTTGCACCTGGCACCTGGTGATCACGTCGCGGCGACCTCGGAGATCTACAACGCCGTGCGGATGGCGCTGAGGTACATGGGCGGCCCCGCTGTCGAGGTCGAGGAGATCGAGGTCCCCATCCCGCTGGGCGACGACGCCGAAGCAGTCGCTGCGATCGAGCGATCCCTCAGGCCCACCACCAAGGCCATCTTCGTCGACCACATGACGTCGCGCTCTGCCTTGCGCATGCCGGTGGGCCGAGATCGCCGCCCTGGCCCGTGCCCGCGGCGTGGCGCTCTTCATCGATGGGCGCACACGCACCCGGCATGCTGGATATCGACGTCGAGGCCATCGGCGCCGACTGGTACGTCGGCAATGCCCACAAGTGGCTCTATTGCGCCGCGCGGCTGCGCCTTCTTCTGGACCAAGGCCCGAGCGCCAGGCCGAGACCCATCCCATGGTGACCTCGCACGGCTACGGCCAGGGCTACACCGTCGAGTTCGATTGGATCGGCACCCGCGATCCCTCCTCCTGGCTCTGCGCGGGCCGATGCCCTGGACTGGCACGAGGACGAAGGCGGTTCCGCGCTCAGGGCGCGAGGCCACCGGCTGGCCTGCGCCATGGGTGAGCGCTTGGCCCAAAGCGCTCGGCAGCGAGATCGCCGCGCCCGCCGCATTTGCTGGGCTCGATGGCCGCCGTACGCCTGCCGGGGCCGGCCCTGGGTGATGCCAAGAACCAGGCCGTTCATTTCGACAAGGAAGCGGGCGTCGTCGTCACGATCAACCAGATCAACGGCGCTGACTGGATCAGGGTGTCGGCCGCACTCTATAACGAGTTGGAAGACGTGGACCGCTTGATTGAGGCTCTGGGGCGCACCGGGCGCGTCAGACGCTGAACCGGACGGCGCGTCCGGCCTTCGGACGCTTAGCCCGATGGTGGTGCAAGAGATGGCCGGAACATCCAGTCCGATTACCTCGGCAGTCGGATCTGGCAATCTTGACAAGGTTTGTCATGCCATAGCATTCGCGCTGTATTTTATAGTGAGATTTGCTTGGTTCTCCGCGCGCTTGATGATAGGCTTCCTCCACACAAGCGAAATGGAGAATATCGGGTAACTCCAGCGTGTGATCGGGCTCACAGTGTCTTGGTCAATGCTTTAGGAGGGATCCACCATGGCGACCGGAAGGAAGACTCGAGGGAAGCAACAGGCTCCTAAGGACAAGTATCGCGCCATCCTGACCTTTGACGATCGAGAAGCGGGCGGCCGGTTCGTGCGCAAGCATCCTTGGGATCTTGTCGGCACCAGACTGGACAAGGAGGGACGGGCGGTCCTGACCTTCTACCTGACCCAGACGCAGATCAAGTACCTGGAGAAAGAAGGAGTCAGCGCCGAGGTCCGCGAGAACGTCTCGGAGATCGGGCGCGAACGCCAGAAAGAGATCGGCAGCGGCGACCGCTTCGAAGGCGGTAAGATCGCGCCGAGGCCGCGTGGTTTGGCGGCGAGGGAGGAGCGATGAGATGGCCTACCTCAACATCACCGAAGTCGAGTCCCGCTCTCGTCGCCCTCAGCACCGCCTTTCCCGGTACCTGCGAGCTCAATCACCCTGCCCAACCAAAGCCACGAGGGCCGCACCAGCCACGCGATCCGCATCGCACTGGGCGCCCTGGACGACCGCCCCGGCATTCTCTTCGGCGGAGGGCAGCATGCCCGCGAATGGGGCACCTGCGAAATCTGCATCAACACCGCGGCCGATCTGCTGGCGGCCTATGATTCCAACAGCGGGCTGACTTATGGCGGACAGAGCTTCTCGGCCGCGACGGTCAAGCGAATCGTCGAGGATGCCCAGGTCTTCATCTATCCGCTCATCAACCCCGACGGCCGTCACTACAGCCAGACGGTCGAGGCGATGTGGCGCAAGAAACCGCAATCCCGGTGGTGCCGTCGACCTCAACCGCAACTACGACGTGGCCTTGGGACTTCAACACCTTGCTGCACCCCGGTGCGAACGCCGTCGTCTCCGACGATCCGACCAGCGACGTCTACCACGGCACCGCGCCCTTCTCCGAACCGGAGACCCAGAACGTCAAGTGGATCTTCGACAGCTATCCGCAGATCCGCTGGTCGATCGATATCCACAGCTTCAGCGAACTGCTCTATCACAACTGGGGGCATGACCAGAACCAGGTCACCGACCCCTCGCAGCGCTTCACCAACGCCGCCTACGACGGCCTGCGCGGCTTGGAGGACGACGCCTACGGCGAGTACATGCCCTCGGGCGACGTCGGCACGCAGTGCGGCCTGGTCCAACGCATGCAGACCGCCCCTCGCCAACGTGCGCGGCATCACCTACGAGACGGGGCAGAGCTTCGAGCTCTATCCCACCACCGGCACCTTCACCGACTACCCCTATAGCCGTCACATCGCCAATCCCGCGTCGACCAAGACGCACGGCTTCCTGATCGAGTGGGGCACCGAGTTCCAGCCGCCCTGGGCGGAGATGGAGAACATCATCCTCGATGTCTCCTCGGCCCTGGTCGCCTTCGCCGATCACGCGCTGGACGACTGCGGCATTCTCGACGTGGTCTTGGAGACTCCCAGCCTGCAGTTCATCGACGTTCCCGCAGGCGAGACCACCTTCAGGGCCGTCACCTTCCGGGTGACCGCCTGCTGCGATGTCGACTTCGAGATCGTTTCCGGCCCGACGGTCACCTCCGGTCCGCCGGGAACGGCCTTCGGCACGCCGCTGGGGGGCGAAGACACGGCGGAGGCGGCGCCGGCAGGCTTCTCCTTTGCGCGCCTCTGGGTCTCCTATGAGGGCACGGACATCGGCGACACGGCAGACGGGACCGTCACGGTGCGCTGCCGTCAGACCAACCAGAGCTGGGTCGTGGACATCACCACCAACGTCATCGAGCGTCCGACGGCTGCCTTGCTCATGGTGCTCGACCAGTCCAACTCCATGAGCTTCGATTCCGGCATCGGGCCCGGGATCACCCGCGGCGACGTCCTGAAGTTCGCCGCCCCTTCGGTGGTGGACGTGATCGAGGACGGCAACGCCCTGGGCGTCCTGGGCTTCGACCACGACCTCAATCCGATCATGCCGATCACCGACATGGACCCCGGCTCGCGGATCATCGCCAACGCCCACCTCTCGGGCTATCAGCACAACCCGAACGGCTGGACCTCGATCGGCGGTGCCGTGGCGGAGGCGCGCGCGCAGCTCTCCGCGCCGGCGGTGACCCAGATGGTGAAGGCGATGGTCGTGCTGACCGACGGGCGCGAGCAGCACAACGGCTTCGACCGCCAGTTCATCAGCGATGTCGCCGATCAGATCGACAGCCGGGTCTATGCCATCGGCCTGGGCACGCCGGGCGCGCTCAACCCGGCGGCCCTGCAGGCGCTCTGCGACGACACCAACGGCTACATGATGATCACCGGGGCTTTGGATCCCGACGCGCTTTTCCGCCTGACCAAGTACTACCAGCAGATCCTGGCCGGCGTGACCAACAACGACATCGTCGTCGATCCGGAAGGCGCGATCGGCCAGGGCCAACAGCACGAGATCCCCTACCGCTTGAGCGAAACCGACATCTCCAGCGACGTGATCCTCATGTCGCCGGCACCGCAGGCGATCCGCTTTGCGCTGATCGCGCCCAGCGGCGAGGTGATCGACGTCGGTGTGGCCAGTACCAATCCGGGGATCGAGTTCGGCGGCGGCAGCCAAACCCGCTTCTACCGCCTGACCTTGCCCGCGGTGGTGAGCGGTCCCGCCAACCACGAGGGCCAGTGGAAGGCCGTGCTGAAGATCGACGAGAAGCTCTTCAAGCGCTATCTCTCCAGCTTGGAGAAGCAGCCGGAGCTCTATGCCTCGACCCAGGCGCACGGGGTCCGCTACAGCCTCATGTGCCGCACCTGGTCGAACCTGCGCTTCAAGGCGAGTGCGAGCCAGACGAGCCGGGAGCCGGGCGCGCAGGCGACCTTGCAGTGCAGGCTCTCGGAGTACGGGGTGCCGGTGGAAGGTCGTGCTTCGGTGACGGCCGAGGTGGTGGGGCCGAACGGCGCCCAGAGCGCCCTGGCCTTCAGCGAGGTCTCGCCGGGCCTCTTCGAGGCCGAGACCAGCCTGCAGCAGGCCGGCGTCACCCGCTTCCGCGTGATGGCAATCGGCGAGACCTTCCGAGAGACGCCCTTCACGCGCGAGCAGACCGTGACCACGGCCGTGTGGGCCGGCGGCGACCGTCCGCCGCCCTCCTCAGGCTCCGGCGAGCCCGGCGGCGGCCTTCAGGCCGGCGATCTCTGCTGTCTGCTGAACTGCTTCGTCGAGACCGACAGCGGCCAGCGCTTCTTGAAGAAGCTGGAGCTCGATCCCGACGAGATCCGCAAATGCCTGGAGCGCTGCTGCACACCGCGCAGCGGCGATCCGAAGTAGGGGGCGGACCAAGGCTCGTGGGTCAAGTCCATAGCGAGCCTTGCCGGGTTCTGCCTGCGCCAACACCTGCGGCTGCCTGACGGGCACCACGATAACCAATGGCAGGGGCCTCGCTTCGGCGGGGCCTTTGTCGTTACGCGTCAGATTGTGACCTCGATGGACACGAGCCCGGTGCCGCCGCCTGGGATGGTGACGCCGGCACCCAGCATCAGGGTATCGGTACCGGCGCCACCGTCGTAGAGGTAGCCGGTGAAGTCGCCCTGGCTGGCCACCAGGAAGACGTCGTCGCCTCTGTCGCCAAACAGGGTATCCGCGCCGGCCCCGCCGGAAAGCGTGTCGCCGCCGGACCCGCCGAAAAAGCCGCTGTCATCCCCATTGCCGCCATAGAGGCTGTCATCGCCAGCTCGCCCAAAGAAGCGGCTATCATCCCCCGCATCGCCGTAGATGCGGTCATTCCCGCCGCCGCCGAAGAAAGCGGCATCATCACCGCTGCCGGCGAAGATAGCATCTTCCCTGCCGTTGCCCTCAAAGACGGAGTCCACACCGCTACCGGCATAGAGGGTGTCTGTTCCGGCCCCTCCGAAGAAAGAGGAATCGTCGCCTTCGCCGCCCTCAAGCCAGTCGCCATTGCGGCCGCCGAATAGGTACCAGTCATCTCCATCGCCGCCGTACAGCCGGTCATTTCCGGTGTAGCCGAACAGGCGTCGGTCGACGCCATCTCCGCCGTAGATGGTGTCGCGCCCGACGCCGCCAAAGAGCGCCCCGTCGACGGCTTCTCCGCCGAAGATAGTGTCGTTACCTCTGCCGCCATACAGCTGTACATCGAAGCTGCTGCCGCCTGAGACCACATCTAGGCCAGGGCCTCCGTGGAGATAGCTGTCCTGTCCGCTGCCCCCATAGAGCGAATCGTTGCCCAGCCCTCCGTACTGTGTGTCAGGCCCATCCAGGCCGTACAGCGCGTCATTTGCCCCATAACCTAGGATGGTATCGACGTCATCCGTCCCGCTCAGCGTGTCCGGCCCTGGTGTCCCTGGTATGAATGCCACGGCTCATCCCCCCGTTGCTGCTGTTCTGGCGCTTGCAACGAAGAGGCTATCACAGCTGTGGCGGGTGAGTCCTAACTCATGGGGTGGGGCGGTACCTGGCATCCAGGATTAGCACGTTTAGCACGGGGGTGGGTGCTCTATGCGCGGCTCCTGAATCCGCATTGTAAACCTGCTGTTCTGGAAGAAGGATCACTGCCGGTCGGCGGCCGCGCAGACCAAGCATCTGGGCTTCGGGCAGAGCCTTTAGCGGCCTGTGGCGTCGGCCGCCCGAAGGGGCCAGCTTCAAAGTTGGCGCAGCACATCCTCAACGGCAATGTAGCAGGTGCCGTCGCCTTCATCTTTGTAATCGCCCCCATGCGCCACGCGGCTCTCATCCTCCTTTGCACGGCCATGCCGATCGCCACGGCCGCAGAGACCGCCCGCACGCTACCCTGCCTACCGATCGACCAGGCGGACGTGCGCGTGAAAGACGGCGACGACGTGGCGCATGGGGGCGATTATAGCGCGTGTAACGAGGTGGGCAATCGGCTATTAAGGGCAGTCAAGAATACGGGTTATCGGCCCGGTGCTGACAAAATCAAAAGTTCTAGCAGAGATGATTAGCTAGAATGAAAGGAATAAGCGTTGTAACTTATTGCAAAACTGGCGGACCCGACATCCGCCTAGTTGTTGTCCGGGGCTGACCTATGGTATCCGGTAACTCTTTGACTCTCTGAAATTCTCGCTGATCCGTCGTCCAAAGTGGGTGCATATCGCCCCGATTTCGTCCCACAGTTTTTGTGGGATGGAATGTGGGACAGAGATGAAACCACCAGGAAGACATCCACAGAAAGCCCTCTCGGCGGCCAAGGTTCGGGCATTGGCGGCGCCTGGGCGCTACGCGGACGGCAATGGCCTCTATCTGATCGTGGACCCCACTGGGGCCAAGCGTTGGGTCCTGCGGACGATGGTGCGCGGGCGTCGACGAGATTTAGGACTTGGAGGAGCCCAGCTCGTTACGTTGGCCGAAGCGCGCGAGACAGCGGCAGCCATGCGGCAGGTCGCGCGATCTGGCGGCGATCCGCTGGCCGAGAGTCGTCAATCGCACAGGGTGGTCCCAACCTTTGAGGAAGCTGCCCGACAGGTGTATGCCGAGCGCAATGCGACCTGGCGCAACACCAAACACTCTGCCCAATGGATCAACACACTCGAAGCGTACGTCTTTCCGCTCATTGGTGATCGCCAGATTAGCGAGAGAGATCGGGTCACGTCCCGAGGCGTGGTGTAGGAGCTGCTGTTGATCGCCTTGGCGCAGCGCCCTCTACATTGCGAGCGTAGCCAAGGCGGTCATCGACAGCGGGCGGCCATCGCGGTGTTTGGTTTAGGGTTGGTTTGCCGACCTTAACCTTGAACCAAAGGATGACCGCGATGACCGATGACATGGTGAGCCTTCGAGGGCTGTTGGAAAAGAGCTCAGATAGCGAACTGCTACGAGAGATGATTGGTTTTGCCGCCCAACGGCTGATGGAGCTTGAGGTGGAAGGACAGACTGGCGCCGGCTACGGCGAGCGCTCGGCAGGCCGCATGGCCCAGCGCAACGGCTACCGGGACCGCGACTGGCAGACACGCGCCGGCACGGTCGAGCTGCGTATCCCCAAACTGCGCAAGGGCTCCTACTTCCCCGGCTTTCTAGAGCCGCGGCGGACGGCTGAGAAGGCTCTGACGGCTGTTATCCAGGAGGCCTACATCCAGGGCGTCTCCACCCGCTCAGTCGACGATCTGGTGCAAGCCATGGGGATGAGTGGGATCTCCAAGAGCCAGGTTTCCAGGCTCTGCCAGGAGATCGACGAGAAGGTTCAGGACTTTCTGGAGCGGCCGCTGGCGGGCAAGTGGCCCTATCTCTGGCTGGATGCGACCTACATCAGGGTGCGCCAAGCCGGCCGGGTGATCTCTGTCGCCGTCACACTCGCCGTGGGCGTCAACATGCAAGGTCGGCGCGAAGTACTGGGCCTGGCAATCGGGGCATCAGAAGCCGAGACCTTTTGGACCGACTTCTTACGCCGCCTCGTACGGCGCGGGCTCAGCGGCGTCAAGCTGGTGATCTCCGATGCTCATGAGGGCCTGAAGGCCGCTGCCGCCCGTGTCCTGGGTGCCACCTGGCAGCGCTGCCGGGTGCACTTCATGCGCAACCTCTTGGCCCATGCCGGTAAGCAGGGTCGACGTGTTGTCTCGGCCTTCGTCGCCACGGCCTTCGCTCAAGACGATGCAGAAGCCGCCAAGTCCCAGTGGCGCCAGGTCGCCGACCAACTCCGCGCCAAGGCGCCCAAGCTCGCAGCCCTGATGGACGAGGCTGAGGTCGATGTCCTGGCCTATATGACCTTTCCTAAGGAACACAGGACCAAGCTGCATTCCACCAATCCCATCGAACGCCTCAACGCCGAAATCAAGCGACGCACCAACGTCGTCGGCATTTTTCCTAACGAAGCTGCCGTCGTCAGGCTGATCGGCGCCCTCCTGCTCGAACAGAACGACGAATGGGCAGTCCAGCGTGGCCGCTACATGTCGCTGGAAAAACTCGCCGCACTCAGCGATGATCCAACAGTCAGCCTGACCGCTCCGGTCGCCTGACCAGGCCGGCCCTCATGCCAGCCACCGCTGGCCTCATACACCACGCAACGGGACACGATCCGAGATCGAAACACCTAACATTCTCCGTGTCCTTGGAGCCATCTGGCTTACCAAGCCCGAAACCGCCCGGCGCGTTCGCCAAAGGATTTCAACGGTTTTCGACTGGGCCAGAGCGGCTGGCTTCTGTGAAGGGGAAAACCCTGTGGCTGGCGTTGGTCGCGGCTTGCCAAAGCAACCCGATGCCATAGCCCATCATGCAGCGATGCCAGTGTCCGAGCTGCCGAGCTTCGTCCAGCGTCTTCGCGAAGCCGATGCCGGAGAGGCCACCCGCTTGGCGTTCGAGTTCTTGATCCTGACCGCTGCGCGCACGGGCGACGTCATCGGCGCTCAGTGGGATGAAGTCGATGTCGAAGCTGGCGTCTGGTCCGTGCCAGAGAGCAGAACAAAGACGAAGCGGGTGCACCGCGTGCCACTGATGCCGCGTTGCCTGGAAATCCTCGCAAGGGCCAACGATTGCCGGGCCAGCGGGCCTCGCCTGGCAGGGTCTGCCCCTTCACCGATACCAGACACCGAACCCACCAAACCGCCTCACAGCCGCTCTGAGCCGGCAGAAAGGATAGAGCCATGACCGCCGATGCCAACCGCCAGGCCGACGCTAAGCTGCGCGTGCTAATCGCCGACCACCACGGCCGCTATGCGCTGCGGCGCTTCTTCCTTTGGCGGGCTGGCGATTTCAGCGCTGGTTAGGTCGCAAAGACGGGCTGCACATGCTGGTGGACGAGCTGCGGCGCGTCGACGGCGAGAAGGCCGAGCTGCTGCTGGCCGAAGAGCACGCCGATTGCCAGAGAGACAGAGGCGATGGAAAAGACCAATGGTGTCGTGGGGGGTGCCCCAAAACAGACGACGCTGCGCAGAAGTCGCCGGATTCTAAGCCGAAGCGGCTCACCTAGCGCGTAATGCAGATCACCGAGCAAGACGGCACTGAGGGCTACAGGATGAAGAGCCCCGAGTCCGTTTTGATCCAAGCTACGACAGGGATCTTCGGCACGAAGGACACGGACTTCATGCTTGGCCTTATGTTGGGGGTCCTCCCTCGCAATCTAAATCGCAGCGTTACTATCACCTGGCCAGAGGCAGGGTCAGAATCGGGCGCGCCTGCCCCCTGTTCGCTGCATCGGCTATACGAGCACTCATGAGGTTCTCGAAGAGATCGAAGAAGGCTTTGCTGGCTGGGTCTGTTGCAGAGATATGTTACCAAACCCCATGCCTTTATGTTGCGACCAGCGCATCGCTCGGCTCTTGTTGGCTAGACAGAATGCGGATCTCGGAGCCGACGAGACCCAAGGCCGGCGTGTCAGTAGCCAGTCCAGAGCGGACCTGGTCCCTAGGAACTGCCATCGCCGCACTGGCAATCTTTATGAGATCGCTGAGCGATCTAGTCTCCACTCGCATCTCGAGCCGGTCAGCCGCTCCCGCCCCGAGCAAGGTAGAGATTTGCAGTTGATTTGAGCCCTTCGCCAGCAGCGAAAGCCCGAGGAGCGCGATCAATTCGCGCGTCTCTTCGCCACCAAGCTCCAGCTCAGCCGAAGGTACGAAGACGAATTCGCCTCGCTCGTTATGCGCCAGGGTGAGAAGCTCTGCACGATGAAAGTTCCCAAGCAGTTCGGCGATCCTGGCGAAGCTCGAAACCGGGCCCACTCCGACGTTGACGCCGACATTGCCGGCGACGCGAAAGCTGGCGTTCACGGCGGAGACGGCAAGGAGGTTGCTTGGCTCCTGATATCGAAAGTTCACGATCACGTCGAAGATCTGTTGATGATTTGTTGCGGAAATCGCCTCGTTGTAGGCTGTTCGGCCATTATGAACCGCAGCCGGTCCAACGGTGTTGCATCCAAACAAAATAGCGCATCCAATAAGGGTAACAAGAGAGGGCATCATCTTTGCGCGAAAGGCGTGTATCACCGTGGATCGTGCTGCTTGAGGGCTTCGGCAACCTCGTCGGCAAGGCTCTCGATCAAGGCTTTGTACTCTTGGCAGCGCTCGATGCTGACCGCAAGAGGTGACTGCTCCCACCCGAGCAGGGCAGCCTCCGCATCGATCAGATCCGCATACAGCGATGCGATGCGCTCGTCTTTGAGCGCCAGTGCCCGCAGTTCTCGCTGCATGCCGGGGAAACGGCGCTGGAGAGTATGCGAGCCGAGAGTCATCTGGTTCGTCCCAATCTTCCCGGTTCGCGGATCTGTCAAATGCCAGATCGCCAACCGTACGAGTCGCTGTAGTCTAGATTGATCCTGTTCGTGTTAGGCGTAGTTTACCGTAACAAACCCTGGCCGCTCTGATAGCGTGAGTGGTGAAGCGCGACGAGAATCGTCCCGATCCGGCAGGGAGACGCAATGATGAGCGGGCGGGAAGGCTCCGGCACATCCGATCAGGCGGCCAGTCCGCCGGTGCTCTCGGAAGCAGCTGTGCTCGAGCAGCTTGAACGTATTGCGTCTAGCGCGGATCTGCGCGTTTCGGAACGCGGACGTAACTTCCTGCGATATGTCATCGAGGAGACGCTCGCCGGGCGCGCGGAAAGGATCAAGGCATACTCAATTGCCATAGAGGTCTTTGGTCGAGACGAGACCTTTGACCCGCAGAGTGATCCGGTTGTTCGTATCGAAGCAGGACGATTGCGGCGAGCGCTGGAGTACTACTATCTGGCCGCCGGCCGAGACGACCCGATCATGATCGATATCCCCAAGGGCGGATACGTGCCGACCTTTGCGGTTCGTACCGTTGAGCGAACGCCATTACCTGACGCAGGAACCAAGGGGGCGGGACGCAAGGCCAGACGAGCGCGCTCGACCTATTTGGTCTCAGGATTGAGCGCTCTGATGGTCCTTCTTGCGGCTATCCTTATTTGGCGTGGCGAGAATGGCGACTTGGTTACCAATGGAGGAGGAAAGCGGGAGCTACCCGAGGAGCCAGTTCTCGTGGTTGCTCCCTTCGTTGGCTTGGGGGAGGGAACGACGGCGGAGCTCTACGCGGCACGCCTGACTGAGGAAGTTACCGCACAACTTGCCCGCTTTCATGAGCTGACAGTACTAGGCCGAGAGACAACGGCGGCGCTGTCGCCCATCGCCAACCAGCAAAGGCTTCAAGCCGACATGGATGTCGATTTTCTCGTCGAAGGCTCGATCCGCACATCCGAAAACCAGTTGCGTGTCACAGCGCGACTAATCGACGTTTCGAATGGCGCCATTGCATGGGTCCATAGCTACGATGAAGACCTCAGATCAGCCAACCTAATCAAGATCGAAAGTGACATTGCCGGGCAAATGGCAACCGCGATCGCCCAACCCTACGGGATCATCTTTCGGCCTAAGAGCGAAACGCCCGGACAGAGCCCGCCGGAGGACATGTCTGCCTATCGCTGTACACTCGAGTTTTATGCCTACCGCAGGAACTTGAGCCCGGAGAAACATCGCAGTGTGCGCGACTGCCTTGAGCGGGCGATTGCACGCTTTCCGGACTACGCTACCGCCTGGGCCATGCTGTCCCACATTCACATTGATGAAGCACGCTTTGAATTCAACCGCAGAGAAGATCAGGGTTCGGCCCTCGAGCGCGGACTGAGCGCCGCGGAACGAGCCGTCGCGCTGGACCCAAGAAGCGCGCGCGCGCTGCAAGCCAAGATGCTGGCTCTCTTTTATGCCAAACGCGAGGAGGAAGCCTTGGCGCTCGGAGAGCGTGCTTTAGCACTCAACCCCAATGACACGGAGTTGCTCGGGGAGTTCGGGACCAGGGTTGCACAGTCCGGCGACTGGAAGCGCGGCCTGGGACTGATCCGCCAGGCGCGCGAGCGCAACCCAGGCTATGCAGGATACTACTCCAGCCTAATGGCGGCCTGCGCCTACATGATGGGCGAAACCGAATTGGCTCTTGAGTATCTTCAGCAGGCCGATCCGGAGACCTGGATCTACTACTACGCCTTTGCAGCCTTGACCTATGCTGAAGCCGGGATGACCGCAGAGGCAGAAGCAGCGCGCGAACGCTTTACGGAGCTGCGCCCAGACTTCTTTGCCAACCTGGAAGCCGAACTCCTGAAGCGCAACTTCAAGCCCGACGACCGGGCGAGAATCACGGAGGGCGCCATGAGAGCCGGGTTTTTGCCAAGCGACCCGTCGAACTGAAGCAGATCGCGATCAGGTGGGCTCCCTTGATCGCGTGAATCTGCTCTCTCTACCACTCTTGCTCTAAGAGACCGGCAGTGGCTCAGTTGGTGCTGTAGTCTACGCCAGGCGGTCTTCGAACCCTATAGAGCTTACCCGTAACTTACGGCCGTTTCAGGTCCTACGCGCTTAGAGTTCCAAGCGAACCTAAAGGTTCGCCACTCGTTTCAGGCAGAGGGCCGAGCGCATGTCCGTCGCACATCCGGTGCTTGAGTTGCGTGATGCTTAGAGCGTGGAGCGCCATTCCCTTGTCTTTGTGTGCACGTGCCCTGACCGTCGCCACTCTCCTGCTCGGAGGTGGATCGGGCGCCGTAGCCGACCCAGCCGCTACGGGGGCATCCGATCAGTGGCAGTTCGTGGCCGTGCCCTATGTCTGGTTCACGTCCCTCAGCGGCAACACGACCGTGCGCGGAGTGAGCGCGCCGGTCGACGCCTCGTTCGGCGACATCGCCAGCAACCTCAACATCGCGGTCATGGGTCAGTTCGAAGTACGCAAGGGCAAGATCGGTGCCTTCGTCAATCCTGTCTATGCGGCCCTGGAGGCCAACAACACCGCAGGGCCCTTCCAGATCGGCGGGCAGCAGATTCCTTCGCGAGACGTAAAAGTCTCCTCGACGCTCTTCACCTCGGACGTCGGGATCTTTTACCGGGTCCTGGAGTTGAACTTCAGCGGTGGGCCGGCCGCCGGTGGTGCCAGGGTTATCGCCGAGCCCTACATCGGCGCACGGATCTGGCACCTCTCTACCGAGATCAGCATCCCTTTGCGGGACCGGACCTTCGAAAACTCCGGCAACAAGACCTGGGCCGACACGATCTTTGGCTTGCGCACGCAATGGGACCTCAACGACCGCTGGAACCTCGCTGTCATCGGTGACGTCGGCGGCGGCCCCTTCGGTGCTTCGGACGTCACCGCACAAGGTATCCTCTTTGCCGGTTATCGCTTCGGCCTCTTCAACGAGCGTGATGCGAATCTCATCGCCGGCTACCGCGCCCTCTACGACAACTTCACGACTGGCAGCGGGCGCGATCGGTTCACCTACGATGCGACCTTGCACGGTCCGCTCATGGGCCTGTCGATCAGCTTTTAGTGGTCAGACGAAGGAGAGACAGACGATGGACCGTAGAGCGCTGCTGATGGCTGCCGGCGTCACCGCCGTGCTCCCGAGCTTTGCCGCGGCTGAAACCGATGAGGAGGTAGATTTTCTCTTCGTGCAAGCTGCTGCCAAGATCTCGCTGAAGGACGGCCTGCTGCGTTTGGAGACGGCCAACCCGCACACCCTCTACTTCTCCGATCGGCCGGACAAGATCTCAGGTATCCTCCCCACCAAGGACTTTGTCGAGCATTGGGATGAGGGGACAGACAACTTCCAGGAGGAGCCTCCCAACGCGGTCCTGGTCCTGCATCAGGACGACAAGCCCCACGTCTCGGTAGTGGTGCTGCGGGATCCGGTCTATGCAGACGGCAACCTCACCTACAAGGTCGAGGTGACAGACGGTCAGAAAGAGATCGAGGGTGGGTGGTCTACGCTCTTCATCGATCTCATCGGTCGCCCGCTTACCCCCCTCTCCTTTGCCGGTGTACGACGCCGTACGCGGCGCCGGGTCATGTGGGCACGCTGAGCGACGGTCTTGGCGTTTAGAACCGGGGACTTGCTATGGACCGATGGGCGGCTTGCTGTATCGCATTGGCTTGGCTGGCAGCCTCGCTGGCGATCTACGTCAATGCGTCCGAGCGCCCAATCGCTTCGCTCACGATGCCAATCTCACTGGCGATCAGCCAAGAACGCTAACAGAGTGGCGCTCATCATGCCACTGCAACAAAAGGAGACCTCACGGCAATGCAAAAGCACCCATTCATATTTGGACTAGCGGTCTGCGCAGCACTCACTGCCAACGCTCAAGCAGAGGTTACCGAAGAGACGATCAAATCACTCTCGGCGCCTGACAGCGTCGAAACTCGGATCGGTACGCTCGATTTCAAGGATGGCGTGCCAAGCGACGCAACGGCAAGGACCGTGTTCGATACCATCGATTTCACGCGGGCCCTCAACGTCTACAACAACAGCTTCCGGGGTGCATCGGCACTGGGGTTAAAGAAGGGGTTTCAAAGCGTCGGCGCCGAGAGTGGCGACATCGTCATCTTTAGTGAGCTGATGGACTCCAACTCGCTCTTCCTGACGGCGAATGCAGACACGGTCTACTATCTCGGCTGGGTCGATCTTTCGGACGGTCCCATGGTCATCGAGCAACCGTCGGGAGGCTTAGGGGCCATCAACGACATGTGGTTCCAGTGGGTAATCGACATGGGGCGGCCAGGTCCGGATCGCGGTCAAGGCGGCAAGTATCTGATCGTTGGACCGGGCTATGACGGGCCGTTGCCACAGGGCGGCTACTTCATCGCCCATGCGCGGACGAACACTGTCCTTTACGCGCTGCGGGCCTTCATCGACAACGGCAACGATCCGAAGCCGGCCGTGGACAACATTAAGAAGAATCTCAAGATCTACCCCTACACGCCCGGCAGTTACGGGACGCCGATTGCCGAGGCGCTGGAAGGCAAAATCAAGCTCGCGGAAGCACCGGAGATCCCGCCGATGAAGTTTGTCGAGGCGAGCGGTCTGTCCTTCAACACGATCCCGCCCAGTGACTACCGCTTCTTCGAGTGGATCAACGAGAACGTCCAGAATGAACCGGCCACCAGCTATGATGTTGAACTCTCTGGGCAACTTGCCGCCATCGGGATCGTCCATGGCAAGAAATTCAGCCCCGACGAGCGCATGAAGAAGATCCTGAGCGATGCTGCAATGGCTGGCCAAGCTTTCGGGCGCGCCCTGCAGTGGCAGTTCAAGGAGGTGAAGCCGGACTGGGCCTACTACGAAGGCTCCCATTGGATGACCATGCTCTGGGAGGGCGGTGCCTTGTTCGAAACGCCGCCGCCGGCCTTTGCGGACGGGGTCTTCAAGCCGCATGCGCCGACCGGGGCGCGGACCCTGGATTCGCGCACGGCCTTCTACTACGCCTATACGCTGGATAGCCCGGCAATGATCATGAACCTACCGCGCGTGGGTTCGCAGTACCTGATCGGCTTTCTCGATGCCGACGGCAAGGCCTTCGACGGCGCCAAGACCTACAAGGTGACCCTGCCGAAGGGCATACCTGCGGACAATTTCTGGTCTTTCACGCTCTACGACAATCAGACCCGCTCCATGTTGCAGACGCCGCAGCGCTTCCCGCGGGCGGGCAGCCAGAGCTACCCGACACCAGCAGCGGTGGCGGGCGACGATGGCTCGACCGTGGTCTACTTTGCGCCTGAGCGACCGGACGGCGTAAGTGAAGGGAATTGGATTCAGACCGATTCCAACAAGGGCTTCTTCTCCGTCCTGAGACTCTACGGCCCCCTGCCAAGCTTCTACGACAAGTCTTGGCGCCTAGGCGAGGTCGAACTCGTTCGATAGCGTTGAGCGGTAGCTAAGGGTGCGACAAGGTCTCAGTCGTGCCCTTGGCGGCCGATCCCAGTATCCGCCCACACCCGAAGCGGACCGCAGATTTGAACCGCTCCGAGTTCATCGGAGATTGTTTAGTGCGAGTCACGCAGCCATGCCCTGCTGCAGCAGGGCATAGTATCCTTCCTCGGCTTCGGCCGGCGGGATGTTGCCGATGGGCTCCAGTAGGTTTCAGAGGGTGTAGACTTCAACCGGCACCCCAACGCTATCCGGCTACGGGCGTGCGTTTCGCCCACGCCCGCCAGGTCGGTGCTCTTACGTCTGACAGCAGAGAGGGGGCCGCGAAACCCGACCCCCTATGCCCTGCCTTGACCTGCCACGCCAAGCCCAGCAGGTGGATAAGGGCTTCGTCAACAGCCGTGTGAGGCCACTCGGGTCAGGTACCAGAGCCGGCAGAATCGCACCCAGGTGGCGGTGGCGTCAATGGCTGTGGCGTGGCACCGGAGGGACCTAGTTATCTCTCTGCCTAACTCATTGAGACGGCGCGAGAACTGCAAAATGGATCAATTGATCCCTTTTCTTTCTGGCAGCCTCACTCCGCGCGCGGCAGTCCAGTCTTCAACTCCGGCAGCCGCTCTCAGTCGCCTACGACAAGAACACGAAGTCCGTAGACGTCAGCTGGTCAGCCTCCGACATGCCATTCAGCTTGAAGGTGATGTCGGCCACGCCATCGCCGTTGCCGTCCACCTCCACCGTGCGCTGGCCGGCAAAGCGGGCTTCCGTGTTGCCGTTGCCCCCGAAGTCGGCATCGCCAATGAAGGCGAAGACGCCGGTCTCCACGCCCGTGGCGAAGACCAGCTTGTCCTGGTCATTGCCGGCGTTGAGAATCTCGCCCTGGAAGTCCGCGATAGTCGGGGCATCGCCGATGAAGAGCGGCGAGCCGTCGAAGGCGAAGCGGTCGCTGCCGGACCCGCCGACAGCGCGATCGTTGTCGGACATCTGGATGCGATCGTTGCCCGAGTTGCCGCGCATGGTATCTGCGCCAGTCCCGCCAAAGAGCCTGTCGTCCCCTCTGCCGGCATTGAGGGTGTCATCATCACCCCGCCCGCTTAGGAAATCAGCACCACGGTCGCCGGTCAGCAGGTCATCTCCGGCGCCACCGAAGAGATGATCTGCGTCGCTGCCCCCATTGAGCCGATCGCTGCCGTTGTTGCCGAACAGCTCATCATCTTCAGAGCCGCCAGAAACCTCATCGCTGCCGTCACCACCGGAGAGGGCGCTGTCGTTGCCGCCGCCCCCGCCAACGGTATCATCCCCGTCACCACCGGAGAGGGCGCGGTCGTTACCACTGTTCCCGGACACCAAGTCGTCGCCATTACCGCCGGAGAGGCTAAGGTCGTCCCCGTCGCCCCCATAGATCCGATCGTTCCCATCTCCACCAGTTATCTGGCCATCGTTGGAAGAACCACCGAAGAGAGCGTCATCGTCACGCGCGGCCACTCAAGAAATCACTGCCGTCATCCCCAAAGAGCGTATCCGACCCGGCACCGCCAAAAACGCATCGTTTCCACTGTCTCCGTGGAGGCCGCTGTCATCTGCACCACGGCCGAAAACGGAGTCGTCGCCCGAGCCCCCCATGATGCTGATGTCATTTCCCGCATCGCCGAACAGGGTGTCGTTGCCAAGGCCCCCGAGAAGCAAAGCGTCGTCACCTTGGCCGCCATACGCAGTGTCGGTACCACTACCGCCATAAAGTAAACTGTCATCTCCACTGCCGCCGTAGAGTGAATCAACCCCACTGAGACCTGCAAGTTGGTCTGATCCTGATCCACCATACACTCTATCGCGCACAAAAGTGGAGCCGCCACCGCCATAAAGCGTGTCAGAACCGTGATCTCCAAAAACAAAATCGTATCCAACACCGCCATATGCCACGTCATTACCTGAGCCACCGAAAACATCGTCGCCGCTGACTCCGCCGTCCAGCAAGTCTCTTCCAGGACCTCCATAGAGTGTGTCTATGCGATCACCTCCAAAGGCAGAGTCGTTCCCCTCGCCCCCAAAGAGTCTATCGGCAGCGCTCAACCCGTATAGCGTGTCATTGTCTCCGTAGCCCAGGATGGTGTCGGCCTCGTCCGTGCCGGTCAACGTGTCCGGCCCTGATGTACCTGGTATGAAAGCCATCTGCCCGCCCCCTCAAGATTCTGTAACAATACCTATGAGGATAAGGGCCGCACTTTAGGGTGGCAATGAGATTCAAACTTGCAATGCGTGCCTACCGCACGCACCCTATGCTTTCAGACCGCGAATTCTGGCAGTCACGCGCGGCCTCTACCGCGCCGCCGGAGACCTCCGTGATGTTATTGACGGCCATGATACGCTTCATCTGGGCGAGCCTTTCGCTGAGGCAAGAGTTGCTGCGGGTGATGCGGATGACCATCGACAAGGAGCTACGAGAGTAAATTGCCTTTTGTCCGGCTAACGGATGGACCTATGAATAGCTCTGCGCCTTCGTTTGTCGGAGGCTGGGCTCGTGGACTCCATCCAAGACTCGCGGGTGTCCTCAAGCGACAGGTGGCAGCGCTCTCGGGCGTCATCGGCGACGAGTTAGTGGCAATCACACTTCACGGCTCAGTAGCGATGGGATGCTTCAATCCTGAGGCAAGCGATCTTGATTTCCTAGTTGTCGTGCGAGCAGCGCTCCCCAAACCTCTGCGCCGTAAGGTTGCACGATTCTTCTTACACCGAGGGCATGACTGGCCACCCAAGGGTATCGAAATGAGCGTCGTGCGACGCAGTGTGGCAAGCAGGCCGTCTACTGCGCCACCCCCCTATGAGTTTCATGCGGGCACTGCCGCTCAGACCCGCTTTCATGCCGCTGCCCGACCCGGCGGGTTCCATGACAGTGATCTTCCACTCCATTTTGCAATGGCGCGCGCTCGTGGCCGCGCCATCATCGGCCCGCCGCCGGCCCGCGTTTTCGGCCGTGTCCCGCCCGTTCTGATCGGTCGCGCTCTCAGGCACGATTTCGACTGGTCCGCAAAAAACGTGGAGGCGCGGACGCCTGATCATCCTTGCCGGGTCCCAACCTACGCGGTGCTCAATGCCTGTCGCATGGTCGCCTGGCTAGGTAGCAATCGGTTTCTCTCGAAGCGCGAGGGAGGGTTGTGGGCGCTCGATCACTTCCCGCAAGAGAGCTGCCCGGTCATCGTCGCTGCCCTTCTTGAGTACCGTCGGGCCAAATCTGCTCCGCTCGTCGAAGGTCGCGAACTTCGCAGGCTTATGGACCACGCAGCCGCCCGATTGGCGGAGGCTGGCTACTGATGGCTGACAGGCTGTTCAAACGGATTCATGCCAATAAGCTCCAGCATCTGTAGCGATGCTGTCGTCGAGGCCGAGAAGCGCGCCGAAGAGCTGGAAGGTGAAGGCGACACCCTTGGCGCGTTGACTTGGTATCGCATCGCCGGCGTCATTGCCGAGTTACAGAAGGCCGCGCCAAACAGGCCCGCTCAACTGACCATCGAAGCTGCTTCGCCGCCCCAGATATAGGCGCCTAGAGCTGGCTATCCACGGCTTGGTGTACACTGACTCTAGAGAGTCAGCAGCCGATATAAGGAGATCGTGTCCCGTTGCGTGGTGTATGAGGCCAGCGGTGGCTGGCATGAGTGCCGGCCCTCTGAGAGGCTCGGAACTCTGATCAGGATGCCACAGCGGGCAGCCTGCGGTTATGAGTATTGAGCACGCGCGCGAGGCTCTCAAGGCTCATGTAGCGTCTTGCGACTGCCCACTCATCGTTGGTCTCCAGGAGCAGTGCGCCGACGAGCCGGATTACGGCCTGGTCGTTGGGGAAGATCCCGACGACGTCCGACCTTCGCTTGACCTCTCGGTTGACGCGCTCAAGCGGGTTGGTACTGGCGATCTGGGGCCAGTGCTCGCGGGGAAAATCCATGTAGGCCAGCACGTCCTCGCGCGAGGCATCCATCATGGCGCCGAGCTTGGGCTGTTTGTCGCGCAGCGCGTCGGCAACGGCGTCCCACTGGGTCATGGCATCAGCCTTGGTCTCCTGGGCGAAGATCGTCTTCAGCATGGCTGCCACCGCCGTGCGCTGCTTGGCAGGTGCATGGGCCAGGGCATTGCGCATCCAATGAACCCGACACCTCTGCTGGGTCGCATTAAAGACCCGGCGCGCTGCGGCGCGCAGGCCTTTGTGATCGTCAGCGATCACCAGCTTCACGCCGCGCAGCCCGCGGTCGGCCAGACTGCGGAGAAAGTCGGTCCAGAAGGCCTCGGCCTCTGAAGGCCCAAGCGCGAGGCCTAGAACCTCGCGCTTGCCATCCTCGTTGACCGCCACAGCAATTATCGCCGCGCGGCTGACAATCCTGCCGCCGTCGCGGACCTTGATGTAGGTCGCGTCCAGCCAGAGATAGGGCCAAGCGCCTTCCAGAGGGCGGCACAAGAAGGCCTGCACGCGTTCATCGATCTCAGCGCAGAGTCTGGATACTTGGCTCTTCGACATGCCGCCCGCACCCATGGCCTTCACCAAGTCATCCACCGCGCGGGTGGATACGCCCTGCACGTAGGCCTCCTGGATCACCGCCACCAAGGCCTTCTCCGCCGTCCGCCGCGGCTCCAGAAAGCTCGGCAGATAGCTCCCCTTCCTGAGCTTGGGGATCCCCAACTCGATCCGACCGGCACGGGTATCCCACTTGCGCGAGCGATAGCCGTTGCGTTGCGTCTCGCGCAGCTCCGTCCTCACCCCCTTCGGCGCCCCGGTGTGTGCCTCGACCTCCAACTCCATGATACGCTCAGCGGCGAACGCCAGCATCTCGCGCACCAGGTCGCTATCAGCCTCCTTTTCTACCAGCTCGATTAAGGCCATTCTCTCCTCGGTCATCGTCATCTCCGGGTCCGGTTCCAGGTCTCACAACCCGAACCTCTACCGAAGACCGGCGATGACCGCCTAGCGTCACCTGCGGCCGCGCGCTGCGCTATGCCGAAGGCTCCGCACGCGGCCTCCTCCTACACCAACTCTCGGGACGCTGCCTCAACCAGCCCGCCAGAGCTATCAAGGCCAAGCACTTTGTGGCGGTTAGGCGCCTCGTCATGGGCCTCCTGAACAGCGGTTTGCAAGCGAGCCAGGTCACCCTCAACGATTGGTCCGCGTCCAATGATGATTACCGGCCCCTCATTAGGTGCCGAGACCTCAAACTCCATCCCCCTCGCCGGCGCTATCGGCAAGAGGCACAGCAGTCCTAGGGCACAGGCCAGGCGCGCAATCATCCCATCCGCCAGAGAGTAGCCATCCGACGGATATAGTTGCGAGAGTGGGGAGAATCTACAAGCCAGCTGCAGCTAGCGGAATGTCAGCCGACCTCACTGGCGTCAAGTGCAAGCTCTACCAATCGTCTGATGGCCTCAGCGCGCGTTGGCAAATCTGGTTGCTGCCGCCGCCACTCATCGACCCTGTGCAAGAAGGCCTCGGAGCAACGCATCTGGAAAGAGCGAGTGAGTAAGTTTGTCATACGCCCAATGTAGTTACCGCATTGACAGAACGCAAGTGCTGATGTATGCAATAATGCAGCCCGGTGGAGAGCGGCAACTCTCACACCGGGCCTAACCCCAGCAACGGAGTGAACTTCCGATGACTAAGGCTACCCAGAAGACTAGCAGAAACAGGGCGGCATCGCAGGAAACAGATGCACCGGCCTTGGCGGCCGACCTCACCTTCGTGCCCGAGAGGCCCGTTGACATGCTCAGCGTCACCGCTGCAGCGAACGAGGCCAGGCTGGCATCCGACCAGGCGGCAGCGCTTCAAAAGGCTGTGCTTCGCTACAAGGAAGGCCACGACCTGCGGCGCGTCTACAGCGCCCAATTCGACATCGCCGAAAAGCGTGCGTCGGCGATGAGGGACGTTGCCTTGATGTTGCTGGCGCGCGACCCCTTCGAGGCCTTGTTGCAGGTGGTCCACCTGTGGGCTGATATGGAGGAAGTTGCCAGCGGCGACGTGAGCGCCCACCACCAGGCGGCAGTGTGCGACCGGATAGACTTCGCGCTGGAGAGCATCACGCGCGTGCTGGAAGAGGCGAGCGGCCACTCTCGCAAGGAGGCCGGCAACTTCTATCAGAGGCTTGAGCGCTCCCGGCCGCACATGGAGGCTGTGCCTGCCGGTGCTGCTGCCGAGTAGCGCTCTCCGCCTAACAGCCACCACCATCACCATCGGCAGGGGCCTCGCTTCGGCGGGGCCTTTGTCTTGTTGGCTCAGCCGTAAATGGTGACTTCGATGGACACGAGCCCGGTGCCGCCGCCCGGGATGGTGGCGCCGGCGCCCAAGATCAGGGTGTCGGTGCCGAGCTTCCCATTATAGGAGTAGCTGGCAAAATCGCCCTGGCTCGCCACCAAGAAGACATCGTCGCCTCTGTCGCCCCAGAGCACATCGGAGCCAGCCCCGCCAGAGAGGGTATCGCGACCACTTCCGCCTCTTAAGGCGCCGTCATCCCCATCACCGCCATAAAGGATGTCGTTCCCAGCTCGCCCGAAGAATTGGCGGTCGGCCCCCGCATCACCGTAAAGGCGGTCATCCCCGCCGCCACCATAGAAACGAGTGTCGTCACCACTGCCAGCAAAGATGACGTCGTCCTTGCCGTTGCCCTCAAAGCGGGAGTCCGCACCGCTACCCGCATCGAGAGTGTCTGTCCCGGCCCCGCCGAAGAAAGAGGAGTCGTCGCCGTCGCCGCCTTCTAACCGATCCGAGCCGGTGCTGCCTAAGAAGCGGCTCTCGTTCCCGCTACCTCCGTAAAGCCGATCATTGCCGCCTTGACCGTGCACTTCGCCTTCTCGGCCCGAGCCGCCAAAGATAGTGTCGTCCCCTCGACCGCCGTAGAGGTCCACATCACTTCCGTCGCCGCCGTAAAATAGATCGTCGCCATTGCCGGCGTAGACCCTGATCTCGCGCCCTGCTTCGCCGTAAATTCGGCCGTTTCCACCGCCACCACCGATGTCTGAGTCGTAGCCGCTGCCCGCGAAGATCACATCGCCTGAAATGTTGTTGTCAGCGCCGCTGCCTGCGTAGATGGTGTCGCTACCCAATCCGCCATTCAAGATGTGGTCGTCACCATCGCCGCCGAAGATAATGTCGCGCCCTGATCCGCCGTACAGGCGCTCATCGCGATCTGCCCCGCCGTCTATCAGGTCGGCGCCACTGCCGCCAAAGAGGCGATAATCTATCCCGCCGCCGCCAAAGAGCGCGTCTGCGCCATTGCCGCCATAAACAAAACTGTCGTCCCCGGCATCTCCATAGATGCCGTCGTTGCCAACCCCACCATAGAGAAGAGCGTCGGCGCCCGACCCGCCCCAGAGCTGGTCAATCCTCGACCCACCAAAGAGCTCGCTGTCATCGCCGTCACCTGCGGAGAGGCTGTCTCTGCCGCTGTCGCCGCGCAGCAGGGAGTCGCCGCCATCTCCGCCGATCAGCGTGTCATCCCCACGCCAGCCGATGATCCTATCGGCACCATCGCCGCCATAGAGGCTATCATCGCCCTTCGCCCCGTTGAGACGGTCGGCAGAGCTCAGCCCGTAGAGCGTATCGTCCGCGCCGTACCCGAGAATGGTGTCGACATCATCGGTGCCACTCAGCGTATCAGGCCCTGGTGTCCCCGGTATGAAGGCCATTGCCTCGTTCTCCTTAAGCTACCCGTAGATGATTGCCTCCACATTGGTGATGAGCGCCCCGGCTGGGATGGTGATACCGGCAGCCAATTCCAGCGTGTCGGTACCCTCGCCGCCGTCGTAGGTCTCGCCGTCCTGGATTTCGCCCTGGCGCTTCACCTGGAAAAGGTCGTCGCCCGCGCCTCCGTAGAGGCCGTCGCGTCCCGCATCGCCCCGCAAAACGTCAGCGCCCGACCCGCCGAAGACCAAGTCGTTGCCGCCCTGACCGCGCAGGACGTCGTCACCCTCGCCCCCGTAGAGGCCGCCATCGAAGCCGGTGCCGCCGAAGAGGCTGTCGTCGCCCTCGCCGCCGGACATGATGTCTTCGTCGTTGCTACCGTAGAGCCGGTCGTCACCCTCGCCGCCGAAGAGGCTGTCGTCGCCTGCGCTGCCCTTCACGAGGTCTTCCTCGGCCCCGCCGTAGAGTAGGTCGTCTCCCCGGTTACCGCTCACGAAATCGTCGCCGTTCCCTCCATAGAGGCCACTGTCATCGCCATCGCCGCCGAAGAGGCTGTCGGCTCCGTTACGACCAAAGAAAGCAAAGTCGTCGCCACTGCCGCCGAAGAGCCAGTCGGCAAAGCCGTCGCCTTCGAACCCGCTGTCGCTTCCACCGCCACCGTAGAGAATGTCCTGGCCGCGGCCGCCTTGGAAGTAGCTGTCGTTCCCTCCATCTCCGAAGAGGCTATCGCCACCGTTGCTGCCGAAGAAACTCTCGTCACCGCCATTGCCGCCGTAAAGCCTGTCGGACCCGTCATTGCCTTCGAAGGATCTGTCGGTCCCAGTGCCGCCAAAGAGAGCGTCGGCACCATCGCCGCCATAGAATCTTCTGTCTCCTCCATCGCCGCCCGACAGGGTATCAAGGCCTGCTTCGCCGCGGAAGCGGGCGTCGGTCCCGTCGCCGCCGGCGAGGTTGTCTGAACCGGACCCAGCGAAGAAGCTGGAGTCATTTCCATCACCACCGTATAGGGTGTCACGGCCGGACCCACCGAAGAAACGGGTGTCATTTCCAGAGCCACCGTAGAGCCTGTCTGAGCCATCGTCGCCATTGAATCTGGTGTCGACCCCACTGGCGCCATAAAGCACATCTCGACCGCCGCCGCCGAAATTCCGGTCATCGTCCCCGTCAGCACCGAAGATTCTGTCCGACCCGGTCCCGCCGTAGAAGAACTCGTCGTTCGTCTCGCCGCCGGAGAGGCTATCGGAGCCGGACCCGCCGAAGAAGCGCGATGCCTTCCCGCTGTCTCCGTCGATGCTATCGTCTCCCACACCCCCGTAGAAGCGCGCGTCACTTGCTGGGCCACCATTTAGTCTGTCGGCACCGGACCCGCCGAAGAAGTAGTCATCCTGGAAACTGCCGCCGTAGAGGCGGTCGGAGCCGGACCCGCCGAAAAAGCGTTGGTCATTCCCGTCGCCGCCGAATAGGGTATCGTTTCCTTGGTCGCCGGAGAGGGAGGTGTCTCCCCCTAGGCCGCCATAGAGCCTATCGGCCGCCGTGCCGCCGAATAGCGAGACGTCATCGCCGGCATCACCGTCAAGCCTGTCGGCTCCGCCACCCCCCTCGATGACAGTATCCGCCCCACTGCCGCCGTAGAGGCTATCGCGCCCTGAGCCACCATAGAGGCTGTCGGCAGCGCTCAAGCCGTAAAGCGTGTCGCCTGCGCCATAGCCTAAAATGGTGTCGACATCATCGGTGCCACTCAGCGTGTCCGGTCCATTGGTGCCTGGTATGAAAGCCACGGCTCATCCCTCTGTTGCTGCTTCTCTGGCGCTTGCAACGAAGAGGCTATCACAGCGAGGGCGGGTGAGTCCCGACTGATGGGCCAGGGCGGCGCCTTGTGGCCAGGATTAGCACGATTAGCACGTTTAGCACGGGGACAGGGTTCCGAGGCCGGCCGGGGTTAGGCACGATAGGCACGTTAGGCACGGGGGTGGGGGCTCTGAAAATCATCGGACGGCGGTGGCCTAGAGCGTCTACTCGGGGCGCCAAAGACCGGAGCTTCGAAAATCTGCGCTGTCAGCCGCTCTGATGCTTCCCATGTGCTTCCCAATTCAATATTTGGGAAGCAGCGCATCTCTGATTGTGCCCTAACCCCTTGAAATAATTGGTGAGCCCGACAGGATTCGAACCTGTGACCCGCTGATTAAAAGTCAGCTGCTCTACCACCTGAGCTACGGGCCCACCGGTGGCGGCTGGGGGTGCCGCCGAGGGCGCTAGACCTATACGCTTCAGGGGGGTGGGGTCAACGCCGCTAAGCAGCGGCAGCCGCGTTCTCGCACGCCCCGCGGCAAGGGAGACAAGACCGCCGCTTAGGGTGACAGCTTGTGCTCACAGTCACGAATTGGTGAGCCTCGCTCGGCAGTGGTCAGCCACCCGTGCTAGGCGGTTCGCCCGCAACTCAAGTTTACTTCAATTCAGGCTGCCTTTCGAGGGTGGGCGACACCTTCTCTAAAGACTTGAAGTTGTAAATCGTTCATTCTAATAGCATCTTTGAAAACAGAAAACTGGTTGACAGTTTTCTGTTCCTCCCTATACTTTCGTTCGTAGGAATCGGGGTTGTCAGATTTTTTGCTGTGGTGATCAAGCGCCGGACGATTGTGGGCGGGGCTCTTGACATCGTAGGCGTATCATAATTATAAATCTGACACTTGAATATGGTCCACGAGCCGTGGAGGGCACAATGGCGACTTATACTCAGTTTGGTGGTGTCGGTAACGACGTTCTTTATGGTACCGTTGAGACGGATGCACTCTATGGGCTGGGCGGTGATGATACGCTCTATGGCCGTGAGGAAAACGACAGTCTCTATGGTCAAGCCGACAACGACCTCATGTACGGTGAAGCCGGTGACGACGAATTGCGCGGCGCCGACGGCGCCGATGTCGGCTATGGTGGCCTGGGCAATGACAGCCTCTTCGGTGGCAGCGGCACGGACGACCTCAATGGAGGCGGCGGCCGGGACCGGATGAACGGTGGCAGCGGCACCGACACGGTGGCCGGTGGCACCGGCAACGACGTCGCCCGCGTCGACACGGCCACCGACCAGGTGATCGAGCTGGACGGCGAGGGTAACGATTCGATCATCTCCTCGGTCGACTTCACCTTGCCGGCGGCGACCGGTGGCGACGGCTTCGTCGAGACCCTCTTGCTGCTGAACGGTGCCGGCGATCTGAACGGCACCGGCAACGGGCTGGACAACCGCATCCGCGGCAACAGCGGCACCAACAAGATCGCGGGCGAGGACGGCGACGACAACCTCTCCGGTCAGGGTGGCAACGACACAGCCTACGGTGGCACCGGCGACGACCGCTTCTTCGGTGGCGACGGCGAGGACCTGCAGCATGGCGGCAGTGGCGCCGACACCCAGGCCGGTGGCGCCGGCGCCGATCAGATGTTCGGCGACGAGGGCGCGGATGTCCTGCGCGGCAAAGAGGGCGAGGACACGGCCTACGGCGGCGACGACGACGACGTTCTCTTCGGCGACGGGGATTCCGACGCGCTCTACGGTGGCGACGGCAACGACGTGCTGAACGGCGGTGGTGCGGCCGACACCATGTCGGGCGGCACGGGCGACGACCGCTTCATCGTCGAGAACGCCGGCGATGTCGTGGAGGAGGCCAGCGGCGAGGGCAGCGACACGGTCATCGCCTCGGTCGACTATACCCTGCCCGGCAGTGCATCGAACGGCTTCATCGAGGAGCTGCGGCTGGCCAACGGCGCCGGCGATATCAACGGCGCCGGCAACGACCTGGACAACGCCGTGCGCGGCAACAGCGGCGCCAACACGCTCAGCGGCCTGAGCGGCGCCGACTACCTGCGCGGGCTGGGCGGCGACGATGTCGAGTTCGGCGGTGACGGCAACGACTACGCCAGAGGCGGCGACAACGACGATGCCATCTACGGCGATGACGGTGATGATCTCCTGCGGGGCGAAGCCGACAACGATTGCCTCTATGGCGGTGACGGAAATGATAACCTCTACGGTGGCCTAGGTGCCGACAAGATGTACGGCGGCTCCGGAATGGACTTCCTTTCCGGCGGGACCGGTCTTGACACCATGACCGGTGGCTCGGGCTCTGACACCTTCTTCTTCGGCTATGGGTCCGAAGGGCCGCAGGGTGTCATCACGGACTTCGCTAGCGCCTCGGCGGACGACGACGATGAAGCTGACGACAAGATCCTTCTCGAAGTCGCCGGCGGTACTGGCGAATGGATCGGCAAGGATGCATTCGACGGTACCGGTACAGCACAAGTACGCTTCAACGATGACGACGAAGATCTCGAGGTCGATGTTAACGGTGATGGCGTTGCCGACTTCTCCGTGGAACTGACGGGAATTACCAAGGAAAAGGACCTAACCTCAACAGACTTCATGTTCATCTAGCCTGAGAGACCTCTAGCGTTACGGGCCTGAGCGGAGAAGCGTAAAGCTTCGCTCGGGCCCTTCGTGTTTCTACCTCGGGCGGAGAATGAGCCGAATTCATCCGTATCGTTCGCGGGTTTGAGCGACGCTAGTCTTGGGCAGCTTCTGCCCTGGCGCCTACAAACGAATAGTGGTGAAGACGATGGCAACTTATTTTGGTGGTGTAGGCAACGACGTTCTTTTTGGCACCGTCGACGCCGATGCGCTTTATGGGCTGGGGGGCGATGACACGCTGACCGGCCTGGAAGAGAACGACCGGCTCTATGGTCAAGCCGACAACGACCTCATGTACGGTGAAGCCGGTGACGACGAATTGCGCGGCGCCGACGGCGACGATGTCGGCTATGGTGGCCTGGGCAATGACAGCCTCTTCGGTGGCAGCGGCACGGACGATCTCAATGGAGGCGGCGGCCGGGACCGGCTGAACGGTGGCAGCGGCACCGACACGGTGGCCGGTGGCACCGGCAACGACGTCGCCCGCGTCGACACGGCCACCGACCAGGTGATCGAGCTGGACGGCGAGGGTAACGATTCGATCATCTCCTCGGTCGACTTCACCTTGCCGGCGGCGACCGGTGGCGACGGCTTCGTCGAGACCCTCTTGCTGCTGAACGGTGCCGGCGATCTGAACGGCACCGGCAACGGGCTGGACAACCGCATCCGCGGCAACAGCGGCACCAACAAGATCGCGGGCGAGGACGGCGACGACAACCTCTCCGGTCAGGGTGGCAACGACACAGCCTACGGTGGCACCGGCGACGACCGCTTCTTCGGTGGCGACGGCGAGGACCTGCAGCATGGCGGCAGTGGCGCCGACACCCAGGCCGGTGGCGCCGGCGCCGATCAGATGTTCGGCGACGAGGGCGCGGATGTCCTGCGTGGCAAGGAGGGCGAGGACACGGCCTACGGCGGCGACGACGACGACGTTCTCTTCGGCGACGGTGACTCCGACGCGCTCTACGGTGGCGACGGCAACGACGTGCTGAACGGCGGTGGTGCGGCCGACACCATGTCGGGCGGCACGGGCGACGACCGCTTCATCGTCGAGAACGCCGGCGATGTCGTGGAGGAGGCCAGCGGCGAGGGCAGCGACACGGTCATCGCCTCGGTCGACTATACCCTGCCCGGCAGTGCATCGAACGGCTTCATCGAGGAGCTGCGGCTGGCCAACGGCGCCGGCGATATCAACGGCGCCGGCAACGATCTGGACAACGCCGTGCGCGGCAACAGCGGCGCCAACACGCTCAGCGGTCAAACCGGCAACGATCACTTGCGCGGATTGGCGGGTGACGATGTCGGCTATGGTGGTCAGGGCGACGATACGCAAGAGGGCAACGCCGACAACGATGCGCTCTACGGCCAATCCGGTGCGGACAAGCTCTATGGCGGCGCCGGTGACGACTACTTGGTTGGCGGGTCCGGTCAGGATTGTGCCTATGGTGCCTCCGGAAGCGATATCTTCCTGATCGCGTCGGAGGACGAGATCGAGCCGACGGAAATCCTGGACGGGGGCTCGGGCCTCGACACCCTGTTTCTGGGCGATTGCGTCGATCCCAACGATCTCTTCATCACGAACATCGAGTACATCTATGGCGGCCTGGGGCCGGCTAACAGCATCTACGGCGGCAACGGCAACGACACCTTGACCGGTACGGATGTTGCCGATTTCATGCTGGGCCTGAATGCTCAAGACACGCTCTATGGCGAGGGTTGCCATGACAGCCTTTACGGCGGCAATGGCGACGACACCGCCTACGGGGGCCAAGGCGATGACAGCCTCTTCGGCGACAACAATCAGGACACCCTGTTCGGCGGGTCCGGGCAGGACTATGGCTATGGTGGTCTTGGAACGGACAGCATCAGGGGCGGAGACGACGACGATGGGCTCTTCGGTGGCGATGCCCAAGATCGCATTTATGGCGATTCCGGTGACGACAACCTCTACGGCGACGATTCCGAGGATTCGCTTTTCGGCGCGACCGGCAGCGATTCCATCTTTGGCGGCAGGCAGAATGATCATCTCTATGGTAGCTCCGGCACTGACTATATCGACGGCGGCTCGGGTGAGGACAGAGCGACGGGTGGTGCTGGCGCGGACACCTTTGCCTTTAACGGAACCGTGCTGACCGGGCGCCAGGGCACGGTCGTGGACTTCATGTCCGCCGAGGGAGACAAGTTCCTCTTCGAGGTGTCGGGCGGGAGCGGTGCCTTCATCGGCGACGCGACCTTCTCCGGCGGCGGCACGGCCGAGGTCCGCTTCGATGGCGGCACCTTGGAGCTCGACGAGGACGGCGACGGTAGCTCCGACATGTCGGTGGCAACGGAAGGCATCGCCTCGGCCGACGCGCTGACCGCGACCGACTTTCTCTTCACCTAGAGGAAGTCCGGCCGACCCGGGGCCTACAAGGTGACGATCTTGCCGTCTTCTGCCAACTCGTAGGGCAGGTCCCCCGCTCTTGCCAGCATATCGTCGCTCATGTGGGTGAGGATCAGGCGCTTGGGCGCGATCTCCGGCAGATGGCGCTCAAGGCTGGCGAGGTCGAGGTGCAGGGGGACCGGCTTGTCGCGGAAGTAGGCCTCGGCGATGAAGAGATCGGCGCCGCGGCCCGCTTCCATCAGGCCATCGCACCATTGGCTGTCGCCGCTGTAGGCAAGCACGCGCCCCTCGGCCTCGATCCGGTAGGCGAAGAAGGGGCCGCCCGGATTGCCGTGCTCGGCCTGATGGGCGGTGACCGTCAGCCCGTCAAGCTCGGCCCGTTCGCCGGCCGCCATCTCGACAAGCGTGATCTCGAATCGCTGCTGGGTCTTGGAGGAACCGGGAAAGGCGGTCTCCATGACCCGCGGCACCCAGTCCTTCAGGCCGGGCGGTCCGGCGATGGCCAAGGGCTCCCGGCGCTTGGTGAAGAACTGCGAGTCCAGAATGAAGAAGGGCAGGCCGCCGAAGTGATCGGCGTGAAAGTGGGTGAAGAGGATCGCTTGAATCCGGTTGAGCTCGATCCCCAGCCCTTTCATGGCCACCAAAGAGGTCGCACCGCAGTCGATCAGGAAATTCACCCGCTCGCCGGTGACATGGAAGCAGGTATTGAAGCGGCCGCCGCTGCCAAAGGCATCGCCGCAGCCGACGAACTGCAGTTGCATTTGCCAGCGCGCCTTCGATTGTTTGCAGCCCAGTCCTTACTGTGGGCGGCGACGGCAGACAATCCCTTTGCAGCAGTGGGTGGCTGTCCCCGACAGACGGCCACCCTGGTGGTGCGGATCGGCCGGATGGTACCCGTCCGTCCGTGAATCCGCCCCGCCAACCCTTTGATTTGGTGGTCCGATTGACGCAACGCTTGGGCCCCTAGTGTTGCGATCGGACCACTAGGGCGCCTCAGGCCGCGGCCGACTGGCCTTGGCTGGTGACCAGGTCCAAGCTGACCGGCACCGGATTGGTCAGGATGTCCAAGACCGGGCAGTGGGCGTTGACCGCCTGGCGCAGCTGCTCCAGGGTCTCTTCGCTGGCCGTGCTTTCCAAATGCACCCTGCCTCGTATCGCCTGATAGCCGGGGCGAACCTCATCGGAAACGGCGAAGAAGCCGCGCAGGTCGATGTCGCCCGAAAGCTCGACGCGGACCGAGGTCAAGGGGATACCGAGCGCGCTGGCGAAGGCGCGATAGGTGATCTCCTGACAGCTGCCCAAGGCGGCCAGGACCAACTCCACGGGATTCGGGCCCTGGTCATTGCCGCCCAAGGCCTCCGGCTCGTCGATGGTGAGCGTGTGGTCGCGCAGTTTTGCTTCGCTGCGCAGTCCCTCCTGCAAGGCGGAGCGGCTCTCGAAGACCGCCGCGGCCTTGGCAGGGTCCGCGGCAAAGGCGGCCTGGGTTTCTTCGATCAGTCCCTTCAGGCGCTGGGCAAGGTTTGGATCGCTCATGGTGTTCGGCTCCTCACTGCTGGTCTCTGTCGCAGAGGAGGAGGGCTGGCGCCGGTGTCAGGATGATCTAGGCCCGTATCTTTGCCTTTCGGCCGCATGTCGCCTTGTCGGCGAAACCACCTTGCCCGGGTCGGCAGGTTGGTCAGGGCGCCAGCCCTACTCTTCATGCTTGAGCGGAGACTAACACCGCCGGCCCTGGACAAGGCAAGCGCGATTTCCCGGCTGCGTCATTCTCACTGGAGCCCGAGCCACGATCAGCGCCGAGCCCTCGCCAGCCATGCCACCCCAGAGGCCTTGAGCTGCGGCCCGCTTGCGGGCATGGTCTGGACCGACAGCGTCATGATCGCGCCTGCCGAGGCTTCTTTCGGCGGCGCGGTTCATTCCGAATAGGGACGCGAAGGCGATCGCCGCGGACCAGCCCCGAAAGCCCAACCACTTTACCTGGAATTAGTTGCTCCATGACCGACATCGAAACCAATCTCGCCCGCCTCTGGAAGGACGGCAAAGCGGCCGTCAACGGCTGGATCTCTATCCCAAGCGTGATCGCCGCCGAGGTCATGGCGCAGGCCGGCTGGGACAGCATCACCATCGACATGCAGCACGGTGCTGCCGACTATGCCGACATGCTGGCCATGCTGCCGGTGATCCAGCAGAAGGGGCTGACGGCCATGGTGCGGGTGCCTTGGAACGATCCGGCGCAAGTCATGCGCGCGCTGGATGCCGGCGCCATGGGCATCATCTGCCCGATGATCGAGACGCTCGAGGATGCTCGGCGTTTCGTCTCCTACTGCCTCTACCCGCCGGCCGGCATCCGCAGTTTCGGCCCCTTGCGGGCCAAGCTGGTGTTCGGTGATGCCTACGCCGAGCAGGCCAACGACGCGATCCTGCCGATCGTCATGATCGAAACCAAGCAGGCGATCGAGAACCTGGACGCCATCCTCGAGGTCGAGGGCCTGGGCGGCCTCTACATCGGCCCGGCCGACTTCTCCTCGGCTTTGGGCCACGGGCCGGGCTTCGATCGCCGCGAGCCGGAGATCTTCGGGGAGATCACCCGGGTCCTGGACAGAGCCAGGGCGCGCGGCATTCCGGTCGGCATCCATTGCATGGAGCCGGCCTATGCTGCCGAGATGGCCAAGCGGGGCTTCGCCTTCGTCACCATTGCCAGCGATGCCCGCTTCCTGGGCGCCGGCTGCGCGGATGCGCTGCAGCAGGTCAGGTCCTTGATGTCCTAGGCGTGCGGCCGCCACCGCTATCCGCTCGGCTTTGCGAGAGCAGCCAGTCCCGCATCAGTCCGACGTGGCCGGCACGCCTCGGGCTGCGCGGGGCGACGACGTAGAACCCGATCTCGCTTTCGACCGTCATGGCCAAGGGGCGGCAGAGGCGGCCGGCGGCAAGGTCGTCCTCCACCATGGGATCGCACGCCAAGGCGACGCCCTGACCGGCGACGGCGGCTTCCAGGGCGAGCGCGGTCTGGCTGAACTTGAGCGCCCGCTTGCTCGCCAGGGGCCGGTCGGCCCCGAAGGTCTCGAGGAACAAGGGCCAGAGCCCGTGCGCATCATGCAGCAGCACATGGTGGTGGAGGTCTTGCGGGCCTCTGATGGGATGCCTGCCTGCTTGGAGGTCAGGGCTGCAGACGGCGTAGAAGGCGAAGGGATAGAGCAGCTCTGCGGTAAGGCCGGGGCCGAAGGGGGGCTTGCCTTGACGCACGGCGATGTCGACACCGTCGCTTTGGAAGTCTGCCAGGTCCTGCGAGGCCACGATCCGCACGTCCAGCGCGGGATTGGACTGCATGAAGGCGCCCAGGCGCGGCACCAGCCATCTGGTGGCAAAGGAGGGCGTGACGCTGATGGTCAAGACCGCGGCCTTGGGCTGCAGCGCGTCGCTGGCCTCCTCCAGCAGGCGAAAGGCGCGCCTGAGCGGTGCATGATAGGCCCGCCCCTCTTCGGTCAGCGCCAGACCGCGCGGCTGGCGGTGAAACAGCTTGACCTTCAGGGTCGCTTCGAGGCCGCGCACCTGCTGGGCGACCGCGCCTTGGGTGACGCCGATCTCTTCGGCGGCGCGCCGGAAGTTCAGATGGCGTCCGGCGGCCTCGAAGGCCCTGAGCGCAGTGAGAGGCGGAAGGCGAGGCACGTTCGGCGACCTTTGACCCAGTAGAATTTCTACAGCCATAAGGCTGGAATTCTGTTTAGTCAAATGCCGGCCGAGCCCTCACATTGATGGCAAGGAGCCGAGATCCGGCGGAGCAAAGGAGCAAGTCATGGCAGCAGACAAGGTAGCCGTCGTCACCGCCGGCGGCAGCGGGATGGGCGCGGGCGCGGCCCGCCGCTTGGCGCAAGACGGCTTCAAGGTCGCCGTCCTCTCGTCCTCCGGCAAGGGCGAAGCGCTGGCCCAAGAGCTGGGCGGCATCGGGGTCACGGGCTCCAATCGATCGAACGACGACTTGAAGCGCCTGGTGGATCTGGCCATGGGGCGCTGGGGCCGTATCGACGTGCTGGTGAACAGCGCCGGCCATGGGCCGCGGGCGCCGGTCCTGGAGCTGAGCGATCAGGATTGGCACGACGGCATGGAGGTCTATTTCCTGAATGCCGTGCGCCCGACCCGGCTGGTGACGCCGATCATGCAGCAGCAGAAGGGCGGCTCGATCATCAACATCTCGACCTTTGCCGCCTTCGAGCCCGACCCGGTCTTCCCGACCTCCGGCGTCTTTCGTGCCGGGCTGGCGGCCTTCGCCAAGCTCTTCTCCGATCGCTATGCGGCCGACAACATCCGCATGAACAACGTGCTGCCGGGCTTCATCGACAGCCTGCCGGAGAAGTCGGAGTTCCGCGAGCGCATTCCGATGCGGCGCTACGGCAAGACCGAGGAGATCGCCGCCGTGATCGCGCTTCTGGCCTCCGAGGGTGGCGGCTACATCACCGGCCAGAACATCCGGGTCGACGGCGGCATCACCCGCTCGGTCTGATCGCTCGCGATCTTGACGATCGGTCGTGTAGGATCCCTCTTGGCAGGCTTGGGTGCCTGGCCAGGAGGGATAGCGTATGCAGTTGACCAACGTCTTCACCCAGCACGACGCCGTCTCAAGCGTCTCTGAGGCCGTCAGCCGAGACGGCTATGCGGTGGTGCAGGGCGCCTTGACGCCGGGTGAGCTGCAGGCCATGCGCCAGGATCTGGCGCCCTATTTCGAGCGCGCCCACAGCGGCCATGAAGACTTCATGGGGCGGCGCACCAAGCGATTCGGCGCCCTGATCGCGAAGTCGGAAGCGGTGCGCACCTTGCTGCTGCATCCCACCGTGCTCGCCGTTGCCGATGCCGTGCTTGGACCGCACTGCGCGCGCTATCACATCCACTATACAGGCGTGATGCATCTTGAACCCGGGGAGAAGGCGCAAGTGCTGCATCGCGACACCGGAATCTTCCCGATAGCAAACCCCTGTCCGCCATTGACGCTGGCCACCATGTGGGCGATCAGCGACTTCACGGAGAAGAATGGCGGCACCCGGATCGTGCCCGGCAGCCTCCACTGGGAGGACGCGCGCGAGCCCGAGGACTGGGAGATCGCCGTCACCGAAATGCCGGCTGGCTCGGTTCTGATCTACACCGGCAACTCCCTGCATGGCGGCGGCGCAAACTTGGACGATGGCCCGCGCACGGGCGTGGCCTTGCACTACGCCATGGGTTGGCTGAGGCAAGAGGAGAACCAGTACCTGGCCGTCCCGCCGGAGCAGGCGCGCGAATTGCCTGACCGGATCCTGGAGTTGATGGGCTATGCGCTGGGCACCAAGCATCTGGGGTTCGTCGACCACATAGCGCCGCTGGATCATCTGAAGGGCGTGCGCGATCCGGCAGAGAGCGATCTTGCCCCGCCTGACCTGCTTGAGAAGAATGCTGCGATCAAGAAGCTGGTCGTCGCTCCGGAGGCCTGACCGCCGCTCACGCGAGGAAAGCCATGGTCGCGAGCGTCAGGACCCCGCTGTAGACGGTGACTTGCGCGATGGCATCGCTGCGAATGTTGTAGAGCAAGGCCAGGCTGAAGGCGGTCACCGCCGAAGGACCGGCCGCGGTGAAGAGGAAGAGCTGGCGGCCGGGGGCATCGCTGGCAAAGAGCTCCAGGCCCAGCCAGACCGCACCGGGGAAGGACAGCAGCTTGATCCCGGTGAAGGTCACCACGGTCCAGTCCGGCTTGAAGACCGTCTTCGACATGGCGACGCCCAAGGCATAGAGCGCGACGGGAGCTGCGGCCACGCCGTTGAAGTCGATGAAGGTCTGCACCGGCGCCGGGATCGGGATTTCCGCCAGGCTGAAGACCACGCCCAGCGCGATCGCCCACAGGACCGGTGTCTTGGCGACGGTCAAGAGGACATTGCCGATCGTCACCCGGCCCTGGCTGATCAGCTGCACGATGATCATGGTTCCGGCGAAGGTGACGGTGGCATCCAGAAAGATGACCGAGGTCACCGGCAGAATCTGCGCCTGGCCGTAGATCAGAAGCGAGATGGGCAGCACGTAGAAGCCGCTGTTCGCGAAGATCCCGCAGAGTGCCAGCAAAAAGGCCTCGCCCGCCGGCCGCTCGAAGAGGCAGAAAGCCAGGAGAAAACCCAGCGCGAAGACGAGCGCCTCCGCCCCCGCATAGATCGCCAGAGGCACGATGGAGAAGGTATGGATCGGCGCATTGGCGATCAGGCCGAAGACCATGATCGGCAGCAAAATCGCGAAGGCGAAGCGATTCAGAAACTTGGCGTCCTCGACGCTGGACCGGCCCATACGGCCCATGACGAAGCCGAAGGCCATGATCGCGAATACGGGCAGGATGGGGTCCAACAGGACCGGCAGGAATTCCAAGTCTTGATGCCCCATTGGAAGGTCTGGTGGACCGGGATAGACGGACCGCGGCAAAGTCTAGAGGCAGCGAGGAAGCCTTGTCGCGATTTTTCTGGCATTCAGAAAGGTTGGTAAAGGGAGCGCAAAGCGGGTCTTGGTCCTCCGGTCCACTATCGGGAGTTTGACAGCCGGTGGGCCAGTGTGCTCCTGTCGAAAGCAACGAGAAGTGATCTCTGGCATGTGAAGCGAAAACGAAGGCACCTGACGCGCTGCTTAGGATGCCGAGTGGTAGGCTGCAGAGTATGCGATACTTTCTGGTACTGATGGCGCTCTTTTTTCCCGTCGCAGGGCCGGTTCAGGGGCAGGTGACAGGCCCTTTCCACTTGAGCTCCGGCATGACGGTTACCTTCGAGCGGCCAGGTATCTACAAATTCCCGAAAACCAACGATACTTTATTGATGTTGGTCTTTTTGACTGACTCCGCCCTTCTAGATGATTTGGAAAATATTGATAAGGATGACGATCGAATGAAGGCAGATGCTATGGAGATTTGTCAGAAGTATGCTGATGATTTAATCAAATACCATATGAAAGCGTTTGCGAATGTCCTGTTCACTGTCATGGCAATAAAAATCCGAAAGCAGGTTGGTGAGGAGGGTGGATTAAGGAAGTACAATAATTGGACATCTGTGTTCCACCTGGAGAACGGAGAGTGCGGAGAGCAAATAGAGAAATGACGCCGTGTCAGGAGCGTCCTCATTGTGCCTTTCGAAGGCGCCGATGCAGGCCTCAGGTCGGTCTTGCGCCATCTATTCTGTGCATTAGGCCCAAGCAAGGCGAGAGAGCCAAGCCAAGTTGATTGCCGGGCTTCGAAACATGGGTTTGTTCCTCGTTTTCTGCGGCACTTCGGCACTACTGGTAGGAGTGACGCTTCTTTCCGGTCCAGCGGTGTCGGCCGACTGCGTGAAGGGCGGATGGATATCCCATTCTTCGGATGCAACGAGTAGTTGGTTCGACGAGGACCACGAACGCGTGACTTATAGAGTCACCTCTCGCGAACCGGATTGGCGCGCGCGCGGCTTGGGCTGGCACGTAGAAGGTACCCTCACTTGCGAGAGCTGCGCCTATTCAGGCGTATTCGGGACCTATTTCTCCTTTTCAGTAACCGCAACTTGGGAGGACGAAGACGGCAATCTTCGCGGTCCTGCCAGAACGGTCGCCGAACGCCTGACGTGGGACAGAGAATACTTCAAAACATTTTCACTGCAGACCTTTTATGCGGAAGACTTGGACCTCCTTAGCACGCAGGAGGATCCAGAGCTTTCCGGAATGGAGGGCTATTCCATTCTGTATGATGTGATCGATCCGGAGAAAAAGAAGTGGTTCGACGAGGGTGCCAGCCAATTACCTCTTCGCTTGCTTATCTTGAACCTGGCGGACGACTGTGCAGTCATTGATGCGAAGCTGCTCTATCTGGCGGAATCGGAGGCGGATGACATTGCCGTCCGGGAGAGCCTGCTGTCGGCGCTGACGATCATGGTAACGAGAGAGCCCATGGTCGATCCCGTTGGAAAGGAGGTGCCGTCCTACAAGAGCAGGGTGATCCCCGAGTGGCTGCACGATTGGAATCCGTGACGTCGTCAAGGCGTTGCAGCGAAGAGTGAGGCGCTATTCCTCTTCAGTCTCGGTCTTAGTTCCTAAGCTGGGTGACATCGCCAGCAAAGCGACGCGATCCAGTGAATAGCGGCCAAGCGTTTCGCACTGGACTGCCGCGTAGCTGTCGCTCCTCGCAGTGACGCCGGTGTGGAGCGCGGCGGGGTGATCCTGGTCCTCACGACAGAAGCGTCAGCAAGGCCAGGGTGAGGAGTATGGTCCAGACGATGACTTGGGCGATGGCCTGCTGGATTGGTGTCTTGGCAATGGTCAGCGCGATCTTGGAGAAGGCATCCCGCCCCAGGCTGCCCGCCTGCACCTTTGAACCAGCCCTCCGCTCATGCAGGGCGGGTCGATGCGCTCAGTGCCTTCCTTGCGGCTTCGAGGAGCCATGATCGGAAGGCGGCCAAGGCGGGGCTGAGGGCGTCCGCATCGCGGTAGGTGGCACTGTACCAAGTGCAGCGCAGCATGCGGTCATCCAGGCTGACCAACGCACCCCTTTCCATCTCTCTTGCGCAAATGATCTCGTCTGCCAAGAAGACACCTTCGCCGTCTACGGCGGCGTCGATGGCGAGCGACAGGTCCGAGTAGACGCGGCCGTTCCTCCAGTTGTCGGACCGAGGCGCGTAGGTTTCAAACCACTGGCGCCATATCGCACGGCCGTTGTCGTGTATGAGCGGGCTCTTCTCTATGGCCGCGGCTTGTCCAGAGTTCGGCAGCTTCGGCAAGAAGTCCGGCGCGCAGGCCGGAAAGGCGTCAATGGGAAACAAGCGGTCTTGCGACCATTTCTTCGATCTCACCCTACTATCGAAATGGATGACGACATCCGCCGTTCCGCTCTCAAGGCTCGGCGGGCTCCATGCGGACTTGAGGTCTATCTCGATGTTGGGGAACTTGCTGTAGAAATCAGCCGTTCGCCGCCTCAACCATCGCGTAGCAAAGGCGGGTTCCGCACTCACCCGGATGGTCTTCTTGCGCGGGCCGGCACGGAAGCGCTCGCAGGACTCTTGAATGGTCTGGAAGGCTTCTGAGATGCGCGGGGCGAACATACGCGCCTCGTCCGTCAGCATCACCCGATTGCCGGTGCGCACGAACAGCGCCGTCTCCAACCATAGTTCTAGATTGCGGATATGGCGGCTCACCACGCTATGGCTGACGCAGAGTTCGTCGGCGGCCTTGGCGAAGCTCTCGTGCCGTGCCGCCGCCTCGAAAGCCCTCAGCGCGTTCAGGTAGGAGGCCGATTGAGACATGAGCCGAGCGTAGCCTGAGGCTTCGCTGAGCGCAACTTATTCGAATTTTCGCGGGTAGGCCCAGACCACTAGACTGCCGGGAAATCACCAAAGCGCACTGGAGGCATCGGCACGCCCGGCTTGTGCCTCCGGTGCGCACCCCAACCGCAAGAGGGAGTGGGAGAGATGACCGCAAAGAGGCTTCACACCGCCCAGAGCATGACCCGTCGCGATATGCTGAAGGCATCGGCCGGCGCCGGCCTTGCCTTGACCTCCACTGCTCTTGCTGCTCCCGCCATCGCCAAGAGCAGAAGCATCAAGATCGGCGCTTACGGCGGTTACTTCGAAGATAGCTTCAAGAGCTATGTCTATCCCGCGTTTACCGCCGCGACAGGGATCGAGGTGGAAAGCATTACCCAGCCCAACTCGACCGGCTGGATGCAAACCCTGCAGCAGGCGCAAACCGCCGGGAACGTGCCGGCGGACCTCTCGATGTTCACGCCGATCACCATTATCAAGGCCTCGCGTATCGGCGGCCTCTTGGCGCCGCTTCACTCGAAGCGCATCGGCAACCTCTCGAACCTCGACGACTACTTCCTGTCGGTGGACGACAGCGGCCTGGTGGCCGTCGGCGCCATGGGTTTCTTTTACTCCATGGTGGTCAACACGGAGGCCGTCGAGACACCCGATAGCTGGGCAGCCTTCTGGGATGTGTCGAAGTTCGAAGCGAGCCTCGGACTGCCGAAAGAATACAATTGGTTCTTCCTCGATATCGTGGCGGCCACCTTCTTCGATGGCCCGGATACCTTCAAGTCGCGAGACGGCATCACGGCGCTGATCGAGAAGGCAGCCGAGATCCATCCCAACGTCGCGCTTTGGTACACGGCGGAAAGCCAGATGGAGCAGGCGCTGAAGAACTTCGACGTGGTGGGCGGCATGTACTTCCACGACGTGGCCGGCCTCATGGCGGCCGAGGGCCATCCGATCGCCTCCGTCTTTCCGACAGAGGGCAATCCCATCAGCCATAACTCCTGGTGTCTTGCGCAGCTGTCGGAGAAAGCAGAGGAAGCGCACGAATTCATCAACTTCTCCTGCGCACCTTCGACTCAAGCGATCATGTCTCGAAAGATCGGGACGGCGCCCCTGGTCGAGGCCAGCACGACGGGGCTCAGTGCGGAGGAACTGGCCGCCGTCGCCGGGACGCCGGAGATACGGCCTGCCTACCACGCCTATCTCGACAACGAGACCTTCATCAAGGAATCTTGGGACAAAATGGTCGCCGCTGCGTGATCCGCCCTCCGACGCCAGCTTTTCTGCGAATGCTGAGGATGGCCGCGTGTCTGACCTGACGTTGGATAGCATCGCGAAGGCCTATGGGGCGATCATCGCCGTCGACCGCCTGGACTTGACCTTCGAGCACGGCAAGCTGACCGCACTGCTTGGGCCGTCGGGTTGCGGGAAGACCACGCTCCTTAGGATGATCGCCGGCTTGGATCAGCCGAGCGAGGGCAGGATCCTGCTTGGCGATCAAGACATCACGCAGCTGCGCGCGGAAGAGCGGAACTTCGGCATGGTGTTCCAGTCCTTCGCTCTCTTCCCGCACATGAGCGTTGCCGACAATGTCGCCTACAGCCTTCGGGTCGCCGGGGTTGCGCGCCCTCAGCGCGACCAGCGGGCCGCCGAGCTGCTGTCTCTCGTCCGGCTTGCGGAGTTCGGTGGGCGGCGGATCGGCGAGCTCTCCGGCGGACAAAGGCAGCGCGTGGCCATTGCGCGGGCCCTGGCGCAGGAGCCTCGCGTCTTCCTCTTGGACGAGCCGATGTCGGCATTGGACGCGCAGTTGCGCGCGGACATGCAGATGGAATTGCGGCTGCTGCAGCAACGGCTGGGAATCACCACGATCGTGGTGACCCACGACCAGCGAGAAGCCATGACCATGGCCGACAAGATCGTCGTCATGTCCAAGGGGCGTGCCGAGCAGGTCGGCAGTCCGCAAGAGATCTATCACCAGCCGGCCAACAGCTTCGTTGCCTCCTTCATCGGCAATGCCAACCTGCTGGCGGGCGTCTTCGATCGAGGGCAGGTCTCAATCGGCGCCGCCCAGTTCGACGTGCCGCCCGACATGCGGGCGCAGGCGGGCGCGCCGGTCACCCTGTTTTGCCGACCGGAGCGGGTGCGGTTGCACGCGGAAGCCCCGCTGGCGAACGGACTGGGTGGCGAAATCACCTTTGTCCGAGACGTCGGCCCTTCTCGAGAGGTGCACCTGCAGACGGATCAAGGTCACGTCATGGCCGAGATCCCGGGCGGCCAAGGCCAGTCGGTCAAGGTGGGTGATCTCCTCTTCGCGGAATTGCCGGCGCCGGCCTTGCGGGTGCTTCCAGGCGATGGAGGCGATTGTCGGGCATGACCGCGGCGGCACGAGAGACCGGCTTCGGTTCGGCAGAGAGCGCGGGCGAGGGGTCCAGCCTTGGCAGCAAGGCCACAACGCTTCTGCTCGCTCTCCTCGTGGTGTCGCTCTGCCTGACGCCCTTCCTTCTGGTCATCGCGATTAGCTTCGGAGAGAAGATCGAGGGTGCGGCCTGGCGCTGGGCCTTTACCTTCGACAACTACAAGCGCTTCTTCGTCGGGGCGGACTGGCCCAATTCAACGTCATTTCTCTATCTGAGCCATCTTTGGTACTCGCTCTACTACTCGCTCGTCGCGGCGGTCCTGGCCGTGGTCACGGCCTTCCCCTTCACCTATCTGATGACCCGCCAATCCCGCCGCCGCCAGACCCTTTGGCTTATCCTCTTTCTCTCCAGCATGTCCCTGTCGGAAGTCTTCGTGGTGATGGGCTGGGACGTCTTGCTGTCGAACCGCTCGGGCCTGCCGATGGTCTTCAGGGAGAGCGGCGTGACCGAATGGCTGAAGGAGGTGGGCTGGTTTCAGACTTTCCGCGACTGGGGCCTCGCCAATCCGCGCGACCTGCGCTTCAAGCCGACCGACTTCGCCACCATCCTGACCTTGACCTACCTGGTTTGGCCCTATGCGGTGATCCTGCTCTATCCAGCGCTTGCCCGCATCGATGCTGCCATGCTGGAGGCGGCACGGACCATGAGGGCCGGCCCGCTGACGGTCGTGCGCACCGTGGTGCTGCCGCTGACCCGCACCCCGATCATCGGCGCCGTCCTGCTGCTCTTCGTCTTCCTGCTGGGCGCCTATGTCACCATTGCGGTCTTCGCGCCGCCGGCCAAGCACACGCTGGCCATCTCGGTCTACGAGGCGGTGCGCGGCATGACCTTGAATGCGCCCTTCGGGTCGGCACAGGCGGTCATTCTGCTGCTAACGGCCGCCACTCTCTTGGTCATGAGCACGCGGCTCACCCGCAAGGCTGGGAGGAGCCGTCGATGAGGACCTTCTTCGCGCGTCTCTTTATGGGCCTCTGCGCTCTCTTCATCCTTCTGCCCATCGTGGTGGTGTCTGCCTCGGCGCTCAACGGGGGACGCACCATGCTGTTTCCGCCGAAGGACCCGACCCTGGACCGCTTCCGCGAGTTCTTCTTCACCGACGGCGTTTGGGTGGCCTCGCTGCAGAACTCGCTGATCATCGCGCTCGGAAGTGCCGCGCTTGCTCTCCTGGTCGCCTGGCCGCTGGCCTATGGCCTGTGGCGGCGCGGCGGGCGCGTGACCAAGCTGATCGCCGGCTTGGCCTCCATGCCCTTTGCCCTGCCGCCGATCGTCTTCGGTGTCGGCCTCGGCTTCTTCTGGACCTTCACCGGCGGCCTGGGCCAGATCTGGTCGGGCATCGCCAGTCATGCGGCCTTCCTCTTTGCCTTGCCGCTGGTGACGATCTCGATCGGGCTTCAGTCCGTCGAGCGGGCCCATCTGGATGCGGCGGCGACCATGGGGGCGAAGGAGCGCTTCATCTTTCGCACCATCATCTTCCCGCAGATGCTGCCCTACACGCTCTCGGGCTTCTTCTTCGTGCTGATCCTCAGCTTCAATGAGTTCATCATCATGTTCTTCGTATCGTCCTCGGCCTATTCGACCGTGACCTTGCAGATCTTCAACTCGCTCAGAAACGGCTTCACACCGACGATGGCCGTGGGCGCGATCACCTTCATCGCGGCCTCGGTGATCGTCTTTTCCCTCGTCGCCCGCTTCGGCAACCTGCCGCGGCTCCTCGGCGCCGACCAAAGCAAATCCACCTGACAGGAGGAGAATCCATGGCACAGACAGCCCCGCCCAAGCGCGCCTTGATCGAGGGCCGGCCGGCGCTCATCGTCATCGATATCCAAGCGGGAACCTTCGATCGCGGGATCAAGGAGCGGGCGATCCCCCACATGTCCGACTATGCCGAGCGGGTGGGCCAAGCGCGCCTGGCGATCGACAAGGCGCGGGCCTGCGGCATCCCGGTGATCTTCATTCAGGAGGTGCATCGCCCCGACCTCGTCGACTTCGGCCGCGAGCTGGACGGCAGCGAGGCCGTCCACTGCTTGGAAGACGATCCCAACACGGCCATAGCGGTCGAGGAGATGGGCTTCCGGCCGGACGACTACCTGATCAGGAAGCGGCGCTATTCGGCCTTCTTCGGCACCGATCTCGAAATCCTGCTGCGCGGCCTGAAGGTCGACACGCTCCTGCTCTGCGGCGGGCTGACGGACGTCTGCGTCCACTACAGCTTCGTCGACGGTCATCAGTCCGACTACTTCTGCCGGGTGATCGAGGACTGCGTGGCCGGCTCCGGCGAGGAGGCACACGAAGCCGCCTTACGCGCCATGGAGTACCTGCAGGCCGGCGCCCGCCGATCGCTTTCGGAGATCTTGACGGGCATGGACGACTACCGCAGTGCCGTGGCCGCTGCGGCCTGACCAGTCGGGGACAAAGAGATGGCCGGCCTGTCGCTCCTCGCCTTGGTGACGCTGCTCTATGCCGGCTACAACCTCTTCGTCAAAGTCTCTGGCGGCCAGGTTCCGGCGAGCGCGACGACGACGGTCCTGGCCACCATTGCGATCCAACTGGCCGCGCTCTTCACCTCTCTCCTGTTCCTGGGCCTCTTGCTGCTGAGGGGCGGCCATGTCTTTACCCTCTCGGCGGGATCCTACCTCTGGGCGGCGGCAGCGGGCCTCTGTATCGGCGCTGCGGAGATCGGCTATCTCTACCTCTTCGGCGGAGTCGGCCTCGCCAAGCCGATGGCGGCCAGCCTGGCCATCCCGACCATCGTCAGCGGCACCATCGTGATCGCCATGGCCTTCTCCGCGCTCTTCCTCAAGGAGAGCATCGGCTGGCAGCAGCTGGCCGGAGGGGGCCTGATCGGGGTGGGCGTAGTTCTCCTCTTCTCGAAAGGAGAGGGGGCGGGGTAGGGACCTCTGCCGGGCTGACCACCACGCCCAGCGCGATAGTCTGCAGGATCGGCGTCTTGGCGACGGTGAGTGAGATCTGCGCGAAGTCCACGCGGCTAAGCGCGTTCATCTGCACGGCGATCAAGGTTCTACCTGCACGGATCTCTCCTCGACAGGGATCGGGAAGGATTGCCCTGCGAACCGCGCGTACGAGCCTGCCGGCCTAGGGCTCTCCAGTCGGTGGAGTCCTCATCGCGTAAGTTTCGCCTCTTGCCGGGCAGCCTACAGGGCGAACGATCCGGCTTCGGCGAAGAAAGCGTTGGCAGGCGGCAAGAGACTGGACGGAAGCTTTGGCGGAGTTCACCATCACATTCGGTGATCGTCTCGGTGGGTCGGCACGCTGGCGCGCTGAGAACCCCGTCGAACCTCTTTCACTGAGGATCGGATACTCCCTCGTGTCGGTGTTCCTGCAGTCGGAGACAGGCATTGTCGAGAGTAAAGCGTCTTGTTCGTCTTCCACGGCGCGGTTTTGTTTGGTTCCGTCAGCAAGACCCGCTGCAGGAATTCAGAGACCTGAAACTCTGGTTGCGGGACCTTCCGACACTGGTTTGGGTGATCTTCACCATCGCAGTGTGCCTGCGTATCGCCGGGATCGGCTACGGCCTCCCGCTTCTGTACAATGGCGACGAGCACACCTGGATCATGCGGGCCCACAACATGGCCTTCGTGCCCCAGCCCAATCCCGGCTGGTACGGCGCGCCTGCCAGCACGCTCTTCTATCCCTTGTCGATCCTCTTCGCCATCTACGGCGCGATCGTCACGGTGATCTCTTGGTTCGACAGCAGCTACACCCCGGACCTGCATCGCGAGGCGGAAGCCTTCTACTACATCGCGCGCACCTTCACCGTCTTCACGGGCGCGGCCATCCTCTTTCCCGTCTACGCGATCCTTTCGAAACTGAAGGTGTCCTTGCTTTGGTCGGCCTTTGCCCTGCTCATCGTGACCGTCACTCCGCGGCTGCTGGACTTCTCAATCATCACGCGGATGGATTCGCTGCAGGCCTTCTTCATCCTCCTCTGTCTGCTCTACGTCATGAAAGGTGTCGAAAGCCTGAGGCCGCGCGACTTCGTCATCGCCGGTATCTTCGTCGGCCTGGCGGCAACCAGCAAGTATCCCGGCGTGGTCGTCTCCGGAACGATCTTCATCGCCTTGGTGCACCTGGTAATTCAACGGACGATATCGCTAGAGACGGGTCTTAGGTGGCTTCGCTACGCCGCGCTGGCAAGTCTGGCGACCGCTTTCTTCTCCGCGCCCTTTCTCTTCTTTCAGTTCTACCTCACCATCAAGAACGTCCGGTTCGAGGCCCGCAGTCAGCTAGTGGGGGCCATGAAGGACGGGACCCTGGATGCTGTGGTCTTCTATTTCTTCAATGCAGGGCCGGAGCGTTTCTCGGTTGGAATGTCATACTTCGCTTATGCGGCCGGACTGCTAGCGTTCTTTTTCAAGCAGGCATGGATTATATCGGTCTTCGTTTTGATTTATGTCGGATTTCTCTCGATGCTGTCGCTTCGTTCCGGGCAGTGGGTCATGCCCCTCATGCCCTGCCTTGCAATCTTGCTGGCCTTCGGGGCGCAGCAGATCAGCAGCCTGGTCGCTCTTGGTGCCCGCCCCTTGCGCCTTGCGGGCGGCGCCATTCTCTTGATTGCCGCTGCCACCCTCTTCATCCCGCTGGCCCAACGCGGCGTGCAGCTGGTGATGATTCATGCCGGGCGATCTGGACACCCGCACCCGCGCGCTCGCCTGGGCCGAGGACAGCTTGCCGAAAGGCAGCAAGATCCTTCTCGAGACCTTCGCGCCGCAGCTTTCGAGCGACGAGTATCACACCATGGTCGAGCATCGCGGCGAGATCGTGCCTTGGGCCGAGATCAGCGATCGGCCGCGGCCGAACGGCCCCTATGGCTACCTGGCGCGGATCGGCGGCCCCGACAGTCCGCCGGAAGCGCTCATAGAGGCGGTAGAAGCTGCCGATGTCCACTACATCATGATGAGCGTCTTCATCGATCAGTACCGCCGGGAAGCGCACCATTGGCCGCGCGAACTGGCGGCCCTTGAATCGCTCTTGGAGCGCTATCCGCTAATCAAGCAATTCACGCCAACGGGCTTGGAGAGCGGTCCAACCATCCGCATCCTGCAACGCAAGGAGCCTTGAGCGGGAAAGCGCCTAGGCCAGGAGCGCCAGCGAGACCAGGGTGAGGAGGCTGGTCCAGACGATGATCTGGGCGATCGCGTCGGTGCGAATGTTGTAGAGCAGCGCCAGGCTGAAGGCCATCGCACCGCTGGGCCCGGCCGAGATCAGGCGGTAGAGATCGCCGCCCTCGGCCTCGGCGGCCAGCTGGTCCATGGCAAGCCAGATGGCGGCCGGAAAGACGAAGAGCTTTATGCCGACGAAGCTCGCCACGGTGGCGTTGGGCCGGAAGTCGGTCTTGGAGAGCGCCACGCCCAAGGCATAGAGCGCCACCGGTGCCGCGGCCCCGCCGGCGAACTGGATGAAGGTCTCCAAAGGGGCCGGGATCGCGATCTCAGCCATACTCACCACCACGCCAGCCGCGATTGCTTGCAGGATCGGCGTCTTGGCAATCGTGAGGGCGATCTGCGAGAAGGAGACCCGGCCCAGGCTGATCATTTGCAGGGCGATCATCGCGCTGGCGAAGGTCACGGTGGAATCCCAGGTGACGATGGTGGCTGCCGGCAGCACGCGGCCCTCGCCATAGAGCAAGACCGAGATCGGCAGGATGTACATGACGGTGTTGACGAAGACTCCGCAGAAGCCCAGCAGCACCGCCTCGCCCGCCGGACGATTCAGAACCGTCAAGGCCAGCAGCAAGCCGACGGTGAAGACCACTACCTGAACGCCCGCATAGATCGCCAAGGGCAGGATGTCGAAGCGCGGGATCTGCGCATTGGCGATCAGCCCGAAGACCAGGATCGGCAGGAGGATCGTCAGCGCGAAGCGGTTCAGAAAGCGCGCGTCGTCGACCGAGGCCTTGCCCATCCGGCCCATGGCGAAGCCGAAGGCCATGATCGCGAAGACCGGCAAGATCGGGTCGAGGAGAACCTGGAGGACGTGCAAGGCAAGAGGTCCGCAAGCGGTGGACGGTAGGGTGGAGGTTAGGGGGATCGGCCGGGTCATATTCGGCCCTCGCCCGGGCATTGGCAAGCCATGTCGGCCACAGGCCTGCCAGCCGGTGACCCTTCCTTGCCATATCGATGACCTGCGGGCCCTCTCACGCTTGTGGCTCCGCCGGCCTGCCAAGCTTTGTGGGGCTTCAGGGTGACTGGCGTGTTCGACCGGGGCGTTGGCGCAGAAACGGTCGCCGCGCCTTGTCGGCGGTCGAGGCGGCGACCTAAAGTGCGGCAGTGCCGGCGCACTGGGCGTGCGAACTGGCGTTCGTGCCTCGGCCATACCTCTTCGCAGAAGCGGGTTTGCCGGGGCAGGCAGTCTGTTCCCCTCAGGTGAAGAGGAAGTCGGTGGCGGTGAGCTGATCGACGGCCGTGATGCCGGTCAGCTGGGCGCCGAAGTCGAGCGTCCCATCGCCGTCGGCGTCCACCTGCAGCTGGCCGGTCGTGGCGTCGAGCGTCTGAAAGCGTGCCTCGGGCGTGCCGCCGCCGGAGAAGGTGGCATCGGCGATCCAGCTGCCGCTGCCGCCTGCAACCTCGATCTCGAAGAGATCGGTGCCGCCGGTGAAGTCGGCGATCACGGCAGCGGTGCCGCTCAGGCCCGTCTCCAGGGAGAAGCTGTCTGCGCCGCTGCCGCCGTAGAGCAGGTCTTGATCGCTGGCGCGAAGGAGGTCGTTGCCCGACCCTCCGAAGGCGCTGTCGTTCCCATCGCCGCCCGCCAGGGTGTCGGAGCCATCGTTGCCGAAGAGGCGGTCGGTACCGCCCTCGCCGTAGAGGCGGTCCAGGTCGTAGCCGCCGTAGGCTCGGTCGCTGCTCCCCCCGCCGAAGCCCAGGTGATTACCCAGGCCGAACGACATGGTGTCCGAGCCCACGCCGCCATAGACAGTTGCATCACCCAGATAGCCGTAGGCCAGGTCGCTTCCGGCACCTCCATAGAAGAACTGACTGCCGTAGCCTCCGACCAGTCTGTCGTCGCCGTCTCCACCGAAGGCCCTATCCGAGCCTGAGGCACCGTAGAAGACATCGTTGCTGGAACCACCGAAAAAGGTCCCATCACCGCCGCCATCCCTCGCCGTATCGCTGCCGGCACCACCAAAGAAGCTGTTGTCGTCGCTGCCGCCCAGGCTGTCCGCGGGAGACAGGGCGAAGAGGCTGTCGTCTCCTTGACCGCCGAACAGCCCGTCCGCGCCGCTGCCGCCTAGGAGAAAGTCGTTCGCCGAGCCGCCGTAGAGCCGGTCGTCGGCCTCATCGCCATAGAGGGTATCGTTTCCGGCGTCGCCGAAGAGGCTGTCGCTGCCGGAACCACCGAAGGCGCCGTCGTCGCCGTTGAGGCCCTGCAGCCTGTCGGTCCCTTCCTCGCCGGTCATGAGATTGTCGCCGCTGTTGCCGCGGATCTGATTGTCCAGCTCGTTGCCTTGCCCGATGAGATCCTGGCCGCCGGCACGAAAAAGCAAGACCTCTATGTGGCCAAAGTCCGCCGTGCCGGGCAGCGAGAAGCTGACGTTCGACAGGATGGTGTCGTGCCCCTGGCTGGCGGCCTCGCTGACGCTGTCGCCGTTGCTGTCCACCCGGAAGGTGTCGTCGCCCGTGCCGCCGATCATGACGTCGGCGCCTTTGCGCCCGTTCAGCAGGTCGTCGCCGTCGCCCCCGATCAAGGTGTTGTCGGCGCTGTTGGCCAGGATGACGTTGTCCAGCTCGTTGCCGACGCCGGTGATCGCGCTGCTGCCGAGCGCCAGGCGCAGCTGTTCGACGAAGCCCGCGGCGGCGGTGCTGGGGAGCGTGAAGGCGGCGGCCGTGGAGATCACCCGGTCGTTGCCTTCTCCCGCCAGCTCCATGACGATGTCGGTGGCCGTGTCGACCTGAAGCGTGTCGTCACCCTGGCCGCCGTCCAGGCGGTCGCTGCCGCTGCCGCCGGTGAGCAGGTCGCTGCCGAGGCCGCCTAGGATGTGGTCCGTTCCGCTGGCACCGAATGCGACGTCCCGGTCGGCGCCGCCGGTCATGGTGTCGTCACCGAGACCGCCGCGCAGTTCGTCGTCGCCGGCCGCGCCGTAGAGGAAATCGTCGCCCTTCTGCCCCAGCAGACGGTCGTCGGCCTCCAGGCCGTAGAGGCTGTCGTCGCCGCCCTTGCCGTCGATCGTGTCGTCGAGCGCCGTGCCGTCGATCGTATCCGGCCCATTCGTCCCGGTGAAGATCATGCCGTCCTCCCGCTGGTGTCCTTGCGGCGGCCGCTAAGCCGGGCCCTCCGTCACCGTCAGCCGGCGTCCGGAGAATGGCTCTTCAAATGGCCGCGTGCGGGGGCAAGCTGATCCAAGGCCTCTGGCTGGGCAAGGGCTGTTCGAGAGATGACGGCGATCTTAATCAGCAGGGAAAGCGCCTATGTCACTCGACCGGTTGAAGGTCGCCGGGCTTCCAGCTCTGCTCGAACCAGGGCTGGAGCGGGCCGTACATGCGCAGGATCGCGAACCAGCTCTTGCCGGGGCGGGACTGGATCCAGTTGTTCTCCTGCCCGTCCGGCCCGTTGAAGAAGACCTTCTTGTCCAGAAAGGCCATGTACCAGTTCTGCTCCGGATAGATCCTGACGCCGGCGAGGGTCCTGTCTTCGCGCGGGTGCCAGACGATGGAGGCGAAGAGGCCGCGGGTCTCGCCGTCGATCAGGTCGATCGGCTCTTTCTGGATCACCGCGTTCAGCTCTTCGTAGAACTGGAAATAATTGGCGTGGATGGTGTTGAAGGAGAGACCGGAGCCGCTGCTGAACTCCATCTCCGGCGGGTTCTCCGCCCGCCTCAAGGGATAGACGCGAAGGCTGGACTTGATGTGCTCGGCCGCGGCCTTCAGGCCGTCGGCGATGTTGCCGCGCATGAAGGTCCCGACCCGGTAGGAGGGCGAGCGCACGACGAAGTAGCCCTCGGGCACCGCGCCGTCATAGCCCGGCGGCAGGACCAAGTACTTGCCGCCCTCGCCCTTGTCGGGACCGGACGGGCCGACATCGCCGATGTAGCGGAAATAGGCGTCGTTGAAGGCGCCCAGCACGCCGGACGGCGCCTCGACCATGGTCGGCCCGTCGCGCTCCAGATCGAGGATCGGGAAGACGTACAGGGTCGAGCTGTTGGCCGTCAGGAAGAGCGAGTCCGGCCCCAGCAGCCGGTCGAAGATGACGACCTGATGCGCCTCTTCCGCGCCGATGGAGCGCGGCCCCTCGATCAGCATGTGGAGCGACGCCGCCGGCATGCCTTTCAAGAAGGCATCCACGCCGCGCATGCGGTCGAGATAGTCATAGACCGTGGCCGCCGTCTCCGGCAGCGGCGCACCGTCGATGAACTGCAAGGTCCCGATCGAGGTCTCGACCTGATCGGGTGTCGAGATGGCACCGAGCGTCACCTGATCGACCTCGGCCCCGGCCGGAAGGCTGATGGCGACAATGCCGGCTGCAAGCAGTGCGGTAGGCCTGTTGGTTATGTCGCATTACCTTGGGCTTTGGCGCGACGCTTTACTGTAGCGCCATAGGTAACGCGGACCGCACCTCTTGATCAGCCGCCACATCATGAAGAATTCCGCCAGCTGACCAAAGCTGACAGTTTATCTCTCTGTTAACCAATAAAGAGTTTGTCCAGATATGAACGTTGCAAGTCTTACGCACGATAGCACAATACAGCACAACAACGTCATTCCCGCGAAAGCGGGAATCTCTGTCCACTGGCGATGTTATCTGGTCATGTAGATCCCCGCTTCCGCGAGGATGACACGCAAGCCACTGAAAACCATTGGATCACTTTGAGCCGTGCGCCATCAGCGACAGCGGCTCTGCCGCCGCGCGTCCCCAGCAGGAACCGGGCGCCTTTGCCGCCGCTCTCCGCCGCTGCTCACCAGGAGGAGCGCGCGTTCTTGTAGCTTTCGACCCGCCGGAGCTTTGCCAGGATGGCCTTGGCTTCCTCCGATCCCGGCCCGTCATAGCGGGGCTCTTCGTCTCCCTTCGCTTTCGTGCGATAGTGGTTCTGCGACGCCATGCTGCTCTCTCCTCGTTCTTCGAAGAAGAGGTAAGGAGCGCAGCCGCGCCGGACCAACGATCATTCTGAGACCTTTATCGGGCGAGAATGCGGTGACGGCTGTGCGGTCACGGGGCGGGCAAGGGCCTCTTCGACATCCGGGCGCTGGCGGCCCTTGCCTCCGCGCTCGACTACGCCTTCCAGGTCATCGGCGTCCGCCAACTGGCCGCCACCCACGAGAGCCTGGCGATCCTCGTCTAGGCCAGCGCCATCGGCTGTCTCCACTTCTTGCCCATCCAGCCCTTCGTCCGGACCTCGACGCCGCTCTGGGAGCTCCTGCTGCTCTTCGTCGTCGGCCTCGTCGGCGCGCTGGGCCAGTTCACCATCATCCAGGCCTACCGCTTCGCCGCCGCCAGCACGATCATCTCCTTCGACTATGTCGGCATCCTCTACGTCGTCGCCCTCGACTACCTGGCCTTCGCCGCCCAGCCCGGCTGGAACCTGATGGCCGGCGGCGTGCTGCTGATCGGGAGCGGGGTGGACATCACTTGGGAGGAGACGCGGAGGGTGGGGAAAGGGAAGGGGTTGGAAGTGAGGTCGTCGGGTGACCGAGACCTAGGCCGATAGAGACCTGACGATGCGCCTCGGGCCTTCGGACTGGCAGCGCGCGCGCGTCGTCGGAGCAACACACCGGTCAGGCAATGCATGAAAGTCGAGAATGCCATAGCTTTCCTCAAACGACAATCTGCGCGCAACCTTCCGATAGGACGGTGTTCGCTAAGCAAACTGGGTGTTTACGGCTCTAATGATGCTAGGATTCAATATCCGAAGGGTTAAACTTGTGCACGGGCTTATAGGCTGGTTTTTCATCACTAAAATGCTCATAAACCACGCACGCAGAGAAAGTATTCAACATCTGGCCAATTAAAACTGCAAGGCCTAGTGGGCATGCAAGAAAAAGGTGTAGAGTTGCGCGTTTCAAACGCAACTGAGCTCTAACAGACTTGGCTTTGTCGATCGCAGCATTTGCTATTGCTAAGCCATCCTCTGGTAACAGAGCTTGCCCTTGTTTTACCGGCCCTCCTGGCATACTCACTGAGATCATCGCCTGCTGGGAAACTTTAGAGAGAGATAAATATTCTCGAACGGCGTGACTAACTTCTGCGTTGACAGAAACCATTAGAACTAAATCTTCAGAGTCTAAATTACCTCTAGCAACGTCGGTTTTCACTGCGATACTGCTTGGAGACTGAGAGCGCGACCAATCCTGCGCGGTGAGGCCTGGAAGGGATTGCTTCCAGGTCAAATCAAAAATGAATGGTGAGAAAACTGCACCATATAGTACTCCAAGCGGTAGAGGTGCGTTTCCTCGTGCTGTCAGTGACACTCTCTCACCTGTGGCGGTCAAGGCGGAGGCGGTATCCGATAATGCTACTTCGATGTTATGATAGGCGCCTTCGCTCGCAGAGCGACCATGGAAATAGTGTGTAAAATCATGAGATAGTGAGTAGCCGGACATGTTGGGTGTGTGACGGGTGAAAACTCCAGCAGTAAAGGATGTGTTTCCCCCTTTTTCTTTGATAACACTGAGGCGTGTCTTTACAACTGTAGCTGCAATTCGGCGTGCATCCACTCTTGAGAATGTATCAGCCTCTATCCTATCTATGTTGAATTGCCCAACTTCTTGCAACGCGCTAGGCCAGCCCAAGACTCGATCAATCTCATCATATTGGAGACCTATCAGTACCGGCTTGACGAAGAAGCCATCCTTTCTCATAAAACGTTCGAAAATCTCGGGTGCCTCAACTTTACGCACCATGCTTGAACTCTCGGTTTCCGGGGAGATCAACATCACAGCGCCGGCTGTATCATAATCTGACAGCGAAGCCACCAAATACTCTTGAGTCGGGGCGGCGTCCAAGTCGTCCAGGTCGCGCCAAGTCGGCACACCGCGGTCCCGCAGAGCGTTACGTAGCAAGCACGCTTCGACATCACCTGCCTCACGACCTGGAGAGCGTCTGTAGGATATGAACACGCGTCCTGCGGGATTAGTCGCCATTGTCATAGGCGTTGTTCTCTGGTTCGACTTTGCACAAGACCTTATGACCGGATGTCAAGTAAGCGAACGCACCAATCTCTAAGGCCCTAGTCACTCCGAGGCGCACTATTGCGAGCACAAGAAAATTCACCGCTCCGGACTGGTCGGCTAACAGCTCACGCATCGTTAGTTCGTCCTGGACACTTGGAAAGGCTGGCACATTGGGATGCGAATGCCATTCGCCGAGATAGTTGAAGCGAGTGGCATGGCCCCCATATCGATTGTGTAGCCTCTTAATTTCGGTCCTCGCATGAAAGCCCCGGCGGTTGAAACGCGTAGTGTTTCCGCCTCCAAGAGCCTGTTGTGTGGCCTTAACAATCCGGAAATCCCCTTCTGCCAGCTGCTCGCCGAAGAGCACGCCGCCGATCTCCCGACGACCAGCTTTAGTGAGTTCTCGAACCCACTTGTCAATCGTTGTCCCGCTTATCCTGAGCTTCATGAGCAAGCTTCGTCAGTAGTGACTCGAGGAAATCGGAATCGATGTTAGAGTCATCATGCGGAGTCAGTGGCTCACGCAAAGGTGCCTCGACATCGAGAGGCTGGGTGTCGAATGGCGCGCTAAACAGCCAACCACGTTTCATCCCAATCAAGTAAGCTGAATGCTCATAAGGCGAAGGTTCGGTGTCCAGCAGAGTGTCAAGCGCCAAAGCGGTCATGTGTCCAGCAATTGTTGACACGCACGCATCTGTCGCAATCAAAACCGAGCCATGAACTCCCTGACCATCATATTCGCGACCTGAGGCCAGAGGTGGTGCGTCGTCGCTTTTCTCATACGCTTGGATCATCGCCTGGCGAATGTCGAAAGGGCTTGGGTCCTTTCTAAAGCGCGAGCGAGCAATCTCGCCGCCAAGACCTCCTGCGAACACTGCGCCCCATACCAATGCCCGGTTCGATTGCATAGCCAGATAAGCAAGTTGATTGAATACATCAGGGTCGGCGGTGGCGTCGATCAGCAAGTCGCATGCGGCTAGAGCGGCGTTGACATTAGCCGCTTCCTGAGCAGAGACTTGTGCGCCAATGGCTGTCCGCCAGGGTTCAACTTTGACAAATGGGCTAATCATCCGTAGCCGATAGGCGGTGAGGTCCGACTTATGACGACCGACATCACGCCAGTCCCCAGCATGCCTTTCGAGATTGCCCACATGAAGAACATCTCCGTCGACAAGCTCCAAACGGCCCACCCCAGATCGCGTGAGAGAAACAGCTATCTTCGAGCCAAGCGATCCTAGGCCGACAATGCCGACACGGCTCTTAGCTAGATCCTCATGCTCGTCACCTGATCTGCGTCCTTCACGTGGAGCAAGGATAGTGCTGTGTGCAAAAACGTCATCACTGTCACGAAAATGGGTAAAAAGCGTTGGCTCTAAACTTGAGTTGCAAACTATGCACGCCCATTCCTTGCAACTATCGAAAGAGAACCGAGTACCGACCAGCGCCGATAGGTCTTTCACCGTCTTCACAGATGCGACAGTTTGTTCCGAAGCATTTGTTTTGTAATATTTTCCTTTCATTAAGTAAAAAATCTTACGAATATCAGAAGGCGTGTCTGTGTTTTTTTTAATCTCCTCTCCATTACTCCATTCGAAGAGATGGGCAACGATGTTGATGCCAGCGCGGGTATAAAATCCAATTGTTATCGGTCTATTGTCTAAATCATCCGAACAAATGGCGACTTGGGCGCTCGCGCTCAAGTAAAAGCGAGCAAAAGAATTTCTTATGGTCAGTGTTTGCGGATAATTGTGGTCCGATGGCGCTGGAGTTACCATTCCCTCTGCGTTAGGCGCTTCGAGGACCAACAAAGAGTGAGTACTAAGGATCATATCAGCGCCAGTCAGATTCGGGTTCCAATTGTCGTTTCGGATGGACAGGCACAGTTCACCGCCGGTGCCATACTGATGGTCCGAAACACGAACCTCCTCAATGGGCAGAACACTGGGCGGGGAAGCTGGAAAGGTGTTATGGTAGATCATGGCAAGACGGAATCGGCCATGATCGAGAACGACATCAAAAATCAGCCTCAAGCGAAGCTTCTCATCGAAGGACCAATCGGCATTTTCAAACCAAGGCTCATTGAGTGCAGCAATCGCCGCTCTCTCCGCGCTCAGGCGGTGACGATCCACAGCCCACCACACGTGATCAAGCAAACTTGGCGGGCCGAGGCGACGGCAACGCCTGCGTAGGGGTGAATGTTAGTGGCGATACAGCTGCGGCTGGTCTCAAGGTAGACCTCTTGGCGGATTCCGCCTTACCAGCAGGGAAGCGAGAGCCGAATATGCGGCGCCAGTACTCCGTCGCCTTATCCTGGTTCTCTTCCGCTAGCGCTTTCTCAGCATCGTCGCGGTGTTGCTTGATCTTGTCGTAATAGGCGCAGAAGTGGCTTCCGGATACACCGGGCAACAAGTTCCCGGTGGCGATTGCCGGATCTTGGAGCCACGGACATTGGCCGAGCAATCTTTCCGTATCATAAGCGGCTACGAACTTGCTGCAGAAATCATGAAACAGTATGCCGTAGTGGCTCTCGTTCTCATCAGAATGCAAGGCGATAAAGGCCTCCAGAGCGAAGCTCTTTGGGTGCTTGTAAATCGTGCGGTTCTCACGTCGTGCCCACTTCAAAAGCTTGACCATTGGCTTAAACCGTTTGCCAAATCTTGCATTTTGCGACGATGACCAATCGCTGTGTTCTTCTGGGTCCGTCGCGTACCACACTTCTGTGCTCGAATTCCCGATCCGATAGAGGCCATCGTTTTGGCGCTCCAAGAGGATTGAGATATCCAAGTCCGCCTTTTTCATGGACACTGAGATTGAAACACGATTGCGCTTCAACTTAGTGATTCCAAGGTCCACACGATTCCGATTAAGCGCATCGAAGAGTTCGCCCGTTAGATCGGCTGGTGATAGATCGGACGGATTGGCGTCTACAACGACATACAGATCGACGTCTGGGCGCTCTGTAGATTCGTTCTTTGTTCGCGGTCGGATCGCTGTGGCGCGTTTGTAGGATCCACCGAGAAAAATCCGCTCGACCCTGCAAGCGAAGTCATCGTCACTAAGAAGAGCGTCGCGCACATTGTTGTGCGCAGAAGTCGAGTTTGCCTTTGTGGTCTGGCTCGGCTCGATGTCGCTTAAGAGGTCAGCGAAGCGGGTGTTAGGCGTCATGGTTGGTTCCGTGACAGAATATTAGGCCAGTTCAACTTTTTGTTATTTAGGAACTAGGTGACGACGATTCAAGAGCCGAGAACGACCACATCTAGTGGATTCCTGACGGACCGCGTACCCACTTGACCGAGATTGACAGAATCCGAAGATCGTCGCCAAGGAGTTCCGCTAAACAATCAAAACAAATACTGGATTCGTCGAGTAAAGATCAGTAAACGTTTGAGGATACATTATATTTATACAGAAAATATCAATAATCATGAAGACAAGACGGTTTTATCAGTTTCCTCTTTTGTTAGATTGTGTCAATGTAAGCTTGCCGCTCACGAGATTGCGGTCAACTCCTAAAGGCTGCGCCATTTTCTATATGCTGCATTTCCCGTCGAGCACTACCCATAAACCACAACAGCCTCCCCCAACACCTCCCGTCTCACCTCCACCCCCAGCCCCGGGCGCCCGGCCACCGTCGCGTGCCCCTCGGCCACCTCCGGCGCGCCGTCGGCCGTCGTCACCGCGGCCAGCTCGCGCGGGTCCCAGACATGCCGCAGCACCCTGGGGGAGACCGCTGCGCCCAGGTGGCAGACGGCGGCGAAGGCGATGTCGCTGCCGGCGGTTTCCTGCAGTGTGATGCCGAGGCCGGCGGCGGCGCAGATGTCGGCCATGGCTTTTGCTCGCGTCGGGCCGCCGACCTTGCAGAGCTTGATGTTGGCGAAGTCGATGGCCGCGTCGGAGAGGGCCTGCAGGAGCATTTGGGGGCTGTCGAGGATCTCGTCGAGGCTGAGCGGCTGGCGCAAGACCGGCTTTAAGGCACGGCATTCGCGGTAGGTGGCGCAGGGCTGCTCCAGGGTGAAGTCGAGGCCGTCGAGCTGGCTGGTGACCTTGAGCGCGGTGTCCAGGGTCCAGCCGCGGTTGACGTCGACCAGGTAGTCCTCGCCCGGCTGGCGGGCGGCGAGCACGGCGCGGATGCGGGCGACGTCGGCCTCGGCGCTGCTGCCGCCGACCTTGATGGAGTGCGCCCTGTAGCCTTGGGCGCGGAAGGCCTCGACCTTGGCCACCATCTCCGACGGGCTCCCGGTGGAGACGGAGCTGGCGAGGGCCAGGCGGCCGCGCGCGAGGCCGCCGAAGAGCTGATAGCAGGGCAGGCCGACCGAGCGGCCGAACAAGTCCCAGCAGGCCATGTCGACGGCGGCCTTGGTGTGCGGCAGGCCGGGCAGCACGGCCTCCATGGCCTCGTCGATGCGCTGGGTCTCGCGCGGGTCGAGGCCGATCAGCTCGGGGGCGAACTCGGCGATGCCGGCGCGCACGCCAAGCCCATGGGCCGGCAGGTAGCCGCGGCCGAAGGGGCAGGCCTCGCCGAAGCCCTCGCTGCCGTCGTCGGCCTCGATGCGCAGAATCGTGCTGTCGAAGCTGCGGAACTCGCGGCCGCCGGAGAGGCGATAGACGCCGCCGGGGGCGGGCAGGTCGACCTGATAGACCTCGATTCGGGTGATCTTCATGGGGGAGGCTGCCTTGGGTTTTGGCGGTTGCTAGGGGTTAGTTACGCGACAGGAGGGGGCCGACAGCTGGGCTGCGTCGACTGCTTCCCGCTTTTGCGGGAACGACACCGGGGGGCGGAGGGGCGGGGACGACAAAAGGGTCAAGGTGCGTTCAGCCACCACGGCTATTCGGTTTTGAAATTTCGGTGGCGAAATGGGACAGTTTCTACCACCTCTTATCGTCATGCCCGGACTTGATCCGGGCATCCACGTGTTCCCGCCGCACGCAATCGGAACCTTGGGCGCCGGCGGCAAGACGTGGATGGCCGGATCAGGTCCGGCCATGACGGGTAATGGTTGATCGATATCACACAAGAAATGCCCCTGGTGTGCGGCACAACTTGAACCGGACTGCAGTGGATCAAGTCCGGCCATGACGGGTCTGGGTGATGAGCCTTTCAAAGAGACGTCCTATGAGGTGAAGTGGAGCCACATCCGGGCACCACTGCTCAGCCACCGAGGCTCATGTCGATGATGATGTTGCCGACGTGGCGCTTCTCCAGGAAGGCGTCCTGGGCTGCGCGCAGGTCCTTCAAGGGATAGGTGGCGGCGACCAGGGGGCGGATCTCCCGGCGGGCGATGTAGCCCACCAGGTCGGCGAAGAGGTGCGGCGGCACGATGGTGGCGCCGGTGAAGGTCAGGTCCTTGAGGTAGAAGTCGCGCAGGTCGAAGTCGACCATCGGCCCGGCGATGGCACCGGCGCAGCTGTAGCGCCCGCCGCGCCTCAAGACCTTCATGAGTTGCGGCCAGAGGCTGCCGCCGACCACGTCGGCCACTACCTCGACCTCGGCCGCGCCGGTGGCCTCGAGCAAGGCGCCGGCCAGGTCGGCCGGGCTGCGCGGCAGGACGGTGGCGCCGAGTGCCGCGACCGCCTCGGATTTGTCGGCGCCTGAGAGCCCGATGGCGGTGGCGCCGCGGCGCTGCACCAGCTGGATCAAGGCGGTGCCGACGCCGCCGGATGCTCCGGGGATCAGGACGCGCTCGCCGGCCTCGACCTGGGCGCGGCCCAGCATGTTCTCAGCCGTGATGGAGGAGGTGGCGAAGCTCGCCAGTTCCACGTCGGAGAGGTCGCTTTCGATAGCATAGACGTTCGTCGCCGGCGCCGTGGTGTAGTCGGCATAGCCGCCGTCACACTCCGAGCCGTAGTAGCCGCACTTCTCCTTGTTGCCGGGGTCGTCCCAGTCGCGCAGCCAGGTGTCGATCAGGACCCGCTTGCCCAGCAGCACGCGCGGCGCGTCCTCGCCCAGCGCGACCACCCGGCCGCAGACGTCGGCGCCCTGGATGCGCGGGAAGGTGATGCCGGCCCCGCCCCAGGTGGCGGCCTCCTCCTCCACGCCCTCTTGGAAGCCGCCGCGTCCGCCCTCCGCCGTGGTGCCCTGGGTGACGCCGGAGGAGTACCAGCCGGTGCGGGTGTTGACGTCGGTGTTGTTCATGCCGCAGGCGCCGACCTTGATCAGCACCTCGCCCGGCCCCGGATCGGGCCGGGGCCAGTCGGCGTGATAGACCAGCTTGTCGAGCCCGCCGTGGCCGGTCAGCACCATGGCGCGCATCGTTGGCGGTAGATTCTGGGGCAGGGCGCTCACGAGGCCTCCAGCTCGGCGAAGACGCGCTTGGCGATGCGGAAGCACTCGACGCCGGTGGGCACCCCGCAGTAGATGGCGATATGGTGCAGGATCGCCTGCAGCTCCTGCTTGGTGACGCCGTTCTTGATCGCGCCGCGGAAGTGCAATTCCCACTCGTGCATGCGGTTCAAGGCGGCGATCATGGTGAGGTTCAGCATGGAGCGGGTCTTGGGCGGCAGGGTCTCGTCGCCCCAGCCGAAGCCCCAGCAGTACTCCGTCATCATCTCCTGGAAGGGCCGGGAGAAGTCGTCGGCCTGGGCCAGGGTCTTCTCCACGTACTCCGCGCCCAGGGTCGCCTTGCGCTTGGCCAGGCCCTTTTCGAAACGCTCCTTGTCCATCGACGTGTCCTCCTTTGTTGCGGGTGTCAGTGCCCGCTTTCCAAAAAAGCGGTCACTTCTCTGTTTGATAGCGTGGCCGATTCACGCGCCGAAGCCTGACCCCCTTGGGATTAGGCTTCTCTGCGATCGGACACTAAACCAGCTCTTGGCAGGCCTCGTCGAGGGCGGCAAGGGTAATCTCCAGATCCTCCTCGGTGAGCACGGCGGAGAAGAAGCGGCGCACCGTCGGCAGGACGTAGATGCCGCGCTTCAGAAGCGCCAGATCCAGCTTGCGCGCGCTGGCCTGGTCGGCGGCCAGGATGTCGAGCTGGCTCCTCGGATGGTTTTGAGCGAAGAGGAACTGCCAGAAGGAGGCCCGCCCGGTCACCATGGCCGGCAGGCCGTGGCGCTCCAGCAGGGCGTTCATGCGGCCATAGAAGGCCTCGGCCCGGCGGTTCAGGTCCGCATGGAAGCCCGGCTGGGACAGCACCTCCAGGGTCGCGGCGCCGGCCGCCGCGGCGATGGGGTTCCCGTGCAGGGTGCCGTTGATGTAGGCGTAGTCGGCCTGGCCCTTGTTCTTGGGGTTGGTGCGCTCCAGCACCTCGGCCCGGCCGCCGACGCAGCCCAAGGGCCCGCCGCCGCCGACGATCTTGCCGAAGCTTGCCAGATCCGGCGTGACGCCGAAGTACTCCTGCGCGCCGCCCAAGGCCAGGCGGAAGCCGGTCACCACCTCGTCGAAGATCAAGAGTACGCCGTAGGCATCGGCGATGCGGCGCAGGCCCTCCAGGAAGCCTTCTTCAGGGAAGATCACCCGCTGCACCGGCTCGACGATGATGGCGGCCAAATCCTTCGCCTCGGCGGCGACGATGCGCTCGACGGCCTCCAGGTTATTGTAGGGGGCGACCAGCATGGTGTCTTGCAGAGCGCGCGGCACGCCGCCGCTGTCGGCCGTGGCCTGCGGATAGTTGCGGCCGCCGTGGGGAACTGGCTGAAGGCGGCATAGTCGTGGTTGCCGTGATAGGCGCCCTCGAACTTCAGCACCTTGTCGCGGCCGGTAAAGGCACGGGCCATGCGCAAGGCATAGGCCGTGGCTTCCGAGCCGGTGGTGGTGAAGATCACCTTCTCGGCGCAGGGGATGCTTTGCACCAACTTTTCGGACAGCCGAACGGCTGCGTCGTTGAGCGTGCCGAAGACGTGGATCGCCTTGGCGGCCTGTGCCTGGACCGCCGCGACCACGGCTGGGTGGTTGGCGCCCAGGATGTTGGCACCGGCGCCGCCGACGAAGTCGATGTAGCGCCGGCCCTCGGCCGAGATCAGCCCGGCTCCCTCGGCGCGGGCGACGACGAAGCGCAGATCGGTCGGCAGGGAATAGCCGCCGAGGCCCGCACCCGGCAGGCTACGCTCGGCAATCTCGTAAAGGGCCTCCTGCTCGCTCTGGACGGCAGGGGAGGCGGTTGCGGCAAGAGCCATGATCAGGTCCTCCTAGACGCGCGGGCGGTGGTTGTCGGGGTCATAGGCCGGGCGGTCCAGCACCACGGCCGGGCGGCGCCGGCCCAGGATCATGACGTCGAGCCTGGTGCCGGCTTCCGCAGCCTCCGGCGTCAGGTAGGCGAAGGCCAGTGACTTGCCGACGCCGTGGCCGTAGCCGCCGGAGGAGACCGCACCCACCTTGCTGCCGTTGATGAAGACGGCTTCCGAGCCCAGGCAGTCGGCATCCTCGGCCTCGACCTCCAAGTAGGCGCAGATCCAGGGCAGCGGCTTGGCGGCGCTGGCCTCGGTCGCCGCCTGGCCGATGAAGCCCTCCGGCTTGTCCAGCTTGACGAAGCGCATGACGTCGGCTTCCGGCAGGGTCACCTCGTTGGTAAGCTCGCTCGCCCCCTTGAACATTTTTTCCAGGCGCATGGCGTTCATCGCGTAGGAGCCGTAGTTGGCGATGCCGTGGCTCTGGCCTGCCTGCCAAAGCGCGTCATAGACCTTGGCCATGCCCTCCATCGGCGTGTGCAGTTCCCAGCCAAGCTCGCCGGAGTAAGAGATGCGCATGGCATGCAGGCTGACGCCGGCGACCTCGATTTCCTGATGGGTGAGCCAGGGGAAGCTCTCGTTCTCCAAGGGCGCTTGCGTGGTCGCCCGCAAGACCTCGCGCGCGGCCGGGCCCTGCAGCGCCAGGACGCCGAAGTCCTGCGAGAGGTTGCGGATCTCGACCTGGGCCTCGCCCTTATGCTGGGTCAGCCAGTCGAAGAGCCGCAATTCGAAGAAGGCGGCAGTCACCATGCAAAAGCGATCTTCGCCCAGGCGCACCAGCGTGATCTCGCACTCGATGGTGCCCTTGGTGTTCAGCACATGGGTCAGGACTAGGCGGCCCACCTTGCGCGGCGCGCGGTTGGCCACCATGCGGTCCAGGAAGGCCTCGGCCTCAGGTCCCGAGACCTCGATCTTGGCGAAGGCGGAGAGGTCCATCAGGCCGACGCGGGTGCGCACCGCGTCCACCTCGCGGCCGACGGCGGCGTGCCAGTCGGTGCGGCGGAAGGAATGGATGTCCTCCTGTGCCAGACCGTTTCCGGCATACCAGCGCGGCCGCTCCCAGCCGAAGACCTCCTCAAAGATGGCGCCCTGGTCCTTCAGGCGCTCATAGAGCGGGCTGGTCTTCACCGGCCGGCCGTCGGTGCGGTTGAGGTGCGGGAAGGGGGTCTCGTGGCGCAGCAGATAATCCTCCTTGGCCTTGACCACGGCGTAGGTCTCGTCGGCGAAGGCGCCGTAGCGGCGAGGGTCGAACTCGCGCATGGAGATCTCGGCAGCGCCATGCACCATCCACTGCGCCAGGTATTTGCCGGCCCCCGGCCCCCAGGCGATACCGATCTGCGAGCCGCAGCAGCACCAGGCATTCCTGACCCCCGGCATGGGGCCCAGCAGCATGTTGCCGTCGGGCGGATGGGTGATGGCGCCGTGGACGGCCCGCTTGATCCCCCGCTCTGCCAGGACCGGCATGCGTTCGAAGGCATTCTCCAGCCAGGGCAGGATGCGGTCGTAGTCGGGCTCGAAGAGCTCATGCTCGGCCTCCCAGGGGGTGCCGTCCAGCCAGACCGTGTTGGGGTTGGCCTTCTCATAGATGCCGATCAGACCCGCCTTTTGCTCCATGCGGATGTAGCCCGAGACAAGGCGGTCGTCGCGCACCACCGGCAGCTCTTGCGTCAGCTCCTGGAACTCCGGCACCGGGTCGGTCACCAGGTAGTGGTGGGTCATGCAGGTGATCGGCAAATCGACGCCCAGCCACTGGCCGATCTGACGGGCATAGGTGCCGCCGGCATTGACCACGATTTCGGCCCGCCAGGTCCCTTGCTCGGTCTCGACGAGGAACTCGCCGTTGGCGTCTTTCGTGATGTTGGTGACGCGGTTGTGGCGGATCACCTTGGCGCCCAGCTGGCGCGCGCCCTTGGCGAGCGCGAAGGTGGCGCCGGCCGGGTCGACGTGCCCGTCCTCCGGTGTCCAGAGCGCGGCCTTGACGCCGTCGAGATTGTAGAAGGGATGGCGCTTGGCGATCTCCTCCGGCCCGACCAGCTCCATCGGGTGGCCCAGGCTGGCGCCGACCGACAGCGTGTAGTTCAGCCAGTCGAGCTCGTCGTCGGTATAGGCCAGACGGAAAGAGCCACAGTCGTGGAAGCTCGGCGAATGCCCGGTCTCGGTCTCGATCCGCTTATAGAGATCGATGCCGTAGCCGACCATCTTTCCGACGGCAAAGCCGGAGACCGAGTGGGTGATCTGGCCGGCCGCATGCCAGGTCGAGCCGGAGGTGAGCTCCGCCTTCTCGATCAGCAGGCAGTCGCTCCAGCCCTCGTGAGCCAGGTGATAGAGCAGGCTGGCGCCCATGATGCCGCCGCCGACGATGATGACCTTGGCCTGCTGTTCGGCCATGCCGATCTCCCCAGAAACACATAAACACGAGACAAGCGAATTTTCCGCGTGCAGATATGATCGAACTCCTGTACCATAGTCAACCATGAATGATACAGCTGTACCATATTCTCGTACCGAGGCGCTGGAGCCGGTGCTGGCGCGCCTGGCTTCGGCCGTGCCGGAGATGTCGCCGCAATTGCGCCAGGCGGCGCAGTACCTGCTCGACAATCCCGACGACGTGGGCTTCGGCTCGGTGCGGGAGCTGGCGGCGGCCGCCAAGGTCAAGCCCAATACCTTGGTACGCCTGGCGCGCGCGATCGGCTTCGAGGGCTATGAGGAACTGCGCCGGCCCTTCCGCGAGGCGCTGCGGCAAGGGGGCGTCAGCTACCCCGACCGGGCGCGCTGGCTGCAGTCATTGACCAAGGGCGGGCGGCAAGGGGCGCTCTATGCGCAGATGGCGGAGAGCCTGCTGGGGAACCTGGAGCAGCTCTTTTCCGACTACCGCGCGGCCGACATGAAAGCGGCGGCCAAGAGCATCGTCTCATCTCGCGTGACCTACGTGCTGGGCGTCGGTGTGGCCTACAGCTTGGTGCATTCCTTCGCCTATCTTTCGCGCATGGCGCTCGACAAGGTCGTGGCCGTGCCGCGCGACGGCAGCCTGCCGATCGACGACATCGCCAAGGCCGGGCCGGACGACGTGGTCCTGGCCATGACCTTTCAGCCCTATCGCAACGAGGTCGTGGCGGCAGTGCAGCGGGCCAATGCACAGGGCGTGCCGGTGATCGCGCTGACCGACAGCCGCACATCGCCCATCGCCTTGAAGGCAGCGCAGAGCTTCGTGCTGCCGGTGGAGACGCCGGAGCCCTTCGCCTCGATGATGGCGGCGATGGCCTTTCTGGAGACCCTCTTCGCTTTCGTGGTGGCCGAGGCCGGGGAGCCTGCCGTCGCCAGCATCGAGCGCTTCCACGAAGAGCGCAGCACCCTGGGCATCTATTGGCGGGAGGAGAGCCGATGAACGCGCCGGTCCGGGCCATGGCGGCCAAGCACTATCTGGATCCCGAGGTCTTCGAGCGCGAGAAGGAGACGATCCTCTATCGCACCTGGCAGTACGCCGCCCACGCCAGCGAAGTGGCCGAGCCCGGCGACTATCACTGCTTCGAGATCGCCGGGCAGAACCTCTTCCTGGTCCGCGGGCGCGACGGCGGGGTGCGCTGCTTCTACAACGTCTGCCAGCACCGCGCGCACGAGATGCTGGAAGGCAGCGGCAACCGCTCGGTCCTGGTTTGCCCCTATCACGCCTGGACCTACGACCTGAAAGGCCGTCTGATGAAGGCGCCGGGCGACCGCAAGGTGCAGGGCTTCCAGCGCCAGGAGATCTGTCTGGAAGAGGTTCGCGTCGAGGACTTCCACGGATTTTTGTTCGTAAACCTCGACCCCAACGCGGCACCGATGGAGGCCTGGTATCCGGGCGTCCATGCCGCCTTGGCGGACTTCGTGCCCGACGTCGATGCCTTGCGGCCGGTGCAGTGGAAGGGACTGGAGGAACGCTGCAACTGGAAGGTCTCGGTCGAGAACTATTCGGAGTGCTATCACTGCGCGCGGGTGCACCCGACCTTCGTCAACGGCGTGGTCGATCCCGAGAGCTACAACGTGGCACCCAACGGCGGCTACTGCCTGCGCCACACCACCAAGGCCGCCAACCTGGAGCGCATGAGCTATCCGATCGACGTCGAGGCCAATGCCTATGTCACCCAGTACAGCTCCTGGTTCCTCTGGCCGACCTTCTCCTTCCAGGTCTATCCGGGCAACGTCCTGAACAGCTACCTCTGGCGCCCCTCGGCGGCCGACCGCGTCACCGTCGGGCGCGGCTGGTACAGCGTCGGCGGCATCGAGTCCGACGACATCGAGCGCCTGGCCCAGCAGGACTTCGACACCACCGTGGCCGAGGACGTGCGCCTGGTGGAGTCGGTGCAGCGTGGCCTCGCCAGCCGCGGCTACCGCCCGGCACCCCTGATCATCGACCCGGCCGGCGGCGTACGCTCGGAGCACTCCATCGCCGCGCTCTATTCTTGGTGGGGGGAGGCGATGGAGGGGCGGCTGGCGGTGGGGTGAGGAATTCCCGTCGCAGAACGCGACGCTGTTTCCGCGCCCTCAGGTGACCAGGCCGCTCAGCCTAAGAGGGTGAGCCATGGACCGACCTTGCCTGCAGGCAAGGAGGCAAGGACGGGCCGGTTCCGGACAGCCTCGCTCGCAAACTCCACAACCACGTCATCCTCCGACTCCACATCCACGTCATCCTCCGACTTGATCGGAGGATCGCTCTCCGCAACGCCATTCTGTCCGACCCGAAGCATCGTCAACTGCCTTCAGGTGAGACGTGCTGCGCGTTGGCATGTTCACTAGAAGAGCAAGCTTTCCGGATTTGCGGAACGCCACGCGGGAGGAGCGACGCTGGCAAAGCCTGGGATCGGCGCCTGATCCTCCGATCAAGTGTTCTGTCCGGAGACAAGGTTGACAGATGTTCGGAGACATCGTTGACACAAGGATGTTGTGGTTTGCTCATGGTCTCAGGTCAATGTCGGCGATGTGTGTAGCGCCGAAGAAGATGCCGTAGTGGCCGTCTTCTCCGCGCGCTCTGATGGCAAGGCGCTCGCCGCGGAAAGCCCTGGGCACTTTCCAACGGCGTCCTTTGAAGCGGATGTAGAGACTGGTGGTGCCGACGCGGCGCACGATGTCGTCGGGTCCGTAGTGGGGCTCCGGCAGGGTCTTCGGCATGTCCCGCGGAGAGGGCCGGTAGCGCTTAGCTGGCACGGCCATGTCCAAGGCCTGGTGGGGGCGCTTTGTGTTGTAGATGGGGCGCCAATCATCGAAGGCCTTCTGCACCTGGTCGAGATCGCGCAAGGGCTGCAGGTCGAAGACTTCGGCGTCCAGCGTGCGGTGGAAGCGCTCGTTCTTGCCGCGGCCTTGGGGATGGTAGGGCCGGCTGTGGATGACCTGGATGCCGAGCTTCAAGAGCCAGACGCCGAGCGGTGTCCACTGCCCGGGCACGCCGCCGCCCCAGGGCGAGCCGTTGTCGAGGTAGAAAGCCTCGGGCAGGCCGTAGCGCCGGAAGGTGCTTTCCAGCAGGGCCTGCACCGTCTCGGTGCGTTCGTTCTCGCAAGAGTGAAGGCACAGCAAGAAGCGCGAGTGATCGTCGAGCACGGTGAGCGGGTGGCACCACCTGCCGGGCTCGATCTGCACCCGGCCCTTGAAGTCCATCTGCCACAGCTGGTTCGGCGCATCCCTCTCGAAGCGCGTGTAGCTGCGGCTGGTCTGCTCGCGCGCGCCAATCCGGCCATGGCGCTGCAGGATGGCGTGAATGGTCGACACCGCAGGTGGCTCGCTCCCCCCGCGCGCGAGACAGCACGCGATCTTGCGCGCTCCCCAGGCCGGATGCTCATCGCGCAGCTCCAGCACTGCGCTTTCCATTTGCGCCGGGGTGCGCGTCGGGCTGCGCAGCGGACGGCGCGAGCGGTCAGCGAAATCCTCACACTCCGCCTTACCCCGCCGCAGCCACTTGTAGGCGGTCTGCCGGCTGATCCCGAAGCGCGCGCTCAAGGCACTCACGTTCGCGCCCGCCTGCGAGGCCAGCATCACAAACTCTCGTCTCTGCTCCACGATCGACACCTCTTGCCAGGGCATGGCGACCTCCACGTCTCTGCCTGCCATGCTCGTTTATGTGTCAACCATGTCCCCGAACAGCTGTCAGCTATCTCTCCGGGCCATACATCAAGCCGGAGGATGACGTCTCTAGGGGCTGGCATTTACGCCATGCTTCGCCAAGAAAGACTCGGAGAAACACAAGATCGCCGCGTGCTATCCGCCGATCCTCGCCTCAACGGCCCCGGTCTTCGCCTCACCCATAGAGGATGGTGTCGATATCGATGAGCGCCACGCCGCCCGGCAGGGTGACGCCGGCGCCGAGCTGGAGCGTATCGGTTCCCTCGCCGCCGTCGTAGGTTTCGCCGTCCTGAATTTCGCCCTGGCGCTTCACCTTGAAGAGGTCGTCGCCCGCACCCCCCGTAAAGGCTGTCGCGCGCCGCATCGCCGCGCATGACGTCATCGCCCGCCCCCGCCGAAGAGGACGTCGTTGCCGCCCTGGCCGCGCACGAAGTCGTCGCCGTTGCCCCCATAGAGGCCGGCATCGAAGCCATCGCCGCCGAAGAGGCTGTCGTCGCCGGCGCGACCATAGAAAGCAGAGTCGTCTCCGCTTACCGCCAAAGAGGCTGTCGGCAAAGCCACCGCCTTCGAACGCGGTGTCATCCCCGCTTCCCGCCGTAGAGGACGTCCTGGCCGCGGCCGCCGTAAATTAGGCGATCATCCCCATCGTCGCCGAAGAGGCTGTCAGAGCCGGAGTCGCCGAAGAAGCTGCGGTCGCCTCCACCATCACCGTAGAGGACGGTCGGAGCCAGCCCCACCGTAGAAATGCCGGTCAAGGTCATTGCCGCCGAAGAGCCTGTCGCTACCGGCTTCGCCGAAAAAGCTCAAGCCCGATCCAGCGCCGCCGTAAAGGTAGTCGGACCCGGACCCGCCGTAGAGATTCCGGTCAAGGTCGTTGCCGCCGAAGAGCCTGTCGCTACCCCCCCTTCGCCGAAGAAGCTCAAGTCCAGCCCAGCGCCGCCGTAGAGGCTGTCGGATCCGGACCCGCCGTAGAACCTGACGTCTCTGCCACTGCCGCCGAAGAGACTGTCGGTACCGTCCTCGCCGAAGAAGCTTCGGTCATCACCACTGCCGCCGTAAAGGCTGTCGGACCCGGCCCCACCGAAAAAGCTCTCTTCACTCCCACTGCTGCCGTA
>CAXXGD010000031.1:0-273641 GCA_963669385.2 Rhodospirillales bacterium
TTTCCGAGTACCCAAAACGCTCCAGAAGAAAGACGAGCGGCCCACTGTTAACAAAGGCGCTCCGGGTCGGTGTGACTTCGTCGAGCAGCGCCTCGGCGACCAGATGGTCCTGAAAGCGCTGGAATGCGAAGCGCACAAGGTGGTTGGGAGGATCCAAGGGATCTTCTGGTTCTTCCGAGAAATCAGGATCGAAACGTAGGATGCCACGAAGACGCAGCAACTCGAGCCACGTGCGCTGCTGCGGGGCAAAGCCGGAGAAGGCGCCGCCGACGATGCTCTGCGCTTCGTCGAGCAAGACGTGATCCCGCCTCTCGTGCGCCATGCATGCGGCGAGTCCTTTCACCGCCCGGGCCAGGGGAGCGAAGAGATCGTTCGATCCATCGTAGTCCGTCGTAAGGTGTCGACCTGCGGTTTGCAGGTAGAACCGAAACACTTCTTTGGTACCGTGCAAGCCGGTCGGGTACTCTCGCCGACCTTCAGCCTCCAAGGACGTTGCGGTTGTGCGCAGGAACAAGGGATTGCTGAACTCGGGCGAAAGCCAGGGTGTGGCGGGGCGTAAGATGCCTCGATTGTCGAGGTAGACCTGCGCCGCCCGCTCCTGCTCCTCTTCTGTCGTGAAGCCTTGCACGTTCACACGGGCAGCCTGCTGCGTCACGCCGTCCGTGACGAGGTATGGAACGTATTCGCTCCGACATGCGACGACGAAAGCCAGCCAGGGTCGCCGCGTCACCTCATATGCAAGTGCGCCAAGCTCATTGCGCCAGCGCTTTGCGCCGCCTTCATTGATCGCATCAATCGCCACGAGGCCACGAACGCATGAAGCCTCGGCTGCTGCGTTCATAGTGTTGAGAAAAGCATGAAAGTTGCAGTCGAGGCCTAGAACCGCTGATATCTGTTCCGCGAGGGGGCGAACATCGGAAAACTGAGAACCAAGCATAATCACGGCCGGGAGACCCGAAGCAGTTAGCCGGTCCACTTCGACCGCGAGTAGGTGGGACTTCCCGGTTCCGCCCGGCCGGTTACCAGAGCGAACCGCAGAGTATCGGCGGCAATGGCGCGTCCATTTAGGAACTGTTCGAGATCGTCAAACGCACTGTGTACCTGCCAGACAGCCGATTCTGCGGCGCGATAAAAGTAGTCATTCTCCCCATTGCGCTTGCGACTGTCATCGCTGCCGACCTTGGGACGTCGGGCGTCAAGTGCCACCAAAGCATTGGAGCAAGCCGATCGACCGGCCACAACTTGGTCCAAATAGGCTGTCGCTGAGAAAGCGATTGTCGGATCTTCAAGAGCGACTTCGCGCATCGAAGCAAGTGCATGGGACACTTCTCTTAGCGTACTTAACTCGACACGAACATCTTGGTGCAGACCAGGACGCTCTTTAGGTAGCTCCTTCGCTATAACGGCAACATGCGCATTCAGCTCTGATCGAAAACGACTATCCCTCAACAGCCCCCCGAACAGCGTTTCTACCGAAACCTCGACATGATCCTCAGGGTTGTAGCGCTCCTCCAGCGCGATCTCTGCACGCTTGAACGCGCCGCGGAACCATTCTTTAGTGAGTTCGATTTCACCGAACCAATAGGCCCGTAGACCCGCCGATCGTGGCTCAACGAGCAGGTCCTCGATCTTGGATGCGTCCCAGAGTTCGAAAACGACTGGTCGGCCGGACTTTGCGGCTGCTGCCTCCCAGATCTTGCGATACTTGTTCCAATAGTCGCGCCCCGACTTGCCCCTTCGTTTCGGAACTGTGTCTCTCAGATCGCAGGCAATTGCGATCACCATGTGGATCAGCTTGGGGTGCGATCCCATGGCAGCTTCGACGGATGCATCGATCTTTCTCCAGTCGATATCCCCCGATCGCAAATGGAACTTTGCTTGATAGCCGTATTCGGCACCGGATCTGGTGGTCCAGTAGCACTCGATCCCACCGTCGCCACCCGCGCCATCGATCACCCTAAACTCAGCACTCGCCTCCGGCGGGTGCCGTCGTCCCAACTGGCAGATCAGACCTTCGAATGCACTTCGGTAGCCTCCGACCAGTGCTTTTAGCTTATAAAAGTCCAGCATGAGTAGTGCTCATATCGACTGTTCTGGGTACACTACCTTGAGCCAGGTCTCCTTTGCCGATCCTCAAGCGCCCGTTCGATAGCCTCCCGGATGAAGCGTTGATAGGGGATCCCTCGCGCGGCGGCCTTGGCCTTTACGGCAGCCAAGAGTGAGTCCGGCAGACGCATGTTCACACGCGCGGTCTTGCGCTCGAACTCGAACTTGGTTTGCTTGAACCCAGTGAGGTCATACTGGCTGAGGTCAGCTTCTTCGACGAAGCGCTCCGCCTCCGCGTCACTTTGTGGTGCGGGAATTGGCTTAGAGCCGTGCTTGGCGCTCATAGTGCAGTACCTCCTTCTTGTGCATGTAGCGTGCACTGATCGGGCGGATCATCGGCTTGCCTCCACCTCGAATAGCGAATGCTACGAGAAGCCAGCGGCCGCGCTCCGTTCTCCCGATGGCGTAGAGACGCTCTTCTTGCGCCGAATGAGCAGAATCGGGATAGACGGCAGGCTCGGCCTTGAAGAGCGACTCGATCTCCTCCTTCGACACGCCGTGCTTGCCACACTTTGGCCAGTTGCCCGCATCCCAATCAAAGCCGGAGACGAGCATGGTCACGGTCCTAATCTAGAGATTGTACATACAATTGTCAACTCTCCGCCCTTACACCCCGCCCTACCCCTGATCGCTCAGCGCCTGGATGACCCGGCAGTCGGAGATCTTGCCGCCGGAGCATTGCTGGATCATCCGCTCCAGCTCTGCCTTCAGCGACACCAGCCGCTCGATTCGACGCTCGACCTCCACCAGCTGGGTGCGCGCGATGGCGTCGACGGCTTCGCAGGCCTGGTCGGGCTGGTCGGCGAGGCTCAGGAGGTCGCGGATGGCTTCCAGCGAGAAGCCGAGGTCGCGGGCGTGGCGGATGAAGAGCAGGCGGTCGACGTCGGCCGGTCGGTAGAGGGCGCTGGTTGCCCTCGGACCGCAAGGGCTCCGGAAGCAGGCCGATCTGTTCGTAGTAGCGCAAGGTTTGGACCTTGCAGCCCCGCGGCTCCTGCAGCCTGTCCGATGGTGATCCGCGCCGGCATGGATTTTCCCCTTGAACCCTACAGCTACTGTAGATCTTAGATTTAAGGCGTCACAAACGAGTTCACCACGCATGAGGGGCGCCATGGCCGCCGGCTGCTGCAGCAACCAAGCCAAGTTCGACGGCATGTCGCGCGGCTTTCGTCGCGCGCTCTGGGTGGTGATCGCGATTTAACGGCGGGATGTTCGCTGGTCGAGATGGCCGGCCGGCGCGCTGGCCGGATCGCAGGCGCTGCAGGCCGATGCGCTCGACTTCCTGGGCGATACCTTTGACCTACGGCTTGAGCCTTCTTCGTCATCGGGATGTCGCGTTCGGGTGCGGGCGACGGCGGCGCTCTTGAAGGGCCTCAGCCTCGCCGCCATTGGGCCTGTGGGTCTCGGCACCACGGCCTATCAGGTGCTCGTCCTGGGCGTGCCGAACGCGCCCTTGATGGGCGCGGTGGGGCTGCTCGCGCTGCTGGCCAACCTCGCCAGCGTCCTGGTCCTGCTGCGCTATAAGGAGTGGCGACGCGAACGTCCGCTCGGTCTGGGCTGTGCAGCCGCAACGACGCCATCGGCAATGTGGCCGTTCTGGGTGCTGCCGCCGGTGGTATCGCTGACCGGGACGGCCTGGCCGGGACCTTGTCGTCGCCGGACTGATGGCAGGCCTGTTCCTCTGGTCGTCCGCGCAGATCATCCGCCAGTCGCTGCAGGAGATGCAGGAGATGCAGCTGGTATCGGCGCACCAAGACCTGGGCAAGGCTTAGGACGTCGATACCGGAGTGTGGTCTCGTTCGTTGCGCGCTAACCGGGCGGCCGGTAGACCCCGCGCCTGCCGCTCCGACAGCTTGGCCCAAGCCTCTGCCTGCGCCGGGTCCGGCTGAAGGGTCTCACCTTCGCCGCTCATCGCTTCGGCGGCATTATCAAAACTGTCGAACCAGCCGATACCGACGGCAGCCGACATGCCGGCTCCCAGTGCCGAAGCCTCGAGGGACTTGCTCTTGGTGAGCGGCAGGCCAGTGGCGTCGGCGAACATCTTGGTCCAGGCCTTGCTGTTGGCTCCGCCGCCGACCGCCATGAGGCGCTCCGTAGCGATACCGTTCCCCGCCATAGCGGCGACGCAGCGGGCCGATTCCAAAGTCAGGGCCCTCCAGCGCGGCGCGGTAGAGATGGCCGATGCCGTGCGCGGCGGATAAACCGTCGAAGGTGGCGCGTGCGGCCGGGTCCCAGTGCGGATCCATGCAGCCGGTGAGATAGGGACAGACGGCCAAACCCTCGGAGCCGATGGGGATCGCAGCGGCAGCTGTCTCCAAGCGGTCGAAGACGGCCGGATCGTCACGGCCGCCGGCGAAGCTGTCGATCAGCCAGTTGATGAAGTAGGCACCGGCGCGCTGGCAACCTTCGAGAAAGTAGCCCTCGCCGGTGGGCGAGGTCATGGTCCGCCAGTAGCGGCCGATCGCTGGGCTAGCAGACCAGGCACCGGTGATCAGTGCGGTGCCGAGGTTGAGGTAGATGGTGCCGGGCTTGGCCGCGTTTGACGCTAGAGGGCCGGCGCATTGGCCATCGCCGCCGGCAGCGATCAGCGGCGTGCCCGCCTTGAGGCCGCAGCTGGCCGCCGCCGCCTCGGTGACAACACCAATCTTCACACCTGACGGCAGCAACGCGCCGAACCGGTCAGGCGAAAGCGCCAGATGATCGAGGATCGGCCCCGACCAGGCCTTCTCGGCGATGTCCAAGACGCCGAAGGGGTCGGCGCTGGTCCAGCTGGCGACCGCGCGCCCGGTAAGGCGCTGGCTCAGCAAGCCGTGCACGTCCAAGATCTTCGCCGTTTGCTCCAGTACCTCAGGCTCGTGCCGCCGCATCCAACTCAGGCGGTAGACGACCGGGGTGATGTCGATCGGCTTGCCGGTGATGTGCATGCAGGCGCTCGCGGCCGAAGGCTTCGCTGAGCGCCGCGACCTCGTCGATGGCGCGCTCGTCGAGCCAGACCATGGCTGGGCGCAAGGCGCCGGCCCTCTTCGTCGACGAAGCACACCGTTTCGCGCTGGTTTCGAGATCGCCAGAGCGGCAATGCGGGTTGCATCCACTTGGCTGCCAAAGGCCTTTGAGCGCGCTGCAGGCAGCCTCCCACCAGGCTTCGACATCCTGCTCGACCCAGCCGGGCCGGGGCGTCTCGGAGGGAACGGGCGCGCGCGCCTCGGCCACAGGCCTCCCCCCCCTCCCGCGTCCAGGCGATCGCCTTGGTCGACTGTGTCGAGCTGTCGAGCCCAACGACGAGATTCACCCGCCATTCTCAAGCCTCCACCAGTCGTTGGGCGGTTGCGGCATCGGTGACCAGGCGCGTTGCATAGCCGCCCGACAGCGCCGCGCGAATTGCCGCCAGCTTGCGCAAGCAGCCCCGGCGATGCAGATGCGCTCCGGCGCCGCCTGCAGCGACTCGAGCTCGATGCCGATCTGCCGACCCGAGAGGGGGCCGTCGATCTCCGCACCCGCACCCATCGATGAAGCGTCCGATAACGATCCCGGCGGCGCCCTTGGCCAGGTAGTGCGAGACCGTCGCCTGGTTCAGAAAATCAGGCTCTGAAAAGACCACGGCCTCGTCCAGCTCGCCCACCCCGAAGACGACGACGCTGCAGGTCTTGATCCGGCTGAGTTGCCGGGCAATGCCCGGCTCTTGCAGCAGCGCGTCACGCATCTCGCGGGTCGAGACGATGGCGGGCGCGTGGAAGTTCTGGCACCTGGCGCCCAGGCGCGTGGCGATCAGCGCAGTGCAGAATTCGGGCGAGGACTCCTCGCCGCCCAAGGAGCTTCCCGATACCTGAACCACCCGCATGTCCGGGATCGTCTGTTCCGGCAAGGCCTGGCCCAACGCCAGCATGGTCCGTCCCCAGGCGATGCCCAGCACCGCCTCGCGGCCGAGGTGCGGCCGCAAGACCTCGCTTCCGGCAATGCCCAGCCGCCGGCGCAGGTCCTGCAGATCGCTCTCGTCGCCGGCGCCGGCGGGAATGACATGGGCGCCGGCCAAGGCGAAGCGCTGGGCCAACGAGCGCCCCAGTTCCACCCGGGCCAGGAGGTCCGGCTGCATGTTGATCGATACCAACCCGCGGCGTCGCGCCTCCGAAAGATAGTTGGCGACGGAAGCACGCGACACGCCCAGCAGCTTGGCGACCTCGCTTTGGGTGCGGCCTTCGGCATAGTAGAGCCACATCGCCCAGGTCACTGCATCGCCGCCGAACTCCGTCGGCGGGCTGTTGGGCGTGCGCGGCAGTCGTGCCTGCGGAGTGGTCATGGCCTATCTCGGTCCCGCCGGTGACAAATGTCAAGACACCCTGTCACATGCTGTTGACAAATGCTAATGGCTGCTGTCATCTGCAAGGGAACGATGGGGACAGCCGTGGCACCTGCTCGCTTGCATCAAGAGGAGACCGCCGCAGACCGGCCGGAAGGCGGCTGGACCTGGCTGATCGACGACATTCGCTCCGGCCGCTGGTGCCACCCGGAGACCGGCGAGCCGGCGCCCGACGTGCCCAACGACATGATCGTGATCCGGGAGGACCTGGACGGTGCCGAGCCGGAGCTCCTGGCCAAGCTTGGGATGAAAGACGCGATCGGCATCGTTGCCGATGCCAACAGCTGGGATGCGCTCGGCGGCCGGATCCGCCGCAATCTCGGCGACAGGGCGACGGCTGTCATCTTGAGCCGGCCGCATGCGGACTTGCAGACGGTCGAGGCGCTGAAGGAGCGGCTGGCCGACTACGAGCATGTGGTCGCCGTCGGATCGGGAACCGTCAACGACCTCTGCAAGTACGCAACGGCCAAGACCGGCAGGCGCTACTGCGTCTTTGCCACCGCTGCCTCGATGGACGGCTACACCTCCTCGACCGCCTCGATGAGCCTCGACAGCGGCCTCAAGATATCCCTGCCCGCCGAGGCCGCCTCCGGCGTCTTCATCGACCTCAAGGTGAGCGCCGCCGCACCCGGCTACTTGGCGGCCTCGGGCTTCGGCGACAGCCTCTGCCGCTCGGTGGCACAGACCGACTGGTGGATGTCGCACACCGCCTGCTCGCCACCTTCTACGACGACGCCCCCTATCAGATCGGCGCGTATGACGAGGTCGAGACCAACCGGCGCGCGGCCAAGATCGGCGCCGCGGAGCTGGGGGCGATCGGCTACCTCAACCGCTTGCTGGTGCTCTCCGGCATCGGCGTCGCCTTTACCGGTGTTTCCAATCATGGCTCGATGAGCGAGCACCAAGTCTCTCACTATATCGACTGCTTCGCGGGTGACCGCCATCCGGGCAGCTTGCACGGCCAGCAGGTGGGGGGTCGCGACCCTGACCATGGCTGGGCTCCAGCACTGGCTCTTGAGCCAGGAAAACCCGCCGCAGCTAAAGCCGACCAAAATCGATTCCGAAGACATGGCGCGCCGCATGGGCCCCGAGATCGCCCGGCAATGCGAGGCCGAGTACCGCAAGAAGGCGCTCGACGAGACCGGCGCCGACCGCCTTAACCGGAAACTCGCCGAGATCTGGCCCGACCTGCGCCGCGAGTGCCAGGCCTTCGCCATCCCGGCCGAGCGGCTGCGCGAGATGCTGGCGGCAGCCGGCGGACCGGTCTCGGCTGCCGAGCTGGGCCTGCCGGCAGACTTCTACCGTGAGGCGGTTCGCCATGCGCACGAGATGCGCAACCGCTTTTCCTTCGTCGACCTGGCCTCTGATGCGGGCCTGCTCGACGACTTTGCCGCAGCGGCGGCGTGAACGACAGGACCCCACTTTCGGAGACCTCATGACCAAAGCAGAAAGAGCACTTCGCCAGGAAATCATCGACCGATGCCGCGAGATGAATGCCAACGGCATCAACCAGGGAACCTCGGGCAATATCTCGGCGCGCTTCGGCGACCGCATGCTGATCTCGCCCTCGGCCATCCCCTACGATCAGCTGAAGCCGGAGATGATCACCTCCATGCCGCTCGACGGCGACGGCGCGTGGGAGGGGCCGGCTAAGCCCTCGACCGAATGGCGATTCCACTTCTCGCTGCTGCAAGAGCGCGCCGACGCAAACGCCGTGGTGCACGCGCATCCGACCTACTGCACGACCCTGGCGATCGCGCGCAAGGAGATCCCCGCCTGCCACTACATGATCGCGGCTTTCGGCGGCAACAACGTGCGCTGCGCACCCTATGCCACCTTCGGGACGGAAGAGCTTTCGACGTACGCCATCGAGGCGATGAAGGAGCGAACCGCCTGCCTATTGGCCAATCACGGCATGATCGCGATCGGCGACAACCTGGCCAAGGCCATGTGGCGCACAGTGGAGCTGGAGACCATCGCCAGGCAGTATTTTCTTTCACTGCAGGTAGAGGGGACGGTGATCCTGTCGAAGGCGCAGATCGACGAGACGATCGCGGGCTTCTCGACCTACGGCCTGCAGACCGAGAAAGAAAATGAGCCGAAGCCCAAGAGGGCGCCGCGGAGACCAGCGACGAAGCTCAAGGCGTCGAAGACATCGATGAAGAGGGCAGGAAAGAGGGCCTAGGCGCAAGGGCTTCGAAAGGGAGCTAGAACGACGTCCGAAGGGACGCGGGAGGTGTTATTGTCGGTGGCGGTGATGAGATTGCGCAGGATCGTGTCTTCGGACCATCCCTTGCCATGGCTGTCGCCGCTGATCGCCATGTTGGTCGTCTTTACGATCTATCCCCTGGTCTACAACATCTGGCTCAGCTTTCACGAGTACGCCACCTTCAAGCGCCGCCTGGTCTACGTCGGCTGGGAGAACTGGTCGATGCTGTACCAAGACGAGCGCTTCTGGGAATCGCTGATCGTCACCTTCACCTACTTCTTCGTGGTGCTGGCGATCGAGTTGGTCCTGGGCATGGTGCTGGCCTTGCTCTTGGACAGCGACGGGCCAGGCTTCGGGCTGTTGCGGGCGCTCTTGACGCTGACCCTGGTGGTGCCGCCGGCGATTACCGGGATGATGTTCCTGCTGATGCAGGACCCCGAGTTCGGCGTCTTGAGCTATCTGCTGGAGCTGCTGGGCGTGCTGGACTCGACGACGCCTATTCTGGCGACCAGCTCGCTCGCCTTGGCCGGCGTGATGCTGGCCGACATCTGGCAGTGGACGCCCTTCATGGTGCTGATCTTCCTGGCCGGACTGCGCTCGCTGCCGCCGGAACCCTACGAGGCGGCAATGCTGGACGGCGCGTCGACCTTCCAGACCTTCCGGCGCATCACGCTGCCGCTGCTCTCCAAGGTTATCGCGGTGGCGATTCTGATCCGCGGCATCGATCTCTTCCGGGTCTTCGATTACGTCTTCGTCATGACCTCGGGCGGGCCGGGCACCTCGACCTACACACTCAGCCTCTATGCCTGGCAGCAGACCTTCAGCTTCATCAAGTGGGGCTATGGCGCCACACTCTCTCTGGTGACGCTGGCCATCATTCTGCTGATCGCCAATCTCTTCATCTGGCGCGCAAAGGTCCGTTGGTGATGGTGCAGTCCAAGTCAACGCGCATGCTGCGCATCCTCTTCGCCTGGGCGGTCGTGCTGCTGTTCATGTTCCCGCTCTACTATTGGATCACGGTCGCCTTCAAGGACGCGCGCGAGATCTTCGATACGACGCCGAACGTCTGGAGCTTCACGCCGACGATGAAGAACTTCGAGCAGGTCTTCGGCATCTCCTTCGGCTTCGAACAGCAGCAGGAAGTCCTGCCGGGCGGCGGCAATTTCTACATGGCGCCCCGGCTTTGGGATTCCATCGTAATCGCCGTGCTCTCGACCTTGCTGGCGGTGGCGATCTCAACCTTGGCGGCCTACGCGTTGAGCCGCATGGGCTTCCGCGGGCGGCATCACTTCGTCGCCTGGGTGCTGTCCACCCGCATGATGCCGCCGGTCGCGGTCGCGATCCCGATGTTCTTCATCTACGCGGATCTCGGCTTGCTGGACACCTATTCCGGCGTGATTTTGGTCCATGCGCTGATGAACCTGCCGCTGGCGGTCTTGCTGCTGAAGAGCTTCTTCGACGACATTCCGCAGGAAATCGACGAGAGCGCCATCATCGACGGCGCCTCGCGCTGGCTCATCTTCCGCCGGGTGATTTTGCCGATGGCCAAGGGCGGCATCGCGGCGACCGCCGTGCTTTGCTTCATCTTCAGCTGGACGGAGTTCCTCTTCGTCCTGACCTTGACGCAAACCGGCCTGAAGACCGTGCCTGTGGTTTCCTCCAGCTTCGTGACCTCGACCGGCACGGCCTGGGGGAACATGGCGGCCCTGGGGGCTGCTGCCATCGTGCCCGCCTTCATCTTCATCCTGCTGGTCCAGAAGCAACTGGTCCGCGGGCTCACCCTCGGGTCGCTCAAACAGTAGAGGCCCCGTCCACGCTCTTGTCAAAAGGGAGGAAGTACCGATGCGAGACCAAGATAGAAAACAATACCTGGCGAACCTCACGGACCGCTACGTCAAGCGCCAGATGGGACGGCGCGACTTCATCCGGGCCGCCGGTCAGCTGGGCCTGGGCCTTGGCGCCTTCGGCCTGGGCATGTCGCGGCCCTTCGGCGGCGGCTTCATCCCGGCCGCCAATGCCGCCGATCTCAAGCCCTCGGCCGACGTCCTGGCTTGGGTCAAGGACGTCTCCAAGCCCTTTGCCGGCACCACCTTGAAGCTGGCGACGGAATCGACCCCGCCGTCCAACGCCATCAACAGCCAGCTGAAGCAGTACTTCGAAGAGGCCTCGGGCATGAAGGTCGAGATCGAGGTCTTGCCGCTGGAGCAGGTGCTGCAGAAGATGACCCTGGACATCGCCTCGCAGCTGGGCACCTACGACCTCTACTACATCGACCAGAGCTGGGCGGCCTCGGTCAGCCGCGACGTCTTCGACCCGCGCGAGCAGCTGGACGACAAGCCGGACCTGGCGATGCCCGACTACGACATCGCCGACTTCCTGCCGGCCTTGGTCGACGGCATCGCCAAGTACGAGGACCGCTGGGTCGGCGTGCCCTACGACATCCCCATCTTCATCATGATGTACCGCAAGGACATCTATGACGACATGGGGCTGACCGCCCCCACCACCTTCGAGCAGCTGCTCTCAAACTCGAAAGCCATCACCGACAAGATGGGGCCGAAGATGTACGGCACCACCGGTCAGATGAAGTCCGGCCACTACAGCCTGGAGTGCGACTGGACGGCTTGGCTCTGGGGCCACGGCGGCTCCATCTTCGGCCCGGACGGCCGCTTCAGCGGCAACGACGAACGCGGCCTGGAAGCCATGGCCTATTGGGACAAGCTCTACAAGACCATGCCGCCGGGCGTGACCGGCTGGACCTGGGACGGCGAAGGCCAGTCGATCGCGCAGGGCGTCGCCGCCAGCATGCTGAGCTGGGGCGAGTTCTTCCCCTACTTCGACGACCCCGGCGCCAGCAAGGTCTCCGGCCTGATGGAGGCCGCCCACTGCCCGAGCCCGGTGCACACGCTCCGCACGGTCGAGCAGACCGGCTATGGCGAGATCCCGGGCGTCGGCCACCAGGGCGGCTCGTCCCTGGCGGTGTCGAAGAACTCCAAGCACCCGGACGCGGCCTGGATCTTCATGCAGTGGGCCACCTCCTACGACACCCAGGTCCTGATCACTACCTTGGGCGGCGGCACCGGCCCGACTCGCGCCAGCGTCTACGACGACCCGCGCGTCATCGCCAACCGCCGTATCGGCCCGGGCACGACCCGTCACCTGGACGTGGTGCGCTACACCATCGCCAATGACATGGGCTCCGAGCCCGACCTGCCGGAGTGGGCGGAGCTGTCGAACGACACCATCCCGGTCAGGCTCGGCAAGTACTTCGCCGGCGACTACAGCTCGGCCAAGGAAGCGATGGACGATATCGCCGAGGCGACCAACAAGATCGTCGGCAAGTAGCGGAAAACCAGCTGGCCGGAGGCGTTGACGCGCCGCCCGGCCAGCTGCTGTTATCCGTGATCGGGCAAGAAGTGCGGTTCAATCCGCCGGAAACACTGAGGATCGATGGCTAACGTCGAGTATCTGAACGTCGCCAAGAGCTTCGGGGCGGTCGAGGTGATGCGGGATGTCTCGCTCTCTATCGCCGACCATGAGTTCACCGTGCTCCTGGGCCCCTCGGGCTGCGGCAAGACCACGCTACTGCGCATGACGGCGGGGCTGGAGACGGTGACGCGCGGCGACATCCTGATCGACGGTGAGCGCGTCAACGACATTCATCCCAGAGACCGGAACATCGCCATGGTGTTCCAGAACTACGCGCTCTATCCGACGATGAAGGTCTTCGACAACATCGCCTTCTCGCTGCAGGTCAAGAAGACGCCGCCGGACGAGATCAAGCGCCGGGTGGAGGAAGCCGCCCAAATCCTGAGCATGACCGACTATCTGAACCGCTATCCCAAGGAGCTTTCGGGCGGTCAGCGCCAGCGGGTCGCGATGGGCCGGGCGATGGTGCGCGACGCCAAGGTCTTCCTCTTCGACGAGCCGCTCTCTAACCTCGACGCCAAGCTGCGCGCCCACATGCGTATCGAGATCCGCCAGCTGCACGACCGCTTGAAGACCACGACGATCTACGTCACCCACGACCAGATCGAGGCCATGACCATGGCCGACAAGATCGTGCTGATGAAGTCCGGCGACATCGAGCAGGTGGGCACACCCGACGATCTCTACGACAAGCCGATCAGCAAGTACGCCGCCGACTTTATCGGCTCGCCCTCGATGAACTTCGTCGAGGCCGAGATCGTCGTCGAGGGCGGCGCGCCGGTGCTGCGGGCAGCGGGTGTCAAGCTGGTCATGTCGGATCAGGCCAACGGCCTATCCGAAGGCAAGGTCACCTGCGGGGTCCGCCCCTCGGACCTGGTCTTGAGCGAAGACGGCGCGTTCGAGGGCAAGCTGATGCTCGCCGAGAAGACCGGCGCCGACCAGAACCTGCACCTTTCCATCGGCGGCGAGGATTTCGTCGCCACGGTCCCGCGTCACGCGCCGGTGACGCCCGGCAGCCTGACGCGCCTCAGCGTCCCGCAGGACAAGATCCACCTTTTCGATAGTGCGACCGGCCGGCGCCTGTAAGGCAGGCGCCAGCTCTGGTGGCTTGAGACTACGGGTCTGCTTCAGCTCACTATGGCGGTGACTGGACGCCGGTAAAACACCCCCACCAAGTGCGATTTTGTCGGACCCGGCATTCATCTCTACACTGGTCGGAGCGGCTCCCTTTGCGCCAAGAGTCGGGCTCAAAATGAATCCCTGTCATTCAGTGGTTTGCGTGTCATCCTCACGGAAGCGGGGATCTGTCTCCATACGAAGACTTCCCGACGGATAGAGATTCCCGCTTTCGCGCATAGGCGCTGACTTAAGGGATTGAACGAACCCGCTGACGCGGGAGAGGGGAGTGTTTGGTGGAGGGCCTCCTGATGGGAAGATTTGGTTGTTGAAGACCACTTCCTGATCAGGAGACCATCGATGACCGACGCCCCGGTAGCGGTGAGCCCTCTGCGCCGCCGCATGATAGACGACATGACCCTTCGCAACCTGTCGCCGGCAACCCAGCGATCCTACCTGCATGCGGTGACGAAGTTCAGCCGCTATTTCGGCCGTTCGCCGGATCGTCTGGGTCTGGAGGATGTGCGCGCTTATCAGGTGTATCTAGTGTCGCAAGGCATCTCCTGGGCGTCGCTCAACCAGACGGTCTGCGCGCTGCGCTTCTTTTACGGCGTGACGCTTGATCGCGCGGAGATTCCCGAGCGCATTGCCTATGCCCGGACCCCGCGCAAGCTGCCGACGATCCTGAGTGCAGACGAGGTCGTGCGCTTTCTCGAGGCCGTGCCGTCCCTTAAGGCGCGCACGGCGCTGACCACCGCCTATGCCGCGGGGCTGCGCGCATCGGAGGCGGTGAACCTGAAGGTTGCCGACATCGATAGCAGGCGCAAGGTGATCCAGGTGCGTCACGGCAAGGGCGCCAAGGACCGCACGGTCATGCTCTCACCCCAGCTGCTCGGCATATTGCGGACCTATTGGCGCCTGGCGCGTCCGGCGGACTGGCTGTTTCCCGGGCGCGGCGACAAGCCGATCGACGTGCAGGTGCTTTATGCCGCCTGCCGTTCGGCGTCGAAGGCAGCGGGTCTGACCAAGAAGGTCAGCGTGCACACGCTGCGTCACAGCTTTGCTACTCATTTGCTCGAGAGCGGCGTCGATATCCGGATCATTCAGGTGCTGCTCGGGCACAACAGCCTATCGACGACGGCGCGCTACACGCGTGTGGCGACGACCACGATCGCCAAGACGCAGAGCCCGCTCGATCGCCTGAAGCTCGAGGTGGTACCGCCAGCCTGAGGCGGCGCCATGCGCCCGGCCTTGGAGGTGGCGGATATCTTCCGCCGCCATGGTGCTGCCTACGCCCAGGCCCACGACGGCCATCTCGGCCGGGTGGAGCGCCGCGTCATGGCGGCGATCGAGCTGTGCCGGACAGCAGCGCTCGGCGGTCATGTCGAGACCTGTGAGAACTGCCAGCACAGCCGCATCGCCTACAACTCCTGCCGCAACCGGCATTGCCCGAAGTGTCAGGGCGCCGCGCGCGAGCAGTGGCTCGCCGAGCGCCAGGCCGACCTGCTGCCTCTGCCCTATTTCCATGTCGTCTTCACTATGCCGGCAGAGCTTGCCGCGATGGCCTATCAGAGCAAGCGGCAGATCTATGCAATCCTCTTCGAGGCCGTCGCCGCGACGCTCAAGACCATCGCTGCCGATCCCCGGCATCTGGGCGGCGAACTCGGTTTCATCGCCATCCTTCATACCTGGGGACAGACGCTGACCCATCACCCGCATATCCACTGCCTCGTTCCCGGCGGCGTGCTGTCCGCCGACGGCAGACGCTGGATTGCCTGCCGTCGCCGTTTCTTCCTGCCGGTCCAGGTACTCTCCCGGCTGTTCCGCCGTCTGTTTCTAGAGCGCCTGCAAAGAGCCCATGCGGCCGGGCGCCTGCACTTCTTCGGGCCCCTCGAGCCGCTGGCTCACGCCAAGTCTTTCGCCGAAGCCCTACGGCCGCTGCGCCGCAAGCGCTGGGTCGTCTACGCCAAGCCGCCCTTCGGATCGCCCGAACAGCTTCTCGCCTATCTCGGCCGCTACACCCACCGCGTCGCCTTCGCCAACAGCCGCTTGGTCCGCGCCGACGACAGCGGCGTGACCTTCCGTTGGCGCGATTATCGCCACGCCAAGGCATCCCGGCAGATGACGCTATCACCGCAAGAGTTCATCCGCCGCTTCCTGCTCCATTGCTTGCCCGACGGCTTTCACCGCATCCGCCATTATGGCTTCCTCGCCAACGGCGTCCGTCGCGCCCGGCTGGTCGTCATAAGGCAGTTGCTGACGCAGATCTCGCCACAGCCCGGAAAGCCCACAGACCTTCAACCTGTGCCCGAGCGCACCGCCTTCGATCCGACTATCTGTCCCTGTTGCGGCGGCGCCCTGCGCATCACCGCCAGACTGCCGCCGACGCCGCTCTGGCCTGATACCTCATGACCACAGTCCGCTCCTCCGATCGATCCAAACGGCCCTACCACAGCGCCTCCGATCAAGGCGAGGGAGGCCTGCGCCCGCCTCACCATCCGAACGGCCCGCCGAGGCCGCCAATAGGGCTGGCAAGCCCTTGGCGGTCAGCCCTGCACCAGCACCGGCGCCTCCCTTGCCACGCTTTCGCCAGCACCAAAGCGCTAGAACCCATCGCCATCGCCGCAACAAGACGAAGCGCAACGACACAAAGTCCATAAGCCCGAGCCAGCGTCAGCGGGCTCGCTCAATCCGGCTTCAATGAGGTCGCGCAACGCGCCAACGTCACCGCTCTCCGCAGCGCGACCTCACAGAACCCTCCAGATTCCCAGGAGTTGGGTTTTGTGATTCATCCTGTGGATGACTCATGAGACGCAAGTGAATGATGGCTGGCGAGAGGTTATTGCGCCTCTTTCCAGGCTTGTCGATCTGGACGAAACGGCGCGAAGCCATGGGGCGCTGTTGCGCCGGCGGGCGATCAAGAGCGCCGAGGCGTTGCTGCGAATGGCCGTGGCCTGGGGACCCGGCGGGTTGTCGCTGCGCCAGGCTGCGGCGTGGGCAGAGATTTCGGGCGTCGCCGAGCTTTGCGACAGTGCACTGCTGCGGCGGTTGCGCAAAAGTGCCGATTGGCTGGAAACGTTGGTGGAGGCGGTTCTGCGCGCGCGGGCACCGCTCGCCGAGAGCCTGGGCAAGCAGGGACGCCTGATCCGCCTGATGGACGGTTCGACCGTTGGCGTTGTCGGCTCCGACAAGCCGGGATGGCGGCTGCACGCGGGTTTCGACCTGCCGAGCGGCCGGATGGGTCAGGTGAGGCTGACACCCGCCGCCGAGGGCGAGGGCCTGGAGCGGATTGCGGTGACCGCAGGTGAGCTGCGGATCGCCGACCGTGGCTTCGCCCGACCGGACGGACTGCGTCACGTGGTCGATCACGGCGGCGACTTCCTGGTGCGGATGGGCTCGCGCTCCCTGAAGCTGGAAGACGGTGACGGCAAGCCCCTGGATTTGCTGGCGGTGCTCGCTGCTGCCGAGAACAATGGCCGATACGACGGCGACGTCTTCGTCCGCCACGGGCGCAAGAGCCGCAAAAAGTGGCCACCACTGCCGCTGCGCCTCATCGTCCAGCCGCTGCCGACCGAGGCCGCCGAGACGGCACGCAAGCGCCTGAGCCGGGCGGGACAACGCGAGCGCTACGATCCTTCTCCTCTCGCCTTCGCTGCCGCCGGCTATGTCATGCTGGTGACCAGCATCGACCGCAGCCGGGCCGATGCCGATGACCTGCTAGCACTCTATCGCCTGCGCTGGCAGGTAGAACTGGCCTTCAAGCGGATCAAGAGCTTGTTGGCAATGCGCTCCGTGCCCACCAAGGACCCAAACCTCGCACGAACATGGCTCTGTGCTCACCTGCTCGTCGCCCTGCTGGCGGAAGACTTCGGCGCCGAACTCGCCGAATCTTCCCCCTGAGCATAGCGATCGCCCCTTCTCCGCGTGGCGTGCCCAGGCGACAACCATTCACCTGATCATCGCCGCAGCCCTCCATGGCGTGGCTTTTGCCGATACCCTCACCAAACTGGCATCCTGTGCACGCAAACTTCTCGATCCTCCTCGCCGACGACGCCTCCAATGCGACGCCGCTTCCACCACACTCCTTGTCTTAGCCCCTTAAGTCAGCGCCTATGCGCTTTCGCGGGAATGACGCCCTTGTGCTGTCGTGCATTGATCTTGCAGTGTACATTTTGGCTCGCGCTCTAAATTTTCGGCAGTTCAAAGAAACTGGCCGGCACCAATATCTTGTTCTCTTGTTTGATGAGATAGCCGGCTTCAGCGCTGATCTCGAGGTAGCTCAGCCAGTCAGGGTCCTCTAGCATCGCCTTGCGTTTGCGCGCCCGGTCATCAGCCGACTCATAGACCCAGACATGGACGTAGGAGTTGACGTCACCAGTTTCGGTGGCGCCGTAGAGAAGCGGTCGGCCGAGGTGCCGGCACTGGGCCGCGAAGCCATGTTGCTCGTAGAGCGCCATTTGCTTTTTGATGGTGCCCGGTCGACAGGTGTAGGTGCGGTGATCGAAGATCATGATCGCTTTCCTCCAGGGATTTGGCGTTGATGTGGGGATCTGCCTGGCGAGCCGTCGAACAGCGCTATCGGCAGGTTCATATCGACGGTACCGAGCGTCGTCTGTTCCAGCTGGTTCATTTCGAAACCTATGATCAGCTCTCGCTCGACCCGCTTGGCAAGGAGGCCTCGACACCGGTCAGTTGCTCGTAGGCCTTGATGACCGCCGAGCATCCCTCGCCGCCGAAGCCCATGATCGAGGCCAAGGCGTAGGTCTGATGGACCGATTCGGCCATGAAACCGGGAAGGCCTGCTGATTCGAGCCATCGAGCGTAGTAGCGGACATCCTTCTCGGCGTTGCTGAGCGACATGTGCGGGGTGAAGTCCCGTTCCAAGGTCTTGCGCCCGTAGAGGTCCATCATCCCGGACTTGCCGCCGGCGGCCGAGATGATGCCGATCACCTTCGACATATCGAGCCCTTCCTTGGCGGCCAGGGCAAAGCCTTCGCACCAGGCGGCGACGTTGGCGAAGGCGATGAAGTTATGGATGAGCTTCAGCCGAATCGCGTGGCCGGCCGGACCGACATGAAAGACGTTCTCGGCATAGCAATCGAACAAGGGCCGCAGCCGCTCCAAGAGGTCTTCGCTGCCGCCATAGAGAACATTGACCTCTCCCCTCTCCGCATGCATCGGCGTCCGGGTCATGGGGGCTTCGCAGTAGTCCACGCCGGCCGCGGCACAAGCCCGGTACATCTGATCCACGTGCGGCGGCGATGTTGTCGTATGGTCCAGAACGACCGCGCCCGGCTTCAATCTGGCAAGCGCGCCATCCGCGCCGAGCAGCAGGTCTTGCACGACCTCGGCCGTCGTGACGCAGATGCCGAGCACATCGGCAGCCGAAGCCACCTCCGCCGCCGATCCTGCCACCTCAGCGCCCTGACCCGCGGCGTGGGCAACAGCCTCATTATCTAGATCGAACACCGTGACAGCGACACCGTGCTTCAGCATGTTCTTGACCAAGCCACGCCCCATGCCGCCGAGCCCGATGAAACCCACCTTCGCCGCGAAGGCACCCATGAGCCACCCTCCCCGCCTCACCCGTAAATGATGGTTTCGATGTCGACCAGCACTACACCCGCCGGTAGGGTGACGCCAGCGCCGAGCTGGAGCGTGTCGTTGCCATCGCCGCCGTCATAGGTCTCACCGTCCTGAATTTCACCCTGGCGGGCCACCTTGAAGAGGTCGTCGCCGCTGCCCCCGAAGAGGCTGTCGCGTGCTGCATCTCCACGCATGACGTCACCGCCCGACCCGCCGAAAAGGGCGTCATTTCCACCCTGACCCCTTAGGAAGTCATCGCCCTTGCCGCCGAAGAGGCCGATATCGAAGCCATCGCCGCCGAAGAGACTGTCGGCGCCCCCGCCGCCCTCAATGACGTCCTCATCGGCCCCACCGTAAAGCAGGTCGCTTCCCCGCTCACCACTCACAAAGTCGTCGCTGTTGCCGCCATGGAGGCCGCTGTCCCCGCCATCGCCGCCGTAGAGGCTGTCGTCACCGTTTCGACCGAAGAAGGCAGTATCGTGCCCACTGCCGCCAAAGAGCTTGTCGGCAAAGCCGTCGCCTTCGAACCCGCTGTCGCTCCCGCTGCCACCGTAAAGGGCGTCCTGCCCACGCCCGCCGTAAAACGCCCTATCGTCTCCTTTGCCGCCGAAGAGCTCGTCGGAACCGGAGTCACCAAAGAAGCTGTGGTCGTCCTCATTATCGCCGTAGAGGCTGTCGGCGCTAGACCCGCCATAAAAGCTGGCGTCACTCTGGCGGCCACCAAATAGGCTGTCGCTACCGTCTTCGCCAAAGAAGGCGCGGTCTGCCTCACTGCCGCCGTGGAGACCATCGGAGCCAGATCTGCCGTAAAAGCTGCTGTCCGATCCGGTGCCGCCGTAGAGGCTGTCGGCGCCAGATCCACCATAAAACTCTCTGTCGTTTCCGTCACTGCCCAACAGCTCGTCACTACCGCCATCGCCGTTGAATCGCCGATCCGAGCCCCCGAAACCTTGAAGGATATCGGCCTCAGGCCCGCCGTAGAAAGAGGAGTCGGGCCCATCGCCGCCTACGAGGTTGTCTAAGCTGGAGCCACCGAATATGCCATAGTTCGCCCCATCGCCAGTGAAGAGCCTGTCTCCGCCAGAACCACCAAAGACGAAGTTGTCATCTCCGCCCTCGCCAAAGAATCTGTCCCTGCCGTCCTGGCCGTAGAAGTAACTGGCATCCCCATAGCCTCCGAATAGGAGGTCGTCCCCGGAACCACCGAAGAAGCTGGCAGCACCACCGCCGTTGGCGGACAACGTGTCGGCACCTGCTCCGCCGTAGAAGAACCGGTCAAATGAGCTCCCGCCGCTGAGGCTGTCGTCGTTGCCACCACCAAAAAAGAACTCGTCCGCGCCAGAGCCGCCGAGGAGGCCGTCGCTTCCCGGCCCGCCGTAGAAGAGTGAGTCAAAGCCATCGCCACCGTAGAGCCTGTCGGGCGCGTAGCCGCCGAAGAGAGATTGGTCGTCGCCCTCACCGCCGTGGAGCCGGTCACGTCCGCCCGTGCCTTCGAGCAGTGAGTCGTCCCCACTTCCACCGTAGAGCGTATCAAGCCCCGGTCCACCATAAAGACTGTCGCTGGCACTCAGGCCGTAAAGCGTGTCGTCTGCACCGAAGCCCAGAATGGTGTCGACCTCGTCAGTCCCGCTCAGCGTGTCCGGTCCCCCGGTGCCTGGAATGAACGCCATGCCCCAACCCTCCGCAAAGACTTGACTGTACAACTACGCGGTGATCCTGCCAAGCTAACGGTTGTGTAGATGGGGGGCAAGGAGCATCACCGGGCCCTCTCTGGCGAGAAGGGACTCAAGCGTGCGAAGCGAGGCTGGACGAGCGCGCCGAGCTAGGCGCGGAAGGTCGACTAGGGGGATCGACAACCGCAGAGTCTGCGAGCGGCTGGCGATCCTCCGATCGGGGTCAGAGGATGACGTCAGTGGGTCTTGGCCCGCAGGCAACCGTCATCGGCGCGTGTTTGACGGCTGAGGCGCAGGGCCTCGTCTTCAAACCGACCTTGCGCCAACCGCAGGTAGAGCTCCTTCTAACCTGCATTGGTCGCAGGCGCCCTTGCTGCCGTTACACTCCCCGTCATCCTCCGACCTCGATCGGAGGATCACTCTCCGCATGCCCGACGGACCCGTTCAGGCGATCACCAGCGGCCTCCGTTTCACTGCCTGCCACGCTCGTCTATGTGTCAACCATGTCCCCGAACAGGTGTTAGCTATCTCCGCGGGCCATACATCAAGGTCAGGTGGTGACGCGTTAGGGTGACAGGGTAAACCTAGTGGCCGATGCTCAGCGAAACCTACTTCTCGCAGATCAGGCAAATTGTGTCCTCGAACACTAAGGAACGCTCCAGGTCTCGCCCGACTGCAGCAGATTGCTTAGCGCCGCTTCGCGCGCCTTGGGGTCCGGATCCGCGTCGGCCATCAGCTCGTTGTGTGTCGGTTTCTCGACCGAGCGCAGCACGCCGATCGCCTCCGGCATGGTGGGATGGGTCATGGCGCCCAGCATCTGACCGACGGTCATGGATTGGGCCGCCTCGTCGTGGACCAGTAAGTCGGACTCCGCCACCCCGTTGCCCAGCGAGACGACCTCGAGGTTCACGCCGTTCAGCCGGATGCCCTTGTCACGCTCCTTGCCGAAGATGAGCGGCTTGCCGTGCTCCAAGACGACGAGATGCTCGTCGCGGATGGCCGGGTCCTTGGCGTAGTCGAAGGTGCCATCGTTGTAGATGTGGCAGTTCTGGTAGATCTCGACGAAGGCGGAGCCCTTGTGGGCGGCCGCCCGGCGCAAGACCTCGCTCAGGTGCTTGGCGTTGGTGTCGACCGAGCGGGCGATGAAGGTCGCCTCGCTGGCAAAGGCGAGCGCCAGGGCATGGAGCGGCTCGGTCGCGGCGCCTCGGGGCGTGGTGCCTGTCACCAGGCCGGGCAGCGAAGTCGGCGAGGTCTGGCCCTTGGTCAAACCATAGATCCGGTTGTTGAACAGCAGGATCTTGAGGTCGACGTTGCGGCGCAGCGCATGCAGCAGGTGTCCGCAGCCGATGGAGAGCGCATCGCCATCGCCGGTGACCACCCAGACCTGCAGATCGGGGCGCGTGCGCTTCAGGCCGGTGGCGATCGCCGGCGCGCGGCCGTGGATGCCGTGCAGGCCATAGGTCTCCAGATAGTAGGGAAAGCGGCTGGAGCAGCCGATGCCGGAGACGAAGACGATGTCCTCGGGCGCGATGTCCAGGGTCGGCAGCAGCTTTTTCATCTGCGCCAAGATGGCGAAGTCGCCGCATCCGGGGCACCAGCGTACCTCCTGGTCGCTGGTGAAGTCGGCGGCGGTCATGCCTTTCGCGTTCATGGGCTAGTTCTCCCGACGCAGCAGCGCGTCGATCTCCGCGCGGATGTTGTCGATCCAGAAGGGCTCACCGCGGATCTTGTTCAAACCCTTGACGTCGATCAGGTATTCGGCCCGCAGCAGATGCCGCAGCTGGCCGGTGTTGAGCTCGGCGACAACGACCTTGTCGTAGGCTCTCAAGGTATCTCCCAGGTCCGGCGGCAAGGGGTTCAAGCAGCGCAGGTGCAAATGCGAGACCGTCTTGCCTTCCTGCTGGGCCAGCATCACCGCCTCGCGGCAGGCGCCGTAAGTGCCGCCCCAGCTGACCACCAGCAGCGGTCCGGATGGCGGTCCGGCCAGCTCCGGCTTGGGTGCCAGCTCCGCGGCCTTGGCCACCTTCCGGGCACGCAACCGGACCATGCGCTCATGGTTGGCCGGGTCGTAGCTGACGTCGCCGCTGCCGTCGGCCTTCTCCAGGCCGCCGACCCTGTGGGTCAGACCGGGCGTGCCGGGAATCGCCCAGGCGCGGGCCAGCCACTCGTCTCTCTCGTAGGGCCGGAAGTGCGTCGCCCCTTCCCCCGCCTGCGGATGGCTGACCTCGATCGGCTCCAGCTTGCCGATGTCCGGAATCAGCCAGGGCTCCGCGCCGTTCGCGGTGAAGGCGTCGGAGAGGAAGACCACCGGGGTCATGAGCTTGGTGGCCAGGCGCCAGGCCTCAATCACCATCATGAAGCAATCCGACGGACCGGACGGCGCCAAGACCGGCATGGGTGCTTCGCCGCTGCGGCCCATCACGGCCTGCAGCAGGTCAGACTGCTCAACCTTGGTGGGCAGACCGGTGCTGGGGCCGCCGCGCTGCACGTTGACCACCAGAAGCGGCAACTCCAGCATGGTCGCCAGGCCCAAGGCCTCGGTCTTGAGCGCGATGCCCGGCCCGCTGGACCCGGTCGCGCCCATGGCCCCGCCGAAAGAAGCACCGATGGCGGAGCAGACCGCTGCGATCTCGTCTTCGGCCTGAAAGGCCCTGGCGCCAGTTTTGTGATAGCGGCTGACGCGATGCAGGATCTCGCTGGCCGGCGTGATGGGATAGGCGGCGTAGAAGAGGTTGCGGCCGCTCAAGTGTGCCGCCGTCACCATGCCGAGTGCCAGGGCCTCGTTGCCGGTGACGTTGCGATAGACACCGGGAGCCTGGGCGGCCGGCGGCACCTGGTAGCTGCGCTCGAAGGCCTCGGTGGTCTCGCCGTAGTTCCAGCCGGCCTTGAGCGCCAGCTTGTCCGCCTCGGCAATCGCGCCGGTGAACTTGTTGTCGATGAAGCGCAGGGTGGCATCGAGGTTGCGGCCGTAGAGCCAGTAGATCACACCCATGGCAAAGAAGTTGCGGCAGCGCGTGGCGTCCTTGTGCCCGACCCCGCTTTCCGCGACGGCGTTGCGGGTGAGAGAGGTGATCGGCGCCTCCACCACTTGATAGTCGGCGAGGCCATCGCCCTCCAGCGGGTTCTCGTCGTACTTCGCCAGCCGCAACCCCTTGGCATCGAAGGCATCGACGTCGACCACCAAAGTGCCATGCGGTTTCAAGATCCTGAGGTCGGCCTTGAGCGCTGCCGGATTCATCGCCACCAGCACATCGGCCCGATCGCCCGGCGTCATCACCGTGCGCGAGGCAAAGTGCACCTGGAAGCCGCTGACCCCCGCCGGCGTGCCCTTCGGCGCTCGGATCTCTGCGGGATAGTCCGGAAAGGTGGCGATGTCGTTGCCCATCAGCGCCGAGGAGAGCGCGACCTGGGAGCCGGCCAGCTGCATGCCGTCGCCGGAATCCCCGGCGAACCTGACCACGACCGAATGGGTTTCGGCGGGTGGCCGCTCGGTTTGGGCCATTGTCTTCTCGCTGACGTTCACCGCTTCTCGCTCCTCGGTCCGATGCCTTGCAGAGGGGTCGTTATGAAGTAAGTATTTACTGAATTAGCGAGCGTGGTCAAGCGCAGACTGCTCCCCGGTGCGGTTTGCCTCGCAGGCTTTCCTGCCGTCTGACCCGGATAGCCCTGCCAACTGCACACGATGGGGCCTAAGCTCGCTGGGATCTGCCGATCTCTCCGTGCCGCTTCCATCCTGACCGTTCATATGGTCGCTCATTGGAGACATTCCAAACCCGGTCACGCCCCGCGCATCCAGGCGTGACAAGTCTACACCGCCGTTTCGTGTCCCTTAAAGGGCCTTGACGACCGCCGTCCCTGCGGCCTGGTGGTCAAGACCTATTCCACCGCGTCCACGCCACGCTCGTGGGGCTTACAAGAGTCGGTTCCTCGGACGCGTCGAAGACGATAGGGAAACCAACGAATTCCGGATGCTCCAGCGGGCCCCCCTCAATAGCCATAACTCTTCCAGTTCTCCAAAACTCTATGCTGAATGTCGGCAGGCCAGGTATTCTTGAATCGTGATGGAATAGGAATCTCCGCCTCTTCCATGTAGTCGGGGCGCAGGCAGTTCAATATGGTTTTGGTAATGCGGCCGCTTTTCCGCTCCCCGTCACTGAGGTAAGAGATGAGTGGTTGCCCACACTTTTCATCGGGAAACAGCAGTTGTTGATCCGGGCGACAACGGGTTGCAACGGCCCATAACACTTCATTGATGTTGGCAGGATTGATATCGTCGGCCACCAGGACAATACGGGGTATCCAGCTTCCAGGCTCTTTATTGAAGACGACTTTGCGCAGCTGATAAATGAGATCGCTGACGGAATATTCACCGTCCTGCTTTTCATGCCAAATATAGTCTTTGGAGACCGTGACTACCAGCAAATGACAAGCGGCTTCGAACAAAAGAAAACAGCCACTCACCGGAAAGTTCGCTTGCTTCATTTGATCAAGAAGGCGCCCGGAAATACCCAAGCCCCAAACCGTACTATTTTCTTCAATGGGAAAGCCCGCGGCTACAACCGGCAGAATCGGTTGATCACGATAGGTAATCGCAGAAATATTCATGACAGGTTTCATGCCGTGACTGGTTGGGCAGAGATTGCCTGAGTATTCGCCCATGGGTCCTTCCATCGCCCTGTCTGTGACCGACAAAAAGCCTTCTACGACGATTTCCGAGGTGGCTGGCACACACAAGCCATGCGATTCACATTCGACCACGTCGATGGGTTCACCCAGAAACCCGCCAACCACATCGGCCTCACTCACGCCGGCACCAAGTGACCCCCCTGACGCAAAGGGGATCACCGGTGGCCCACCTTGAAAAATCGCGATCGGCATGTCTTTGCCCAATGCCTGCCACATGGCGAAGATCTTGGCGGTGTCTTTGGAAGGCCCGATGCTCGGTACCAATTGCGTTTTGGACACATGCATCACGCGGGCAATTCCCCCAGTTCGTCCATTGCCCATCGGGCGTCTGTGCAACCACCGCGCCCAGGGTGTTGAAATAGCGCCCGCCATCTTGATCATGAATGTAGGGAATCGGAAAGCGCTCGATATCTATGTCATTGCCTAGTATAATATTTTGTTTGCACGGACCCGTTTCCACCACCTTTGGAGGAATACGCTCTTGATTACTGAAAAAACCGGCCAGTGCAGTGACAATGTCTTGAGTTGATGTATTGGGAGCGAGGCCCAATGCCAAGGCGCTGCGCGCCAAAAAGTGATCGTGGGCGGCGCTGGTGCCAAAGGCTGCCCCCAGCGCCCTAAAACCGGGCTCTACACCCTTAATCCGATTAAAGAGCGGCGCGGGCGCCTTAAGATCATAGGAATGTCGAATAATAGCTCCCATTTCAAGGTACCAATCAACTGATTGGTCGATGGGCTGTATTTCGCCAATCTCTGTCAAAGCATTGATGAAGTCCCGCATGTCCTTGAAGTGCTGCGCCATGAGTTCTCTCCTCAACCAGGATTCCCCATGTGAATACCGCCCGGGCCGTCGATCGTGGCGGAGACCACCCAACTCTGCAACCGGATCGTCAGCTGGCGGTTGGCCGTGCGCCAATCGCACCGACCGTCTGTTAGACCTGGCGCGCAACCCGACTTGACCAGCCCTAGCGTCGGCCCACGTCCCCTAAGGGCTCTTACCTTCTATTCGCTCCTGTCCGGCAATCCTGCCTTCTCCAGGCCGTCACGGAAGTGCTGCGCCATTTCGGGGAGCTGGAACCTGTTCTTCTCGATCCAGCCACTGATCGAGAAGTCCGGCTGCAGCTTCAAGATCTCCGCCAGCTGTTGTCGGGCTTCCTCCATACGGCCAAGCTGCGCGTAGCTCGCGGCGAAGGCAGCCCGGCTGTCGATCGCGTGGTAGGTCACTTTCTCCAGCGCCGCGACGGCTTCCTCGTATCGCCGCGCCGCATAGGCGGCTAGGCCCAGACCTTGCTCGTACCAATCGGAATGGTGCGGATTGAGACGCATAGCCCGCTTGATGTTCGCCACCGCCTTGTCTGCTTCACCCGTCAGGAAGACCATGTTCCAACCCCATTCCGCGAGAACATCGGCGTTGTTGGGGTTGAGTTCCATTGCCCTGGCGTATGATGCGATTGCCTGTTCCGGTTGTTCGGATATCCAGAACATATCCGCCAGCACCCAGTGCGCCTCCGCCTCCGTGTCGTCGAGCGCTACGGCCTTCCTGGCCGCATCGAACCCCTGTTTCATGGAGAGGTCCGGGTCCTTTGACCAGCCATAGATCCAGTCCAGGTAATGCACGAAGGCCAGACAGACGTAAGCGCGGGAAAAGCTGGGATCACGGTCGATCGATTTCTGGCAAAGTTCGCCGGCTTTGACGTTTCCTTCGGCCGTGAACTGATATCTCGTCTCTGTGGCCAGCACCAAGTATTCGTAGGCCGTCAGGTCATGTGTTCCCTTACTCCTGGCCGCCCCGAGAATCGCGTCGGCAATCCGGCCGTCAAGGCCGCCCAGGGTGCCCACAACCTTCTCGGTGATCTCGTCCTGCAACGTGAAGACATCGGCAATCACGAGTGAATAGCGCTCCGCCCAGAGATGCTTTCCGGTAAGCGCGTCGATAAGTTGAACGTTCAATCGGACCTTGTCACCGGCCGTCTGCAGGCTGCCTTCGATGACGTAGCGTACGCCCAGTTCCTCGGCGACCTGTTGCACCTTCACCGCTCTTCCCTTGTAAGCGAAGGTTGAGTTGCTGGCGATGACGACGAAATCCCGGAACCGAGACAGATCGGTTATGATGTCATTGGTGATCGCGTCGGCAAGGAACTCGGGGCTGGAGTCCGGGCTGAGGTCGTCGAACGGCAAGACCGCGATCGACGGCTTGTCCGGCAGGGGAAAGGCCATACGCTCGAGCGATGCCGGCGCCTCGCGGGACGACATTTCCAGGCCCCAGTAGACCACGCCCAGGGTAAGGATCAGCGCTGCAGCCATTCCTGCCGCCACGACCCAAGCCCGGCGCCGTGGCCGATCTGCCGGTCTGGCGGTGCCGGCGATCTCTTGCTCAGGATTGCGTTCCGCGGACGCGGAGGTGTCGGCATCTGGTCCACTGTGGGATGCCTCCGCTGCACTGGCAGCCGCGGGCCCCGGAGAGTGGAGAAGAGACGGTTCGTTGTCGTGGCTGCGGTCGTCGGAAAAGTTCGAGGGCGCGGACGCGCTCGTGACCACCGGGGGCTCGACCTCCGTCTCACGCACCTCCCTTTGATCGCCCACTCCCCCGGCGGGATCGCTCGAAACCAAGGCCTCGCCGTCACGGATCGCCGCAGCGAGCCCGGTGGTTTCGGGCCGGGGCTCCACGTTGAGCTCGCGTTTGAGCAAATCGCAAAGGTCTTGGTAGAGGGTGAGCGCGGCGTTGCGCTGATCCTGCAGGGCGATCGCCGTCATGAGAGCCCGATAGCCGGCCTCGTCGAAGCGGTCGATCGCGATAAGCTTGCGGGCCGTGGCCTCCATCGCCGGAAAGTTGCGGCAAGCGCGCTGAGCTGTGGCCAGACGCAGAAAGCCTTCAATGGCCAACCTTCGGTAGGCTTCCCGCTCCATCAAGAGCCAAGATTCAAAATCCGGGTCGGCAGCACCACAGGTCGCCAGCAGGTCGCCCCGATAGAGCTCGAACGCTTCCTCAAGTGCCGCGCCATCGCCCTTTATGGCCTGCTTGAACGCCGCGGCATCGCACCACAGCACCTCGCCCCGCAGGCGCAGGGATTTGACGTCCCCTTCCAACGGCGTCGGCTCCAGGCTCTTGAGCAGCTGACGCAAGAGGTAGGTTGTCTGGCGCAGGGAGCCTCGAGCCTGCTCTTCGGCCCGGTCGCCCCACAGCAGTGCCGCGAGCGTCTCCCGGCTATGGCTCTTGTCCGGCGCCAGGGCGAGATAGGCCAGCAGCAAGGCACTGTGGCGCGTTGGGAACTCCAGCGCCTGCCCCTCGAGACGGGCCTCCAAGCCACCCAGCAGCCTCAATTCCAAACGCGCCATACGATCCATCCTGGCCAGGGGGCACTTTATGCCAACTACCTTTAGATGTCATTTTTAACGCGCATTGCACGGACGCCGTCTCGCGTCTCAGAGCATCGCCAAACGGCCACAGGACCCTCGTTCGACGTCACCTCGGGGCCAAGGTGGCGATCAGGTCGTTGACGACCGTGGCCATGTTCATGGCCGTCGCGAAATCGAACTCGCTGATGACGACGAAGGCGCCGATGCCGCGCGTCGGCGAGAAGGCCGCATAGGTGAAGATGCCCTGCAGGCCGCCGGCCTTTTGCAGAATGAGCGGGCGGTCTCCGTCCGGCATCATGATCACCCAGCCCAGACCCATGGCGTCCATATGACCGGATTCGTCGAGGCCATAGACCGGGCTCAGACCATCGCGCTGCAGATAGGCGGCATGATCCAGCAACCGCGTTTCGGCACCCTCGGCGGCGAAGCGATCCAGGTGCCAGGCAAGCCAGCGCAGAATGTCGTTGCCGGTGGAGTAGAGGGAACTGGCCCCGGCCATGATCGGCGTGGCCGGCACGTCCGGCAGCGGGCTGCCGTCGAAGTTGTGCCCCTGCAGCAATCGCTCTTCGTCGCCGGGCCGGAGCTCCAGCAGGGTGTCGGTCATGCCAGCAGGGTCAAGCACCCGCTCGCGCAGCAGTTCGCCGTAGGGCCGACCGCCGGCATGAGCCAGCGCTGCCGACAGCACATCGAAGGCGAAATTGGAGTAGAAGGCACCAGTCCCCGGGGCGAACATCAGCGGATCCTGGGCCAGGGCGGCGGCATAGGCCGCGGCCGTGAGCGTCCGGAAGGGATCGTCCGGCGGACCCTGCTCGCGCTCGACCTCGCGCGGCAGGCCGGAGCTATGGGTCGCCAGGTCGATCAGGCGAATGGCATGGCCGTCGCGCCCAGGGACATCGATGCCCCAGCCCAGATGATCCTGCAGCGGATCCGCAAAGCCCAGCGTGCCGTCGGCCACCATGCTGGCCAGCACCTGGCCGGTGAAGGCCTTGGTCAGCGAGCCGATGCGGAAGATCGTATCGCCGTCCGGAGCGGCCTCGGACTCCTCGGAGAGCTTGCCGAAGCCGAACACCGCGGTCTCGCCGCCATGCGTGGCACCGATGATCAGGCCGGGCACGCCGCTTTCCAGATACAAGACCAAGCCGGTGAACTCGACGGCCTCGGACAGGAGCTTGTTCTGGGCGTCGGCCGGCCGTCCCTGCGCCAGCGCTCCAAGGATCACGACCATGGCCAGCAAGGCTGTTCCTGCTGCTCTCCGCACGCCCTGCACAAACCCGGACACCGACATAGCACCCCCCTTCTTGCTTCGGGCCTCGGAGCCAAATCCGCGTTCCCGGTCCCGCCCGCATGTTATAGGCCTGTCTACGATGCGGACCAAACTCTGACGTTGGGCGCTCCATCCTAACCCGCTCGCCCCCAGACCGGCCATACACCCAAAATTGGTCTTGACAAACTCCGCATATAAGTAATTACTTACTTAGCAAACGCGCTGACCGAGCGGCGCGAAGCGAAAGCGGTGGAGTTGGCCTATGCCTGCCCAAGGGCACACCCAGATTTCAATGACGGTGAATGGTGAAGAGACGGCAGTCGAGGCGCTGGGCGCCTCGACCCTTCTGGACGCGCTGCGCGAACAGCTGGACCTGACCGGCGCCAAGAAGGCCTGCGACAATGGCGAGTGCGGCAGCTGCATCGTCATGATGAATGGCAAGCCCACCAAGTCCTGCCTGCTGCCCTTGCCGCGCGCCGCCGGCAAGGAGGTCGTCACCATCGAGGGCCTGGCGCCCGAAGCAGGCGACATCGAGCCCGGCCAGGACATCTCGATCCTGCACCCCCTGCAGCAGGCCTTTCTGGAGAAGGGGGCCACTCAGTGCGGCTTCTGCATCCCCGGCATGATCATGAAGGCCCACACCCTGCTGCGCGGCAAGCCCAACCCTAGTCGGGAAGACATCGTCAAGGGGCTCTCCAAGAATCTCTGCCGCTGCACCGGCTATACCAAGATTATCGAGGCCGTCGCCTACGCCGCCGAGCTCATCGAGCAGGACCGCGCCGCCGTCGGCCCGGAGAAAGCCAACGGCCACGCCGTCGGCGTCAGCGTCGCGCGCCTGGACAGCCCGGCCACGGTGATCGGCAAGGCCAAGTACGGCGCCGACTTGAAGATGGAGGGCATGCTGTACGGCAAGCTGCTGCGCGCGGAGCATCACCATGCTCGGATCCTCTCCATCGACGTCAGCGACGCCCTGGCCATGGAGGGCGTCGTAGCGGTGATCACTGCCGACGACGTGCCGGGTACGCCCTTCCTTCCCAACTGCCAGCCGCAGGTCTACGTCTTTCCGCGCGATCGCATCAGGTTCAAGGGCGAGGCGCTGGCTGGCGTGGCAGCCGTCTCCGAAGCGGTGGCCGAAGAAGCCTTGACGCGGATCAAGGTCGAGGTGGAGGTCCTGCCCCACGCCGTCGAGATCGCCGACGCGGCACGGGCGGACGCAGAGCCGCTCTACGATCACTCCCCGCGCCTCTCGCCGCCGCAAGAGGTGGCTTGCGGCGACATCGAAGCCGGCTTCGCCAAGGCCGATGTCGTCATCGAGCGGGACTACCGCGTTCCGGTGCGCGAGCACGCGGCGATGGAACCGGAATCGGCGCTGGCCTACGAGGCCGAGGGCAAGCTGATCGTTCGCAGCGGCCTCTATCACGCCTTCGTGCAGGGCACGCAGTCGATCGCCAACAATCTGGCGATGCAGCAGGAGGACGTGCGTATCGTCTGCCCGGCGATGGGCGGTAACTTCGGCACCCGCGGCGACACCTTGATCGCCGTCGCCGCCGGCCTCATGGCCAAGAAGACGGGCCGGCCGGTGCGTATGGTCTTCAGCCGGGCGGAGTCCATCCTCGGCTCCTGCAAGGCGCCCTCGGTCGACATCCGCTACCGCACGGGCGCGACCAAGGACGGACGGATCGTCGCCATCGACCTGGAGGTTCTGCACGGGGCCGGAAGCTGGGCGCCCTTCCTCATCGACAAGACCACCCAAGGGGTCGAGCTTTGCTTCTACGAGACCCTGGGTGCCTTGCTGTCACACGCCACCGGCCCTTATGAGATCGAGAATGTGCGCGCCCGGGCGTGGGACGTGCTCACAAACGGGCCGCGCTACGTGCCTCTGCGCGGCACCAATGCCAACTACCTTCCGCTCGCCTACGAAAGCCAAGTGGACCTCGTCGCCGAGGCCTTGGGCCTCGATCCCATGGAAGTGCGCCTGACGAACGCCATCCGGCCGGGCGCAAAGACCCACTTTGGACAGGTGCTGACGGATCATGTCACCATGGCGAAGGAGTTGGAGATCCTGCGCCCCCACTACGAGGCAGCGCGCAGCCGCCTCGAGAAGCGGCGGGCCGAGGCCCAGGAACCCTGGAAGCCCGGCCTCGGCATGGGAGCAGGGTGGCGTAACATCGGCTACTTCAAGCAGGTGATCTCCGCCGGCTGCGAATTGGACGACGCGGGAAAGATTCATGTGATGGCCGGAACGGTCGAGCAAGGGCAAGGACCATCAACACAGTTCGCTCAGATCGCTGCCGACGCCGTCGGTGTCTCTCTGTCCGAGCTGCGCATCACTTTGGGCGACACCGAAAAGGCCCCCTACCCTGTCCCGACCTTCAGCTCCATTTCCACCGTGGGCACCGGCAAGGCGGTGCAGATGGCCGCCGAAAAGCTGCGCGGCAAGGTCCTGGAAGCGGGCGCCGAGTTGCTGCAAAGCCAGGCCTCGAAGCTGACCGTCGCCGGCGACCGGGTGTTCCTGGCCGAAGCGCCCGACGCCTTCGTCAGCCTGACCGAGATCGCGCGGCACTTCGACAGAACCGGGCAATCCAGCCTGTCGGAAGCTGAAGTCGACTGGAGCGGCGAGGCACCGACGATCCTCTATGGCTACAACGCCGGGCTCATCGAGCTGGACGTCAACAGCGAGACCGGGCAGGTTCGGCTCTTGAACCACGTGAACGTCACCGACCCGGGCGTCAGGGTCAATCCGCTGGCCGTCGACGGCCAGATCGACGGCGCGATCGCCTTCGGCATAGGCTTTGCCTTGAGCGAGCGCTTTCACCCCGACAATCCGGCGACCCTCGAGGGCTACGGCCTGCCGTCGACCAAGGTCATCCCTCCCACGGTGACGCGGCTCTATGTCGAAGAGCCGCTGGAGCGCGGCCCCTTCGGCGCCAAGAGCATGGCCGAGCATCCCGGCATCTCACCGATACCCGCCATCATCAATGCAATCGCCAATGCGACCGGCGCGCGGGTGCAAGACATACCAGCAACGCCCGAGCGCGTAATGGCGGCCATGGCGGCCGCAGCCGCCACCGGGTCGCCCGACTAGTCCGAACCAACCAAGCAGCGAACAGGGAGAACGACATGACGACCAAGATCAAGGAGACGACCTCCGCGCTTTCGCGCCGGACACTGCTGGCCTCTGCGGGTGCCGCGACCGGTGCCCTCTTCCTAGGCGGCAAGGCGCCGGCCTTTGCTGCCGGCAAGCACAAGCTGACCTACATCGCCTTCATCAACCGCAACACCGTCTGGGGCAAGCCCTACGACTTCCTCGCCGCAGAGGTTGACCGGCTTTCCGGCGGCGAGCTGGTAATCGAGTATGCAGGCGGCTCTGACGTGATCGGCGGCTTCGACGCGCCGGAGGCGATCGCCAACGGCGTCTTCGACATGAGCCATTCGGCCAACTCCTATTTCGCCGGCGCCGTACCCGCTTCGATCTCGCTGGCCAGCGGCAATGCGACGGTCGACGAGTTGCGCGCGTCCGGGGCGCTCGAGGCCTACGAGGCGATGGTGCTGAACGAGCTGGGCGCCATGATGATCGGCGTGCCCTTGAGCGGGGTCGGCTATGTCTTCGAGGTCCGCGGTCGGCCGGAGGAGCTCTCCTACTTCAAGGGCAAGAAGATCCGCTCGATCCCGCTCTACGATCCGATCCTGCAGGCCCTGGGCGCGACGCCGGTGACCACCTCGCCGGCCGAAGCCTACACCGCGATGGAGCGCGGCCTGGTGGACGGGCTGGGTTGGCCCGACATCGGCTTGCTGGACTTCAAGTTCTACGAGCAGGCCAAGTACATCATGCTGCCGACCTTCTATCAGCTGCGCACGGCCACGCTGATCAATCCCAATTCCTTCGGAAACCTGCCCGAGCCCCTGCAGAATGTTCTGCTGGAGGCCTCGCGGTCGGCCGATGCCATCGGGGCAAAGTGGGCGCAGGAGAAGCGGGATTCCGAGCATGCCGAGATGGCGAAGGCCGGCGTCGAGTTCGTGTCCCTCTCCGAGGCCGAGTCCGCCGAATTCGTCGCGCTGACGGAAGATAAGCTCTGGGCGAAGATTATGGAGCTTGCGCCGGAAGATGGGGCCCGGCTCAAGCCGCTCTTCGCCGCGGCTGGTTAAGCAAGCAAACCGGCCGACGGGGTGCCGCGCGCCTGTGCCGCCTGGCCGGGCGCGCGGCAATCCTGGCAGCAGGGCTTGCCTGACGGAGCCAATTGGCGTGACCTTCGAGACCCTGTACCGGGCGTTTGAGCGCTTCACGGCCGCTCTCGCCGCCCTGGCCGCCTTTATGATTCTGGCGATGAGTGCCTGGATCACCTATGACGTGCTTACGCGCTACTTCTTCGACATGGCCTCGCCCTGGGCCTTCGATCTCTCGGAGTATGCGCTGGTGTGGATTACCTTCCTGGCGGCGCCCTGGGTCTTGATGCGCGACCGCCACGTACGGATCGAGATCCTGATCGAGGTTCTGCCGCCCGCGGTGCAGCGCAGCCTCGGCATTCTGGTCTCTCTGGTCGCGATCGCCGTCTGCGCGATTCTGACCTGGCGTACCGGCATCGCCGCCGTCGAGTATTACGAGCGAGGCGTGATGATGCCTCGGATTTGGCGCATCCCGCGGGTTTGGCCCTATTCGGCCGTTCCGATCGGCTGTGCTCTGCTCACCGTCGTCTTCGCCTTCAGGCTCGGCCTCTACCTCAGGTCGGCCGATCCGGAAGCCCTGCTGCGCACCAGGGCCTCGGCCGACCAGCAAGCCCCCGCGGCCGACGCAGAGAAGGATGCGGGCTAGTGGGACCTGAATGGGTCCAGGACCTGGCCTTCTTCTTCGGCCTCTTGCTGCTGATGATGCTGAGCGGCATGCCGGTCGCCTTCGGCTTTTTGACGCTCAACATCGTCGGCCTCTACTTCTTCCTGGGTGGCGCCGGATCCCTGTCGTTGCTGGCGACCAGCTCCTTCTCCTCCATCGGCCAGTTCGCGCTGATACCCATCCCGCTCTTCATCTTGATGGGCGACCTCTTGATGCGGACGGGGCTTGCCAACAAGACGGTGGAGGCCGTCGACCACTGGGTCGGCCGCGTCCCCGGGCGCCTCTCTCTTTCGTCCGTCGGCGGCGGGACCCTCTTCGGGGCGCTGAGCGGTGCCAGCATGGCATCGGTCGCCGTCCTCGGATCGACCCTGGTGCCGGAGATGACCAAGCGCGGCTACAAGCCGGCGATGTCGGTGAGCTCCATCCTCGCCGGCGGCGGCCTGGCCGTGCTGATCCCGCCGAGCGCGCTCGGCGTTCTCTTGGGCGCGCTTGCCAAGGTCTCCATCGCCGAACTGCTGATCGCCGGCATCCTGCCGGGCATTCTCCTGGCGGTCATGTACTTCGGCTACTTTGCCCTGCGCGCAACCTTGCAGCCCGAACTCGCGCCCCCCTATGACGCCCCGCCGACCAGCCTCGGGCAGAAGCTCTACGCGCTGCTGACGGTCGCGCCGCTCTTGAGCCTGATCGTCGTGGTGACGGGCTTCATCTTCCTGGGCATCGCGACACCGTCGGAGTCGGCAGCGATGGGCGTCATGGCGACCTTGGCGCTGGCGGCCTGCTATGGCCGCCTGACCTGGCAGGCAGTGCGCAGCTCTCTGATGGCATCGGTGACGACGACGGCCATGATGCTGCTGGTGATCGTGGGCTCGACAGGCTTCAGCCAACTGCTCGCGGCGACGGGTGCCACCTCTGCCCTAGTCTCGACGGTGAGCGAGCTGGACCTGGCGCCGATCATCATGGTGTTGATCATGCAGCTCATCGTACTGCTGCTGGGCTGCTTCATCGACACCATCTCGATCATGCTGGTGTCGATTCCCGTCTTCATGCCGATCGTCCAGGCCCTGGGCCTCGACCCCATCTGGTTCTCGATCCTGATCTTGGTGCAGCTGGAACTGGCCGGCATCACCCCGCCCTTCGGCGTCCTGCTCTTCGTGATGAAGGGCGTGCAGCAGCACTTGAGGATATCGGAGATCTATCGCGCGGCCTTGCCGATCGTCATCATCCAGATTGTATTGGTGGCGCTTCTGATGTTGTTTCCGGAGATCGTGACCCTGCTGCCCAGCCTGACCAAGCCTTAGAGCAAGAAACGCTCAAACGAGATGCCGCCTCAAGACGCCAAACCCAAGATCAAGCGCGACGCTGCAGCGACCAAGGAGCGTATCTTGCAGGCGGGCATGGCCGAGTTCGGCGCCAAGGGTTACGGCGGCGCCCGCACCGAAGACATCGCCAAGCGGGCGAAATGCAACATCCGCATGCTCTACCACTACTTCGGCGGCAAGCAGGACCTCTATACCGCCTGCGTTCAGCGGGTCTATTCGCGTATCCGCGAAGAAGAGCGCAAGCTTAGCCTCAGCGAGCTGGAGCCGCTGGAGGCGATCCGGCGCCTGGTCCAGTTCACCTTCGACCATATGCGCAACAACCCCGACTTCGTCTATATCGCAGGGGTCGAGAACACGCAGCGCGGCCGCTTCATCAAGAAGATCTCCCCGCTGGCGAATGCCGCCATGGACCTGATCGAGACGATCGAAGAAATCTTGGAGCGCGGCGTGCGCGCCAAGGTCCTGCGTGAAGGCCTGGACGCCTTTCAACTCTATATATCGATTCTCTCGCTCAGCTATCTGCACCTCTCGAACCGCTACACCCTGTCGGCGACCTACGGGCGAGACCTTGCCGATGCGAGCTGGCTCGACGAGCGACGCCAGCATGTCACCGAATTGATCCTCTCCTACGTGCGCTGCCCCTCCTGACGCCGGCGCAATTCGCGGACTGCCCCTGGCGCGACACTAGGGCGGCCACGCACCTTCGCCCTTGACAGCATCCTCCTTGTGGAAAAAAATGCGCTTGGAGAAATTAATTCCAGCCATAGGAGAGCCGCTTGTCCGGTCTGGAAGCCTCCCTATCCGCGCTGAACGACGACGAGCTCGCCGCGCGAGCCGCTTGGCTCTATTTCGCGGGCGGACTGAAGCAGAGCGAGATCGCCAAGCGCTTCAGCCTGCCGACGACCACCACGCATCGGATGATCGCCCGGGCCTCGCGCCAAGGCTTGGTCAGGGTCTTCGTCGACGTTAAGGTCGAGAGCTGCGTTCAGCTGGAAGACCGGATCGCCCAAGAGTTCGGCCTGAGCCTTTGCCTGGTGGCACCGGACATCGGAGAGGCAGCGCCGCTGCCCTTGCAGACCTTGGGCCTTTGCGGCGCCAACTACCTGACCCGGGTGCTGCAGGAGCAAAAACACGGCCTGATCGGGATCGGTCACGGGCGTACGCTGGCATCGCTGGTGAACATGCTGCCGGCGGTCAAGGCGGAAGGCACGCGCTTCGTATCGCTCTTGGGCGGCCTGACCCGCAAATACGCAGCCAATCCCTACGACGTGATCCATCGGCTGTCCGACAAGTGCGGGGCCGAGGCCTACATGATCCCTGCCCCGCTGTTCGCCAACAGCGCCCAAGACAAGCAGGTCCTGGTCAACCAGACCGGCGTGGGCGGAATCTTCCGGATGATCGAGGAGGCGACACTCTGCCTGGTCGGCATCGGCGCAATCGATACCGGAGGCAGGCTGGGGCAAGCCGACACGCTGGAGCGGAAGAGCGACCTCGAGGCCTTGGTCTTGCTGGGCGCGCGCGCGGAGGTGCTGGGGCAGTTCGTCGACGCCGAGGGAAAGCTGCTCTCGACACCCTATGACGGCCGCGCCATGGCACCCGATCTTGCCTCCCTCAAGGGGCGCGAGGTCGTCGCGGTCGCCGGCGGCAGCGTCAAGCTCGGCGCCCTGACAGCGGCACTGAAGAGCGGTTTCATAACCGGATTGATCACCGATGAGGCTTCGGCTCGCGGCCTCGTCGAACGGACTGGGTAACGGCCGACGCCGTCCAGACTAGGGACAAGGCGGGCAGCACAACTGGGGAGGAGCTAGAGATGTACGAAAAGGAAAAGGATCTGGTTGCCGCCTTTATGGCCGGCAAGCTCAGCCGCCGCAGCCTCTTGCACGGGCTCGGCGCCATGGGGGTGACCGCGGCGACCGCCAGCACCCTGATTACCATGGCCTCGTCCGAAGCCCTCGCCGCCGACTTCGACTGGAGGAAGCATGAAGGCACCAGCCTGAAGCTGCTCTTGAACAAGCATCCCTACACCGATGCCATGGTCGCCAACCTCCAGACCTTCAAGGACATGACCGGGATGGAGGTCACCTATGACGTCTTCCCGGAAGACGTCTACTTCGACAAGGTGACGGCAGCACTCTCGTCGCGCTCCTCGGAGTACGACGCCTTCATGACCGGCGCCTACATGACCTGGACCTATGGCCCGGCCGGCTGGATCACCGATCTGAACGACTGGATCAAGGACTCGGACAAGACCAACCCGCACTACAACTGGGAGGATATGCTGCCGGGCCTGCGCGCATCCACCGCCTGGAACGGCAAGCCGGGTGGCGCGCTGGGCTCCGCAGACGCCAAGCAGTGGTGCATCCCCTGGGGCTACGAGCTCAACAACATCTCCTACAACCGCGACATGTTCGAGAAGGCCGGCGTCGCCCCGCCAGGCAACATGGACGAAATGCTGGAGACGGCGGCCAAGCTCACCAAGGACATCGAAGGCGCCTACGGCGTCGGCGTGCGCGGCTCGCGCTCCTGGGCGACGATCCATCCGGGCTTCCTATCGGGCTATGCCAACTTCGGCGAGAAGGACCTGAACGTCTCCGCCGACGGCAAGCTCTCGGCGGCGATGAACACGGCGGGCTCCAAGGCCTTCCACAAGCAGTGGGTGAAGATGATCCAGGATTCCGGCCCGCGCGACTGGTCGACCTACACCTGGTATCAGGTCGGCACCGATCTCGGCGCCGGAGCGTCGGCGATGATCTTCGATGCCGACATCCTGGGCTACTTCATGAACGGCGGCGACAACAAGCAGGCGGGCCGCCTGGGCTACGCGCCCTTCGCCGCCAACCCGGCCGCCAAGGCGCCGACGCCCAACGTCTGGATCTGGTCGCTTTCCATGTCCGAGTTCTCGGAGAACAAGGACCCGGCCTGGTATTTCCTGCAGTGGACCAGCGGCGCCGATCACGGCACTTTCGGCGCCACGACGATGGACTTCGTCAATCCGGTGCGCCAGTCGGTCTGGGACAACGCTGACTTCCGCGACCGGATCAAGAATTCCTATCCGGGCTACCTGGAGCAGCATGACGTCTCGGCCCCGGGCGCGAAGATCTACTTCACCGCCCAGCCGCTGTTCTTCGACCTCACCACCGAGTGGGCGGCGACATTGCAGAAGATGGTCGCCAACCAGGTGCCGGTGGACGAAGGGCTTGACCAGCTGGCCGAGAGCCTCGACCGTCAGCTGAAGGATGCGGGTCTGGGCTAGACCCCGGCCCTGGCGGCTCGCCCCTTTCGGGCGGGCCGCCGCTGCCCGTCACTGGATAGAGTGGGACCGCCATGTCCGCGGCTAGCGATCTTTCTGCGCCGAAACGCCGGTTCCGCGTCGGGCGGCGCTGGCTGCCCTATCTCTTGAGCCTGCCGGCGCTGCTGGTCTGCATCGGGATCCTCATCCCCTTCGGCACGGCGGTCTATTACTCGCTGCAAAGGTTCCGCCTGTCCCAGCCCTGGGCGCAGAAGATGAACTGGGGCGAGAACTATCTGAACTTCATGAGCGATCCCACCTTCTGGAACACGCTGAAGGTCAGCCTGACCTATGCCTTTCTGACGGTGGGCCTGGAACTGGTCCTGGGTCTGGCGATCGCGCTTTTGCTGCAAAAGCCGACGCGGCTCAACAACTTCGTCTCCATCATGCTGCTGATGCCGCTGATGACGGCCCCGGCCTTGGCCGCCTTGATGTGGAAGCTGATGACCAATCCGAACTTCGGCATCTTGAGCTACGCTGCCTCCTTGATCGGCTTGACCGACTTCAAGTGGGCCTCCTCGCCCGACACTGCGCTTCTGACGGTGATCCTGGTCGACATCTGGGTCTACACGCCCTTCATCATGATCCTGCTGCTGGCGGGCCTGCGCTCTCTGCCCAAGCAGCCCTTCGAAGCCGCCGCGCTGGACGGCGTGCCGCGCAGCTTCGTCTTCTGGCGCATCACCTTGCCGATGCTGATGCCCTACATCCTGACCGCCTCTTTGTTCCGCCTGCTGGACTCCATCCAGCAGTTCGACATCATCTACGCGATGACCCAGGGCGGGCCGGGCGATACCCTGATGGTCTTCCAGGTCGAGGCCTATCTGAACTTCTTCCAGTCCACCAACATCGGCCGCTCGGCGGCGCTGATGGTGATCCTCTGGGCCATCACCTTCTTCTTGAGCAACATCTTCATCAAGAACTGGCTGCGCCTGCGCGAGCGCGCGCGCGGAGAGGCCTGAGCCATGGAGCACACCTCGGCACTGGAGACATGGTTGCGGCGGGTAGCACTGACCCTGGTGGTGGTCTTTTTCATGTTCCCGATCTTTTGGATCTTTCTCATGTCTTTCCAGACCAACGAGACGATCCTTTCCATTCCGCCCTCCATCGCCTTCGAGCCCACGATCTCCAACTATCAGGCCCTCATCACCGGCCGGCTGGACACCCAAGCCGGCACGCTGGAAATCGACTTCCTGAACAACCTCTGGAACTCGGTCATCCTCTCCAGCCTTTCGGTGGCCTTGGCCCTCGTCTTGGGCGTGCCGGCGGCCTATGCTTTCGCCCGGCACAAGTTCCGCGGCTCGGAGGATATCGCCTTTACCCTGCTGTCCTTCCGCTTCGCGCCGCCCTTGCTGGTGCTGCTGCCGCTCACCCTCTATTTCCAGGACATCGGCCTGGCCGACACCTACTTCGGCCTGATCTGGGTCTATCAATTGATCTGCCTGCCGCTGATCCTCTGGATCGTGCGCGGCTACTTCGAGGACGTGCCGGTCGACATCGAGCATGCCTACCGCATCGCCGGGCATTCCTGGTGGTCCACCTTCCGCAAGATCGCCTTGCCGCTGGCAGCGCCCGGCATCGCGGCTGCCGGTCTCTTGGCCTTCATCTTCGCCTGGAACAACTTCATCTTTGCCCTGGTGCTGGCCTCGGCCGACAAGCAGCCGGTGACGGTGGGCGCGCTGGCCTTCGTCACGGCGTCGGGCATCCAGTATGGCCAGGTGGCGGCTGCCATCATTCTTTCCATCGCCCCGACCTTGGCGCTCGCGCTCTATGCCCAGCGCTACCTGGTCGAGGGCCTGTCGCTCGGCGCGGTGAAGGGCTAGCCCGGATGGCCGCGCTGACGCTCAACAACATCACCAAGCGCTTCAAGAGCGAGACCGTCCTGGACGGCGTCTCGCTGGAGGTCGGCGAGGGCGAGACCCTGGTGCTCTTCGGCCCGTCTGGCGCCGGCAAGACCGTGCTGCTGCGCTTGATCGCCGGCGTGATCGACCCCGAGGAAGGCGAGATCCTGATCCACGGCCGGGACGTCGGCGACGTCGCGCCCGAGCAGCGCGGCGTCGGCATGGCTTTCCAGAACTTCGCGCTCTTCCCCCACATGTCGGCGCTCCAGAACATCGCCAGCCCGCTGGCGGCCAAGAAGGCCTCCGAGAGCGCGATCGGCGAGGCGGTGACCAAGATCGCGCGGCTGCTGAAGATCGAGCACGTGCTCGATCATGCCCCGCGTGCGCTGTCGAACGGTCAGAAGCAGCGCACCGCGCTCGCCCGCGCCTTGGTAGGCTCGCCCTCGATCCTGCTGCTCGACGACCCCTTGCGAAACGTCGATGCCAAGCTGCGCTACGAGATGCGGCTGGAGCTGCCGCGCCTCTTGGCCGCCCAGCAGGCCTCTGTCATCTACGTGACGCAGGACTATAAGGAGGCCATGGCATTGGGCGACCGCATCGCGGTCATGGCCGGCGGCGAGTTCCGGCAGATCGGCCCGCCGGAGGCGATCTATCTCTCCCCCATGAGCATCGAGATCGCCCGCCTCTTCGGCGATCCGACCATCAACCTCTTGGAGGTGACGCCCGAGGCCGACTCTCAAGGGGCTTTTGCCAGGCTCTCCGGCAGCCGCGTGCCGCTGGAGAGCGGCCTTGCCCCTGCCGTCGGGCGCGACTGCGTTCTGGGCGTTCGGCCCGAGAGCCTCGGCTTCGTCGATGGCGCAAGCGAAGGGGCCGTTCCCGTCGTCATCGAAGCGGAGACGCCGCTGAACGAGAAGATCGTTACCCTGGCGCTCACCAAGGCGGGGCGCGAGATCCTGATGTCGCGTCCGGCCGGTACGCAAGGTCCCAGCGAGGGCGAGGCCTTCATCGCCGCGGACAAGGCCGAGATCCTGCTCTTCGATCGCGAAAGCGGCCTGCGCATCGAGGCTGCGGCCGCCAATGTCGGGGTGACGGCATGACCGCGCCGGTGCTTTCCCTGAACGCCGTCGACAAGACCTTCGGAAGCGGCGCCAAGGCCGTCCACGCCGTGCGCGCGCTCGACATGGAGGTCGAGCCGGGCGAGATCGTAGCCCTGCTCGGCTCGTCCGGCTGCGGCAAGACCTCGACCTTGCGCATGATCGCCGGTTTCGAAGAGGTCACGGCCGGCAGCGTCAAGATCGCCGGCCGCGAAGTGAACCAGCTGGCGCCGGCCAAGCGCAACGTCGCCATGGCCTTCGAGGGCTACTCGCTCTACCCGCCGCTGACCGTAGCCCAGAACATCGGCTTCGCGCTGAAGTCCCAGCGCTTGGCGCGTGCGGAGATCGACCGCCGCGTCGCAGAAATTGCAGAGCTGCTGGAGATCGAGTCGATTCTCGGCCGCTACCCCAGCTCCATCTCCGGCGGCCAACAGCAGCGCGCCAGTTTGGGCCGCGCGCTGATCCGCGATGCCGCTCTCCATTTGCTCGACGAGCCCATGGGGCAGCTCGAACCGCAGCTGCGCACCTTGCTGCGCGGCCGCATCAAGCACTTCCTGAAGGAGCGCGGCTTCACCGCGATCCTGGTCACCCACGACCAGACCGAGGCCAATGCGCTGGCCGACCGGATCGCGGTGATGGAAGAGGGCGTGCTGCAGCAGTTCGCCCCGCCGGCGGTCCTGAAGGAACGGCCGGCCAATCTCTTCACCGGAACCTTCATCGGCGAGCCGCCGATGAACGTCTTTCCCATCAAGGTCGGCACGGAGGGTGAGGCGATCGTCCTGAGCCTTTCCGACGACGTGACCTTCCGCTATCCGCAAGAGAGCTTCGCCGCCCCCGTCTGCGCCAGCCTGACCAGCGAGCGCGCGTTCGTGCTCGGCGTGCGCCCGCAGGCGGTCAAGCGCGGCAGCGAAGGCGCGCCTGGCCGCGTCGCCGCCAACCAGTGGCTGGGCGATCAGACCCATATCGTTACCGACTTTGCCGGCGGCACCTTGATCTCCGTCGAGCACGACCGCGCGGCGCTCACCAAAGGCGAGGAGATCCGCGTGACGTTCGAGGCGCAGGACCTGCACTTCTTCGACGCGGGCGACGGATCGGCGGTCAGCCACGGGGGAGAGCCGGCATGAGGCGGGACATCCTGATCGGCATCGATGCAGGCACATCCGTCATCAAGTCGCTGGCCTTTTCCACGCGCGGCGAGCAGCTGGCCGAGGCCAGCCGGTCGAACAGCTATCGCATGCTGGCCAACGGCGGCGTCGAGCTGAACATGCGGCAGGTCTGGGACGACACGCTCGCCACGCTACGCGGCCTGTCGGAGCAGATCCCCGACCTGGCCCGGCGCGCGCTTGCCCTATCGGTCACCGGGCAAGGCGACGGCACCTGGCTGATCGATGCCGAGGGCGCGCCGGTACACGACGCCTGGCTGTGGCTCGACGGCCGCGCGGCAGCCGAGGCGCGCGAGATTGCCGCCTCCGACGGAATCGACCGGATCTATCGCGCCACCGGCACCGGCGTGAACGTCTGCCAGATGCGGACCCACCTCACCTGGATCAAGCGTCACCAGCCGGAGCTCTTGGAGCGTGCGGCAACGGCCCTCCACTGCAAGGATTGGCTCTACTACAACCTGACCGGCGAGCGCGCCGCCGACCCGACCGAGGGGGTCTTCACCTTCGGCAACTTCCGCACCCGCAATTACGATGGCGATGTGCTGGCAGCCTTGGGCTTGAGCGAGCTTGCGCATCTGCTTCCCCCGATCGTGGATGGCTCCAGAGAGGCCTCGGCCCTGACCGCGGCCGCAGCAGGGTCTTGCGGCTTGCCGGAGGGCCTGCCGGTGACGCTGGGCTACGTCGACATCATGTGCAACGCAATGGGCAGCGGCCTCTACGACTTCGATGCCAAACCGGGGCTCACCATACTGGGCACCACCGGCATGCACATGCGCTTCGTCGAGAATGCCGAGGCCATCGCCCTCAACAAAGAGCGCTCCGGCTATACGATGGGATTTCCCGGTGGCGCCTACGCGCAAATGCAGACCAACATGGCCGCAACGCTCAACATCGACTGGCTGCTCGACATCGCGCGCCAGGTGCTTGAGAGCGAGGGCTTGGCCCGCAGCCGCGCCGAGCTGCTTGCCGGCATGGATCAGCGGGTTCTGGCGGCGCGCCCCGGCGCAGCCCTTTACCATCCCTACATCTCGGTGGCAGGCGAGCGTGGTCCCTTCACCGAGCCCAACGCGCGGGCCAGCCTGACGGGCCTGGACCAAAGCGTCGGCTACTTCGACCTGATGCGCGCGGTCTACGACAGCTTGGCGCTGGCCGCGCGCGACTGCTATGAGGCCATGGGCGAGCTTCCGGGCGAGATCCGCATCAGCGGCGGTGCCGCACGCTCCGGCGCGCTCAGATCGATCCTTGCCGCCACGCTCAAGGTCCCGGTGCGGGCCATTCAGCGCGAAGAGTCGGGAGCCGCCGGCGCCGTCATGATCGCAGCCGTGCAGCAAGGCCTCTACCCCGACCTTGCCGCCTGTGTCGAGGAATGGGTCGATCCCCTGTTGGAAGCGGCCGAGCCGCCCGACCCCCAGCTTGCCCAAACCTACGACGCGCTCTTCGAGGCCTATCGTGCAACGCGTATGGCCCTGGCCCCTGCCTGGACGTCCTTGGCGCAGGCAAGGAGCGCATTGCAATGACCTTGGAGGTGGCGATCATCGGCGATCGCTTCATGCGCTCTTCGATGTTCGAAGAGGCCTTGCACGCGGCCTGTACGGGCCGGGTGTCCTGCCGCTCGCTCGACCTGCCGTGGCCGGACGAGCCGATGGAACATGGCTATGGCGACCCGGGGCTTGGCGGGCTGAAGGAATACATGGGCCGCCCCGAAGAGGTCATCGCCCACATCGCGAGTGCTCCGGTATTCGTGACTCAATTGGCGCCGCTGTCGCGCTCTATGTTCGAACGGATGCCGGCCCTGGAGTTGGTAGCCGTCTCCCGTGGCGGGCCGGTCAACATCGACATGACGGCGGCGCGCGACCATGGGGTCAAGGTGGTGAACACGCCGGGCCGCAATGCCTCTGCCGTGGCCGAGTTCACCGTGGGCGCGATCATCGCCGAGACGCGCAACATCACCCGCGGCCATGATGCGCTGCGCGCCGGCTGCTGGCGCGGCGATCTCTACCGCATGGATCTCGCCGGGCGGGAGCTGTCGGAGATGACCATTGGGCTGATCGGCTATGGCGCTATCGGGACCCGCGTCGTGCGCCTCTTGAAGCCCTTCGGCTGCCGCATCCTGGTCGCCGATCCTCACGTCGCGCTCACGCCCGAGGATCGTGCCGACGGGGTGGAACCGGTCGAGCTGGACCGCCTGCTGGCGGAGAGCGACGTCGTCAGCCTGCATGCCCGCGTCACGCCCGAGACGACCGGCTTCATTGATAAAGCCGCCTTCGCCGCGATGCGGCCGGACGCGGTGTTCGTCAACACGGCGCGTGGCCCGATGGTCGACTACGACGCCCTTGTCGAGGCCCTGACAACGGGACGTTTGAAAGGCGCGATGTTGGAGACCTTCGCCGTCGAGCCGCTGCCGCCCGACTCTCCGCTCCTGTCGCTTCCGAACGTCACGCTCACCCCGCATATTGCCGGCGCATCGGTCAAGACCGTCACCATCGCCGCGGCGAGTGCGGCAGAAGAAGTCAGGCGGCACCTCGCCGGCGAACCCGCCCTCAATCCCTGCTAGCAATCGATAGAGGCTACGGTCAAAGCGCGCTCATGTTGCAGAAGCAGACATCGGATCCCGTCGACCTTCTGGTTATCGGCGGCGGCATCAACGGCGTGGGTGTCGCGCGCGATGCCGCCGGCCGCGGCCTTAAGGTCATCCTCTGCGAAAAGGGCGATTTGGCCGAAGGCACCTCCTCGCGCTCGGGAAAGTATATTCACGGCGGCCTACGCTATCTGGAGTACTACGAGTTTCGGCTGGTCCGCGAGGCCTTGATCGAGCGCGAGGTTCTGCTGGAGGCAGCACCGCATCTCACTTGGCCGCTGCGCCTCGTCCTGCTGCACAGCCCCGAGCAGCGACCGCGTTGGCTCTTGCGCTTGGGCTTGCTGCTCTACGACAATCTGGGCGGGCGCAAGCGAATCCCCCGAAGCCGGGCCATAGACCTCAACGGCAAGCCCGAAGGTGCCGAGGTGCGCCAGGCCTTTCGCAAGGGCTTTGCCTATTACGACTGCTGGGTCGACGACTCGCGCTTGGTGATCTTGAACGCCGTCGATGCCGCCCGGCGCGGTGCGGAAATCCTGACCGGCACGGAGTGCGTGGCCGCGCGCCGGGAAGACGGGCTATGGCTGGCGAGCCTCAAGGGTCGCTTCGGCGAGCGCCAGGTCCTGGCCCGCTGCATCGTCAACACCGCCGGCCCCTGGGTGGAGCAGGTTCTGCGAAACGTCGTCGGCGTCAACAGCACGCGCCACGTCCGCCTGGTCAAGGGCAGCCACATCATCACCAAACGCTGGTGGCAAGGCGACAACGGATTTGTCCTGCAATGCCCGGACAAGCGGCTGATCTTCGTCAATCCCTACTTCGACGACCTGGCGCTGATCGGGACCACCGACATACCCTTCGACGGCCGGGCGGAAGACGCCGCCATCGAGGACAGCGAGATCGACTACCTGCTGGGCATTCTGGACCGTTACTTCGAGACGGCACCCTCGCCTGCCGACGTTCTGGCCACCTACTCCGGCGTGCGTCCGCTCTATGACGACGACAGCAGCAAGGGCGCCTCCGCAGTCACCCGCGACTATACCTTCGATTTGGACGGCGACGGCGAGCGCGCGCCCATCCTCTCGGCCTTCGGCGGCAAGCTCACCACCTATCGCAAGCTGGCCGAGCACGCGCTGGAGAAGCTGGCCCCCTTCTTCCCGGAGATGGCCGCGTCCTGGACCCGCCGCGCGCCGCTGCCCGGCGGCGACATTCCCGGCGGCGACTTCGAGGGCTGGCTTGCCGGCGTCGTGGCCGCCCGTTCGTGGCTGCCGCCGGCGCTGGCGAGTCACTACGCGCGCACCTTCGGCAGCGAGATCGATGCCTTCTTGGAGGGGGCGACATCGCTGGCCGACCTCGGACAGCACTTCGGCGGGCTCTTCTACCAGCACGAGGCGCAGTGGCTGATCGAGAAAGAGTGGGCGCGCAGCGCCGAGGATATCCTCTACCGGCGCAGCAAGCATGGTATCTTCCTCAGCGATAGCGAGCGGGCGCACTTCGACGCCTGGCTGCGCAGCGAGGTCATGACATGAGTGCCTTTCAAGCCATCCGCGAACTCGGTGCCTATAACTCCTTCTTGAAGGTCTCGGCACGGCTCGGGTCCGATCCGCTGCAGATCCAGGCGGCCGGCGGAAACACCTCGATCAAGCGCAATGGCGCCATGTGGATCAAGGCATCGGGCACCTGGCTCGCCCAGGCGCAAGAGCAGGATATCATGGTGCCGGTTCACGCCGACGCCTTGCTGGATAGCCTCTTGGCCGATGACCCGGCGGCGCAGAGGGCGCAGGACTTCGTGGCGGGCGAGCTCAATCCGCACGGTCTGCGTCCGTCGATCGAGACCGCGGTTCATGCGGCGATCCCGCTGCCGGTGGTCTTGCACACCCACTGCGTTGTGACCATCGCTGCGGCCGTCCGGGCCGATGCAGAAGAACGGGTCGAGGCTTTGCTCGGTGACTTAGGCGCAATCTTCGTGCCCTACCGCAAGCCGGGCGTCGACCTTGCTTGCGCGATCCGCGAACGCCTGATGCCCGACACCCGGCTTATCGTGATGGGCAATCACGGCCTGATCGCCTGTGCTGCGACCGCCGACGCTGCGGAGGCCTTGATTCAAGAGGCCAGCCACCGCCTCGAGCCCGAGTGGGTGCGCAGCGGCTCCGGCTATTTTCCCACCGACCTTGCAAGCGCCGACTACAAGCCGGCATCCAACAGCTTTCTAAGCGACATCGCTCGGGATTCCCGGCTTCTGGAAACCGTTGCGGCAGGCTCATACTACCCCGATCACGTGATTTTTCTGGGCCCCGGCATCGTGGTGGCGGAAGCGGGTGAGACCTGCGAGGAAGCCGCCGGACGCACCGAAGCCGCCATCGGCAATAGGCCCGTGCTGATTTTCCTTCCCGACCGCGGCGCGGTTATCCGACGGGACGCATCAGTTGCCGAGCGGGCCTTGGCCGACTGCCTGGCCGACGTCTTTGCCCGTGTCGATCCAGAAGCACCCCTCTTGACGCTGAGCGCCGAAGACGAAGCCCAGTTGCTGAATTGGGATGCGGAGAAGTACCGGCGATCACTGGACCGGCAGCAGGGGTCCGTGTGACGCCCGGCGGAGATCTGGCTCTCGGCGTCGACGTCGGCACCTCCGGTGTCCGTGGCGCAGTCCTGGATGCCGGCGGCGAGATCCTCGCGACGGCAAGCGCTAGCATGGAAGAGGTCGGTTCAAACCGCCGCGATCCGGCGGTGTGGGCAAGCGCCTTCGAGATCATGCTGGCGCGCCTCGCCCGGCTCGCGCCCTTGGCAGAGGTCGCCGCCGTCGCCGTCGACGGGACGTCCGGCACCGTGCTGGCAACGGACGCCGCGGGCAGACCTCTGGCCGACGCCCTGATGTACAACGATGCGGTGCAGGATCCTGCAATCCCCGCCGGAATCGCTGCCGTCGCGCCGCGCGAGAGTGCGGCCCACGGTGCGGCTTCGGCTCTGGCCCGCGCGATCGTGCTGCAGGAACAGCCCGGATGCGCCCGCATTCTGCACCAGGCCGACTGGATCGCCGGCCAGCTGTCGGGCCGCTTCGATGTCAGCGACGAGAGCAACGCCCTGAAAAGCGGCTATGACCCGCAGTCCCGCTGCTGGCCGGCCTGGCTCGAGGGAACCCCGGTGGACCCCTCGCGCCTGCCCGATGTCGTGCCGGTCGGCACGCAGACCGGGTCGGTGCGCGCGGCGGCCTCTCACCGTTTCGGCCTCGCAAAGGGAGCCTGCGTGGTGGCTGGATTGTCGGACGGCTGCGCCTCCTTTCTCGCCACCGGCGCCGCCCGGCCGGGCGACGGGGTCACCGCGCTGGGCACCACGCTCACCATCAAGCTGCTGTCAGACAAGCCCATTTTCGCGCCGGAATACGGCATCTACAGTCACCGTATCGGCGACATCTGGCTCGCCGGCGGTGCGTCCAACACGGGCGGCGGTGTCTTGGAAGCCCACTTCACGCCGGCACAGCTGACCGCCTTGTCGAGCAGGATCGATCCGGCGCGCGAGAGCGGGCTCGACTACTACCCCCTTTCCAAGCCCGGCGAGCGCTTTCCGATCAGCGACCCCGACCATCAGCCGCGCCTGTCCCCGAGGCCCGCCGAGGACAGCGAATTCCTGCTCGCCCTGCTGGAGGGCATGGCGGGGATCGAAGCCCTGGGATACCGCCGCTTGGCCGAGCTCGATGCCCCGTCGCTCAAGAGCCTGCGTAGCGTCGGCGGCGGTGCGGCAAACCCCTTGTGGACAGCCAAGCGCGCCGCAGCGCTCAAGGTCCCGATGCTGCCGGCGGCCTCCGAGGAGGCGGCTGCCGGGGTGGCCAGCCTCGCGCTGGCGCACCTCGGGCGGAGGGGATCGGCGTGAGCCGGCGCATTGCAGGGCTGCGGGAGATCGTCGAGCGCTATGATCTCTTCCTGCTGGACCAATACGGCGTGCTGCACGACGGACGTGCGGTCTTTCCCGGCGTACTCGACTGCCTCGGCCGGCTGCGAGAGAGGGGCAGGTCGATCGCCATGATCTCCAACTCCGGCAAGCGGTCCGGCGCCAACCGCGCCAGGCTTGCCCGGCTGGGATTCGAGGAGAGCAGCTTCGACGCTCTCCTCACCTCCGGCGAAGTCTGCCATCGCCTGCTGCAGCGCCGGCTCGCGTCGGGCGCTCTATCACCAGGCGCGCGTTGTCTGGTGGTCTCTCGCGACGGCGACCTCTCGCCTCTGGACGGCTTGGCGATCAGTGTTACGCAAGACCCGGATGAGGCGGACTTCCTGTTGATCTCCGGCATCGAGCCGGAGCGGATCGCCTTCGACGACTACCTCTCCCGCCTCTCTCCCCTGGCGGCGCGCGGCGTGCCTTGCTTCTGCGCCAACCCGGACCAGAGGATGTATGCCGACGGCGAGGTCGCGCCCGGGGCCGGCGCGCTGGCCCAAGCCTATGCGGACAGAGGCGGCGAGGTCACCTGGGTCGGCAAGCCCCATCCCGAAATCTTCCGCTTCGCGCTCTCCGAACTCGCCGGCGGAGACCCCTCCCGCGCAGTGATGATCGGCGACAGCCCTACGCACGACGTCGCCGGCGCCAGGTCGGTCGGCATGGCGGCCGTCTTCGTCACCGGCGGGCTCTACGGCAGCCACGAGTTCCGCGGCCAGATGGCCTCCGCTCCCGACTACATTATCCGGAGTTTGGTCTGGTAGACCCCAAGAGCGCCCCTCTTCACGCCTTGGATTCAGGGTCAATGACCTCCTTGATGTAGTCCCTGTGCTTCCATTCCGGCACGGGCGGCTCTTCCCCGCCCCGCGGCACGTAGCGCGAGGGCTCGACCATGCGCATCTCGGGGATGTAGCGCGGACAGTTCGTAAAGATGTAGCGGGCCGTCACCTCGACGATGCGCATAGCCCCGGGATAGGCCTCAAGAAGCGGATGATCGTCGAACAGTTCGGCCCGGCCGGTCACGCGCAAGCGATTGAGTTTCCTGTCGCCCTGCTGCTCCCGGTCGAAGCGGATGAAGAGCAGGCCGACATTGGGGTTCTGCACCAGGTTGCCCAGGGTCTTGAACATGCGGTTGCCGTCGTAGTCGGGATAGGCCAGCCGGTTCGTCTCGACGACGCGCACAAAGCCGGGATCGCCCCCCTTGAACGAGCAGTCGAGGATGTCCTCGTGCCCGCTGGCGATGAAGAAGAAGGGCAGCGATTGGATGAAGTCGATGTGCTCTTGGGAGAACGCGCTCACCGTGCGCCGGGCGACCAAGCGGTCTGCGACCTCTCTGCCGCCGTAGCGGTCCTGCAGCTGCCTGTTGCCTTCGTGGAACATAGACTCTCTCCCATTTGATGCGCGTGCCAGGGCCCGGCCGATGATCATGCGCGCTCAGGCAGGGCGCAAGCCTCGGCGAGCGGTTGCTCGGCAAGCGAGTCCCTGACGATCTGCATGAAGGCCTTCATCTGCTCGGTCAGGCGCTGGGAGAGCGGGTAGGCCAGCACATAGCGGAAACTCACGCTCGGGCGAAAGGGACGGATGACGACGTCGTGCTTCAGCCAGGTGCGCGCGGCGAAGGGCTCGATGACGGCCACCGCAAGATTGGCCGCCACCAGGCAATAGCCGGTGTGGGAGTTCTGCACGCCGACCCCGGAGTGATAGGTGACGCCCGCCTCCTTGAAGACCTGGCTGACGTTGTTCCAATTCACCATGCCGGAGGGCAGAATCGAAATGACCTCCTCTCCGGCGAAGTCCTTCGGCGTGATCACGGCATGCTTGGCGAGGCGGTGCGACCTGTGCACGGCGCAGACGTGTTCGGCCTCGATCAGCAGTTCCTGGGCGATTCCGGCGACATCGGGAAAAGCGAGGGTCAAGGCCAGATCGGCCATGTGCATCTGCAGGCGCGACTGAATCTCCGAGGAGGAGAGGGATTCGATCGAGAGATAGACACCGGGAAAGCGGGCCTGGAAGGATCGCACGGTCTGCGGCAGGACATAGGTCGAGAGCGCCGGCGTGCCACAGACCCTGAGGTCGGCTTGGCTTTGCGTGCGGATCTGCTTGGCGATCCGATCCAGCCGGTCGATGCCTTGGAAGTAGTGCTCGACGCCCTGATAAAAGCGCAAGGCATTGGAGGTCGGCAGCAGCCGCCCCTTGTGCCGCTCGAACAGCCTGAAACCCAGACTTGCCTCGAGGTCGGAGATCAAGCGGCTGATCGCCGGCTGGGTGATGGAGAGCGATTCCGCGGCGGCGGTCGCCGTGCCGCGCATCATAACATGCCGGAATGCCTCGATTTGCCGGTACCGCATTGCTGCCTTCCTGCGCCTTTCCAACAACGCACTCTCGTGCACGTCGCTCCATACGTCAGTCTTAAGAACGGCTTTTGGTCGACTGATTCCTCACCCTTTTCCTCGCTGGGACGCTCCATGAAATTCAATTATTGAGAATAAATTCTGAGTTTGACACACCACAGTCGAGAAATTGAATTACTTGACATCATAACATTACATTATGGGAATATACGACAATCAAATTTGCCGCAGGCCTGGCGATTTGGCAGGCTTTTCCTGCCGCCCGTTAGAACCGCAGCGGGTCTTGAATCGCTGCATGTGCCGAGGCAGGCTGGGAGGATCAGATGACTAGCATTCCCAAAGTGGTGGTCGCGGGTTACGGCCGCTGGGCCAAGACGGCCACCAACCCCGCCGAGCAGACCATCGAGCGGTTGGCCGCCGGTGCCTCGCCGCAGTGCGAGCTCATTCCGCTGGTGGTGCCGGTCAGGACACATGCTTTGGCAGCGCTGATCGAAGAGACCTTGCGCAAGCATCGCCCTGATGTCTGGCTGGGCGTCGGCGTGGCCCCGGCGACGACGGTCATCCGCATCGAGGCGATCGGCGTGAACAGCCGCGACTTCGACGTGCCCGACAACGACGGCGTCACGATGGAAGGCACCCCCATCATCGACGGAGGTGCGGCCGGCCACTTCTCCACCTTGCCGAACCGAGGGATCGTCGCGCGCTTGCGCGAAGCGGGTGTCCCGGCCGAGCTCTCCTACAGCGCCGGCACGCATCTTTGCAATCAGATGCTCTACACCACCCTGCATATGATCGAGCGCGATGGATTTGACACGCTCTGCGGCTTCATGCACGTGCCCTACACCCCGGAATTCGTGGCCCAGCAGCAGGCGGAAGAAGGATTGCAGCCCTCTCTGCCCTTGTCGGTCATGACCAAGGCGGCAGAGGTCTCGATCGATCACACACTGGCGCACTTGGAGAGCGGAAGCGGTCCCATGGCGGCCGCCGCAAGGATGTAGCGCTGGCCCCAAAGACGGTCAGCGAGGAGCCAACCGCATCGAGAGCATTCTCCCTGCGGGACCAACGAGAAAGGAGGCGACACGATGTTCAACGCACTGGCAAGAAGAGCGGCCTTGACCTTGGCCGCCGGCGTGCTCGCGCTGGGCGTGGCGGGGCTTTCCGCCGACGAGGCCCGCGCCCAAGGCACCCTGATCTACGGCATGCCCGCCGACCACGACATCATGGATCCCCATGCCACCGGCGGCTGGATCACCTATCAGGTCACCTACAACATCTTCGAAAGCTTCGTGAAGGAAGACCTGACCGAAGCCGACGTGATGACGCCCAGGCTGGTCCCCGGCCTGGCGACCTCCTGGGAGGTCTCGGACGACGGGACGGAGTACACCTTCCACCTGCGCGAAGGCGTCACCTTCCATGACGGCGAACCCTTCAACGCCGATGCGGTGATGTTCAACTTCGACCGCTTCTGGAACAAGGACTCGCCGCACTACTTCGAAAAGTCGGCCGCCTTCGTCTCGGCCTACACGCAATGGATCAAGGACGTCGAAAAGATCGACGACATGACCGTCAAGATCACCTTGACCCAGCCCAACTACGAGTGGCTGCGCACCGGCCTGCAGAGCTATGGCCAGCCCTTGATGATCAGCCCCAAGTCGGTTGAAACCCATGGCGACGACGGCATTGCGCTGAACCCTGTGGGCACGGGGCCCTTCAAGTTCGTCGAGCGCGAGCAGGGGGTCAAGACCGTGCTGGAGCGCAACGACGACTATTGGGGCCGCAAGGCCAAGCTCGACCGGATCATCTATCGCCCGTTGGAAGACCCGGCGACCCGCGTCAACGCCTTGCGCACCGGCGAGGTCAATTTCGTCGGCACGCCGCCCTGGGACGATGTGGAGGATCTGAAGGAAGAGGGCTTCATCCTCACCACCAACAACAACGTGCCCTTCTACGTCTTCATCCACTTGAACCACAGACATCCGGCGATGAAGGACAAGCGGGTCCGCCAGGCGATCAACATGGCGATCGACAAAGAAGGCCTGGTGCGGGAGATCTATGCCGGCACCGGCCGGGTGGAGAACGGCATGCTCTCGCCGGGTACCTTCGCCTACGACCCCGACTTCACCTTCTACGAGTACGATCCCGAGAAAGCCAAGGAGCTGCTGGCGGAAGCCGGCTATGGCGACGGGCTCGAGATCAACTGGGACATCTACCAGTACGGCACCGGCGAGTTGGTGGAGTCCTGGATCCAGCGCGACCTGAAGAAAGTCGGCATCGACGTCAACATCCAGAAGTACGAGTGGATCGCCTACCTGCGCCGCTGGGCATCGGGCATGACGGACGACATCGCCATGAACCACATCGGCTGGGGCATGACCTATCCCTCCTTCATCCGCATCATCGCCAGCTGCGGGTCCTTCCCGCCCAACGGCGTCAACTCGGGCTGGTACTGCAACGAGGAAGTCGACCGGCTGATGGACGAGGCCGTCACCACCGAGGACAAGGACAAGGCCAAGGCGATCTACCAACAGATCAACCGCATCATGATGGAGGACGCCGCCTTCGTCCCGCTGCTCGACGACCTGCAGCCCATCTTCATCGCGCCCAACGTCAAGGGCTTCGTCAATCCGCCGAACGACTGGTACGATTTTTCGACGGTGTGGATCGAGGAGTAGCATCGTAACGGAGGCCAGCGGCCGGTCGCACAAGACCGGCCGCGGACCATGCTGAACCGTAAGGATACTGAAAGGTGCGTCGCAGAAGGGTGGCTTCTGCGGGTCTCGTCGGCGAAGGAAGGCTCCTTCGCCGAGATTCTGCCGACGTCATCCTCCGACGTGATCCTACAAGATTCACACTTCTATGGCTTCCGAGCTGCGGCCACACGACGGAGGTGGCTCAGGGCCAACAGAAGAATGAACAAGGCCGCCTGCCGTCGCCAGCAAGCCCGACCCCCTGGCTCCATGCCAAGTCACAAAGCCTCAGCGTCATGACCGGGCTTGATGTATGGCCCGGTGATGACGACAAAAGATTGATAATGCCCGTAGGGTATACAATCGGATTTGCTAAACCGGACAGCGGTGGATCACGTCGGAGGATGACGTGGTTTGCACTTGTGAGCGACATAGCAGACAGCCGAGGCGGGCCGGAACCGGCCTATGCCTGACGCCTCGCTCGCCCCGCATGGTGCAGCTTTGCCTTGATCTCCCTTTCCTCAGGGCAGCATAGCGCGCGGCTATCGTCTTAGCACGACTGCACCCGTGATGCTCCTTGCCCCCCGGCTGCGCAACCTTTAGCCTAGTGACACTGAAACACGCAGGCGATCTTGATTTGAGAGAGGCGAAACCATGGCGTTCATTCCAGGGACCGAGGGACCGGACACGCTGAGCGGCACCGATGACGTCGACACCATTCTGGGCTACGGCGCTGCCGACAGGCTCTACGGCTTGAGCGCCGCAGACAGTCTTTTTGGTGGGCCGGGACGCGACAGCCTCTATGGAGGCAGCGGGGACGACCTACGGCTCTACGGTAACGGCGGGCGTGACCGGCTGGACGGCGACCAGGGCGATGACATCCTGTTCTTCGGAGGCACGGCGCCCGACAAGCTTTACGGCGGCGGTGGATTCGAACGCATGTTCTTCGGCGGGCTCGGGCGCGACGGTCTCTACGGCGGCGCTGACGGTGACCGCAGCTTTTACGGTGGGTCCGGCTCTGACAGCCTCTTCGGCGGCGATGCGGGTGACCAAGAGTTCTCCGGTGGGTCCGGCTCCGACCGCTTGTACGGCGGCTATGGAGGCGACGACAAGTTCTCCGGTGGAGGTGGCGACGACCGCCTCTACGGCGGCCCTGGGACTGACGCGAGATTTTTCGGCGGGAGTGGTTCCGATTATCTCTCCGGCGGAGCGGGGCTGGACTATAGGTTTTTCGGTGGAACTGGCTCCGATCACCTCTCCGGCAGCGTTGGGGGGGAAACGCGCTTCTATGGTGGTGACGGCCGGGACAGTCTCTTCGGCGGCGATGGACGTGACGAAAGCTTTTACGGTGGGGATGGCCGGGACCGCCTCTTCGGCGATCGGGGGGGTGACCAAAGCTTCCACGGCGAGGAGGGGAACGACAGTCTCTTCGGCGACGACGGGAACGATAGCCATTTCTATGGCGGTCGCGGCCAGGATCGTCTCTACGGCGGCGGCGGAAGCGATAGCGGGTTCGAAGGTGACGGCTTTGCCGACACGCTCTTCGGTGGCAGCGGCAGCGACAGGGCCTTCTATGGCCGGGCCGGCGACGACAGCCTCTTCGGCGGCGATGGCAACGACAGCGGCTTCTTCGGTGGCAACGGCGACGACTTCCTGCGCGGCCAGGGCGGCAACGACGTCCTTTTCGGCGGGGCGGGCGACGACGTCATGCAGGGCGATGCGGCGCGCGATAGCCTCTACGGGGGCGCGGGCGACGACCTCTTCCGGGTGGCCCGCCAGGGCGAGATCCAGGACGGCGAGACCTACGACGGCGGCGATGGCACCGACACGCTACAGCTCGGCGCCGGCGTCACCCTGCCGGCCGGCGCGGTGCTGATCGACATCGACACCATCCTCTACGGCTGAGGCGCAGTGAGAGGCGGCTAGAGCGACTCTCATTGGAAAGGTGAGTCGCGGAGTTTTCGCTTTTTCACCTCTTGCCGGCGAAGACCGGCTTCCTTGCCAATCCCGACCGCCGCCATCCTCCGGCGCGATCGGAAGACCACGGGCCGCTCGTAAACGCTGTGGGTGTCGGTCTCCCGGTTGGCGTTGTGCGTCTGGGTCAGCGCGCTCTTCCAGGGCCGGCCCTCACGCTCGAGGCCTTTCTCGCCCGAACGCTGCAGGTAACGCTCCGGGAAAGATCCGGCGGGACTGCGAAGAGCGATTCTCCGATCATGTCGAAGGACGACGGGGCGTGCATTTGTGCGCGACGACGGCGAGGCCTGGATGGCCCTGTCAAGCGCGACCATGAGCGATCATGGTTGAAAGCTTCGTCAACAAAGTCGCCGCTAGAATGACAGAGGAACCTAGTCCGGACAGCCTTGCGGTCAAGCCGGGGGATGACAGGCTGTGGGATTATAGGCGAAGATGCCTCCGGACGAGAAAGGGAAGGACCGGCACGCGCGCCGATTCGTCGGTCCGCTGGCCGGAACCGGTCGGGTGATTGTGAATCGAGGCCCTACTTTGGCCTTCCCGGCGGTCCTGCCGTGAGGCGCGCGCCTGGCGTCTTGGAACTAACCCGGAGGCATCGACGGTGCTGAAGCAGATCATTACCCGCCTGGCGGCGGTCGTGCCGATCCTCTTCGTGCTGTCGATCTTCGCCTTCTTTCTGGTGCACCTGGCGCCCGGCGACGTCACCGACGCGCTGCTGGGGCCGATGGCGACCGAAGAAGCCAAGGCCAAGCTGCGTGTCGCCATGGGGCTGGATCAGCCCCTCTTCGTCCAGTACTTCAAGTGGCTGGGCAATGTCCTGCAGGGCGACTTCGGGGTCTCCGTGCACACCAAGCGCCTAGTCGGCGAGATGGTGCTGCCGCGCTTCTACAACACCGTGATCCTGGCGCTGGCGAGCCTGGTCCTGGCACTGGCGGTCGGCTTCTTCGTCGGCATGTTCGCAGCGGCGAAGTCCTATTCCACCTTCGACCGGATCTCCATGTCGGTGACCCTGGCGGTCGGCAGCACCCCGCCCTATTGGCTGGCCTTGCTCCTGGTTCTGGCCTTCGCGCTGGAGTACCGCTGGTTTCCGGCCACGGGTATGGTCTCCATCACCGGCGACGGCGGCATCCTCGATATCGCCCACCATCTGGTGCTGCCGGCGATCGCGACGGCGGCAGCGCCTGCGGCGATCATCACCCGCATGGTGCGCTCTTCCATGCTGGAGGTCTTGAGCCAGAACTACGTGCGGGTCGCGCGCGCCAAGGGCATTCCCTGGCGCAAGATCCTGTGGAAGCACGCGCTCAGGAACGCTTTGCCGCCGATCGCGACCATCGCCGGCCTGCAGCTGGGCTTCCTCTTGGGCGGCGCGCTCTTCACCGAGGTGGTCTTCGCCTGGCCGGGCCTGGGCAATCAGCTCTATTACTCGATCGTGGCGCGCGACGTGCCGGTGGTGCAGGCCGCGATCCTCATCATCGCGCTGGCCTTCGTACTGGTGAACCTGGCGATCGACATCCTGAACGCCCTGCTCGACCCAAGAGTCCGGGTGGTGTGACGACCATGACCATGCGCGAACCGGCTTTCGAAGAAGAGTTCGAGGAGAAGCGGCAGGGCCGGCTTGCGCGCGCCTGGAGCGCCTTCGCCCGGGATCGTGCGGCTCTTGTCTCGCTGATCTTCCTGGTCCTGGTAATCCTGGTGGCGGTCTTGGCCGACTTCGTCAGCCCGCACGATCCCTTCGAGGCGGAGCGCATGATGCGCAACAAGCCGCCCTTGACCGAGGGCTACCTCTTGGGCAGCGACAGCAACGGGCGGGATATCCTGACCCGGCTCTTCTACGGCGGCCGCATCTCGCTCCTGGTCGGCTTCCTGCCGACCTTCCTGGCCACCCTCGCGAGCCTGCTGCTGGGCCTATTGGCGGGCTACTTCAGAGGCTGGATCGACCAGCTGATCATGCGCGTGCTGGACGCCTTCTTCGCCGTCCCGCTGGTGCTCTTGGCCATCGCCATCGCCGGCGTGCTGCAGCCGGGCGTGGTCACCGAGATCATCGCCATTACCGTGGTGCTGATCCCCTACATCTCGCGCATCGTCCGCACCTCGACGCTGGGCGTCACCGCCCAGCCCTATATCGAGGCAGCCCGCGCCGGCGGCGCCGGGCATGGCGCCATCATCCTGCGCTATGTCCTGCCCAACATGATCTCGCCGGTGATCGTCTACTCCACCACATTGGTGGGCCTGATGATCGTGGTCGGATCCGGCCTCTCCTTCCTGGGTCTCGGCGTGCAGCCGCCGGCCGCCGACTGGGGCACCATGGTGAGCGACGGCCGCGTTGTGATGACCAAGGCCCCGCACGCCACCATCTTCCCCGGCCTGGTCATCGTGCTGGTGGCATTGGCCTTCAACTATCTGGGCGATGGCCTGCGCGACGCGCTGGACCCCAGGGCCGGCATGCGCCGGCCGAAAGAATGACCCGGCCATGAGCGACGACGACGTCATTCTCGAGGTCGAGGACCTGCGCACCCACTTCCGCCTGAAGAGCGGCACCTTGAAGGCGGTCGACGGCATCTCCTTCACGCTCGGCGCCGGCCGCACGCTCTGCATCGTGGGAGAATCGGGCTCCGGCAAGACGGTCACCTCGCTCTCCATCATGCGCCTGATCGATCCGCCGGGACGCATCGTCGAGGGCCGCCTGAGCTATCGCGGGCAGGACCTCATGACGCTCGGCGAGGCGGAGATGGAGAAGATCCGCGGCGACCGGCTGGCGATGATCTTCCAGGACCCCATGACCTCGCTCAACCCCTCCTTCCGGGTCGGCGATCAGATCGCCGAAGGGATGATGGCGCACAAGGGCTTGAGCAAGGAGGAGGCGCGCAAGCACACCCTGGAGCTCATGGCCCGCGTCGGCATCCCCCAGCCGGAGGCGCGCTTTCAGGACTATCCGCACCAGTTCAGCGGCGGCATGCGCCAGCGCGTCCTGATCGCCGGCGCCATCGCCTGCGACCCCGACATCCTAATCGCCGACGAGCCCACCACGGCGCTGGACGTCACCATCCAGGCGCAGATCCTGCGTTTGCTGCGCAGCATCCAAACGGCTCTCGGCAGCGCGCTCATCCTGGTCACCCACGACCTCGGCGTGGTCGCCGCCATGGCCGACGAGGTGATGGTCATGTACGCCGGCAAGGTGGTGGAGTACGGCGACGTCGAGACCATCTTCGCCAAGCCGGAGCATCCCTACACCCAGGGCTTGCTCTCCTCTCTGGTGCGCCTGGACGACACCCGCGAGAGCCCGCTGCAGCCGATCCCCGGCTTGCCGCCCGATCTGGCCCGCCTGCCCGACGGCTGCAGCTTCCGGCCGCGCTGTCCGCTGGCGATGGACATCTGCGGCGAGCACTATCCGGCGCTGCGCGCGCGCCAGGGCGCCCACCGGGTCGCCTGCCATCTGGTCGCCGATGCCGATGCGGAGCTCGAAGCGTGACCCAGCCCTTCCTGCAGGTGCGCGGCCTCACCAAGCACTTTCCGGTCTCGCGCAAGACCTTGCTCCAAGCGCGGCCGGACCTCCTGAAGGCCGTCGACGGCATCGATTTCGACCTGGCGCGCGGCCAGACCCTGGGCCTGGTCGGTGAGAGCGGCTGCGGCAAGTCCACCACCGCGCGCCTGGTCCTGCGGCTGATCGAGACCACGGCCGGAGACGTCACCTTGGAGGACGTCGACGTGCTGCGCTGCTCGCGCAGCGCGCTGCAGGAATTGCGCCGCGAGATGCAGCTGGTCTTCCAGGACCCGCTGTCTTCTCTGAATCCCCGTATGAGCGTCGGCACCAACATCGCCGAGCCCTTGCGCTTCCACGGCCTGGGCAGCCGAGCCGAGCGCAGCGAGAAGGCCCGCGAACTGCTCGACATCGTCGGCCTGAAGCCGCGCGACTTCGACCGCTATCCGCATGAGTTTTCCGGCGGCCAATGCCAGCGCGTGGCGATCGCCCGCGCCCTGGTGCTGAGGCCCAAGCTGGTGATCTTCGACGAGCCGGTCTCAGCCCTCGACGTCTCGATCCAGGCGCAGATCCTGGCCTTGCTGCTGCGCCTGCAAAGCGAGTTTTCCCTCAGCTACATCTTCATCTCGCACGACCTCAGCGTGATCAAGCGCATCTCGGACCGCACCGCGGTCATGTACCTCGGCAAGATCGTCGAAGAGGGGCCGAGCGAGCGGCTCTACCGGAACCCGCTGCACCCCTACACCCAGGCCCTGCTGCAGGCCATTCCCCTGCCCGACCCCACCGCCAAGCGGGTGGAGGCCTTGGGCGGCCTGGAAGGCGACGTCCCCAGCCCGATCGACCCGCCGTCGGGCTGCCGCTTCCATACCCGCTGCCCGCACCGCATGCCCCGCTGCGTCGAAAGCGAGCCGCAATTGCAGGAGATGGAGCAAGGCCACCAGGTCGCCTGCTTTCTGCACGATTAGAGTCCCAAACTTCTGCCATCTAGCATCGAAGTGGCCACCTACCTCTCCCATCGAGACGCACCGGGTGCCGGCATTGCGACCGCGTGACCTGGCGTGATAGATGACGGATATCCACAGCAGTTTGCGCGATGCCCGAGGCAACACCATGTAGGGCGGCACAAGCAGGCAGCACTGCCCTTGTCCTCATTGAAGGGCAACTGCCGGGCAATAGAACGGAGTCAGAGGTTGAGCGTGGGAGGGAACGATGCCGCCTGACATGACGCGGAGCCGCTTGCCGGAGGCCTACGCCTTCGACTCCCTTTCGCCAGAAGCACGTGCGCGCAGGCAGGCTGAACATGATCGCGCCAATCAGGCCCGCTGGCTGCACTGCATCCAAGACTTCCTTCAAGATCTCGAACGCAAACAGGGGCGGGTGTCCTCGCCCCAGTCCTTCCATTCGGCCATAGACGACGCAGCCCTCCTGGTGGAGATCAAGTCCGAAGAAGCCTCTAGAGAAATCTGTAACGCCGTCTTGTCGGCAAAGGATCAAGACGAGGCCTGTGAGAGGGTCCAGGAGTATCTGCTTTCGCTAGCACAGCTCGTTCGCTCCCTAGGGAAGTGTGCCGGGCGATAGCCAGCGCGCCTGCCGTCTGCACGACCGGAACCTTTTTGAACAGGGTATCTCCAATTGCTTGCAGTGCAGTTAGGCAGCACCGAGACTTGATAGAGAAGAGCGCTCGACCTTAGACTTACGTCAACGCCGTCATGAGACACACCGACCGAACGGGAAAGACGGACCGATGGCGAGACCAGCAGGCAGGGTGGCTAAAGGGCTGTGGGTCGCCCTTCTCTCTGCGAGCCTTTATGGGGCGCCAGGCAGCGGAGCCGCAGCGGCGCAGCAGCTGGAGGGCGAGGCGACGGTGGTCGTGCAGGCCGCCGGCTACTACAAGTCCGGCGATGAATGCGGCGGCGGTACCAATCCGGTGCAAATCCAGGCCGAGCCCAATCCGCTCGGCAAGATTCAGGTCGGCTTCTTCGAGGCCACGGCCGATGCCATCGGCGGCATGTCCAAGGCCTCCGGCTGGCTCGCGGCCCTGGTCTCCACCGAGATCTTGGGCATTGACCTCAGCAAACATCGGATCTCCTTCAGCCGCACCGATCTGGTCGACGGGCCAAGCGCCGGCGGGCTGATGACGAGCGGGCTGATCGCGCTTTTCCGCGGCGATCCTTTCCCCAACGATGTCTCGATGACCGGCACCATCAATCCGGACGGCACAATCGTCCGGTCGGCGGCATCGGCCACAAGCTGCGCGGCGCTCAGGCCGACGGCATCAAGCGCTTCGCCATTCCCTTGGGCCAGCGCAAGGACGCCAACCTCTGCACCGAGGAGGTGGAAGACATCGTGGAGCTTGGCCGCACCTTGGGCGTCGAGGTGGCCGAGGTCGGCGACATCCGCGAAGCCTATGCCTTCCTTACCGGCGTGGACTTGCCGAGCCCGCCCATCGATCCGGTAACGCTCGATATCTCGGAGGATCTGCGCGGCGAGTTCCGTGACCTCTACCAGGATTGGGAAGAGCGCTTCGAGGCCGCCCAGCGCAGAGTGCGCTCTGCCAACCGCGCCGACTTTCCGCCGGAACTGCAGGAATTCTGGCGCTTTGCCGAGGCCTTCAAGAAGAGCGGCGACCGTGAACTCAGGTCCGGCCATGAACCGGCAGCCTTCAACCGCATCTGGATGGCCGTGCTGCATGCCGAGTTCGTGGCCCGCGGCACCGACCTGCTGCAGGCGCTGCGCACCGGCGGCTTTCCGGGTATGAATCGCTATGTCGACCAAGAGATCGACGCTGTCGTGGATCATGTCGGCGCCGGCCTTCAGCGCCTGCGCGATCTCAAGATTCACAGCGTGACCGACGCTGGCGCGGTGGCGATCATCGGCTCCATTATTGGCCCGGCCCTGGCCTATATCGAAGAGGCGGCCTGGCAAGCGCAGCAGTCCCAACGCCGCAGTGAAGACCTGTCCCGCTATAGCCCGGAAGACGTCGTCTTGCGTGCCTTCGAGGCGATCGGCTTCATCAGCCTGGCCGGCACGCTCTTCGACATGGCCGAAATCAACCGAGGCTGGATCGGCCGGGACACGACACCCTGGCAGCGCGCGGCGGGTCCGATCAATGCCGCGCGCGATCTCTATCGCTCTGCCGCACACTCCAATCTCAACTACGTCGATTCCGTGCACACCCAGGAATTCGCCGACAACAACGGGGTCGACCTCGACTCGGCCAAGGCCTGGATGATGCGCAAGGACCCGAACTATCTGGCCGCCGTCGGCGCGCTCGAGCAGGAAGGCCGCTTCTTCGACTTCTTCGACGACGACTATGTGGCGGCGGTGGCGCAGCTAGGCGCGCTGACGGGCTCGCTGGCCAATGCCTCTTTGCTGGTCGCCAAGCACTACTCCATCGGCGCCAAGACCGACGAATTGGGGCGTGTCGTCGACTTCCACTACAAGACCGCCTTGGACAGGATGATGGCCTTGGCAGAAAGGGAGGCCGAGCGCGCCATTGGCGAAGCCGAGGCCGCCACCGCCGGCGCAAGCACGCCGATGCTGGTGGTCTCCATGGATGCCGCACGCCGCAATCGCGACGAGTCGATCTCCGCCCAGGACAAGCTGACCGCGCTGACCCTCTTCTGGACCACCACCTTGAATGCGCGGCTGATCACCCGCCTCGCCCGCGCAGGCTCGGGCTGAGCGGCGCCTAGAGCGCCTCGTCACAAGCAGGTCTGCACGATGGTGCGCGCGTAGACTCTGGCGGCATCCTTGAGGTCCTTCAGGGCGACGCGCTCGTCCGGCATGGTGTTGAAGGCGCCTCCGGGGCCATAGACCACACCGATCATGCCGGCGCGTGCCAGGTGAGATGCGTCCGTGCCATAGAACTTGTAAGGCGCGACATCGCCGACCTTGAGCTCACTGCCTGTCACCTGACGATGCGCCGCGACCAAGGTCCGCACGATGTCGGCCTCGGGGTCGACCTCGAAGGGGTTCATCACCAAAGACTGGCCGACCCGGTTCGAACGGATGTCGGCCTTGAAGTCAGGATCTTCGCGCGAGAGCCGATCGAGGAGGCCCCTCATGTCCTCCAGCACGCCGTCGGCCGTCTGGCCGGGGCTGAAGCGCCGGTCAGCTTGATCATGCAGTGGTCGGCCAGCAAGGCGGGGCGCCACTCTTGAAACTCCGGGCCGATGCCGCCGCGGATGACGCCGATGCAGACGCGCCGAAGCCCTTCGTAGGCGGCCGAACCGGGGCCGGTGAAGGACATCGCCTTGAGCCTCTCCATCGCGGTCAGCATTTTTTCGATTGCGTCGACCCCCTCCTCCATCTTCGACACGTGCCGGGTCTCGCCGTAGACCGTGACCACGGCCTCCATGGTGCCGGCATGCAAGGTCAGGGCCGAGAGGTCGGTCGGCTCTCCCACCACGAAGCGATCGGCGCTGACGCCGCTGTTCAGCATATGGACGGTGCCGACCCCGCCCTGCAGCTCACCGATCACCAAGGCGATCACCAGGTCACCGCGCAGGCGAACACCGCTTTCCAGGACCGCTTTCACCGCGCCGACATAGGCGGCATCGGCCGCTTTCATGTTGGAAACCCCGATGCCGTAGATGAAGTCATCGTCGACTTCGCCGCCCAAGGGATCCTTGGTCCAGCCCTCGCCGGCGGGGTTGGTATCCAGGTGCCCGTTCAGCATCAGGCTTTTGGCCGCCGCCGCTGCCCTTGAGCCTGGCGATCACGTTGAAGCGGCCGGGTGAGACCTCCTGCAGCTCGGCCTCCAGGCCCAGCCCCTCCAGACGGTCGCGCATCACGCGGGCGATCCGGCCCTCCTCGCCTGCGTCGAGTAGGACCTGATCCGCACCATCTCCTGAAGCAGCCGAACCAGGGCCTCGTCGTCGACGGCCGCCGCCGCCGCTGCCGCGGCTTCCTCACGCTCCATGCTTCCACCTCCGCAGTCCCGCTGCCTTCTACGCTTGACAAAATCTGCCCATTTGTCCATAATAATGAGATAAAGTTGTTGTATATGGAACAAAAGGAATCTGTGAGGCGTGAGCACGCTGGAAAACGCCGTTGCCGTTCTTCGTTGCTTCACGTCCGAGCGCACCAGCCTCGGCGTGTCTCGCGTGTCGGACGAACTGGGCGTGGCCAAGAGCACGGTGTCGCGGGTGATGAAGCAGATGGCGGAGCTCGGCCTCTTGGAGCGCGAGGAGGAGAGCCGCCGCTATCGCGCCGGATACCTGATGTCCAGCTGGGCAGCCTTTATCAAGCCAGCCTGCGGATCTTCGATATCGTGGATGACTGCGTCCTGCGGCTGGTCGCCAACACCGGTCACACCGGCTATATCGGCGTTCTCGACAAGGGCGACTTCGTCGCCTTGCGCACCCATCAGGGGGTCCACCCCGTGCGCTATGTGCTGGTGACGGGCAAGCGCTACCCGGCTTTCGCGGCCTCGCTGGGCAAGGCCCTGCTGGCACGCCTTGGCGACGAAGAGGTTCGCGCGCTCTATCCCGAAAGGCTGGAGTCGGAGTTCCTGCAAGCGCCGATGACGCGCGACGAGCTTATCGACGAGTTGGCCTTGATCCGCCAGCGCGGCTGGGCCGATGCCCAGGTCTCGACGATACCCGGCGCCCGGGCGATAGGCGTCGCCATTGGCGGCGCCGGCCAGCAGCAGCCCATCGGCTTCAGCCTCTCCTACCGCGAAGCTGCGGTGAGCGACCTTCAGCGTGCCCAGATCCCGGCCCTGATCCTGGGTGCCGCCAGAGACATCGGCATTCGCACGAGCGATCCACACTGGATCGGCGAATGGAGGCTGAGTGCCGTCTGAGGGGGGCAACGAGAACAAGCAAGAGGAGGTGTCAATGAACGCAAAGAAAAACCGACGTCTGCTTCAGGGAGCCCTTTGCCGCAGCCGCCATCCTGCTGGCCGCGGGGCCAGCCATGGCGGACGAGCTGAAGACCGACGAGCTGGTGATCGTCAGCTGGGGCGGGTCCTACATGGATGCCCAGCGCGACGCCTATTGGGGCCCCTGGTCGGAAGCCGCCGGCGTCGAGGTCATCGAGGACACCGGCCCGCAAATCGAACGTTTCGCGCGCCGAGGTGGAGTCCGGCAGCCCCAGCTTCGACATCACCTCGACCAACCAGGCCTTCTATTCCATCGGCCTGGCCCAGGACCTCTGGGTCCCCATCAACTATGACTACTTCGACCCGGCCGATCTGGCTGCCATGCCCGACCACATCAAGAAGAGCCATGGGCGTGGGCACGATCTACTATGCCGAGGCGATCGCGATCAACGAAGAGGCCTTCCCCGGCGAGAAGCCCGACAGCTGGGCGGATTTCTGGGATTTGGAGAAATTCCCGGGCAAGCGCAGCCTGCCCTGGTGCGATGTCGCCACCTATCCGCTGCCCGAGGCGGCGTTGCTGGCCGACGGCGTGGCGCTCGAGGATCTCTATCCCATCGACATCGAACGCGCGGCAGCGAAGCTGAAGGAGCTCTCCGAAGACACCATTTGGTGGAAGAAGGCCAACCAGCCCGGCCAGCTCTTGAGCACCGGAGAGGTCACCATGGCGATGGCACCCAGCGGGCGCATACAAAAGCTGGTCGACGAGGGCGCGCCCCTGGCGATCGTCTGGAACGAAGGCCGCTATACCTTCGACGTCTGGTACGTTCTCAAAGGGGCAGCCAACGCGGACAACGCCATGCGCTTCATCGCGGCCGCCAGTACGCCGGAAGCGCAAGCCCGGATGGCCCGCGCGCTGGGCTACGGCCCGACCAATCCCCGCGCGCTCGAGCTCTTGGACGAGGCGACCTTGAAGAAGCTTCCCAACCACCCGAACAACGCCAAGTCCATGTTCCTGAAGAACGAGGAGTGGTGGATCGAGAACCGCTCGAAGTGGATCGAGGCCTGCACCGAGGCGCTGCTGTAGGAGGGGTTTCGATCACGTTACAGGGTGGCGGGCTAGAATGAGAGGGGCTGCCCGGCCCCCTGGGCGATCCAGGTTGGCGATTGCGCTGCTTCTAGTCCCGGCCGTCGCCTTCCTGGTCGTCTTCTATGCCGTACCGCTATGGGACGTGATCCTGCTGAGCGTCACCGAACCTACTGTTTCGCTCGATAACTTCGCCGAGATTGCCGAGAAGGGCTTTTACCACAGCATCCTGCTTACGACCTTCGAGATCTCCCTGGTCGTCGCCGGCCTCTGCCTGCTGCTGGGCTATCCCACCGCGCTTCTGATCGTTCACCTGCCGGCCAACCTCGGCCGCATTGCCTTGCTTTTCGTCGTGGTGCCCTTCTTCACCAGCCTGCTGGTGCGCAACTTCAGCTGGATCTTCCTTCTGGGCAATCGGGGCGTGGTGAACTCTCTACTGCTCTATCTGGGCCTCATCGACGAGCCCTTGGCCTTGATGTACAACCGCTTCGGCGTGCTGGTCGGCATGACCCACGTGCTGCTGCCCTATGCCATCCTGGTGATCGTCTCGGTCCTGCGCACCATCGATCCGCGCGTGCTCTTGGCCGCAGGCTCGCTTGCCGCGCCGCCCTTTACCGCCTTCCGGCGGGCCTACTTTCCCTTAAGCTTGCAGGGCGTGGTGGCGGCCTTTCTGCTGGTCTTCCTGATCTCCATCGCCTTCTTCGTGACGCCGGCCATGCTGGGCAGCCCCAAAGAGATCATGATCGCCAACATGATCTCCAGCAAAGTCGGCTTCCTCGAATGGGGTTTCGCCGCTGCGCTCTCCGTCGTGCTGCTGGTCACCAGCTTCCTTCTGATCTTCCTGATCCAACGCTTCTTCGGCGGCCTGGGCGTGCTGACGGCCGGCAGCGCGGACGGCAACAGACCTCGACGCTTCCGCCGCAGCAAGTCGCATGAAGGCAAGCTGACCGGCGCGTTGGACCGGATCATGAACCCGCTCTGGCCTTATCTTCCGCCGATTGTCGGCGTGGCTGTGTTGGCCTTCCTCTTCCTGCCGGTGCTGATCGTCATCCCCATCTCGCTCAGCCCGCAGGAGTATTTCGTCTTTCCGCCATCCGGCCTCTCGCTACGTTGGTACGAGGCCTACTTCGACAGCCGCAGCTGGACGACGGCCACCGTGAACTCCATCCAGGTTGCCGGCATGACCGTGGTGATGACCCTGCTGCTGGCGGTGCCGGTCTCGCTGGCGATCGTGAAGTCCGGGCGCGGCGTCGCGGCCATGGCCTATGCCTTCATCATCTCGCCCATCGTCATGCCCGGCATCATCATCGCCATCGCCGTCTTCTTCTTCTTCGCGCGGTTGGGACTGAACGGAACCACCTGGGGCCTGTCGATCGGGCACACCATCGGTGCCTTGCCCTTGGCCACCGTCGTGCTCTGCGCCGCCTTGCGCAATTTCGACAACAATCTGGAGCGCGCCTCGATGAGCCTCGGCGCCGGCCCCTTTGCCACCACGCTCAAGGTCACCTTGCCGGTGATCAAGCCGGCGATCTTCACCGCCGCCTTCCTGGCCTTTCTACACTCCTTCGACGAGATCCTGATCGCGCTCCTGGTCAGCGGCGTGCGTGCCCGCACCCTGCCCAAGAAGATGTGGGAGAGCTTTCAGGACGTCGACCCGACCATTGCCGCCGTCTCCACCTTGCTTATTCTCTTTACCGGCGCCTTATGGCTGACCTCCTATCTCTTCAGGGGCAGGCGCCCCGGCCGGCGGTGAGCCTTTGTCGAGCATGAACACGAGCGATCCGGTCCTGCAGATCGAGCAGCTGCACAAGACCTTCGGTGCCGTAGCGGCCTTGCGCGGCATCGACCTGGCGATCGAGCGCGGCGAGTTCTTGACCCTGCTGGGGCCCAGCGGTTCGGGCAAGAGCACGCTTCTGATGCTGATCGCCGGCTTCGAGCAGCCGAGCGCCGGCCGAATCAGGATGGATGACCAGGACTTGGTGGGCGTGCCCGCCTACAAGCGGCAGATCGGCGTGGTCTTCCAAAACTACGCCCTCTTCCCGCACCTGACCGTCACCGAGAACATCGCCTTCTCGCTGCGCAACTTGCGTTGGTCGACCCCTGCCATCGCCGAGCGCGTATCGGAAATGCTGCAGCTGGTGCGGATGGAGGGCTACGGCGACCGTCTGCCGGAAGAGCTGTCTGGCGGCCAGCAACAGCGCGTCGCCATGGCCCGCGCGCTCGCCTTCAAGCCCAAGATCCTGCTGCTGGACGAGCCGCTGGGCGCCTTGGACCGCAAGCTGCGCGAACACATGCACGTGGAGCTGCGCAAGATCCACCGCCAGCTAGAGACCACCCTGGTCTATGTGACCCACGACCAGGAGGAGGCCATGGTCATGTCGGACCGCATCGCCGTCATGAACGAGGGCCGCATCGTCCGCCTGGACACTCCGCGCGCGCTCTACGAAGACCCCCAGGCGCACTTCGTTGCCGGCTTCATCGGCGAAGCCACCATCATCAAGCTGACCGACCCCTCGGCGCGCCCGGATGATCCCGACCATCGCGTGAGCGCAGACCCGACGGGCAAGGCGGCCTATCTGGCGGTACGTCCGGAAAAGGCCCGGTTGGGCAGGCCCGGGGAGGGCGACAACGCCATCCCGGCGACCATCGAGGAGACGCTCTATGCCGGCGACGTCACCAAGGTGATCCTGCGCCTGGCGACCGGCGAGCCGGCCATCGTCAAGCTCTCCAGCGACGACGGGGAGATGAGCCTGGAGCCGGGAACCCGCACGACCTTCGTCTGGCGCCGCGAAGATGGGCGGCTCTTGCATGACGGCCCCCGAAGCGGAAGAGATCACCTGACACAACCCTGCCCCAGCGCGGTGCGCATTCAGGCTTGTGCCAGAGGCGCGGGCGAGAAAATGCCGCAAGCGCACAGCCTGCTTTGCGGATCTGCTTGGGTTAAGCCTTGGCGTGCTCGCACCCGAACTCTTGGTGACAAGAAGTGGAGGCGTGACCTGCAGCCCGACGAGGAAGCAATGAGCCAGGACGTACCGAGTCCGATTGATCTGCGTCTCATGAAAGATGCCAGCGCCTGGGGCCGCCAAGGCCGAGCAGCGGCCTGGCAGGGATATCATGCTCAACCGCATCGTAGAGGAAGCCGCGCTTCGGGCGACCCGCACACCGAAGATTCTGGAACTTGGATCCGGGCCCGGTTTCCTGGCGCTGCGCATGGCTCAGCGTTTGCCCGAAGCGCGATACACGGCCTTGGACTTTTCGCCCGCGATGCATGAGCTAGCGCGTGCCCGCTTGGGATCCCTCCAGGAGCGGGTCACCTTCCTTGAGCGCAGCTTCAAGTCCACGACCTGGGTGGAAGGCCTGCAGCCATTCGACATCGTCGTGACCAATCAGGCGGTTCACGAGCTACGTCACAAGCGTTATGCGGAGGCCCTCCACCGGCAGGTCTACGGCGTTCTTGAGCAAGAGGGGAGCTATCTGGTCTCCGACCACTTCTGCGGTGATGGCGGTGCCGAGAATGGAGAGCTCTTCATGACCAAGGACGAGCAGCAGACCGCTCTCTCCAGGGCTGGCTTCGGCAGCGTCGAGAGAGTCCTCAGCGAAGGCAGCCTGGTCCTGCATCTCGCGCGCAAATGACGGCAATTCGTGCAGGCGACGCAGCAGAGTCGTGCTTGCGGAGGCCTTTCTCGGCCGGCGAAGAGCCCCCACACTGACCGAGAGGCGAGAGACAAGGACGAAAGCCATGCAGGAACTCGAAGGAAGAGCCGCCGTCGTTACCGGGGCCAGCCGCGGCATCGGCGCGGCGACGGCCAAGGAGCTGGCCAAACACGGCGTCTCGGTCGTGCTTGGCGCACGCAGCAGCGGCGCAATCGAGGCCATCGCCTCCGAGATAACAGCCGCCGGCGGCAAAGCCAGCCCGTTTGCCTGCGACGTCGCCAGCTATGACGAGGTGGCGGCTTTGGTCGACCACTGCCGTACCGGCTACGGCCGCCTCGACATCCTGGTCAACAACGCCGGTCTGATCGACCCGATCGCGCGGCTCGCCGAGTCCGACCCGGAGGGCTGGGACCGTGTCGTCGACGTCAACTACAAGGGCGTTCTATCACGGCCTGCGGGCGGCCTTGCCGGTGATGGAGGCCCAAGGCTCAGGCGTGATCGTCAACATCAGTTCGGGCGCGGCGACCGGCGCGCTGGAGGGCTGGAGCCACTACTGCTCGACCAAGGCGGCCGTGCTGTCGCTCACGCGCTGCGCCGACAAGGAGGTTCGCGAGCGCGGCATCCGCGTGGTCGGCCTCAGCCCGGGCACCGTTGCCACCTACATGCAAGAGACGGTCCGGGCGTCGGGCATCAACCCGGTGAGCCAGCTGGACCCCTCCGTCCACATCCCGGCCGATTGGCCGGCCCGCGCCGTCGCCTGGCTCTGCACCGAGGCAGCCGCCGACTACGCCGGCACCGACTTTTCGCTGAAGACCGACGAGGCCAGGCGCATGGTCGGCCTGATCAACTAAGCGGATGCGCTTTGGCAATCGGCCCCCGCGGCCCAAAGCCTCTCAATCGTTCAGGAGCTTCATCAGCCGCCTGGTTCTGCAGGAGATCCTCTACCGAGCTGAAGAGCTGCGCGTCCCATCCGGCCGCACGGGCCCGTGCCACGATGCTCTCCCTGTCATCGAAGAAGAGAGGCCGCTCCCCTTCGGCAATGTGGAGCTCGGCGTTGATCTTAGCAAAGAAGTCGGCGCTGTCTTTGTCGACGCCCAGACGCGCACTGTAGAAGATATCGTCGAATGCTTCACTCAGGCCCAGCTCTTTCCACAGATAGGCCGCCCGATGGTGCTCTTGACCGGTAGCGAGAAAGAGCGCGGCGCCCTCGCAGGCTCTGATACGAGCCACGACGTCCAGAACTTCCGGGTCAATGCGCGAGTCCTTGCGAAACCAGTAGTCGAGGAACCCATCGACGGATCCGCGGTAGCCAAGCAGCGGCAGCACCTCGGCCAGAACAGCCTTCAAGTCGGCCGCGCCTCTCAGGCAGGCGTTCATCAGTGGTTCGGCACCGGCCTGCTTTGGCCGGAAGAGCGAGCGCTGAAAGGCCTCGCGGCTGATGCCGAGGTCCGCTTCGATCGTCGCGTCCCAGGCCCTGCGACGCCTCGGATCGGCGTGCCATCCTTGGATGATCACGCCGTCCACATCAAAGAAGACCTTCAAGAGCATCCTCCCGCCCATCGGTGGCTAGCGAGTGCAAGGCCTCACACTATCGAAGACAGACCCCGAGGACGGCAAGGACTGCCTATGCCGCAGCGCCCGGCTGCGGCTTCGGATCCGCCTCGCCCTCGCCCGCGCGCATGATCATGCCGAAGAGGTCGCGTGGATCGTCCGGATCGGCCAGCATGTCCAGCTTTTCGTAGAAACGGGTTCCCGAGAGCTTGTCGCGGACGTAGCGGAGGGCCGAAAAGTCCTCGGTGGCGAAGCCCACGGAATCGAAAAGCGTGGTCTGGTTGGCGCTTTTGCGGCCCGGCGCCTCGCCGACGATAACGCGCCAGAGCTCGGTGACCGGATGGTCCGGGTCCAGCTGCTGGATCTCGCCTCGATCCTGGTCTGCGGCGGATACTCGACGAAGATGTCGGAGCGCAACAGCGTGTCCTTGTGCAGCTCCGTCTTGCCCGGGCAGTCGCCGCCGACCGCATTCATGTGCAAGCCGGCTCCGACCATGTTGTCGGTTAGGATGGTCGCGTACTTCTTGTCCGCCGTGACCGTGGTGACGATGTCGGCGCCTTCCATCGCCTCGTAGGGCGAGGCGCAGGAGACGATGTCGAAGCCCCAGCCGTCGAGGTTCCCCAGGCACTTCCGGGTTGCGGCAGGGTCGATGTCATAGAGGCGCAGCTTCTTAACACCGATCAAAGCCTTGAAGGCCAGGGCCTGGAACTCGGCCTGGGCGCCGTTGCCGATGATCGCCATGGTGCCGGCGCCCTTCGGCGCCAGGTACTTGGCCGCAACAGCCGAGGTGGCCGCGGTCCGGAGTTGCGGTCAGCATGGTCATCTCCGACAAGAGCACGGGATAGCCGGTGTCGACATTGGCCAAGAGGCCGAGAAGGCAGGTCACCGTCTGCAAGCCGTCCTTGGTGTTCTTGGGATGGCCGTTGACGTACTTGAAGCCATAGGTGTGGCCGTCGCTGGTCGGCATCAGTTCGATGACGCCTTCGGCGGAGTGCGAGGCGACGCGCGGCGTCTTGTCGAACAGCGGCCAGCGGCGGAAGTCCTCTTCGATATAGCCGGCGATTTCCGAGAGGAAACGCTCGATGCCGACGTCCAGCACCAGGCGCATCATGTTGTCGACGCTGACGAAAGGGAACGACGTTGATGTCGTCGGGGACGATGGATGGTCATGGTTCAATAGCTCCGCGTCGGGCGGTCGACCTGCTGGCGGCCGAAGAGGCTGGCGGTGAGGTCCACCATCAGCTTGGCGGTGCGGGCCGCGCTCGTCGAGGGAAGGGGTTAAGCTCGGCGATCTCCATGGAGGTCACCAGATCGCTGTCGTGCAGCATCTCCATGATGAGATGCGCCTCGCGGAAGTTGGCGCCGCCCGGCACGGTGGGTGCCGACCGCCGGCGCGATCTCCGGGTCGAGGAAGTCGGTGTCGAGGCTGACGTGCAGCATGCCGTCGGCCGCCTTCACCTGATCCAGGAAGGCGCGCAGCAGTCTGCTGACACCATGCTCGTCGATGGCGCGCATGTCGTTCACGATGATCTCGCTGCGGGCCAACTCGCTGCGCTCGGCGCCGTCGACCGAGCGGATGCCCATCAGGCAGACGTTTTCCTTGCGGCACCGTCGCTTCAAGCGCCGGGAAATAGCCCTCGAAGCCGGGCTGGCCGGTGAAGTAGGCGACCGGCGTGCCGTGGATATGGCCACTGACGGTGGTCGCGAGGCTGTGAAAGTCCGGATGGGCGTCGAGCCAAAGAACGAAAAGGGGACGGCCCTCCTGCTTTGCGCGCCGGGCAAGTCCGGCCACCGTGCCGCCGGATATGCCGTGATCGCCCCCCAGGAAGAGCCGGGATGCGGCCAGCCGGACGAGGCCTCGTAGGCGATGCCTTCCAGGCGCTGAACCCAGGCCGTGCACTCCGCCAGATAGTGAACGGCCCTGGTTCGGGTGCTCGGCGTTTCCGCCGGCAGGCACGGAGATGTTGCCGTGATCCTCAAGCTGGTGGCCAAGCGCCTTGAGCGCGCCACCAATCTCAGCCGTCCGCAGGGCGTCAGGGCCCATCAGGCAACCGGGCCGCGTGCTGCCGCAGTCCATGGGCACGCCGACCAAGACGATCGATTTGCTGTCCATATTCCACTCCCCAATGGTCAATGTGGAGAATAAGCGCTCGCGAAGGTGGCGGCATCAAGCCGGGAAAATCGATCAAATTGATAGTGGAACCTACCAAAGCGATAAGGCTATATTCCCAAAATGGACGAGATCGATCAAAACCTGATCCAAGCGCTGCGGCGGGACGGCCGGGCGTCGATTTCCGACCTCGCGGTTTCGCTGAAGCTGGCCCGGGCCACCGTGCGGGCCAGGCTGGAGAAACTGATCGAGCAAGGCGAGGTTCTGGGCTTCACCGCCGTCCTCAAGGCGCGACGCGCAGGAATTGCCGGTCCGCGGCATCATGCTGATCTCCGTCGAAGGGCCGCGGCAGCGACCGCATCGTCTCGCAGCTGAGCGGCCTGCCGGAGGTGCAGACCATCCACACGACAAACGGGGCCGCTGGGACCTGGTGGCCGAACTGGGCACCGAATCGCTCGCCGAGCTGGACGCCGTGCTGCGCCGCATTCCGCCTGATCGACGGCATCGCCAACAGCGAGACCAACCTCTACCTCCAGACCAAGCGCATGGGCGGCGGCGCACGCTTTTCGCCATCCAGTCGGCGATGACGGGCTCGTCACGTTGGAGAGTGCGATCGTAACGGGCTCGTTGGATCGCAGGCCTGCAAGGCATCACTCTCGCGCTATTGACCGCCATCAACTTCACCGCGATAGTCTCCGATAAGCAGGGTCGCCCGGTGGACAGCCTGATGGCATTGGGTGCTCGACCGTACCGTCAGGGGTAGGACGAGGCGGAGGCTTTCCACGCATCCGGTCGCGAGAGGAAAGCAAGAAGGGGAGCAGTGATGACAGGTGCGAACACGCTCATAATCGGCACGGACGGCGACGACACCGCTCTTTGGAAGCAACTATGCCGCTTCCATTCGAGGGTTGAGCGGGGACGACACCCTGAGTGGGGGAGACCGGCAACGACCGGCTCGACGGCCACAGCGGCCTCGATCTCCTCTATGGTGGACTGGGAGACGATCGGATCAGAGGCGGGCGACGGAGATGACGTTGCCAAAGGCGACGAAGGAAACGACCCAGCTCGTCGGCGGCAGTGGGCTCGATCTCCTCTATGGTGGATTGGGCGATGATGGGCTCATAGGCAGGAGTGGAGATGACATTGCGGAGGGAGGCGAAGAGAACGACCGGCTGTCCGGCGGTGACGGTAGCGACACACTCTTCGGCGGTCCCGCCAATGACCAGGTCGATGGCAACACAGGGTCCGACAAGGTCTACGGCGGTGATGGCGATGATCGGCTAAGGGGGCAATCGCTAGACGACCTCTTGAGAGGCGGGACCGGCCGGGACCGGCTGTCTGGTGGAGACGGGAATGACAGCCTGCTGGGCGAAGACGGTGCCGATCGCATGGAGGGTGGAAGCGGTCAAGACAAGCTGGTCGGTGGCGCCGATGAGGACTCTCTGCGTGGCAATTCCGGTAGCGATCTCTTGGAGGGTGGAGATGGAGCCGATATTCAGCGTGGTGATGACGGACAGGATCAGCTTATAGGCGGTGCCGGCAATGATAGACTGCACGGACACCTGGGACACGACTCACTCTATGGCGGCCCAGGGACTGACAGACTGAGAGGCCACAATGGGCAAGATCGGCTGTATGGCGGAGAGAACGCTGACAACCTCTTTGGTGGCGTAAAGGATGACGAGCTGCACGGTCAAACCGGAACTGACCGTCTCGATGGCGGTGCCGGTCAAGACTTGTTGTACGGTGAGGACGGCAAAGACTCCCTGGTAGGAGGCAGCGGTGCCGATCTGCTGTCCGGTGGGAAGGGGCGAGACTCCCTAGATGGTGAGAGCGGTCATGATGCTTTGTACGGCGGCGGCGCCGGCGACTGGGTTCAGGGTGCGTCCGGAAACGACCATGCTCTAGGCGAGGCAGGCGACGATCGGCTCTACGGTGATAGCGGGACTGACGTCGCCGAGGGTGGCAAGGGCGACGATAGGGCCTTTGGCGGCGACGGGAGCGACGCGCTCTACGGCAAGCGCGGCCAGGACAGCGTCTATGGAGGATCGGGCGACGACTTCATCTTTGGCGATATCGGGTCCGACAGGCTTCTCGGTGAGGAAGGCATCGACCGCGCCGGCGGTGGCGAGGGGCATGACGTCATCTACGGCGGCCAAGCGGCAGACAGCCTGATCGGCGGCAGTGGCAGTGACAGCCTGTTCGGCGACGGAAACGGCGACAGCTTGCGCGGCGGCAGTGGCGTGGACCATCTCTACGGTGGCCTCAGCGATGATCGTCTCGCCGGAGGCGACCTGGACGATCACCTGTTCGGCAGCGTATCGGCCGACAGCCTGTTCGGTGGCGAGGGTGACGACAACCTTCTCGGCGAGGCGGGTCAGGACAGCCTCTATGGCGGAGACGGCGACGACGATCTGTCTGGCGGCGGCGGGTCCGATCTCTTGCTGGGTGGCGAGGGTGCGGACATTGGCACCGGTGGCAACAGCGACGACACCGTCAAGGGCGGCAAGGGTGACGATGGCCTTTCCGGTGGCGACGGCGACGACGCCCTCTACGGCGGCCGCGGTCGTGACTCTGCTTATGGAGGGTCCGGCGACGACATCGTCTTCGGCGGAACCGGGTCGGATAGCCTTGTCGGCGGCACGGGGATCGATCGCCTCTACGGCGGTGAGGCCAACGACCTCTTCGAGGTGGCGAGTCAGCTGGAACTGGAAGCCGGGGACCTCTTCGACGGCGGCGCCGGCACCGATACCCTCAGTCTCGGCGGCGGTGTGACCTTGCCGGCCGACGTCACGCTCGTCGGTGTCGACGTGACCCTTTACGTCTAGCGCGTGGGTAATACTGCTTCTAAACGGGGGCGCCCTTGCTAGCGCGGTTGCGCTCTTGTTATGCGCCACCTACTACCGGCGGCGCCCGGCCGAGGCATCAGAGGGCAGGCCTCAGGGCCCGACAGTCCTTCCTCCTTTCAAAATAAAAAGACATCGAAATTGGTAACAAACACACAAGCTCTTCGCGCTTACCTCATCCATCGAGAGATCAGCATTTCAGCAGCAATAGGGAACAGGCTTTTTCATTCAAGGTTAGCATCTTTATACTGAAAGACAAGCGAGAAATCCACCAGCATGCGGCTGTAAATCATTCTCATAGCCGAGGCAGCGCATCTTATCACTTGAGGATCGGGGGAACCAGACTGGAAGGCCGGCCAAAATCGGTCTATATCCCATAGCATGGTCATCATGTGACCGACATGCCAATCAGCGGGCCACAGAGAACAGACAGAGTGGTGCGCGCAAAGGGTCTCGGCGGTGCAAGGCGAAAAGACAAGCAACAGCAAGGACACGTCACGCCTAAGTCAGGCGGAAAAGGCGCGTTTGCTGCGTCTCATCACCTGGGCCTCGCTGGCCACCGCCAGCAGCTTGGTGGTGCTGAAGCTCTATGCCTGGTCGGTGACGGACTCGCTGAGCCTGCTGGCGACGCTGATCGATTCCCTGCTGGACGTGGGTGCCTCGCTGGTGACCTTTGCCGCGGTGCGCCAAGCCATGGTGCCGCCGGACGCCGAGCATCGCTTCGGCCACGGCAAGGCGGAGCCGCTGGCCGCCCTGGCGCAATCGGCCTTCGTCGCTGGCTCTGCCCTCTTCCTGCTGATCGAGTCCGGCGAACGCCTGGCCAACCCCAGGCCCCTCGGCGATCCCGAGGTCGGCTACGTCGTGCTCACCATCGCCATCGTGGCGAGCCTCGTCTTGACCCTGGGCCAAACCTACGTTGCGCGGCGCACGGGGTCGCTGGCGATCAAGGCCGACCGCCTGCACTATGCCAGCGACCTGCTGGTCAACGCCGCCGTCATCCTGGCGCTCGTCATCGTCGAGGCCTTCCGCTGGCAGGCGGCCGACCCGATCTTCGCCATCGCCGTCGGGCTGTTCATCCTCTATACCGCCTATGGCCTGGTTCGCGGCGCACTGGATATGCTGCTGGACCGCGAACTGCCCGACGAGCAGCGCCGGTCCATCATCGCCGAGATCGAGGCCACCGAGGGGCTGAAAGGCTGGCACGATCTGCGCAGCCGCGCCTCGGGGCCGCAGATCTTCGTACAGCTACACATAGAGCTGGACCCCGACATGCGACTCGAAGATGCTCACGACATCGCAGAGGAGCTGGAAAATCGCATCGCCACCAGCCTAGGCGAGGCGGAGGTCATCATCCACCAGGACCCCTTCTTGGGGGCCGAACTCCAGCCGCAGCTGGCAGAGGAAGGAAAGACATGAAAGGCGACAAAGACGTCATCGCCCATCTCAACAAGATCCTGAAGAACGAGCTGACAGCGATCAATCAGTACTTCCTGCACGCCCGCATGCTGGAGGACTGGGGCATCAAGCGCTTGGGCCACTACGAGTACGGCGAGTCCGTCGACGAGATGAAGCACGCCGATTCTCTGATCGAGCGGATTCTCTTCCTGGACGGACTGCCCAACCTGCAGACTCTCGGCAAGCTTCGCATCGGCGAAAACGTGAAGGAGATCCTGGAGTGCGACCTGGCCTTGGAGATGGACGCCATCCCCGACCTGCGAAAGGCCATCAAGCACTGTGAAAAGGTCGAGGACTTCGCCAGCCGCCACCTGCTGCGCGAGATCCTGAGTGCCGAGGAAGAGCATGTCGACTTCCTGGAGACCCAGTTCGACATGATCGAGCGCATGGGCCTGCAGAACTACATCCAGCTGCAAAGCAAACCGGCCGAGGAGTGAGCCTCAAGCGCACCGACTTTGGGGAGCGGCCCTGCGCGACCAATCGACTGAACGACCTTGGTCAAGGTTGTTCAGTCGAACTGTTACAAACCTTGAATGGACCTCATTCTTGAAAGTATTCTGGCTGCTCTTTCGTATTGATTCCGCCTTTGTCCGCCCGTCGTTGCGAGGAGCGCACGCGACGACGCAATCCAGCACTGAAACGCTTGACGTTTTACACTGGATCGCGTCGCTACGGCTCGCGATGACACAGCAATTTACAGTTTGGGTTTGCTTTAAGACAAGAAGCTAAAGGGATCAATAGGAAGAGTAGGGGCATAGATACCCTCCGTCAGGCCCCTGAGTCCCCTATCAAGCCGGCGTCAGAAGATAGCTGGCGCTCTCGTGCAGGCGGGCCTGCCAGCCGGGCTCGATGAGGACGGTCGTGGTCTCCTCCTCGATCACGGCCGGGCCGGCGATCACGTCTCCGGCACCCAGCTTGGCACCGTCGTAGACCGGCGCGGTTACGGCCTCACCGTCGCCCGAGAAGATCATCGCGCGCTCGCCTTTTTTGGCGCCGGCCACGTCGCCGCCGGCGGCGACGCTGGGCGGCGCGGCTTGTCCACGCGGCCGAAGAGGGTCGATTCCAGGTTCACGACCTCGACAGTGTTGTGCGGCTCGTCATAGGTGTAGAGCTGCTTGTGGCGGCGGTGGAAGGCGTCGCGCACCTGCTCGACCGTAGACTCGTTGAGATCGAAGTTGCCGATCTCCACCGTGCATTCGTGGATCTGCCCGACATAGCGCATGTCGAGACTGCGCTTGATGTCGATCCGGTCCCTGGCGAAGCCGTCGGCCTCCAGATGCTCGATGCCCTGCACCTCGATCTCGGAAAAGGCCTTGTTGATCTGATCGTAGGCCTCCTGGCTCTCCAGGCGCAGCGGCTTGGTCGCCATGTAGTTGTACTTCACGTCCGAGATGATCTGCCCGAAGGCGCAGAGCCCCGAGGCCAGCTTCGGCACCAGCACCATCTCGATCCCCATCTCGCGGGCCAGTGCGATGATGTGGGCCGCTCCGGCGCCGCCGGCGGCCACCAGCACGAAGTCGCGGGGGTCGTAGCCGCGCTCCACCGACACCCGGCGGATGCCGTTCACCATGTTGTTGTTGACGATGGTGAAGACGCCGTAGGCCGCCTTTTCGATGGAGATGCCCAGCGGCTCGGCCAGCTTGCTGCGGATCGCTTCCGCCGCCCTGTCGGCGTCCAGGTCCATGCGCCCGCCCAGCAGGGACTTGGGGTTCAAGTAGCCCAGCACCAGGTTGGCGTCGGTCACCGTCGGCTCTACGCCGCCTTGACCATAGCAGGCGGGGCCCGGATCGGCGGCCGGCCGACTGCGGGCCGACCTGCAGGAGCCCAATCGGGTCGATCCAGCCGATCGAGCCGCCGCCGGCGCCCAGGGTCTCGACCTGGATCATCGGCACGCCGATGCGGTAGCGCAGGAAGTCGATGTTCTTGTTGATGTTGGCCGTGCCGTCACGCACCAGGGTGATGTCGAAGGAGGTGCCCGCCCATGTCGACGGTCGATCACGTTGTCCTTCTCGAAGGGCTGGCAGACGTAGAGGCCGGCCGCCGGCGCCGAGGCGGGGCCCGAGTTGATCGCATAGACCGAGCGGTCGGTCATGGCCTGGCCGATCGCCAGGCCGCCGTTGGACTGGAAGTAGCGGACCGGATACTTCGCGCCGAGGCCGGCGAAGTACTTGTCCACCGCCTCGACATAGCCCTTCATGGTCGGCCCGAGGTAGGCGTTGGTGATGGTGGTCGAGGTGCGGGTGTACTCGCGAACCTGCGGGTAGATCTCGGAGCCGACGCAGAGGAAGGTCTCGGGCATCATTTCGCGCACGATCTCGGCGGTGCGGGCCTCGTGCGCCGGGTTCAGCACCGACCAAACGTAGGAGATGGAGACCGCGTCGACCTCTTCCTCGAGGAAGAACTCGCATGCCGCGCGCACGTCCGCCTCCTTCAAGGGCGTGCGCACCTCGCCGTTGGAGAGCACCCGCTCTTCCGCGCCCCTGCGCAGATAGCGCGGCACCATCATCTTGGCGGCCGGATACTCGGGGGTCGTAGCGATAGCCGTCTTCCTTGTGGCCCAAGCGGATCTCGATGGAGTCCTCATGGCCCTTGGTGCAGATGAGGCCGACCTTGGCGCCCTTGTGCTGGATCAGCGCATTCAAGCCCACCGTGGTGCCGTTGATGCAGAGATCGCACTGCGAGACGATCTCTTCCGGGCTCTCGCCCATGGCCCGGGAGATGAGGGCCAGCCCCTCCTTGATCGCCAAGGTCGGGTCCTGCGGCGTCGAGGGCGTCTTGAACAAGCGGACGTCGCCGCTCTCATCAGTCAGTACGAAATCGGTGAAGGTGCCTCCGGCATCGACACCCAGGCGATACTTTGTCCGCATGCTACTCCCCTGCGCCGGGCGCTCCTCAAGGCTGAGACGGAGCGCCCTCCTCCTCTTGTGAACTCTCGCTGCTGCGCGTCGGTTAACCTACTCGGCAGCCACCGCGCGGTTGCGCAGCGCGCGCCGTCTCGGCCTCGTCGACCGCCAGGCTGTCGGCATCGGCGATGGCGACGCCGTAGTCCTGGCGCGCGCCCTCGATCGAGGACCAGGCCGTTCTTCACGTCCCAGAGGACGCTTTCGACCGGCCGCTCGAAGGGATTGCCGAAGCCACCGCCGCCGGGATTCATGTTGGCCGCCCGCTCGCCGGGATTGATGGTGGCGATGATGTTCTTCTTGATCACCGTCGCTGCCGTCCTCGCGGGTGATCTCGATGCGGCCCACCTTGCTGATCCACCATCGTGGACTTGGCGCCGGCCGCCCCCATCGCCGGGATGCGGCGGCCCTCGCCGAAGGTGACGAAGGTCATCGGCTTGTCCAGCGGCTCCACCTCCCAGCAGGTACCGGACCCGCCACGGAAGCGCCCTGCCCCGCCGCTGTCGGTCATCAGCGAATAGCGGTGGATGACGATGGGATAGGAGTATTCCAGAAGCTCGACGTCGCCGCTGGTCAGCGCCCCGAAGCAGCATTCCGGCCCGCAGGCATGCCAGCCGTCCTGGCTGGGCGTGGCGCCGGCGCCGGAGATGATCGAGGCCAGCACCATGGTCACGTACTCCTCGTCGTGGCGCGTGTCCCAGCCGGCGATGTTGCAGCCGTTGGCATGACCCCAGGAGGCCGCGACCTTCGGCTGGTGCCGCCTGCTCGAAGGCAAAGCGCACGGCATCGGTCAGGGTCTCCATCGGCGTCGTGGTGCAGTTCATGTGCGGCGCCGGCTCGACCGCGTTGCAGATGGTGCCCTTGGGCCCCATGTCCGCAGCTGACGCAGCGATAGAGCCCTTCGTTGTAGGGCGGGCGGCAGCTGCGCGAACATCATCACGCCCAGATAGACGCCGGAATAGGAGTTCCCCTCGTAGGAGTTGATGAAATAGGGGATCTGCGGCGGGCTGTCGATCTCGATATGGCAGTTGTCGCCGGCGATCGTGACCTTGGCGGTGATGTCGATGTCGCCGAAGCCGTGGGCCGGCGTCCTCCAAGGTGGCGGTGCCGGAATAGCTGCCGTCCGGAATCTCTGCCATCAGCTTGCGCATATGCTGATCGGCCATCTCCATCAGCGCCTCGACGCAGTCCTGCACCATCTCTTTGCCGTACTTGTCCAAGAGCGCGATCAGGTTGCGCTCGCCCACCTGCACCGCGCCGAGCTGGGCGTTGAAGTCACCCTCCTGGTCGCGCCGGGCGCGCCTGTTGGTCAGGATCATGTTCAAGACGTCATAGCGCTTGACGCCCTTGTCGACGATCTTCACCGGCGGGATACGCAGGCCCTCGGCGAAGATCTCCTGGCGTCGGGGTTGTAGCCGGCCGGCACCGGTCCGCCGATGTCGGTCAGGTGGCCCTTGCAGACGGTCCAGAAGACCAATTCACCCTCGTAGAACACCGGCTTGTACATGCAGGTGTCGATCATGTGCGAGCCCATGTAGCGGGATCGTTGTGCATGACGACGTCGCCGGGGTGATGTCGTCGCCGAAATAGGCGGCCACGCACCTTCATCGCCGGGATCAGCGAGCCCAGGTGGATCGGGATATCCTGGCCCTGCATGATCATTTCGGGCACGTGGTTGAAGAGCGCGTTGGAATAGTCGTGCGCCAGATTGAACACGCTGGAGCGTGCCGTCATTTCCAGCGCCAGGGTCATCTCGCGTTGCGTGGTCTCCAGAACCCCGCGCACCACCGACAGCGTGATGGGATCGACCTTGCCCGATTGCAGCCCCATGTCCTTCTCCTTGCTTCCGCCCGGACGCCGTCGACCAGGCGACGGCCATCCTTCAACTCTTGCCCGCTAAGGAGCCACAGGGGCGCCGAGATTTCAATGGCGCTTGGTATCTGTGATCACATCGCCGGCCTCGAGGGGTGAAGCCGCGGCGATGGGGGGGGACGGCCGGCTGGCTGCTCCGCCCTGCTTGCCTAGTGCGGCTTGTGAGCCATGATGCGAACGGTCGGGATGACGATGTCCCGTCCACCCTCGAAGCCGGCCTGAAGGCGCAGGTGGTCTTCGGTGGAGATACCGTTTCGCCGGAACGCGCCGTGCGTCGCCGCCTGATACCAGTCGTAGAAGTCTTCCAGGCTTTCGAAGTGCAGGGCGCTATCGCTGCCCTGCGCCAGGTCCACCTCGTAGCCGACCCTCTGCAAGAGGCCTGCGCCATTGCCGCTCGTTCAAGAAGGCGAGCTTCGCCATGACCTGCTTGTCCAGGGTAACGCAAAGCGCGTGCGCCACGGCGAAGAAGGACGGCAGCGCGCGGCCCGCCTCGATGGCGCATCGGCCGCCCGGACGCAGGCAACGCCAGATCTCTCTAAAGGCAGCCGCTTTGTCAGGTATCCAGTGGAACGCGTAGTTGGAGAAGGCGAGGTCGATGGAGCCCTGGTGAATCCAAGAGAGGTCTCCCACGTGCCCTTCCACATAGCTGAGGCAGTCGAGGTGCGGCGGAATCGTGGCCCTGGCCAACTCCAGGTGCGCATGGGTGGGATCGACGCCGATCACGGCGCCGCCGGGCTGGACGCGCTGGGCCAGACGACTGGTCAGGGCCCCGGTGCTGCAGCCGATGTCGAGGACGTGCTCGCCTGGCGAGGGATGGGCCTCGGACATCAGGGCCATCCCCCTGTCTCGCTGCCAACTGCTTACCTCGGCATGGAGCAAGGCATCACGTGTTTGCTGTACCATACCCCAATCTCGCTTTCCCTCCGCCCTGACCCGCTAAGGGCTGCACGCCCAGCGTTCTCTGCGGCGGAAGATCCGATGGTCACAACAGCTATCGTTGCAACTGAGACGTGGAAAGCGATTGCGGCAGAGGCTTGTTGGATCCACGCGGGGAGCTTGACGATCCAATGTCAGCGGAGATGCCAGGCATGCAGGAACGTCGAGGGCAACGCCGTCGGAGGCTCCGGTGGTGCAAACCCTGGCTGCGCTCAGCTCTGGAGCGGCGCGTTGGCCACCACCTGCACCGAAGGCAGGCTGGACTGGAAGCCCGCAACAAAAGTCTCTTGAAGGTGGAAACGCTGATCGGTGGAGAGGCTGCTGCGCCGGAAGTGACCATCGGTGCAGGCCTCCAGCCAATCGAAGAGGAGCCTCCGCGTTCTCGAACGCGATGGGGTGCGTCTCCGCCGTGACCCTTGTCACCTGGAATCCCCTCCTTTACCAGCAAGGCGCGCCACTCGCGGTCGGTGAGGAAGCAGAGCTTGCCCAGCAAGGCCTGGCCGCTGCTGCCGGCCCCTTTGAGAACCTCGACAAAGGGCTGAGAGAGGCCGCCGCCTGTCTGGAAGACAAAGCGGCCGCCGGGCCGCAGAGCGCGCAGGACCTCTTTTGCCAGCGAGCGCTTGTCGGCCACCCAATGGAAGGCGAAGTTGGAGTAGGCCAGATCCACCGAATTGCTGGTGAGCCAGGCGAGCTCTTCGGCGCGCCCTTCCACGTAGCTCACGTTGTGGAGGTCTTGAGGCGCCATCGCCCGCGCCAGCGCCAAGCGCGACGCGCGGGGCTCTAGGCCCATGACCTTGCCGCGCGGTCCGACGCGCCTGGCGAGAATCGTCGACAGACCGCCCGTGCCGCAGCCGATGTCGAGGACCACTTCACCCGGCCGGGGACGGGCCTCGTTGATGAGCTCCATGCCAATATCGCGTTGCCACGTGCTGAGCTCGGAATAGAGAGCGGCAAAGTCGTTCTGGTGTCCCATGGCCAATCCTCCGGTCTGCTGGCTCCCTCTGCATGAGGGGGTCCAAACAAGGACGTCATGCCCACCGAAATCGGTCTCGACATCACTCCCTGCAGATACGAGGTGGGTAGGGAATATGGCTGACAGATGTTCAAACTTGGCCCAGGGCTTGGAGTGATTCTTGGAAGGGCGATTGGCTTGACTAAATGCGCTATGCCGCCGCCTTGGCCAGATGATCGGAAAGCAACGAAGGCCGCGCCGGACGCAAGACGACCTGTCTCGGCTTTCGAGCTACGATTCTTGTGGCATTGGTTAGGAAGACATCGCGACCGCCGTTGAATTCGAACGCGAGCCGGGCCCGATCGGCTGCCGAGACTGCCTCGCGCCGGAACATTCCATGGGTCGTCGCCTCCCACCAGTCATAGAAGGCCTCGAGGTCATGAAAGTGCTCCCAGACCTCGAGCGTCTCCGCCTTCCGCACCATGAAGTCTTTGCTCAAGAGGAGATCGCGCCACTGCCGCTCGCCCAGGCCATTGATCTTGGATAGCACGGCCTCGCCGGAGCTCCCGTTCATCTTGGTGGCCTCGGCCAAGAAGGGGCTTACGGTCGAAACCAGTTCGAAGGCGCAGCGGCCCCCGGGCCTGAGGCAGCGTGCCAACTCGCGCATCATGGCCCGCTTGTTCTCGACCCAGTGGATGGCGTAGTTGGAGTAGACCAGATCTATCGACCCGCCGGGAACCATCGAGAGATCCTCGGCGCGCCCTTCCAGATAGCTGATGTTGTCGAACTCACCCAGATTCGACTTCCGAGCGACGGACAGGCGTTCGGCGTCCGGGTCGATCGCAAAGACATGGCCGCTAGGGCCAACCCGTCGAGCCAAGTGAATGGTCAGGTCGCCGGTCCCGCAGCCCAGGTCCAGCACCACTTCGCCAGGCTGCGGATCTGCATCTTCGATAAGGTTTAGGCCGCGTCCCCGCTGGTTGAGGCTTACCTGCGAGTAGAGACTCGCGAAGTCCGTCGGCTGTTCCATCTCAAATCTTCCTCTCGGCACGAGTTGGATACAAGGAAGGCCATGAGCGGCGGACAACCCCGGTCGGGTAGAGCGGGCTCACTGCCCCGATAGACTCGAGCTGGGAAGCGTTTGTGGCTAGTCTGTGTTGCTGGCTGGGTAGTTCGGACACGATGGGCGCAGCCGGCGCGCGCCCAGGGACCTAGAAGTTAAAGCTAAGCCCGGGCCGCGGTGATGATGCCGGTGTTGACGGGCGCCACTCTCCGCACTCCAGCGCGCGAACATCACGCCGCCGATGGCGTCGATGCCCGGCGCCAGGTTGTAATCGAGCCCGGCAATGGCGGTATAGAGCTTGTCGTCATTGCCGGAGCCGACAAAGCCAGGAGTGCCGGGCGGGGCTCCCTCCACTTCGGTTTGCATGTAGGGCGGTGCCGATGGTCCAGGGGCCTTCGGTGTAGGCAATCCCGATGTCCCACGACATGCCTTCGGTCGAGTTGATGATTTCCCCCTCGGCCAGGGTGACCTGCCCATCGAAGGAATTGGCATAGGAGCCCGCCGACGGTCACGCCCCAGCGCGAGGCACTGGCCCCGAAGGAGACCGCTTGATAGTCGCCGCCCCCGGCATCCAGGATCTCGGCGGACGCGTCAGTGCGCCTGTAACCAGCCGCTATGGCGACGTCGAACTGATCTAGGGTATCGACGTAGTTCACGCCGACCGAAAGGCCGTTGTAGTATTGCGTGTTGCGCTCTGCTTCCACTGGAAAGTTTTGACCGTCACCGGTGAAAGAAATGGCCGGCGCATAGCTTATCCCTAGCTGAAAGCCACCTAGGCGCGGGGTATAGTAGGTGAGGTTGTTTTCCTTGGAGCCGTAGTCGATGTAGGTAGAGACCGCCGGTGTGCGATAGGCCACCGTGCTGTCGGGATTGGGCGGGATGAAGGCCGTCACCCAGCCGGAGTTGATCGGCAGCGATAGGATGGGCGCCGCATACTGCATCTGATAGGCGGCCGAATAGCGCGCGCCGACATTGAAAAGGCCATAGGGCGTGTCGACGAAGATGTAGTGCTCGCTCGTGTTGAAGTCCGGTTCCACCAGAGGAAAGGTGTCGAACTCCAACTGGCCACCGAAGACATAGTCCTTGCTAAGCTCTTGCCGGGCGGTGATCCAATACTCCCCGTACTCAAAGCCGCCGGTGGCGTTGTAGTCGGGATCGATGCTGGGGTCGTCGCGGCTGGCCGTCGTGTTGAGCTTGCCGGCTGAAACCAGGGTGGCGAGATAACCGGAAATGGAGAACTCGAACTGGGATGCACCTGCCTCATCGCACTGCAACAAGAAGACGGTACAAAGGGCGGTGGATGTGCAAAGAGCCCACTTCATTCGTGCACTATACAGTCGACCTCTCTCGTTCGTCTCCGAATTCAGCAGACAGGCTTCTGCGCCAGGACCCTGACGCATTGCGCATCTATCTCGCGGCCCCCGGACATATAGGCGGCAAGCCGGTCTCGGCCTTCGGCGGATAGGTCGTCGCGCCGGAACGCGCCGTGCGTCGTCGCTTCCCACCAATCGAAGAAGGCCTCTATGCTGGAAGCAAACTGGCGCACGGTCACGTAGGCTGCTTTCACCACCGTGAAGCCATGACTTTGCATGAGGTGGCGCCACTGCGAGAGCGTCAGTGGCATCACGTGGTCAAACAACTCTCGATTGGGCCCTCGGCATTCCGCTCGCAGCTTCACGAAGATCGGTGCGAGTGGGCCAGGCAGCTCGAACGCGATGCGTCCTCCCGGGCGCAGACACCGCATTACCTCGTCCATCACACGTGCTTTGTCCTTCACCCAGTGAAGCACGTAGTTCGAGTAGACAAGGTCGAGGGAGTCATCCGGAAGCCATGAAAGGTCTTCGCCCCGGCCGGAGACATAGCGAAGGTTGCGAAATTCGCCGGGGCACTCAGCGCGCGCCAGCGCCAGACGCGCGGCGTCGGGGTCCAGCGCGAGGACCTTGCCCTTTGGACCGACGCGCTTGGCCAGCTCGGCCGTCAAGCCGCCCGTGCCGCAGCCGATGTCCAACACCACCTCGCCGGGGCGGGGGTCGGCCTCCGCGATGAGAGCCATGCCTTGATCTCGCTGATTGCGGCTGAGTTGCCGATAGAGGTCGGCGTAGTTCGCTTGCGCCTCGCTGTCGGCAGTCGACGCACCAGGTCGGGAACCGGCGATCTTTACCAGATCCGGACTGCTTGACGACTGAAGCCGCTTCCTCTCTCCACGCTCCATCGTCTCTTCTGGATGCCGGTTCATCTCTACCCTCTCTTGTCCCTCGTGCAGCGCGGTCCCGAAAAAGGTCGCCCGAGGTTCTCAGCCGCGGCGACTCGCTTCCATCCACCAAGTCGAGTTGGTGAGGGTTTGTGGCGGACTCATGTCGGTTTCGGGAATACAGATGACTAGAAGCCAACTCCCTCGCGAGTCAGCGCTGCACTGCAGGTGATGAAAGATCCCCTCGTCGCGCGAGCGACGCCCTAGCTTTCGTTCAACCCCAGCTCTCGCTGCTTTTTCTTGGTCAGGCCCAGAGATACGATGCGGTAGGATTCCCGCAGGTAGTCCTTGAGTTCCTCGTCCGTGAGGCCGGGCCGATCGTAGTGCTGAATCCACTTCATGCCGCGCGAGGCGAGATAGGGTGCGGGCCGAATGCCGGGCTGCTCCTTCAGCACCTCGTAAGAGATGTCCGAGACCTTGAAGGTAAAGCGCCCCGCCTGCCCCTCGTCCCAGCCGCCGATGGCGAAGACCTTGCCACCGACCTTCCAGACGTGCGAGCCGCCCCACTGGACCACGTAGCTGGTGGCCTTGAGTGACGCGCAGAAGGCGTTGAACTCATCGTAGGTCATGGCCCCGCCCCCACTAAACCGTTGCCACCGGTGTCACCGGCGATCCCACCGCCCCCGACAGGCGCAAGGGCGGCGCGGTCAGGAAGAAGGCGTGGCGGCCAGCACCCTCCAACCAGGCCGCAAGCTCGCCCAGATGCCAAAGCTCGCCCAACGGCAGGCCCAGCTTGAAGAGGCAATGTTCATGCAATGGCATGGCGGCGCAGGGGCCTTCCCCTTCGCGCGACGGCAGGCCCTCGACCGCATAGTTGTCGGCCACCAGGGCCGCGATCCCGCTCTTGCTGATCCAATCGAGCAGAGCGGCGTCGCGACCGTCGAGCACGGCGTAGGTGCCATGCAGTACCTCGGGGTCAGGATTTCCGGCCATCTCCAGAATGCGATCGGCGAAGCCGGTATAGAGGCAAAGAATGTCGCCTTCCTGCACGACCACCTGCTGCTGGTCCATGGCCGCCATCAGGCCCTCGAAGCCGACATAGGCGCGCTCGGCGCCATGGATCCTCTTCAGATCGACCAGCAGCCCTCGGCTCTGCGTCGCCTTCTTGGCCTGCTTGTCGATGCCCAGTGCCGTCGCACCCGCGGCCGATTCAGGGTTCTCGATCTCCACGCCGGCTCGATAGCCGTTGTAGTAGACCCTGCTGGGCTCGCCGCTGCCGTCGCTGTCGAAGAGGCTACCGACATGGGCCAGCGAGTCCCACTGGGTCGAATACTGGGTATAGAGCAAGACGGCATCGTCGCTGACCACGTCGGTTAAGTCCTGCTTGCCCGTATAGGCTGCCATCCCGGCCACCGGCCGGTTGTACATCTTGATCTCGCCGGCCAAGGTCGGGGCCAGCTTAGGCGGATGGCGGCGCGGGTTCAGAATGTTCCCGCCGGGCAGATCCAACGGCAGGCTGAGGCAGAAGCTGAGACCCTCTCGGACCTCGGCCACGCCGCGTTTGACCGCCTCTGGCGTGATCAGATTGAGCCGGCCCAGCTGGTCGTCGGACCCCCAGTCGCCCCAGGTCGAGCCCTCGGGGCGGCGTGTCCAGCGCGGGTTCCTCGGCGACATTCCCTTCTCCTCCTTGCCGGGCGACATCCTGAAACCCAGGTTTAGCAAAGCTTTGTCCGCCGTGCCGCCTCGAAAGGTTCCTGGTCTGCCATGCGACTGCTTGCCGTCCTCCTGTGTCTTTGCTTCACCGCCCAGGCGCAGGCCGAAACGCCCAGCTTCCAGCAGCCCTGGCCGGAAGCCCCAGAGATAAGGGGGGAGACCGTCACCTTTCCCAGCCGCAGCCCCTTCGCGCTCACCGACATCGACGAGGCTCCGGAGGCTGACGCGCTCGCCAGGCTCTATCTGCCCCTGACGGCTAGCGCGGAGCAGCCCGCGCCGGCGGTGATCCTGCTGCACGGGGCCGGCGGTGTCCTCAGCAATAGAGAGCTGACCTATGGCCCGCAGTTCGCGGCCCAAGGCGTCGCCGCCTTGGTGGTCGACAGCTTTCGGCCGCGGCGCAATCTGGCTTCCGGATTCTTCGAGCGGCTGTTCAACATCACCGAGGTGATGCTGCTCGCCGATGCCTATGCCGGGCTCGCCTATCTCGCCTCCTTGCCCGAGGTCGACGGCGAGCGGGTGGCGCTGATCGGCTTCTCCTACGGCGGCATGGCAAGCGTGCTCGCTGCCTACAATCAAGTGGCCGATGCCTTGGCACCCGATGGCCGCCGCTTTCGCGGCCATGTGGCCTTCTATGCGCCCTGCATCATTCGGGCCGAAGACCCGCAGACCACCGGCGCACCGCTGCTCTTGCTGAACGGCGGTAAAGATGGGCTGATCGATCCGGAGCGCTGCCAGCTGATCGCCGAAGACCTCGCCGACGGCGGGTCCGAGGTGGAGACCTTGGTCTATCCGGACGCCATGCATCAGTGGGACGGCGGCTCCTCGCACCCCTGGCGCCCGCGCTATACCTTGGCGCCCTGCGCCTATCTGCTGGGGGCCGACGGCAGCGGCCTGGACGAAAACTCGGGCCTGGGTATCTCCTCGCCCATGCTCAGGCGCCTCTCGCTCAGCCTCTGCGCCAGCGACGACGGCTATCTGATCGGCCGGGACGACGCCGTGCGCGCGCAGTCGAACCAAGCCCTGGCCGGCTTCCTCAGCAAGGTGCTGCGGCTTCAGGGCATGTGATCGGCGAGGAAGCCCACTATCTGCCCTTGGATTTCGGGATCTTTGCTGAGCCAGTGAGAGGCCGCCAGCATCGGGGGCGCTTCGACGACCAGCGATGTCGCGTCCGGCCGGCCCGCCATAAAGGCCCCGCAGTCCCCTCTTAGAATCGGCAGGCGAAACCAAGGGTCATTGGCGGCGACGAGCGCCAAAATCGGCTCGTTGTCCGGTGCCCGTAGGCCCCGGTACTCCGGCCATCCGGCATGGCAAGTCCATCCTTCGATCACCCGCCCTGCCAAAGGTGAACCCTTGAAGGTGGCAGTCGTGATGCCGCCTTCGCTAAAGCCCATCAGAAAGACCGCATCCTCGCGGATCGATGGCAAGGACTGCAGCTTGTCTATCGCGTAGCGCACCTCGGCATGCCGCCAAGCCAGGACCCCACGATGCAGGCCACCCAGTGTCCGGGCCGGGACACAGCTGACCGGCTTGTCTCGGCGGGCAAAGCTGTCGGGGCCCACGACCAGAAATCCTGCTTTCGCCAAAAAGCTACCGGTGACAGTCGTCGCCTGGTAGTGACCCGCGCAACCGTGCGCATAGACCACGACCGGCAAGGGCTCTTCGAGGTTGGCCAGGACCTCCGGCAAGTCTTGGGCCGAGAGCCGGCGATAGCCCTCGGGACCGGAGTCGGGAAGGAAGATCCAAGCGGCCTGCCAGCTGCGCTCCAATTCCTCCGGATCCTCGGCGCGGGCCAGGACCTGGCCCGGCCACCACAGCTGGATCAAGAGGCAGAGGATCCAAATCCTGCACATCTTGTCCCTCTCCTCAGCGGATGGCAGCAAGCAACTGGCGGCTGTAGGGGTGCTCAGGCCGGCCATAGAAGACCCGCGCCGGCGCCACCTCGACGATCTCGCCACGATACATGACGGCGATGCGGTGGCAAAGATAGCGCGTCGCTGCCAGATCATGTGAGATGAAAAGCGCCGCGAAGCCGTGCTCCGCCTGCAAGCGCTTGATCAAGTTTAGAATTTGTGCCTGTACCGAAACATCGAGCGCGCTGACGGCCTCGTCGAACAGCAAGAACTCCGGCTCGGTGATGAGGGCGCGGGCGATCGCCATGCGCTGGCGTTGCCCGCCCGAAAGCTCACCGGGATAGCGCTCGGCAAAGCTGCGGTCCAAGCCGACCTCGCCCAAGAGGGCTCCTACCTTTTCCAAGCGGTCTCCGCGTTCGCCCCAGTCCAGGATCTCCAAGGGTTCCAGCAGCGAGGCGCCGCAGCGAAGGCGTGGGTTCAAAGCCCATTCCGGATGCTGCAGCACCACCGCGCGCTTGCCGCGCAAGGCGCGCCGCCCGGGAAAGTCACTTCCGTGAAAGCGCACCCGGCCGGCGCTGGGCGCCAGGAGACCCAGGCAAAGCTTGCCGAGCGATGTCTTGCCCGAGCCGCTTTCGCCTACCAGGCCCAGGGTCTCGCCGGCGGCGATGGTCAGATCGACGCCGCGCACCGCCTCCACCGTCCCGCCGGCGAGGCCGCGCTTGCGGTAGGTGAGCGAGACTGCGTCGAGAGCGATGATCGGGGGACTCACGATCCGCTTCCCACCAGAACGCGCTCGGCGAAGTGGCAAACCACGCTGCGCCGCTCCAGGCTGCGTGCCTCGGGCCGGAGTTCGCGGCAGCGTGGCTCGGCAAAGCCGCAGCGCGGCGCGAAGCAGCAATCCGACGCACGCTGGCGCAGCACCGGCGGCAGTCCGGGAATGGGCTCCAGGCGCTCGCCCGGCGCCTCATTGCCAGCCGCGGCCGCCAGGAGGCCCTTGGTGTAGGGATGGGCCGGGCGGCTCAAGACGGCCGCACTGCGCCCGGTCTCGACGATCCGGCCGCCATACATAACCGCCACCTGCTTGCAGTAGCGCGCCGCCATGTGCAGGTCGTGGGTCAGCACGACGAGGCTGGCGCCGGCATCCTTCTGCAGCTGTAAGAGCGTCGCCATCACGCGGGCACGGATGGAGACGTCCAACGAGGCGGTGGGTTCGTCGGCGATCAGCAGGGCCGGGCCGCGGGCGATGGCCATGGCGATCACCACGCGCTGCGCCATGCCGCCGGAAAGCTCGTGCGGATAGCTGGCGGCGACGCGATCCGGCTCGTCCAAACCGGCCTTGACCAGCAAGGGCTCTATCTCCGCAGAGGCAGCCTTGCCGCCCAGCGCGCGGGCCACCTGCTTGCCGACGCGCATCGTCGGGTCCAGGGCCGACATGGGGTTCTGAAAGACGAAGCCCAGCAGGTCGCGGCGCAACCCCCTGAGCCTCAGCTCGTCGGCTTGGAAGACATCCTGGCCGGCCAGCAGCAAGCTGCCCGATCTGCGGTCCGCCTCGCGCGGCAAGAGGCGCCCTACGGCCAGGCCCAGGGTGGACTTGCCGGAACCGCTCTCGCCGACGATCGCCAAGGTCTCGCCGGCCTCGACCTCGAGGTCCAAGCCATCCAGCGCCTGCACGCGGCCGCGCGGCGTCTCGTAGGTCACCACCAGGTCTTTCGCGTCCAGGATCGCCGTCATGTGAGCGACCGCCCCTCCAGCGGATCGACGGCGTCGCGGATCGCATCGCCCAGCAGGTTGACCGAGACGATGGCGAGGCTGAGGACCAGGCCGGCGAAGCCCACCAGCCAGGGCGCGATGGTGAGGTAGATGGAGCTCATGCGCAAAAGCGAGCCCAAGGAGGCGCGCGGCGGCTGCTCGCCCAGGCCCAGGAAGGAAAGCGCGCTCTCGATGATCATCGCGATCGACAGCGCATAGGTCAGCTGCACGATGGCCGCGCTGAGGACGTTCGGCAGGATGTGACGGCGGAGGATGCGCCAGGTCGAGGCGCCGGCGACCTCGGCGGCGACGACGAAGCCGCGCTCGGCGACGGTTAGGCTGGCCGAGCGCACCACGCGGATGAAGAGAGGCAAGGTGGCGACACAGATGACGGTGATGACCGAGAGCCCGCCGGGCCCCGCCACCGCCGCCACCAGCAAGCCCGCCAAGAGCGCCGGAAAGGCAAAGAGGACATCGGCCACTCTGGCCACCACAGTGTCGAGCAATCCGCCCAGATAGGCCGCCAGCATGCCCAGAAGGGTGCCGAGGACCGCGGTGATCACCACCGCCAGGCTGGCCAGGAGAAAGGTGTAGCGGATGCCTTCGACCACCCGCGGCAGGAAGGAGCGGCCAAGCTCGTCCGTGCCGAAGGGAAAGGCCCAGCTGGGCGGCGACAGGCGTGGGCCCGCGGCGACCTTGGCGGCATCGCCCAAAGGCAGCCAAGGGCCGAAGACGCCGAGAAACACCAGCAGGACCAGCACCGCCAAGGCAAACGTCGAGAGCCGATCCTGTTTCCAGAGCCTGCGAAGCACCTCGCCCATCACGACCGGCTCGCACCGATGCGCGGGTCGATCAGCACGTAGAGCAAGTCCACCAGCATGTTGAGCGCGACGAAGATCACCGCAACGAAGAGCACGCCGCCCTGCACCACGGCATAGTCCCGATTGAGCAGGGCCGAGTAGATGTAGAAGCCGACGCCGGGAACGGAGAACAGCACCTCGACGATCACCGCCCCGCCCAGCAGGTAGCCGAAATAGGTCGCCGAGACGGTCAGGATGAGGATCGAGGCGTTGCGCAGGACGTGATGGCGCAGGATTGCGCCCGGCGGATCGCCGCGGGCCACGGCGGCGGTCACATGGCCCTCCGTCAGAACCCGCAGGACCGCGTCGCGCGTGGTCCTGAGGATCAAGGCCATGCCGAAGACCCCGAGAGTCACCGCCGGCAGAACCATGCCGCGCAGGTTCTCCAGCGGGTCCTCGAACAGGGGCACATAGCCGCCGGCCTTGAGGCCCAACGACCAAACCGAAAAGACAAAGATAAAGAGGCTGCCCAGCACGAAGTCGGGGACGCTGGCGCCCAGCGCGCCCACGGCGCGGCCGATGCGCCCGCCGCCGCCGGGCTTGGCGACGGCCGAGCTGATTCCCAGCGGCAGGCCCACCGACAGCGCGAAGAAGAGCGAGAGCAAGGCTAGCTCGCCGGTCACCGGTGCGCGCCGCAAGAGCTCGTCGATGACCCCCTGCTGGGTGACCAGCGACACGCCGAAATCGCCGCCCAGCAAGGCCCAGAGCCACTTGAAGAACTGCACCCAGCCGGGCTCGTCGAGGCCGAAGCGCTCGGTCAAGATCGCCCGCGATTCCGGCGTCACGAAAGGCCCCAGCACGATGTCGGCAAAGCCGCCGGGGATCAGCCGCAAGGCAATGAACACCAGCAGCGCCACGCCGAAGAGCGTGATCAGGGCCAGACCGAGACGCGGTCCCAGATAGCGAGCCAGACGCAAGGGAGCCGCCTCACGCGGCCAGGGGCATACCGCCCGCCTGCGCGATCAAGGCTTCAGCGATTTGAACTCGGCGATGTGCTGGAACATGTTGGAGGACCCGCTCGTGGGGTCGATCTTTACCTCGATCTGATCGTCGCGATAGGCGATGTAGTCGATCTTGTTGATCAGTGCCAAGAGGTTCGCCCCCTCGCCGATCATGGCGCAGATTTCGGCGAGCTTGCCGTTGCGATCGGCGCCCGCCGGCATCTTCTTGACCTCCGCCAAGGCCTGATCCAGCGCCGGCACGTCCTCGAAGAAGGCCAGGTTCCAGACCGCGAAGTTGGGGTTCCACCAAGAGATCACCATGGTCGGATCAGTGTAGCCGGCGAGCCAGGAGACCGAGAGGTCGAAGTCGCCGTCGGTGAAGACGCGCTGCAGCCAGTCGGCCACCGGCACCTGCTCGATCTCCACCTGGAAGCCGGCCTCGGCCATGCTTTGCTGCATCACCTGGGCGATGCGCGCATAGATGGGGTTGGTGCCGACCGCCAAGATGCTGACCTCGGGCGCCGGCGTGCCGGCCTCGGCCAGCAAGGCCTTGGCCTTCTCCACCCGCTCGTCGCGCGGCAAGGCGTAGGCCGGCGTCTTCTCGCAGGCCCCCGTCTCGAAGACGCGCGGCACCGGATAGTCGATCGGTGCGGTGCCGGCGAAGACCAGGTCGCGGATCGCCTCGCGGTCGAGCGAAAGGTTCATCGCCTGGCGCACGCGCTTGTCGTGGAAGGGGCGCTCGGCATTCAGCGCATTGACGTCGACGCGGTAGTAGTTGGTGGTCTGCTGCGGGACCACCTTGACCTTGTCGTCGCCCGCCAACAGCAACTCGACATCGGGGTTGCCGAAGAAGGTGTAGTCGATGCGGCCGTCCCTGAGGGCGGCGATGCGTGCCGCCTCGTCGGGAATGATCGGCGCCTCAAGGGTCTCCGCCAAGGGATAGCCCTCGCGCCAATAGTGCGGATTGGCCTTGAAGGTCCAGCTTTCGTCCTGCTTGTGCTCGGCCACCATGTAGGGGCCGGAGCCGATCATCTGCGTGACCGGGTCGAAATCGCCGGCGAGAAGTTCCTGGATCGGGATGATCGCGGCCGAAATGTGGGCGACGGCCGGCAGGAAGGCGGTGTGCGGCTCTTCCAACTCCACCTGGACCCTGCGGTCGTCCAACGCCTTCACCTCCTTCACCGTGCCGAACTGCTTGGCCCAGTAGGAGGCGGTCTCGGGGTCCAGGATGCGCTGGAAGGTGCCGACCACGTCCGAAGGCTCGACCGCGCGGCCGTTGGAGAAGGCGGCATTCTCGCGCAAGGTGAAGACATAGCTCGTCGGCGAGGTCTGCTCCCAGCTCTCCGCCAGGCCCGGCTGCAGGGCGAAAGCCTCGTCGGTGTTCAAGAGCGTCTCGTAGACCAGCTGAAAGACGTCCCACGAGGCCGAGGTGCCGGCCACATGCACGTCGCCATAGGTGATTTCGCCCGGCTTGCCCCAGACGATGGTGCTTTCGGCCATGGCCGTCGTCGCGGCGGAGACCGCAAGGCTTCCCGAGAGCGCGGTGATTGCCACCGCCCTGCGCAGTCTGCGTTGGATGGACATGCTTTCCCCCTTGTCATCGTTTCCCGGCCGAGCCATGCAGCTGCGGCACTGATAACCTGCATGCTCAACCGCTTGCCGCGGGCTGTCAATTTCTGTGACGATGCCGCGCGCGTAAGGAGGACATGAGCGATGCTGTCTGTCGAGGACTACGAGAAGCACGACGGCCTGGCCTTGGCTGCCCTGGTAGCCTCCGGCGAGGTCACCGCCGAGGCGCTGCTGGAGCGCGCGATCGAGCGCGCCGAGGCCTTGGATCCGGCGGTCAACGCGCTGTCGCAAAAGCTCTACGACTACGGCAGGCAGGCTATCTCAGAGGGCCTGCCCGACGGTCCCTTCCACGGCGTTCCCTTCCTGCTGAAGGATTTGGGCGCGATGCTGGAGGGCGAGATTACCACGCAGGGTGCTCGCCTTTTCAAGGACTCGCGGGGCGACAAGGACAGCACCGTGACCCTCCGCTTCAAGGAGGCCGGCTTCGTCATTTTCGGCAAGACCACGACGCCGGAGTTCGGCTTCGCCACCTCGACCGAGACCAGCCTGACCGGCGAGACCCGCAATCCTTGGGACCTGCAGCGCACCGCCGGCGGCTCGTCCGGCGGGGCGGCCGCGGCAGTGGCGGCAGGCATCCTTCCCGTAGCGCACGCCAGCGATGGCGGCGGCTCGATCCGCATCCCTTCCTCCTGCTGCGGGCTCTTCGGCCTGAAGCCGACACGCGCGCGCGTGCCGGCCGGCCCCGACTACGGCGAAGGCTGGGGCGGGCTTGCCACCAGCCACGTGGTCAGCCGCTCGGTGCGCGATAGCGCTGCGGCCTTGGACGCCCTTGCCGGCCCCTCCCCCGGCGATCCCTATTGGGCGCCGCCGCAGGCCGGGCCTTATCTCGAGGAGGCCAGCGCCGATCCCGGCAGGCTGACGATCGCGCTGCAACGCGCGCCCTTGAACGACAAGGAGGTGGAGCCGGACTGCCTGCAGGCGCTGGCGCACACCGCCCGGCTGCTGGAGGACCTGGGCCACCGCGTGGAGGAGGCACAGCCGCCGGGCGACGGCGAAGAGCTGGGCTTGGCCATCTACCGCATCGCCGCCACCAACTTGAGTTTGACTCTCAGGCAACTGGCCGAAGAGCGCGGCCGGCCGATCGAGGCCGAGGAAGTCGAGGCCGTCACCTGGGACGCCGTCAAGATCGTCGAAGATCTCTCGGCTGAAGACTACCCCGCCGCGATCAACACAATTCATCGGCAGAGCCGCGCCATGGCGGCCTTCCACCAGCGCTATGATCTGCTGTTGAGCCCGACCTTGGCGCAGCCGGCACCCTTGCTGGGCCCGCTCCACATGAACAACCCCGACGTCGAGGCTTTCATGGAGGCGCTCTTGGCCATGTCGCCCTTTACCGCCATGCTCAACATGTCGGGCGAGCCCTCGATGTCCTTACCGCTCACCTGGAACGAGGCCGACCTGCCGATCGGCACCATGCTGAGCGCCGCCTTCGGCCGCGAGGACCTGCTGTTCCGCGTCGCCGGACAGCTGGAGCAAGCCCAGCCCTGGTGGGAGCGGCGGCCGAGAGTTGGCTGACATGCCGGAGCTTGGTAGGCCGGCGACGCGATCATGACCACTGCATGCTTGGATCTCGCGAGAACCGAAGGCCTATCAGCCCCTTGACGAAGTCAGGTGATGAAGGCCGAATGAAATATTTTGAAACAAAAGGCATGAAATGCAGGGCGACGCTGGAAGCATCGGTCAAGTTTCATAACGCATTGATTCGGAAAATTTCGCACAGCATTCGCGCCGCGACTTCGTCAAGGGGCTGAAAGAGCGCCTTCGGTCAGGGCAGGGCCCGCTGCCGATCAAGCGTCACCACGCCAGGCGAAGGGCGGCCGGTCGGGCGAGCGGCCGTACTGGCGCAGCAGCGCCGAGAGGGCGACACTGCCGACGAGCATTGCATCGGGAGCGGAATGGTGAATAAGTTGCTTGCGGATCTTAGCAACTTGGTTATAGTTGCGTCGCCCGAGGGATCGGGAATCGGTTTTTTGTAATCTGACGGCCTGCCAACCGTCTTACGATTCGTTTGCGAAGTACGCCAGGGCACTGAAGAAGCCCGTCAGAGCGACGCCGAGAACAGCTGCACCCCCCCTTCCGCCCGTGGGCTGAAGGGTTGAGAGAGGTGAGCACGAGGAGGCGCGAGAGATGGCTATCTTTACCGGGACCGACGGGCCGGACACGTTCTCCGGCAGCGATGGCGCCGACACCATGCTGGGTTACGGCGCCGACGACACGCTCTACGGGCTGAGCGGGGCCGACAGCCTGTTCGGTGCCAGCGGGGCCGACAGCCTCTTCGGCGGCAGTGGGGCTGATAGCTCTTTCTCCGGTGGCAGCGGCGCCGACAGCCTCTCCGGCGACGATGGGGATGACCTCCTATTCTACGCTGACAGCGGCGACGACAGCCTCTCCGGCGGCGATGGGAGTGACTTCATCTTCCATGGTGACAGCGGCGCCGACAGCCTCTCCGGCGGCAGTGGACGTGACCTCGACTTCTTCGGCGGCCCCGGCGACGACAGCCTTTCCGGCGACAGTGGAGCTGACTCCAAGTTCTTCGGTGGCAGCGGAACCGACCACATCTTCGGCGGCGAGGGGGGTGACTTCTTCTTCTACGGCGGCAGCGCCGACGACAGCATCTTCGGTAGCAGTGGAACCGACGGGAGTTTCTACCTATACGGGCATGGCTACGGACGCGGCTTCGTCGGTGGCGACGGCGTCGATAGCCTCTCCGGCGGCAGTGGAAGTGACGCTGTCTTCGCTGGGGGCAGCGGCAACGACAGCCTCTCCGGCGGCGACGGGAACGACACCTACTTCCTCGGTGACAGCGGCGACGACAGCCTCTCCGGCGGTGATGGAGACGACACCCGCTTCTACGGCGGTGACGGCGACGACAGCCTCTCCGGCGACGATGGAGGCGACACCTTCTTCTTCGGTGGCAACGGCGACGACAGACTCTTCGGCGGCAGTGGCGCTGACGGGGGTATCTACATATACGGCTATACCTATGCGGCCGGTTTCCGCGGTGGCGACGGCGACGACAACATCTCCGGCGGCAGTGGGAATGACGACTACTTCTTCGGCGGCAGCGGCGACGACAGCCTCTCCGGAAACGATGGAGATGACACCTCTTTCTACGCAGACAGCGGCGATGACAGGCTCTTCGGCGGCGAGGGGAACGACGAAGGCTTCTACGGTGGCGACGGCGCGGACGCACTCTTCGGCGGTGATGGCGATGACCCCCGCTTCAAAGGCGGTGACGGCGCCGACACCCTCTATGGTGATTCCGGCACGGATGAGATCTACGGTGGCAGCGGCGGCGACAGCCTCTACGACACCCTCTTCGGAGGTCTGGGTCTCGATAAGGTCTTCGGAGGCTCGGGCAATGACTTTATGTTTGTTCGCAGCCAGATGGAGCTGGTCGCCGGGGAGACCTATGACGGCGGCGAAGGCGTCGACATTCTGGCCGGGTTGGATCTTGGGATGACCATACCGGCGGGCGTGGTGCTCACCTCTATCGAATACACTTTTTTCCCGCATCTCAGCGACGACGAAGTGCTGGCCGACGGCGATCTCGAGGGTGTCTTGAGAGGCCAAAGCGGCAATGACCTTCTCATCGGCCTGGGGGCAGACGACAGGCTCTTCGGTGGTATCGGCAATGATACGCACTACGGCGGTGAGGGAAACGATAGGGCCTTTGGCCATCGCGACGACGACTGGATTGTCGGCGAAGCCGGTGACGATTTCCTTTCGGGCGGCAACGGCGACGATGAGGTCAAGGGCGGCAAGGGAGGAGACATAGCCTTCGGTGGTATGGGCGACGACTTCCTGAACGGCCAAAACGCCAACGATGCGCTCTTCGGCGACGAGGGTATGGACAGGCTGCGCGGCGGTGCTGCGGCGGACCTCCTCTTCGGCGGCGAGGGTGACGACAAGATCACCGGCAATCTCGGGAACGACCGCATCGCGGGCGGGGACGGCAGCGACAGGCTCTCGGGCGGCAAAGGGAGTGATCGGCTGTACGGTGGCCGCGGTGACGATCTCATCCAAGGTGATGGCGGCGAAGACAAACTGAGCGGCGGTGCCGGGTCGGATACCTTCTACTTCTCCGGGTCGGGCAGCGGCCTGGAGGCCCTAGTTACCGACTTCGCCTCATCGAGCGGCAGCACCCCGCCTCAGGACACAGATGTCATTGCACTCGCCGTGTCGGGAGGCGACGGCGCTTGGATCGCCGGCGCCGCCTTCGACGCTAGCGGTCCACAGGCGCGCTTCGACGAGGCCAGCGGGCAGGTTCAGGTGGACAGCGACGGCAACGGCGGTGCCGACTTCCAGATCAGGCTTGCCGGCATCGCCCAAGCGGACCAACTGACGGCAAGCGATTTCTTCTTTGTCTGACTGGGACAGCAGCTCGCCAAAAGCGGCCTCTCGTCACTGTTACGGGACAAAACTTCGATCTCCTTGGGAAAAGAAACCCGTGAATCACGCCGCACAATTGCGAGGAGCGCCGGCAACGTTGCTGTCAAAAAAGGAAGGCGCTTGATCGCCATAGTCGGGATTACACCCTCAGCATTCACGATCAATTGTATCCCATAGAGAGTCTACAATTTCGGAGCATCCATAATCCTTTGCAAAACTGCGCTTCTAGGGCTAGCGTTGCGCAACTGGGAAGGTTGAGCGCCGCCGGCTTGGGAGGACTGTGGCAAGTGCTTTTTGATCCGGCGCCGAGTCACACTCGGTCGGAGGAACCGCACAGGAGCTCTGCCGTAACCATCGGTTTAGAACCTCTCCACTGGCTCTAGCCACCGCGTGAGAGGTCACAGAGGGAGGCAGGACAGCCATGGCATTCTATGCAGGGACCCCGGGTCCGGACAGCCTCTTCGGGAGCAGTGGCGCCGATACCATCCTGGGCTACGGCGACAATGACAGGCTCTATGGGTATAGCGGCGCCGACAGCCTCTACGGCGCCGCCGGGTCGGACACGCTGTACGGTGGCAGCGGTGGCGACAGCCTCTATGGTGGCAGTGGGAACGACTATACCTTCTATGGAGGTGGGGGCGACGACAGCATCTTCGGCGGTGAGGGAACCGATGTTTCCTTCTTTGCGGGCAGCGGCGACGACAGCATTTCAGGTGGCAGCGGCGTCGACGCCTATCTCGTGGGCAACAGCGGTCAAGACGGCGTCTTCGGCGGCAGTGGGAACGATTTCGCCAACTTCGGCAATACCGGGAATGACAGCCTCTATGGTGGCGAGGGCGACGACAGCCGCTTCTACGGCGACCTCGGCGACGACAGCCTCTTCGGCGGCAGTGGCAGCGACCGGCTATTCCTCGGTTCCGGCGCCAATGACAGCCTTTCGGGCGGCAGCGGCAGGGATTACCGCTTCTACGGAGGCGACGGCGACGACGCGCTCTATGGTGGCGACGGCGACTTCGACGGCACTTTCTACGGGGGCGAGGGCAACGACAGCCTCTTCGGCGGCAGCGGGGTAGACTTCGTCTTCCGCGGCAGCGGCGGCGACGACAAGCTCTATGGCGGCGAGGGGACGGACGGCTCCTTCTCCGGCGGCACCGGTAGCGACAGCCTGTCGGGCGGCAGCGGATTCGACACCCGCTTCGAAGGCAACACGGGCGCCGACCGCCTGGCCGGTGGATCCGGCACGGATGCCACCTTCTACGGCGGAGAGGGCGCAGACAGCCTCTATGGAGGTGAGGGAGACGACCGAACCTTCGCCGGTGTGAACGGCGACGATAGCCTCTTCGGCGACAGCGGTAAGGACATCCTCCACTACGGCGGCAATGGTGACGACGAGATCTTCGGCGGCAGTGGCGACGATTCGATTCTGCTCGGAGGGTCCGGCGAGGACAGCCTCTTCGGAGACGACGGAAACGACGCCTATCTGCAAGGCAACGGCGGTAACGACAGGCTTTACGGCGGCAGTGGCGACGATCGCTCCTTCCAGGGTGGCGACGGCGCCGATCGACTCTACGGTGCCTCCGGCGCGGACCTCCTCTTCGGTGGCACCGGGGATGACACCAGCCTCTTTGGCGGAGATGGCGACGACAGCCTCTTCGGCGATGATGGAAAGGACTTTGGGCTTCGCGGAGATAGCGGCGACGACAGTCTCTTTGGCGGCGACGGAAAGGACTACGCGTTCAATGGTGGGAGCGGCGATGATCGTGTCTTCGGTGGCACGGACGAAGACAAGTTCATCTCAGGCGGCCTTGGCGCCGACAGGCTCTATGGCGACGAGGGATTTGACGATTTTTTCTCTGGCGGCAATGGCAACGACTATCTCTTCGGTGGCGATAGAGGCGACGCCGGATTCGATGGTGATGCAGACAACGATAAGCTCTATGGCGGTTCCGGCTCTGACGGAGGATTCGACGGTGGCGGCGGCGACGACAAGCTCTACGGCGACCAAGGAAATGATGCCATCTTCCGAGGTGAACTTGGAGCCGACGACCTCTATGGTGGCTCTGGTGACGATAGGACCTTCCTCGGCGGCAGCGGCGCCGACAATCTCTTCGGTGATGACGGGTCCGATGTTAGCCTCCTCGGCGGCAGCGGCGTCGACAACCTCTTCGGTGGCGACGGAGACGACAGTGACTTCGAAGGCGGAGGTGGAGACGACGCTCTCTTCGGTGGCATCGGTAGCGATAGAGGTTTCCGGGGCGATAGTGGTGCCGATACACTCTACGGCGGCAGCGGACAGGATAGCGAGTTCGGGGGCGGCCACGGCGACGACACGGTCTATGGCGGCAGTGGCGACGACCGCGCGCTCTCCGGCGACCTTGGCGACGACAGCCTGTCGGGTGGCCAGGGAGATGACAGCGCCTTTTGGGGCCTTACGGGTAATGACAGACTCTCGGGCGGCAGCGGAAACGATGCAAACTTCTATGGTGACCGCTTCTATGGCTATCTCTCGGGCCGTGGCGACGACGGCCTTTTCGGAGGGAGCGGAAACGATCGTCATTTCTTCGGCGGTAGCAACCAGGACAGCCTGTACGGCGGAGCCGAAGGCGATTCCTACTTCTACGGCGGTGACGCGGCCGACAGCCTCTACGGCGGCAGTGGCGACGACATCGGCTTCTATGGAGGCAGCGGCGACGACCGCGTCTTCGGCGATGACGGTGCCGACGAGCTCTACGGCGGCCTGAATCTGGATAAGGTCTATGGTGGCGATGGCAACGACACCATGGTCGCCAAGAGCCAGGCGGAACTGGTGAACGGAGAGACCTACGACGGCGGCAACGCGACCGATACCGTGATCCTGGAGCAGGCAGCGGCCCTGCCGGGAGGCGTCGTCTTGAACTCCGTCGAAGTCTTGAACCGCTACGGCACCGACGACGACAACAAGCTGACCGGCGACGACCGCATCAACGTGCTGAAGGGCCTTTCCGGGTCCGACCGGCTGATCGGCGACAAGGGCCGGGACACCGTCTTCGGAGGTTCGAGCGACGACATCTTCGTGGTCCGCAGCCAGATGGAGATCACGGCCGGAGAGACCTTCGACGGCGGCGAGGGCATCGACACGCTGATCATGGACGAGGGTGCCAGCTTCCCCGCCGGCGTGGTGCTGACCTCCGTCGAGGTGGTCATCCGCAAGGCCTCCAGCGGCGACGATACCTTGACCGGCACTGACCTGGTTGACGTGCTGCAGGGCATGACCGGAAACGATCTCCTGCTGGGCTTGGGCGACGACGACAGCCTCTTCGGTGGCGACAACAACGACGAAATGTACGGTGGAGACGGCAACGATACCCAGCGCGGTGGCCAGGGCAACGATGTCGCTTACGGTGGCTCCGGCAATGACCTGCTGATCGGCCAGAAGGACTTCGACAGCCTCTTCGGCGACGCAGGCGACGACACGCAGTACGGTGGCGACGGATTCGACAAGGGATACGGCGGAGATGGCGATGACGAAATCCGCGGTGGCGGTCGGGGCGACGACCTCTACGGCGGCAGCGGTGCCGACAGCCTCTACGGCGACGGCGGCATCGACAGCCTCTTCGGCGATAGCGGGGGCCGACAGACTCTACGGCGGCGGATCGGCGGACAACCTCTATGGCGGTGACGGTTTGGATCTCATCTATGGAGGCGGCAACAACGACTATGCCAAGGGTGGCGCCGGCCTGGATGCGATCTTCGGCGGCACGGGTGACGACGACATTCGTGGCCAGGCTGACAATGACGCCCTCTATGGCGGTGACGGTTCGGACGATCTGCGTGGTGGCGACGGCGACGACTATGCTGTGGGTGGAACGGGCGACGATTTCATCGCCGGCAACGACGGTGACGACCAGATGCTGGGCGATACAGGCAGCGACCATCTCTTCGGCGGCGACGGCATGGACAGGGGCGCCGGAGGCGACGGTGACGACCGCATCAACACGCACAGCGGCACCGATCTCCTCTTTGGTGGCTCCGGCGAGGATCAGCTGGAGGGTGGCTCCGATGCCGACACGCTCTACGGCGGCAGCGGGACCGACCTCTTGACCGGCGGCGCCGGCGCCGACACCTTCGGTTTCGCCGTAGACGGCACGGGGCTGGAGGCCAACATCACCGACTTCACCTCGCATGTCGGCACAGTCCCGCCGCCGGACGCCGATGTCATGCTGCTGGGCGTCTCCGGCAGCGACACGACCGGCTGGATCGGCGCCGCCACATTCAGCGGTAACGCGGCCCAGGCCCGCTTCGACGAAGCAACGGAACGAGTCCAGGTCGACAGCGACGCCGACGGCACCGCCAACTTCGAGATCCGGCTTACCGGCATCACCGAGGCCGACCAACTCACCTCCACCGACTTCATCTTCGTCTTCGTGTGAGCCGCACCGCCGCCCCACGCTGTCGGCCGGCAACGGCGAGCGGCAAGTGCGCAATGGCGGGCAGCTTACGCCGCCCTGGTCGCGACCGACCTGACCTAGGCTCTCCAGGCGATCGAGGGGGGCGGCTGGAGGCTGCGTCCTTGCGAGGTCCCGGATCCCCTGCTCCGGGCCTAGGCCGCCGCTAGCGACCGTGATTGCCAGATCGCCCCCCTCGCACGCCCCAGGCCGCCGGATAAGACTTTGACCTGGCGCCCTTCCTAGCCACCACAAGGATTTGGTTGCATAAAGCAAGCGCATCCTGTAACCTGTTTCAAATATTCGTATGTGGGTGCCGCCCAGAAGGCGCTGGCCCCTATTCCAAGTGGCCGCCTCGAGGACGGACGCGTGATTTCTCTGGGTCGCGCGACCATTCGGTTTTGATTGCCATAGCCCCTTTGGGGAGGTCCGCACGATGGCATTGATTGTTGGTACGGCAGGCCCGGATTCACTGTTCGGTGGCAGTGGTGACGACACCATCTTGGGCTACGGCGGCGACGACAGCCTCTATGGCGCCAGCGGGAGTGACAGCCTCTTCGGCGGCGATGGGGATGACGGGGCCGTTTTCGTCACCGGTGTCGGCATTTTTGGTGCGCTCAACGGCGGCGACGGCGACGACAGACTCTACGGCGGTAGTGGAAACGACTATTTCTTCCTCGGCGGCGGCGGTGCCGACCGGCTCTACGGCGACGATGGGGACGACAGCCTTATTGCCGGTGAAGATGGTGCAGACACCCTCTTGGGCGGTCTCGGAGGTGACGCGCAATTCTTCGGTGGCAGCGGCGCCGACAGCCTTGCGGGCGGCGAAGGAGACGACACCAGGTTCGTGGGTGGCGACGGCAACGATACCCTCTCGGGCGGCGAAGGAGACGACACTGATTTCTCCGGCAGAGACGGTGACGATGCCCTCTTCGGTGGCCGCGGCGGCGACACCAGCTTCGACGGTCGCGATGGCGCCGACAGCCTATCCGGGGGCAGCGGGAGTGACCGGAGCTTCGAGGGTGGCAGCGGCAATGACAGCCTCTTCGGCGACAGTGGAGCGGATTTCCGCTTCAGCGGTGAGAGTGGCAACGACGGCCTCTGGGGCGGCGATGGCGATGACGCCGCCTTCTACGGAGGCGAGGGCGCGGACAGCCTCGCCGGCGACGACGGCAATGACACCTTTTTCGGCGGTGGCGAGGGCGACGACAGCCTCTTCGGGGGCAATGGTCATGACTACCTCTTCCTCGGTAACACCGGGAACGACAGCCTCTTCGGTGACGGCGGAGACGACTCCGGCTTCGCCGGTGGCAGCGGCGCCGACAGGCTATTCGGTGGCAGTGGGACAGACGGCAGCCTCTACGGTGGCGACGGCGCCGATCGTCTGTACGGCGGCAGTGGAGAGGATTCATACCTACACGGCGACAGCGGCGCCGACAGCATCGCCGCCGGCCTGGGAGACGACTCCTACCTATTCGGCGGCAGTGGGACCGACCGCCTGTCCGGCGACAGCGGTGCCGACCGGCTCTATGGCGGGCTGGGTGCAGATCTGATCTACGGAGGCTCCGGCGACGACGTCCTGGTGGTGACCAGCCAGCAGGAACTGACCTTCGGCGACAGCTTCGACGGCGACGAGGGCATCGACACCTTGATCCTGGAAGAGGCCGTCAGCCTTCCGGCCGGCGTGACGCTGACCTCCGTCGAGGTGCTGATCCGCTGCGGCACCTCCCTCGCCGACACGCTGACCGGCGACAACCGCGTCAACGTGCTGAAGGGCCTCAGCGGCGCCGACCGGCTCTACGGCCTGGGTGCGGACGACACGCTCATTGGCGGCAGTGGGGATGACACGGTCTTCTACGGTGGGGCCGGCGCAGACAGCCTCCTCGGCGACGGCGGGCACGACTCCTACTTCTATGGCATGAGCGGCGCCGACAGCCTCGACGGAGGCGACGGCGACGACCGCAACCTCCGCGGTGGCAGCGGCGCCGACAGCCTCTTCGGCGACGATGGGAATGACTACCTCCTCGACGGCGAGGCCGGCGCGGACGCAGTCTACGGCGGAAGCGGAGAAGACTATGTCCTCTATGGCGGCGGCGGTGGAGACCGCCTGTTCGGCGGCGCTCAGAACGACGCGCAGTTTTACGGTGCCAATGGCAATGACAGCCTTTTCGGCGATAGCGGCGACGATTTCCTCTTCTACGGCGGCCGCGGCGACGATAGCCTCTCCGGCGGCAGCGGGGAGGACGCTGAGTTCTCGGGCGACAGCGGCGCCGACAGCCTCCACGGCGGCGAGGGGGACGACGTCTCCTTCTTCGGCAACAGCGGGACGACAGCCTCTCCGGCGGCAGTGGAGAGGATTATCGCTTTGACGGCAATGCCGGCGCCGACAGCCTCTCGGGCGACAGCGGCGACGACTCCCTCTTCTACGGCGCCAGCGGTGACGACCACCTGTTCGCCGGCGAGGGAGACGACTCCCGGTTCTTCGGAGGCAGCGGCGCTGACAGCCTCTTCGGCGGAGCGGGATCGGACTTGAGCCTGCTGGGCGGTGACGGCGACGACCTTGTCTCCGGCAGCGCTGGAAACGACTCGCTCTTCTTCGGCGGCGAAGGCGGCGACAGCCTCTTCGGTGACGGCGGAAAGGATTCCCTGCTCTACGGCGGCAGTGGTGCGGACAGCATCGCCGGCGGCGGTGGAGACGACGCCTTCCTTTATGGTAGCGGCGGCGCGGACGACCTTTCCGCCGGCGCTGGAGACGACCTCTTCTTCCGCGGCGGCGGCGGGGACGACAAGCTCTCCGGCGAGGCTGGCGACGACTTCGACTTCCGCGGCGAGAGCGGCGCCGACAGCCTCTACGGCGGCGAAGGGAATGACCTTAGCCTCTCCGGTGGCAGTGGCGCCGACCGCCTTTTCGGCGGCAGTGGTGACGACCGCTTGCTCTTCGGTGGGGACGGCGTCGACCGGCTCTATGGCGGTGCCGGCCTCGACAGCCTCTATGGAGACGATGGCCCCGATCGCGCTTTCGGCGGGCTCGACGCCGACCTCCTCTCGGGCGGTGCTGCCGGAGACCGGCTCTATGGCGACGAGGCGGCGGATAGCCTCTATGGTGGCGGCGGCATCGACAGCCTTTACGGCGGCAGCGGCGCCGATCGCCTGGCGGGCAATCTTGCGGACGACTTTCTCTTTGGCGATGACGCCGGCGATGGCCTCTTTGGCGACAGTGGGGACGACAGGCTTTTCGGCGGCAATGACGGAGACTCGCTCTACGGCGGGGTCGGTGTTGACCGCCTCTACGGTGACGACGGCAGCGACACGCTGGATGGCGAGAAGGGCGACGACTATGCCTACGGTGATGCCTCTGCGGACTTACTTCTGGGCCGCGTCGGGCTGGACCGCCTCTACGGAGGCGAGAGTGATGACGAGGCGCTTGGCGGTAACGGCGACGACACCGCCGTCGGCGGCGCCGGCGCCGACAGCCTGCGTGGCCAGGGCAACGACGACCGCCTGGAGGGAGAGGGCGGCGAAGACCAGCTGGACGGCGGCGGTGGCCTAGACCGGCTTTACGGCGGCCACGACCGGGATACGCTTGGCGGCAATGCCGGGGCCGATACGCTCTCCGGCGACGGCGGCGTGGACAGCCTCTTCGGCGGCGCGGCGGGCGATCTAGGCTACGGAGGTACGGGCGACGACCGCATCAGCGGGGGCAACGGCGACGACCTCTTGGCCGGTGGCAGCGGCAATGACCGTCTTACTGGCGGTGCCGGTGCCGACACTTTCGTCTTTGCCGAGGACGGCAGCGGGCTAGAGGCCGACATCACCGACTTCACCTCGCATACCGGCACCCTGCCCCCGCCCGATGCCGACACCATCGTGCTGGGCGTCTCGGGCAGCGACGGCACCTGGATCGGCGACGCCACCTTCTCCGGCAGCGGACCCGAAGCCCGCTTCAACGCGGCCAACGCGCGCGTCCAGGTGGACAGCGACGGCGACGGCAACGCCGACTTCTCGATCAAGCTGCCCAACGTCGCCTCCGCGGACGAGTTGACCGCGACCGACTTCGTCTTCGCGTGAGGGCTGCGGCGGGAAGGCCCGCCTAAGCACCACCCTGCGACCCTGTCTGCTACCCGAGGTCCACGTCAGGCAATCACGATGCGAGCAGCCCGATTCCCATGCGGCGCATTACCGGGAGACGCATTTCGGAAAGAGCGCTTGGACGTTGTGTGACCCTGGCCGGGCCACAGCCAGTTCAGACCACCAGGTCCCGCGACAGATGCGGGCGGCCTAAGATGTGTGACAAGATATGAATCTATACTTCAATCACTCAGCAATCGTTTCAGCCGCACGTTGACAAATAAACATCCTGATATACCTTTTCATTACATATCCTTTTGACCAGCATGACTTATCCCTCTGGCCATCTTGACCTCATTACCTCTGTTATACTCTACGTGTGGGGGAGACGGTGCCGTTCGGCAGGGATTCCGTAGGGATCATGCCTGGGCTTCTCGCGTAGGCTTCGGGCACAGGCCAGTCAACCTCATTACCTGCCCTTGCCTAGCTACAGTGCGATGGCCCGCCGTCACGTGACAGGGGGGCGAGAGATGGCGTTTTATCCGGGAACAGCAGGGCCGGACACTCTCTTCGGGAGCAGTGGCGACGATAGGATTCTGGGCTACGGTGGCGACGACACGCTCTCCGGGTTAAGCGGCGCCGACAGCCTCTATGGCTCAAGCGGCAGCGACACCCTGATTGGCGGCAGCGGAGGGGATAGCCTCTACGGCGGCAGTGGTGGCAACAGACTGGCCGGAGGTGACGGCGACGACACCCTCAGCGCGGACAGTGGGTTCGGCTACTATTTCTTTGGTGACAGCGGCAGCGACCGCCTCTTCGGTGGTGCCGGATTCGACCGTCAATTCTATGGTGGTGACGGCAACGACCGCCTCTATGGGGGTGGTCACTCCGACCTATACTTCTACGGTCGGAGCGGCGCCGACAGCCTTTTCGGCGGTGATGGGAACGACACCTCCTTCTTCGGCGACGGCGGCGAAGACCACCTCGCGGGCGGCAGTGGGGACGACCGCTACTTCTTCGGGGGAGACGGCGACGACAGTCTCTCGGGCGACAGCGGGGCCGACCGCTACCTGATCGGTGGCGACGGCGACGACAGCCTCTTCGGCGGCGATGGCGATGACCTCGTCTTCTACGGTGGCAGCGGCGCCGATAGGCTCTACGGTGACAGCGGGAATGAATACGGCTTCTACGGGGGAGAGGGTGACGACAGCCTCTTCGGTGGCGAGGGGGATGACGTCGCTCTGCGAGGCGACAGCGGCTCGGATCGCCTCTACGGCGGCATCGGCGTGGATAAGGTCTACGGCGGTGCCGATGACGACGCCCTGGTCGCGCGGAGCCAGCTTGAGCTTGCTGTCGGCGATACCTTCGACGGCGGCAATGGTACCGATACCCTGGTCCTGGAGCAGGCCGCCACGCTGCCGGCCGGCGTGGTACTGAATTCCGTCGAGTTGCTAGCCCGCTACGGTACTGATCTCAACGACTATCTTACCGGCGACAACGGCATCAACATCCTGAAGGGCCTTAGCGGCGACGATCGGCTCTATGGACTGGGCGGAGACGACAGCCTCATCGGCGGCAGCGGCGCAGATCGGCTCTACGGCGGCGAAGGCTCCGCCATTTACTTCAGGGGCGGAGACGGCGACGACATCCTCAGCGTGGATACTGGAACCGGTCGCGACTTGTACGGTGGCGACGGCGCCGACAGCCTCTTTGGTGGTAGCGGAATAGACAAGACATTTCACGGTGACGATGGCGCCGACAGTCTTTTCGGCCTCTCGCATGGCGACTTCTCCTTCTTTGGCGGTTCGGGTGCCGACAGCCTCTACGGTGGCAGTGGGAGTGACTTCCTCTTCTTCGGCGGCGACGGCGCCGACAGCCTCTTCGGCGGCGACGGTGATGATTTCGCCCTAAGCGGCGATAGCGGCTCGGATAGGATTTACGGCGGCCTGGGCCTGGATACGGTCTATGGTGGTTCCGGCAACGACGCTTTGGTCGCGCGGAGCCAGCTGGAGCTTGCTGCCGGCGACACCTTGGACGGCGGCGACGGAACCGACACCCTGGTCCTGGAGCAGGGCGCCACGCTGCCGGCCGGCGTCGTGTTGAACTCCGTCGAGGTGCTGGCCCGCTACGGCACCGACGCTAACGATATGCTCACCGGCGACGATGGCATCAATATTCTGAAGGGTCTCAGCGGCGCCGACCGGCTCTATGGCCTGGACGCGGACGACAGCCTCTATGGCGGCAGCTCGAGCGACTTTAACGTCTTCGGTGGCAGCGGCGCCGACCGCCTCTTCGGCGGGCACAGAGATGACTTTTCCTTCTTCGGTGGCAGCGGCGACGACAGCCTCTACGGCGGCACCGGCGATGACAACTCCTTCTTGGGTGGCGACGGCGACGACCGGATCTCGGGCGGAAGCGAACGTGATTCCCTCTTCTTCGGTGGCAGCGGCAACGACCGCGTCTCCGGAGGCAGTCTGGACGACATTAGGTTCTTCGGTGGTAGCGGCGCCGACAGCCTCGACGCAGGCCAGGGAAACGATACCAGCTTTTTTGGTGACGGCGGCGCCGACAGCCTCTTCGGCGGCAGTGGCGATGACACCTCATTTTCAGGCGGCGATGGCGCCGACAGCCTGTTCGGCGGTTCCGGTGATGACATCGCTCTCAGCGGCGGCAGCGGCGCGGATCGGATCTATGGCGGCAAGGGTCTGGATAAGGTCTACGGCGGTGCCGACGACGACGTTCTCGTCGTACGCAGCCAGCTGGAGCTTGCCGCCGGCGATACCTTGGACGGCGGCGATGGAACCGACACACTGATCCTGGAGCAGGCCGCCACGCTGCCGGCGGGCGTGGTGCTGAGCTCCATTGAGGTGCTGGCCCGCTGCGGCACGAACGCCAGCGACACGCTTACCGGCAACGACGGCATCAATATATTGAAAGGCCTCGGCGGCGCCGACCGGCTCTACGGTCTGGGTGCGGACGACAGCCTCTACGGCGGCAATGGGGCCGACACCTACTTCCTGGGCGGCAGCGGCGCCGACCGCCTGGCCGGCGGTAGTGGAAACGACACGAGATTCTACGGTGGCAGCGGCGCCGACAGCCTTTCCGGCAACAGTGGGGACGACGGTCTCTTCTTCGGCGGCGCGGGCGATGACAGCCTCTACGGCGGTGATGGGGCCGACACCTACTTCCTGGGCGCCGAGGGCGCCGACAGCCTTTACGGTGGCAGTGGCGACGATCTCTCCCTCTTGGGTGGCGAAGGCGACGATCGCCTGTTCGGCGGCAGCGGCGCGGATCGGCTCGAGGGCGGGTTGGACCGGGATGAGGTCTATGGCGGTGACGGAGAGGACGGGCTCTTTGGCGGTGACGGGGACGACGGCTCGGTCGCGGGTGGGCGCGGCAACGACAGTCTCTTCGGCGGCAGTGGAGGCGATAGCGCTTTCGACGGCAACGACGGCGATGACAGCCTCTACGGCGGCAGTGGAAGCGACAGCTCTTTCTTCGGCGGTTATGGAGATGACCGTCTTTCCGGCGGTAGTGGACTAGAGTACTACTTCTACGGTGGCAGCGGCGCCGACCACCTCTCCAGCGGCAAGGGAGATGACCGCTTCTTCTACGGCGGCAGCGGGGCCGACAACCTCTTCGGCGCGAACGGAAGGGACGAGAACTTCTACGGTGGCGACGGCGACGACGGCCTCGTCGGCGGCAGCGGGAATGATTACTTCTTCTTCGGTGGCAGTGGCGCCGATAGCCTCTACGGAGGCGGTGGAAATGACGGCTACCTCTTCGGTCAAGCAGGCGACGACAGCCTCTTCGGCGAGGATGGCGATGACCTCAACCTGTCCGGTGGCGGTGGCGACGACAGCCTCTCCGGAGGTGATGGAGATGACGGCCTCTTCTTCGGTGGCAGCGGCGCCGACAGTCTCTCCGGAGGCAGTGGAGATGACTTCTTCTTCCTCGGCGGCGACGGCGATGACAGCCTCTACGGCGGCGATGGGAATGATTCCAGGATCCTCGGTGAGAACGGCGAAGACAACCTCTCCGGAGGTAATGGAGATGACAGATCTTTCTTCGGCGGTAAGGGAGATGACCGTCTTTCCGGCGGCGATGGGCTAGAATACTACTTCTACGGTGGCAGCGGCGTCGACAGCCTCTTCGGCGGCAAGGGAGATGACCGCTTCTTCTACGGCGGCAGCGGGTCCGACAGCCTCTTCGGTGGAAGCGGACTTGACGAGAATTTCTACGGTGGCGACGGCGATGACGGCCTCTCGGCCGGAAGCGGCGCCGATAAGTTCTTCTTCGGTGGGACGGGCGTCGACAGCCTCTTCGGCGGGAGCGGAGATGACGGCTACCTCTTCGGTGAAGAGGGCGATGACAGCCTCTTCGGCGGCAGTGGTGATGACAACGCTTTCTATGGTGGCAGCGGCGATGACAGCCTCTCCGGCGACAGCGGGGGAGACTCCTTCTTCCGCGGAGGCAGCGGCGCCGACCGCCTCTACGGTGGCGAGGGGACCGACACCAGAATTTTCGGCGACCATGGCGATGACAGCCTCTTCGGCGGTAGCGGAAGCGATGCCCGATTCTATGGCGGTGCCGGGTCCGACAGCCTCTTCGGTGGCAACGGGAACGACGTCAGCTTCATCGGTGGCAGCGGCGCCGACAACCTATCCGGTGGCAGTGGAGACGACGGCTCTTTCTTCGGCGGCAACGGAGATGACAGCCTCTACGGCGGCGACGGGATAGACCTCTCCTTCGTCGGTGGCAGCGGCGCCGACAGCCTCTTCGGTGGCGAGGGAGATGACCGCGTCTTGGATGGCGGCAGCGGGTCCGACAGCCTCTTCGGCGGGAGTGGAGATGACGGCTACGTCTTCGGTGGAGCGGGTGATGACCTCCTCTTCGGCGACGATGGCAAAGACTCTGACTTCTCCGGTGGCATCGGCGACGACAGCCTCTCGGGTGGCAGTGGAGGTGACAACGGCTTTAACGGTGGCAGCGGCGATGACGGCATCTCCGGCGGTAGCGGGGGAGACTCCTTCTTCCGCGGAGGCAGTGGCGCCGACCGCCTCTACGGTGGTGAGGGGACCGACACCAGAATTTTCGGCGACCATGGCGATGACAGCCTCTTCGGCGGTAGCGGAAGCGATGCCCGATTCTATGGCGGTGCCGGGTCCGACAGCCTCTTCGGTGGCAACGGGAACGACGTCAGCTTCATCGGTGGCAGCGGCGCCGACAACCTATCCGGTGGCAGTGGAGACGACGGCTCTTTCTTCGGCGGCAACGGAGATGACAGCCTCTACGGCGGCGACGGGATAGACCTCTCCTTCGTCGGTGGCAGCGGCGCCGACAGCCTCTCCGGTGACAGCGGGAATGACTCCTTCATCTTCGGTGTCGAGGGTGACGACAGTCTCTCGGGCGGCGGCGATAACGATTACTTCTTCTTCGGCGGCGAGGGGGATGACAGTCTTTCCGGTGGCGAAGGAGGTGACGTCTCCTTCTTCGGTGGCAGCGGCGCCGACAGCCTCTACGGCGGCAGTGGAGGCGACAACCACTTCCTCGGTGGCAGCGGCGATGACGGCATCTCCGGTGGCAGCGGGAGCGACTCCTACCTCTTCGGTGGCAGCGGCGCCGACCGCCTCTACGGCGACGAGGGGACCGACACCAGACTATTCGGCGACAGTGGCGACGATAGTCTCTTCGGCGGCAGCGGCAGTGACGCACGCTTCTACGGCAGTACCGGGTCCGACAGCCTCTCGGGAGGCAGCGGGGACGACGCGCGTTTCTACGGCGGCATAGGCTCCGACAGCCTCTCCGGTGATGGCGGGAGTGATTCCCTCTTCTACGGTGGCGACGGCGCCGACAGCCTCTTCGGAGACGACGGGAGTGACGTTGGCTTCTACGGTGGCAGCGGTGCCGACCGCCTCTACGGCGGCAGTGGAGACGATTCCGGCTTCTTGGGTGGCAGCAGCGCCGACCGCCTCTACGGCGGCGAGGGCCTGGACAGCCTCTATGGCGGCAATGCCGGCGATCGTGCCTTCGGCGGGCTAGACGCCGATCTGATCTTTGGCGATGCCGGCGGCGACAGGCTCTACGGCGGCAGCAGCGCCGATAGCCTCTATGGCGGCGGCGGGAGGGACAGCCTCTACGGAAGCAGCGGGCAGGACCATCTTTCGGGCGCTGCGTCCGACGACTCTCTCTTCGGCGGCGACGGCGGCGATAGCCTCTTCGGCGGCAGGGGCCTCGACCGCTTCTATGGAGACGAGGGTAGCGATCAGGTCAAGGGCGGCGAAGGCGACGATACCGCTTACGGCGGCACGGGTGCCGACAACCTTGGCGGCCAGGCCCAAGACGACAGGCTCTTCGGTGGCAGCGGCGTCGACGACTTGGCGGGCGGCGACGGCCTGGACCTGGTCTACGGTGACGAGGGCGCGGATACTCTGGGCGGCAATGCCGACGCCGATACCCTATACGGAGGCGGCGAAGACGATTCTCTCTTCGGCGGCGGTGGCAGCGACCTCGGCTACGGAGGCTCGGGCGTGGACCGTATCAAGGGCGGCGATGATGACGATCTGCTGGCCGGTGGCAGCGGCAACGACCGCCTGATCGGCGGCAACGGCTCGGATACCTTTGCCTTCGCCGAGGACGGCAGCGGGCTGGAAGCCAACATCTCCGACTTCACCTCGCATAGCGGCACCCTGCCCCCGCCCGACGCAGACACAATCCTGCTGGGTGTCTCGGGCAGCGACGGCACTTGGATCGGTGACGCCACCTTCTCCGGCAGCGGGCCCGAAGCGCGCTTCAACGAAACCAATGAACGCGTCCAGGTGGATTCCGACGGCAACGGCAGCGCTGACTTCTCCATCAAGTTGCCTAGCATCACCGAGGTCGACCAGCTGACCGCCAGCGATTTCGTCTTCCTGTGAGTGACGCCATCCCTGATACAGGGGTCGGGACTAGGGCCGGTGAGGGCGCGCGAGGTGCTTGCGTTGCGCCAAAAGACGATGGCTATGCGCACAGTCGCCCTAGCGAATCTCTAGCGGGCCGGCTCGCAGAGGCTTCGATCGGCTGTCCGGCGGCGGCGGCGCGGATACCTTTGCGCTTATCGAGCAAGGCAGTGGTGTAGAGGCCACTATCGCCGATTTCGCCTTACATCTCGGCACGCCGTCAAGCTCGGACGCTGATTTGCTTCTGCTGGGCGTCTCCGGCATCGATGGCACCTGGATCGGCGCAACCACCTTCAGCGGCAGTGCACCTGTGGTCCGCTTCGACGAGACAGGCGAGCAAGTGCAAATCGATTCCAATGGTGACGGCAGGGCCAACTTCGAGATCCGCTTCGTCGGCATCACCGAGGTCGACCAGCTGACGGCCACCGATTTCGCTTTTTCCTGAAAGATCGCGCGGCCCAGTATCAGCTTTCACAAAAAGCTGATACTAGGCTGTTTGATCGCGTGGCCGATTCACGCACAAATACCTGCATCGTCCCGAATCAGCTATTTGTGCGATCGGGCACGAGGGGCGCCGTCTCCGGACGACAAGGCGATCGGATAGCGTCCAGGCTTGGCCTGACGGATTACCATCTCACCTTGAACGATCCTCATCTTATGCTATCCTTCGTTCAAGCAATGGATAAGGGGTCGCCCGTCCGAACGAGGCAGGCAAAGCAGGCTTTCTTGGCCAGATGGCGGCTCTTGAAGGGGCGCTCAGGTGACATCCTGGCGCGCGGCCAAGACCAGGAGGTGATGCTCTGCTCCTGGTGCGGTCAGGCGTCGGCGGCTCGCGCGGGGGAGGACAGAGGAAATGGGTACGTATCTGGGTACCGCAGGACCGGACACGCTCACCGGCAGCAGCGGCGTCGACACCATCCTTGGCTACGGCGCTGCCGATAGGCTCTATGGATTGAGCGGTGCTGACAGCATCTTCGGCGGCAGTGGGGATGACACCAGCCTCTTCGGCGGCGATGGCGATGACAGCCTCTTCGGCGACAGCGGCGCCGATTCCTTCCTGGCGGGCCTCAGCGGAGACGACCGTCTCTTCGGTGGCAGCGGCCAGGACACTTTCCTACTCGGCGGCGCGGGTGATGACAGCCTCTATGGAGGCAGCAGTGACGACAATTTCATCCGGGGGGACAGCGGCAACGACAGCCTCTTCGGTGACGAGGGCGACGACTCCCAGCTGCTCGGTCAGACGGGAGAGGACCATCTCTTCGGTGGCAGTGGAGCCGACACGGCGCTCTACGGTCAAAACGATAGCGATAGACTCTATGGCGGCGACGGCGCGGACTCATTCCTCTTCGGCGGAGCGGGCGCCGACAGCATCTTCGGCGGCAGCGGCGGCGACTTCTCCTTGGACGGTGGTGGCGGGGCGGATCGCCTGGAAGGTGGCGAGGGCGATGACACGCTCCTTCGCGGCACGGCTGGAGACGACCACCTATCCGGTGGCGGCGGCAACGACGTCAGCCTCTTCGGTGGTGTCGGTGTCGACAGCATCTACGGGGGCGACGGCGACGACCGCGATCTCCATGCCGCCACCGGCGACGACCGCATCTTCGGCGACAGCGGGAACGATTCCTTGCTGCTCGGCCAATCGGGCAGCGACAGCATCTTCGGCGGCAGTGGCGATGACTCGGGCCTCTTCGGCGGTGCCGGTGTCGACAGCCTTTCGGGCGACAGCGGCGCCGACCGCCTCTACGGCGGACTGGGGCCGGACCTGGTCTATGGCGGGTCGGGCGCGGATGCTCTGGTGGCGCGGAGCCAGGCGGAGCTCACCGCCGGCGACACCTTTGACGGCGGCGTGGGCGTCGACACGCTGATCCTGGAAGAGGCCGCGAGCCTGCCGGGCGGCGTTGTCGAGAGCACCATAGAAGAGCTGAACCGCTATGGCACCAGCGGCGTCGACGCGCTGACAGGGGACGGCCGGATCAACCTGCTTAGAGGCCTCAGCGGCGGCGACCGGCTCTACGGCCTGGGCGCCGACGATGCCCTCTACGGCGGCAGTGGGGATGACGCCTCTCTTAACGGTGGCGACGGCGACGACAGCCTCTTCGGCGACGATGGGGATGACTACGGCTTCCTAGGTGGCGGCGGCGACGACAGCCTCTTCGGCGGCGAAGGGATTGACAGGTACTTCTACGGTGGCAGCGACGACGACGGCCTCTTCGGCGACAATGGGGATGACCGCTATTTCTTCGGTGGCAGTGGCGACGATGCCCTCTTCGGCGGTAGCGGCAACGATGGCCTCCTCTACGGTGGCAGCGGATCCGACAGAGTTTACGGCGATGCAGGATCCAACCTCGGGCTGTATGGCGGTGAGGGATCCGACGGGTTGTATGGGGGAGACGGATATGACTTTCTCCTGATCGGCGATAGCGGCGACGACAGCCTCTTTGGCGGCGGCGGGAATGACGCCTTTGTCTACGGTGGCAGCGGCAACGACGGCCTCTACGGCGGCGATGGAACAGACGTCAGTTTCTTCGGTGGCAGCGGCGCCGACAGCCTCTTCGGCGGCAGCGGGTTTGACCGCACCTTCGACGGTGGCAGCGGCGACGATAGCCTCTTCGGTGGCAGCGGAGATGAGGCCCTGTTCTTCGGCGGCAGCGGTGATGACAGCCTGGCCGGCGGTGATGGCGCGGACGTCGGCTTGGTAGGAGCCTACGGCGACGACCAGGTCGCCGGCGACAGTGGCGACGACAACCTCATCCTCGGTGGCAGCGGCGCCGACAGCCTCTACGGCGGTGATGGAGACGATGCCACCATCTTCGGTGGCAGCGGCGAGGACGGCCTCTTCGGCGGCGATGGGAATGACAGCGGCTTCTACGACCTTTACGGCAACGATAGCCTTTTCGGTGGCAGTGGAGATGATGCCACCTTCTTTGGTGGCAGCGGCGAGGACAGCCTTTACGGCGGCGATGGAGCCGATGCTTCCTTCTTCGGTGACTTCTTTTTTCTGGCCGGCGACGACGGTCTCTTCGGGGGCGATGGTAACGACAGCTACTTCTACGGTGGCAGCGGCGCCGACAGTCTTTACGGCGGCAATGGACATGACCGCTACTTCTATGGTGCCAGCGGCGCGGACAGTCTCTTCGGCGGCAGTGGGGCCGATCTGCTTGTCGGCGGGCAAGGCGTGGACCTTGTCTATGGCGGCTCGGGCGAGGACGTCTTGGTGGCCAGGAGCCAGATGGAGCTCATCGCCGGCGACACATTTGACGGCGGCGCCGGTGTCGACACGCTGATCCTGGAAGAGGCCGCGAGCCTGCCGGCCGGCGTGGTGCTAAGCTCCATCGAGGTGCTGATTCGCTGCGGCAGCGACGCCGACGACACCTTGACCGGCGACGAGCGCATCAACGTCCTGAAGGGCCTCAGCGGTGCCGATCGGCTCTACGGTCTGGGCGTCGACGATACCCTCTTCGGCGGCAGTGGAAATGACACCAGTTTCCTCGGTGGCGAGGGTTCGGACAGCCTCTATGGTGGCGAGGGCGGTGACACGCTTCTGCGCGGCACCGGCGGAGACGACCGTCTTTCCGGTGATGCCGGCGATGACGTCAGCCTCTTCGGCGGATTCGGTAACGACAGCATCTACGGGGGCGACGGCGACGATCGCGATCTCCATGCGGCGACCGGCAGCGACAACCTCTTCGGTGGCAGCGGCGCCGATTCCTTCCTGCTCGGTCAATCGGCGGTCGACAGTCTCTTCGGCGGCAGCGGCGACGACGCGAGCCTCTTCGGAGGCTTCGGCAACGATAGCATCTATGGAGGAGCGGGCGACGACCGCGATCTTCGCGGTGAGAACGATGACGACAGCCTCTTCGGCGACGACGGCGCCGATACCCTGCTGCTGGGCCTGTCGGGGGACGACGGTCTCTTCGGTGGCAGCGGCGACGACGTCAGCCTCTTTGGCGGCTATGGCGACGACAGCGTCTATGGAGGAGAGGGCGACGACCGCGACCTCCATGCGGCGAGCGGCAGTGACAGCCTATTCGGCGGCAGTGGCGCCGATTCCTTCCTCCTCGGTCAGTCTGGAGAGGACAGTGTCTTCGGCGGCAGCGGGGATGACGGCCTCATCTACGGTGGCGAGGGTGACGACAGTATCTCGGGCGGTGCCGGCGATGACGGCAACCTCCAAGGTGGCAGCGGAAGCGACAGTCTCTTCGGTGGCAGCGGGGCAGACAGCTTTCTCTACGGCGGCAGTGGTGCCGACCGGCTTTACGGCGGCGAGGGATTGGACAGCCTCTATGGCGGCAATGCCGGTGACAGGGGCTATGGCGGGTTGGATGCCGATAGGATCTCGGGCGATGCCGGCGGCGACAGGCTCTTCGGCGATAGTGGGGCCGACAGCCTCTATGGCGGCGGCGGTGTTGACAGTCTCTACGGCGGCAGTGGCGAGGATCAGCTCGCCGGCGGCGGGTCCGAGGACTCCCTTTTCGGCAATGATGCCAGCGACGGCCTCTTTGGCAAGATGGGCGACGACTCTCTCTTCGGCGGTACCTCCGGGGACTCGCTCTTCGGCAGCGCCGGGATGGATCGCCTCTACGGTGACGAAGGCGCCGACACGCTGGACGGTGAAAAGGGTGACGATATCGCCTACGGCGGCGCCTTCGACGACAGGCTTTTGGGACGCGTCGGTCTCGACAGCCTTTACGGTGGTGGCGGCGATGACGAGGCCCTCGGCGGCAATGGCGACGACACGGCCTACGGCGGCGGAGGCGACGACGACCTTGGCGGACAAGGCGATAACGATCGGCTAGTCGGGCGCAGCGGAGCAGATGACCTGGACGGTGGCGGCGGTCTGGATTTGATCTACGGCGGCGACGGTGCGGATCTTCTAGGCGGCAACGCCGGCGGTGATACCCTGTCGGGCGGTAGCGGCATAGACAGTCTGTTCGGCGGCGCGGCGGCTGACCTCGGCTACGGAGGCACGGGCGACGACCGCATCAGCGGCGGCAATGGCGATGACCTCTTGGCTGGTGGTGACGGAAATGACCGCCTGACCGGCGGGGCTGGTTCGGACAGCTTCGTCTTCGATGAAGACGGCAGCGGGCTGGAGGCCAACATCACCGACTTCACCTCGCACACGGGCACCCTGCCCCCGCCCGACGCCGACACCATGGTGCTGGGTGTCTCGGGCGCCGACGGCAGCTGGATCGGCGACGCCACCTTCTCCGGCAGCGGGCCCGAAGTCCGATTCAATGTGCCCAACGCACGCATCCAGGTCGACAGCGACGGCGACGGCAACGCCGACTTCTCGATCAAGCTGCCCGGAATCGCCTCGGCGGATGAGCTGACCGCGACCGACTTCGTCTTCGAGTAAGGCCCGCTTACAAACCCGCCATGGAGCGCGATGCGGGGCCCCTCGCCTTTGCGGAAAGCCGGGTAGCATCGGCCCTGACGGCCTAGTGCCCGATCGCACAATTACCTGATAGGGGACGAAGCAGGTGTTTGTGCGTGAATCGGACACGCTACCAAACAGCCTAGCATCAGCTTTTGGTGAAAGCTGATGCTAGACACTGGGAACACACGCGCCCGCGCACGCCTTTCGATGTCGGAGCGCATGCAGAGAGGCTTGGCAGCCCGAAGTCCAAGCGACCGCTCCATCCTTCAGGCCGGTCGCGGCTAGCCAATCATTCGGCAGCCTCGACAAGGCGAACCCGGGGCCGTATCGCCGGACGAGCCCTTTCACACTAGGACCAACAACCTGTGATATCTATTGCGATTGTTCGCTCTTCTGTTATTCTCTACTCAAACACGAAAACTGGTCGCCTCAGGGCGGGGTCTGCGGGAAAGGCTGGTGAGGCGGGCTCTCTCGACCAGGTGAGGATGAGGCTTTCACGCTATCTGCCGGGCGGCAAGACGCGTCAATGGGGAGGAGAAGAGCGATGGGAACCTACTACGGGACCCCGGGACCGGACACGATCACCGGCAGTGATGGCGTGGACACCATTCTGGGCTACGGTGCCGACGACACGCTCTACGGGGCCAGCGGCAGCGACAGCCTCTTCGGGGGGAGTGGGTCCGACTCTCTCTTCGGGGGGAGCGGCTATGACGGGACCTTCGACGGCGGCAGCGGTGACGACAGCCTCTTCGGCGGTACCGGAGATGATCGATTCTTCTTCGCCGGCAGCGGCTACGACCGCGTCTCCGGTGACGATGGCAACGACTATTCCATTTTCGGCGGCAACGGTGCTGACAGTCTCTCCGGCGGCAGTGGGAATGACTCCTTCTTCTTTGGCCTAGCCGGACCCGATCTCATCGCCGGCGACAGTGGGGAGGACGGCTTCCTCTACGGAGGCGTCAGTGCCGACCGGCTCTACGGCGGCGACGGCAGTGACATCTCATTCTATGGCGGCAATGGCGTTGACAGGCTCTTGGGCAACAGCGCGGATGATAGCTTCTTCTCCGGTGATGGAGGTGGCGATCTCCTCTCCGGCGGCGACGGCGATGATCGTTACTTCCGGGGAGGCAGCGGCGACGACAGCCTCTCCGGCGACAGTGGCCGCGACCGCTTCTTCTACGGCGGCCTCGGTGGCGACAGCCTCTCCGGCGGCAGTGGGAGTGACTTTCGCTTCCTCGGTGACAGCGGCACCGACAGCCTCGCGGGCGGCAGTGGTGGTGATTCCTTTTTCTTTGGCGGCAGCGGCGATGACCAACTCTTCGGCGCCAGCGGAACCGAGAGCGATTTTTTCGGAGAAGTCGGAAACGACAGCCTCTTTGGCGGTGACGGCGTAGACCGGAACTTCAACGGCGGCGACGGCGACGACAGCCTCTTCGCCGAGAGTGGCGTTGACCTCTCCTTCTACGGTGACGGCGGTCACGACGTCCTTTTCGGCGGAACCGGCGATGACGTGCGGTTCTTCGGTGGCGATGGCGACGACAGCCTCTACGGCGGCGATGGTAGGGACCGCAGTTTCAGCGGTGGCAGCGGCACCGACAGTCTGTTCGGCGATGGAGGAGACGACTCCTTCTTCCGCGGCTACTCCGGTGCCGATCGGATAGCCGGTGGCGGTGGGAATGACGGCCGCTTCTTCGGTGCCGAAGGAGACGACAGTCTATACGGCGACACGGGAGACGACAGCTTCTTCTACGGCGGCAGCGGCGATGACCACCTCTTCGCTGGCGCGGGAGACGACACCAGCTTCTATGGCCTTGACGGCAGCGACAGCCTGTCTGGCGGCAGCGGACAGGACCACCGCTTCATCGGCGGCGACGGTGCCGACAGTCTCTCGGCCGGCAGCGGCGGCGACTCCGTCTTCGAAGGAGGTCTCGGCGACGACAGCCTTTCCGGCGGGGACGGCAGCGACTCCTCTTTCTACGGCGGCAGCGGAAGCGACGCTCTCTACGGCGGCAGCGGACGCGACGTCGCTTTCCACGGAGGCAGCGGCGCCGACAGCCTCTCGGCAGGCGAAGGAGATGATGCCGGATTCTTCGGTGGCGGCGGCGTCGATCGCCTCTACGGCGGTGGTGGAGAGGACTCCTTCTTCTTCGGCTACGGCGGCGACGACAGCCTTATCGGCGGCGACGGCGATGAAATCCGCTTCTTCGGAGGCAGTGGCGCCGACAGCCTGGCCGGCGGCAGCGGAGACGACTCTCGCTTCTTCGGCGGCAGCGGCGCCGACAGTCTCTCCGGCGACACGGGGATCGACGCCGCCTTCTTCGGCAACAGCGGAAGCGATCGCCTCTTCGGTGGAGACGGAGGCGACCGCTACTTCTACGGCGGCAGCGCTGCCGACCGCCTCTACGGCGGCGGGGGCTCCGACAGCCTCTATGGCGACTATGGCCCAGATCGTGCCTTCGGCGGGCTGGACGCCGATCTGATCAGCGGGGCCGCGGCCGGCGACAGGCTTTTCGGCGGCAGCGCGGCGGACCGCCTCTATGGCGCCGGCGGTCGGGACAGCCTCTATGGCGGCAGCGGTGCAGACCATCTTTACGGCGGCACCTTCACCGATACCCTGACCGGCGGTGACGGTGATGATAGCCTGGCCGGCGAAGGCGGCGACGACCAGGGCTATGGTGGCTCCGGGCTGGACACCATCAAAGGTGGAGAGGGTGACGACCTGCTGGTCGGTGGCAGCGGCAACGACCGTCTCATCGGCGGCAGCGGCTCGGATTCCTTCGCCTTTGCCCAGGACGGCAGCGGGCTGGAGGCCAACATCACCGACTTCACCTCCCACACGGGCACCCTGCCCCCACCCGACGCCGATACCATCCTGCTAGCCGTCTCCGGCAGCAGCGGCACCTGGATCGGCGACGCCACCTTCTCCGGCAGCGGACCCGAGGCGCGCTTCAGGGAGAGCAACGACCGCGTCCAGGTGGATTCCGACGGCGATGGCAGCGCCGACTTCTCGATCAAGCTGCCCGGCATCAGCCAGGCCGACCAGCTGACCGCCACCGACTTCGTCTTCGAGTAGGAGGAGGCAACACTCGGCGTGAGACGCCCTTCTATAAGCACGCCCCCATCTGCCTCTCCTATCGAGGACTCGAATTCCGTTGCAAAGCTCGGCCGAGCGAGGCCTTCCGCGCGCCGCCCTCTTCCCCCAAAAGGCAGCATAACGCATAGGCGATCGGGAGAGACGAACTCTTATTGCACCTTAGTCTAATAGGGGTTGCTCGACATTTCCCTTGCCTAGTGCGATGGTTGCTGTAGGTTGGAGTCAAAAGAACGTCGTTGCCCGCACAAACCTGGACTATGTGGCTCCAGGCAGCCGAGTTGCAGTGGGAGAAAGCATTGGCACGCTAAGGCATGCCAAGAGCGTCCCCAAAAGTTCATTCTAGGGTCTCCTTTGGCACGGGCTCCAGGGCAGCGGGCAAGGCATAGCGGGGAGCATGGGCAATGCCATTCTATCCAGGGACTCCGGGACCGGACTCAATCACCGGCAGCAGTGGCGTTGACACCATTCTGGGCTATGGCGACAACGACACGCTCTACGGGGCGAGTGGATCCGACAGCCTCTATGGGGCGGGCGGTGACGACAGCCTCTTCGGCGACGACGGTGCGGACTCCAACGCGCTGGGTGGCAGCGGCGCCGACAGCTTAGCCGGCGATGACGGGGATGACTCTCTTTTCTTCGGTGGCAGTGGCAACGACAACCTTTTCGGCGGCGGTGGTATTGACCGCAGCTTCTTTGGCGGCAGTGGCTCTGACAACCTCTTTGGTGACGAATACGTCGACATCAGCTTCTTTGGTGGCGACGGCGACGACAGCCTCTTCGGCGGCATTGGGCTCGATCAACGCTTCTACGGTGGCAGCGGCGATGACAGCCTCTTCGGCGGAAGTGGGATTGTCACTTTGTTTCTCGATGACCGCAACTTCTTTGGTGACAGCGGCAACGACATGCTGTCGGGCGGCAGCGGGCACGAGGCCGAATTCTACGGGTATGACGGCAACGACAGACTCTACGGAGGAATAGGGTATGACCGCCAATTCTATGGTGGCAGGGGCGATGACACCCTTGCCGGCGGCAGTCAGACTGAAGACTTCTTCTTTGGTGACAGCGGCAACGACACGCTCTCGGGCGACTCTGGAGCTGACGCGGCCTTCGGAGGCGGAGATGGCGACGACAGTCTCTTCGGCGGCGATGGCGATGACGTCAATTTCTACGGCAACAGCGGCTCGGACAGCCTCTTCGGTGACAATGGCGATGACTATCTCTTCTACGGTGACAGCGGTGCCGACAGCCTCTACGGCGGCAGTGGAGATGACCACACCTTCTACGGTGGAGATGGCGACGACAGCCTCTCCGGCGGCAGTGGGTACGATAGAGTGTTCTACGGTGGCAGCGGCGCCGACAGCCTCTCGGGCGGCAGCGACGGTGACCTTTTCTTCGACGGTAGCAGTGGCGATGACCGCCTCTTCGGCGGTGACGGTGATGATGTCGGGTTCTTCGGAGGCTATGATGACGACGGCGACGACAGCCTCTTCGGCGGCAGTGGGAGTGACGGTCGCTTCTACGGGTACGGCGGTAACGATAGGCTCTATGGGGGAATTGGGGGTGACCGTCGCTTCGATGGTGGCAATGGTGATGACTACCTAGCCGGCGGCAGTGGGCGTGAAGATTTCTTCTACGGAGGCAGCGGCAACGACATCCTAACCGCCGACACCGGAGATGACGCCGCCTTCATAGGTGAGACAGGCGACGACACCATCTCCGGCGGCGATGGGAATGACGTCAACTTCTTCGGTGACAGCGGCAGCGACAGCCTCTACGGTGGCAGCGGCGATGACTATCTCTTCTACGGCCGCAGCGGCGCCGACAGCCTCTCCGGTGGCGACGGCGACGACCGCTCCTTCTTTGGCGGCGATGGAGACGACAGCCTCTCCGGCGGCAGCGGTGCCGACAGGCTCTACGGAGACAATGGAGACGATCGCTCCTTCTACGGCGGCAGTGGTGGCGACCGCCTCTACGGCGGTAGTGGCCTCGACAGCCTCAATGGCGACAATGGCGCCGATCGTGCCTACGGCGGGTTGGACGCCGACCTGATCCAAGGTGCTGCGGCCGGCGACCGGCTCTTCGGGGAAGCGGCAGGGACGATCTCTACGGAGGGGGCGGCAAGGACAGGCTGTACGGCGATAGCGGCGAAGACTATCTCGCCGGCGCTGCTTACGACGATTCGCTTGATGGCGGCGATGGCAGCGATAGCCTCTTCGGCGGCAACGGAGACGACAGCGCCTTCGGCGGCAGCGGAGCCGACTCCTTGCGCGGCAAGGGCGATGACGACCATCTGGTCGGTGGCAGCGGAGCGGACGATCTGCTCGGCGGCGGCGGCCTCGATAGGGCCTACGGTGGCGCCGGCAGCGATCGGCTGGCCGGAAACGATGGGGCCGACACATTGGAGGGCGGCGCTGGCAGCGACTCCCTCTTCGGTGGTGCGGGCAACGATCGCGCGGTCGGAGGCGACGGCGACGACCGCATCAGCGGCGGCGGTGGTGAAGACACTCTGCTCGGCGGCAGCGGTACGGATCGTCTAACCGGTGGCGCTGATTCGGACAGCTTCGTCTTCGCGGAAGACGGCAGCGGGCTCGAGGCCGTCATCACCGACTTCACCTCGCACACGGGCACCCTGCCCCCGCCCGACGCCGACACCATCCTGCTGGGCGTCTCCGGCGCCGACGGCAGCTGGATCGGCGATGCCACCTTCTCCGGCAGCGGGCCGCAGGCCCGCTTCGCCGAGCCCAGCAACCGCGTGCAAGTCGACAGCGACGGCGACGGCAGCGCCGACTTCGAGATGAGACTGGGCGGCATCACAGGAGTCGACCAGTTGACGGCCGCGGATTTCGTCTTCGCGTAGGAAGAGGCAATCCTCGGCGAGTGACACCCGTCCACAAGCACCTCCGCCTCTACCGAGCCTTTCGAGCGCTTGAATGCTGTTGCAGGTAGTGGCTGAGCGCGGCCTTACGCGCGTCGCGCCCTTTTCCCAATTGGCAGCATAACGCATCTACAACCAGGGGAAGCGAACCCTTATTGCACCTTAGTCTAATAGGGGTTGCTCGACATTTCCCTTGCCTAGTGCGATGGTTGCTGTAGGCTGGTATCAAAATAGCGTCGTTGCCCGCACAAACTTGGACTATGTGGCTCCAGGCAGCCGAGTTGCAGTGGGAGAAAGCATTGGCACGCTGAGGCATGCCAAGAGCGTCCCCAAAGTTCATTCTAGGGTCGCCTTTGGCACGGGCTCCAGGGCATCGGGCAACGCATTGCGGGGAGCATAAGCGATGGCATTCATTCCAGGGACTCCGGGTCCGGACTCGCTGACCGGGGGCAGTGGCGCAGACACCATCCTTGGCTATGGCGACAACGACACGCTTTACGGGGGGAGCGGCGCCGACAGCCTCTATGGGGCGGGCGGTGACGACAGCCTCTTCGGCGACGACGGGGATGATCCCATCGCACTCGGTGGCAGCGGCGCCGACAACCTCTTCGGCGGCAGTGGAGGTGACACTTCTTTCTACGGTGGCGGCGGCGCCGACAGCCTCTCTGGTGGCAGTGGCGACGACTACACATTCAAAGCTGGCAGCGGGGACGACAGCCTCTCCGGCGGCGACGGCCGCGACTTCGCCTTTTACGGTGGCAGCGGCACCGACAGTCTATCCGGGAACAGTGGCGAGGACAGCTTTTTCTTCGGTGGAGACGGCGCCGACAGCCTCTCCGGCGGCAGCGAGGATGATAGCGACTTCTTCGGATTCTCCGGAGCCGACGTCCTTCTCGGCGACGATGGGGATGACCGCAGCTTCTACGGTGACTACGGCGAAGACCGCCTCTACGGCGGCGATGGGATTGATGATTTCTTCTACGGTGGCAGCGGCGCCGACACCCTATCGGGCGACTCCGGAGAAGACTCTGTTCTCTTCGGTGACAGTGGCGCCGACAGTCTCTTCGGCGGCACTGGAAATGACTTCTTCTTCTACGGTGGCAACGGCGACGACCACCTCTACGGCGGAGATGGTGATGACGGCGGCCTATACCTGTTGACCCATGGAGGTCTGATTGGGTTCTACGGAGGCCATGGCAACGACAGTCTCTCAGGCGATGGTGGGAAAGACATCCTCTTCTTCGGTGGCCGCGATGCCGACAGCCTCTCCGGCGGCGATGGGAACGACACCCACTTCTACGGCGGCAGCGGCGACGACAGCCTCTCCGGCGGCAGTGGGGATGACGTTGCCTTCTACGGTGACAGCGGCACGGACAGCCTGAACGGCGACTCTGGGGGCGACTTCTTCTTTTCTGGTGGCAGCGGCGATGACTACCTCTACGCTGGTGACGGTGATGACGGCGGGTTTTTCGGCGGCTACGACAACGACGGAGACGACCGGTTGTCAGGCGGCAGCGGAAGTGACTTCCGCTTCTACGGCTATGGCGGCAATGACAAGCTATTCGGCGGCGATGGTGGCGACGACAGCTTCTACGGTGGCGAGGGTGACGATTCCCTCAGCGGCGGCAGCGGAAGTGAGAACTTCTTCTCCGGTGGAAGTGGCAGCGATAGCCTCAACGGGGACAGCGGAAACGATGCCGGCTTCGTAGGGGGCACCGGCGACGACGTTCTCTTTGGCGGCGATGGGAATGACAACAACTTTATCGCCGACAGCGGTGCTGACAGCCTCTCGGGCGGCAGTGGAGATGACGGCTTTTTCTTTGGTGGCAGCGGCAGTGATACCCTATCCGGGGACACTGGGGCCGATGCCAGCTTCCTCGGTAACGCCGGTGACGATACTCTCGACGGCGGCGATGGGAATGACGTGAACTTCTACGGTGGCAGCGGTGCCGACAGCCTCGCCGGTGGCAGTGGGAACGATTCCGCCTTCTACGGTGGCAGCGGCGCCGACAGCCTCTTTGGCGACAGCGGCGTCGACCAGCTATTCGGCAGCGAAGGCACGGATGGTATCCACGGTGGCAATGCCCGCGATCTTGCCTATGGCGGGCTAGACGATGACTTGATCTACGGTGATGCCGGCGGTGACACGCTCTCCGGCGGTGCGGGTCAAGACGGCCTCTATGGCGGCGGCGCGAAAGACCGGCTCTACGGCAGCAGCGGCGATGATGCCCTTACCGGCGGTGCCTCCGACGACTTGCTCTTCGGCGAGGACGACAGCGATAGGCTCGCCGGCGGGAACGGGATGGATGGCGCCTACGGTGGCAGCGGAAGCGACAGGCTCTACGGCCAGGGAGGCGACGACACTCTGAGCGGCGGCAGCGGCACGGACAGCCTGACCGGAGGTGGTGGCCTAGACCGAGGCTACGGCGGCGATGGCAGTGACACTCTGCGCGGTAACGACGATGCCGATAGATTAGCAGGCGGTGACGGCGACGACATCCTTTTTGGCGGCGCCAGCAGCGACCAAGGCTACGGAGGTTCGGGCCTGGACACGATCAAGGGTGGGGCTGGCGAAGACACTCTGCTCGGTGGCAGCGGCACCGACCGGCTGACCGGCGGCTCCGGTTCGGATAGCTTCGTCTTCGCAGAGAGTGGCAGCGGGCTGGAGGCCGTCATCACCGATTTCACTTCCTGCGTCGGCACGCTCCCGGTGCCGGACGCGGACACCCTTGTGCTGAATGTCTCCGGCAGTGACGGCGCTTGGATCGGGGATGCCACCTTCGACGGCAGCGAGCCGCAGGCCCGCTTCGCCGAGCCGAGCAACCGAATTCAGGTCGATAGCGACGGCGACGGCAGCGCCGACTTCGAGATTAGGTTGGGCGGCATCACAGAGGTCGATCAGCTGACCGCGACGGATTTCGTCTTCGCGTGAGACAGGCCTCAAGGGTTGCAGCGCCGGAATAGTGGACAGGGGCCATCTCTTTGACTCTATAGCAAGGGCTGATAGGCTTGCGCGGACGGAAGGTTGCGCTATGCTAGTCTTGCTAGAGCGAATCGGGCGGGCATTCTGTAACCGAGGGTTAGGCTGCCAAATCGCACTCGATAGACCAAGTGACCGGATCGCCAGAAGATCTTTGTAAGCTGTTGTAGAAAAGAAAATTCGCGTCACCGAGCTGTCTAGAGGGCCTGCGGCAGTGATCAGGAGGCGCGAGACATGGCAATCTATACCGGAACCGACGGACCGGACACGCTTTTCGGTAGCAGCTTCGTCGACACCATGCTGGGCTATGGTGACAACGACACGCTGTCCGGCAACGACGGTGACGACAGCCTGTTCGGTGCAAGCGGCGACGACCGCCTCTATGGTTTGACCGGCATTGACCGCCTCTATGGCGGCGATGGGGACGACATCAGCCTCTTCGGTGGAGAGGGGAGCGATAGTATTTCCGGTGGTAGCGGGGATGACGTCAGCCTCTTCGGTGGCGGAGGCGCCGACCGGCTCTATGGCAACAGCGGCGCGGACCGGCTCTACGGCGATGGCGGGAATGACAACAGCTTCTTCGGTGGAGAGGGGGACGACAGCCTCTACGGCGGCAAAGCCGTCGACTCGTTTTTCTATGGTGGCAGCGGCGACGACGTCCTCTTCGGAGGAAACGGCGAAGACACCGCTTTCTTCGGGTTCAGCGGCAACGACAGCATTTTCGGCGGCGGCGGAAAGGACAGTGGCCTCATAGGCCTGGACGGTGATGACGCTATCTACGGCGGCGATGGTACCTTCGACAACAACTTCCAGGGCAGGAGCGGCGCCGACCGGCTCTTCGGCGGTAGCGGCGTCGACCTCGTTCTGACCGGGGGCAGCGGCGATGACCTCGTCTACGGCGGCGAGCGAGGCGATAGGGACCTGCTGGGTGACGGGGGGGACGACACCATCCACGGCGACGGCGGCGCGGACCGCGGCCTCTTCGGCAACGACGGCGCCGACAGCCTCTACGGCGGGGCCGGCGCGGACTATTTTGTGGATGGCGGCGCAGGCGACGATGTCGTCTCCGGCGACGATGGAAATGATTCCAGCTTTTTCGGCGGCAGCGGTGCCGATGGCCTTTTCGGCGGCAATGGGAACGACTTCAGCTTGTACGGCGGCAGCGGTTCCGACCTGCTCTACGGCGGCTCCGGTCTGGATCGCCTCTACGGCGACCAGGGCCGCGACCATGCGGAAGGCGGATTGGATGCTGATCGGCTATTCGGCGGAGCGGCCACCGACACACTCCTTGGCGACAGCGGCGTCGACAGCCTCTTTGGTGCGGGTGGCCAGGACAACCTCTACGGCGGCAGCGGCGCGGACGAACTCACCGGCGGTGCCTCCGATGATTCACTCCGCGGCGGCGAGGATGACGACCGCCTCGCCGCCAATGCCGGAAGCGATCACCTGCAAGGCGACGCCGGCGACGATGTCATGTTCGGTGGCGGTGGCAGCGACCAGGGCTACGGAGGCTCGGGCCTGGACACCATCAAGGGCGGCGACGGCGAGGACCTGCTGGTCGGCGGCAGCGGCACCGATCGGCTGGTCGGCGGCAGCGGCTCGGACAGCTTCCGCTTCGCGGCGGACGGCAGCGGACTGGAAGCCAACATCACTGATTTTACCTCCTGCGTCGGCACGCTACCGGTGCCGGACGCCGACACCATACTGCTCGCCGTCTCCGGCGGCAGCGGCCTCTGGATCGGCGATGCCACCTTCTCCGGCAGCGGACCCGAGGCGCGCTTCAATCAGCCCAATGCGCGCGTGCAAGTGGACGCCGACGGGGACGGTAGCAGCGACTTCTCGATCAAGCTGCCCGGTATCGCCGCAGCGGATGAACTAACGGCTGCCGACTTCATCTTCCAATAGGCTTTCGCGCTCTGCGGGATATGCGATCTGTCAGGCGAGATCGGCACCTCGATACGGGGTGGGCCCGACACCTCGGTAGTCTACTACCGGCCCCTGGTAAGCCCACTTTTAGCCGGCAGGATCAACGGCTAGTCGATTCACCAGATCAGAAGCGCGTGGGTGGACCATGAGATTGCCGCGAGACCATCAAGCCTGGTTCTTCGACCTCGGCGGCACGCTGCTGGAGATCGAAGAGGACGAAATCGCCCTGACAGCCGGGGGCTGGGTCATCCCTCTGGCCGGGGCCATGGAGGCCCTCGCCCACCTGCAGGGCCGCAAGGTCTTCATCGTCTCGAACCAGGCGGCGGTGGCCGACGGAAGCCTCCCGGCGCTGACCGCCTATGACTTTATCCGCCAGGTCAACCGGCTCTCGGGCGGCGCGGTCATCGACTTCCGCTTTGCCATGCATCCGCCTGAGGCCGGACACCCCTGGCGCAAGCCCGCGCCGGGGATGCTGCTCGACTTGGCAAGCGTCTATCGCCTGGATCTCCGCCGCTGCGCCATGGTCGGCGATTCGGAGAATGACCGGCTCTGCGCCCGCAATGCCGGCATCGGGGCCTTCTACTGGATCGCCGACTTCCTCGCGCTGTCAGGCGAGTGAAAGCTGGCAGTGGTCCCTCTCGTGCGTCGATCCTGACAGAAGGGTTCCCTGCGAAGATTCGGTGAAAATGAGCGTCTTACTGATAAAGGCGAGCACTCCGGTCTGCTTCTCCGCGCGGCACTCGATCTCGAACACTATCGCGAGCAACCAGCACGGCGATCCACTGCACAAAGTCTTCGGGTTTCGGCTGAATTGCGCCCTCGTCGCCGCTTTTGACAATAACGGGAGACATTGAACAGCGCCTATTTGGCAGTGCGCGCAGATGCAATCGATCGGTGAACTGTTCGCGCGCGAGCTTCGCGTTGAGAGAAGAGCTTGCATATTCGCTTGCTTCTTGCCTGCCTTGAGATAAGCTTTTTTCAAGAGGAGGCCGCCGTCCGCGAAAATGTCGAAGCGGACAAGCGGGAGTGCCGTGTGTTCTCGGGAGGGCGCATCGCTACGCTGGGGCGTGCCATGCGGGGACCGAGACGTTCGCGCTCGACGCCCCTCTTGCGCACCCTCCAGGGCAAGAGGGCGGGGCGCAGGGGGCACGGGCTATGGCTTTCTATCCAGGATCACCGGGACCGGACACGCTGTTCGGCAGCAGCGGCGTCGACACCATACTGGGATATGGGGATGACGACACGCTCTCTGGGCTCAGCGGCACCGACAGCCTCTATGGGGCGGAGGGAAATGACAGCCTTTATGGTGGCAGCGGAAACGACAGCCTCCTAGACGGCGACGCCGACGACGATCGCCTTTCAGGCGGTGATGGAGATGACAGGGACTTCTACGGCGGCCCCGGCGTCGATATCCTTTCCGGCGACGATGGGGACGACAGCCTCTTCCGCGGCAGCGGCGGCAGCGATACCCTCTCGGGCGGCGATGGAAATGACGCCTCTTTCTTCAGTGGCACCGGAAACGACAGCCTGTTCGGCGGCAGTGGCGCCGATTTCTATTTCCAAGGCGAAGACGGCGACGATAGCCTCTCCGGCGGCAGCGGAGATGACAGGGACTTCTACGGCGGCCCCGGCGTGGACATCCTCTCCGGCGACGATGGGGACGACAGCCTCTTCCGCGGTAGCGGCGGCAGCGATACCCTCTCGGGCGGCGATGGGAACGACGCCTCTTTCTTCAGTGGCACAGGCAGCGACGGCCTTTACGGCGGCAGTGGTGCCGACTTCTCATTCTATGGCGAAGACGGCGGCGATAGCCTCTCCGGCGATAGCGGAGAGGACTCCTACTTCTACGGTGGGGGCGGTGACGATGTCCTATCTGCCGGCGAGGGAAGCGACCGCAGCTTCCTCGGTGGCAGCGGCGCCGACAGCCTTACCGGCGATAGCGGGGCAGAGCGCGATTTCTTCGGCGGCAGCGGCGCCGACAGCCTTTCCGGCGGTAGCGGAGATGACTCCTACTTCCACGGCAGTGGCGGTGACGATGTTCTTGCCGGTGGCTATGGAGATGACCGCAGCTTCTTCGGGGGTGACGACAACGACAGCCTTTTCGGCAATAGCGGGGCTGACTTGCGCTTCTATGGAGGCGGTGGCGCCGACAGCCTCTTCGGCGGCGATGAGAACGACCGCAGCTTTTTCGGAGGCAGCGGCGCCGACAGCCTCGCCGGCGATAGTGGGTACGACCGCGACTTCTTCGGTGGCAGTGGCGACGACAGCCTCTACGGCGGTAGCGGAGACGACTCCAGCTTCCACGGGAGTGGCGGCGACGATGTTCTTATTGGTGGCTATGGAAATGACCGTAGCTTCTTTGGTGGCGACGGCAACGATAGCCTTGTCGGCAACACCGGGAGTGAGCTGTACTTCTACGGAGGCAGCGGCGCCGATGGCCTCTTCGGCGGCATTCAGAGTGACGACGGCTTCCACGGTGGCAGCGGTGCCGACAGCCTCTACGGCGGCGATTATTCCGACGGCGCCTTCTACGGTGGCAGCGGCGCCGACAGCCTGTCGGGCGATAGTGGGGGCGACTTGCGCTTCTTTGGAGGCAGCGGCGCCGACAGGCTCTTTGGCGGCGCAGGGAACGACGATTCCTTCTTCGGCGACGTAGGCAGCGACAGCCTCTCCGGCGGCAGTGGGGACGACTCCTACTTCTTCGGTAACGACGGCGCCGACAGCCTCTCAGCCGATAGTGGGGCCGATGCTCGCTTTTTGGGCAACAGTGGTGCGGATAGCCTGTTCGGCGGTAGCGGGAACGATAGCCTCTTCGTGGGTGGTAGTGGCGCCGACAACCTCTACGGCGGTAACGGAGTTGACAGTCTTTTCCGTGGCGGTGGCGGCGCCGACAGCCTATACGGCGGCGATGGGAAAGATAGTGCCTTTTATGGCGGCGAGGACGGCGACATCTTGTCCGCCGGTGCCGGAGACGACGCCACCTTCGAAGGCCGTAGCGGAGACGACACGCTCTTTGGCGGCAATGGGTACGACCGCGATTTCTACGGTGGCAGCGGCGCTGACAGCCTCGCCAGCGGCAGTGGGGGCGACTACCGCTTCGTAGGCGGCAGCGGTACAGACAGACTTTTTGCCGGCAGTGGTCACGACAGCCTCTTCTACGGCGAGGAAGGGGACGACAGCCTCTCAGGCGGTGACGGGAATGACAGCGCCTTCTATGGTGGCAGAGGCACCGATAGCCTCGCCGGCGACAGTGGTGCTGATTCGGCCTTCTTCGGTGCCAGCGGCGCCGACAGCCTCTCCGCCGGCAGCGGGGACGACCGCAGCTTTTCTGGTGGCAGCGGCGCCGACAGCCTCGCCGGCGACGCTGGCGCTGATTCGGCCTTCTACGGTGGCGGCGGTGCCGACAGCCTCTCAGGCGGCAGTGGAGACGACCGCAGCTTTTTCGGTGGCAGCGGCGACGACAGCCTCTCAGGCGACAGCGGCTCTGATTCGTTCTTCTTCGGCGCCAGCGGCGCAGACCAGCTCTTCGGCGGCAGCGGGGACGACCGAAGCTTTTTCGGTGGCAGTGGCGACGATGGTCTGTCTAGCAGCAGTGGTGCTGATTCGCTCTTCTTTGGTGGTAGTGGCAATGACACCCTATCCGCTGGCAGTGGGACAGACTCCTACTTCAACGGTGAAGATGGCGACGACAGCCTCTCAGGCGGTGAAGGGAATGACAGCGCCTTCTATGGTGATGTCGGCAACGACAGCCTCGCCGGCGGTAAGGGGAACGACAGTGCCTTCTACGGTGGCGACGGCGACGACGACCTCTCCAGCGGCAGCGGGGACGACCGTAGCTTCTATGGTGGCAGCGGGGACGACAGCGTCGCCGGCGGCGCTGGCGCCGATTCGCTCTTCTTCGGCGCCAGCGGCGCAGACAGCCTGTCCAGCGGCAGTGGGAACGACCGCAGCTTTTTCGGTGGCAGCGACGACGACAGCCTCTCAGGCGACAGCGGCTCTGACTCGCTCTTCTTCGGCGCCAGCGGCGCTGACCACCTATCGGGCGGCGGCGAGGATGACCGCAGCTTCTACGGTGGCGATGGCACCGACAGCCTCGCCGGCGGTAAGGGGAACGACAGTGCCTTCTACGGTGGCGACGGCGACGACGACCTCTCCAGCGGCAGCGGGGACGACCGTAGCTTCTATGGTGGCAGCGGCGCCGACAGCCTCGCCGGCGGCGCTGGCGCCGATTCGCTCTTCTTCGGCGCCAGCGGCGCAGACAGCCTATCCAGCGGCAGTGGGGACGACCGCAGCTTTTTCGGTGGCAGCGGCGACGACAGCCTCTCAGGCGACAGCGGCTCTGACTCGCTCTTCTTCGGCGCCAGCGGCGCGGACCACCTATCGGGCGGCGGCGAGGATGACCGCAGCTTCTATGGTGGCGATGGCACTGACAGCCTCTCAGGCGACGCTGGTGCTGATTCGCTCTTCTTCGGCGCCAGCGGCGCCGATCACCTCTTCGGCGGCAACGAGGACGACCGCAGCTTCTATGGTGGCAGCGGCGTAGACCACCTCTCAGGCGGCAATGGGAATGACAGCGCCTTCTTCGGTGGCAGCGGTGTCGACGGCCTCTCCGGGGGCAGTGGGAATGACTCCTCCTTCTACGGTGACGATGGCGCCGACACCCTGGCCGGAGGCGATGGAAACGACAGCGCCTTCTTCGGCGCCGAGGGGTCCGACAGCCTAGCCGGGGGTGCCGGGGACGACCTCGGCTTCTATGGTGGCAGCGGCGCCGACAGCCTCTCGGGCGGCAGTGGGAATGATAGCGCCTTTAGAGGCGGCAGCGGCGCCGACAGCCTCTTCGGCGATAGCGGCGTCGATCGCCTCTACGGCGATGTGGGGCAGGACGGCCTGCACGGCGGCAATGCGCGCGACCTTGTCTATGGGGGGTTGGACGACGACCTGCTTTACGGCGAAGCCGGCGGCGATACGCTGAATGGGGGCGATGGCGCAGACGCCCTTTACGGCGGCGGCGCTCGGGACCGGCTATACGGCGGCAATGGTGATGACGGACTGTTCGGGGGTGGCTCTGAGGACCGCCACTACGGCGGTAGCGGGTTTGACAGCCTCTATGGTGGCGAGCAGGATGACCTTTTGATGGGCGGATCGTCTGCTGACAGGCTGATCGGCGGGAGCGGTCTTGATCGACTCTACGGCGAAGCCGGCAGTGATCTCCAGTACGGCGCCAACGGGAATGATACCGCCTACGGCGGCGAGGGCGACGACACCCTGCAGGGTAAGGGAGATCAAGACCGCCTTGTCGGTGGCAGCGGCGCCGACACGCTAGGCGGTGGTGGCGGCTTAGATCTGGCCTTTGGCGGTGCCGGCGGCGATATCCTCTCGGGCAATGATGACGACGACACGCTCTACGGCGGCGAGGCGGGTGATTCCCTGTTCGGCGGTGAGGCCGCCGACCGCGGCATCGGTGGTAGCGGCGACGATCGCATCAGCGGCGGCAACGGCGACGACATACTGCTAGGTGGCAGCGGAACTGATAGGCTTACCGGCGGCAGCGGATCGGACAGCTTCGCCTTCGCCCAGGACGGCCAGGAGCTGGAGGCCAACATCACCGACTTTACCTCCTCCGCCGGGACGCTTCCCGTAGCGGACGCAGATACCATGGTGCTCGCTGTTTCCGGAGGCAGCGGCGTCTGGATCGGGGACGCCACTTTCTCCGGCAGCGGACCGGAAGCCCGCTTCAATGTGGCCAACGAGCGCGTGCAGGTGGACAGCGACGGCAACGGCAGTACCGATTTCTCGATCAAGCTGCCCGGTTTCACATCAGCGGATGAACTGACCGCCACCGACTTCGTCTTCCAATAAAGAGAGCGCGCGGGCCCGCTCAGGCCCGGCCCAGCACCGAGGCCAGGTCGGCGATGATGGCGTCCGGACTCTCCAGGCCGACCGACATACGGAAGCTGCCGTCGCCGGTCCAATCGTGATACTTGGCAAGCTCCTCAGGCGGCAGTTTGAAGGAACTTTGCTGGACGTCCGCGCTCGGGATGTAGAAGACCAAGGACTTGCTCTTGCCCATGGAGACGGCGTAGCTGACGAGCTTCAGGTGATCGGCGAAGGCACGTGCCAGCCTTTCGCCGCCCTTGGCACTGAAGGAGACCATGCCGGAGAAGTTGGCCATCTGCCGTTTGGCCAGATCGTGCTGGGGATGGGAGGGCAAGCCCGGGTAGAGCACGCGGGTGATCCTTGGTTGGCCTTCCAGGAATCGGGCAACGGCCAGCGCAGCTTCCTCGTGCGCGCGCATGCGCAGCTCGAGCGTGTGCAGCGAGCGCAGGAAGACCCAGGCGTTAAAGGGGCTGAGACATCCGCCTAAGTGGATCAGGGGGCCTTGGCGCAGCTTCACCATCTGGCTGGCCGCGCCGATCACCACCCCGCCCAGGGCGTCACCGCCATGCCCGCAGACGTACTTGGTCAGCGAATGGACCACGTAGTCGGCCCCCAAGGCCAATGGCCGGGTCGCGACCGGGGTGGCCAGGGTGGAATCGATAGCCAGTTCGGCACCTGCTTCACGGGCGATCTCGGCGAGGCCGGCGATGTCCGCCAAGCGCAGGATCGGGTTGGCCGGGGTTTCGGCATAGATCATTCGCGTTTCGGGTCTTACAGCCGCGGCAACGGCCAACAGGTCGCCCGTGTCCACGGGTGAGACAGCGATGCCGTATCGCGGCAGCGTGTCGTGCACCAACTCGGCCACGCCGGCGTAGCAAACGTTGGAGATCACCAGATGGTCGCCGGCGCCAAGCTTGGTCAGCAGCAAGGCCGCTATCGCCGCCATGCCGGATGCGAAGCAGACGGCATCCTCGCCGCCGTCCAAGACGGCCAGCTTGCGCTCCAGTTGGCGCACGGTGGGATTGGCCCAGCGGGTGTAGAAGAAGGGCGCGTCCTCCTCCAAGGCGGTGGCCGAGAACTGAACGCCGTCTGGATGGGCCTTGAAGCTGGTCGACATGGCAATCCCCGGCGCGATCTCGCCAAGGCCGGCCTGGGGCTCTTCGCCCTGGTGGATTGCCGCGGTTCTAATGTCGATGACGTCACGATCGGTCATGGTGATGCCCACATGCCTCCTACTTCAAAGCGATCCATACAATCTCCTGGTGACGCAGCATCACAACACCCGCGTCATCGCGAGCGAAGCGCGGCGATCCAGGTGGTTCATGCACGGCGCTATGAACTGGATTGCCGCGTCGCTCACGCTCCTCGCAATGACCTTTGGTAGCATCCGCTAAATCGTCAGTCGTCGAAGCGATCCGTCAAAAAAGAAGGCGGCCCTTCCTCGTTGGAAAGGACCGCCCTCTGAACTCCCAGACCAAGCTCCTGGCTACTCGGCGGCGCTGGCCTCGCCGCCGTCGCCCTCGATGGCGAGCTCCGGCGGCGGCTGCTCGGCGGCACGCTCGGCGGCACGCTCGGCCAAGAGCGCCTGGTCGCGATCGGCGGCCAAGCGCTTGACCGTGTTCATGACCGAGCCGGTGCCGGCCGGGATCAGGCGGCCGACGATCACGTTCTCCTTCAGGCCCACCAGGAAGTCGACCTTGCCCTGCACCGAGGCCTCCGTCAGCACGCGCGTGGTCTCCTGGAAGGAGGCGGCCGAGATGAAGGAACGGGTCTGCAGCGAAGCCTTGGTGATGCCCTGCAGCACCGGCTTGGACGAAGCCGCCTCGCCGCCCTCCTCCTCGGTGCGCTCGTTGACCGCGTCGTATTCGTCGCGGTCGACCTGCTCGCCGATCAGGAAGGTGGTGTCGCCGGCGCCGGTGATCTCGACCTTCTGCAGCATCTGGCGGCAAATCACCTCGATGTGCTTGTCGTTGATCTTGACCCCTTGCAGGCGGTAGACGCTCTGGATCTCGTTGACCAGGTACTCGGCCAGGGCCTCGATCCCCATCACCTCCAGGATGTCGTGCGGCACCGGGCTGCCGTCCATCAGAAGATCGCCCTTTTCGACGTGATCGCCCTCCTGCACCGAGATGTGCTTGCCCTTGGGGACCATGTACTCCTTGGCGTCTTTGTCCTCCTCGACCGGACGCACGATGACGCGGCGCTTGGTCTTATAGTCCTTGCCGAACTCGACCCGGCCGGCGATTTCGCTGATGATCGCGAAATCCTTGGGCTTGCGCGCCTCGAAGAGTTCGGCCACGCGCGGCAGACCGCCGGTGATGTCGCGGGTCTTGGAGGTCTCGCGCGGGATACGGGCCAGCACGTCGCCCGCCTTGACCTCGGCCCCGTTCTCCACAGAGAGGATGGCGTCGACCGACATCAAGTAGCGCGCTTCCAAGCCGTTCGACAGCTTCATCAAGGCCCCTTCGGCATCCTCCAGCTGGATGCGCGGGCGCAGGTCGTTGCCCTGCGGCTGCTGCTTCCAGTCGATCACCACGCGGCTGGCGATGCCGGTCTGCTCGTCCGTCACCTCGCGCATGGAGACACCGTCGATCAGGTCGGCGAAGATCGCCCGGCCTGCCCGCTCGGTGATGATCGGCATGGTGTAGGGGTCCCACTCCACCAGGCGCTGACCCTTCTGCACCTCGGTGCCCTCGTCGACCAGGAGGCGTGCGCCGTAAGGTACGCGGTGGTTAGCCCGGTCACGGCCCTTCTCGTCCTTCAGCACGACCTCGAGGTTGCGGTTCATGACCACCAGCACGCCTTCGGAGTTAGCGACCACGTTGCGGTTGCGGATGGTGATGATGCCGTCGACGGTGGCCTCGACCGAACTCTGCTCGGCGCCGCGCTGGGCCGCGCCGCCGATGTGGAAGGTGCGCATGGTCAGCTGCGTGCCGGGCTCGCCGATCGACTGGGCGGCGATCACGCCGACCGCCTCGCCGACGTTCACCCGCGTGCCCCGCGCCAGATCGCGGCCGTAGCAGGTGCCGCAGATGCCGCTGGCAGACTCGCAGACCAGCGGCGAGCGCAGCTCCACCGTGTCGATTCCGGCCTGGTCGATCTTGACCACCAGCTCTTCGTCGATGATCTCCTTGGCAGGCACGACAACCTCGCCGGTGGCCGGGTCGACGATGTCGACGGCAGCCGTGCGGCCCAGGATACGGTCGGTCAAGGGCGCCAAGACCTCGCCGCCTTCGACCACGGCCGAGATCGTGAGCGCACGCTCGGTGCCGCAGTCGTTTTCGGTGATGATGGCGTCTTGGGCGACGTCCACCAGACGGCGGGTGAGATAGCCGGAGTTCGCCGTCTTCAAGGCGGTATCGGCCAGGCCCTTGCGGGCGCCGTGGGTGGAGTTGAAGTACTCCAGCACGGTGAGGCCTTCCTTGAAGTTGGAGATGATCGGCGTCTCGATGATCTCACCCGACGGCTTGGCCATCAGCCCGCGCATGCCGGCCAGCTGCTTGATCTGGGCGGCCGAGCCACGCGCACCGGAGTGCGCCATCATGTAGACCGAGTTGATGTCCCGGCCCTTCACGATGCTCATGCCCTTCATCATCTCCTCGGCGACGCGGTCGGTGGTGGTCGACCAGACGTCGACGACCTTGTTGTACTTCTCGCCGCGGGTGATGAGGCCGTCCTGGTACTGCTGCTCGAACTCCTTGACCTGGCCCTGAGCCTCTTCCACCAGGCGATGCTTGGCCTCGGGGATGATCAGGTCGTCCTTGCCGAAGGAGATGCCGGCCTTGTTGGCGTAGTTGAAGCCCAGCGCCATGATACGGTCGGCGAAGATCACCGTCTCCTTCTGACCGCAGTGGCGGTAGACCACATCCAAGACCTCGGAGATCTCGCGCTTGGTCAGGACCCGGTTGATGATCGAGAAGGGAACGCGGGAATCCTTGGGCAGCACCTCGGAGAGGATCCTGCGCCCCGCCGTGGTCTCGACCCTTTGGATCACCTTGTTGCCGTCCTCGTCACGGGTCTCGTAACGGGTGACGATCTTGGAGTGGAGCGTAATCGCGCCGGCATCCAAGGCCGCCTGCAGCTCGCCCATGTTGGCGATCGGCGTCGGCCCGCCCTGGCTGTCGTCCTCCATCGAGAGGTAGTAGATGCCCAGCACGATGTCCTGGCTGGGCACGATGATGGGCTTGCCGTTGGCGGGCGAGAGGATGTTGTTGGTCGACATCATCAAGACACGCGCTTCCAGCTGCGCCTCCAGCGACAGCGGCACGTGGACTGCCATCTGGTCGCCGTCGAAGTCGGCGTTGAAGGCAGTGCAGACCAAGGGGTGCAGCTGGATCGCCTTGCCCTCGATCAGGACCGGCTCGAAGGCCTGGATGCCGAGGCGGTGCAAGGTCGGCGCGCGGTTCAGCAGCACCGGATGCTCGCGGATCACCTCTTCCAGGATGTCCCAGACCTCGGGCCGCTCCTTCTCCACCATGCGCTTGGCAGCCTTGATGGTGGACGCCAAGCCATAGAGCTCCAGCTTGGAATAGATGAAGGGCTTGAAGAGCTCCAAGGCCATCTTCTTCGGCAGGCCGCACTGATGCAGCTTGAGCTCCGGGCCCACCACGATGACCGAACGGCCGGAGTAGTCGACGCGCTTGCCCAGCAGGTTCTGGCGGAAGCGCCCCTGCTTGCCCTTCAGCATGTCGGAGAGCGACTTCAAGGGGCGCTTGTTGGCGCCGGTGATGACCCGGCCGCGGCGGCCGTTGTCGAATAGTGCGTCGACGGCCTCCTGCAGCATGCGCTTCTCGTTGCGCACGATGATGTCCGGGGCGCGCAGTTCGATCAGCCGCTTCAGGCGGTTGTTGCGGTTGATCACGCGGCGGTAGAGGTCGTTCAGGTCCGAAGTCGCGAAGCGGCCGCCGTCCAGCGGCACCAGCGGGCGCAATTCCGGCGGGATCACCGGGACTACGTCGAGGATCATCCACTCCGGATGCGAGCCCGACTCCATGAAGGCCTCGACCAGCTTCAGCCGCTTGACCAGCTTCTTGCGCTTGGCCTCGGAGTTGGTCTCCTTCAACTCGGCGCGCATGTTGACCCGCTCGGCATCCATGTCGATCTGGCCCAGCATGTCCTTGATCGCCTCGGCGCCGATCTTGGCGATGAAGTTCTCGTCGCCGTACTTCTCCTGGGCGTCGAGGAACTCGTCCTCGCTCAAGAGCTGGCGCGTCTTGAGGTCGGTCATGCCCGGCTCGATCACGACATAGGCCTCGAAATAGAGGATCTTCTCGAGATCCTTCAAGGTCATGTCCATCAGCAGGCCGATGCGGCTTGGCAGCGACTTCATGAACCAGATGTGGGCGACGGGGCTGGCCAGCTCGATATGGCCCATGCGCTCGCGGCGGACCTTGGAGAGCGTCACCTCGACACCGCACTTCTCGCAGATGATGCCGCGATACTTCATGCGCTTGTACTTGCCGCACAAGCACTCGTAGTCCTTGATCGGGCCGAAGATGCGCGCACAGAAGAGGCCGTCGCGCTCCGGCTTGAAGGTGCGGTAGTTGATCGTCTCCGGCTTCTTGATCTCGCCGAAGGACCAGGAGCGGATGCGCTCCGGGCTGGCGATCGAAATGCGAATCTGATCGAAGCTCTGCGGGCCCTGCGGCTGGCCGAAGATATTGACGAGTTCACTCATGTGCTCACTCCTGCGAAGCGGAGGATGACCCGGGCCTGGCGGCCCGGGTCAAGAAAACCAAACCTTAGTAGCTGCTCTGCTTCAGCTCGACGTTGAGGCATAGCGAGCGCAGCTCCTTGACCAGCACGTTGAAGGATTCCGGGATGCCGGCCTCGAAGTTGTCGTCGCCCTTGACGATGGCCTCGTAGACCTTGGTGCGGCCCGAGACGTCGTCGGACTTGACCGTCAGCATCTCCTGCAAGGTGTAGGAGGAGCCGTAGGCCTCCAGCGCCCAGACCTCCATCTCGCCGAAGCGCTGACCGCCGAACTGCGCCTTGCCGCCCAGCGGCTGCTGGGTCACCAGGCTGTAGGGGCCGATCGAGCGGGCGTGGATCTTGTCGTCCACCAGGTGATGCAGCTTCAACATGTAGATGTAGCCAACCGTGACCGGGCGGTGGAAGGCCTCGCCGGTACGGCCATCGACCAGAGTAACCTGGCCGGAGGAGTCGAGTCCCGCCGCGTTCAAGGCCTCGACGATGTCGGCCTCGTGTGCGCCGTCGAAGACCGGCGAGGCGATGGGGATGCCGTTGGTGACGTTGCGCGCCATCTCCACCACATCGATGTCGTCGAGCCCGGCGACCTGGTCGGCATAGGTCTCTGCGCCGTAGATCTGCTTGAACTTCTCGCGCACCGCGGCCGCCTGGCTCGCCACGGCCTGGTCCAACAGCTCCGTCACCTGACGGCCGAGGCCACGGCAAGCCCAGCCCAGATGGGTTTCCAGGATCTGGCCGACGTTCATGCGGCTGGGCACGCCCAAGGGGTTGAGCACGATGTCGACCGGCGTGCCGTCCTCCAGGTAGGGCATGTCCTCGACCGGCACGATTTTGGAGACCACGCCCTTGTTGCCGTGGCGGCCCGCCATCTTGTCGCCCGGCTGGATCTTGCGCTTCACCGCGATGAAGACCTTGACCATCTTCATCACGCCCGGCGGCAGCTCGTCGCCGGCCTGCAGCTTGGCCACCTTGTTGTCGAAGCGCTTGGTCAAGCCGCCGACTGCCTGGTCGAAGGCCCGGCCCAGCTCCTCGATCTCGGCCTGACGGCCATCGTCGGCGACGGTGATCTGGCGCCACTGGCCGGGGGTGTAGTCCGACAGCACCATCTCGGTGATATCGGTCCCGGCCCGGAAGTTCTTGGGCCCGCTCTGGCCGTTCTGGTTGACCAGCAGGTCCTTCAGGCGGTTGTAGTAGCTGCGCTCCAGGATCGCCTTCTCGTCGTCGCGGTCCTTGGCCAGGCGCTCGATCTCCTGGCGCTCGATCTGCAAGGCACGCTCGTCCTTGTCCACGCCGCGCCGGGAGAAGACGCGCACCTCGACGATGGTGCCGGAGACGCCCGGCGGAACCCTCAACGAGGTGTCGCGCACGTCCGAGGCCTTCTCGCCGAAGATTGCCCGCAAGAGCTTCTCTTCCGGCGTCATCGGGCTCTCGCCCTTCGGCGTCACCTTGCCGACCAGGATGTCGCCCGGCTGGATCTCGGCGCCGATGTAGACGATGCCGGCCTCGTCGAGGTTGCGTAGCGCATCCTCGCCGACATTGGGGATGTCGCGGGTGATCTCTTCCTGGCCCAGCTTGGTGTCGCGGGCCATGACCTCGAACTCCTCGATGTGGATCGAAGTGAAGACGTCATCGCGCACGATCCGCTCCGACAAGAGGATCGAGTCTTCGAAGTTGTAGCCCTGCCAAGGCATGAAGGCGACCAGCACGTTGCGGCCAAGCGCCAACTCGCCCAAGTCGGTCGAGGGGCCGTCGGCGACGATGTCGCCCTTCTCCACCATCTCGCCCACCTTCACCAAGGGGCGCTGGGTGATGCAGGTGTTCTGGTTGGAGCGCTGGAACTTCAAGAGGTTGTAGATGTCCACGCCGGTCTCGCCGGCATGGCTCTCCTTCTCGTTCACCCGCACCACGATGCGCGTCGCATCCACCTGGTCGACCACACCGCCGCGCCGGGCAGAGATGGCCACGCCGGAATCGCGTGCCACGGTGCCTTCCATGCCGGTGCCGACCAGCGGGGCCTCGGCCTTGATCAGCGGCACCGCCTGGCGCTGCATGTTGGAGCCCATCAGGGCGCGGTTGGCGTCGTCGTTCTCCAGGAAGGGGATGAGCGCTGCGGCCACCGAGACCAGCTGCTTGGGCGAGACGTCCATCAGCTCGATGTCTTCGCGCCGGGCCAGCATGTAGTCGCCGCCGCGGCGCGAAGAGATCAAGTCTTCGGCGAAACGCTTCTCCTCGTCCAAGGGTGCGTTGGCCTGGCCCACGGTGTATTTCCCCTCCTCCATGGCGGAGAGGTAGACCACTTCGTCGGTGACCTTGCCGTCGTCCACCTTGCGGTAGGGGGTCTCGATGAAGCCGTACTGATTGACCCTGGCGTAGGTCGCCAGCGAGTTGATCAGGCCGATGTTGGGGCCTTCCGGCGTCTCGATCGGGCAGATGCGGCCATAGTGAGTGGGGTGCACGTCGCGCACTTCGAAGCCCGCCCGCTCACGGGTCAGACCACCCGGACCCAAGGCCGAGAGACGCCGCTTGTGGGTGATCTCCGACAAGGGGTTGGTCTGGTCCATGAACTGCGAGAGCTGCGAGGAGCCGAAGAACTCCCGCACCGAGGCGGCCGCCGGCTTGGCGTTGATCAGGTCGTGCGGCATGACGCTATCGATCTCGACCGAGCTCATGCGCTCGCGGATCGCGCGCTCCATGCGCAGCAAGCCGACGCGGTACTGATTTTCCATGAGTTCGCCGACCGAGCGCACCCGGCGGTTGCCCAGGTGGTCGATGTCGTCGATCTCGCCGACGCCATCCTTCAAATCGCAGAGGATCTTCAGGATGCGCAGCACGTCCTCCTTGCGCAGGACGCGCAGCTGGTCGTCGGTGGCATTCTCCTTGCCCCAGAGCCGGGCATTCATCTTCACCCGGCCGACGGCGGAGAGGTCGTAGCGCTCGGAATCGAAGAACAGGCCGCGGAACAGAGCCTCGGCGCTCTCCAAGGTCGGCGGCTCGCCCGGCCGCATCACGCGATAGATGTCGATCAGGGCCTCTTCGCGCGTGCGGTTCTTATCGACCGTCAAGGTGTTGCGCATGTAGGCGCCGACATTGATGTGGTCGATGGCCAAGGTGTCCAGGCTCTCCAGTCCCATGGCCTCGATGCGCGCCAGCAAGGGCTCGGTGATCTCCTCGCCCGCCTCGCCAAGAACCTCGCCCGTTTCGGCTTCGATCAAGTCGCTTGCCAGATAGCGGCCAAGCATATCCTCGCGGGCGACCAGCACATGCTCCAACCCGGCCTCGACGAACTGCCTCGCCTTGCGCGGCGTCACCTTGACGCCGGCCTCGGCCACCACTTTGTTGGTCTTGGCGTCGATCAGATCGCGGTTGAGCTTGCTGCCCCGCACGGCCTCGGCGTCGAAACGGGTGTGCCAGCGATCCTGCGAGCGGGTGTAGGAGACCACGCCGTAGAAGTTCTTCAGGATCTCTTCCAAGGTCATGCCTTGGACATCGACCTGCTCGAGCTCGCGCCCCTCGCCCGTAGCCGTCGCCCGCTCCTTGGCGGTACGCTCGGAATCGAGCGCCAGCAGAAGCGTGGTCGCCGGCAGCTTGCGGCGCCGGTCGATGCGGACGTAGACGAGGTCCTTGGCGTCGAACTCGAAGTCCAGCCAAGAGCCGCGGTAGGGGATGACGCGGGCGGCGAAGAGGTACTTGCCCGAGGTGTGGGTCTTGCCCTTGTCGTGATCGAAGAAGACGCCCGGCGAGCGGTGCATCTGGCTGACGATCACGCGCTCGGTGCCGTTGATGATGAAGGTGCCGTTGCCCGTCATCAGGGGCATGTCGCCCATGTAGACGTCCTGCTCCTTGATGTCACGGATGGAGCGGGCGCCGGTGTCCTCGTCGATGTCCCAGACCACCAGGCGCAGGGTCACCTTCAAGGGGGCGGCGAAGGTGATGCCGCGCTGCTGGCATTCCTCGACGTCGTACTTGGGCTCCTCCAGCTCGTAGTTCACGAACTGGAGCTCGGCCCGCTCGGAGAAGTCCTTGATCGGAAAGACGGACTGAAAGACTTCCTGCAGGCCCAGGGTCGAGCGGGTGACGGCATCGCCGCCCATCTGCAGGAACTGATCGTAGGAGCTCTTCTGCACCTCGATCAAGTTCGGCATCTGCGCGACTTCGGGGATGCGTCCATAGCTCTTGCGCAAGCGCTTGCGACCGGTAAAGGACCTCTTCATGGCTCGCCCTTCTTCCCTTCCTGCCGGGCCCCCAAAGGGCGCCGGCCTATACGACTGCGCGGCCGGAAATTGACCGCTCTCTTGCACCGGCGCCGCGACGCCGGCTCTCATCTCCGCCGTGTCACTCCGCGTCGAGACGCAAGGCCCACGGCTAAAACGCACAAACGCCCGTGACGGCGCGGAAGATGACTTCCGCGCCGTCCGGGTCAATCGCTATGGCCGCTGTGCGCATGCGCACAGCGGCGTAAGGTCAGCTGATCTCGACAGTCGCACCAACGCCCTCAAGCTGTCCCTTAAGTTTCTCGGCCTCGTCCTTGGGCACGCCCTCCTTGATCGGCTTGGGCACGCCCTCCACCAGGTCCTTGGCCTCCTTGAGGCCGAGGCCGGTGATCGCCCGGACCTCCTTGATCACATTGATCTTCTTCTCGCCGAACGCCTTCAAGATGACGTCGAACTCGGTCTTCTCCTCGGCGGCCGGAGCGGCATCGTCGCCGCCAGCGGCACCCGGCATCATCGGCATGGCCATCGGCGCAGCCGCGGCCGACACGCCCCAGGTCTCTTCGAGCTTCGTAGCGAGCTCGGCTGCCTCCAGCACGGTCAGGTTCGACAGCTCTTCGACGAGCTTATCCAAATCGGCCATCTCTTCACTCCTTAGGGTCTTGCTCGGGCCCCGACCCACTCATCCTTGTCGGGTCTGCCGGCCCTTGGGTTGCATCACTCTCAAAGCGGTTGGAACCGCAGCACCTCGTCCAGTCCTATGCCGCTTCCTTGCGGGCATAGGCGTTGAGAACACGTGGCAGCTTCGAAGCGCCTGCCTGCATGACGCCGGCGACCTTGGTCGCCGGTGCCGGCAGCAGCCCGACCAGCTGGACAGCCGGGGCCTGAATGAGACCCACCAACTTGCCCCGCAGCTCGTCGAGCGACGGCATCTTCGAGACCTGCTCGACGCCCTTGGCGTCCAAGATCTGCTCGCCAAAGCCAGCGGCCACGATGGTCAGCTTCTTGCTGTCCTTCGTGAACTTGACAATGGCCTTCGCAGCCTCGACCGGGTCGTCCGACCATAGCAGGCCGGTCGGTCCGGTGAGCTGATCGCTCAGCCCCTCGAAAGGCGTGCCCTCCAGGGCGAGACGCGCCAGACGGTTCTTCGCTACCTTGAACCTGGCACCGGCATCCCGCACGCGCCGACGCAAGTCCTGACTCTCATACACCGTCATCCCGGTCTGCTGGGTGACCATGAGGAGAGTGGACTGCGAGAAGGCTTCGTGCAGCTCCGCTACCAACGCTTCTTTCGCAGCTCGATCCACGAATGCGTCTCCACCTTGCTTTGGCGACCGCCCCCTTCTCCCAAGCGCTCCGTCAAGAGCCTCTGAACGGGTTGCAAGCCGCCGACCAAACCGGGTGCCGGACCCTCCGGCCCCCGTCTCGACCTGCCCCGGAGAGCATTTGCGGATCCCCTTACCCTGCCCAACGGCCGCTGGCCGGAAGACAGTCGACAAGACCCTCTGCACCCCGTCTATGCAGGCACCGCTGATGCGGAGCTTAGGCGGCCCGAAGGCCCCACCTGCAGTCTCGGACAGGTTTTCCGACCGGCCCGCCGCCGAAGCGGCCGATCCAGCCGGATCCTGCAGCCGCCGGGTCAACGCTCAAGATGCGCAAGCCCAGCGACAGAGAATTCCTCTTTCGCCGATAGCTCAGCCCGACAGGCTGGCAGTATCGACAGTGATGCCCGGCCCCATGGTCGAACTCAAGGAGACCCGCTTGACGAAGGTTCCCTTGGCGCCTGACGGCTTGGCACGGACGATTGCATCGACGAAGGCGCGCACATTAGCCAAAATGGCGGCTTCGTCAAAGCTTACTTTTCCCACCCCGGCATGCACGATGCCGGCGCGCTCCGCCCGGAACTCGACCTGACCGCCCTTGGCCGCCTGCACGGCCGCGGTGACGTCGTTGGTCACGGTCCCGAGCTTGGGGTTGGGCATCAGGCCGCGCGGACCCAGGATCTTACCCAGGCGACCGACCAGGGCCATCATGTCCGGAGTCGCGACGGCTCGGTCGAAGTTGATCTGGCCGCCCTGGATCTGCTCGACGAGGTCCTCGGCGCCGACGATATCGGCCCCGGCCTCCTTCGCGGCGTCGGCCTTGTCGCCGCGGGCGAAGACGGCCACGCGCACCGCTTTGCCGGTGCCGTTCGGCAGGTTGACCATGCCGCGCAGGGCCTGGTCGGCATGGCGCGGGTCGATACCGAGGTTCATCGAGATCTCGATCGACTCGTCGAACTTGGCGCCGGCCTTCTCCTTGATCAGGCGGATGGCGTCCTCGAGCCCGTAGTCCTTGTTGCGATCGAGGCTATCGTAGGCCTGCTTCAGTCGCTTTCCCTGCTTGGACATTGCGCTACTCCACCACCTCGAGGCCCATCGACCTGGCCGAGCCGGCGATGATCTTGGTCGCGGCGTCGAGATCGTAGGCGTTCAAATCTTGCATCTTCTGTTCGGCGATGTCGCGGCACTGCTGCAGCGTGACACTGCCGACGAACCCCTTGCCGGGCTCGGTATGCCCCTTGGGGATGCGGGCCGCCTTCTTCAGGAAGTACGCGGCCGGCGGCGTCTTCATCTCGAAAGCGAAGCTGCGGTCGGCGAAAGCGGTGACCACCACCGGGATCGGCATGCCGCTTTCCATATCCTGCGAGGCGGCATTGAATGCCTTGCAGAACTCCATGATGTTCAGCCCGCGCTGTCCCAGCGCCGGGCCGATCGGCGGCGAAGGATTGGCCTTGCCCGCCGGAATCTCGAGCTTGATGTAGCCCGCAATCTTCTTTGCCATTCGACAGTCCCTCACTACAGCCAGAAAACCGCAGCCGACTCTATCGGCCACGGGCGAGACCTTCGCGGTATCTCACGGCCGCCACGGGTCTTCATGGCCCGGCCTCCCGCGCACATCGCTGGATCACAGCCCTCTTGCCGAGGCTCGAGAGACGCACTCCAGTTCCGCTTCACACGACACGAAACGCCGCCGCAGGCGATGCTGCCCGCGCCGGGTTTTCTCTATATAGGGAGGCGGCTAGAGTTTTGCCACCTGCCCGTACTCCAGCTCCACCGGGGTCGAGCGACCGAAGATGGAGACGGAGACCTTGAGACGGGTGCGCTCGGGGTCGACCTCCTCGACCATGCCGACGAAGCTCTCGAAGGGGCCGTCGGTGACCCGCACCTGCTCACCAATCTCGAAGATGATAGAGGACTTGGGCCGCTCCACACCTTCCTTCACCTGCTCCAGGATGCGCTGCGCCTCGGCCTCCGAGATCGGCGAAGGCTTGCTCTGCCCGCCCAAAAAGCCGGTGACCTTCGGCGTATTCTTCACCATGTGCCAGGTCACGTCGTTCAGATCCATCTTGACCAGCACATAGCCCGGAAAGAAGCGCCGCTCCGCATTGACCTTCTGGCCGCGGCGCATCTCGATCACTTCTTCGGTCGGCACCAGCACCTGCTCGATCAGGTCGGTCATGCCGAGCTGCTCTGCCTGCTCGCGCAGGGCATCGGCGACCTTCTTCTCCGATCCCGAATAGACGTGAATCACATACCAACGCTTGGCCATAAGACCCTAGTCCTAAGTTACTGACCGCCCAGACCCAGGATCGCGGAGATCCCGAGGCTGAGCACCTGGTCGATCAAAAAGAAAAACAGCGCCACCAAGGCCACCATCACGAAGACCATGCCGGTGGTGACCAGCGTCTCCTTCCGCGTCGGCCAGGTCACCTTGGAAACCTCCTGGCGCACTTCGCGGAAGAACGTGGCAGGCTTGAAAGCCATCAATCGACCTCTCTAAACAGTCTAACCAAGGAACGGCGGCCTGCCCATGGAGGGCACCTGGCCGCCGCCCGTCTTCACTGGAATTGGCACCTGGCAGGAGTGGAGGGACTCGAACCCACAACCCCCGGTTTTGGAGACCGGTGCTCTGCCAATTGAGCTACACTCCTATTCGCCAACCCTCTTGACCGCACGCCCTTGCGGGCAATGAACCCCTTATTCGCTGATTTTCGCGACGACGCCGGCGCCGACCGTGCGGCCGCCCTCGCGGATGGCGAAACGCAGGCCCTCGTCCATGGCGATCGGCGCGATCAGCTCCACCTGCATGGTGGTGTTGTCGCCCGGCATCACCATCTCGACACCGTCCGGCAGATGCACCACCCCCGTCACGTCCGTCGTCCGGAAGTAGAACTGTGGACGGTAGTTGGTGAAGAACGGCGTGTGACGACCGCCCTCCTCCTTGGTCAGGATGTAGCACTCCGCCGTGAACTTGGTGTGCGGCGTGATCGACTTCGGCTTCGCCAAGACCTGGCCGCGCTCCACCTCCTCGCGGCCCACGCCGCGCAGAAGCGCGCCCACGTTGTCGCCCGCCTCGCCCTGGTCCAAGAGCTTGCGGAACATCTCAACGCCCGTCACCGTCGTCTTGCGCGTGTCCTTCAGGCCGACGATCTCGATCTCCTCGCCGACCTTCACCACGCCGCGCTCGATACGACCCGTCACCACCGTGCCGCGGCCCGATATCGAAAACACGTCCTCGATCGGCATCAAGAAGGGCTTGTCCTTCGGACGCTCCGGCTGCGGCACGTAGTCGTCCACCGCAGCCATCAGCTCCAGCACCGAGGCCTTGCCCATCTTCTCGTCGCCGTCCTCCAGCGCCACCAGGGCAGAGCCCTTGATCACCGGAATGTCGTCGCCCGGGAAGTCGTAGCTCGACAGCAGCTCGCGTACCTCCAGCTCCACCAGCTCCAGCAATTCCTCGTCGTCCACCATGTCGCACTTGTTCAGGTAGACCACGATCGCTGGCACGCCCACCTGGCGCGCCAGCAAGATGTGCTCGCGCGTCTGCGGCATCGGGCCGTCGGCCGCCGAGACCACCAGGATCGCACCGTCCATCTGGGCGGCACCGGTGATCATGTTCTTCACGTAGTCGGCATGGCCCGGGCAGTCCACGTGCGCATAGTGACGGTTCGCCGTCTCATACTCCACGTGCGCCGTCGAGATCGTGATACCGCGCGCCTTCTCCTCCGGCGCCTTGTCGATCTGGTCGTAGGCCGTGAACTTCGCCCCGCCGGCCTCCGCCAAGACCTTCGTGATCGCGGCCGTCAAGGTCGTCTTGCCATGATCCACATGACCGATCGTGCCGATGTTGCAGTGCGGCTTCGTCCGCTCGAACTTTGACTTGGCCATTGCCTTCCCTTGGTCCCGTTCTCGGTCCTACTACGGTTGTCTCTTAAGGGGTCCGCCTCATCGCTGCGACGGCGTTGAGCCGGTCGCTTTTAAAAAAGCACCGGCGGCCGTTGGAGCGGGTGAGGGGAATCGAACCCCCGTCGTAAGCTTGGAAGGCTTCTGCTCTGCCACTGAGCTACACCCGCCTGCACAGCACTTGAGACAGATAGCGCCGCCAGCCGTTCAACACAATCGTTTGAGCCAGCCTTTGCCGCATCCCTTCCCCTGCCACCGCATCCGCACCGGGGAGCCCAAGCAGCGCATCTGGTGGAGGGGGTTGGATTCGAACCAACGTAGGCATAGCCAACGGGTTTACAGCCCGTCCCCTTTAACCACTCGGGCACCCCTCCAGGTGCGCAAACTCGGCCGTTCGGCCCGGCAGCAGGCCGGCCACTATGGCCAAAAAAGTTCTGCTGTCAATGGCAAAGGAAATGCGGCAAAGCGGAGAATTCGAGGCAACCGCCAATGGCCGGGAGCGAGGGTGAGGTGATGGGCGGCAAACGCAAGGCAGCCACGCGCAGGAAGGGCCCAGGACCAAGGCGCACACGCCCCGCGGCGGAGGCCGGCGGCTATTGGATCTTCGGTCGCCATGCCGTGCTCGCCGCCCTCGCCAATCCCGAGCGCCGGATCCAGCTTTTCCTTGCCAGCGCGCCACCCGATCAGGGCCTGGCCGCCGTCCTGCAAGAGCACAAGCGCCCGGGCCCGGAGGTCGTGGCCCGCGAGGAGATCGCGAGGGCCTTGCCGGCAGGCGCCGTGCATCAAGGCCTGGCGCTCTCCTGCCAGCCCTTGAGCCAGCCGGGCCTGGCCCGGTTCTTGGCGGGACTGGCGGAGCGGCCCGCCACCGTGGTGGCATTGGATCAGGTGACCGACCCGCAGAACGTCGGAGCCATTCTGCGCTCGGCCGCGGCCTTCGGCGCCGATGCGCTGGTGACCACCGCCGACCGCGCGCCCGAAGAAGGCGGCACCTTGGCCAAGGCCGCCTCCGGCGCCTTGGAGATCGTCCCCTACATTCAAGAGACCAACCTCGCCCGCGCGCTGGAACAGCTGAAGGAGGCCGGCTTCTGGTGCCTCGGCCTGGACGAGGGTGGCGCGCTGCTGCGTCGGGCCAACCGCGCCGAACGCTGCGTGTTGGTGATGGGCGCCGAAGGCAGCGGCCTGCGCCGCCTGACCAAGGCGCACTGCGATGCCATTCAGCGCCTGCCGACACGGCCACCGATCGCGGCACTCAACGTGTCCAACGCGGCTGCCGTGGCACTCTACGAGCTCTGCGCCAGGAGCTGAGCCCATGCGCCCTGCCCTTCGCCGCCTCGGCTTCGGCCTGGCCACGCTCTTCGGTCTGGCCGAGCGCGGTTACTTCATTCCGGCCCGCCATTCCGGCAAGCGCGGCGCCCTCGACTACCCCGCCTTCGAGCCGCTCTTTCACGCCGCCGAGCCGCAGTTCCGCGAGGTCCTCAGGCTGATCGAGGCCGCCGCCGATGCCTTACAGCGCATCGGCGGCGCGGCACCGGCACCGCGGTGGGAGCAGGACTGGTTCCCGCGCCTGGACGCCGCCGCCGCCTATGCCCTGGTCCAAAAGACGAGGCCGGCCAGGATACTGGAGGTGGGATCGGGCCACTCGACCCGCTTCCTCGCCCGCGCCGTCGCCGACGCCGGCTTGGCGAGCGAGATCACCTGCATCGACCCGGCACCGAGGGCCGCGATCGCCGCCCTGCCGGTTACCCACCACCCGGCGACCTTGGCCGAAGCCGATCCGGCGCTGCTGACGGGGCTGGGCCCCGGCGACGTCCTCTTCATCGACAGCAGCCACGTCGCCATGCCGGGCAGCGACGTCGATCGCCTGCTGCTGGATTGGCTGCCGCGGATGCCGCAGGGACTGCTGGTCCACCTGCACGACATCTTGCTGCCGGACGCCTATCCGGCGGCCTGGACCTGGCGCGGCTATAACGAGCAGCTGCTGGTCGGCTGCCTGCTGCTGGGCGCCGGCTTCCGCCTGCGCTTCGCCAGCCATTACGTTGCCACGCGGATGGCAGCGGACTGGCAGAAGGGCGTTATCGCCGAGCTGCCCGCTGCCCGAGGGCGCAGTGGAGACCAGCCTTTGGCTGGAGAAGACCGCACCCTCGCTGGCGGCGCAATCGAGGCCATAACAGCCGATTGCGCAGGAAAAGCCCGCCAGAGCGTTTGCCGACTAGACGGCACCGGCCCTCACCCCCGCCCGGCCGCCCACGGAAGTATCCTGCTATGGGCGGCCGGGCGGGGGTGAGGGCTGGAACCGCTTAAGCGTGAGCGAAAAACGCGCCAGCGGTGTTGCAGGCGCCGGTCGAAAGGCTTAAGTGACTGGCGATGGAGGGGGCCGCGCCGGCGCGGCCCCCATCTCCTTTTGCCGCATAGCCGAGCCATTCATGACAGAAAGCAGAGCACCGGAGCGTCCGGCCATCTCCCCCTTCTTGAAGCTGGTGCTGGAGGCCGGCCCGCTCGTCGTCTTTTTCATCGTCAATGCCCGCAGTGACATCTTCGCGGCCACCGGCGCCTTCATGGCTGCCGTCTTTGTCGCGCTCGCCGTCAACTATCATCTGGAACGGCGCGTTCCGATCCTGCCGCTGGTCTCGGGGGTTTTCGTCCTGGTGTTCGGCGCGCTGACCTTGGCGCTCAACGACGAAACCTTCATCAAGCTGAAGCCGACAATCGTCAACACGCTCTTCGGCACCATCCTCTTCGGCGGCCTGGCCTTCGGCAAACCGCTTTTGGCCCCGCTCCTCGGCAGCATGCTGCACATGAGCGACCACGGCTGGCGGCGCCTGACCCTGTTGTGGGCCTGCTTCTTCTTCTTTCTGGCCGTCCTGAACGAGATCGTGTGGCGAAACTTCTCCACCGACTTCTGGGCCGGCTTCAAGCTGTTCGGCATCATGCCGATCACCCTCGTGTTCTCGGCCGTGGCGATCTATCTGGTCCGCGGCGAGATCATCCACGAGGAGTCCAAGCAATAGGCAGTCGTGCCACTTCGAAACGGAGGATCAGATGCGAGTCGGTGTCCCGAAAGAGATCAAGGCGCATGAACACAGGGTCGGCCTCATCCCGGCCTCGGTGCGCGAATTGGTCCATCACGGCCATGAGGTGCTGATCGAGACCAAGGCCGGCGCCGGCATCGGCTTCTTCAACGAGGACTACGAGCGCGCCGGCGCCAAGATCCTTCCAGACGCCGCCGCCGTCTTCGAGGCCGCCGACATGATCGTCAAGGTGAAGGAGCCGCAGCTGGTCGAATGCGCCATGCTGCGCCCCGGCCAGGTCCTTTTCACCTATCTGCACCTGGCGCCCGATTGGCCGCAGACGGAAGGGCTGATCAAGTCCAAGTCCATCGCGATCGCCTATGAGACGGTGACCGACAACCACGGGCGGCTGCCGCTCTTGGCGCCGATGAGCGTGGTGGCCGGGCGCATGTCGATCCAGGTCGGCGCCTACTGCCTGGAGAAGTATCAAGGTGGCAGCGGCGTCCTGCTGGGCGGCGTGCCGGGCGTGGGCGCAGCGCGGGTCGTCGTCATCGGCGGCGGCGTTTCCGGTACCAACGCCGCGCGCATGGCCATGGGCATGGAGGCTAAGGTCACCGTGATCGACAAGTCGCTGGCCCGCCTGGAAGAGCTGGACATGCACTTCGGCGGCCAGCTCAACACCGTCTTCTCCACCGTCGACGCCATCGAGACCCATGTCGCCGATGCCGACCTCGTCGTCGGCGCCGTTCTGGTTCCGGGTGCTGCCGCGCCAAAGCTGGTGAGCGAAGAAATGGTCAAAGGCATGCGGCCCGGCTCGGCTCTTGTCGACATCGCCATCGACCAGGGCGGCTGCTTTGCCACCTCGCACGCGACGACGCACGACAAGCCGATCTTCATCACCCACGACGTGGTCCACTACTGCGTCGCCAACATGCCGGGCGCGGTGGCGCGCACCTCGACCATGGCGCTCAACAACGCCACCCTGCCCTTCGTCGTCGCCTTGGCCGACAAGGGTCACCGCCACGCGCTGGCCGAGGACCAGCACCTGATGAACGGCCTCAACGTCGCCGACGGCGCCGTCACCTACCGCGCAGTGGCGACGGCGCACAATCTGGACTACGTGCCGCCGCAGGAGGCCTTGTCACTCTAGCCATGCTGGACAGGGACCGCCTGGAAGCGCTGGGCGCCCGTGAGAGCGAGCGCTTGGCGGCACGCCTGCCGCGTACGCAAGCGCTTCTGGCGCGGGCCCGGAGAAGCCAGCCCAATGGCGTTCCCATGGCCTGGATGGCGGGCCTCCACCGCCATCCGCCGCCCTTCGTCGTACGCGGCGAGGGCGCCTGGTTCGAAGACGTCGACGGCCACCGCTATCTCGACATGAACCAGGCCGACCTGGCCGCCACCCTGGGCTTTGCGCCGCAACCGGTGGTCGAGGCTGTCCGCGCCCAGCTGGAAAACGGCAGCATCTTCCTGCTGCCGACCGACGACGGCATCTGGGCGACGGAAGAGCTGGCGCGGCGTAGCGGCTTGCCCTTCTGGCAGTTCACCGGCTCCGCCTCGGCGGCCAATGCCGAGGCCCTGCGCATCGCCCGCCTGGCGACCGGGCGCGAGCGAGTGGTCATGTTCGAGGGCAAGTACCACGGTCACATCGACGAAAGCCTGGGCAGCGACGGCGGCTATCTGGGCCTGCCGCAGGACGCCGGCCGGAAGATTCTGCAGGTCCCCTTCAACGATCTCGAGGCCCTCAACGCCGCCCTGGCACCGAAGGACGCGGCCGCCCTGATCGCCGAACCCCTGCTTACCAACTGCAACCTGGTCTTCCCCGACGATGGATTCTGGGAGGAAGCCGCCAAGCTCTGCCGAGCCGCCGGGACCTTGCTGATCATCGACGAAGCGCACAGCCACTCCTTCGCCTTCGGCGGCATGACGCGCGCCTGGTCGCTGGCCGCCGACATCACGACGCTCGGCAAGGGGATCGGCAGCGGCATCGCCTTCGGCGCCTACGGCATGACGGCCCCGCTCGCCGCGCTCTCGGAGAAGAACCTGGACGTCGACGTCGCCGCCACCGGCTTGGCGACCGGCGGTACCACCTATGCCAATCCGCTGGCGCTGACGGCGGCGCGGGCGGCGCTGCAGCATTGCCTGAAGGAGACCGACTATGCCCGGGTCGAGTCTTTGGGCAAGCGCTTGGCAGAAGGGCTGCAGGGCCTATTCGACCGCCGCGGGCTCGCCTGGCGGGCACCGCAGATCGGCGGCCGCAGCGGCTGGATCCTGACCGCGCGCCTGCCGCGCACTGCCAGAGAAGCCGCCGCATCCCTGGACCGTCGCTTCGTCGACACCCGGCGTCACTTCATGGCCAACAACGATGTCTGGGAGGCCGTGGCCACCGCTGGCCCCGCCTGCTCTTTCGCCCACACGGAAGCCAACGTCGACCGCTACTTGGAAGTCTCCGACGCCTTCCTGAAGGCAGCGCTGGACTAAGGCCGATCGACCAGGCGGCCGCTAGAGTCCCCTCGGCGGCCGGCCGCCTGGACCACAGACGATGACAGCCGACGATCATTCGGTGCCGCAATCCGCGAGAGCCGCACTCCGACATCGGGGTTTCGCCCTCTTCTGGGCGTCGCGCTTCTGCACCACCTTCGCAACGCAAGTCGTCAGTGTCGCGGTCGGCTGGCAGATCTACGACCTGACCCGCGATCCCTTCGACCTCGGCCTGGTCGGCTTGATCCAGTTCGCGCCAGCGCTGCTGCTCGTGCTAGTCACCGGCGCTGCGTCGGACCGCTTCCCGCGCCGCATGATCGTCGCCGTCTGCCAGTTCGCCGAAGGCGCTTGCGCAGCCGCACTCCTCTACCTGGTTGTCTCTGGCCCGCTATCGGTCGGGTCGATCTTCGCAACTCTCGCCGTCTTCGGCGTGGCGCGGGCCTTCATGAACCCGGCCTCCCAGTCGCTGATCCCCAACCTCGTGCCGGCCGAGGCGCTGGCAAGCGCCATCGCGCTCTCCACCTCGTCCTGGCAAGTGGCGGTGGTGCTGGGACCGGTGGCCGGCGGCCTGCTTTACGGTGTGGGGCCGGGCGTCGCCTACGGATCGGCCCTGGCGCTCTTCGCGGCAGCGGGAGCCATCATTCTCTTCGTGCCCAAACCCCGCCAGAAGACGCTGAACGAGCCCACCACCTGGTCGAACGTCGTTGCCGGTTTCAGCTACGTCTGGCGTGAGAAGATCGTGCTTGGCGCGATCTCTCTGGACCTCTTCGCGGTCCTCCTCGGCGGCGCCGTCGCGTTGCTGCCGGCCTTCGCACGCGATGTGCTCGAGGTCGGGCCCTGGGGCCTGGGCCTGCTGCGCTCCGCTCCGGGGGTCGGCGCCGTAGCGGTCGCGCTCTATCTGGCCGTCCGGCCGCTCCGCGATCATGCCGGGCTGATCATGTTCCTTTGCGTCTTCCTCTTCGGATTCGCCACGTTGGTGTTCGGGCTCTCGACCATGGTCTGGCTGTCGGTGGCCGCCTTGGCGCTCGCCGGCGCCGCCGACATGGTCAGCGTCTACATCCGCGAGACCCTGATCCAGCTCTGGACTCCAGACGCGCTCAGAGGCCGGGTCAATGCGGTCAACATGGTCTTCGTCGGCGCCTCCAACGAGGTCGGCGAGTTCCGCGCCGGCTCTCTCGCCGCCTTGATCGGGGTGGTACCGGCGGTCGCGCTGGGCGGGGCCGGTGCGATGATGATCGCCATCCTCTGGGCCTTCCTCTTCCCGCAACTCTTGAAGGCGCGGCACCTCAGCGGCCGCGTGTGAGGGAGTCGCGACAGTCGCTAGAGCGGCCAGACCAAGAGGATCATCGGCACGGCCACGGCGATGACCAGGATCTCCAGCGGCAGGCCCATCCGCCAGTAGTCGCCGAAGCGATAGCCGCCCGGCCCCATGATCAGGGTGTTGTTCTTGTGGCCGATCGGCGTGAGGAAGGCGCAAGAGGCCGCCACTGCCACGGTCATCAGGAAGGGATCGGGATCGACCTCGAGCTTCTGCGCCATTTCCAGCGCGATCGGGGCGGCGATCACCGCGGTCGCCGTGTTGTTCAAGAGATCCGACAGGGTCATGGTCACCACCATCAGGAGGGTGACCACCACCCAAGGCTCCGCGCCCTCGAGCACGGCCAAGAGCCCGCCGGCCAAGACCGCCGTCCCGCCGCTTTGCTCCAGTGCCGTGCCGAGCGGGATCAAGGAGCCCAAGAGGATGATGACCGGCCATTCCACCGACTCATAGAGCTCGCGCATCGGCACGATACGCAGCAGGCAGTAGAGCACCGCGACCGCCGCCAAGGCGACTGCCAGGTAGAGCAGGCCGAAACTGGCCAGCAGGATCGCGACAACGAAGATGGCGAGCGTCAGCCAGGCCTTCTCGCGCTGGATCACCTGCAGTCCGCGCTGCGCCAAGGGCAGCGTTCCAAGCCGCTGGCTCGCTTCCGGCAGCGCATCGCCGGGTCCGAACAGCAGCAGGATGTCGCCGGCCCTGAAGGTCAGGCGCCAGATCCGTTGCCGCAAGCGCTTGCCCTGGCGCGAGACGCCCAGCACGCGCACGCCCAGCTGGATCAAAAAGGGCATGGCAGAGAGCGAGCGGCCGTCGATGATCGCACCCTGCGGCACCACCACCTCCTTGAGGGCAAGATCGCGACCCTTCAGGACCGCCGCGCCTTGCCGGCCTTCGCTGAAATCCAACCCCAGCGCACCGGAGAGCTTCTCGATCGCCTCCGGGCCGGCTTGAACCACCAGCACGTCGCCGGCCTCGATCGGTACCGTGCGGGCGCTGCGCGGCAGGCGCTGGCCGCCGCGGATGAGACCCAGGACGTCGACCGCGTCATCCTCCTCGGCGGCGTCGATCTCGCCCAAGGTCTTGCCGACCAGCTTGGATTTCTCGCGCACCGTCAGTTCGGCTATGTAGTCCTGCAGTTCGAAGAGCTCGGAGCTGCTGTTCTGTGCCCTGCGCCCCTTGGGCAGCAGGCGCCAGCCGATCAGGGCGACGAAGACCACGCCGACAAACGCGCAGACAAGGCCCACCGGGGCAAAGTCGAACATGGCGAAGGGTTGGCCCAAGGCCTCTTCCCGGAAGCTCGAGATCACGATATTGGGCGGCGTGCCGATCAGCGTGACCAGCCCGCCCAGGATCGAGGCGAAGGAGAGTGGCATCAAGGTCAGCGCCGGGCTGCGCTCTGCCGCCTTGGCGGCCTGCAGGTCGACCGGCATCAGCAAGGCCAGGGCTGCCACGTTGTTCATCACCGCCGACAGGCCCGCGGCGATGCCGGCCATGTAGGTGATGTGACGCGAGAGGGCACGCTTGCCGTCGACCAGCCAGCCGGCCAGCAATTCGACCACGCCGGAGTTCGAGAGGCCGCGGCTCACCACCAAGGCCAGGGCGACGATCACCGTCGCGGGATGGCCGAATCCGCTGAAAGCCTGGTTCACCGGCACTACACCGACGATAATGGACACAACGAGCCCGGCGAAGGCGACGAGGTCGTAGCGCCAGCGCCCCCAGATCAGCAGCGCGAAGATCAATGCCAGGATCGCGAAGAGAAGCTCTTGGTCGCCTATCATAGCATCCATCCCTCCGCTGCCGACCCAGCCGTCACTCTGCCAGCAGGAATCGCTTCGGCGCTAGCGTACCGAGAAGTGCGATCTGGAGACGACGGTGTAGCCACCGTCCGGCCAGTCGAGATAGACCCGTACTTCATAGGCGCCGGGCGTCAGGGTACCGAGCGTGAGTGTGCCTGAGGTCCGGCCCGACAGATAGGACCAGAACCCGCTCTTGTAGGTCTTGTCGTCCACCCCCTGCGGCACGACGCTGATCCAGTCTTGCTTGTTGCCAGGCAGGCCGGCGAACTCGACAACGACGGGCTTGCCCGCTTGGGGATCGACCGCCCGCGCAAAGAGCCCGGCATTGGCGTCCTCGCACCGGTTGCGTTGAAAGCAGTCCCGCAAGAAGTCGCGCAGTGCTTCGTTGCGGCCGGCGTCCAGGCTGTTCACGCTGATCACCACCAGCATGCGCTCGGAGGTGGCACTGGTCAAAGAGGTGGTGCCGTCGTCCGCAACGCAGGCGATTTGCACGATGGTATCTTCCAGCCTGTCCCAAACCAGCCAACCGTCAAGGGTCTGGGTATCGAACGGGAAGTCGAACGCGCGTGCTGCTGCATTGAAGGCCTTGTCCGCTTGTGCCAGGCACTGCGCCTGGGTCATCCGCATCCAGTTCCAGTTGGCATTGGAGTAGATGCTCTGTGCTTGCGCCGGCGCTCCCCAGAAGAGCACGAGACAGACTGCCCAGAAGGGCACGCCGAACTTGCGAAACATTGGGTTCCCTCCCCCCTTTCCCATCCGATCTCTTACCACAGCGTCGGAAACTGGTAGCGTCGCCTGGACCAGGCCGGGCCTTAGTTTGTGCATCATGATACCACAGTTATCGAAGATCCTACGATGCACGACGGATGCCTTGCTGGTCTGGCGACTTGATCCCTGGCCAGCTTGAGAGCCTATGGCGACCACCACGCAAGGAACGAGGTTCGTGCCCGGCAACCTTCTGATCCTCATGAGCGACGAGCAGGCTCCCTGGGCAATCGGCTGCTTGGGCCGGGCGCCGGTGCAGACCCCGCACTTGGACCGCCTCGCCGCGCGCGGCACGACCTTCACCCAGGCCTACAGCAATTCGCCGATCTGCGTGCCGGCGCGCGCCGTGCTGCAGACCGGGCGCTATGTCCACCAGATCGGCTGCTGGGACAGCGCCCAACCCTACCGCGGGACCCCACGCGGCTGGGCGCACACGATCAGGGATCACGGCGCGACCGCCGTCTCCGTCGGCAAGCTCCACTTCCGCTCGAGCGACGACGACAACGGCTTCGCGCCGGAACTGCTGCCACTCCATGTCAAGGACGGTCAAGGCTGGCTGCCCGGCCTCTTGAGGCGCCCGCTTGGCCGCTTTCCCGCGGCGGCCGAGCTGGCAAGCCAAGTCGGTCCGGGCCGCTCCGGCTACCACGACTATGACCGCCAAGTTGCGGCCAGGGCTGCCGCGTGGCTCAGGGATGAGGCGCCCAAGGAGCGTCCTTGGGCCTTGCTGGCCTCCTTCGTCTCGCCGCATTTTCCACTGGTTGCTCCGCCGGAATTCTACCGCCTCTACGAAGATACGGAGATTCCGCCACCCACTCCGGTGGCCGCACTCGATCATCCGGCCTTGGCTCAGCTCGTGGGTTTTTTCGACTACGGCCGTTCCTTCACGGAGGAGAGCGCTCGGCGGGCCCGGGTCGCCTACTACGGTCTTGTCAGCTTTCTCGATGCCTTGGCAGGCCAAGTGCTGGCGGGCTTAGAGGCCGGCGGGCAGGCGGAGCGGACGAGCGTGCTTTTCCTCTCCGACCACGGCGAGATGCTGGGCAACAAGGGCCTCTGGACCAAGCAGGTGATGTTCGAGGAATCGCTCGGCATTCCGATGATCCTGGCCGGCCCCGACGTGCCGCGGGGTCGGAAAGTGGCGACGCCGGTCTCTCTGGTCGACGTGGCGCCGACGGCCTTGCGCGCCGTCCTTGGACATGACGGCGCTTCGGGGGCAGGCTCTGCGCTGCAAGACCTCGCCTCTGGAGAGGCCCAACCCGAGCGCCCGCTTTTCGCCGAGTATCACGACGGCGGCAGCCCGACCGGCATCTTCGCCTATCGCCGCGGCCGCTGGAAGCTGGTGCACTACGAGGGCTACCGCCCGCAGCTGTTCGACCTGGAGGCTGATCCCGGCGAGACCATTGACCTCGGCACAAGCCCGGCCCACGCCCGGATACGCGAAGACCTTACCGCCGCCCTCACCCGTCTGGCTGACCCCACCGCCGTCACCGCCCGGGCCTTCGCCGACCAAGATCGCCTGATCCGGCACTACGGCGGCCGCGCCGCCGTCGAGGCCATGGCGGCGCGCCTGAATTTCGGCCACACGCCGCCGACGGGATGATGGGCGTTCAAAGGCGCGCACTCGAGTATTGTTTCAGCTCGCAGCGCGATGTGCGGCATAGATTACGGAGTACCAGTACCGGCGCGCATGAAGACTGGCGTGAATCCCAAGTCCTACCCCAACCGCTCCGCATGCCAGGCGAGGTGATCGCCGATGAAGCTGGAGACGAAGTAGTAGGAGTGGTCGTAGCCCTCTTGCATGCGCAAGGTCAGGGAGACGCCCCGACCCTTGCAGGCCTCGGCAAAGCGCTCGGGCTGCAGCGCCTCGCCCAGGAACTGATCGGCCGCACCCTGGTCGACCAGGATGTCGCCCTTCCAGCCGCGCTCGGCCATGAGCGCGCAGGAATCATGCTGGCGCCAAAGGCCCGGGTCGTCGCCCAGATAGCGGGCGAAGGCCTTCTGTCCCCAGGGCACCTCGCTGGGGTTGACGATAGGCGCAAAGGCCGACAGCGACTGGTAGCGTTCCGGATTGGCCAAGGCCAAGGTGATCGCGCCGTGGCCCCCCATGGAATGGCCGGTGATGCCGCACTTGCCCTCTGCGACCGGGAAGTGGGACTCCACCAGCCCCGGCAACTCCTCCAGACAGTAGCGCAGCATGTGATAATGCTCTGACCAAGGCTTCTGGGTGGCGTTGATGTAGAAGCCCGCCCCCTTGCCGAAGTCGTAGGCCTCGTCGTCCGGCACCTCCCCACCGCGCGGCGAGGTGTCGGGGAAAACCAGGATCAGGCCGGCCTCGGCGGCATAGCGCTGCGCGCCGGCCTTCACCGTGGCATTCTCCCAGGTGCAGGTGAGCCCGGAGAGGTAATAGAGGATCGGGCAGCGCCCCTGCTTGGCTTGCGGCGGCTGATAGACGGCGAAGGCCATCTGGGTGCCGGTGGCCTCGCTCTGATGGCTATAGACGCCTTGGGTGCCGCCGAAGCAGGCGTGTTCCTCCAGGATCTCCAGGCTCATGGGCTTTATCGTCTCCGGCTAGGGTGGGGGATCAATAGACCACGACGCTGCGGATCGATTCGCCGGCGTGCATCAGGTCGAAGCCCTTGTTGATGTCCTCCAGGGACAGCGTATGGGTGATCATGGGGTCGATCTCGACCTTGCCCTCCATGTACCAGTCGACGATCTTGGGCACGTCGGTGCGCCCGCGTGCGCCGCCGAAGGCGGTGCCGCGCCAGGAGCGGCCGGTGACCAGCTGGAAGGGACGGGTCGCGATCTCCTGCCCGGCGCCGGCGACGCCGATGATGATGCTCTCGCCCCAGCCCTTGTGTGCGCACTCCAAGGCTTGGCGCATGACGTTCACGTTGCCGATGCACTCGAAGGAGTAGTCGGCGCCGCCGCCGGTCAGCTCCACCAGATGGCCGACCAGATCGCCCTCGACCTCCTTGGGATTGACGAAGTGGGTCATGCCGAAGCGCTCGCCCCACTCCTTCTTGGCATTGTTCATGTCGACGCCGACGATCATCTTGGCGCCCACCAGGCGCAGGCCCTGAATCACGTTGAGGCCGATGCCGCCAAGCCCGAAGACCACGCAGTTGCTGCCGGGCTCCACCTTGGCGGTGTTGATCACCGCGCCGATGCCCGTGGTCACGCCGCAGCCGATGTAGCAGACCTTGTCGAAGGGCGCGTCGCGGTTGATCTTGGCCAGCGCGATCTCCGGCACCACGGTGAAGTTGGAGAAGGTCGAGGTGCCCATGTAGTGGAAGAGCTTCTGCCCCTTCATGGAAAAGCGCGAGCTGCCGTCGGGCATCAGCCCCTGGCCCTGGGTGCCGCGGATCGCCTGGCAGAGGTTTGTCTTGGGATTGAGGCAGTACTCGCACTGCCGGCATTCCGGCGTGTAGAGCGGAATGACGTGGTCGTCTTGCTTCAGGCCGGTCACGCCGGGGCCCACCTCGCGCACGATGCCGGCGCCCTCGTGGCCCAGGATGGCCGGGAAGAGGCCCTCGGGATCGGCGCCCGAGAGGGTGAACTCGTCGGTGTGACAGATGCCGGTCGCCTTGATCTCGACCAGGACTTCGCCTTCCTTGGGGCCTTCCAGGTCGACCTCGGCGATCTCCAGGGGTTTTCCGGCCTCGACGGCCACGGCAGCGCGTGATTTCATTCCTTCTATCCTCCCAGGCTTGGCAAGGTCTTTGACTTCGGCGGATGCTAGTCGAAGAGTGGAGCGGACAAAAGCGCCCCGACCCAAAGCATAGCGATCCCTTGTTGCATAGAGGAAGCCGCCTGTCATGAGGAAGCTGGACCTTCGTATCACCAACGCCCGCCTGATCGACGGCACGGGCGGCCCCTCGCTGGCCGGCGGCCTGGCGGTCGACGACGACCGTATCGTCGCCGTCGGCGAGGTCTCGGCCTTCGAAGGCGGCCGTGAGATCGATGCCGGCGGGCTGGCATTGGCACCCGGCTTCATCGACGTGCACACTCACGACGACCGCGCGCTCCTGGTGAACCCCACCATGGACTGCAAGGTGAGCCAGGGCGTCACCACCGTGGTCACCGGCAACTGCGGCGTCAGCCTGGCGCCGCTGGCGATCGACCGGCGCCCACCCGGCCCGCTCGACCTCTTGAGCCCGGAGCCGGGCGATTTCTTCGCCGACTTCGCCGCCTACCTGGACCGTCTGGACCAGGAGCCCGCGGCGGTGAACGCGCTCTGCCAGGCAGGTCACGCCAGCCTGCGCGTGGGCGTTATGGCAGATCTCTCCCGTGCGGCCGACGAGGGCGAGATCAAGGCCATGCGCAAGTCCCTGGAGCGCGCGCTGGAGGCCGGCGCCATCGGCTTTTCCACCGGCCTCGGCTACGCCCCTGCCGCCGCTGCGCCGACGTCGGAGATCGTGGCGCTGGCCTCCGCCATGGCCGAGGCCGGCGGCCTGCACACCACCCACATGCGCGACGAGGCCGACCAGGTGAGCGAGGCCTTGGCGGAGAGCTTCGCCATCGGCCGCGCCGCCCGCGTGCCGCTGGTGATCTCCCACCACAAGTGCTCCGGCGCCAACAACTTCGGCCGCTCGGCCGAGACCCTGGGCCTCATCGACGCCGCGCGGGCCGAGCAACGCGTGGGCCTCGATGTCTATCCCTACGTCGCCTCCTCGACCATCCTCGACGCCCACTACATCGCCGAGTCCAGCCGCATCATGATCAGCTGGTCCGAGCCCCATCCCGAGGCGAACGGCCGCGATCTAGCCGAGATCGCCAAGGAATGGCAGGTGAGCGAGATCGAGGCCGTCGCCCGCCTGCAGCCGGCCGGCGCCATCTACTTCATGATGGACGAGGCCGACGTCCGCCGCATCCTGGCCCATCCGGAGAGCATGATCGGCTCCGACGGCCTGCCGCACGACCGCCACCCCCATCCGCGCCTCTGGGGCACCTTTCCGCGCGTGCTCGGCCACTACGCCCGCGAGGAAGCCCTCTTTCCCTTAGAGGAAGCAGTGCGCAAGATGACCGCGCTGCCGGCCTCGACTTTCGGCTTGGCCGACCGCGGCCGCCTTGCACCCGGCATGGCCGCCGACTTGGTCCTCCTCGATCCCGAGAGGGTCATCGACCGCGCCACCTTCGAAAAGCCGCAACAAGCGGCCGCCGGCATCGAGGAGGTCTGGGTCAACGGCCGCAGCATCTGGCGCGACGGCGCCGCCACGGGTGCGCGGCCCGGGAAGGCGGTACGGCTGGGTGCCTTGGCCATGGGTGGTTAGACGATAGGCGCCGCTTTTCGCAGGGCGGGCCCCTCCTTGCACTCCTAGCCTTCCGTGGCCAGCCAGGCCGGAATATCGGCGATCGACGCGAGCCGGCCGGAGGCGCGAACCTGCGGATGATCCTCGTCGCGGAGGCTGTACTTCCCGGTCTTCACCTGCAGAGCCCCCAGGCCCGCCGCCAGGGCGCCGCCGATATCGGCCTCGATGTCGTCCCCGACCATGACGACCTCGCCGCGCTCTAGTCCCATATCCGCCACGGCATTTGCGAAGAAGGCCTCCGCGGGCTTGCCGACCACCAAGGCTTCGGTGCCGGCGGCATACTCCAGTGCGGCCACAAAGGGGCCGAGGTCGAGGGCCAGATCGGCGCCGCGCCGGCAGAAGCGGTTGCGGTGCAGGGCCACCAGGCGGGCGCCGTCGAGCAGCATCCGAAAGAGACCGTCGAGGCGCTCCCAGGTGTAGCCGGTGTAGAGGTCACCCATGATCACGGCGTCAGGCTTGTCGTCGACCAGGTCGAACCCGGCGAAGTCTTGGGCCAGACCCGCCGGCGCAGCGAGGTGCAGGCGGCAGGCACCCTCACCGGTCAAGAGGCGAACGGCGGCGCGGGCTGGCGTGAAGACCTGGTCTGGCTCGACCTCGAAACCCATCGAGCTCATCTGCGCCACGATCTCGCGCCGGGGCCGGGTCGTGGTGTTGGTAAGAAAGCGCAGCCTCAGCCCCCGCTCGGCAAGCCTGCGCACGGCCTCGATCGCGCCCGGAATGCTCCGACGCTCATGATAAAGGACACCCTCCAGGTCGAGAAGCACACCGCGCACCGCCATGAGAGACCTTCCTTTGCCTATTCCATGAGCCCCTCGCCTCTCCCGGCCGATCGTCGCTGATGATCCGCAACAGGCGGTCGGCTCGCCTGAGGGCTTCGGGACCAGGCTAGCGCGCCGCGCGGGCGGGCAGCAAGCCGATGCCCGCCTTCAGAGCGATTTGGCAGCCATCGGCTCTGCCGCGCTGGCCCTCGCCTTGATCGCCACCGCCTGGCGTTATGCGAAGCTCGGACAGCTCTCCGGGCAAACGACCGAGCTTGGGGCAAGCGGCCTCTCAGCGCATCAGGAAGCAGACACCAGACACCCGATGATGATCCGACCATCACTCAGGCAAGAGGCCCATCCCAAGCAGAGTGAAGATCAGCGTCACTGCCAAGGCCCAGACAACGCGAAGCCTTAACGCGGCTCTGATACCCTAGGGCGCCTGCTTGCGACGTCCCAGCGTCTCGTTTCGGAGAACCTTACGGTCTGCCTGCGCTGCTACATCCATGGCCCGCAAGAATGCACGTGCCCGGTCCACCCGTAGATCATGATCGATCCTTTGGTTTGTCATTGATCTGCCCGTCTTTGAAGGCGCCGCTCCAGGAGACAGTGACCCACACGCGAACGGCGCATGAGCCCTCTCAAAGGGGCGCCCCGCGCTCATCTCAAAAACGCCTGCGGTCAACCAAGCTTACATCGTGACGCCCTACAGCGGTTTTAACGTCGCCGAGTCTGCCTTAAGGTCTCGCGAAGCATCTCGGGGTTGGAACATGATCAAGAAATCGATCGGACGAATTTTTTGCGTGTTGGCTTTGGCAGTTCTGCCGCTCGCACCTCAGCTTGTGCTTGCCCAAGAGGAAACGTCCGACACAAGCGCTTCGCCGATCACGCCCGAACAGGCCCGGTCGATCGCTGAGTTGCTACGCAGCGAGACGACACGTGACGCCTTGATCGAGAGACTTGAGCAGCTTGCCGATGAAGCGACGCCAGCCGCAGCACCGCAAGCGTCTCCGACACCGGCGCCGGCAAGCGAGGCGTCAGCGGCGTCGTTTCCCCGTCAGATCGCCGAGGCGACGCAAGAGATCGCCGAGACGGTCGCCGAGAGAGCCGAAGAGCTATGGCAAAGAATACTGAACGCTCCCGCCAACTTTGCCGGCCTGGGCAGCGTCGACATGGAGGTGCTCTATGGCGCCCTCCTTGACCTGGCTTTGGTCATCGTTATCACGGTGGGCCTTCTCCTGGTCTTTCGGACGCTCGCCAAGCGCGCCTATCGCGCCATCGGCCGAAAGGCGATGAGCGCCGGCATCATCTTGACCTGGACTCTTATTCTGGTCTCGATCCTGATCGATGCGCTGGCCGTGGCCGTGGCTTGGGGCGCGGGCTATCTCTTGACGACCCTCGTCTTCGGCGAGTTCGGAATCGTCGGCATCAGGCAGTCTCTCTACCTGAACGCCTTCTTGCTGGTGGAACTGGCCAAGGTGGTGATGCGCGCCGTGCTCTCGCCGACGACCGGGGAGTTGCGGCCCATCGCCATTCCCGACGCGGCGGCCCGGCAGCTATCGAGCTGGCTTAGCGTCGTCATCAGCCTTGTCGGCTATGGCCAACTTCTGATCGTCCCGATCGTCAATCAAAACGTATCCTTCTTCGCCGGCCGCAGCGTGGCGGCGCTTATCGTTCTGGTATCGATCCTCATCGTCACCTTTCTGGTTATGGCGAAACGCAGGCCGGTGGCCTCCTGGCTGTTGGGAGAGCGCCGCCTCGAGGAGCGCTCGGGCTTCCTGCGCTTCCTGGCCCGCTACTGGCACGTGCCCGTGCTCCTCTATCTGGCCGTGCTTTTCGTTCTCGGCGTGACACGGCCGGGCGGTGTGCTGATGCCGGTCTTGTCCGCCTCAGCGGAGATCCTGGCCGCCGTCCTGGTGGGTATGATGATCGCCAGCGCGCTCAGACGCTCGACTGCCCGCGGGTTGCGGCTGCCGGGCCAGATTTCCCGCCGCTTGCCGCTATTGGAACGGCGACTCAACACCCTGGTCCTCAAGGCGTTGTTCGTCCTTCGCTGGTTAATCGCAGCGGTCGTGGTGGCCTTCATCGCCCACACCGTGGACCTGGTTGACGTGCGTGCTTGGTTGGAGAGCCAGGTGGGAGTTCGGGTGACCGCAATGCTGCTCGGCATCGTGTTCATCTTGGCGATCACCTTCGCCGTTTGGCTGGCCTTGTCCTCCTGGGTCGACTACCGTTTGAACCCTGCGTTCGGCAGGGCGCCGACGGCGCGCGAGCACACGCTGCTGACGCTGTTGCGCAATGCCGCCACCATTGCGCTGATCGTCATCACCGTCATGTTCGTGCTGTCGGAAATCGGCATCGACATCGCCCCGCTGCTGGCCTCGGCCGGCGTGCTCGGCCTGGCGATCGGCTTCGGTGCACAAAAGATGGTCCAGGACATCATCACCGGCATCTTCATCCAGTTCGAGAACGCCATGAACGTCGGCGAGGTCGTGACCGTCGGCGGGACCACGGGGACGGTGGAGCGCTTGACCATTCGATCGGTCAGCCTGCGCGATCTGGAAGGCGTTTTTCACATCATTCCCTTCTCGTCGGTGGACATGGTCTCGAACTACATGCGCGAGTTCGGGAATTTCGTGTGCGACATGGGCATCGCCTATCGGGAAGACATCGCCGAGGCCAAACAGGCGATGCTCGATGCTTTCTCGGAGCTACGCGAGATGCCGGAGTGGAAGCCCGCCATCTTGGACGAGCTGCAGTGGTTCGGGCTGGTCTCCTTCGGCGACAGCGCCGTTGTCGTGCGCGCCAGGATCAAGTGCGCGCCGGGACAGCAGTGGGGCTTGGGCCGTGCCTACAACGAAATCGTCAAGCGCATCTTTGATGAGCGCGGCATTGAGATTCCCTTCCCGCACCAAACCATCTACTTCGGTGAAGACAAGGAGGGCAAGGCACCCTCCGCGCGGGTGGAGCTGTCTCGGCCGTCACGCGACGACAAGAGCGCCAAATGAGACCCTCGCGACGCCTCCTGACTGGCCACGCCGACATGGGGGGCTACTTTGCGGCCCGGCCACTATCATAGCCGAGCAGGGCTGTGCCCTCGGTGGGATTGGCGGCAGAACAGCCACAGAGAACGTCCTAAGCGGGCGATGCGACCTTGACACACTCTGGCGAAAGTCTGACGCGATTGTGACGGACCGTGCGCCGCTTCTCTAACAGTCGGCATTGCGCGTTTCCGAGCGAAACCTCAATTGACTTGGATCGTCATCGCAGCTGGCAAGCGGCCGGTTGAGCGAACACCGCCGACCTCTGGATAGAAAATGTCCGAAAGGCCCACGATGCGGTAACTTTCTTACCGTTAGCGAGCGATCACCTCAACGCAAGAACCAAAATTAGACTAGTTCTTATAAATTTCACAAGATATTGAAACCTCTCATTTTTCTCACACCATAGTGAGGCGGGTTGTATTGCTGTGACGGCTCTGAAATCGGATATCGGCTGCGCTTACTCAAACCGAGAGGAGAGGCTGTCCCATGGCAGACCCAACCGAACTTAGAGTTACTGTCGTCAACGATTCCCCCGAGGGCGGCACCTTTCTGACCCCAGTCTATTTCGGGTTCCACAACGGCGACTTCGACCTGTTCGACACCGGCGCAGCAGCCTCGCCCGGCCTGGAATCCCTGGCAGAGGATGGATCGCCGGCGATTCTTGCGACCGAACGGCTTGCCGCCTCACCCGGCAGCCAAGGGCTTGTCGTCACCGGGGAAGCAGGACCGGTGGCAACGGAAGAGACGACCTCGGCCAACATCGCCGTCGACGGGGAGACCAACACAGAGGTCAGCTTCGCTGCGATGATCCTGCCCTCCAACGACGCCTTCATCGGCACCAATGAAGCAGCCGTGCTCTTCGATGGGGATGGGAACTTCCTGGGAGAGCAGACCTTCGTCTTCGACGGGACCAGAGTCTATGACGCCGGGACCGAGGTAAACACCGAACTCGACGCCGCCTTCATCAACCAGCTCGCGCCAAACACGGGCGTTGACGAGAATGGCGTGGTCCTCCTGCACCCCGGTTTCAACGGGTCGGTCGGAAACCCCGTCGGCGACGGCGACCAGATCATCCTCGGCGGCACCAACGACTTCGGTGAGTTCATCGACCCGGTCATCGCGGACTTCACCATCCCGGGCGCCGAGATTGCCACCATTCACATCAACACTGTCGTTGTGACCGACGGCACCGACGAGAACGACAACATCCAGGGTGGAGACGACGACGACATCGTCGACGGTGGCGACGGCAACGACTTCATCCGTGGCGGCGAAGGTTGGGACGTCATCGAAGGTGGCGACGACAACGACTGGATCGGCGGCGGGCGCGGTCAGGACCTGCTGTCCGGTGGCAGGGGCAACGATGCCATCAACGGCGGTCGCGGTGACGACCACATTGAGGGCGGTAATGGAAACGACGACCTAGAAGGCTCTCGCGGCCAAGACTACATCAATGGGGGTAATGGAAACGACTTCGTCACCGGCGGTATCGGAAACGACGAGCTGCATGGCGGGGATGCCAACGACTTCCTCGGCGGCAATCGCGGCGCCGACGAAATCTATGCCGGCGACGGTAACGACGAGGTCAACGGTGGTCGCGGCAACGACTGGATTTCGGGCGGTCTGGGCGATGATCAGCTCCGCGGCAGCCGCGGCTCCGACACCTTCGCCTTCAAGACCGGTGACGGCAACGACGAGATCGTCGACCTCTCTCAGAACGACCTGATCGAGCTGGATGTGAACGGCTTCAACGACTTTGCCGACATCACTGCAGCTGCCAGCGCGTTCCAGGGCGGCACGCTCATCGACTTCGGCGATGGCAACGGCTCCCTCTTCTTGAACCAGGTGGCCGTCGACGAGCTGGACGCCAGCCAGTTCGCCTTCGTCTAGCGTCCCGAGCGTAAATCGCGAAGCCCTGCCCCATCCTCCCGGTGCAGGGCTTCCGGTGTTGCCGGTCCGCGCCTCAGGTAAAAAGGAAGTCCGACGTGGTCAGTTGATTGTCGATCGTAATGCCGACGAGCGCTACACTGAAATCACTCGAGCCGTCGCCGTCACTATCGACCTCTAACGTCCCCTCGTTCCCGGAAGCACCGGCGAAGCGGGCCTCCGGCGCCGTCCCGGAGAATTCAAAGTCACCGATGAAGGTCCCGCCGCCACCATCCACTTCCAATCGGAAGATGTCGTCCTCTCCACCGACGGCGCCGGAGAAGTCGGAGACCTCCCCCTGAAACCCCGATAGACCCAAAGTGAAGCCGAAGGTGTCGCCTCCCGCACCACCCGAGAGGGTATCTATGCCGGATCCACCATCGATGACATCACCACCGTTGTTCCCATTCAGCGTATCGTCTTCGCCGCCGCCATAGAGCAGATCTGCATCATTTTCGCCATTGAAGCTGTCGGCGCCGTCGCCCCCATAGAAGGTGTCCAGTCCAAAGCTGCCTACGCCAGAGTCGGACCCCTCCTCTCCGAACAGCCGGTCATTGCCGTCGTCGCCGTTCAGATAGTCGTTGCCCAGGCCACCGACTAGGCTATCGTTACCTTCATCTCCCCCGATCTCATCATTGCCATTGCCCCCGAAGAGCGTGTCGTTGGCCATACCCCCAAAGAAGGAGTCCTCGTCTGCGCCGCCATAGAGGCGGTCGTTCCCGGTAGCACCGAAGAGCCTATCGTCTCCCGCCAGTCCGTAGCCCCGATCAGCACCTTGGTCGCCAATGATCGTATCGTTGCCGGCATCGCCGAATGCGCTGTCGTTGCCGTCACCGGTGCGGATCGTGTCGACATCCATGCCGCCCCGAAGTGTGTCATCCTGATCACCACCGTACAACTCGTCGACACCGGCGCCACCGTAAAGAGCGTCTTCGCCGACGAGGCCGAAGAGGCTGTCGCTGCCACTGCCGCCGTAGAGAGTGTCGTCATTTCCAAGCCCGTTCATGACATGCGCGCCGCTCCCTCCGTAGAGCACATCGACGAAGGTCGTACCGTCCAATGTGCCGGCGCCGGTCAGGGTGGCATTCACCTGCTGGATGCTGACGAGGAAGAGGTCGCCGATATCCAGCGACTCGCCGAAGATCAGAGTGTCGCTGCCGTTGCCGCCGTAAAGCGTTTCTATCGCAACGATCTCGTCGAGCGCAGCGATGAGGAAGGTGTCGGCACCGCCGCCACCGTCCAGAATGTCCTGCCCGCTTCCACCGACCAGAAGGTCGGCGCCCGAACCGCCCGAAATGCTGTCGCTATTGGCGCCGCCGTAGGCGCTATCATCCCCGGAGCCACCGACAAGCGAGTCGCTGCCACCACCGCCAAAGAGCCCATCGGCATCAAGCTGGCCATAGAGCGTGTCGCCGCCATTGTCGCCATAGAGACCATCGGCACCGCTGCCCGCGTAGACGATGTCGGAATCGACGCCGCCGGCGGCATGGTCGGCACCGCTGCCGGCATAGATCCGATCTGCAGCGCCACTACCGTAGAGGCTGTCGGCTCCCTCGCCTCCGAGCAGGCTATCGATCCCGGAGCCGCCGGCGAGCGTGTCGTCCTCCAAACCACCGTAGAGTAGGTCGGCACCCAGGCCACCGCTCAGGTCATCGCTTCCGGAGCCGCCGGCGAGCGTGTCATCGCCTTCGTTGCCGCTCAGCGAGTCCGCACCGGAGCCCCCGTAAAGGCTGTCTTCCCCGGTCTCACCGCTGAACACCTGGTCCCCGCTGCCGCCGCTCAGAAGGTCGCTCAAGGAGGTGCCATCGATCATGACGTTCCCGGTGAATGCGGCACTCACCTGCTCGACATCGATCAGCAGCAGGCCGGAGAGGTCGATTCCGCCGCCGAAGGCAAGCGTGTCGCTGCCGGAGCCCCCGTCCAGCGTCTCCGTCGCCACGACATGGTCCAGCGTGGCGATAATGAAGGTGTCGGCATTGACGCCGCCATAGGCCTTGTCGCTGCCGGCCCCTCCTTCCAGGACGTCGTCAGAACCGCTGCCGGCCAAGGTGTCGTCACCGCTACCACCGTAGAGGGCGTCATCGTCCGCACCCCCCATGGCATAGTCGTCACCGCTGCCGCCGTAGATTCGATCTGCCACGCCGCCGCCGTAAAGGCTGTCGGCGCCCTCTTCGCCAAACATGCTGTCGGCCCCGGACCCGCCGGCGAGCGTATCGTCACCGAGATCGCCATAGAGCAGGTCGTCACCCACAAATCCGCGCATATCGTCGGCCCCGGATCCGCCCGACAGCTTGTCGTCACCGTCGTTGCCCACCAGCGAGTCCATACCGGACCCGCCATAGAGGCTGTCGGCGCCCGTCAGACCGCGGATCAGTTGATCGCCGCTGCCTCCAAACAGGAGGTCGCTCAGAGAGGTGCCATCCAATGTTACGCTGCCGGTAGCGCTGGCGCTCACTTGCTCGACGCTGATCAGCAGCAGTCCGGAAAGGTCGATTTCGCTACCGAAGACCAGAGTGTCGCTCTGCTGACCTCCATACAGCGTCTCCGTTGCCACGACATCTGCCAGCGTTGCGATGTAGAAGGTATCCTCGCCTTCTCCGCCGTAGGCATAGTCTTTTCCGGCTCCGCCGATCAGGACATCGCTGCCAGTACCGCCAAGGAGAGTATCGCCGCCTGCCTCTCCGGATAGCCGATTTTCATCGCCTGCGCCGAGGAGCCGGTCGGCACCCGATCCACCATAGATGAGATCGTTGCCCATGCCGCCATTCGCAGAATCGTTTCCACTTCCAGCATAGAGCCTGTCCGCCGCCTCTTCGCCTAAGATCCTGTCGTTTCCGACGTCACCGCTTATCCGGTCGGCATCAGCACCGCCAGCCAAAGTGTCGGCGCCCGTACCTCCGTAGAGGCTGTCGGCGCCGTCGCCGGCATTGCCGTAGTCGTCGCCGTCGCCGCCTTGCAGCCGATCCTCGCCGGTACCGCCCTCCAAACGATCCGCGCCTAGGTCACCGTAAAGAAGGTCCGATCCTTCACCGCCGTAGGCGTGGTCTGCACCCTCCTTGCCGCGAAGGTTGTCCGCGCCGGAGCCACCAATCAGGCTGTCGTCACCGGTGCCGGCATTGATTTTGTCGGTGCCGGACCCTCCCTCGAGCGTGTCGGCACCGTCGTTGCCGATCAGAGAGTCTCCCTCATCTCCGCCAAAGATGTGATCGTCGCCGCTGCGTCCCAGCAAGCGATCGACCCCGCCCAAGCCGCTGATCGTGTTGTCGCTGCTGTTGCCGCGCACCCGGTTGTCGAGTTCGTTACCGGCGCCATCGATTGCCCCGGCACTCTGCTCCAGCAGCAGTTCCTCGACGTATCCGAAGCCACCGGCGGTGCTGGGCAAGGTGAAGCTCAGCGAGGCGATGACGCTGTCCGTGCCCTCGCCTGCCACCTCTTGGATCACGTCACCAAGGTCGTCGACCAGGATGACGTCGTTGCCCACCCCACCGGCGACGACATCGGCCCCGCTGCCGCCGACCAGCCGGTCGCGACTGGCCCCGCCAAAAAGCAAGTCGGCGCCACTATTGCCTAAGAGTGTGTCGCGGCCGCCGGACCCATACTCGGTGTCATCGCTCCGCGCCCCGCGCAGCACATCGACGTCGCCGCCACCGAAGAGGCTGTCGCTGCCGCTTCCACCATAGAGAAAATCGCTTTCCGCCAGACCGTAAAGACTGTCGTCCCCTGCCAATCCGAAAATGCTGTCGACTTGGTCCGTGCCGGAGAGGGTATCCGATACGTTGGTCCCGGTGATGATCATGGCCCTCTCCTCTGCCGGTTGGCGGTGCCTTGCCGCCGCTGGGACCCCGCCCGAGAGACACGTTGCTTCCACAGGCCGCTGTGCCTGGCGCGCGCTACGGGCTGCAAGGCCCTCAGCAAGTTCCACAAAGAGCAACTGACAATAGAGATTTTATATGGACAGCCATTCGGAAGATATCTGTCCATTAGATCAGGGCACCTAACCAAAAGGTTAGGTGCCCTGACATTGCAGAGATGCCTGAATAATTCTGGCTACACGGGATTTCGGCCAAGGCTATGCAATAGCCGAAACCGACTACCCGGCCAGCGCGATCTCGCCTGTCAGCCGGCTTACTTGGAGGAGAAGACCCAAATGAGGCGGACGATGCTGCGCCCTAGCCTTCCTCCCGACTGCAAGGCAGCCGCTAGGTAAAGAACAGGAAGTCCGTTGCCGTCAGCTGATCGACGTCGGTGATGCCGGTCAGTGCGATCTCGAAATCGGCAGTGCCGTCGCCATCGTCGTCGACTTGCACCCGGTCGGTCGTATCGTCGAACCGGGCCTGCGGCTCGCTGCCGTCGAAGGTGGCATCCCCGATCCACGCGCCGCCGCCGCCTGAGATCTCGATCTCGATGAGGTCGGCTGTCGTCGAGGAGACGACATTGGACGTGAAGTCGGTGATCACTTCCTCCAGGCCGCTGGGCGCCGAGTTCCCGAACTCGAAGGTGTCTTGCCCGATACCGCCGGTCACTTCGTCGGTGCCAGTACGGCCATCTATGATATCATCTCCGGCCCCACCGACGATGGTGTCGACCCCATCGCTGCCGACCAGCTCATCGTTTCCGCCATCGCCATAGAGCAGGTCCGAGCCGAGCCCACCGTAGGCCACATCGTTATTGGCGCCGCCGTAGAGCCTGTCGTTGTCGTCACCGCCATAGAGGGAATCGTTGCCATTCTGTCCGCGCAAAAGGTCGTCAGCGCCACTTCCGATCAGCCTGTCGGCATTGCCGCCGCCGCGAAGATCGTCCGAGCCGCCGTCGCCGCGGAGCGTGTCGACGCCGTTGTTGCCCAGCATCTCGTCAGAACCGCTGCCGCCGTAGAGGTTATCGCTGCCGCCGCCGCCGACAATGAAGTCGCTTTGGTCACCTCCGTAGGCTCGGTCGTCTCCTCCTTGCCCATAGAGGCTGTCATTGCCGTAAGAGGCCCTCAAGCTATCGGAATCGGCGCCACCGCGGGCCACGTCGGCTCCCGTGCCACCGAAGAAGGAATCGTTTCCGGCTTGCCCCAGAAAAGTGTCGGGGCCGTCTTCGCCGACGCCACGATCGTCACCGTCGCCACCCCTAAAGGTGTCAGAGCCGGAGGCACCGGAAAAGCCATCCACACCGTCGCCACCGAACCCGACGTCAGATCCGATCCCGCCCCAAAGGGTGTCGCCGCCGGTTCCACCATTCAGCGTATCGTTTCCTAAGGTGCCGTCCAGGATGTCCGTTCCGGAGTTTCCGAAGAGCGTGTCGCCACCGCTAGAGCCGTAGAGAGCGTCATCGCCATCACGTCCCGAGACGCGGTCGTTCCCAGAATAGGCATAGACGATGTCGTTCAGATTGCCGCCATACAAAGTCTCGGTGACGGGATCGCCAAAAATGGTTGCCATCGCTTTGCTCCTTACTTGGGTGATGCGCAGAACGCTAATGCTTGGCGCCTGGCCTTCCGGGCTGAACACCGCTTGGCCAACCACTGCCAATTAAAGGACGATCGGCCCTTAGTAGCAATCGATTCAGGTTCGCAAAGACTATAAATCTCGGCAGGAACAGGAGATTCAACGACGAGTCGAAATCTAAGCCTGACCCGCACCAAGTCTTGGCAAGTGACCGCAGCCTCATAATTGCTTTGCCGGGCCTATAGTTCCAACGCCATCAACAGCGCATCGCCGTCGGCATAGTGCAAAGTCGGGTGCGGAACCAATGGCCTGCGGTCGATGATCCGATAGCCACGCCGCAGATAGAGTGCGCAAGCGCCCTCGTTGCGCTCGAAGCAGATGAGCGAGAGGCGCGTGAGACCCTGGTCGCGCGCCTTGGCTTCGGCCTGGCCCAGCAAGAGCCCGCCGATGCCGCGGCCACGCCGAGCCTCCTTCACCGCCAGTCCGGAGATGTAGAATGACCCCGCATCCTCTAACTCGGAATAGGGCCGCAAGACCGGGTCTTCCTCGACGCTGTCGTCAGCCGGCATCTCGAAGGCGTGCAGCATGGCCACAACCTCGCCACCCATCATCGCAAGCGTGCAGTTTTCGAAAGAGAAGAGCGTCGAGCGTCTAGCATAGCGCGCGGTGCCGTGTTCGATCAATGAGACCCCTGAAGCACGGTCCCTCTCCCAGATGTAGGCCGCTAGCCCGTCGGAGGAGATGAGAAACAGCCCCGCAATCTCGCGGGCGTCGTCCTCGACGGCCGCCCTCAAGGTGACTCCTGCTTGGTAAGAAGGTTCAATCGGTCTATCGGTCATGACGAATCCCTCCTGCTCTGGCCACCAACAAAGAGACCAATGCCGATCAGGGATGGGACGAGGAGACGCGCGTGGCGAGCGAGCCGATGTCGAGCAGGAAGGCGTCGCCCCGATCTGCCTTGCGGTCATAGTGATAGCCGCGGCCGAGATAGGGGCGGAACTGGGTGACGCCGTTGCCGGTCGCGACCCAAGACCCCTCGCCGATACGCGCCCAGCTGCCATTGGCGCCGGTTACCAAGGTGACCTCCGACCACGGGGCTGCCTGGCCGAGCGATTGCTCCGGGTTGTTCTTGCCCAGCCATACCTGGCCGTCCTTGGCGAAGAGCTTCACCTCGTTGTTGACGTTCACCAGCGTCAGAAGCGCGCTGCTTTCCGGCTTGAATCGGAGGCGGAGCCAAAGATAGTCGCGGCCGGGCACCGCTTCGTCGATGTCGATCGCCGCTGACTCCCAATCCTCTTCGAATCGCAGGGTCCGGCGGCCGTCTACGGCCGGGCCGTCTAGGGTGCCGTAGCCCTTGCGCGGGAAGATATAGTAGCGGTCCGGCGCCGGAAGCCGCAGCTGGGTGACCACGGTCTGCCGGCGCTTCTGCGGGCGCGAGGGGCGGGTATAGATCACGGTGACCTGATCCCCATCGATCGCCATCTGGGGATAGTCCATGAAGTCCGAGTTGTCGGTGAGGTTCACGCCGGCGACGAAGTTCCGGGCATGGTTGCCGCGGCTGAAGAAGAGCGCGAGGTTGCGCCGGTTGGTCAGGTGGTCGCCGGCCTCGTACCAGTCGTTCTGGACCTTGACGTTGCGCGAACCGTAGGTCAGCACGTGCGGCCGGGAGAGCGCCACCTCCATGTTCATCAACTCGTGCGGCGCCCAGGTGGAACCGCCATCGTTGCTATAGCTGTACTTCAGGTTCTCGGTCGGCTTCAGCGGGACATCGGGCACGTCGATGCCCGGCTTGCGATTGGCGCGCGAGATCATGTGCACGCGGCCGTCGCGGGTTTCCCAGATCGTGGCCTCCCACGAGCGCGTGTCGTGAAAGCCGCGGCCGGGCGACACCTTCCAGGTGACACCGTTGTCGTCGGAATAGATGACCGAATCCCGCTTGGGGATGAAAAAGCGCGAGCTAACCTTGGCGCCCTGTTGAATCAGGGTCACCGGAAAGAGCAGACGCCCGGCCAGCGGTCCGTATTTCAGTTGAATGCCGTTGTTGCCGGCGAACATGCGCCAAGGCACGCCATCGAAGACCGGAAAGCGATACTCGAAGGGCTCCTTACGGCCAAAGAGCTTGCGGGTTCGCCACTTGGCGCCTTGCGCATCGTTCGAGGGGTTCTGGTCGAAGAGGAAGGGATTCTCCAATTCGGAGAGGAAGAGCTTGCGGTCACCGGTCCAAAGCGCGGTCAAGACTTGGCGTCCGTTCTTCTCATGCAAGATTAGGGCCGGCTGCCACATCTCCTTCAGGCGCATGATCGGGTTCTTCGCGCCCTTGTCCGTCGAGAAGGGCTCTATCGGCGCGCTCCAGGCGGCCATGGGCGCCGGCGCGGTCTGCTGGCGAATGCGTTGGCCTTCCTCCTCGTGGCCGTCGTCGAAGAGCGCGAACCAGGTATCGCCGAACTTGGTAATCGTCGCGTCATGGCTGCGCTGAGGCCAGATGGTGCGGCTCGAGATTTCCGGCCGGTAGACCTCGTAGCTGCGCCATGGCGTATCGGCGGCCGCGCTTGGCCCCTGCAAAACGACCACCGCGATCAGCAGCAGTCCCAAGAGTGTCCCCAACGGCTTCATCTGCGTCTGTCTCCCAATCAGGGGTCTGTCGCCCCAGGTCTATTCCTTTTCGACCATCACAGCTCTTGTTGAAACAAGGCCTCGAGGGCCAGGCCGATCGACAGCAGCCGTCGGTCGCTGCCCGCCAGGCCATCCAACGCCAGTCCGACCGGCAGCCCCTCCTCGCTAGCACCGCCGGGAACAGTGAGGCCCGGCAGGCCGGCACAGCTGTTCGGATCGGTGTTGCGAATGAGGGTCGTGAAGGTCGGCACCGCATGGCCGCGCAGCATGAGAGTCTTAGCGCTGCTGGCAATCGGCTGAGCCTCGATCGGAACCGTCGGGAAGACAAGAGCGTCAAGGCGCTCGTCGCGAAAGACTGCTTGATAGATCGCCTGCACCTTGGGGCGCAGCTCCCGCATGGCCGTTTGATAGGCGCTCTCGGTGATCGCTTCGGGGCCGAGAATGAAGGTCTCGAAGATCTCTTTCACGTCAGCGCTGACGATCGCGCCTGCGACATCCTGCAAGGTGAGGCCCGTACCCGCTCGATCCAGAAAGGCGGCAAGGTCTCTGCGAACCTCGTAGAGCGCGATCGGCAGTGCCATGGCCGGGCTGATCTCGACCACCTCGGACAAGTCGACCTCGACCAAGCCGGCGCCCGCGCGCTGGATGGCCGCGAGACTGGCGGCAAAGCAAGCAGCAGTGCCTTCGGAAAGACTGTCGGCGAAGGGATGGGCGATTCCGAAGCGCAGCCGGCAAAGGTCAGCTGGTCGAACCTCGTCGCCGGCGGCGGTGATGAGATCGTCCAGCAGCACGAGGTCGGCGACGCTCTGCGCCATAGGGCCTGCGGTGTCGCGCGTGTGAGAGATCGGGCAGATGCCTTGCTGGGCATAGCGTCCTACGCTTGGACGTAAGCCGGCGATCCCGTTCAGGGCAGAGGGGATGCGGACCGATCCGCCGGTGTCTGAGCCAAGCCCGGCAGCCGCGACCCCGGCAGCCACCGCCGCACCCGTGCCGCCGGACGACCCGCCGGCGAAACGATCGGCGGCATAGGCATTGCCGACCGACCCGAACGCGGCGTTGATCGAGGAGGCGCCGAAGGCCATTTCGTGCATGTTGGTCTTGCCGAGAACGATGGCACCCGCCTCCAAAAGCGGCTGCACGACGGGTGCGGTCTCGGCCGGGATGAAGTCCTTCAAGGACAGGGTCCCGTTCGTCATCGGCAGGCCGGCGACGTTGATGTTGTCCTTCACCACGATCGGCACACCGTGCAGGGGCCCTGTCTGCTTGCCGGCGGCAAGCGCAGCGTCGGCCTTCTCCGCGGCGGCGCGTGCGCCATCGCGGTCGAGTGTTATGAAAGCGTTGAGGTCGGCCGTCTCCTCGGCACGCTCGACCGCCTTGCGAACAAGCTCTGCCGAGGTCTCCTCACCCGTCCGGACCGCTGCAGCCATCGCGCGCAGGTACAGCCTTTCGCCAGGCCTGGCGGACATCAAGCCTTGGCTCCGGAACCAGCCGTGGCGGCCTCTACATCGTCGCCGCCGCCACCCTGGCGCGCGTCGGTGCCCGCCCCTGTCATCATTGCTTGCCTCCCAAGTCTGCGATGCATAGCCGTCGGCGCGACAGCATAGCCTCACCGCGCGGAGCAGGCCAAAGACCTTTCGAGAGGCGGCGTTCGCCGTCGGCCTAGACGGCCAGCTCGTAAGCCCAGCCGGCGGCCAGAGACCCGGCGAGCGCCAGGCCCAGGTAAAGGAGAAAGGGCCTGACCTTGAGCACGGGGAAGATCGCCATGGCGCCCCAGATGCTGACCACGCCTCCAGACACCAGGAAGGCCATGGCAGCGCCTGGAGACATGCCATGATCCATCAAGGCCCTGGTGAGCGGCAGCGCGGCATAGCCGTCGATATAGGCCGGCGCACCGACAAAGACCGCCAAGGGGACCGCCCACCAAGTGTCCGCCCCCACATAGCCGCTGAGCGCTTCGGGCTGCAGCAGCGCATTCAAGAGATGCTCGGCCGCGAAGGCCGGGATCAGGCAGATCAGGATCAGCCGCGTGGTCGCCGCGGCCTCCCGCCGGAAGGTCACGAGACGTGCCGGCGCTTTCCAGATTGCGGGATCGAAACCGCCGGGCCGGCCGCAGCTCGACCGTCCCAAGGCGCCGACAATGGCGTTGCGGCGAAGGGGATCTTGGGTCCAGGCGCTTCCCTTCAGCACCGCCGTTGCCAGACCGCCCACAACGCCCAAGCCGAATGCAGCCACGGTCTTGCCGAGCGCGAAGCCGAAACCCAGGGTTGCCGCCGTCGTCGCTAGCATCGCGGGATCAGTGATCGGCGAAGAGAGCCAGAAGGCCATCACCGGTGCCAGCGGAACGCCGGCTGCCAGCAAGCCCGCCATGATCGGCAGCACGGTCACGCCGCAAACCGGCGTGATGGCACCGATCGCGGACGCGATCAGGACCGCTGCAAGCGGCCGTCCGCTGAAGGCTGTGGCGACGCGGTCACCGGCTCCGCTGGCACTTACCCAAGCCGCCAGGAGAATGCCCGGAACAACCAGAGGCGCCACCTCGATCAAGCCCCAGAGAACGAAGGAAAGGGTGGAGACAAGCCCCTCCGGTGCCCAGATCAACGCGGCCAAGACCGCCAAGAGGGTGCCGCCTGCCAAGCTCTTGAGTAAAACGCCCGAACGCGACCCTTGGGCTATCTCCGACATCCTTCGCTCCCGGTCTTCCGCGTCGTCGGCCCCACCATGCACCCTTGCAAGCCTTCTGTGAAACGCATAGTTCTAATCAGAGAGGTTAACGAAATCGATAGGTTGCTTCATGGAGAGGTTGGAAAGCGAACTGCTGCGCACCTTCCTGGCGATCGCCGATGCAGGCAGCGTCACCGGCGGCGCGGCCAGGATCTTTCGCTCTCAGTCTGCCGCGAGCGTGCAGATCAAGCGCTTGGAAGAGCTCTTGGGTGAAGCGGTGTTCAAGCGGCACGGCCGCGGTGTCGTTCTCAGTCCTTTGGGCGAGGCGCTGGCACCCATTGCCCGGCAGGTGGTGCATACGCTCGACAGCACCTTGGCCGACCTCAAGGGAAGCGGCCTCGCCGGATCGCTGCGCATCGGCATCCCCGACGATCACGGCAAGGACGCTCTGTCGGCCATCATCGCTGCCTTTGCCAGAGAGCACCCGCGCGTCGAGCTGACGGTCCACCGGGCGCTCAGCACCGGCTTTCCAAAGGCGCTGGCGACCGGCGCACTGGATCTAGCGGTCCACGAGGTGGCGCGCGTCGGCCCCGAAATGGAGTTTCTGAGAGAAGAAGCACTGCTTTGGGTGACCGCAAAGGCCCATCGCTTGCTTGATCGCGACCCGCTGCCGCTTGCTCTTTTCGATCGCGCCTGCTGGTGGCGTGATGCCGCGCTTTCGGCCCTCGATACTGCCGGGCGCCGCTATCGCATCGTCTACTCGAGCGAAAGCGTAACCGGCGTCGCCGCGGCAATCGAGGCCGGGATCGCCGTCGGCATCCTGGGCAGCTCTGCCATGAGCGACGAGATGATGGCCCTGCCGGAGTCGGCAGGGTGCAGCAGCTTGCCGACGTCCAAACTGGTGCTGGAGTGTGGCAAGGGTTCACGCGATCCAGCCTCGAAAGCCATGGCGAGAGCAATCTCGGGTGCCTTCAAGATTCGCGAGGTCTAGAAGCGGGCCCCCAAACCTCACGTGCCAGGCGCAGCGGACCGGGACGGGACACCTGGCCGCTCTTCCACCAACTTGCGGCATGCCCACATAAGCGGCCGATGCTGCACTGCGAGATGATCGAACGATGACAATCCGAAACCTGGATCGGCTGTTCAAACCCGCCTCGATCGCCGTTATCGGAGCCTCGAATAGACCGCTCAGCGTCGGCAACACGGTGATGCGCAACCTGCTGGCCGGCGGCTTCGAGGGCGCCATCATGCCGGTCAATCCCAGGTACAGAGCCGTCGCCGGTGTGCTTGCCTACGCAGACGTCACCGAGCTGCCGATGGCGCCGGACCTGGCCGTCATCTGTACGCCGGCGGCCACGGTGCCGGGACTGATCAAGGCCCTGGGAGAAAGAGGCACCAAGGCTGCCGTGGTGCTGAGCGCCGGCCTGCGCGAAGCCCATGACGACAGCGGGCAGCCGCTCAGCCTCGCCATGCTGCGGGCCGCAAGGCCTCACCTGCTGCGCATTGTCGGACCGAACTGCCTGGGCTTCTTAAGCTCCGAGCTGGGCATCAATGCCAGTTTCGCCCCGGGCAGCATGGCAAAGGACGGCCTGCCGAAGGGCGACATCGCCTTCATCGCGCAGTCGGGTGCGGTGGCCTCCGCCGTCCTCAACTGGGCCAGCCACCGCGGTATCGGCTTTTCGCACTTCATCTCGATCGGCGATGCGGCCGACGTCGATGCCGGCGACCTCTTGGACTACCTGGGCAGCGATCCCGGCACCCGCTCGATCCTGCTCTATCTCGAACAGATCACCTCGGCGCGCAAGTTCATGTCGGCAGCGCGCGCGGCCGCACGCAACAAGCCGGTCATCATTATCAAGGCGGGCCGCGAGGCGGAGGGCGCGGCGGCGGCAGCGTCCCACACCGGTGCGCTGGCCGGGGCCGACGAGGTCTATGACGCCGCCATCCGCCGCGCCGGGATGCTTCGGGTGGACACAATCCAGGACCTTTTCAACGCCGCGGAGACCTTGGGGCGCGGCCGCCCCAAGGCGGGGGACCCCTTGACCATAATCACCAATGGCGGCGGCGCCGGGGTCATGTCGGCCGATGTGCTGACAGCCCTCGGCGGCATGCTCTCGCCGATATCCGAGGAGACAAAGGCTCAATTGGATGCCGCCTTGCCGGCAAACTGGTCGCACGCGAACCCCATCGACATCATCGGCGATGCGCCGGTCGCGCGCTACGTGGCGGCGCTGAAGGCCGTTCTGGCCGACCGCACGCCGCAGACCGTCTTGCTGATCTATGCGCCGACCGCGATCGTGGATGCGGCCGAGATCGCACGCGCGCTCGTCCCCATCGTTCGGGACGGCCGCCACAGCGTGCTCACCTGCTGGATGGGCGGAGAGGCGGTGCTCGAGGCGCGCGCAGTCTGCGCCAACGAAGGCATCCCTGCCTTCGAAACGCCGGAAGCGGCGGTCGCCGCCCACATGCAGATGGCCACCTACCGGCAGAACCAAGAAGCCCTGATGGAGACCCCGGCCTCCATACCGGAGGACTTCACGGCCAATCCGACCGCCGCGCGCGTGATCATCGACGAGGCCGTGGCGGGCGGCAGAGAGCTGCTGAGCGAACCGCAGGCCAAGGCGATCCTCGCCGGCTACGGCTTGCCGGTCGTCGAAACACGGATCGCCCGCAACCCGGAACACGCCGGCACTCTGGCGCAAGAGCTGGGCTTTCCCGTCGCCCTGAAGATCCTGTCGCCGGACATCACCCACAAGTCCGACGTCGGCGGCGTGGTCCTGGATCTGGAGACTGACGTCGCCGTTGTCCAGGCCGCCGATGCCATGCGCCAACGCCTGAGGGAGCTGCTGCCGGTGGCCGAGCTGACCGGCTTCAGCGTGCAGCAGATGGCAAGGCGCGCGGGCGCCTTCGAACTCATCGTCGGGGCCCGCCACGACCCCGTCTTCGGCCCGGTGGTCCTGTTCGGGGAAGGCGGCACGGCGGTCGAGGTGATTGCCGACCGCGCGGTGGGCCTACCGCCGCTCAACATGGTCCTGGCCAAGCGGCTGATCGCCAGAACGCGGATCGCCAAGCTCTTGAAAGGCTACCGCAATCGGCCCGGCATCAATGAAGACGCCCTGGCGCTGGCCCTCATCAAGGTCGCGCATCTGATGACCGATCTGCCGGAGGTGGTCGAGCTCGACATCAACCCGCTGATCGCCGACGCCGAGGACGTGCTGGCGCTAGACGCCCGCATCCGCGTTCAGCAAGCCAGCCAGAGAGGGGCCGATCGTCTATCGATCCGCCCTTACCCAAAGGAGCTGGAAGAGGTCATCACCTTGGGCGAGCGGCAGATTCTGCTGCGCCCGATCCGGCCGGAGGACGAGCCGCAGCATCATGTCTTCATCGCGCGCCTCGAGCCCGAAGACATCCGCTTCCGCTTCTTCTCATCTCTGCGCAGCCTGCCGCACTCCCAGATGGCCCGCTTCACGCAGATCGACTTCGAGCGCGAGATGGCCTTCATCGCCACCGCAGCCGACCAGGAAGGCCAAGCCGAAACACTGGGCGTCGTGCGGATCGGCACCGATCCCGACAACGAGAAGTCCGAGTTCGCCATCGTGGTGCGCTCCGATCTCAAGGGACATGGCCTCGGCGCCGCTCTCCTCGACAAGATGATCGCCTATTGCCGTCAGCGCGGCACGAAGGCCCTGGTCGGCCAGGTGATGGCGCAAAACCGCGCGATGCTCGGCCTGGCCAAGAGCCGCGGCTTCGAACAACACCGCGGCGAGGATGCGGACGTCGTCGACGTTTGCCTGGAACTGGGTGCGTGAACCGGCGGCTCATCGGGACCGAGAGCAGCAATGGGAGAACGGGCCGTGTCGTTCGAACCGGCGCTTTGCTAAATTTCCGTTGCGCCTAAAGCATCGTCTTGAACTTGCCGCTCTAGCCAATCGAAGAACACTCTTACGCGGGGCCGCTCGGCGCCCGCTTCGGTCGTAACGAAATAGTACGCGGAATCCGCGGGCCGAGAGACCTTGAGTGGTCGCACGAGCCGTCCTGTTTGCAAGTGATCCCGCACAAACGACATGCGCCCCAGCGCTATGCCCTGACCGCGTACGGCCGCTTCGGTGAGCAGTAGAGAGTCGCCGAACTCGACATGCCCCGCTGTCGTGGCCTCGGCCAAGCCGGCGTCACGGAGCCAACGCGCCCAGGTCATCGTCGAATCACCGGGATCGATATCGATGTCATGCAACAGCGTGTGATGACGGACATCCGAGAAGCGCCTCAGAGGCTTGTGGTTCAGCAGCGACGGAGCGCAGACGGGAAAGACGGTGTCGCGCATCACGAGCCGCGATTTGAGGCCCGGGAACTTGCCGACCCCATAGGGAATCCGAATGTCCACCTTACCGAGATTAAGGTCAGGCGCCTCCTTGGCGGCCAGTATGCGTACCTGAATATCCGGGAAGGCCCGCACGAAGCTGCCGAGCCGGGGAACCAGCCAAAGTACGGCAAAGGAAGGAGCCGAGTTTACGGTGAGCTTGCCGCTGAGGTCGCCGCCACTCAGGCTGCCTACACCACGGGCGAAATGAGCGAGGCCTCTGGAAATCTGTGGCAGGAGTTCCTGCCCGGCATCGGTGAGCTCCAAGCCTCTGGGCAGGCGGTGAAAGAGCTGGACCTTCAAGTCCGCCTCCAACGATTTGACGTGGTGGCTCACGGCAGCAGGGGTGACGTTCAGTTCACCGGCGGCCGCAACGAACCCCCCGAGCCTTGCCGCAACCTCGAAGGCCCTGAGGGAGTTGAGTGAAGGTAGACGCACGGTCCGACTCATTCATTGAGGGCTAAATTTTCTAACCCTATAGGCAAGGTTTTTCCGTTTGTAAATTACATTATCTCTCCTCACGTTTGACCGCAGGCACACGTTGAACCTGAGGAAACCAGCCGATGAGCGCCAAAACTCAGAATCAGACCGTGAACGACGGTCTTCACCCCGGGCCGATCGCCGGCAACGCAGGCGGAAGTCTCTTTGCCCGCGCCACCCGTCTCGTCTTGCAATGGAGCGAGCGGGCGAGGCAGCGGCGTCATCTGTCGGCTCTGACGCCAAGCGAGCTCGACGATGTCGGCATCAGCTGGGAGGCGGCATCGGCCGAAGCCGCGAAACCCTTTTGGCGAGCATGACGCCTCGTCATCGCAGTCACCTGACGAAGGACGGCTTTCGTCGAGCGCACTTGGCAAAGTCAACGGGCCTGGCCTGTCCCAAGATGTTCCTGTACGGAGTGAGTACCGATCCCTTTCCTACCTTGAGACGCCAACGGGACGAGGAGTGCAGTTGGCAGAGATCGAACGTGCGGGGCACTTTCTTATGTACGCGAACCCCACGGCCCTTTGGGCCCGGCTTGGCGTCTTTGTCGATCGCTCGAAGAAGGAGGTAGTCGCGTGACCGAAACCGAGATCGCCGAGGCCCTGGGGCGCTTCCCGACGGGCAACCTCTGCAACGCCCACCAGGACGTGCAGGCCATGCAGGCTGACCTGACACCGCTGTTTCAAGGTGCAAAGCTCTCTGGACCGGCAAAGACCGCCAGGACTCGGCCCGGAGAGAATGCTGCCATTCACCGCGCCGTCCACACGGCCAAGCACGGCGACGTGCTGGTTGTCGACGCTGGCCGGGACAGGCGCTTCGGGCCCTTTGGCGACATCCTCGCGACATGCTGCCGGAACCAAGGCATAGCAGGTCTGGTCATCGACGGCACAATCCGCGATAGCGAAGAAATCAGAGAGATGCGTTTTCCGGTCTTCTGCCTCGGCACAAATCCTTCGGCCACCGCCAAGTCGGATCCGGGCGAGATTGACATCGAGATCAAGTGCGGCGGCATTTGCGTCCGGCCGGGCGACTTCGTCATTGGAGATGACGACGGCGTCGTGCTTGTACCCCACGAGATAGCAAGAGACGTCGCCCGGCGCGCTGCCGAGGTGGTCCGTAAGGAAGAGGCCATCAAAGCGCGGCTCGCGCGTGGAGAGACGACTCTGGAGATCTTCCAGATCCCCGCCTCTCCTCAGGAAACGCCCAGATAGGCCTCTTGCACGCCAGGATCGGCCGCGAGGTCGGCTGCTGCGCCCGACATGACGATGCGCCCGGTTTCCATGACGTAGCCGCGGTCGGCGATGGCCAGCGCTGCCTTGGCGTTCTGCTCGACCAGAAGCACGGTGATGTCCAGTTGCTTCAACTGCTGCACAACGCCCAGCACCTGCTTGACCAGCAAGGGCGCCAAGCCCATCGAGGGCTCGTCCAGCAACAGGCACATGGGCCGACCCATGAGCGCACGGGCGATCGCCAGCATCTGCTGCTGGCCGCCGGAGAGGCCGCCTGCCGGCAAGCTCCGCTTCTCCTCGAGGATCGGGAAGAGGGCATAGGCCTCGGCCATGTCCTTCGCCACCCGCGCATCGGAGAAGAGGAAGGCGCCGAGGCGCAGGTTCTCCTCCACCGTCAAATTCGTAAAAATCTGGCGACCCTCGGGCGATTGGCCGAGGCCCAGGCCGACGCGGCGATGGGCCGGCACCTGCGCCAAGTCCTGGCCGCGGAAATCGATGCGGCCGGCACTTGCCGGCTGCACGCCGGAGAGGCAGCGCAGCAAGGTCGTCTTGCCGGCCCCGTTGGCGCCGACCACGGTCACGATCTCGCCGGAACGCACTGCGAGGTCGATGCCGTGCAGAACCTCGATCCGGCCGTAGCGGCTGCGCAGGCCCTCAACCGTCAGCATCGCCGGCCTCCTCGCTGCCGAGATAGGCCTCGATGACCTTGGGGTCGCGGGCGACCTCGCCCGGCCCGCCCTCGGCGATCTTGCGGCCCTGATCCAAGACCACGATGTGGCTGGAAATCTTCATCACCAGCTTCATGTCGTGCTCGACCAGGAGGACCGAGATCCCCTCCTCCGCCATCCGGGCGATCAGCGCGTCGATCTCTTCCGTCTCCACCGCGTTGCAGCCGGCCGCCGGCTCGTCCAGCAGCAAGAGCCGCGGCCTGGCGGCAAGCGCACGGGCGATCTCGAGGCGCTTCAGACCGCCGTAGGACAGCGACGAAGCCTCCAGCTCCGCGGCGCGTTCCAGCCCCACGCGCGCCAGCAGCCCGCGGGCGGTGACCTCGGTTTCGTGGTTCTTGCGCTTGGTCACCGGCAAGCCCAGAAGGTCGGCGAGGAAGCTCGGCCGCTCCTCCAGATGCCGGCCGGTCATGACATTCTCCAGAACGCTCAACTGCGGGAAGATCTGCAGGTTCTGAAAGGTCCGCGACAGGCCCAGTGCCGCCAGGCGATGCGGCGCCAATCCGGTAACCGTCCGGCCCTCGAGCGCGACCTTGCCGCGGTGCGGCTCGTAGAGGCCGGAGATCATGTTGAAGAGCGTCGTCTTGCCGGCACCGTTGGGGCCGATGACGGAGACGATCTCGCCCTCCTTGACGGCGAAGGTGACGCCGTCTACGGCTTGCACGCCGCCGAAGCCGATGCCCAGGTCCTCGACCGCCAGCAGGGTCATGCCGCCCTCCGCGACAGACGCCGAGTGAGGCTGGGCACCAGGCCCTCGGTCATGAAGATCATCACCAGCATCATGATCAGGCCCAAAAGGAGATGCTTGTACTCCTGGAAGAGGGTGAGCGCCTGCGGCAGGGCCGTCAGCACCGCCGCACCGAAGATCGCGCCGATGACCGAGCCGGCGCCGCCCAGGACCGTCATGGTGACCAACTCGATGGAGTGCAGGAAGCCGGCCACCTCCGGCGTCACGAAGCCGTTCATCAAAGCGAGCAGCGAGCCCGAGACCGAGGCATAGATCGCCGAGACCACGAAGGCGCGCAGCTTGAAGAGCGCCACGTCGACGCCCAGCGTCTTGGCCGCCACCTCGGAATCGTGCAGCGCGCGCAGGGCCCGGCCGCTGGGGCTGTCCTGCAGGTTGAGCGCCAGCCAGGCGCCGATCAGCAAGACAAGCCCGCTGGTCCAGTACCAGAGCTCCGAGGTCTTGAGCTTGAGGCCAAGGTCGCGCAGCAGGCCCTTGTGGCCCAGATCCGGCACGGCGATGCCGTCCGGGCCGCCGGTGAGCCAGGCCTCGTTGGTCAGCACCATGGCGACCAGGATGCCGAAGCCCAGGGTGGCAACTGCAAGGTAGTAGCCCTTGAGCCGTAGGATCGGCCGCCCGATCACCCAGGCGATCAAACCCGACAAGGCGGCGCCCGCGGCCAGCGCCACGATCGGCGGCATTCCCAGGTGCACCGGGGCCAAGGCGGAGGCATAGGCGCCGATACCGGCAAAGCCGGCATGGCCCAGGCTCACCTGCCCGGCATAGCCCAGCAGGATCACCAAGCCGGTGACCGCCAGCCCGTTGATGAAGATCAGCGCAAAGACCCGATAGTAGAAGCTGCTGGGGAAGAGCAAGGGCGCCAGGGCCATCACCGCCAGCAGGATCAGCAGGGTCCTCAGCTTGGGCGAGAGCGCCATGGCCCTAGACCCGCTCCACGATCTTCTTGCCGAAGAGGCCCTGGGGCATGACGAAGAGCACGGCCAGGATGACGACGAAGGCAGCGGCATTCTTGTAGTCGGAGCTGATGTAGCCGGCCGTCAGCGCCTCGATGAGGCCGATCGAAAGACCACCGATCAACGCGCCCAGCGGGCTGCCCATCCCGCCCAGCATGGCGCCGGCGAAACCCTTCAGCGCCAGGCCGACGCCAACATCGTAAGAGGTGAAGGTGATCGGCGTGATCAAGACCCCGGCCAAGGCGCCGATGGCGCCCGACAGCGCGAAGCTGAAGGTCATGATGAAGCCGGTATTGATGCCGACCAGCTTGGCCGCCAGGCGGTTGTTCGCCGTCGCCAGGACCGCTCGGCCCAGGAGGCTGCGGGTGAAGAAGAGATAGAGCGCGATGAAGACGGCCGCGGCACCGGCCAAGACCCAGAGGCTCTGCGGCACGATGCTGGCACCGCCGATCTGGATGGGAGTGTCGCCGCTGAAGGAAGGCGTGCGGTGCAGCTGCTTGTCGAAGACGATCTGCGCCGCCCCGCTCAAGAAGATCGATGCACCGATGGTGATGATGATGAGCGCGATGACCGGGGCCCCGCGCGCCGGCTCCACCGCCAGCTTGTTCAGCGCGATCCCGACCAGGGAAGCCGCCACGATGGCGGCGAGCGCCGCCAGCCACAGCGGCGCGCCGGCGGCGTAAAGCACCGCCGACACCATGCCGCCGATCATCACGAACTCGCCCTGGGCAAAGTTCACCACGTCGCTGGCGGCATAGATCAAGGTGAAGCCCAGCGCGACCAGCGCGTAGATGGCGCCGACGGTCAGGCCGGACAGCAGGAACTGCAAGAGCTCCGCCATCTCATTCTTCTTTCCACATCCTTTGGGGCCTTGCCCCGCCTGCCAACGACTGGCGGGCGGGGCGCCTTTTTCTCTCGCTAGTCGATCAGCACGAAGGTGCCGTCCTTCACCTCGACCATGCGGAAGGCGGAGAGGTCGAGGCCCAAGTGATCCTCGGGCGAGAAGTTGAACTCACCGGTGACGCCGACATGGCCGCTGGTCGCCTCCAACGCGTCGCGGATCGCCGCCGGGTCGTCGGAGCCGGCCTTCTCTATCGCCGCCTTCAGCATCTGGAAGGCGTCAAAGGCATAGCCGCCGAAGGTGGAGACCGGCTCTCCAGTCTGCTTCTCGTAGGCGGCCTTGTAGGCCGTCACCACGCCCTGCTGCGGGTCGTCGGCGGAGAGGCTGTCGGCCACCAGTAGGCTGGGTGCGGCCATGCGCACGCCCTCGGCCGCATCGCCGGCGAGGTCGATGAAGGACTGCGAGGCCACGCCGTGCGACTGATAGAGCGGCTGGGTCATGCCAAGCTGGGCATAGTTGCGGGTCACCACCGCCGGGCCCTGACCGAAACCGGGATTCAAGACCGCCTCGACCCCCTCGGTGTTCTTGATCTTGGTCAGCTGCGGGGTCATGTCGGCATCCTTGGCGCCGTAGGTCTCGTCCGCCACCACGCTGATGCCGTAGTCGCCGGCGACGTCCAGGCACTGCGCGCGCATAGACTTGCCGAAGCCGCCGGTGCCGGAGATCATGCCGACCTTGCCGATGCCGCGCTTCTGCATGTCCTCGAAGATCTTGCCGCAAGCCATGCGGTCGGTGTGCGGCGTCTTGAAGACCCAGGTCTTGACCGGGTCGATGATCACCACCGCGCCGGCCAGCGAGATGAAGGGGATCTCCGCATCCTCGAAGACCGGGACCATGGCCATGGTGGTGCCCGTGGTCGAGCCGCCGATCACCGCGATCACCTCGTCGTCCTCGACCAGGCGGGTGGCGAAGGTGCGGGCGTTGTTGGGATTGGCGGCATCGTCGTACTGGATCAGCGTGACGGTCTCGCCGTTGATGCCGCCGGCCGCGTTCACCTCGTCGACCAGCATCTTGAGGGTCTTGGCCTCAGGATCGCCCAGGAAAGAGGCGGGGCCGGTGATCGCCAGGGTCGAGCCCAGCTTGATCTCGGCCAGGGCGGGGCCGGCGAGGCCGAGCCCCACGGCAGAGGCCAGCAGCAGCGCCTTGGTGGTGTTCTTCAGAGCTTTCATGGTGTCTCCTCCTCTCGTTCGGAATCGATTGCGTCCTAGGCCGCCTTGGGACGGCGCACCGCGGCGACACGGAAGCGCTTGGCGACAAAGGCGGCATCGGTCAGGCAGGCATTGCCGGCCGGGTTCGCGCCGGTGACGTGGTAGTCGCTGAAGGCCGCCGACTGATTGACGAAGATGTTGCCGGTTAGGTTGCAGGAAAGGCTGACGCCTGCAGCGCCGAAGGCCGCCTCTGCAGCGGCCAGCGTGGCCTCATCGGTGGCGTAGACCGCCGCGGTGATGGCGCCCTTCTCCGCCGCCAGAGCCGCCGCCTCTTCGATCGCCTGCCCGGCCGTGTCGCTGGCGACCAGGAAGGCGATGGGGCCGAAGCACTCTTGCTTGTAGGCCTCGCTCGCGCCGGCCGCTACCTTGAGGATCAAGGGGGTGGCCGTGCGTACGCCCCTCCTGCCCCTCGATCGGGGTCGAGGCACGCACAAGATCGCCCTCTCTCTCGGCCTCACGCAGCCGTTCCAAGGTGTCGGGGTTGGCAATGGCACCGCAGACACCGGCGGCGCGCGCCGGATCGCCCAGCAGCTTGTCGATCGCCGTCGTGATGCCCTCGGCCACCGCGTCGAAGGACTTGTGGCCCTGATCGGTTTCGATGCCGTCCTTGGGTATGAAGACGTCCTGCGGCGCCGTGCACATCTGCCCGCTGTAGAGCGACAGCGAAAAGGCCAGGTTGGCGCACATGCCCTTGAAGTCATCGCAAGAGGCCAGCACGACGGAGTTCACCCCGGCCTCTTCGCTATAGAGGTCGGCCTGGCTCGCATTCTCCCGCAGCCAGCCGGCAAAGGCGTTGGAGCCGGTGTAGTCGATGATTCGGACCGCCGGGTGAACGGCCAGCTCCTTGGTGATCTCGCTGCCCGGCCGGTCGGCGGCCAGCAGCACCGCGTTGGGATCGAAGCCGGCTTCCTTCAGCACCTCTCGGGCCACCGCAGCCGTGATCGCCAAGGGCAGGATCGCGTTGGGATGAGGCTTCACGATCACCGTGTTGCCGGTGGCGAGGCTGGCGAAGAGGCCCGGATAGCCGTTCCAGGTCGGAAAGGTGTTGCAGCCGATGGTGAGCGCGACGCCGCGGGGCAGCAGGTGATAGCGCTTTTCCAGCACGATCGGCGGGTGCTTGCCTTGCGGCTTGGTCCAGGTGGCCGCCGCCGGCGTCTGGCTCATGGCTTGATAGGCATAGGCCACAGCCTCCAGCCCGCGGTCCTGAGCATGCGGCCCGCCGGCCTGAAAAGCCATGATGAAGGCCTGGCCGGAGGTATGCATGACGGCATGCGCCATCTCGAAGCTGCGCCGGTTGAGCCGCGCCAGGATCTCCAGACAGACGCCGACGCGCTGCTCGAGCGAGGCGGCCGCCCAAGCAGGGCCGGCTGCCTTGGAGGCCGCGATCAGCCTCTCGACGCCGCACTCGGGATAGGTGATCCCCAGTGTCGGCCCGAAAGGCGAGACCTCGGCCCCGATCCGAGCCCCGTCGGAGGGATGCCGCGGCAAGGGAAAAGGCCGCCCCAGCGACAGCTTGAAGGCAGCCTCGCCGTCCGCCGGCGCGCCTTCGCCATAGATCTTGGTGCTGGGCACCTCCGGATAGGCCGACCAGAAATCCCGCTTCTGCGCTGCCTTGCACGCAGCCTCCAGAGTTGCGCGATGGCGCTCGAACAGCTCTGCCATGGATCTCCTCCGGATCGGGTTCGCCGACCCTTGCCTTGTCCAAAATCCGCTGCGCGCAACGCTGTGCCAGCTTGGCGGCAGTCTCGGAGGAGATTATTGACCGGCCGGACGGTTTATGCAAGAACATTTTGCCGAGGGCGCCGAAATCCGCATGATCGCGGAGCACGACACCGAAGGAGAGGGCTATGGCGAGCGATACGATCTTGACGGAGAGGAATGGCGGTCTGGTCACTTTGACTTTGAACCGGCCGGACAAGCTGAACGCCTTCACCGCCGAGATGAACGGCGCCTTGCAAGTCGCCCTGGGCGAAGCGCATGACGACGAGGACTGTCGCGCAATTCTGCTGACCGGCGCCGGGCGCGGTTTCTGCGCCGGCCAGGATCTGGCTGACCCGGCCGTCTCTCCCGACGCCGACATCGGCGATACCTTGGAGACGCTCTACAATCCCTTGATCCGCCTGATGCGCTCTCTCGAGAAGCCGATCGTCTGCGCAGTCAACGGTGTCGCGGCCGGCGCCGGGGCCAACGTGGCCTTGGCCTGCGACATCGTGCTGGCGGCCAAGTCGGCCAAGTTCATCCAGGCCTTCGTGAAGATCGGCCTCATCCCCGATTCCGGCGGCACCTGGACCTTGGTCCGTCTTCTGGGCGAGGCCCGCGCCAAGGCGCTGGCCATGACCGGCGCCCCCTTGAGCGCCGAGCTGGCAGCCGAATGGGGCCTGATCTGGAAGGCGGTCGAGGACGACTCCCTGATGGAGGAGGCGCGTGCGCTTGCCTCCGCGCTGGCCGAGGGGCCGACCTACGCGCTGGGCCTGATCAAGCGGGCCACCCACGAGGCCTCCACCCACACGCTGAACCTCCAGCTGGACCTTGAGCGCGACCTGCAGCGCGAGGCCGGGCGCAGTGCCGACTATGCCGAGGGCGTGGCCGCCTTCATGGAAAAGCGCGCGCCCAACTTCACCGGAATGCCTTGATGGACCGATCCGACCCGCAAGCGCTGGCCGAGGCTGCCAGCGCCGCCATGTGGCAGGAGGACACCGCCTCTCGGACCCTGGGCATGACCTTGGACGCCATCGCACCGGGCCGCGCGCGCCTCTCCATGCCGGTCACCGACGCCTTCTGCCAAGGCCACAAGACCTGCCACGGCGGCTACATCTTCACGCTCGCCGATTCCGCCTTCGCCTTTGCCTGCAACAGCTACAACCAGCGCTATGTGGCCCAGCATGCCTCGGTGACCTTCATTGCACCGGCCTTCGCCGGCGACCGATTGACCGCCGAGGCCGTTGAGCTCACCCGCTATGGCCGCAGCGGCATCTACGACGTCACGGTCACCAACCAAGACGGCAAGATGATCGCCAGCTTCCGCGGCCATTCGCGCAATGTGAAGGGCACCCACCTGCCCGACCCCGCCTGACCGGGAGCAAGAATAAGCAAGAGGAACCAGCCCATGGAAGACCTTTCGCCCAAGCCCGGCGACCTGGAGCCGATAGAGACCGCCTCGCGCGACGAGATCACCGCCCTGCAGCTGCAGCGCCTGAAGGCCACCTTGGCGCACGCCTACACGAATGCTCCGGTCTACAAGGCCAAATTCGACGCCGCCGGCGTCCACCCGGACGATCTGGCGACGCTGGCCGACCTGGCCAAGTTCCCCTTCACCGTGAAGCAGGACCTGCGCGAGAACTATCCCTTCGGCATGTTTGCCGTGCCGCAGGAGAAGCTGGCCCGCCTGCACGCCTCCTCAGGCACCACCGGCAAGCCCACGGTGGTGGGCTACACCAAGGCCGACGTCGAAATGTGGGCCTCGGTCGTCGCCCGCTCGATCCGCGCCTCCGGCGGCCGGGCCGGCGACATCATCCATGTCGCCTACGGCTATGGCCTCTTCACCGGCGGTCTGGGCGCGCACTATGGGGCCGAGGCCCTGGGCTGCACCGTGGTGCCGGTCTCCGGCGGCATGACCGAGCGGCAGGTGACCCTGATCCAGGATTTCAAGCCGCGGGTCATCATGGTGACGCCCTCCTACGCGCTCTCCATCCTCGATCACTTCAACGCGCAAGGCATCGACCCGCGCGAGACCTCTTTGGCCGTGGGCATCTTCGGCGCCGAGCCCTGGACCAACGCCATGCGCCTGGAGATCGAGCAGGCCTTCGACATGCATGCCGTCGACATCTACGGCCTCTCGGAGGTGATCGGCCCGGGCGTGGCCTGCGAGTGCGTCGAGACCAAGGACGGCCTGCACATCTGGGAGGACCACTTCTACCCGGAAGTCATCGATCCCGAGACCGGCGCGGTCCTGCCCGACGGGGAGAAGGGCGAGCTGGTCTTCACTTCCCTCACCAAAGAAGCCTTCCCGATCATCCGCTACCGCACCCGCGACCTGACGCGCCTCTTGCCGGGCACGGCGCGCTCCATGCGGCGGATGGAGAAGGTCACCGGCCGCTCCGACGACATGATCATCCTGCGCGGCGTCAATATCTTCCCGACCCAGATCGAAGAGCAGATCCTGAAGTGCGCAGGCCTCGCCCCGCACTTCTTCATCGAGCTCACCCGCAAGGGCCGCATGGACGTGCTGACGATCCGAAGCGAGTGCAGCGAGAGCCAAAGCGCGCCCGAGGCCCGGGCGGCGGCGGCTGCCGAGTTGAAGCACCACGTGAAAAGCGTCATCGGCGTCAGCGTCGAGATCACCGTCGGCGATCCCGGCTCGATCGAGCGCTCGCTCGGCAAGGCCAAGCGGGTCGTCGACCTGCGCGGCAAGGACTAGGCCCCATGGCGCGGCCCAGAGCGCAGGACTACGACCAGAAGCGTCGCACCATCCTCAAGACCGCGACCCAGCTTTTCGCCGCCCAGGGCTACGACCGCGCCTCGATCGCCAGCGTGGCGGCCGAGTGCGGTGTCTCCAAGGCCCTGCTCTATCACTACTACGACAGCAAGGACCAACTGCTCTTCGACATCATCCGCACCCATCTGGAGGAATTGAACAGCGCACTCGACGCAGTCGACGACCCCGAGCTACCGCCCGAACGCCGCCTGCGCCTTCTGATCGGCGAACTGCTGGAGCTCTACCGCGGCGCCGACGACGAGCACCGCGTGCAGATCAACGCCATGCCGACCTTGCCGACCGAGCTGGCCGACGAGCTGCGCGCCCTGGAGCGCCAATTGGTCGGTCGCTTCTCCGCCGTTCTGCTGGCCGTCAACCCGGCACTGGAGGGCGAACGCCCCTTCCTGAAGCCCGCGACCATGTCGCTCTTCGGCATGCTGAACTGGGTCTACCTCTGGTTCCGCCCCGACGGCCCCATCACCCGCGAAGACTACGCCGATTTGGCGACCACCTTGATTCTGGAGGGTGTGAAGGCGGTTGGAGCGGAGTAGTGCCGCTACCTTCACCGCTCGCACTCTTGGCAGGAAGCGCATCAAACCCGGCGGAAGGAGTGTCGGTGAACAGGGGTCTTTTCAGACATTCACTGCGACCCTGACCTCCTTAGCCAAAACCTAACCGCTTCTTGTCCAGCACCCTCCCAACGTCTTCCTTCGGCTTGACCGGAGGATCAGGTGCCGCACGCACAAACAGTGGGCAAGCGGAGAGTGGTCCTCCGATCAAGTCGGAGGACGACGTGTTATTGATAAGCAGTGAGAATGTCATAATAAAGGAACGGCGAAGTTATCGCTGCTTGTGATTTTTCTCGTACGATCGAATTGCTCTGTAGCTTTTGTCCTCAAGGTGTTTATTCAGAAGACTATTTTCCCACCAGGATGACAGATATTTGTTGGACATGATAAACGTCAACAAAAAGAACGGCAGCAATCCTAGAAGCAGGAAACCCAAGAGCACACCAAATAAATTCTTCAGCCAAAGCGGCATCGCTTCTTGAATCTCCGGAAGAAATCCTTGAGCTATCGACAGAATCATTCCAGAGATAACCGTAGATAACAAAATAGTGTGCGCTCTGCTTGGCACACGGGACAACCAGTCTTTGTATCGATTCATCAATCGAGCGAGGATGTAGAGCGCAGAGTACACGTTACGCGAAGTGTCTCCAAGACTAACTGATGGCTACAGTAGTGCAGTCGCTGGCGAACAGGATCAAGACCCGTTCGCATCAGACTCATAGCGCGGCCCCGAAACTACGTCCAGCAGCGCGCCCTTTGCCGGCGGCATATCGGTACCTATCCTGATCCCGCCGAATCGTGTCTTCTCACACCGAGAAAAGAGCGAGCAACACCACATGCAGCCCCTTCGCGGCCTGAAAGTCATCGATCTCAGCAAGATTTTCGCCGGTCCTTTCTGCGGCCAGATCCTGGGCGACCTCGGCGCCGACGTCATCAAGGTGGAGCCGGTTACCGGCGGAGACGACACGCGCAGCTGGTCACCGCAGAAAGAAGGACAGTCCTCCACCTTCCTGGCCTTCAACCGCAACAAGCGCTCCCTTGCCGTCGACCTGAAGACCAACGAAGGACGGGCCATCGTGCACGGGCTGGTGAAGACCGCCGATATCGTGCTGCAGAGCTTCAAGGGCAGCACGGCAAAGAAACTCGCCATCGACTACGAGAGCCTTAGCGCTTTGAACGACCGGCTGATCTACGCCGAGATCTCAGGCTTCGGCCAGGAGGGTCCCCTCGGCGGGCAGCCGGGCTACGACGTGATGCTGCAGGCCTTCAGCGGCATGATCTCGACCATGGGCGAGGCGGGCGGCACCTTCACGCGCGTCAGCTTCTCACCGGTCGACATGAGCACCGGCCTCTTCGGCGTCATCGGCATCCTCTCAGCCCTGCAGGAACGCAAGCGGACGGGCAAGGGCAGCCACGTCGAGCTTTGCCTGCTGGATAGCGCCATGGCCATGCTGGGCTATCTGGCGCAGAACTACTGGACGACCGGTCTAGTGCCTGAACGAATGGGAACGGCACATCCTGCCCTGGCGCCCTATCAGGCCTTTCACGCGTCCGACGGAAACCTGATGGTCGGCGCCGGCAACGATGCGCAGTGGCGGCGGCTTTGCGCGTTGCTGGGCCTAGGCGACAGTGCGGACGATCCGCGTTTCGCGAGCAATGAGGCGCGTGTCGAGAACATGGCCGAGACTGCAAGTCTGGTTCAAGGCGTGTTGAGCAGCCAGCCGGTCCAACACTGGCTGGCCCTCTTCGCCGACGCAGGCATCCCTTCTGCACCGATCCAAAACCTCGATGCCGCATTGGACCACCCGCAAGTCGCAGCGCGCGGTCTCGTCACCACAAGCCGGCATCCCGTTCTTGGCGAGCTCAAGCAGATCGGCTTCCCGGTCCTCTTCGACCGGGATGCGCGCGGATCTCCCAATCCGCCCCCCATGCTCGGCGAGCAGACTGCGGAAATCCTCGCCGAGGCCGGCTATGATCAATGGGCCATCGAGGATTTGGCTGCGCGTGGCATTGTGAGAGCTGGGCAGGCAGAGCGGACAGGCGAATGAACGAGACAAGACCCGCAACCTACTCCGTTTCGAACCGGATCGCGGAGATCGTGCTGAATCGTCCGCCGGCCAATGCCTTCAGCCTTGCCTTCCTGGACGAGATCCTGGCTGGTCTGCGGCAGGCCGCCGATGACGAGGCGGTGCGCGCCGTCATCCTGCGCAGCGCATTGCCCAAGGTGTTCTGCGCGGGCCTTGATCTCGACATTCTGCTGGGCAAGCCCGGCCACGAGGTGCGTTCCTTCCTGCAGAAGCTCTACATCGACCTCTGGGACATACAGTACAAAATGGGCAAGCCCACGATCGCAGCGATCAACGGCGCGGCGCGCGGCGGCGGCATGACCTTGGCCATCTCTAGCGATGTCATCCTTGCCGCAGAAGACGCAACCTTCGGCTATCCGGAGATCGATCTGGGATTGCTGCCCGCCATCCATTTCGCCCACCTGCCGCGCATCGTCGGCCGCTACCGCGCCTTCGAGCTGCTGTTCACCGGGCGCAGCTTCGGGGCAGCGGAAGCAGCCTCCCTCGGGCTGGTCACCGACGTGGTGCCGGCCGACGCGCTGCTCTCCAAAGCGCGAGAATGCGCTGCCACCTTCGCCGGCAAATCACCGACGGCGATGCGATTGGGGCGCGCAGCCTTCATGCGCACGAACGATCTGGACTACCGCCGCAGCGTGGCCAACGCGGTGGAGGATTTCTGCAACGTCGCCACGACGCCCGACGCTCAAGAGGGACTTAAGGCTTTCATCGAGAAGCGCGCCCCCCGTTGGCGGCAAGGTCCTTCCGATGCCGACTAGCTACATCGCTTCGGAGGCTGTCGCATGACCGACGACAACCAAGAGTTCGACGTGAAACGGGACCACCGCTATGGACCCAGCCGCTACCTGGAGGACTTCCAGATCGGCGAGACCTTCTACATCCCCTCGCGCACCATGACCGAGGCGATCTTCGCCGCCTTCCAGCTGGCCTCGGGCGACAACGACCCCATCCACTACGACGTCGAATACTGCCGTGCCAGGGGTCACAGGAGCCTCTTGGCCCATGGTATGCAGGTCCTGATCCAGACCGCAGCCGGTGCCGGCACCTTCCCCCACCAGGTGGCCGACAGCCTGCTCGGCCTTCTGGAGATCTCCGGCAAGATGCTGCAGCCGGTCTATGCCGGGGATACCCTCTACCCCCTCCTGAGCGTCGCAGAGATCCAGCCGCAGAAGACGACCGGCATCCTGGTGCTTAAGGCAGAGGTCTGGAATCAAGACAGCCTTCAGGTCTTCACCGGAACGCACAGCTACCTGATTGGCCGGCGCCCGCCAAATGCCGACGCGTGACAACCGGCGCAAGCCTTCTCTTCGGCTCCTATTTTGCTCCCGTCACAAAGGCGTCCGTTGACATCCACTCCTATAAATTGAATACTGGAACTCGGAGTCCGTCTTATCGGTAGAATGAGAATCAACAATGTCGATTATCCGACTCTCCGCCCTCAAGCAGGCCATCCATGGCGTCAGGAGCGATGGCGCCTTCGTCCATGGTCCCTACCAGCGCAGTTCGCGCACGGGGCAGACGGAACGCTATCGGGAACCCGACAGCCCCGCCGGCGGCTTGCCGACGGTTCATCCCGGCAGCGGCCCTCTGGACTGGCGGGAGCTTGACCGGCGCGGCTTTCCCCGAGACACCTCCGACCTCTATCACCTGATGGACTCGCTGGTGCGGCCAGCGGTTCAGTCCTTGGGCGACGGGCCGGTGGTGATCATGGTGCACGGCTTCCTCTTCGACCCGCGCGACAGCGTCAGCCCCGACCCGGCCGACAGCGACAACCCCCATGCGCGCCTCTACCATTTCAAAGAAAGCGACCTGCAGGACGAGATCCGCGACCACACCACCAGCTGGCCCTTGGGCTTAGGCTTCCAGGCCGACGACAACGACGGCGGCGACGGCCTGGCCGTGGCCTTCGGCTGGCATTCGCGCCCGGGCATCGCGGCCTCGCTCATCAGCACCGGCAAGAATTTTTATGCTCGCGCCTACGACAATGCCGAGCCGGCGGCCTGGAATCTCCTGACCGTGCTGCACCTTCTCGACCTCTTCCTGCCGGCGGGGAAGAAGATCGACATCCTCTGCCACAGCCTGGGCAGCCGGGTGGTGGTCCGCATGATCGCGCTGGCCGCCAAGCACGGCCGGCTCGACCTGCTGGCCCGCCTCGATCGCGTCGTGACCCTCGGCGGCTCGGAATACGTGGTGGAAGCGAGACTCATGCTGCGGCGCCTGCACGGCGTCGAGATGGGAGAGGCGCTCAGCTTCTACAACGTCGTCAGCCGCGAGAACGACGTGCTGGACAAATTGGCTGAGAACTTCGGCCCCATCACCTTCGGCAACTCCAACGTCATCGGCCACAATGGCCTGGACGTCGAGAACCCCGACAGCCTTGGCCCAACCTGGCTGGATTTGCAGATCGACGGCGTCAAGCTGCAGCGGTGGATGAAGGACAAGCGCGGCCTCACCGTGACCGGCGACAATCCAGCCGCCGTCTGGGATCACTGGTACTACTACACCGATCCCGGCAACATGGCGCTCTATCGCGCCATCCTGCGAGACCGCGCCCAGTGGGTGATTCCCGAGCTGCGCCAGGGCGGCGAAGCGGATCGCATCCCCGACAAGGTCGCTCGCCGCCGCTCGATTTTCGGCGATTGAGGCGCCTGTCGGTGACGAGGGTCTATTAGTGGTTTCCTGTAATAAACCTGTCTGATCCTTGCGTGCATGTCATTGCGAGGAGCAGTAGCGACGAAGCAATCCAGCGCAAAAGATTTCGAATTTAGACACTGGATCACCGCGCTTCGTTCGCGATGACGGTGACGATACTTTGGGGACGACGGCGCGAAGGGAACTCATCGCGCCCCCGCCACGGCCTCCCGTACAAGCGCTTCGATTTCTGCCACGCTAGCCTGGCGGGGATTGGTGAGTGCTGCCGGATCGCGGCTCGCCTTCTCCGCCAACTCCGCCGCCGCGTTCGGCAGGACGCCGATCTCGCCGAGACCGCGTGGAATCTCCAGCCGGTCGAGCAAGCCCTCGACCTCAGTCTGGAAGCCTCCTGAATCGCGGCTTTGGAAGCCAAGCGCCGCGCTTATCGCCGGCACCTTTGCCGCAATCGCCGCCTGGTTGAAGCGCAGGATGGCCGGTAGAACGATGGCGTTGGTGAGGCCATGATGCGTGTCGAAGACAGCGCCCACCATGTGACTGATGGCGTGCACCATGCCGAGGCCCTTCAAGAAGGAGACCCCTGCGAGGCAGGAGCCGACCAGCATGGCACCGCGCGCTTCCAGGTTCCGCGGCTCCTCGACGGCGGTCGTCAAGGCGCCGCCGATCAACCGTAAGGCCTCCAAGGCCGCACCATCGCAAAGCGGATGGAAGGCCGGAACTGAGTAAGCCTCCACCGCATGGACCAGCGCATCCAAGCCGGTCCAGGCGGTGAGACTGCGCGGCAGGCCCACTGTGAGTTCCGGATCCAGGATCGCCGCCACCGGCCTTTGCGCCGGATGCCAGATGCAGCCCTTAACGCCACGCTCGCTGTCGGTGATCATGCCGGTGCTCTCGGTCTCGGCCCCGGTGCCGGCCGTGGTCGGCACGCAGATCAAAGGCGCGAAACCGGCGGCCTCCGGCGGCTTGCGGTCATAGTCGAAGTCCCACAAGGGATCCTCGCGCCCGGCGATCAGACTGACCGCCTTGCCGCCATCCATGCCCGAGCCACCGCCGACGGCAATCACCCCGTCGTGCCCGCCCGCCTCGAAGGCCAGCTTGCCGGCCAGCGCTTCGCTGTCGGTGGGGTTGGGGCTAAAGTCGGCGAAGAGCCCGCTCTCCAGGCCCTCGCCTCTCAGACTCTCACCGATCCGACCGATGAAGGGCAGGTCCCTGGATCCGCGATCGGTCACGACCAGCGGCCGGCTGAGGCCCGCGCCGCGGCAAACATCGGCCAGCTCCGCAATCCTTCCCGGCCCATAGCGGATAGGCACGGGAAAGCTCCAGTCGGCGGGCTCCAGAACTGTCATCGATCCCTCCCTTCGAGCGCAGGACGAGGCCCGACGTTAGCAGGGAGGCAATGGCCCGATCCAGGCCTTCGTGGCGGGCACTAGCCAGGCCCCTAGGTGGAGGGCGCCAGCCTCGCTAAACATACAAGGTAACCTCAACACCCACGAGCGTGGCGTCGGCCGGCAAGGTCGTGCCGCCGCCGAGGATCAAGGTGTCGGTCCCCGCACCACCGTCAAAGAGATCGCCTGCCTCCAGCTCGGCTTGAGCTTCGACCCCGAAGACATCGTCCGCCTCGCCGCCGTAGAGGCTGTCGATCCCCGTGCCGCCGAAGAGGCCATCCGAGCCAGCTCTACCGAAGGCAACATCGTCGCCGGAGCCACCATAGATGCTGTCACGCCCATGGCCGCCGTCGAGATCGTCGTTGCCGTCGCCCCCGAAGACCCGGTCATCACCAGCGTCGCCCACCACATGGTCGCCACCAATACCGCCGTGCAGTTCATCTCCTGCGCTGCCACCGTAAAGACTGTCGTCACCGCCATCACCCTCCAAGGTGTCGCGCGCATCGCCACCGAAAGCCTGATCGTCGCCGCTTCCCGCATCGATGGAATCACGATTGAGGCCGCCATAGAGCCAGTCATCGCCGCTTCCACCATAAAGCCTGTCGCCCGCGCTTCCGCCGAACAAGCGATCATCGCTCTCCTCACCGTAAAGGCGATCTCTATCGTCTCCCCCGACGAGCTCGTCGGCACCAATTCCGCCATTGAGCGAATCAATGCCGGATCCACCATACAACCGGTCATTGCCGGTATCGCCAAAGAGGTCGTCATTGTCCGCCCCACCAAAGAGGCTGTCGTTATGCCCACCGCCGAAGAGGCTGTCGGAGTCCTCGTCGCCAACCAGATGGTCAACCCCACCTTGTCCTCTTAGAGTATCGAGGCCCAGACCTCCGGCGAGGTCATCGTCTCCTGCTTCCCCCTCGAGGAGGTCGTCGCCGGCTGCGCCAACCAGTCGATCCTCGCCGACACCGCCTTGCAATCGGTCCTCCGCGGCACCGCCAGCCAGAAAGTCGTCACCGCTCCGGCCGAAGAGGCTGTCGTCACCACCTCCGCCAATCAGCCGATCAGCACCGCTACGTCCATGGAGTTGATCACTCCCGGCATCTCCGAGGAGGTTGTCGTCACCACCACCCCCCTCCAAGTCGTCAGCTCCGGCACCACCTGACAGGAAATCGCCTTGCGAGAGTCCTGTCAGGTGGTCGCTTCCGTCACCGCCGTAGAGTCTGTCGGCACCCGAGTGACCGATCACCTTGTCGTCCGAGGAACCACCGAAGAGCGTATCATTGCCATTGACCCCGTAGAGGCGGTCTCTTTCACCGCCACCCTCAGCGAAGTCGTCTCCGTCACCGCCGTCGAGATCATCTCTTCCGAGCCCGCCATACAGGAGATCAGACCCGCCTTCGCCCTGCAGCCTATCGTTCTCCTCTCCGCCATCCGCCAGGTCATCTCCCTCGCCGCCTTTGATGCGGTCAGTCCCGTCGCCGCCGTACAAGAGATCAAGGCCGCTACGTCCCTCCAGAACGTCATTTCCCCTCCCACCTTCGCCACGGTCGTCTCCGTCACGGCCCATGATGCGATCGTTTCCTTGGCCTGCATACAAGAGATCGACGCCGCTACCACCATTCAGAACATCATTCCCGCCTCCTCCATAGAGGAGATCGGATCCATCGTTGCCGCGCAACCCGTCGTTTCCTTCGCCACCTTCGGCGGTATCGTCTCCGGTACCGCCACCGAGGTTATCATTCCCGGCATCGCCATACAAAAGGTCAACCCCGTCGTGACCGTTCAGCCGGTCATTCTCCTGGCCACCTTCCGCGAAGTCGTCTCCATCACCGCCATCAAGGACATCGTTACCGCTTCCACCATACACCCGATCAGCGCCGCCGCGACCAGTCACCCGATCGTTCTCAGCGCCACCTTCCGCGAGGTCGTCTCCTGCGCCGCCATCAAGGGCGTCATCACCGCTTCCGCCGTACAAAAGGTCGGATCCGCCTTCGCCCCGCAACGCATCGCTATCCTCTCCGCCATCCGCAAGGTCGTCTCCCTCGCCGCCTTCGATGCGGTCAGACCCATGGCCTCCGTACAAGAGATCGAGCTCGCCACCACCCTCTAGTACGTCGTTCCCCTCGCCGCCCTCGGAGAAGTCGACCCCGTCGCTACCGCTGATGCGATCATCGCCTTGGCCGCCGTACAAGAGGTCGCGACCGCCACCTCCCAACAGCCCGTCGTCGTCTTCGCCACCTTCTTGGAAGTCGTCTCCCTCGCCACCGTTGATGCGATCTGCCCCTTGACCACCGTACATGAAATCAGGGCTGCCCCCTCCCTCCAACATATCGTTCTCTTCGCCGCCATGGAGGAGATCGTCCCCATCACCACCAACGAGGCTATCTCTCTCAACTCCACCGTAGAGGAGATCGGAGCCGCCTTCGCCCTTCAGCCAATCGCGACCATCTCCGCCGTCAATGACGTCATCACCCTCAGCGCCATTGACGTTATCGTCTCCCAAACCGCCAAAGAGGCGATCAAGACCGCTTCTGCCGAGGAGGCGGTCGTTGCCGGTTTCACCGCTCAGCGTGTCGTTGCCGCTCAGTCCACGAATGGTCGCGGTGTAGTTGCTGCCGAAGAGGGTGTCGTCGCCATCGGTGCCGACTATGATGGTGTTGGCGCCTGTCATCACTGCTCTTCCCTTGTTTCCTCTTTTTGCCATGTTGGGGTGGGGGCAATCGAGCCCTCGCCGCCCCCGGAAACCTGCTCCCCATTAGGCATAAAGCGTTATTTCCACGCTGTTTAGTGTCACGTCGGCCGGCAAGGTCGTGCCGCCGCCGAGGATCAGGGTGTCGGTCCCCGCACCCCCGTTGAAGAGGTCGCCTGCCTCCAGCTCGGCTTGAGCGCCGACTTCGAAGACATCGTTCGCCTCGCCACCATAGAGGCTGTCGACCCCCGTGCCGCCGAAGAGGCTGTCCGCGCCGGCCCCGCCGAAGACGGCGTCGTCGCCAGAGCCTCCGTAGGCAACGTCGCTCTCTTGGCCGCCGTAGAGATCGTCGTCGCCACCACGGCCAAAGACCGCGTCGGACCCTTCGCCGCCCCTGACGACATCGTCGCCGTTGCCCCCGGAGGCGAAGTCGTCGCCGGCTGCCCCTTGCAGCCCGTCGGACCCACCTCCGCCGACAAGATGGTCGGATCCCTCGCCGCCGTAGAGGCTGTCCTGCCCCGCCTCGCCCAGAAGACTGTCGATACCATCGCCGCCGAACAGGCTATCGGCCGAGGCGCCTCCGAACAGATGATCGTCCTGATCGTTTCCTGCGAGACGATCGTCGCTCAGCCCACCATAGAGTTGGTCTACGCCACTTCCGCCGTGCAGGCCGTCGCCGTTGCCGTCGCCAAACAAGCTGTCACTGCCGCTGCCACCAATAAGGCTATCATCCCCTTGGCCGCCGTAGACAAAGTCGTTTCCCTCGTTGCCGCCGGCGCGATCGATCCCTTCTCCACCGAACAGCATGTCAGATCCGTCGGCGCCTTTCAGGGTGTCGTCGCCCGCGCCTCCTCTCCCAATGTCGTCTCCCACATTGCCGTAGATATCGTCTTCACCGCTTCCACCAAACAGTTGGTCGCTGTTGGCATCGCCCTTCATTTTGTCGGACCCGCTACCCCCGTAGGCGATGTCATCTCCGTAGTTGCCGCGGACGAAATCATTCCCCGCCCCACTATAAAGCAAGTCGACACCCGCTCCGCCAATAACGTTGTCTCTCTCGTCACCACCAAAGAGGCTGTCGTCGCCTTGCATCCCCCGGAGGTTGTCGTTGTTGAGGCCGCCGAACAGGCTGTCATCGCCCTCCATCCCCTCAATGTCGTCGTTCCCGTCATCTCCCGTCACCACATCGACACCCTGTCCGGCCTCGATCCGATCATTGCCCGGGCCGCCGGATAGATCGTCGGAACCCGTGTGCCCCTCCAAGACGTCGTTATCCGCACCACCTCTCCCGACGTCGTCTCCCGCATTGCCGTGAATCCGGTCAGGTCCGGTCCCGCCGAATAGTAGGTCAGAATTGGCCCCTCCATTGAGGACATCCGGCCCGCTACCGCCGTATGCGAGGTCATATCCATTGTCGCCGCTGAGGTTATCACTTCCGGCATCACCGTAGAGCAAGTCATCACCCGCTCCGCCTTCGGCTCTGTCGTTGTCGAGGCCACCGAAGAGACTGTCATCACCCTGCGCACCGTCCAGATTGTCGTTCCCGCGGTCGCCCCTGGCAAAGTCGTCCCCGTCTCGACCCTGGATCCCATCATTGCCATGGCCGCCGGACAAGCGATCGGATCCCGTGTTGCCGTCTAGATTGTCGTTTCCGGCGCCCCCTCTCGCAACATCGTCCCCTCCGTTGCCCAGGATGCGGTCATTTCCGCTCTTTCCGGATAGCCGGTCACTTCCGGCACCGCCCCTTAGGTAGTCAAACCCGCTGCCGCCGTCCGCGATGTCAGCTCCGTTTTCGCCATGGAGGCTGTCCCGCTCCAATCCACCATAGAGCAGGTCGTCAGCTACGCCGCCGAAGACCCTGTCGTCCCCGGTCTCACCGCTCAAGGTATCGTTGCCGCCGAGTCCGTTTATTTTGGCGGTGTAGTTGCTGCCAAAGAGGGTGTCGTCATTCTCCGTGCCGGTGATGATGGTGTTCGTGCCTGTCATGAACACGCTCCCTCGCTTGTCTTCCTCTAGCGGCCGGAGGAATGGCAAGCCTCTTCGGCTGCCCGACCGGGCGCCCCTGCTTGGCTTCAACTATCGCTGGGTGGCGAAAGGAGGTCAAGATCACAAGTGTGACGTTTGTTGCCGGAGGCCCGCCGCCGCGTGCGTCTCGGTGGGTAGATTATGGCCGTGTTGCTGGGCTCTAAGGGCCAGTCGGCAGTGTCGTGGAGGTCCTCGCCAGAGGCAGCGATACTGCCCCCGAGGCCCCGCGTTTCCATGTCCTGCAGTTTGGTTTCGCCGCATTGCAACACACCCCCCAAGCATCATCCTTCGGCTTGACCGAAGGATCGGGCGCTGCGCGCGCTACCATTAGACAAAGAGCCTCCCGATCAGGGAGCGGCTTCCACTCAGACGGCTGTTCCAGGTCCGGTTCCAATGCCGGCCACCGCTGACGGCAAGTTCCCGCCCTTGTGAGCCTTCCCTCTTTGGCGTAGCCTTTTCGGTGGGCGGGCAGAAAGCGATGGAGAAGGCCCATGTCTGTCACCATTCACGTCGATTTCAGCAACGGCGTCACCAAGACCTTCGCCAAAGTACCGCTATCACTGGAAAAGTCGGTTACTCAAGCGCTCGACGCGGCAGCCGAGGTGTCTCCCGGCCTCGCTTACGAGTTCGAATCTACCTTCATCGACCGCGGTGGCAGAGAGGTGGGCCGGGTCAAGTCGATCGACGGCGTCGGTGATGGGGAGGGGCAGGTCTGGGGTGTTTGGGTCAACGAGCGTGCCGTCTCCGACCTGCGTCGCGTGACCGACGTCAGCGTCACCCCATTCGGCGGTGTTCGGGTGGAAGATGGCGACGTCATCACCTTCAAGCTGATGCAGATGGAGTGAGACCCTGCGGGATAAGCCTGACAGGTCACGCACCGTTTACTTCGCAGGCACGGTGCCTGGAATCCTCAAGCCGGCGGCCAATGGGACTCGCTTCAGATCGTCTAGCATTATGAGAGCATGTCTGGCGGCGATATAGTCCTGAGACGTGAACTCGGATCGAGCAATTGGTCGTCGTGTTCGTTGGGTTCGTACTCATTGGCCGATTCGAGCTCATCGCATTTGTCGCCGGTGGATACACTGGTCATCTCTTGCACCCAATCGGTTTTGAGCTTGCGCTTCCGCCAGCGTCCCAGAAAGCGCTCTCTAGCGCAAAAAGCGATTCACGAAGACTAACTGCCACCGTAACGGTATTATTGGCTTGGTATCTGCAATTGGATGTATCGCGAAACAATGAAGTGTCGCATTCAGGCCGGAGAATAGCCCGTTTCGTCCATTCGCCGATGTAGGCCCCAAAACAGAACAGGGTACGGAGTTGATACCTGCCAATATGTGGCAAGACGATTCTGGGACCGTTCACATTGGCGGAACTCCCACCCTTCACCCCCTTCTCAAACCCGCCCTCCCCATAAACGCCACCGTCTCCTCCAGCGACACCACCCCGGCTTGAGCGCCCAGCCCCGTCAGCTTCTGCGCCGAAGCCGCCTGGCCCAGCCGCACGCTCTCCTCCGCCGAGAGCCCCAGATGGAGGCCCGTCGCAAAGCCGGCGTCGAAGCAGTCGCCGCAGCCGCAGGAGCAGACTACCTCGACGGCGAAGGCCGGTTGGTCGAAGGAGGTGCCGTCGCTGTGGCGGTACTTTGCGCCGTCGGCGCCCAGGGTGAGGACCACGCAGCCGGCGCCCTGGTCCAGCAAGGCGCGGGCGATCGCCTCCTCGTCGATCAGGCCCGTCAGCGCGATGGCCTCCTCTCTGGAGGGCAGGAAATAATCGGTAAAGGGTAAGAGGGGTCCTACCAGCGTGATGTCCTCGGCGCTGGCGGCGAAGACGTCCAGGGTGGTTACGCAGCCCTTGGCCTTGGCGGCCTGCATGACCTCGGCCGTGCGGCCCCGGTCCATGCGGTCCATCAGGCCGACGCCGCCGACATGCAGGATCTTGGTGTCGAGCACGCGGTCCAGGTCCGCGTCGGTGACGGTGAAGCCGGCCGTGGCGCCGCGCTTGTGCAGGACCGGCCGGCTGCCGTCGGCGCGCGTCAGGACCATGGAGGTCGAGGTGGCATGGTCTGGGCAGCGCTCCATCCGGGTGCGGTCGATGCCGAAGGAGTCCAGGCGCTGCAGCACCCACTCGCCCATGGGGTCCGGGCCCACACCGCCGACGGCCTGCACCTTCAAGCCATGCTTGGCGGCGACGATGGCGGCACAGCCGGCGGTGCCGGAGACCGCCAGCGCCACCTCGTCGATGAAGGCGGTCTCGCCGCCGTCGGGAATGGCGGAGACCGGTCGGCCCAGGCAGTCGAATGTGTAAAAGCCCATTGCGGTGTAGTCGAAAGTCATCTCATCCCCTATCGTAGCGCTTTGCACTGCGGCCCCCCCGCACCTAACTAGGACCTAACACACCCGCATCCCTTTGCCATGCCGAGGTCCCGTTCAGTCGCCCTACCGTCATCGGCAAGCCAACCGACAAGGAAAGAGCCATCGCCATGCCAAGCGCACACACCCCTGACCGCAGCTGGACCGTCTACCTCTCCGGCGAGATCCACACCGACTGGCGCGAGCGCATCGTCGCCGGGGCGGAGGCCGCCGGCCTGCCGGTCGAGTTTGCCTCGCCGGTGACCGATCACGCGGCCTCCGACGACTGCGGGGTCGCCATCCTGGGCCAGGAGGAGAACAAGTTCTGGCACGACCACAAGGGCGCCAAGGTGAATGCCATCCGCACCCGCACCCTGATCGAGGAGGCCGACCTGGTGGTGGTGCGCTTCGGCGACAAGTACCGCCAGTGGAACGCCGCCTTCGATGCCGGCTTCGCCGCCGCCCTGGAGAAGCCGCTGGTGGTCCTGCACGATGCGGCCTTGACCCATGCGCTGAAGGAGGTCGACGGTGCGGCCATGGCCGTCGCCTCGGAGCCCGAGCAGGTGGTGGACCTGCTGCGCTACGTCATCCGCGGCGAGCTGGCCGGCTACACCGACCGCCAGGCGGCGGCGGAGTAAGGGAACAGCCTATCGGCAGCTTTCGCCGAGCAGCACCTCGCATAGGAAAGCTCATCGTCAACATCAACGTCAGGCTCGGAGATGACTTCGCTCTCTCTTGCAAACTGAGTTGATGACGTTGCTTGTTGGCGGGAGCGACGCGTTTCGGATAGGGGTTGTTTCCGTCGCAGCTGGGGAAAGCGCGCAGTCCTGCGTGGGCGCTTCGCTCAAGACAGATCAACAGGAGCTGACATGACCGTTACGATCCACCCAAACCGAGCCGATGTCCTGAGCGAAGCGGAGATCGAGGGCTGGCGCGCGGTTCCCGTGGCCGTTGCCGTCGACCTGGTCCCGGGCGAGCAGCTGGACGCCCTGATCCGCCCCCTCAATCCAGCGGGCAAGCAGCCGAAGCTCTTCGGCCGCGCGGTGACGGCGCTCTGCGAGCCGCCCGACTTCGGCGCCGTCCCCAATGCCTTGGAGCAGGTCGGTCCGGGCGAGGTTCTGGTGATCGCCGCCGGCGGCGATGGCGAGACGGCGATGATCGGCGAGGTTCTGGGCGGGTTCCTGCACAAACGCGGCTGCGCCGGCCTGGTCTGTGACGGCGCCATTCGTGATGTCGGAGCCTTGGCCGGCTGGGACGATTTCTCCGTCTTCACCCGCTTCGTGACCCCGCGCGGACCGACCGCGGCCGAGAAGGGCTCGGTGAACGCCCCGGTCAAGATCGGCGAACGGCTGGTGAGCCCCGGCGACCTCATCATGGGCGACGACGACGGCCTCATCGTCCTCTCGCCGGCGACAGTGCGCACGCGCCTGGCCGACGCCCAAGCGAGGCTTGCCCTGGAATCCGAGTGGGTGGCGGCTCTCGCCGGCGGCAATCCAGTTGTGGAGACCTTGGGATTCCCGCCGGCGACGCTGGCCTAGAGCGGATCGCGGTCAGGTGAACTGACCTGATCGCGTGAATCCGCTCTACAGATTTGGAAATAAAGCAGTTTCACGCAGACGGATGGCTTCATCCGACTGCGATCTGCTTTAGTCTTCGCTCTTCAACAGCTCTTCGGTCGAGGGCGTCTTGGCGTAGGCGAAACCCAGTGCCGACATATAGGCGGCATGCACCTCGTCGGCCGGGATGGTCTTGCCCTGGAAGTCGAGATCGCGGGTCGCGCAGGCGTCGTGCACCACGTTGACGGCAAAGCCCAGGTCACTGGCGGCCCGCGCGGCCCCGTCGATGCACATGTGGCTCATGGCGCCGGCCATGACCACTTCCTCGACGCCGTTCTGCTCCAGGAGCTCCTTCAGGTTGGTGTCCTTGAAGGCATTGACGCTGTGCTTCAAGACCTTGGGCTCGCCCTCCTTGGGCTGCACTTTCCGGTGAATGGCCGCACCCTCGCTGCCCGGGGCGAAGAAGGGCGCGTCGGCGCTGGCGAACTCGTGGTGGACATGGACCACCAGATCGCCCTTGGCGCGGGCCGCCTCGATCAGCTTGGCGGCGTTGTCGGCGGCATGCTCCATGCCGTTCAAGGTCCACTTCCCGCCGGGGAAGTAGTCGTTCTGGATATCGATCAGGACCAGGGCGCGCTTGCTCATGGGATATCTCCTCCTAAATTGCCTTCGCTGGACAAGCTAGGGAGAAAGAGCGACAAAGCCAATTGGCGGAAGTGACATATTGAGGGTCGAAACCGACAGATGCCTCCCTTGGACGAGTCCACACGCATCGGCATCCTGGCCTATCCCGGCGCCCAGGCCTCGGCGGTCTACGGCCTGGCCGATCTCTTCGAAACCGCCAATCGGATGCGGGCCGAGCGGGGCGGCCCGGCGCCCGATTTGAGCGTCAGCCGCTGGGGCGAGAGCGGCGCGGCCGAAGAGCCGGGCACGCCGCTGGCCGCGCTGATCTTGCCGCCCAGCCTCTCCGGCCGCCTGCCGGGGGCGGAGGACGCCGCGCTCGCCGCCTGGATCGCGCGCAGGCACGGCGAGGGAACGCTGCTCTGCTCGGTCTGCGCCGGCGCCTTCCTCCTGGCCGAGACCGGCCTGCTCGACGGCCGGCCGGCCACCACCCATTGGGCCTTGGCCGAGCACTTCGCCGATCGCTTTCCCGCCGTGCACCTGGAGATCGACAAGCTGGTGGTCGACGACGGCGACATCATGACCGCCGGCGGGCTCATGGCCTGGGTCGACCTGGGATTGCGGCTGGTCGACCGACTGGTCGGGCCCTCGGTGATGCTGGCCACCGCACGCTTCTTCTTGGTCGATCCCGCCGGGCGCGAGCAGCGCTTCTACAACTGCTTCGCGCCGCGCCTGACGCACGGCGATGCGGCCGTCCTCAAGGCCCAGCACTGGCTGCAGGCCAAGAGCGGCGAGAAGGTGAGCTTGGCGCAGATGGCAGCCACGGCCGGCTTGGGCGAGCGCACCTTTCTGCGCCGCTTCGCCAAGGCCACCGGCCTGAGGCCCAGCGCGTACCTGCAGCAGCTGCGCGTCGGCAAGGCGCGCGAGATGCTGGAGCTCTCGGCCGAGACCATCGACAGGGTCGCCTGGCGCGTCGGCTACGAGGACCCCGGCGCCTTCCGCAAGGTCTTCCAGAAGGTGATGGGCCTGACACCGGGCGACTATCGACGCCGCTTCACTGTGGCTCGCGGTGGGTCGGCGTGAGGCTTGCCGTGCTGCGGTAGCACTGCCGCTCACGCCGTCCAGGGAATTACCGCTGTAACCGTAGCAGAACTTGCGTCCACCATCGACGTCATTGCGAGCGAAGCGCGGCAATCCAGTGTTCAACGCCGGTGGTTACATATCAGATTGCCGCGTCGCTATCGCTCCTCGCAATGACACAAGAAAATCTACATCTCAATTCCAATACTACCAAACATTAGTTACCAAGGACAGCACCTATATCTGTATCCACATCCGCCACATTATTGCGGGTGACCTCAGCCAGGATCACGACTCCTCCTCCGCTTTGATCCGCGCCGCGAAGAGGGGGTCGTAGGCTGGCGCCTTGATGCGCTTGCGGCCGGGTTCGACGGCCGGCAGCGGCTCTGCCGGGCGCAGTTTTTCGTGCGCCTCGGCGGCGAGGCGGCGGTAGACGCCGGTGCCCTCGCGCTTCCAGGCGATCTCCTGCTCGCTCAACTGCCGGATGACCTTGGCGGGCGAGCCGACGGCGAGCGCCCCTGCCGGGATCTCGGCCTTGGCCTTGACGAAGGCCATGGCGGCGACGATGGCGTTCTCGCCGATCACCGCCTCGTCCATCACCACGGCGTTCATGCCGACCATGGCGTTCCTGCCCACGCGGCAGCCATGCAGCACCGCGCCGTGGCCGATGTGGCCCTCAGCCTCGATCACCGTCTCGAGGTTGGGGAAGGCATGGACCACGCAGGTCTCCTGCAGGTTCGAGCCCTCCTCCATGACGATGCGCCCGAAGTCGCCGCGCAGGCAGGCGGCCGGCCCGACGTAGCAGCCCGGCCCGACGATCACGTCGCCGATCAAGACCGCGGCCGGATGGACGAAGGCGGAGGGATCGACCACCGGCACGACATCGTCATAGGCATAGATCAGGGCCATGGGCTCACTCCTGCTAGGGTGAGGGCACAGGATAGAGAAAGTGCCGTGCAAGCCCAAGACCCCAATGCAAAAGGACGTCGTCTCAAATCATGACGGTGACCTCGATATCGATAAGGGTGCTGCCCGGCGGAATGGTGACGCCCGGGCCAAGCACGACGGTGTCGGCACCGCTGCCCCCGTTGAAGAGGTCGCCGGAGACCAGGTCGCCCTGGCTCTCTACGACGAAGACGTCGTCACCGCTGCTGCCGAACAGCGTGTCGACGCCGGACCCACCACTCAGTGAGTCGGCACCGCCATCGCCGTAAAGCGTGTCGTCACCGTCGTCGCCCGACAGTGTGTCGTCACCGTCGTCGCCACGGAGGAAGGAATCGTTTCCGCTGCCGCCGGACATGACATCGGCACCCGATCCGCCGTAGAAGCCGAAGTCGTCGCCGCTGCCGGCGGCCAGGCTGTCAGGACCGCTGCCGCCGAAGAAGCCGAAGTCATCGCCCTCGCCGCCGTCTATCGTGTCGGCCCCCAGCCCGCCGATGAAGGTACCATCGCTGCCAGCCCCGGCGGAGAGGACGTCGGCACCGCTGTCGCCATTGAAATAGAGATCGTCCCCCGCGCCGCCCGACAGAACGTCTCCTCCCGACCCGCCGTAGACCACCAGGTCCTTACCGCTGTCGCCGGAGAGGCTGTCGTCGCCATCCTCGCCGAACAGGCTAGCGTCGTCGCCCGCGCCGCCCGAGAGCGTGTCGGCGCCCGAACCACCTCTCAGGATACTGTCTGCACCGCTGTTACCGGAAAGAACGTCGGCCCCGGAATCGCCGTAGAGCAAAGCGTCGTCGCCATTGTCACCGGAGACGCTGTCGTCGCCATCGTCGCCATCGAGGCCCACGTCATTGCCGGCGCCACCGGAGATGGTATCACCGCCCGATCCGCCGAAGAGGAAGCTGTCGTTGCCACTGTCGCCGGTCAGTGTGTCCTTGCCCGATCCTCCGAAGAGAGAGAAGTCGGCACCGTCGTCGCCGGCGATCTGGTCCAAGCCGATATCGGCGAAGAAGAGGAAATCGACACCGGCGCCGCCGTAGAGCCGGTCGCGGCCGCTGGCACCGAAAAGGCTAGCATCGCTACCGCTGCCTCCAGACAGCGTATCGTTGTCGTTGCCGCCATAGAAGAGGCTATCGTCACCGCTACCGCCGTAGAGCTTGTCGGAGGCGTTACGACCGTAGAATCCCCTGTCCGCGCCGGCGTCACCGTAGATGCGGTCGATCCCGCCACCACCGTAGAAGCTGGCGTCATCGCCGCTGCCGGCAAAGATCGTGTCCTTCTTTCCCTCGCCAAAAAAGAAGGAGTCGTTACCGCTGCCGGCGTAGAGGGAGTCGTTCCCGGCCTTTCCGTTGAAGGAGAAGTCGTCGCCCGCGCCACCGTCCAACCGGTCGGGGCTGATACCGCCGTAGAAAAAAGCGTCCAGCCCCACTCCACCATAAACCTTGTCGCTGGCCCGCGCGCCATAGGCGTAGCTGTCATCACCGGCACCACCGTAGATGACATCGCTTGCCTTTTCCCCCATGAGCCAAGCATCCGGCCCCGCGCCGCCGTCGATCACATCGGCATTGTTGCCGCCTTCGAGACGGCTGTCGGCACCACTGTTGCCGAAGAGGGTGTCTAGGCCGCCACTGCCGTAGAAGAAGCTGTCGGCGCCACTGCTTCCGGAAAGGGTGTCATCGCCCACACCACCGAACAGGTAGGCATCTGCGCCCTCACCGCCATCGATCGCATCGGCCCTGGACCCGCCCGAGAGACTGCTATCATCTCCCTCGTCTCCAAAAAGGAAGTCCCGACCCGTACGCCCCGCCAGTGTGGCATCGCCGCCACTGCCGCCGTAAGCCGTATCGTCGCCTTGACCTCCGAAGAGGCTGTCCGCCCCGCTCGCACCAAAAAGCGTATCGCTCGCCGCGTAGCCCAGAATGCTGTCAACGGCGTCGGTTCCGCTGAGACTGTCGGGTCCCGGAGTTCCTGGAATGAAAGCCATCGCTCGCCCTTCCCTCCGCGCAATGTCTTGCTTGATTCGAGGCGCTCAGAAGGTCGTCGAAGGCTTCTCGTCGCCTCGCGGGGGGCGATCTCGCTTGGATCCAGCGCCCCGCCGCCTTTGCTCAGGCACCCGGTAGTGTAGTGCGAAGGACCAGGCCTGTAAACCATCGCGGCCTGTCGACAGAGCTGTGGCGATCCGGCCCACTTGGTGGCAGGCCACACCGCGTCATGACCGATTTTACCCCCCCCCCCTCGATTACCGCCACCCGCTCGGGATGGTTTCAACCGCACAGCTCTCCGGCAGGACTATGCCCTCTCCCATGACAAAGCGCCCAACGTCGCCGCCATGCAGGCAAACGATCCGACGGAGCGCCCGCGCCCGACGATGACGTCGCCGATCAGGACCGCGGCCGGATACACCAAGGCAGAGGGAACGACTACCGGTACGACATCATCAAGGGCGTAGACCAGGGCTATCGCTATAGGGTCACGTCGATGTCGATAAGACTGCCGCCCCCGCCCGGAATCGTAGCACCGTCCAACAAGATCAAGGTGTCGGTTCCGGACCCGCCGTCGTAGAGGTAGCCGGCAAAGTCTCCCTGGCTGGCGACGAGAAAGGTGTCGCCGCCGCTACCGCCGTAGGCACTGTCCGAGCCAACCCCGCCGACCAGGAGGTCCTCCCCAAATCACCATAGAGACCGTCATCTCCGCCACCGCCGTAGACGCTATCGTCACCGGTACCGCCATAAAGGCCTGCGTCATCGCCACCGCCACCGAACAGCCTGTCGGTGTCTTGGCCACCAAAGAGCTGTGAGTCGCTGCCGTGCCCGCCGTAAAGCACGTCGACACCCGTTACGCCCGCAAGGGATTCGTCGGCGCCGCTGCCACCCTTTATCGTGTCGTTTCCAATGAAGCCAAACAGATCCCTGTCTGCGCCGTCCCCGCCGTAGATCTTGTCGTCCCCGGAGGCGCCAAACAGAAGCGTGTCTACGCCGCTTCCGCCATAGACCCGGTCGGCACCACTGCGACCATCCAGGACGGCATCAATACCACTTCCTCCAAAGACAAGGTCGTCGCCTTGACCGCCATAGAGCCTGCCGTCGTCACCGCCTTCGCCAGAGACCGTATCCTCCCCAGCACCACCTTCCAGGGTTCTATCCGCGCCGCTACCAGCCAGGAGGACGTCATTACCCGCATCGCCGAAGAAATAGGTGTCCGCGCCGGTGCCTCCGTAGAGACGGTCTTCGCCATTGCCCCCGAACAGGCGTCGGTCGTCACCCTCCTCACCGCCTACCGAATCGTTGCCCGAGCCACCGCCCAGAAAGATGTCGTCGCCCGCCGCACCGAAGACCCGGTCTACACCGGTTTCGCCGTTGAAGCGGGTATCACTCCCGCTGCCGCCATAGAGCCTATCGGCGCCAGTCACTCCATAGAAAGAGACGTCCTGCCCGCTGTCACCATTGAGCGTGTCGTTGTCGTTACCGCCGAAGAAAATGCTGTCGTTTCCCTCGCCGCCGTACTGCTTGTCGGCCGAGTTTCGACCGTAGAAATAGGTGTCGTCGCCGGCACCCCCATACATGCGGTCGACACCGCCGCCGCCGAAGAACGAGACATCGCCGCCGCTATCGGCGTGCATCGTGTCTCTCTTGCCCTCACCCTCGAAATGGATATCGGTGCCGCTGCCGGCGTAGAGCCGATCGTTGCCGGCCCCTCCGAAGAAGGAGGAGTCGTCGCCGGCATCCCCTTCCAGCCGGTCGGGACTGACGCCACCATAGAAGAAAGCATCGTCGCGACCACCGCCATAAAGGATGTCTCCGCCACGCTCGCCATAGATGAAGCTATCATCGCCAGCATCACCCTTGATGACGTCGTTGGCGCGCTCTCCGATCAGCGACACGTCCGACCCGGCCCCGCCGAAGATCATGTCGGCGTTGGCGCCGCCGTCGATCTCACGATCGCTGCCCTCGCCGCCGGAGATGGTGTCCAAGCCGGCACTGCCATAGAGCAGGCTGTCATCACCGCTGTCGCCCGAAATGGTGTCATCACCCACGCCGCCGTAAAAGCGGGCATCGGCTCCGGTGGATCCGCTCAGCACATCGGCTCGTGACCCACCGAACAGAAATGAGTCGTCACCGGCCTCGCCGGAAAGGCTGTCCTGACCGGTCGCCCCGGCAAGAGTGGCGTCCGCGCCTGCACCACCGACCAGTATGTCATTGCCCTCGGCCCCATAGAGGCTATCCGCCCCCTCCAAGCCATAGAGCGTATCGTCATCGCCATAGCCCAGGATCGTGTCTATTCCGTTGGTTCCGCTCAGTGTGTCCGGTCCCGGACCACCGGGAATGAATGCCATCGGCTTGTGCCCCCCACTTCGTTCGAGTCCCCTTCCAACTGCATCCAGCCTGCCGGCGACCCCATCACCCCAAGTGACAACCAATTCCTATCTTGTCACATACTCTGCTACTGTTTGACACCATAGCTGGAGATCACCAACCCGACAAGACCAGTCGCGTGCTTGCAAAGGCGTGTCTAGAGGCGGTCAGTGCGAAAGGAAGGCGAAGTCATTGGCATGATGCTCCTGATGGTGTCGATGCCATCGGCGCCGGTGAACCTGTCCGGGCCCGGCTTTCCCGGAATGAATGCCATCGTCTCTGCCTCTTCTGCTCCTAGTCTTACTAAGTCATAAAGTAGCGTTCCATGGTGAAGTCGGCTCGGCATCGTTGGGGGTAAGGTTGAATATTCAAGCTGAGCGAGGTGGCAGGCAATGGATCTTCAATGGCGTGACGGTGAGAGCGAAGCACGATTTGGGTCCTATATTGAGAGGTTGTCAGACTGTCTTGGTCACCTGGACCGAGTGGCCCCGTTCCGATCCTACTGCATGGGTCTGCTGCTGCCCGGATCGCGCAAGTCGGTAGAGCCGATGGCGGCGCGGCTGTCCGGATCGGACAGCAGCGGAGCATCAGTCGCTGCTTCACTTCGTCGGACAATCGCCTTGGAAGAGCGAGGACTTGCTGGCGGCGGTGCGGGCTTGGGTGTTGCCGGTGATGACGGCACGCGCTGGTGTGACGGCCTGGATTGTCGACGACACCAGTTTTCCCAAGAAGGGGCGTCATTCGGTGGGCGTGGCGCGTCAGTATAGCGGTCAGCTGGGCAAGCGGGACAACTGCCAGGTGGCGGTCTCGCTGTCGGTGGCCACCGCCGAGGCCTCGCTGCCGATCGCCCGGCAGCTCTATTTGGCCGAAGTCTGGGTCGGCGACGGGGAGCGCCGGGCCAAGGCCAAGGTACCGGAAGAGGTGACATTTCAAACCAAGCAGCAGTTCGCGCTTGGGCAGGTCACAGCCGCGCGTGCGGCTGGCGTGCCGGCGGGCGTGGTACTGGCTGATGCTTTCTACGGCAACAGCAGCGCCTTCCGCGACGGTCTCTCTGAGCTGGGCTTGGACTTTGTGGTCGCAGTGCTGAGCAAGACCGCGGTCTCGCCGCTGGAGCGCAAGTGGCGCGGCCGTGGGCGACGGCCGACGCGGCTGCGCCGCACCGCTGGCTGATCGAGCGGGACTATCGTGAACTCAAGCAGGAGCTGGGCCTCGGCCACTACGAGGGTCGCGGCTGGCGCGGCTTCCATCACCATGCCGCGCTCTGTATCGCCGCCTACGGCTTCCTGCTGGCCGAACGGGCCGCCATTCCCCCCTGCGAAACCGCAACCGACTGCTTGGTCCAAGCGCCTGCCCTTCCCCAAGGTCACCGACCCCGAGGCACCGCTGCTGCGCACTGAACGCCACGTCCCCACCTCGATCGCCACTGCCAAGCGGCGGATCGAGCGAGCTTTCGCTCTTCGCCTACAACGATGTCCTTGCTGCGCCCAGGCCATCCCAGCCAGTCACTCCTCACTGAGACCTTTGTGACCCAGTAAGATTAGATCGTCACTTCGATGCTAATGAGGTCGGTTCCGCCACCCGGTATCGTCGCGCCACCGAGCAAGACTAGCGTGTCGGTTCCGACGCCACCATTGTAGAGATAGCTGGTAAACTCACCTTGGCTCTGGACGATAAAGACATCGGCGCCTGCGCCACCAAAAGCAGTGTCAATGCCTACACCGCCACTTAAGCTGTCGTCCTGAGCGCCGCCATAGAGGTTGTCATTACCGGAATCTCCACTTAGCGTATCCTCGCCCAATCCACCGTAGAGGTAGCTGTCGTTACCGTCGCCACCGAAAACGACATCGGCCCCGCTCCCGCCATTGAGGAACCTGTCAAACCCGGTATCACCGTAGATCCGGTCGGCCCCTTGTCCACCAAAGAGGGAGGTGTCGGACCCGTCGCCTCCCTCTATGGTATCATTCCCGAGACCTCCCTCGAACGTGCGATCCATACCCAGACCGCCGTCAAGCAGGTCGGCGCCCGAGTCCCCATAGAAACTCGTGTCGTTGCCGCCGCCCCCGTAGAGGGTGTCCGAAAGCTCACCGCCAAAAAAGCTGAAATCCGCGCCATTGCCCGCATAGAGCAAATCGCTGCCAGACCCCCCTTGGAAAAAGCCATCGATACCACCACCCCCGTAGATACTGTCGGCCCCAGATCCGCCGACCGCCATGTCACTTCCAGCATCGCCGTAGAGCACGTCACTTCCGGCATCGCCCAACAGGTCGTCATCCCCCGACCCACCAAAAACCCCTGTATCATTCCCATATCCACCAAACAGGAAGTCCGATCCGGAGCCGCCGTAGATCAGAGAATCGTTCCCGCTGTCCCCACTGAGGACGTCGCTTCCGTCACTGCCAAACAACGAGGTGTCCACGCCGCTGCCGCCTCGCAGTGTGTCGTCTCCCTCCTCACCGCGGAAACGTCCGTCACTTCCTTCGCCTCCTTCTATTAGATCGGCACCCGATCCACCATTCAGGATAAAATCGTTACCACTACCTCCAAAGAGGCTGTCAGCTCCGGAATCGCCATAGAAATTGCCATCATTCCCAGAACCGCCATAAATGAGATCATCCCCCAGCTCTCCACTGAAAGTTCTGTCATAACCATGTCCTGCTATGAGTGTATCAATTCCGGACCCACCAAAGAATTTCGAGTCCGTCCCGCTGCCGCCAAACAGCGAGTCGTTCCCCTCGCCTCCTTGAAGTGCGGTGTCTACCCCACTACCCCCGAACAGGACGTCCGCGCCCTCGCCGCCTTGGACAACAGAGTCGTCGCCGTTGCCGCCGGACGCGCTGTCGTCGCCCTCCCCTCCGAACAGGCCACCGTCGCTCTCATCACCACCTTCCAGGGTATCGTTGCCTGATCCACCGTTGAGACCGTCGTCGCTACCATCTCCTCCGAAAATCCGGTCAACGCCTGATCCACCGTAGAGCGACTCGTCGAAATTAGCGCCGCCATAGAGTCGATCCGCACCGCTCGCGCCGAAGAGAAGACTGTCATTTCCGCTGCTGCCTTCAATCGTGTCGTTATCGTTGCCGCCGAAGAAGCCCGTATCAGAACCGGAGTCGCCATACATCTTGTCGGAAGAGTTGCGGCCGTAGAAGTAGGCGTCGCTACCAATACCACCGTACATTCTGTCGATACCGCCACCGCCGAAGAAGGTGGCGTCATTCCCATCACCACCGTACATGGTATCCTTCTTACCCTCGCCGTGGAAGAAGGAGTCCGCGCCGGCGCCGGCGTACATTGAATCGTTCCCGGCACCACCGTAGAAGGAGAAGTCGTTGCCATCGCCCCCGCCCAGGCGATCGGGGCTGACGTATCCGTAGAAGTAGGCATCGACCCCACTGCCGCCGTAGAGCTTGTCGCCGCCGCGCTCGCCGTAGACGAAACTGTCATCGCCGCTGTCACCGTGAATCACGTCATTGGCACGCTCGCCCTCCAGCGAGGCGTCAGAGCCTTCGCCACCGCGGATGAGATCTGCATTGGCACCGCCATCAAACCCGCTGTCGTCGCCGTTGCTGCCGTAGATCGTGTCCAAACCCGCGCTGCCGTAGATGAGGCTATCGTCTCCCTCGCCGCCCAAGAGCGTGTCGTCGCCCACCCCGCCGTAGAGCAAGGCGTCGGCGTCGGCGCCTCCGAAAATCACATCTGCTCTGGAGCCGCCCGAGAGGCGGCTGTCATCCCCTTGGCCTCCGTAAAGGGTGTCACGGCCGGTGCTTCCATCAAGGGTGGCCTCCGGGCTAAGGCCCCCAAACAGCGTGTCGTCACCCTCCGCGCCATAGAGGCTGTCGGCTCCGCTCCCCCCATAGAGCGTATCGTTGTCGGCGTAGCCCAAGATGGTGTCGACGTCAGCGGTCCCAAACAGAGTGTCTGGACCCGGTGTCCCCGGAATGAATGCCATGACCTGAACCTCCCCTTTCTTACGAACTTACCAGTGCCACGCGCCCCTCTTTATGATCGCAAGGCACAGCCCATCGGCGTCCAGCGGCCCGAAGGCAAAGTCACTGGCGTTCCTTCCCTCCAAGCAAGGAGGGTTCGCATTCCCGACTTATTCTCCGGCCGTCGCCCTATGCCCCACATCGAGCGCGCCCTACAGCGTGACTTCAATGCTGGTCAATCCGCCTCCGCCGCCCGGGATCGTCGCGCCGCCCTGGAGGATCAAGGTGTCCGTACCGCCACCGCCATCGTAGAGGTAGCCGGCGAAATCCCCCTGGCTGGCGACGACGAAAACGTCGGCCCCAAGGCCACCGTAGGCGGTGTCGGCTCCAGCCCCGCCCTGCAGCAGGTCATCACCTGCATCGCCATAGAGGCCGTCGTTGCCGGCGCCTCCATAGAGAGAGTCTGCGCGGGACCCGCCATAGAGGTAGCGATCATTTCCGTCTCCGCCGAACAGAGCGTCCAGCCCGGTACCGCCCCGCAAATGACTGTCCGCTCCGGTGTCACCCGACAGCACATCCGCCCCCGTTTCTCCGACAAGGAAGTAATCGTTTCCGCCACCGCCGTAGATGGTGTCGCTGCCGTCGTCACCCTCAAAAGAGCTGTCTGCTGCGAGTCCGCCGGCCAGATAGTCGTTGCCGTCGCCACAAAGAAGTAACGGTCGATCAGCGCGTCGCCGAAGAGCGAGTCTCCGCCGCCCTCCCCATAAAACAGTCTATCCGATCCCAAGCCGCCATAGAGGGTATCGGCCATCTCGTCGCCGTAGAAGAGCGTGTCGTCACCGCCATCTCCCAACAGGACATCCGATTGCTCGCCGCCGTAAAAATAGCGGTCGTCGCCAAGGCCGGCCTCCAATCTATCGTCACCGGACCCGCCATAGAAGGAGCCGTCCAAGTCATCGCCGCCGTAGAGGGTATCGTCGCCATGCTCGCCCCTCATCAGGAAATCGGCACCACCCTCCCCCGCCAGGGAATCCGCACCCGACCCACCGAAGAAAGAGCCATCCCCGCCGCTGCCGCCGCTAAGGAAGTCATCGCCGGAATCGCCTCTCAAATTCACGTCCATGCCGGAGTCGCCGAAGATCGAATCATCTCCGTTACCACCAAAAAGGGCTGTGTCTATGCCAAATCCACCATAAATCCTATCTGTGTCCCCACCACCGAAATGCGAAGAATCGTTGCCGCTTCCACCCAACAGCGTATCGTCTCCCTGTCCACCGATCAGTCTAGCGTCGGCTCCGCTGTCCCCGGCCACCACATCCACGCCGGAATCGCCCATAAGACTAAGGTCGTCTCCGCTGCCTCCATAGATCTTGTCGTCCCCAGAACCGCCACTCAAAAAGGAGTCAATGCCAGAACCTCCATAGACCGTATCGTTGCCTGTATCACCGTCAAACTCCCTGTCACTCCCGTCTCCACCGAAGAGCACGTCGTTCCCGGAATCACCATAGAACAGCCTGTCGTTGAGACTGCCGCCAACGAGTGAATCGTCTCCATCTCTACCAAGGAATATGCTGTCCGATCCACTGTCGCCGGAAAGTGTGTCCGCCCCCTCACCACCATAGAGAGCTCGATCACTGCCGCTACTGCCGAACAGGCGGTCGTCTCCCTCCCCTCCGAAAAGAGAAGTGTCGTTTGCGGCATCACCATCGATAGTGTCGGTGCCGGATCCACCAAAGAAGCGGCTGTCGCTGAAGAAGCCACCATAAATTCTGTCGACGCCGGAAGCGCCAAAGAAAGATGCATTAAAGCCGGCACCTCCGTAGAGGCGATCGGCGCCCGTCGCCCCGAAGAAGGATTCGTCATCTCCGGCACCGCCCTTAATCGTGTCGTTGTCGTTGCCGCCGAAGAAGGCGCTGTCGGCGCCGTCACCGCCATATATCTTGTCCGATGAGTTGCGGCCGTAGAAGTAGGAGTCCGCACCGTCATCGCCGTACATGCTGTCGATCCCGCCGCCACCGAAAAAGGTGGCGTCGTCGCCGCTGCCGGCATAGATGGTGTCTTTCCTACCCTGGCCATGAAAGAAGGAATCCGCACCACTGCCGGCGAACATGGAATCATTCCCGGCCCCCCCATAGAAGGAGAAATCGTTGCCATCGCCCCCATCGAGGCGATCCGGGCTGACGTAGCCGTAGAAAAAGGCGTCGATGCCCTCGCCACCGTAGAGCTTGTCGCCGCCGCGCTCGCCATAGAGGAAGCTGTCGTCGCCCGCGTCCCCGTGGATCACGTCGTTGGCGCGCTCGCCCTCCAGCGAGACGTCCGCCCCGTCGCCACCGTAAATGAGGTCCGCGTTGGCGCCGCCGTCGAAGTCGCTATCGACCCCGCTGCCGCCGAAAAGCGTATCGAGGCCGGCACTGCCGTAGAGCAGGCTGTCCGCACCGCTGCCGCCCGAGAGTGTGTCGTCGCCGACCCCGCCGTAGAGCAGCGCATCCGCGCCAAGTCCGCCGCCGACCACATCCGCCCGCGATCCGCCGGAGAGGTTGCTATCATCACCGGCGTCGCCGGAGAGCGAATCCTGCCCGGTGCCACCGTCCAAGGTGGCCTCCGCACCGCTGCCGCCGACCAGCGTGTCGTCGCCCTGATCCCCATAGAGGCTGTCGGCACCGCTCAGGCCGTAAAGCGTATCGTCGTCGCCATAGCCCAGGATGGTATCGACGTCGTTGGTACCGGTAAGCGTGTCCGGTTCCGAAGTCCCTTGAATAAAGGCCATCGTTCGCGCCCCTCTCCCCAACCTACCCGTCTCCATAGACTAGCAGAGGCTGAGGACGTTGGCAAAAAGACCGACTGATCCCGGGATTGAAAGGTTGGCATTTGAGATAAAAACGATGTCGAAATAGGCTGGCGCTACTCGGGAAAGTGGCGCCCTTTGCTCAGGCGAAGAGGCTCCTATACCAATCGGCGACGTTTCGCCCGATGGCTTCCGGCTCGTCCTCTTGGATGAAGTGCGAGCCATAGCCGACGAAGCGCGCCTGACAGTTCCTGAGGTTGGCCTGCATCCAGAGCGCCGCCTCAGCCTGCAGCAACGCGCCTGGGTGGCAATAGAGCACCAGCTTCGGCACCGCACTCTCGGCCAGCCAAGCGCCGTAGTCGTGCACCGTGACCACGTTACGGGCCGGCTGGCCGCCGATCGGGATCTCGCGCGGCCAGACCAGGGTCGGCAGGCGGCTCTCTTCGGTCTCGAAGGGCGCGCGATAGACCGCCATCTCGGCCTCGCTCAAGGGGCGCAGGATGGACCCCGGCAGCACCTTCTCGACGAAGGTGTTCTGCTTGAGGATGAGCTCCTCGCCCTTGCCCTCGGTGCGAAAGGCCTGGAAGAGCGGCGCCACCTTCGGGCCCATCTTCTCGATCGCCGACATCGGAAAGGTCGGCGGCACCAGGGCCTCCATCAAGGCGACTGCCTTGACGAGGCCGGCGCGGCGCCGGGCGATGTCCAGGCCGATGGCCGAGCCCCAATCGTGGATCACCAGGACGATGTCCTGCAGGCCCAGGGCATCGATGAAGGCCTCGACGTAGGCGATATGGGTCTGCAGGCGATAGTCGATCGCCGGCTTGTCGGACTTGCCGAAGCCCGGCAGGTCCGGCGCCACCACCCGGCCCAAGGGCTCCAGGTGCGGCATCACGTTGCGCCAGAGATAGCTGGAGGTCGGGTTGCCGTGCAGGAAGAGGAAAACCTGGCCCTCGCCCTTGTCGAGATAGTGCAGGCGGCTGCCCATCACCTCGACGAAGTGCGAGTCATAGGGCACCTCGGCCGATAGGGCCTCTGCCCGCCAATCCCGTCTCGCCATGGCCACGCACTCCCTGCTTTCCGCGCGGGCGAGAGAGTGCCTCGACCGGCCGGCAATGGGAAGCGGGACAAAGGAGCGCTAGCTGGTCCGACCGTAGAAGGTCTTGAGGTTGTGCGGGTCGGAGAAGGTACCGGGCTGGGGCGCATAGCTGAAGACCGCCATCAGGCGCGCCCGCGGGCCTCGGATCGGGCTTACCCGATGCAAGGTGCGGCTGCCGCGGAAGATCACCAGCGCACCGGGGCCTTGGTGCAGTTCCTGCACCAACTCCGGCGCGCGCCCCTCCAGGATCCGACCGACCGCCTCGTAGTTCTCGTCCCAGTCCGAGCGGATGAAGGGCGCATACTCGAAGGCGCCGCCGTCCTCGGCTTCGGCCAGCATCAAGGTGACGACGAAGGTGGAGACGTCGAAGTGCCAGCCCAGCGACTGGCCTTCCTGATAGAGCAGGATGTTGAGCGGGGTCAGGTTGTCGGCGTAGGGGTAGAGTGCCGGAAAACCCAGCACGTCGGCCAGAAAGCTGCAAAAGGCAGGATCGCGATAGAGCGCGTCGATGGTGGCGCCGCTCGGCAAGTCGTCGTAGGCCAGCGTAGCGGAATCCGTGCGCTGCTTGCGGTTGCGCGGGTGGTCTTGCGGAAAGGCGGGATCGTCGGCGATCAGATAGGGGCTATGGCTCTTGGTCTTGTAGAAGGCCTTGGGCAGGGCGGGCGTCACTTCCTGCACGATGCGGGCCAGGGCCTCAGCCGGCACGAAGCCTTCCAGAACAGCAGCACCACGCTCGCCCAGCTGGCCTTCGCAGTCGGCCAGCAACTCGCCATATGTCGGGCTCTCCGGCCGGTCTAGCGGATAGCGGCCCAGATCGATCTGCGCGCACGTCGGCGCCGTGGACATGATGTCTTCTCCTTGCATTCGGCCCAAAATACGACCCTATGCCTAGGGATCACCCCTCGCATGGCCGGCCAGGCAAAGGCAAGGGGTGTCAAGGGCCGAAAAGGTTGCTCAATGGCCGCCCGTTCAGGGTCGCCGGCTGGTCGACCGGCACGTCGAAGTCGTAGGTGTAGACGATCTCTCCGTCTTCAGCCTTAGGCTCGCCCAAGCCCTTGACCATAGCCACACCCATGGCGATGGCGGCACCCAGCTGTCCCTCGACGCTCTCTTCGCCTTGCTGCAGCCCAAACAATCCCTGGACGTGATCACGCACCTGCTGCACGGCCTTGTCCAGATCCGACAGCGTCAGCTGCGCTTCACCGACGACGCCTGAGGCGCTGTCACTATCGACAAAGAGGTCTGCCGTCCCCTCAAGCCAATAGGCAGCATTCGACAAAGAGAGGCGTTCCAGGGCGATGTGCGTCGGGGCACGGTCGAGGGCCGCGAGCCAAGCCTGATAGTCGAAAGGAGTGAGCTCTGAGAGGTCAACCGGCGTCGCCGTGCCGCCCTGGGCAATGTCCGTCGCCACATAGCCGAAAGCCGTCAGAAGGAGACTGCTGGTTTCGTCGAGCGGCACGCCGTCAATCACCAGCGAGAGCGAGCTTCGCCGGGGGATCAAAGCCTCCGCCATCACGGAGAAGGGAAGGATGCCGAGTACCGCACCCGACAGGGGGTTCCCCTGCAGCTTGTTGCGCAGTGAATAGAGCGCGCCGACACCCGCACGCCGCTTGACGTCTCCCTCCGCCTCGCCGATCACGGCAATGCGAAGCTCGTCCTCGCCTCTCGGCGCCTCGACTACATAGCGTCCGTCCTGGCTTTCGCGATAGACCAACCCACCGGGCCACATTTCCTCATAGGTCAGGTCGCGCGACCGCCAGGTAATCAAGAGACCCTCAAAGATCCGATCGAGCGCAAGGGCCTCCTCCCGGGCGTCCTGCACAGCCTCGCCGTCTTGGGCCTCCAGTGCATCGAGATAGCCCTCCAGCGCCGGAGTGAGACGCACGTAGGTCCGTGGGTTGAAACCCGTCGCTTCCACCGTCATGGAGAGACGATCGCTCGCGAATTCGGCAAGGAAGACTTTCGGGAAACCGGGCTGCTCATGGCCGGCCAGGAGCATGCCCATCGTCATGTCCGGCCAGACGCCCTTCACCGATGCGACCGAGACCCTGAGGGTCGAATCCCAGTCGGTGCTGCCCTTGCGATCGGTCTCGAGGAGGAGGTCGATGCGGCCGATCCTGGTCTCGAAGCTCTGTTGGTCCATCAAACCCAGCTCAGGGGCAGGCCGTCGCTCGATCTCGAGAAGGAGGTCGGCAATCTTCAAGTCCAGAGCGATGGGAAGCTGCAGCTCTGTCGACCAAAGGCCGGAAAGGCTGAGGCTTTCCCAGCTCATGCCCACATCGACCTCGAAGTCCGGGAAGTCCGCTTCGGCCGGCGCCAGCTCCGAGGGCCGCAAGACGCCGTACAGCCGCTCCGGCAGGCTCACCTCGTCGAAGGCATAGTCGTCGCCCACTTTCTGCACTCGGAAGGAGACATCACCCAGGATGTCGGTCGTGCCGTCGGCCAGGTCTGTTTCAAGACCGGAAATACGGACGCGGTAGCCCTCCTCCTCTGCCGTCACCTGGACGCCACTGTGGGCAAGCAGGGGCGTGTCTGTCTCTCCGCCCTGCAAGGCAGAAACGACAGCCGCCTCAATCCGCTCCCGCTCGTCATCGGCAAGAGACAAGGAGGGTGGCAGTACCAGGGCAGCTGCCATACCTAGAACCATCGTCAAGCGTCGCATCGCAGTTCCTTGCGTAGCTCTCTCCGGCAAGACCGATCAAGGCGTCCCCTGGTCGGGAGTTCCCATATGGTTCGCGGCATCCGGATTGTTAATGATCCATTGCCGTCGGACCTGCAGCTTCCGTGGACAAGTCCGATCACCACCGAGCATGTTATCGGACCGGTGCCCACAGCACCTGTTCGATGTCTGGGGCTCCGGTCAATAGCATGACTAGGCGATCGAATCCCAAGGCGATGCCGCTGGCCGGCGGCATCTTGGCCAAGGCTGTCAGAAAATCCTCGTCGATGGGGTAGCGCTCGCCGTAGAGCTTCTCTTTCAAGTCCATGTCGGCCTGGAAGCGGCGGCGCTGTTCTTCGGCGTCGGTGAGCTCGCCGAAGGCGTTGGCCAGCTCCAGCCCGCCAACATAGAGCTCGAAGCGCTCTGCCAGATGCGGGGCCGCTGCTTGCGGACGGGCAAGCGCGGCCAGGGAGATCGGGTAGTCGGTCAGGAAGGCGGGGCGCTCCCTGCCCAAATGCGGCTCGATCCGCTCCAGCATGATCTTGGTCACCAGGTCCGCCCAGCTGTCGTCGTCGGCCACCCGAATACCCGCCTTGCGTGCCGCTTGGCGCAGCGCCTCGGCATCGGGCCGATAGGGGTCCTCCGCCGTCGCCAAGAGGTCGATGTCGGCGTAGCGGCAAAAGGCCTGAGCGACGCTGATCTGCGGGAAGGACCGGAAGGGGTCGAGGGACCGTCCCTGCCAGCTGAGATGCCTGACGCCCGCCGCCTTGGCCGTGTGGCGCAGCAGCCCGACGCAGTCCTCGATCAGGCTCTCCAGCGGCGCTTCGGCGCGGTACCACTCCAGAAGCGTGAACTCGGGATGGTGCGTGGCCGCCCGCTCGCCGTTGCGAAAGACCTTGGCGAGCGTGAAGAGACGGGGCTCGCCCGCCGCCAAGAGCTTCTTGCAGGCAAACTCCGGCGAGGTGTGCAGATAGCGCTGCTGCTGCGTTCCGTCGGGATCGGCCAACTGGGTCGCAAAGGCCTGCAAGTGCGGCTCCATGCCGGGCGAGACCTGCAGCGCCGGCGTTTCAACCTCGACGAAACCCTGCTCGTGGAAAAAGCCCCTGACCGCCGCCAAGATGCGCTGGCGCTGCAGCAGATAGGGGCGCCGCGCTTGATAGGCCTCGGCGGACCACCAGGGTTTCTCGCTGTTCTGCATGGCCGGCTCCCTTCCCGCCCCTCTTGGCGCTCGCCAGCCAAGCTGCTAAGACCCGGCGCCAGCAGAACACAAGCCCCAAAATGTCGAGAGGTAGCAGGGCCCGTGAAGGTCAACGCCAACCAATTGCGCAACGGTCAGGTCATCGAGGTCGCCGGCAAGCTCTATGCCATCCTCAAGGCCGACAACATTCAACCCGGCAAGGGCACGCCGGTGACGCAGATCGAGATGCGCCGCCTGTCGGACGGGGTCAAGGTCACCGAGCGCTATCGCACGCAAGAGCAGGTCGAGCGTGCCTTCATCGACGAGGGCGAGTTTCAGTTCCTCTATGACGAGGGCGACACCTTTGCCTTCATGAACTCGGAGACCTATGACCAGGTCAGCGTGTCCAAGGACATCGTCGGCGATCGGGCGGTCTTTCTGCAGGACGGCATGATCTGCACCATGCGCACCCACGAGGGCATTCCGGTCAGCATCGAACTGCCGGCGCGCGTCACCTTGGAGGTCACCGAGACGGAGCCGGTGATCAAGGGCCAGACCGTCAGTTCCTCCTACAAGCCCGCGGTGCTCGACAACGGCGCACGCACCATGGTGCCGCCGCACATCGGCGTCGGCACCCGGGTCGTCATCTCGACCGCCGACGGCAGCTACGTCGAGCGCGCCAAAAACTGACGAATTAGGGCTGGTAGCCCAGCCTGGGATGCAGCACCCGATCGCCGGCCTTGAGGCCAAGACGCTCTATGGCATCGCCCGGCAGCTCCAGGACCGCCATGGCGGTCACGCCGGGCGAGATGATGGCCGGCGAGCGCGGCACCGCATTGTCGGCCGTGGCCAACACTAAGCCGCTCTCGTCCAGGAACAGCATGTCGAGCGGAATATAGGTGTTGCGCATCCACATGCGGGGCATCTGGGGCTCGTCGTAGAGAAACAGCATGCCGGCGTTGGGCGCCAGGCTCTGCCTGAACATCAGGCCTTGGGCGCGCTGCTCCTGCGTCTCCGCCAGCTCGACCTCGAAGTCGTGGCGCGCGCCGTCCTGCGTCTCGATGACGAGATGGCTCTTGTCGAAGACCACAGCGGCGGCGGCCGAGGCCAGCGAGACCAGGAAGGAAAGCAGCAACAAGATCCGCATCATGGGCTCAGCACCGCGCTCGGTAGGGCGCGGACCGCATCCGACAGCGGCCCGCGGTGTGGAGGATCAGCCAATGTGGTCAGCCAGCGCTCCTGCGGCCTGCGCCCCCAGCTATGCCGCCAGGTGACGTCGGCCAGCAGGCTTGCCGCCGCCTCGGGCAGCCTCTCCGCAATGGGACGATCGGTCAAGTGGGCCCAGATCCCCGCCCAGGCGCGCGCCACCGACCAGGGATTGTAGCCGCCGCCGCCCAGCACGATCAGGCGGGGTGCCAGCCCGCGCACGGCCTCTACCACCTGCCAGATGGCACGGTTGGAGAGTGCCAGGCGGCTCATGGGGTCGTCGGCCAGGCCATCGACGCCGCACTGCAGCACGATGGCGGCAGGCTCGAGCCGTTCGATCAACGGCAGGACCGCCGCCTCCAGCAGGAACTCCATCTCCGCATCGTTGAAGCCGCGCGGCAGCGGCAGGTTGCGGGCTTGACCGCCGCCGCGGTCCTCCAGCCCGCCCGAGGGTGCCGGCGGACGGTGCGGCCAGCGGCCGGCCTCATGCAGCGAGATGGTCCAGACCCTCGGCTCTTCGCTAAAGGCGTCCTGCACGCCGTCGCCATGATGGGCATCCACGTCCAGATAGACGATCGGCTGGATCCCCTCGTCCAGCAGTGACAGGATCGCCAGCACCGGGTCGTTCAAGTAGCAGAAGCCGCTGGCGCGATCGCGCCGGCCGTGATGGGTGCCACCCGCCGGACTGAAGACCGTGCCGCCCCCTGCCACCAGCTTGGCCGCCGCCAGGGAAGCGCCGCAAGCCGTGGCCGGGCGGGAAAAGACCTCCTTGAAGATGGGATTGCCGTCGCGCCCGATTCGATAGCGGTCCTTCTCTTGCAGCGTGAGAGCACCCTGGGCCTCGGCGCGGTGAAGGGCGGCCAGATAGCCCGGATCGTGAAAGCGCGTCAAAGCCTCGGGCTTGGCCTTGGTGCAATCCAGATAGCTGCCCTCGGGCACCCAGCCGAAGGCTTGCATCAGGTCGATGGCAAGTGAAACCCTGGGAATAGCCAAGGGATGCCGGCCGCCGTAGGTCGAGCGCCGATAGATGTCGTTGCCGATCAGCACCGGACGCCCCTGCGGTGCGACCGCAATGCCTTCAAACCGTGCGAACCAGCTCTTGCATGCCTCTTGATGTTCCTCGGGAAGGCCGCAGGTCAAGTCCGGCCCCCAAGGCGTCATACGCGTGGTTGCAGCCGCCGCGCATGACGGCTAGCCTTTCCCGACGCGGCAAGCAGCAACGCGCAAATCCGGTCAGGCGGGGGAGAGCAGCATGGCCTTGAAGACGATTTTGGTCCATCTGGCCAACGACGAAGACCATGTCGGCCGGATGGAGGTGGCCAAGGGTTTGGCTCGTGCGTACGACGCCTTTCTGACGGCGCTCTTCATCACCCACCCGGGCGATACGCTGCAGCACATCCCGGGCCGCGGTGTGTCTCCGGTTTTCTTGGAAGAGGCCTTCGAGAGTGCCAGCCGCCGCGCCAAGGAGCTGGAGCGCGAGTTCCACGACTACTGCACGCGCGAGAACGTCCCCCACGAGTGGGTCGTCGCCGACAGCGAGCATCTGGAAACCATCGCCCGCCATGCCCATGCCGCCGATCTGGTGATCGTGACCCGACCGACCGACCAAAATCTTGAAGACCGCGTGCGCATACGCATGGCCGAAGAGCTGGTGCTGAGCTCCGGCCTACCGATCCTGGTCTTGCCGCCAGGCTTTCATCACGACTGGCTGCCGAAGCGGGTGGTGATCGCCTGGAAGCCGACCCGCGAGGCGGTGCGCGCGGTGCGTGACGCCCTGCCGCTGGTCGAGAAGGCAGAGAAGGTGATCGTCGCATCGGTGAAAACCAAGCCCCGAAGACGCGATTTCCACCTTGGAGGTCATGCAGTACCTCGAACGCCAGGGGGTCCACGCCGAAAGCATCGATATGGAGGAGAAGGACAGCGTCGCCGACACCCTCCTCGCCATAGCCGAAAGCAACGAGTGCAACCTGCTGGTCTCCGGCGCCTATGGTCACTCTCGCCTGCGCGAAGTCTTCGTCGGCGGCGTCACCCGCGGGCTGATGCGCCACTCCACCGTGCCGCTTCTGCTGAGCCACTAGACCGATTGGCGTGGATGCGCTGCTAGGATCTCTCCGAGCAGACCTGCTTCCGATAGGATCCAGTCGCGAAAGGCAGACAGGGTTGGACTGTCCAGAGTACCCGGCGGGTAGGCGAGAAAGTAGCCATAGTCAGCCAGTTGCACGTCGGAAATCTGAAACAGCCGGCCGGCTGCGATCTCGTCGGCGACGAGGCGATCGTTCAGGGCAACGCCCTGGCCGTCGATGACCGCCTGCACGCGAACATTGGGATCGGGCACCACCAAGCCGTCCTCCGCGGCGCGATAGGAAAGCCCGGCAGCGCGATGCCAGTCGTGCCACGCTTCGCTGCCCTCGCGATCGTGCAGCAGCGCGGTTTCGGAAAGGCCGCCTGCGAGGCCGACTGCCTCGACCCGCTGGGCGACCCCTACCCCCGCGGTCGGAAAGGCCGGGCAAGCGAGCAGCGGCTCGATCTGCAAGTCGGTCCAATCGCCCCGCCCCCAACGTATGGCCAAGTCGATGCCCTCGGCTCTGAGGTCGATCAGATCGATCAGAGGCTGGAGGCGAAGCCGAATGCGCGGATGGTCTGCGATGAAGGTCATCAATCGGGGCGAGAGCCAGCGCGAGGCAAAATAGCTCGACAGGCACAATGGTGATAGGGTCGAGGTCCTCCTGCCGTAGCCTGGCGACCTCTCGCTCCAGATCCCCGAAGGCCGTCTCGCCTGCACGCAAAAGGCGCTTTCCCCTCCGGGTCAGCGCGATGCCGCGCTGCCGCCGCTCGAAAAGCGCGAAGCCCAAAGCCTCTTCCAACCGCCCGATCTGATAGCTTGACAGCCCCCTTGGTCAGATTCAACGCCTCGCCGGCCGCGGTGAAGCTGTGATGGCGGGCAACCAGGGTGAAGAGCCGAAGGCTGTCATAGGCTTGAAAGCGCATGGCTTACGTTTAAAGAATTCGGACGGAACGTGCAAAAGCTTTGATTTGCACTATTTTGGTAGTTCGCACCCACATTAGGCTCTACATTGAACACTTCCGTCCGCTGGAACGCGAAGTCGGCTGCGGTCGGCGAATAAGGGATTTGATCACAGATGGCAGCCTTGCAGCAGCCAACGCGGGATAGAGAGTCAGGTCGGCGCGGGCGGGCCGCCCGCTTGGCACGGCGCGCAGAACAGCAGAGCGGGCCAAAGTCGCCAGCCGTCATCACCCGCAAGATCCCGGTATACGAGCTCTTGGGCGAAGAAGCTCTATCGGCTCTGGAAGCGCAGGCCGATTGGATCCTCAAGGAGATCGGGATCGAGTTTCGCGGCGACGACGAGGCGCTGGCGCTCTTCAGGCAGGCAGGAGCCTCGGTCGAGGGCTGCCGTGTACGCTTCGATCCAGGCCTGGCCCGTGCGCTCTGCGCGACGGCACCCAAGAGCTTCCGCATGCTGGCGCGCGAGCCCGCCCACAGCATCACCATCGGTGGCGATCAGGTGGTCTTCGTGCCCGCCTACGGGCCACCCTTCGTCAGCGACCTCGACCGCGGCCGGCGATATGCGACCATCGAAGACTTCAAGAACTTCGTGAAGCTGTCCTACGCCACGCCTTGGCTGCACCACTCCGGCGGCACGCTCTGCGAACCGGTGGACCTGCCTGTGAACAAGCGCCACTTGGACATGGTCTATGCCCACCTGCGCTATTCCAGCAAAGCCTTCATGGGCTCGGTCACCGCCCCGGAGCGGGCGGAGGACTCGATCGAGATGGCCCGCATCGCCTTCGGCGCGGCCACCTTGGAGAGGCATTGCGTCATCCAGGGCAACATCAACGTGAACTCGCCCCTGGTGTTCGACGACATCATGACCGGTGCGCTGAAGGCCTATGCCCGCGCCAACCAGGGGATCGTGCTCTCGCCCTTCATCCTGGGCGGCGCCATGGGCCCGGTCACGCAGCCGGCCCTGGTGGCCCAAGCCCATGCCGAAGCCATGGTGGGCATTGCCCTCAGTCAGCTGGTGCGCCCTGGTGCTCCAGTAGTCTACGGCACCTTTCTCACCACGCTCGATCTGCGCAGCGGAGCGCCGACCTTCGGCATGCCGGAGGCCTCGCTCGCTATTCTCGCCATCGGCCAGCTCTGCCGCCGGCTGGGCCTGCCCTTGCGCTGCGGCGGGCACCTGACCGCCGCCAAGGTCGCCGACGGCCAGGCGATGGGCGAAATCGGCCGATAGCATGACCGTCGGGCTTCTGGCCGGTGCGAACTACGTTCTGCATGCCGCCGGTTGGTTGGAAGGCGGTCTCACCATGGGCTACGAGAAGTTCGTGATGGACCTGGATCGCTGCGGAATGATGCACCACGCCTTGGCCGGCCTCACCATCGACTCCAACAGCTTGGCCAGCGAGGCCTATCGGCAGGCCGGGCCGGGTCAGAACTTCTTCGGTATCCCCCACACCTTGGCCACCTTCGAGACCGCCGGCTATCTCTCTACGCTGGCCGACAACCGCTCCTACGAGCAGTGGGCCGAGGGAAGGCCGCGAGACCCTGGAACAGCGCGCCAATGCCCATTGGAAAAGCATGCTCGCGGACTATCAGGCGCCGCCGCTCGACCCGGCCATCGACGAGGCTCTCAAGGACTTCATCGCCCGCAAGAAGACAGCCGTAGAGGATCAATGGCATTAGAGCGGGTCGCAATTGCCCCGAAGTGTCAGCTATCTGACGGAACCGCTAGAAATCCACCTCCATGACCAGCGGAACGTGGTCGCTGAGGCCGGAGCCGACCCAATCGTCAAAGCCTCCGACCGAGAAGGATCGAACCCCGCCGACCCAATCTCTCGGCACGAAGATGTAGTCGATGTGGTAGGTCGGCCCATCGCGCTTGCGGTCTCTCCAGTAGAGCGTGGGTTGTGACTCCTGTCCCTGCAGCTCGCCATTGATCTCGTGATAGGCGCTGACCAGGCCCAGCGCCTCCAGCTTCTCCACAAGCTTGCGGTGATTGATCCGCCAGCCCGGCCGGTCCCAGATGACGTTGTTTGTTGAGGTCGCCGGCAACGACCGCCGGGGCCTCGCTCAAGAAGCCTTGGTACTTCACGAGCGCGCGCCGCAATGGACCTAGCTGGTGCTTGCGAGTGATGCCCTCGCTGGCGTTCTGTGCCCAAACGGCAAGCAGGTTGAAGGCGCGCGGGCCGGCAACCGCAACCGGCGCGACGAGGCGCAGGGTCGGAAAGTAGGGCTGGCACAGCTGCACCCTATAGCCCTTGAAGGCGAAGACGCCGAGGCCCTTGTTCGGGTTGCTGCCGACCCACGCCGGCTCGCCTTCTATCCAGTCGGCGCCCCGCGCCCTCAGGCGTTCCGGCCGGGCGCATTCGCAGACGACGGCGATGTCGGGATCCAACGCCCGCAGCGCCTCCTGCTTGCGGCCGAGGCCCATGTTGCAGTTCCAGACGACCAGTCCGCACCGCTCGTCCCGGCGCCTGCCGCCGCCCAAGAGGTCTTGGCGGCGCAGACTCCTCGCCTAGAAGAAGAGGAAGGTCACCACCACGAAGAGCGGCAGCAGGAAGATGACCGACCAGCCCATGTGAGCCGAAGAAGCTGGGCATCTTGACGCCCTGGTCCCTCGCAGATGGAGCGCACCATGAAGTTAGGCGCATTGCCGATGTAGGTGTTGGCCCCCATGAAGACGGCGCCGCAAGAGATCGCAAGCAAGGTGTTTTCCAGCGGCCCCATCAGGTGGGCCGCGTCACCGCCTGCCGTGTTGAAGAACACGAGATATGTGGGTGCATTGTCGAGGAAGGAGGAGAGGATGCCGGTGACCCAGAAGTACATGGGGTTGTGCGGCTGACCTCCATCGGAGACTGCCTCGACGATCATGCCGAGCGCGCCCTCCTGGCCGGCCTTCAGCATGGCGATCACCGGGAAGATGGTGATGAAGATGCCGGCGAAGAGCTTGGCCACCTCCACGATCGGGAACCACGAGAAGGAATTGGCCTTGCGGCTCTCGTTCTTGGTCAGCCAGAGCGAGAGGAAGGCGACAGCAACCAGCAGCAGGTCGCGCACCAAGTTCTGCAGCTCGACATGCACATGATAGACGTTGAACTCGATGTGCGGAGTCCAGACTCCGGACATCAGCACCGCCGCGACCACGCCGGCCAGCAGGATGAGGTTGACCCCGCCTTCGAGGCCCAAGGGCTCTTGCGCTGCGCCGTCGGCCCCTTCCGCCGGGGCGGTGCTGGAATCCTCGCGGCGGAACATCAGCGAATCGAAGATGAAGAAGATCACCAGCAGCGGGATCGCCACCACCAGCATGGGGACGAACATGTTCACCGTCGGCCAGAAGAAATCCACCCCCTTGAGGAAGCCGAGGAACAGCGGCGGATCGCCCCAGGGGGGTCAGCGAACCGCCGATATTGGCCACCAGGAAGATGAAGAAGATGAAGACGTGCACCTTGTGCTTGCGCCAGGCGTTAGCCCGCAGCATCGGGCGGACCAACAGCATGGCGGCACCGGTGGTGGCCCATCCAGCTGGCCAGTATGGTCCCGATCAGCAGCAACAGGGGTGTTCACCGCGGGCGTGCCGCGCAGCGAGCCCTTGAGCCGCACCCCGCCGGCCACCGTGAAGAGCGAGAACAATAGGATGATAAAGGGCAGATACTCCAGAAGAGCCACGTGCAGCACTATCGAAGAGGGTGATGCCAAAGCCGAAGACGATGGCAAAGGGCACCACCGTCAAGAGACCCCAGAAAAGCGAGATCTTTCCGAAATTGTGATGCCAGAAGGACCGGCGCCACCAATGGGAAGACCGCGATCGACAGCAGGATCCCGAGGAAGGGTACTCCCCAGATGAGCCCCAGCTCGGCGACGTCGAAGTGCGGCGCACCCTCGCCCGCGGCCTGCGCCAGACCGGGCCAGCCTATCAGAAAGGGAAGCGAAACTGCCGCCAGCGCGATCGTTCTTCCAAAGCCGCCCAAGGTCACCGGGATGATCCCATCGCGCATGGCAGCTCCCCTTTTTTTCCGCCAAGAATCTACGTTTCGTGAGGGGAGTATGACGAAGTGAGTGCGGCCGGCCAAGAGCCGCGTTGTCGGCGCGCCAAAAGCGTGCGCCTCGAGAGGCCCTCGACGTCAGGCCAGCCAGCCGACCCTTGCGCTTCGCCCCTCTGGACGTGGTCTTGAAGTCTGGCCGATAGGGCAGTCGCCGCCCGAGGTCCTAAGCAGGAGGTAAAGCCGATGGAAATGAGCGGTGAGCAACGCATCCCCGCCCCGCGCCAGAAGGTTTGGGAAGCGCTGAACGATCCCGAGGTGCTGAAGAGCAGCATACCCGGCTGCCAGGAGCTCGAGAAACCGAAGACGGCGGCTTCGAAGCCAAGGTGAAATCCAAGGTCGGACCGGTGACCGCGACTTTCACCGGTGCTGTTTCAGCTCTCCAACATCGACCCGCCCAACGGCTACACCATTTCCGGCGAGGGCAAAGGCGGTGTGGCCGGCTTTGCCAAGGGCGGCGCCGACGTGAAGCTCACCGACGAGGGCGAAGAGACCCTCTTGAGCTATACGGTCAATGCGCAGGTCGGCGGAAAGCTCGCGCAGATCGGCAGCCGCCTGATCGACAGCACGGCCAAGAAGATGGCCGGACAGTCTTCACCAAGTTCTCCGAAGTGGTCGCCGAAGAGCAACCGGCCGAGGCCGAGGCGGCTCCTCCCGAAGCTGCGCCTCCTGAAGTGGAATCGGCCGCTGCCGCGGAGGCCCAAGGCGCGGATCATGGAGACCACGGCGATGATCATCACGTCGAGATCCCGCCCGAGCTCAGCGACGAAGCGCTCACAAGGATGTCGGCAAGGGCGTCAAGACCGGCGTTTGGGTTGCCGGCCTCTTCATCGTGGTGCTGATTCTCTTGGCCATCTTCGGCCTGGGCAACGGCGAGCCCGAGGGAGATCACGGCGACGCCACCACCACCGAAAGCCATGGCGACTAGGCGCGGACTGCAAACCGGTTTGGGCTGACGCCATTGTCCCCTCGGCTTCGATCGTATCGTCTGGACGCCGGTCCTGATCGGGGCCGCGCTCATCGCCGGCCTGGCACGCATGATCGTACGCACGCCCGGACAGGTTCAGCTCGACGGCCAGCTCGCCACCGGCGCCTACCTGGGCGGCCTTCTCGGTGGCGCTTTGATGCCCTGGGTGGCAGGGATCGTGGCCGCCTACGGCTACTGGATCTGGAGCAAGGCCCACCGATCTGCCGACTTCATGCGCGAAACCTTTCCGCCGCGCCGAAACCGGCTGATGCATCTGGTGGTCGCTTTCTTCATTCTTCTGATGCTGCTGGAAGCCGTCGGCGTGGCAGCGGTTAGGCTCGGCCTCCTCTGACAGAATGCCGTCAGCGGTTCTCGTGCGGAATTCGTGCTGGATGAGCGTCGCCAGACCGCAACCCCGGCCAACGCCAAAAGCGGCAGTGTTTTGCGCATGCGATGACGCTTGGCGACAAGGCTGTTTCCTCATGGCATGAAATTCGCTTAAAACAGTCTCTGCCACAGAAACTCAAATTGGCGCGGGTCCATCGGCGCCAAGGCACTTATTGTGCCGCGCACGGAGTGGGGAGTGCTTGCGTGAAGCAGCGGTGCGCTCCAAGAATTCAAACGGGAGAAGACATATGCCGAAGTGAAGATGACGGTGAATGGGCAGCAGGTGTCCCGTGAGGTAGAGGGACGCACGCTGCTGGTTCAGTTGCTGCGAGAGCACCTCAATCTGACCGGCACGCATGTGGGCTGCGACACCAGCCAATGCGGCGCTTGCGTCGTTCATGTCGACGGCAAGTCGGTGAAGGCCTGTACCATGCTGGCCGTCCAGGCCGAGGGCAGCGACGTTACCACCATCGAAGGCCTGGCCTCGGCGGTGATCTCCACCCCATGCAGGCGGCCTTCCACGAGCACCATTGGGCTGCAGTGCGGCTCTGCACGCCAGGTATGGTGATGAGTGCTGTCGACCTCCTGCAGAAAAACGCAAACCCGAGCGAGCAAGAGATTCGCGACCTGGCTGGAGGGCAACATCTGCCGCTGCACCGGCTACCACAATATCGTGAACGCCATTCAGCACGCTGCCTCCGGCGGCGGTGCGTCCTAAAGGGAGGCTGTAAGGACATGCCGGACGGATCGGTAGGACAGGCTGTCAAGCGGCGCGAAGATCGCCGCTTCCTGACGGGCAAAGGGTCGCTACGTCGACGACATTTCACCGCACGGGCGAGCTGGCGGCCGCCTTTGTGCGCTCTCCCCACGCCCATGCCACGGTCAAGGCCATCAACGCCGACGTGGCGCGCCAGTCCCCCGGCGTCGTCGCGGTCCTGACGGGCGCTGACATGGCCGAGGACAACTACGGCTCGATTCCCTGCGGCCTGGACGGTCACCGACCGCCACGGCGAGCCGCACAAGGCGCCGCCGCACTTTCCCATGGTGCGCGACAAGGTCCGCTACGTCCGGCGATCACGTCGCCGTGGTGCTGGCCGAAACCGCAGCCCAGGCCAAGGATGGCGCCGAGCTGGTCGAGGTCGACTACGAAGAGCTGGACGCCAACGTCGAGCCGGCCAAGGCGATGGGGGCGCCCTTGCTGCACGAGGAGGCGCCGGACAACCTCTGCTACGATTGGGTGCTGGGTGACGAGAGCGAGGTCGATGCAGCCTTCGCCAACGCGCACCACGTGACCAAGCTCGACCTGGTCAACAACCGCTTGATTCCCAACGCGATGGAGCCGCGCGCGGGCGATCGCCGAGTTCGACAGCGGCACCGACAGCTACACGCTCTGGTCGACCAAGCCAGAATCCGCACGTGCTGCGCCTGATCTTGAGCGCCTTCATCACCGGCATTCCGGAGACCAAGCTCAGGATCATCGCCCCGGACGTCGGCGGCGGCTTCGGCAGCAAGATCTACTGCTATGCCGAAGAGACCGTCTGCCTCTGGGCAACCAAGCGTATCGGCCGACCGGTGCGCTGGACCGCCGACCGCAACGAGGCCTTCCTGGCCGATGCGCACGGCCGGGACCACGTAACCCACGTCGAGATGGCGATGGACGCCGAAGGCCACTTCCTGGGCCTCAAGGTCGACACCACGGCCAACATGGGCGCCTATCTCTCCAACTTCGCGTCCTGTATCCCGACCTATCTCTACGCCACCTTGCTGGCCGGCCAGTACCGCACGCCGGTGGTCTACTGCAATGTGCGCGCGGTCTTCACCAACACCGCACCGGTCGACGCCTATCGCGGCGCGGGCCGGCCGGAGGCCACCTATCTCCTCGAGCGTACGGTGGAAATCGCCGCGCGCGAAATGGGGCTAGACCCGGCGGAGATCCGGCGGCGCAACTTCATTCAGCCGGATCAGTTCCCCTTACCAGACGCCAGTGGCACTGACCTACGACACCGGCGACTACGAAGCCTCGCTGAACGAGGCCACCAAGATGATCGACTACCAAGGCTTCGCCCAACGCAAGGCGGACGCCACGGCGCGCGGCAAGCTCCGCGGCATTGGTTTTCTCCTCCTATATCGAGGCCTGCGGCATCGCGCCGTCGGCTGTGGTCGGCTCGCTGGGGGCCGGCGTCGGGCTTTGGGAGTCGGCACAAGTGCGTTTCAACGCGACCGGCACCGTCACGGTGCTGACCGGCTCGCACGCACATGGCCAGGGCCACGAGACCACCTTTGCCCAGGTGGTGTCCGATACCTTGGGCGTGCCGATCGAAAGCGTCGAGATCGTGCACGGCGACACCGGCCAGATCCCCATGGCCATGGGCACCTACGGCTCGCGCTCGCTGGCCGTCGGCGGCTCCGCCATCATGCGCGCTTGCGGCAAGGTCATCGACAAGGGCAAGAAGATCGCCGCCCACCTGCTCGAGGCCTCGGTCGAGGACATCGAGTTCAAGGACGGCAACTTTACCGTCGCCGGCACCGACAAGTCGAAAGCCATGGCCGAGGTGGCGTTCACCGCCTACGTGCCGCACAACTATCCGGCGGACCTGGAGCCCGGCTTGGATGAAACGGCCTTCTATGATCCCTTGAACTTCACCTATCCCGCAGGCACCCACATCTGCGAGGTGGAGATCGATCCCGAGACCGGGGTCACCCCAGATCGTCGATTGGGTCGCCGTTGACGACTTCGGCAAGGTGATCAATCCCTTGATCGTCGAAGGCCAGGTGCACGGCGGAATCGCTCAAGGCGTCGGCCAAGCCATGCTGGAGCATGGCATCTACGACACCGAGAGCGGCCAGTTGGGTGACCGGCTCCTACATGGACTACTGCATGCCGCGCGCCGACGACCTGCCGCCCTTCCGGGTCGGCATGACGGAGACCGCCTGCACCCACAATCCGCTGGGCGTAAAGGGCTGCGGTGAGGCCGGTGCCATCGCCGCACCGCCTGCTCTGATCAATTGCCATCACCGACGCGCTTGGCGTCAGACACATGGAAATGCCGGCCACGCCCGAGAAGGTGTGGCGCCTGGCGCAAAGCGCCGCCGCGGCGGAATAGACGAGAGGAAACGACCGAGATGTATGATTTCGGCTACCACCGTCCCAAGAGCCTATCGGAAGCGGACAACCGCCCTGAGCGGGGCCGTCGGAACCGGTGCTGATGGCTGGCGGGCAAACCTTGATCCCGACCCTGAAGTTCCGGCTGGCCAAGCCCTCGGATATCGTCGACCTCTGCGCCATCGACGAGTTGAAGGGCATTCGCGAGGAAGGCGGCAACGTCCGTCATCGGCGCGATGACCACGCATGCCGAGGTTGCAGAGAGCGACTTGGTCGCCTCGAAGATCCCGGCCTTGGCCAGCCTGGCCGAAGGCATCGGCGATCCGCAGGTCCGCCACCGGCCGCACCATCGGCGGCTCCATCGCCAACAACGACCCGGCCGCCGACTACCCGGCCGGTTGCGTCGGCCTGGGTGCCATGATCATCTCCAACAAGCGCCAGATCGCGGCCGACGACTTCTTCCGCGGCTCGTTCGAGACGGCCTTGGAAGAGGGCGAGATCGTCACCGCGGTCTCCTTCCCGGTGCCGGAGAAGGCAGCCTATGCCAAGTTCCCCAATCCGGCCTCGCGCTATGCCATCGTCGGCCGTCATGGTGGCAAAGACGTCCGGCGGCGTGCGTGTCGCCGTGACCGGTGCTGGTGCCGGCGTCTTCCGCGACCAGGCCATCGAGCAAGCGCTCTCCGCTAGCTTTGCGGCGGACGCTGTCGGCGGCAGCGGTGCCGACGAGGGCGATCTCAACAGCGACATCCACGCCTCGGCCGGATAATCGCAAGCACCTGATCGGCGTGATGGCGAAGCGCGCCGTAGCGGCGGCCAACTTCTAGCCGCCGGATCGGTCAAGAAGGCGAGACGGGCAGCTTCCGCCAAGGAAGCGCCCTCTCCTTTTCGGGCAAGCATGATGCTTTCGCGCATAGCTGGCAGTAGCACCGCCTATCGGTGGCGGGCGCTGCTGTCGTCACTGCTCGTCTCGGGGCTTCTCTTCGCCGGCCCAGCGGCCAACGCGCAGGAGAAGATCAAGGAGGTTCTGAGCGACCGCCTTGGACTGGATGCGGGCGAATCGGAACCGCCGCCGCCGATCACCAACGGCGTGCCCTTTCAAGTGCGCTTCGACGGCCAGGTGCGCGGCCTGAAGCCGGGTGCGGCGGTGGAAATCCGCGGCATCCGCATCGGCGCCGTGCAAGCCATCGATCTGGTCTACGATGAAGACCGAAACAGCTTTGCCGTCTTGGTCTCCTTGCTGCTGCAGCCCGATCTCTTCCCCGCCATGGGCGCCCGCCCGGAAACGGCCGAAGAGACCTATGCCGCTGTCGGACGCGCTGATCAAGAAGGGTTTGCGCGCCACGCTCGCAAGCCAGCAACTCTTGGGCGGCAACCTGGTCGTGGAGCTCGACATCATGGCCGACCAGCCGGCCGCCGCGCTCGAGCGGTCCGGCGAACCGCCAGGGATCCCGGCCGGACCAAGCCAGGCGGAGCAGATTAAGGAGCACTTGCGGCTCCTTATCGCCAAGCTTTCAGAAATACCCTTAGATGATCTCTTGGCCGACGCCAAGCAGACCCTAGCGTCCCTTTAAAGCCTTGGCCGAGGGTCCCGAATTGAAGGAGGCCTTGGCGAATCTACGCGACAGCAGTGCTGCGCTGGAAGCCTTCGTCGAGGGCCTCGACGGCCGTCTGGACGGTGCGCTTTCCGGCCTGCAGGGCACGCTTGCCACGGCGAGGGAGACCCTGGCCTCGATACAGCGCTCTGTCGGTGACCGCTCTCCTTTGTTGGCCGATGTCAGACGTTTGCTGCGCGATCTTGACGGCGCCGCGCGCTCTCTGCGCTTGATGGCGGACTACCTGGAGCGCCATCCCGACGCCCTTATCCGCGGCAAGAAGGACATCCGACAATGATCCTCCGGCTGGCTCTCTTGCCCTTGGCGCTCTTGGTCGCCGCTCTGCGGCAGCACGCCGCCGACCAAGGTCTATACGCTGACGCCCAGCGAGACCCCGCCCGGTCACCGAGGGGGTCGCCGGGGCGCCGACGGTCTTCGTCGACCCGACCGCCATCGCCGAGTATGTCGACCGCACGCAGATGGTGACCCGCAACGGCGACTATCGCCTGTCGCTGCACGAGTTCGCGATCTGGAGCGAGCCCTTGGGCGAGCTCATCACCCGCAGCCTGGTCGACGATCTATCGGTACGCTTCGGCGACGACCAGGTGATGAAGACGCCGATCCCGCTCTATGACTACCCTGACTGGCGGATAGAAGTGAGGGTATTGCGTTTCGACGTCGACCAGGCCGGCGAGGCCGTGATCGACGCCCGCTGGACCTTGCTCGGCGGCAGGGACGACAGGCTGGCGGACAGCCAACGCGAGCTTATCGTCACCACGGCCGCCAATCCCGAGGATCCCGACAGCCGGGTGATCGCCTTGCGTGAAGGCCTGGCCATTCTGGCCACGCGAATCGGCGATAGGATCGCTGCCTCCCAGCGCTAGTACGCGCCGTCATCCGGGCTGGCCAGGCTCGCCTGCCAGGCTTTAGAGTCCGCTGCTGCCTGTCGCCGCGGTGGAGCCATGCGCCAAGTCCTCTTCGCCTTGCTCTTTATCGTCGCCTTCCTGGTCGTGCTGTTGGCGGGCCTGGTCGTCGTGCGGCGCGAGGCCGCCGAGATGGCGATCTCGATCGCACTCAACGATGAAGGACTGTCGGGTGCCAGCTTCCAGGTCACCGAGCTGGACGGAGATCGCGCACGCCTGGAGGGCCTGACGCTCGGCCGCTATGGCCAGGTGCAAGCCGCCTCGGTTGAGGTCCGTTTCACCGGGCTCGCAGGTTGGAACCCCTTGGCCTGGACGCCCGAGGTGACCGAGATCGAAATCGATGGGCTGAAGCTGCGCCTGACCAGCCTGTCCGCCAGCGGTCTTCTCGACGATCCAGCACTCGATCGACTGCTGAACGCACCGGAGACCGAAGGCGAGGACGATACACCGATCCCCCGTCTCACCTTCCGCGATGCCGAGGTCACGCTGACGAGTTCGGCGGGCGAGAGCGTCGTCCGCTTCGACGGCAGCCTGCACCGCCCCGAGGCGGGCCCGCTGGATGGGCTCTTCCGCTACAGGCTGGAGATGCCTCAGGCAAGCGCCAGAGGCGACGTGCAGCTCGACCAGGAGCCGGACCAGCCCATGCGCGTCGCCCTGACCACCGATCGTGCTCGGGTCTCGGTCAAGGCCGGCAGGATCTCCAATCTTACGGCCTCGCTGACCTTGACGCTGGGCGAGGACAGCCTGCCTTCGATGGAAGGCGAGATGACCTTCGAAGGCATCTACCCCTTGGTCGGCTACGTCGACGAGGCGTCGCTGACCTTGAAAGCCGACCCCTCCCAGATCGACCTCGACATCGAAGCACGTAACGCGGAGGGCCGGCGGGTCGGCGAAGGCAGCCTCGAGGTGACGCGGCTGGACGGGCGCCCGCGCGTCGTCGGCCAGGTCGCTCTCGACGCTGCCGCGGCCTCATCGCAGCTGGGCCTGACCGAAGGCGGCGGTGCCCTGACCCTGGCGGCCGACCTCAACGCCACCTTGCCGCCGCTGGTCGAGCTTGCGGGGGCCGGAGGCAAGACCCCGCTGCAGCTCCTCTCCGCCGTGGCGCTAACCTCCAAGCTCTCCGTGGTCGCGGACCAGATTGCCATTCCCGGCCGCGCGCAGGGTGTCGCTGCCGATTTCGAGCTGCAGGCCGAATGGCAGGATGGCAGGCTGAGAGCGGTGTTGCCGAGCGGGGGCTACGTCACCATCGCCAAACTCGATCGCCGGTTGCCGTTCTTTGCAGGACTGCCGGAAGACACCCTCCGCGCCCTCAGCAACGACCTGATTCTCAGCGTTCCGGACTCTCAAGCCAAGAGCCTTGAGATCGTGGCAAAGCAGGATGAAGAGGGCCTCGATGCCTCTCTAGCGGGGCCGGTGTCACTGCGTGCCGGCGAGGATACGCGGATCGCGCTGTCCGGCGCTCTGCAAGCCCGCCTCTCGCAAAGCCTGCAACCGGAAGAAGCTGACCCTTGAAGACGTTGAACTATCGCTCGAGGGGCTGCCGATAGACGGTACTGAAACTGACCAAACTAGCCCTCCAGAGCAGTCTCCAACGCACAGGAAGGGCGAGACGAAGGGCAGCGTGGCGCTCGAGCTGTTGCTGGCGCAAGCGCATCTGGATGACATCACCGTCGAGGGCTTGCACCTGATCCTGCCGCTAGCACTGGACGGCGGGGCCAGAGCCTGGGCTCTCGCGCTCGAGGAGGGCGGCCGGCTGGAGGCAAGCGCGGCGAGCCTGGCCGGGGAGGCAGTACTGATGGCGCCGGCCAGCTTCGAGCTCAGCGAAGCGGAGGTGACGCAGGACGCGGAAGGCGTGCTGAACCTGCATATGGTCGCGCGCAGCGACAGCCTTCGCTCGGACATTCCCGACGACAACCTGCCGCTTAACCTGGGCGACTTGGCAATCGAGCTCGATGCCACGCTCGACAGCCTCGTCATGCAGGGCTGGGTGACCCTGACCGCTGCCCTGCTCGACCTGCCGAGCGAGGGCGTCAAGGTCCGGAACATCGCCATCGGCCTGCCGCTGCCGCCCGAGCGCCTGGCCGAGACGCCAGGACAGGTCACTATCGGCAGCGCGTCTGCCACCGCTATGGGAGAGACCTTCTCCGGCGTGACGGCCGACGCGCAAGTGACGCTCGAAGGCGAGACCTATTGGCTGCGCGGGCAAGGCCGGGGCCCGGGCGGACAGGGCAGCGTCAAGGTGAGCCTGGACCACGACATGGCGACCCACAACGGCAAGGTTGTCGTCGATTGGGGGCCTATCAGGTTCTCTCCCGACGGGCTGCAGCCCAAGCGCCTGACCAAGGTCTTGGCGGACCTGCAAGAGGTTTCCGGTCGGCTCGATGTCGAGGTCACGGCCAATTGGAAACCGGGGCGGTCCTGGGAAACGCTCCGGGTCCGGCTCGCCGATATCGCGATGATCCTGCCCCCGCTTCAAATCAGCGGGCTCAACAGCGATTTCCGCCTGCGAGAAATCTGGCCCCTGAGAACCCGCCCCGACCAGCAGGTGACCATAGAGGAACTTGACGCCGGCGTGCCGCTGAGCGACGTCCTGTTGGCCTTTCAGCTAAAGGGTTCGCGGCGCAACCCGGTCCTGGAAGCCGAGGATCTGCAAGCGAACTTCGCCGGCGGTCGCCTCACCGCCAGCCCCTTCCAGATTAGCCAGCGCAACCAGGCCGTCGAAACCACCATCGGGGTCGACAGCGTCGATCTAGCCCAACTTGCCGCGATTCTGGAGTTCGGCGCCGTCGAGATGACGGGCCTTGTCAGCGGCACGATTCCGCTGGCGATCGACCCCGCGAACGGGACCCCGGTCATCACCGCCGGCCGGCTGCAGACCCTGGGCGAAGGCGTGCTGCGCATTCACAACGCGGCCGAGATGCTGGGCCTGGGCGACATCAGCGAGCAACAGAGAGAGCTGCTCTTCGCGCTCGATGCGCTGGCCGACTTCCATTACACCAGTCTTTCCGCCACGCTCAGCTTCGGCGCCAACTCCGAGTTGGACCTGGCGCTCACCCTGGAAGGGAACAATCCCCAGGTGCTCGACGGCCACCCCTTCAAATTCAACGTCAACGTGGGCATAGATCTGGCTGACCTTTTGAATGCCATAAAGCGCGGCCAAGACATCACACCGGCGCTTTTCGAGGGCGGCTGGACGCTGAAATAGCCTGATGAGGCAGATATGAGCAGCCGTGAGAGACATTTTTGCACACGCTTCGCCTTTTCAGAGCGTATGATGAGCGTCATGAGCTTACGCACACCGCTTGTCCTTCTGGTCCTGCTTGGCGGCCTTGCCGCCTGCACCCCGAAGGTCGCCGTGGAGCCACCGAAGGAGCCGATCACCATCAACCTCAACATCCAAGCCGATGTCCGTGTGCGTATCGAGGAGGCGGCCGAGACCGACATCTCCGAAAATCCAGACATCTTCGGTACGGAGTAGCCAATGAGCCAAGAGACCCATCACCAGTCCTCGGCCGGCCAACGCCCGCGCCTGCCGGTCCTGTTTCTCGTGATCGCCGGAATCTGGATGACCATGGCCTTGCGGTCGGCCTCAGTTCCTTCAACCCGGCCATGGGCCAGTCGCTGAAGCAAGACTTGGCCAGCGGCGCCCTCGGCGAGGGCTGGAACGGGCTGGTGGTGCCGCGCGACAGCTCTGCGTCCGGGCGCGCCCAAGCGATCAATGCGAAGCGCCTCAAGATCTACCAGAAGCGCGCCAACGAGACCGGCCAAAGCGTCCAGGTCGTAGGCTCGATCTACGCCAAGGAGATCTATGAGCGGGCCAGACGCGGCACCTGGTTCCTGTCCAAGAGCAACGTCTGGTCACAGAAACCTTGACACGTCGCTGGTATCGAATTGCTTGATGTTTGTTAACAACAGCGAGCCGGCAGTGCTGCGCATGCACTTTTCCGCTCTTACGGGAAGCTCCTCTTCGAATCATAATAATGTCATCCTCCCCGTTGCGGACCCAATTACTAACCCGCCTTCTTCGACGACGGCGCCGCGACCAGCAGACCGGCCAAGGTGATCGAGACCATGCCGACGATCGTGAGCCAGTCCGGCTCCTCGGAGAAGAAAACGAAGCCCCACAGGGCCGCCGAGACCAGATAGGCATAATCGAAGGTCGCAATGATCGACGGTGCCGCGATCTGATAGGCGCGCGCGACTCCGACGAAGTAGAGCGCCGAGAGAACACCGAGCAGCGCCATCAAGCCCCACTCTCCAACGCCCATCGGCGCCCAAGCGCCCAGCAGGAAGGGAAATGCTTCGACCGAATTGCTGTCGAGGCCGATGAGGGCGAGCACTGCCATGGCGGTCAGGCCCGTGACGAAAAACGAGATGTGAAGGGCAAGCGCCAAGGTGAGCGGCGCTTCTCTTGGCACTTGCTCCGCGTAAGCACCATCGCCAGCGCGTAGAAGGCAGCGCCCAGGATCGGCAGAAGCGTGAACCAGGAAAAGGCGTCGCTGCCGGGCTTCAAGATCGCGACCACGCCGACAAAGCCCAGAAAGACGCCGCCCCATTGGCGCAAGGTGACCGCTTCTCCGATCAGGGCGGCAGACAGCAGAGCGATCATGATGGGGTTGGTGTAGACGGCCACCGCTGCGACGGAGAGGCTGAGCACGGGCAGCGATGCATAGAAGGCCAGCCAGGTGAGGACCAGCAATCCGGCACGCAGCAGCGTCCACCCCGGCGCACGTGATTTGAAACCAACGGCGCTTGCCTGCATGAGCAAGATCATGACCGCGACCGCCACGAGCGAGCGCGCGACGAAGACCTGCCACAAGGTTATGTCAGCACTGACCAGCTTCACTACGGCGTCGGCGAAGGCCATGGTCAGGACCGACGCCAGGATGATGGCGATAGCGAGCGCCCGTTCGCTGAGGCCGCGCCTCTTCTCCTCCCGCCATGGCCTGTTTCCCCTCGGCTGTCCCGACGGCTGTTTCCCGTGGCTGCCGCCATAGCGAGCCGCAGGGTGCAAAGCTGTGAAACGCTAACACGACCTGGATTATTCGATTAGGTATTGAGTAGTGATCAGATTGCTGTGCAAATTCGAACAATGCTCCGCACGCCTATCAGCGGCATCGAAGTCTTTTTGGCCATCGTCCGGGAGGGTTCGTTGCGCGCGGCGGCGAAGGCGCTTGGCGTCGGCGCGCCGGCCGTCAGCCATCAGCTGAAGGCCTTGGAACGCAAGATCGGTGTCGATCTGCTGGTGCGCACGACGCGCTCCATGGAGCTCACCGATGCCGGGCGCACCTTGCTTCAGGGCGCCGCACCCGCGTTCAAGGAGATTACCGACGCGATCGAGGGCACGCGGGCGATCGGCAGGTCCACCACCGGCACCTTGCGCCTGACCTTGCCCCGAAGCGCCTACAAGATGCTCATCGCCCCGATGCTGGCGGATTTCCAAGCCTGCTATCCGGATGTCTGCCTGGAGCTTTCGATCAACGAAGGGCTGATCGACATCGTCAAAGAGGGCTTCCATGCAGGCTTTCGACTGGGAGACAGGCTGACCACCGACATGGTTGCCGTTCGCCTCACCGGTCCGCTCACCCCCTGCTACTCTGCGGCCCCCGCCTATCTCGCGGCCTTTGGGCGGCCGCAGCACCCGCGCGATCTGCTGCACCACAGAAGCGTTCGCTACAAGTTCGTCTCGGCTAGGCGTGTTCAGGACTGGCAGTTCCTCGAAGACGGGCAGGTCAAGATCGTCGATCCGCCCACCAGGCTGGTCTTCGACAGCATGCAGTCCGTCATGCTGGCCGTGCGCGACGGCCACGGCATCGGGTGGTCGCTGCGCCCGGTCATCGAGGACGACCTGCACGCCGGCGCACTGGAAACGCTGCTCGACCCCTATGTGGTGATGCTGCCCCCTTACTATCTCTACTATCGGAGCAGAACCGGCGCCTCGAGATCTTGCGCCTCTTCATCGATTTCCTGGCGTCGACGCGCGAGTCCGCTGCCACCACCCGTTTCCGATCAAAGCTGTCCTGACCAAGGGTCAAGGCTGCCGGGCAACAGCGGCGGCTTGCCTTTTGCATGACCGGCCAGGCTCGGCTAGGCTCGCCGCGCTTTCATGCTGTCTTTGGAGATTCCATGGCCTCCGACTTGCCGTCCTCGGTGGACGAGACCCTGACCCTGCTCGCGGACGAGCGCTACCTGGCCGACCGCCCTTTGGCGACCGTCCTCTACCTTGCCCTGCGACAGGGCCGGCCGCTGTTCCTGGAAGGTGAAGCCGGGGTCGGCAAGACGGAGATCGCGCGCGTCTGTCGGCTGCCCTGGGACGGCGGCTGATCCGCTTGCAGTGCTATGAGGGCCTCGATGTCGCCAGCGCCGTCTACGAGTGGAACTATCCCCGCCAGATGCTGGAGATCCGGCTGGCGGAGGCTGCCGGCAGCCACGACCGCGAGAAGATCGCCCACGACATCTTCGACCGCCGCTTTCTGATCGAGCGCCCTTTGCTCCAGGCGCTGGCCTCACAGGACGGCGGCCCGCCGGTCCTCCTGATCGACGAGCTGGACCGCACCGACGAGCCCTTCGAAGCCTTTCTGCTGGAACTCCTGTCCGACTATCAGGTGAGCGTGCCGGAGCTCGGCACCATCAAGGCGCCGAGCCCGCCGATCACCGTCATCACCTCCAACCGCACCCGCGAGATCCACGACGCCTTGAAGCGGCGCTGCTTCTATCACTGGGTCGGCTATCCCGATGCCCAGCGCGAACGCGCCATCCTAGCCGCCAAGGCACCCAATGTCGGCGCCCAGCTCTCGGCCGAGGTGGTCGCCTTCGTGCAGCGCCTGCGCGAGCAAGAGCTCTACAAGCTGCCCGGCATCGCCGAGACCCTGGACTGGGCGGACGCGCTCACCCAGCTCGACAAGGTCACCTTGGATGAAGAGGCGGTGGACTCTACCCTTGGCGTGCTGCTGAAGTATCAGGACGACATCGCCAAGATCGAGGGCAGCGAGGCCGCCAAGCTCTTGAGCGACGTGAAGCGAGAGATGGCCGAGATACGCCTGGGTTAGGGACCCATGGAGTCCCTGCCACAAGAGAGCGGCGGCATTGCCGGCAACATCCTTTCCTTCGCCCGCACCTTGCGCGCCGCCGGCCTTCCCTTGGGGCCCGGAGCGGTGCTGGATGCGCTGAATGCCGTCAAGACGGTCGGCCTGGACCGCCGCGACGACTTCTACTGGACGCTGAACGCCGTCTTCGTGAAGCGGCAGGAGCACCAGGAGATCTTCGATCAGGCCTTCCATGTGTTCTGGCGCAATCCGCAGTTCCTGAACCGCATGCGCTCTCTGTTCCTGCCTACCGTGGTTCCGGACATGGCGGCCGGCGAGGAAGAGAAGGCCCTGTCGCGACGCCTGAGCGATGCGCTGGCCGGCGAGCGGCCCGACATGGGCCAGGATGCGGAAGACCAAGAGAAGATCGAAATCGAAGCCACGCTCACCTGGTCCGACAAGGAGGTGCTGACCGAGAAGGACTTCGAGGACATGAGCAGCGCCGAGCTGGAGGAGGCCAAGCAGGCGATGGCCCGTCTCACGCTGCCCTTGCAGCGGGTGAAGACGCGGCGCTGGCAAGGTGACCCAAGGGGCCCGGGCATCGACGCCAGGCGCTCCTTGCGGGCCGCACTGCGTCAGGGCGGCGACGCCTTGCCGCTGCTGCGCCGGCGACGGCGCGAAAGGCCGCCGCCCTTGGTGGTGCTGACCGATATCTCGGGCTCCATGGGGCAGTATTCGCGGATGCTGCTCCACTTCCTGCATGCGCTCACCAACGACCGCGACCGGGTCTTCGTCTTCCTCTTCGGCACGCGGCTGACCAACGTCACCCGCTACCTGCGACACCGTGATCCCGACGAGGCCTTGGCCAAGGTCTCCCAAGCGGTGCCGGACTGGGACGGCGGTACGCGGATCGGCGCCTGCCTTGCCGCCTTCAATCGCGACTGGGCGCGCCGCGTCTTGGCGCAAGGGGCCGTGGTGCTGCTGATCTCCGACGGACTGGACCGGGCCGGTGCCGAGGGCCTGGGCCGAGAGATGGAGCGCCTGCACAAATCCTGCCGGCGGCTGATCTGGCTCAACCCGCTCTTGCGCTATGACGCCTACGCTCCAAAGTCTCAGGGGGCGCGCGCCATGCTGCCGCAAGTCGACGAGTTCCGCAGCGTGCACAGCCTGGCGAGCCTCAGCGACCTGGCCCCTGGCGCTCAGCCGGCCGCCCCCGCAACGCCGCTCTGCCCAGCACGCCTGGACCCTGGACGGCCGCAAGACCTGAGGAGAGGAACACGCCATGACCGAGAAAGCCGAAGACCTGCTCGCTACCGCCGGCCAGTGGCGCGACGGCGGCCGTAAGGTGGCGCTGGCCACCGTTGTCGCCACCTGGGGCTCCTCGCCGCGGCCGGTCGGCAGCCAGTTGCTGGTCGACGATCAAGGCAACATGGCAGGCTCGGTCTCCGGCGGCTGCATTGAGGGCGCGGTGGTGATGGAGGCCGCAAGCGTGATGGGCGGCGGTGCGCCCAAGCTCTTGACCTACGGCGTCACCGACGAAGAGGCCTGGACCGTCGGCCTCGCCTGCGGCGGCGAGGTCAAGGTCTTCGTCGAGGCGGTGGAGTAGGACGATGCGGCGCGAGGTATTCGACACACTGGTCCAAGCCAAGGCAGACCAGCGTCCGGTCGTGCTTGCCACGGATCTGGAGAGCGGCGCACAGGCGCTGATGGACCAGACCGGCCAGCATCTGGCCGGCGAGTTGGAGATGCCGGGCTCTCTGGTGCCGGCCTTGGAGGCGGCCATGGTCGCCGACCGCAGCGGCATCGACGACACCAGCGGCCTCTTCCTCCAGGTCTTCAATCCGCCCTTGCGGTTGATCATCATCGGCGCGGTGCACATTGCCCAGGCGCTGATCCCAATGGCGCGCGTGCTGGGCTACGAGGTCACCGTGGTGGATCCGCGGCGCGCCTGGGCCAATGTCGACCGTTTCCCCGGGGTCGCGCTGACCCACGATTGGCCGGACGAGGCCATGGCCGAGCTGGCGCCCGATCACCGCACCGCCGTCGTCGCGCTGACCCACGACCCCAAGCTGGGACGACCCGGCACTGGTCAAGGCGCTTGAGAGCAACGCCCTTCTATATCGGCGCGCTGGGCTCCCGGCGGACCCACGAGAAGCGCTGGCTCAGGATGGAGGAGTCGGGCGTCGACGCCCGCAAGTTCTCCCGCATCGACGGCCCCATCGGCCTGGCCATCGGTGCCCGCTCGCCGGCCGAGATCGCCTTGTCGATCCTGGCCAAGATGACCCAGGTGCGCCAAGGCGCCCCGCCCTTGGTGAAGGCAGCCTAGGCTTCCGATGGAGTTCGGCCCGATAGCACTGGAGCAGGCCGAGGGCGCCTACCTGGCGCATTCGGTCAGCCTCGGCAAGACCCGCTTCAAGAAGGGGCGCCGCCTGTCAGAAGAGGATCTTGCCGCCTTGGCGGCCGGCGGCCACAGCGAGGTGATCGCCGCCCGCCTCTCGCCGGACGAAGTGCACGAGGACGAGGCCGCAGCGACCGTCGCCCAAGCCCTGGCCGGGCCCGGGCTTTCCGTCACGGCTGCCTTTACCGGGCGCTGCAATCTTCTGGTCGGGATCCGCGGCCTGCTCAGTATCGACTGCGCGCGGATCGATCGGCTGAATGCCCTGGACGAGGCGCTCACGGTGGCGACCTTGAGTGCCTACGAGGTCGTCGAGCCGCGCCAGATGGCGGCGACCATCAAGATCATCCCCTTCGCGCTCTCCCGGGCCGTGATGGGCGACGCGCTGGCGATCGCAGCCGAAGCTCCGCTGCTGTCTGTCGCGCCCTTGGGCGTAAAGCGCGTCGGCTTGGTGCAGACCACCTTGCCGGGCCTAAAGCCCAGCATCCTGGACAAGACCCGCGAGGTCACCAACCAGCGCCTGGCGGCCCTGGATTGCCCGCCGGTGCGAGAGTTGCGCTGCCCGCACGAGCAAGCGGCCGTCACCCAAGCGATCCGCCAGCTCGACGACTGCGATATCGTGCTGATCTCGGGCGCGTCGGCCATCGTCGACAGGCGCGACGTGGTGCCGGCGGCGATCGAGGAAGCCGGCGGCACGCTCCGCTACTTCGGCATGCCGGTCGACCCCGGCAACCTCATCCTCCTGGCCAGCAAGGACGAACGGCCGGTGCTGGGCCTGCCCGGCTGCGCCCGCTCGCCCAAGCTCAATGGCTTCGATTGGGTGCTGGAGCGGCTGGCCGCCGACATTGCCGTCGGTCCCGAGGACATTCAGGCCATGGGCGTGGGCGGCCTCTTGAAGGATACCGCGCACCGCCCCCTGCCCCGCTCCGCCGCCGTCGAGCCGCCGGCCGGCACCCAGCGCGCGCCGCGGGTCGCCGCCCTGGTGCTGGCCGCCGGCCAAGCCAAGCGCATGGGCCGCAACAAGCTGGTCGAGCGCGTTGCCGGCAAGCCCTTGGTGCGCCACGCTGTGGAGGCAGCACTGGCCTCCGAGGCCGAACCGGTCATCCTGGTCACCGGCCACCAGCGCGAGGCGGTCGAAGAAGCCCTGGAGGGCTTGGACCTCTTGAGCGTGCACAACCGCAATTTCGCCGCCGGCCTTTCGACCTCGCTGAAACGCGGCCTCGCCAGCCTGCCCGACGGCATCGATGCCGCCGTCGTCCTGCTGGGCGACATGCCGCGCATCGGACCGCAGGTGATCGACCGCCTGATCGCCAGCTTCAACCCGCTGGAGGGCCGCGCCATCTGCCTGCCCACCTACGCCGGCAAGCGCGGCAACCCGGTCCTGCTCGGCCGCCAATTCTTCGCCGAGGCACAGACCATCGAGGGCGACCAGGGCGCGCGGGAGTTGCTGCGCGAGTATGCGGAGCTGGTCTGCGAGGTCCCGGTCGAAGAGGCCTCGGTCCTGCTGGACGTCGACACGCCGGAGGCCCTGGCCGCGCTCCAGGCAGAGACGGCGCTTGTCGAGGAGGAAGGGCCGTAGCGGGCAGCTGGTATCACTTGATACTTATGCAAGTCGTTCCATAAGTTCCTAGACAGTTCCCGATGGCTGGCTGGCTCTTCGAGCAGGACCTGCGTGAGGGCAAACTGATCGACCTCTTCCCGATCCACCAAGCCACGGCCACCAGCTACGAGACAGCCGCTTGGCTCCTCTACCCCAGCCGGCACTTTCTGCCCGCAAGGGTCCGAGCCAGCATCGAGTGTCTGCGCCGCATGCTAGGCAGCTAACTGCCTCCCGTCCCGATAACCCAAGAAAAAACGCTAGATACGGCGCCAAAGCTTTCCCGCTAGATTAAGATAATCGTCGGTTGCAGAGTAGGAGAATCGTCATTTCCCTTGATATTTCCGCCAGCGAAGGCTGAGATACAGGTCTGTCGCCTTGTCGCCTAATTGAGAGAACTGAGCGAGGCGAGCGCATACGTCAACGAGTCACCGAAGCAAACTAATAAAGAGGGCTCGAACTATGGCTTTCATTCCAGGCACTCCCGGACCGGACAGTCTCACGGGCAGCGACGGCATCGACACCATCTTGGGCTATGGCGCCGCAGACACGCTCTACGGCCTAAGCGACGCCGACAGCCTCTATGGGGCGGAAGGAGACGACACTCTCTTTGGCGGTAGCGGCGGCGAGGCCACGCTCACCGGAGGCACCGGCCAGGACTCCCTCTTCGGCGATGCGGGCGACGACAGCAACCTTTCCGGCGGATCGCGAGCCGACTCTCTTGACGGAGGCGATGGCGCCGACGCCTATCTCTTCGGTGGCGTCGGTGATGATCAGCTTTCCGGCGGCAGCGCCAACGATAGCCTGCTCTACGGTAGTGCCGGTCTCGACGTGCTCTCCGGCAATTCAGGTGCCGACACGCACCTCGACGGCGGTGCCAACAGCGACCTGATCTATGGTGGTGATGGCGCGGACAGCGTGCTGCTCGGCGAGCGCGCCAACGATTTCATCTTCGGCGGTGATGGCGACGACCGCACGATCGACGGAGAGCGCGGCGGCGACCTATTGAACGGCGGCAGCGGGTCAGATGCCTTCTTCTATGGTGGCGTCAGCCCGGACCGGCTCGAAGGCGAAGGCGGCAGTGACTTCTCCTTCTATGGGGGCGCCGGGAATGACACGCTGTTCGGTGGCAGTGGCAACGACTTCTACTTCCACGGCAATGGCAAGCGGGACACGCTTTACGCCGGCAGCGGTAACGACCAGAATTTCTTCGGTGGTGGCGGTATCGACCGCATGTATGGTGACAGCGGCTCTGACGCGCTGTTCTTCGGACGCAACTCTTCCGACAAACTCTATGGCGGAGAAGGCAACGACAGCCTCTTCTACGGCGGCAACGACAATGACACGATAAGCGGCAGTACAGGTTTGGACAGTCTCTTCTATGGGGCGACCGGCAGCGACAGGCTCTTCGGTGGCAGCTGGCACGATTCGCTCTTGTTTGGTGGCACGGGCAACGACCGACTCTATGGCGACGCGGACAACGATACGGATCTCTTCGGCGGCAGCGGCCTGGACAGAATCTTCGGCGGCGAGGGTAGCGATACCTCATTACTTGGTGGCGACGGGAACGATAAGCTTTATGGCGGCGTTGATCGTGACGATTTTCTGTTCGGAGGATCGGACAACGACACCATTTCAGGCGGTAACGCGAACGACTACTTCCTCTTTGGAGACGAAGGCGACGACAGTCTCTTCGGCGGTAGCGGCAGCGACTCCATCATGTTTGGGGCTTCGGGAGCGGACAGCCTTTCCGGTGACAGTGGCGACGAGCACATCTTCTTTGGAGGCTCAGGCGACGACGTCATATCCGGCGACGACGGCGATGACTGGGCTTTCGAGGGTGATGACGGCGACGACCGTATTTTTGGGGGCAGCGGTGCCGACAGTTGCTTCGACGGTGAAGATGGCGCCGATACCATCACCGGCGGCAGCGGCGTCGACAGCGCCCTCTTTGGTGACGCAGGAAATGACGTGATAGCCGGTGGCGTTGGAAACGATACCGCTCTTGCCGGCGGTTCGGGAGATGACAGTGTATACGCTGGCAGCGGCAACGACTTTGCCATCTACGGCGGTTCGGGAGCGGACTTCGTAGCCGGTGACAGTGGAGCTGACATCTCTCTGGGCGGCAAGTCTGGGGCTGACAGCATCTACGGCGGTGACGGGGACGACTACAAAGCCTTCGGTGACGATGGGAACGACAGCCTCTTTGGCGACAGCGGCAGTGATAGCCTGCTTTATGGCGGGTCCGGCACCGACTATGTTGCCGGCGGGGCCGATGACGACGCCATGATCTACGGGGGAACCGGCGCTGACATCCTCGCCGGCGGTGATGGGGATGACTATCAGCTGCGTGGCGAGAGTGGAGACGACAGCCTGTTCGGCGGGAGAGGCGGCGACGGCTTCTTCTACGCTGGATCGGGGAGCGACAGCATCGCCGGCGGCAGCGGCGCAGACAGCGCTCTCTTCGGCGGATTGGGCGCGGACATGATTCTGGGCGAGGACAGCACCGATGTCCTCCTGTTCGGTGACGGCGGAAATGATGTCGTTGTCGGCGGCGGCGGCGACGACGTCGGCCTCTACGGCGGATCGGGCGCTGATAGCATCTATGGCGGTGGCGAGGCTGACACAATTCTCAACGGCGGATCGGGAGCGGACATCATCCACGGCGGCGGCGGCGACGACCTCTCGCTCTTAGGCGGAAGCGGAGCCGACACGCTGACCGGCGGTTCCGGTTCTGACAGCCTCTTCGGCGGCGATGGTGACGATATCTTCATAGTCAACAGCCAAGGCGACTTCGCCGGCTACCTCTACGACGGCGGCGCTGGAACCGACACATTGATGCTGGGCGCCGGCGTCACCCTCCCCGGCAACGGCAGCGGCCTGGTCTCCATCGAGGTTACGATCTGAGGCCGACCCTCAGTAATCGAACTCCCAGCGGATGATGGCGCTGGAGTTGGTGTCGGGGTCGTCGCCGGCCGCCGCCCGGCCCTCGAACTTGACGTTGGGCAGCAGGTCGACCTCCACGGTGGCTTGCGTGCTGCCGGGCTGTGTGCCTTGGCGCACGCCGACGAAGACGTCCTTGGAGATATACTCGCCCACCGTGGCCACGGCCTCGTTGTCGCCCTCGCCGGCTTCGACCCGCAGCACGTCGACGCCGAGAGAGTCGCGGATGAATTCCACCGTCGTCTTTTTGGTGCCCGTAGCACCCGACATGATGGCCGCCGCTTCGGCCAGCTGCAGCGCTTCGACCGGGGAGATCTGCCCGGTGCCGCGGCCGAAGAGCACGTTGGAGAGGATCTCGTCCTCCGGCATCTCGGGATCGGAGGTGAGGTTGATCTCCGGCTTGGCAGCACTGCCGGTGATCGCGATGGTGGCCTCGAAGTCGTCGCCCTCGTGGACCGCCTTCAAGTTAAAGGTCGGGTCGATCTTGGCAGAGCCGTCGAAATCGACCGAGCCCTCTTTCAATTCGAACTGGCTGCCGAAGAGCGAGAAGAGGCCGCGGCGCGGCTCCAGCTTACCGGTGATGAAGGGCTCGTCGGCGGTGCCGCGGATGAAGAGCTTGCCGGTCCATTCGGAATCGAGCCCGGCACCGGCGACGAAGACCCGGCGTGGCAGGTCGACCGTTATGTCCAGCAGGATCGGCAAGGCCGGCTCCTCGTCCTCGTCCTCTTGCGCGGCACTGCCGTCGACCGGCTCGCCATGGCGCACCAGAGTGACCGGCAGGTCCGGAATGCTGGCCGGCAGATCGGGCTGCACGCTGGCTCGGATCTCGCGGTTGGTGATGGTGCCTGCGACCTTCAGCTGCTCGGCCAGATTGCCGTCGACCTTGATGTCGGCATCCATGCGCGCATAGAGGTCTTCGCGCCGCGCGAGCGCGAAGTCCGTTAGCGTGAGCTCGGCGTTGAGCGAGGGCCCCGGATCGCCGGCAAGGTTGAAGGCACCGGTCAGGTTGAGGCGGCCGTTCTGTCCGTCGGTGCCGCTGAACTGCTGGACCACCAGGCGCCGATCGCTGCCTTGCAGGGTCACGGTCAGGTTCTCGACGATGGTAGAGGTGAGGATGTTCTCATAGCGTCCGCCGACGATCTTCACGATGCCGCTGACCTGCGGGTTCGCCATGGTGCCGGCCACCGCCAGATCGATGGTCGTCTGGCCGGTCACCCGCTGCTCGCCGACCGGTGCCAAGTCGACCAATGGCCCCAGCTCCCCGGTCCAATCCAGACTGGCACTCAAGGGCGCGGTCTCGCTCAGCTGGGCGTCGATAGGCGAGAGCGAGACCCGCAGAGGAACCAGCGCCTGCAAGCGCATGGGCTGGCCGAACTGGCCGGACAGCTCGCCATTGACGGCCAGGCCATTGCCGGAGAGTGCGCCGTTCAGCGCGATGTCGACCGGGGGATTGACCGGCAGGCCCTCTTCCTGCACCGAAAGCCCACTGGCCGTCACGGATATGGTGCCTTGCGCCTGCCGGTCGCCACGGAGGTCGATCCTGGCTGCGATCGTGCCTTCCGGCGCATCGTCACCGATCACCGACTCTATGTCCTTGAGATCAAGACTGGTGAGATCGAGCACCAACCGCTTGTCGCGGCCGGCGAGCTTGGCGTCCAAGGTCAAGCTCGCCCCGGCCACCTGCAAGCCGAGCGACGCCGATTCCGGTCCGGCCGGTCCGATCGCCACCTCCGTGTTCTTGGTCTGCGACAAGGGCAGCCCGGCCAGCTTTCCGGTCAAGCGGCTCAAGGTGATGCTGGTTCGGCTGCCTTGCTGGCGCACCTGGCCGGCAATCGACAGCTGCGTGGGTCCTTCTACGTCGCCACTGGTCTCCAAGGTGACGGCCAGGTTCTCGGGCGTCCCCTTGAAGGTGACGGCGAGAGTCTCGAGGCGCGCCGGATCCGCATTCACGCCGGAGGCCGTGAGGCTGCCGTCCAGTCGTAACGCACCGGTGGCATCGCGCACGTCTGCCTTCAAGGCCATGCCGCCATGGGCCACATCGGCGAGGCGGCCGGGAGCCAGGTTCAGCGCCGCCTTGACGTCCTGCTGCTCGCCCTGGCCGATGAGTTCGACCGCAAGCGTGCCGCGGCCTTGCAGCGGGACGCCCAGATTGGCCAGTAGCTTGCCGCCGTTCAGGGTGCCGCGCAGCTCACCCGATATCGGCGTGCCCGCCGCCGGCACGGTGAGGCCGCCGCTGATCTGAACTTCTCCGCCCAAGGCGACTGTCAGGGGCGCGATGCGGAAGGCCTCGGTGCCGACCGGCGCCAGGCTGGCCGAGATGTCGATGGGGCCATAGCCGCTCTTGGGAGCCGAGAGCTTGATGTCGCCGCTCAGCTCCGGCGGCAGGCCGGCGATGTCCACCTCGCCGGAGAGCGGTCCGATCAGCTCGCCGCCGAAAGCGAGGTCTTTCCCCTCGAGAAGGGCCGAAACCGAAAGCCGGCCGTCGGCAGCTTGCTGAAAGTCACCGCTGGCGTTCAGTGCACCGCTGGCCGGGCTACCGATCAGGGGCTCGGCCTTGGCCAGGTCGTCGAGTGCGACCTGCCACTTCAGCGCCATCGCTTCGGACCCGACCTCGCCATCCAGGTCGACGGCCAGATGGGGCCCCAGCAGGCTGACGTCGCTGAGCGCTATGCTGCCGTCCGGCGCATAGGTAACGCCGCCCATCAGCATGAGCCCGTCGCCCAACAGCGATCCGATGCCGTCCGGCAGGCCGCCGGTGCCGACCACGGTGGCGTCGATGTTGGCCGCAATCGGCTGCTCCAAGCCGTCCAAGGAGAGGCCGCTGTCCAGGGTGACCGAGAGCGGCAAGCCGGCCAGCATTGGCTCGAAGCCGCCGAGGTCCGGCAAAACGGCCTCGAGATGCAGCTGCGGCGTGCCGGCGATCTGCGGCAAGGAGAGATCGCCGTCGACCCGTAGGGTCAAGTCGGTGCCGCGCAGGCTAAGCCGCTGCAGAACGGCCGACCCTTCGTCGGGCGAGACCAGTGCCGCTGCGTTCAGCCGCAAGTCGCCGTAGGGCAGCGGCGGTACCTCGGCCAGCAGCACCTTTGGGCCCTTGACTTGCAGGTCGAGGGTCGCCGCGACCTGCCCGTCTTGCGGGTTTGCTTCCAGATGCAGGTCAAGGCTCTGGACCTCGGCCTCGGCGGTCTTCAGGCCAGCCACCTTGGCGGTCAGGCGCGCTTCCGGCAGGCTCAAGGGGCCCTTGACGGTGGCCTGGAGACTGCTGGCGCCGAGCGAGATGTCGGGAACCATGTCGCGCAGCGGGGAGTCCGCGTCCAAGGTGACCGTCAGCTCGGCATCGACCTCCTCGCTCTCCAGCGCCAGGCTGCCCTTGAGGGCGACCGCGATGGCCGCGGCATCCAGATTCAGGCGCTCGATCGTGACCAGTTCGTCGTCGAGATCGGCGGCCACATCGAGGAGCGCACCCCCCTCCAGCCAAGGACGAAGGTCCTCGGGCAAGAGGTCGGCGGGCAGCGTCCCGCTGGGGTCGACGCGCCCGATCAGAACCACGCGGCGCTTCGGCTGGCCGGCAAGCGTGAGATCGCCCTTCACCGCCTCGGTGCCGTTCAAGGCCAGCCGCAGCTTGCCCTGCCAGTCGTCGAGCGACCCCTTGCCCGCCAAGGTGAGATCGATGGCCGGCAAGCTCGGCAGGTCGGCCAGACGGGAAATCAGGCCGCCCTCGGGTTCCTGCACCTCCACGGATAGATCGAGAACCTCGTCGCTGGGCGTCCAGCCGAGATCCGCCTTGACCCAGAGCTTGGTCTCGCCGGTGCCGTTGACGTCCAAGGTCAGGCGGGTCTCGCCCTCTTGTGGCCAAAGCGCATCGCCCTTGACGGAGAAGCCCGCAGCCACCCCGACCAGGGGTGCGCCCAGCGCCACTTCGCCCACCTCGAGGCGGTCGACGACGACGTCGACCGGTAGGCTCGGCAACTCCGGAATCAGCTTGTCGTCCGAGGCGCTGGTTTCCGTGGAGGGCTGGCTATCGCCCGAGGGCTCGGGCGGCCTCGGCATATCGACCCTCTGCACCTCCAAGAGGCGGACGGAGGCTTCGCTTGAGAGCAGCGCAAAGGGGCTCCAATCCAAGGTCACGCCCTCGACCGTGAGCCACGCGCCCTCGCTGTCGCTCATGACCACCTTGCCGACGGTCAGGCGATCCCAGAGGCTGCCGCCGAGCTCGCTGATCTCGATGCCGCCGTCGGGGCCCGACAGCAATTGCGTCAGCTGATCGGCGGCAAAGCGCTGGCCCGGCCCCGTCTCCAAGGCCAAGAGGATGAGGAGCGGCGGCACGAAGATCAGCAGCGCCAGCCCCAGCACCAGCCGGCGCAGCCATCGCCAGGCCCGCCGCGGCCTAGAAGGCTTGTCCGATGGAGATGTAGAACTGGATGACACGATCCTGCTGCCGCTTGTTGATGGGAGATGCCAGGTCGAGACGTATGGGTCCTATCGGGCTGTAGTAGCGAAGGCCCAGACCGGCCGCGTATTGAATGGTCTCGGTCAGGTTCGGATAGCTCTCCTCGTAGACTTGGCCCGCGTCGAGGAAGGGGACAAGCCCGTAGTCGTCCCAAAAGCGCCAGCGCGCCTCCACCCCGAACTCCAAAAGCGAGCGCCCGCCGATCGCGTCGCGGTCGCTGTCGGTCGGACCCAAGCTGTCGACCTCGTAGCCGCGGACCGAGCCGCCGCCACCGGCATAGAGCCGCTCGCCGGCCGGAATCTGCTGCACCGACGCGCCGGCCAGGGAAGCGACGCGGGCGCGGCCGGCCACCACGATGTTCGGATCGTCGAACATCTTGATGTAGTGGGTGCCGGTCACCGAGGTCTGCATGTAGGGCACCGTCTCGGTGATGGTGGCTAAGGTCGGAGTGATCGCGAGAACGCCCAGAAAGCCTCTGGTGGCATCCAGGCGATCGTCGCGGTTGTCGTAAGTGAGGCGGGTCGGAAGGGTGTAGAGGATGTACTGGTCCTTGCCGGAATCAGCATCGTCGGAGTCGAGATCGTCCGAAATCAGGTACTTGACGCCGGCGCCGGCAAAGCCGGTAAGGGTACGGGTGAGCACGCGTTCCACGCCGATGGTGGAGCCGATCGAGAACTCGTTGAAGGCCTGTTGGTTCTCGTTCGCGATCGCGAAGCGCCACTGCAACGCCTGATCGTTTATCAGCCAGTTGGGCTTGTTGAAGAAGGCCGTGCCGGACTGCTCGTCGGGCTGGGCCAGAACGCTCAGCCGCAAGCTTTCGCCGCGGCCCAGAATATTTCGGTGCTCCCAGGCGGCCTCGCCGATGAAGCCGAAGGGCGTGTTGCTGAAGTCCGTGGCGAAGCCGACGCCCAGCGAGATCGTCCGCGGCGGCCGCTCCTTCAGGGTCAGATTGACCGGCTCCACGTCGCCGTCTTCGATGGCGTCGATGTTGCGGGAGATCTCGACTTGCGAGAAGAGGTTTGTCGAGACCGCTTTGCGGCGCACCTGCTCCAGGCGAGCGTTGGAGAAGGTCTCACCCTCGGGCCACTCCAGGATGCGGCGGACGTATTCTTCATCGGTGCGATCCAGACCGTCGACCGCCAGGGGCCCGAAGACCAGATAGGGACCGGGGTCGACAGTCAGCTTGACCTGCATCTCGTTGTCGTCGAGGTCGACCGTCACCCGGCGCTTGACGATGGTCGCGTCGGGAAAGCCGTTGTCGCCCAGAATCTGGATGATCTTGGCTTCCGAGTCCAAGACGTCTTGGCTGAGTGCCGGCTGGCCCAGCATGATTCCCAGGTCTTCCAGGCTGGGCTCCTGTAGCTTGTCGGAGCCTTCGCTGCTTTCGTAAGTGATGTCGAAGACGCCGATGGTCGTTTGCGGTCCGGGGTCGATGGTGACGGTGACCGGAACGGGCTCGCCCTCGCCGATCTCGAAAGAGATCTCGGGCTGGTAAAAACCCCTGGAGTTCAAGGCCTTGACCAGGGTGCCCTTGTCCTGCCGCACGCGCTGCGCCAATCCCGCTTTGGAGAAGGGCGGCTGATCGATGTTCTGCTCCAGCTCGGAGACCGACTTGAGGAACTCGAGCAAGCCCTCCGACGCGGAACCGCTAAAGGTCACCGTATAGGGCAAGCCTTCGAGCGGTGGCGGCGGCTCATCCTCCGCATCCTCTTCTGCTCGCAGTATGGCCGCGTCTTGCAACAGCGTGACGCCGAGAGAGACCACCAGGAGCAAACAGGCGAGCCGGCCCATGTCGAGAGCATAGCCCAGCACCCGCCCGGCCGACACGAGCCAAGCGGCAGCTAGCAAGCTTAGACCGGCAAGACGTCGCCCAGCCCTGCCCCTTCTGCGACTCGACGGCGCGAGCATGTTACAGCGCTCGCATTTTGACTCCGAGAACGCAAGAGCTTACCGCATTTTCTTTAGAAAGCGTGACACGTTAAGCATAGCGAAGGCGCCGGCCGATTCCCAGGCGTTTGGCCTTTTCCAGCATGGCGTGCCCAAGAGCGATGTCCGAGAGCGACAGCCCGCGATGCCAGAAGAGAATGGCCTCCTCGTCCCTCTCGCGGCCCGGCTTGGATCCGGCGACGATCTCGGCCATCTCCGCATGGAGGGTCTCTTCCGAGAGGCGGCCCGTCTCGACATGCGCACGCAAGCTGCCGAGTTTGCCGCCCTTGCACTGCCCCCAGTCGTCCACCACCAGCTTGTCCATGACCTCGGTGAGCGAGAGCTCGACCGCGCTCATGGTGCCGTAGGGCACGACGAAGTTCCCGGGCTTCACCCAGGCCGTCTTGAACAGCGGCTGAGGCGCCTCCAGGCGCGAGGCCTCGACCTGGATGTCGGCGCCCTCGAGACAGGTCTCCCAGGTTTCGACCGCCTGGACCGGCTTGCCAAGGTCCCTTGTGAGGCGCTCCGCAAAGCCCTCCCGGCTTTCGGGGCGGCGCGAGTGCACCCGGATCTCCTCGAAGTCGAAGAGGCTGTCCAGCAGGCGCACGTTCCAGTAGGCCGTCCCCCTGGCGCCGATATGGCCCAGCACCTTGGAACCCTTGCGGGCCAGATACTTGGCGCCCAGTGCCGTCAGCGCGCCGGTGCGCATGTCGGTGATGTCGGCGGCATCGACCAGCGCCACCGGCATGCCGGTCTGCGGATCGAAGAGATTGAGCAGGGCCATCTCGGAGCGCAGGCCGCGTTTGTAGTTGTCGATGTAGTCGCCGACGATCTTGACCCCGGCCACGCCCAAGGGTGCCACGTAGCCGCGGAGCACGTTGAAATGCCCGCGAAAGGCCGGGTCGGGCTCCAGATGCACGCGCGGCTCGATCACCGTCTGGCCGCGTCCTTGCGCCAGCAGCCCGGCCTCGACGGCATCCAGGATTTCCTGGTCGGTGAGCGCCAGCTGCTGCACCTCCGGACCGCCAAGATAGGTGAAATGGATCTCCTCGCTCATGCCGTCAGCTCCTTGAGGGCAGCCAGATAGCGCCGTTGGATCTCGTCCTCAGCCAGGTGCCGTCCGTTGGCGACGACCCGGCGGCCGCCGACCAGTACGTCGCGGATCGGGTTGGCGTTGCCTGCGAAGACCAAAGCGTCGAGCCAGGCGTCACCCTGTCTGGCTGCCAGCAGGGGGTGCTCGGCGTCGAGCACCAGCAAATCGGCACGGTGACCCGGCGCCAGGGCTCCGATCGGCCGGCCCAAGGCCTGCGCGCCGCCCGCCAGAGCCTGGCGGTAGAGCCATGCCCCGCAATGCGGCTCTTCGGCGCCTCCGGTCAGCAGATTGCGGCGGCGGTGGAGGAGCCGCTGGCCATACTCGTACCAGCGCAACTCTTCGATCGCCGAGGCCGAGATGTGGCTGTCGCTGCCGATGCCCCAGCACCCGTTTGCGGCGCGGTAGTCCAGGGCATTGAACAGCCCGTCACCCAGATTGGCCTCGGTGGTCGGGCAGAGGCCGGCCACGGCCCGGCTTTCTGCCAAGGCCCTGGTCTCCGCCGGATCCATGTGGGTTGCGTGCACCAGGCACCAGCGCCGCCCCACCGGCAGGCGCTCCATCAGCCAGGCGACGGGGCGCTCGCCGCTCCAGGCCACGCAGTCGTCGACCTCCTTGGTCTGCTCGGCGATGTGGATGTGGATCGGCGCGTCCGGGTTCAGCGTGTCCAAGCCCTTGAGCGCGGCGGTCAGGCTGTCTTGGGTCACGGCGCGCAGCGAATGCGGCGCCAGGCCGACGGCGACCTGCGGGTCTTGCCCATGGTTCTTAATGAGCACGGAGAGGATTTCGAGGATCTGGTCGGGGCTGTTCAGGAAGCGCCGCTGCCCCTCGCCCGCCGGCTGACCGCCGAAGCCGCCATAGCCGTAGAGCACCGGCAGCTGGGTGATGCCGATGCCGCTTTCACCGGCCGCGGCGATGGTTCGCCGAGCCATCTCGGCCCGCTCCGCATAAGGACTGCCGTCGGGGCCGTGGTGCAGATAGTGGAACTCGCCGACCGCCGTGAAGCCGCCCTTCAGCAACTCGACATAGAGCTGGGCGGCGATGGCTTGCACCTGCTCCGGTGTAATCCGGCCGAGGAAGCCATACATGACCTCTCGCCAGGTCCAGAAGGAGTCCTCGCTCGCGCCGGCGCGCTCGGCCAGACCGGCCATCGCACGCTGGAAGGCGTGGCTGTGCAGGTTCGGCATGCCTGGCAAGGCCGGGCCGCCGAGATGCTCCGCGCCCTCAGGCGACGAGTCGGGCTTGAGGCCTGTCAGCCAGCCGGCGGCATCGACCTCGATGCGCACGTCCTGGCACCAGCCTTGCGGCAACAGGGCCCAAGGCGCGAAGAAGAGCTGTGAGTTGGGCATCGTCGTGATGGGACCGTTCTGCTGGTAATCCGTGTCGCCGAGGCTGGCGGGCAACTTGTATAGACAACTTGGATCATGCGAACAATCCTGCGTGGCGCCGATGTGCAGACAAGAGGGTGACAGGCCATGAGCGAGGCAAGCTTCGACCAGCTTTGGATCAACGCAAGGCTGGCCACCATGGTGCCGGGCCCCGAGCCCTACGGCGCGATCGAGCAGGCGGCCATCGCCACCAAAGGCGACCGCATCGCGTGGCTCGGGCCCATGGCGGAGCTGCCCAAACCGGCGGGCGCCATGAGCCCCGCCGTCCATGACGCGGAGGGACGCTGGATCACGCCCGGGCTGATCGACTGCCACACCCATCTCGTCTATGGCGGCGACCGGGCGGCCGAGTTCGAGCTCAGGCTGAAGGGTGCCAGCTACGAGGAGATCGCCAAGGCGGGCGGCGGCATCGTCTCGACGGTGAAAGCGACGCGAGAGGCCGACGAGGCGACCCTCGTGAAAAAGGCATTGCCGCGGCTGGATGCGCTGATGGCCGAGGGCGTCACCACCATCGAGATCAAATCCGGCTATGGCCTGAGCCTGACGGAGGAGGCCAAGATGCTGCGCGCCGCCCGAAAGCTGGCGGAGCTGCGCCCCGTCGGTGTGCAGACCTCCTTCCTCGGCGCCCATGCCTTGCCGCCGGAGTACGCCGGTCGCCAAGCCGACTATGTCGAGGCCGTGGTGGCCATGATCCCGGAAATCGCCGCCGAGGGCCTGGCCGACGCGGTCGATGCCTTCGGCGAGACCATCGCCTTCGCGCCGGCCGAGGTGGCACAGGTCTTCGCCGCCGCCCAAGCCGCCGGACTGCCGGTGAAGCTCCATGCCGACCAGCTCTCCGACCAGGGCGGCGCAGCGCTGGCGGCGCGCTTCTCGGCGCTCTCGGCCGATCATCTGGAGTACGCCAGC
>CAXXGD010000032.1:0-20073 GCA_963669385.2 Rhodospirillales bacterium
CGAGCTTGACAACCGTATCCGCGGCAACACGGGCGACAACACGATCAGTGGCGCGGCCGGGGTCGACCGCTTGCTCGGGCGCGAGGGCAACGATCACATCTTCGGCGGCCTCGACGATGATTCCCTGATCGGCGACGAGGGCGATGACACGCTGGAGGGTGGGTCCGGCTCGGACGGCATGAAGGCTTTCAACGGTGAGGACCGCTTGATCGGCGGTACGGGCGACGACTGGCTGAATGGCGGTCAAGGGGATGATACCGCTTACGGCGGCCTTGGCGACGATACCTTTATCGTCGACAACAGCGACGACGTGGTGGTGGAGGCCGACGGAGAGGGCCTCGATACCGTGATCGCTGAGGCCAGCTTCACGCTGCCAAGCACCGTGAGCGGGGCGGGCTTCATTGAGCAGCTCCGTTTGGATGGCGGCGGCGGTGACATAGATGGTGTCGGCAATGAATTGAACAATTACATCTATGGAAATACGGCGGACAACCGGATTGAAGGTCTCGGCGGTCTGGACTTGATCTTTGGCGGCGACGGTTCCGATGAGATCTATGGCAACGATGACGTCGATTTCATCGTCGCTCGGACGGGAGACGATCGAGGATTTGGTGGCGAGGGTGGCGATACCATGTTCGGGGATCACGGCGATGATTTGCTTTATGGCGAAAGTGGAGACGATGTGATCTACGGCAAGGAAGACGTCGACATCATCTATACCGGCGGTGGCGACGACACTGCATACGGAGGACCGGGAGACGATACGCTCTACGCCGGGAGCGGCGTCGACAGCCTGGAAGGCCGCAACGGCACCGACACGCTCTTCGGCAGTGCGACCGGCATCGATTGGCTCATGGGCAATGGCGGCGTTGACTATATCTATGGCGCCGGTATCAGCCCCGAGGCTTATACGGAGTTTGGCTATCACACGCGTATCATTGCCGGACAAGGTGACGATACTGCCTTTGGCGGCTCTATGATCGACAAGATCTCCGGCCAGGACGACAATGATCTGCTCTACGGCAACAGCGGCAACGACATCTTGAACGGCGCGGAGGGGACGGATGTCCAGTTCGGCGGCGATGGAGACGACACGCTGATCGCCGACGCACAGTCGGGGCCCGGAGACGACAAGCTCTATGGTGGTTCCGGCAACGACCAGATGAACTTGAAGGGCCCTGGCGACGCCATCGGCTATGGCGGGTCAGGTGCCGATACCTTCATTTTCGGAGCCGTGGGCAGCTCGAAAGACGGCCCCATTCCGCTGAATGGCACGCAAGGCAGCATCTTCGATTTCGAAACGGGGACGGACCTCATTTGGATCGATACCGATGACGGTGATCCATTCGGATTGTGGATCGGATCGGCGACTTTCTCGGGCCTCGGCGATCAGGAGGCTCGCTTCGACGAAGCCAACAGCCTTCTCCAACTCGACAGCGATGGCGACGGTAGCGCCAATATCGAAGTGAAGATGATGGGCATGAACTCTGCAGATCAGCTCTCGCTCGCCGACTTCACGTTCGCTGAGTTCTGATGGGTCTATTTGGGTTGCTGGGAAAGCAGTTCGATCCGACCTGTTGACCTTCGAGCCTGTCATTGATTCGACTCCGAAGAGCATGGCCATTGAGACGGCTGTGACACCATGCACGATACGTCGTTCTTCCGTCTCGAGTGATTGGCGGCACAGTTCCAACCATCGAAATCTGCGCACCAGCAGTCGTTTTGGGATATTTATCAAGGACTTAGCGGAGGCAAGCGTCATGGCAACCCGCCAGTTGCGGCATCTCTGGCCTCGCATTGGATCGGCTGTTGCCCGCCGGGGATTAGTCTGCCAAAAGCAGAGACCAGACGGCGCACCCGAGGGCCAGGCGAGATGGCTTGGGGGACTGCAACGTAGTTGTCCGTCGCACAAGGGTGTGACAGGCGGCATTGCATGGTTGGTCGCGGCAGCTCTCAGAGGCTGCCTTTTGGGGACTAGGTTTGCGGGAGCAGAGGTGTCATGAACGCTGAGGATCCGAAAGCGCAGACTGCGCTGGACATGCAGGCGGCGCGGAAGTCCATGAAAGAGGGCGAGCATGAGGCCGCGCTAGAGCGCGTGGTCCCGCATCTCAAAGACAAGAAAGCAGGCATCGCTGTGTCGGCCGTTGCCGTCCAATGCTACATCGCGCTCGACCGGCATCCCGAAGCGACCGCAGTGCTCGCCAAGATCGTGCCGAAGAAGCCGGCGGATCAGCGCTTGCAGCGGCTGCTGCTGCGCCAGCTGCGCGAGCTTCAGAAGCGTGAGGACTGGGATAGCGTGGCCAAGGTCTTGCCGCTGGTGTCCAAGGTCTTGGCCAAGAACCCCAATGATCTGCGCCTCTTGGTCTTGCAGGGGCGGGCCCTTATGAAAATGGACCGCATCGGCGAGTTCCTCAAGGACGAGAAATCTCAGGTCGTGGCTGAGGAAAAGCTCAGCAAGTCCTTGATGTCGCTCTTCGCGAGGGCCTTGCGCGAGCGCAAGGACTGGGCCGGCATCGTCGCTCTGGTGGAAAAGCAGACCGCCACCGGCAACGAAATCCCGGAAGGCGTCCAAAAGAAGCTTGAATTGGCGAAGAAGCGGCTCGGCCAGGACTGAGAAAAGGCCCCGGCCTTCGGGCACGGAAGAATTGCGGTGGACCTCGACCTCTAGGCCAGAGCGCTTTGCGGCAGCAGGACCGTCTTCTCTTTGCCGAGCACCACGAGCTTGAAGCCATTGGGAAAGAGACCTTGGATCTCCGGGTGGCGGACGTCCAGGCCGCCGGTGTAGGCCCCGAAGGCCGGCAGGATGAGACGCCGGCGGTCGAAGACGAAGCAGCGCGCAGAAGCGCTGCCGGTCGAAACCCGGATGCGCGCCTTTGGATGGTAATGGCCGCTGACCTCCCCCTTGACGCGCTGCCGCGAGGCCTCGTGGCGAAACACCAAGGAGCCGATGCACCTCTCGGCGGCAGCACTGCCCATGCCGGAGGGGATGGCGCCGAGGTCGTGATTGCCCTCTATCCAGATTACCTCGCTGCGCTTGGCCAGCCGCTCCAATGCCAGCCGATCAGACTCGCCCAGCCGCGCCGGTCCATCAGGATCGTGGAAGTTGTCGCCCAGGAAGAGCAGTTGGCGCGGTTGCAAGCTGTCCGCCAGTCGGGATACCGCCGCTAGGGTGGCGGCCGTGTCGTAGGGCGGCAGCAGTTCGCCGCGACGGGCAAAGGCGCTGCCCTTCTCCAGATGCAGATCGGCGACGGCCAGCAGTCGCTGCTCGGGCCAATAGAGCGCGCCGCTGACGTGCGCGAAGAGCTCTGTCCCGTTCAGCCTGAAGGCCTGCATGCCCGCCGGCATCAGACCGGCAGCTCCGCCTGGGCCGGCGCTTCGGCCAGCGCGTCCTCCGGCAGGTCGGCCAGTGCCTCGGAGATCAGCGATTCGGCCGCTTCGTCCAGCAGCATGTCGACAGCGCCGCCGGCGACCTGCACCTTGCCGATATCCAGCAGCACCGGCACCGCCAAGGGCGATACCCGGGCGAGCCGGCGAAGCCGCACCTTGCCCTTGACGCGGGCCAGCATGTCCGCCAGGCGGCGGATGTCGGTCAAGCCCCCGGCCGCTTCCGCCCTGGTCGCGCGCAACAGCAGATGGTCGGGCTGGTACTTGCGCAAGACGTCGTAGATGAGATCGGAGGAGACGGTCATCTGGCGCCCGCTCTTCTCCTGGCCCGGATGGCGCCGCTCGATCAGTCCGGAGACGATGGCGATGTTCCGGAAGGTCCGCCGCAGCAGCGAGGATTCCGCCATCCACTCCTCCAGATCGTCGCCCAGCATGTCCTCGGCGAAGAGGGCGGCGATGTCAGGCGGCCGGCCGAGGCTCCAGGTGGCGATCGCATAGTCGGAGGCGACGAAACCCATGGGCCGGCAGCCGGCGCGCTCCAGGCGCCGCGTCAAGAGCATACCCAGCGTCTGGTGCGCGTTGCGCCCGGCAAAGCAGTAGGCGACCAGGAACTCCTTGCCGGCGCGCGGAAAGCTCTCGACCAAAAGCCCCTGGGACGGCGGCAGCAGCGAGCGATAGCGCTGCAGGCCCAGCCACTGCCGCACCTCGCCCGGCAGGTCGCCCCAGCGCCCGGGGCTTTCAAGGATGGCGCGCACCCGGGTCGAGAGCTCGGCCGTCAGCGGCAGGCGGCCGCCGGCATAGGCCGGGATCTTCGGGTCGCCTTGGCCGCCCTTGGCCACCAGCGCATCGGTCTCCTTCATGCCGAGGAAGGTCAAGAGCTCGCCGGCGAAGAGGAAGGTGTCGCCCGGCACCAAGGCCTGGACGAAGTACTCCTCCACCTCGCCCAGCTTGCGGCCGTTCTTCAGGCGCACCATGACCACCGGCTCCTCGACGATGGTGCCCACGTTCATGCGATAGCGCTGGATGAGCCGCGGGTTGGCGACGCGGTGACGGCCATCCTTGCCCCGGACAAGGCGGCGAAAGCGCTCGTAGGCCTTCAGTGCGTAGCCGCCGTCCTCGACGAAGCGCAGGGTCTCGTCGAAGTCGGCGCGGCTCAAGGTGCGGTAGGGCTGGGCGCGGCGCACCTGCTGGTAGAGCTGGTCGGCCTCGAAGGGGGCGCCCGCAGCCGTTCCCATCATATGCTGGGCAAGCACGTCGAGCCCGCCGGGCCGGAGATAGCCACCGTCCAGCTCGCGCGCTTCGATCGCCTCGACGGCGGCGCGGCACTCCAGGACCTCGAAGCGGTTGGCCGGGACCAGCAGCGCGCGGCTGGGCTGATCCAGCTGGTGGTTGGCGCGGCCGATGCGCTGCACCAGGCGGGCCACGCCCTTGGGCGCGCCGATCTGCACCACCAGGTCGACGGCCGCCCAGTCGATGCCGAGATCGAGCGAGGAGGTGGCGACCACCGCGCGCAGCTTGCCGGCCGCCATGGCGGCCTCCACCTTGCGGCGCTGGGCGACGTCGAGGCTGCCGTGATGCAGCGCGATCGGCAAGGTGGCCTCGTTGATCTGCCACAGGCGGCGGAAGAGGATCTCGGCCTGGGCGCGGGTGTTGACGAAGAGCAGGGCCGTCTGCGCCTGCGAAAGCCGCTGATAGACGGCCTCCAGCGCGTGCTTGGCCATGTGGCCGGACCAGGGCAGGCCTTCCGCCGTCTCCAGGATCTCCACCTCGGCGCGCGCGCCCGAGCGGCCGAGCAGGAGCGCGACCTCTGCGGGATCGTAGGCGCCGTCCGGCGCGAGCCAGCCCGCCAAACCTTTGGGATCGGCCACCGTCGCCGAGAGCCCGATCCTGGTCAGGCCGGGGGCCAGGTCCTGCAGGCGCGTCAGGCCCAGTGACAGCAGGTCGCCCCGCTTGTTGGCGGCCAGCGCGTGGGCCTCGTCGACGATCACATGGCTGAGGCCGGCGAAGAGCTCCGGCGCGTCGCCGTAGGACAGCAGCAAGGCCAGCGACTCGGGCGTCGTCAGCAGCATATGCGGCGGGCGCGCCCTCTGCCGCTGTCGCTTGCCGGCAGGCGTGTCGCCGGTGCGGGTCTCGGTGGTGACAGGCAAGCCCATCTCGGCAATGGGCTGCTGCAGGTTGCGGTGGATGTCCTGCGCCAAGGCCTTCAAGGGCGAGATGTAGAGTGTGTGCAGGCGGGCCCTGGGGTCTGCGGCCAAGGAAGTCAGGCTCGGCAGGAAGCCGGCCAAGGTCTTGCCGCCGCCGGTGGGCGCCACCAGCAGCGCCGAGCGCCCGCCTTGCACCGCCTCCAGCAAGGCCAGCTGATGGGCATGCGGCTGCCAGCCCCGCCCCTCGAACCAGGCGCGGAAAGGCCGTGGCAGAATCTCCAAGGGCGGCGACAAGAGGTCGGGATGCTGAGGCAGGCTCACCCGTCAGCAGATAGCGCAAGAGAGGCGGATCGCCTAGGGGGAAGAGCCTATGACAGTGGGGCCTGAACGGCGCGGAGGTCTATTGCTGCGCCGCATGCGCCTCTGCCAGGATGGCGCCGCGCCGCGAGCGCCAGCGAGGAAGGGCACATGGCAATTCAGACGACCTGCATCGGCGCCTATCCCAAGGCGCGCTACATCGAAGACGAACGCTGGTGGGAGTCCGCCGACACCGAGGATCCCGAGGCCGCCCGGCCCTTCGGCTATGTCTCCGACGGCGCGGCGGGCGTCAGCGAAGACCTGCTGGACAAGGCCACCGTCGATGCTGTCGCCGACCAGGTGGCCTGCGGCATCGACATCCCCACCGACGGCGAGCAGCGGCGTGAGAACTACATCCACTACCACTGCCGCCATCTCGTGGGCATCGACTTCGAGAACCTCACCCGCAAAGTGCACCGCAAGGGCGCCGCCGTGGCCGACCTGCCGACGATCACCGGCAAGGTGGCGCCGCGCGGCAACCACTTTCTGGACCGCGACTACAGGATCGCCCAGGCCACCACCGACCGGCCGGTCAAGATCACCGTGCCGGGCCCCCTGACCATCGTCGACACCACGGCGAACCAGCACTACGCCAATGAGCGCGACCTGGCCTTCGACCTGGCGGATGCACTCAACTACGAGATCCGGACCCTGGCCGAGGCCGGCTGCAGCTACATCCAGGTCGACGAGCCCCTTTTCGCCCGCAAGGTCGAGGAGGCCTTGGACTACGGCGTCGAATGCCTGGACCGCTGTTTCGACGGCGTGCCGGAGGGCGTGACGCGCGTCATGCACATGTGCTGCGGCTACCCCGGCCACCTGGACGACGAGCACTACGCCAAGGCCGACCCCGAGAGCTACTTCCGCCTGGCAGAGACGGTGAACCGCACGACGGTCCAGCAGATCTCCATCGAAGACGCCCACCGCCACAACGACCTGACCCTGCTCGAGTGCTTCTCGGACTCCACCGTTGTTCTGGGTGTGGTCGCCGTCGCGCAGAGCCGCGTGGCGGGGGCGGAGGAGATCGCGGAAAGGCTCACGGCGGCGTTGGAGCACATTGATCGTGACAGGCTGGTCGCTGCGCCGGACTGCGGGCTGGTGATGCTGGACCGGGATCTGGCGATGGCGAAGTTGAAGAACCTCTCGGCGGGAGCGGCCGCTGTTTAGGGGCGCCCGTTCGTTGGGTGGCGAACTGACTTGGACCTGCTGAGCCGGGCTCAGAGGGCAATGGGACGCGCAGCAGCGACGTGTCGGCCGATGAAGGTGACCTACTTAGCCTCGTCGATCATCGCCACCGTCTTTTCCTCGACACCTGCGGCGATGGCTGCCAATGCAGGGTCGGACGACAGCTGGGACAAAAGCGCTGCCGGCTTGATCATGCCTATCTTGGTCTTGCCGTCCTCTTGATAGACTGAAATTCGGCAGGGCAATGCCATGTTCAGGCTCATGTCGCCGGACAGAACGCCGACCGCCTCGGCCGGATTGCAGATCTCGTAGATCCGACAGTCGTTAAGAAAGTCGAACCCCTTGGCCCGAAGATTGTCTGACAAGTGGTGGACATGCAGCACTCCGAACCCATGGTGATTGACTGCTGCCTCCAAGGCCTCGGCGGCGGCGTCGGGTGATTTGTCGCTGTCGACTATGTAGAGCATGGTGTCGCCTTTCTTGGTCTCGGCGGCAGCGCTGGCCGTGCCAAGCGAGCAAGCTGCCAAAGCTAAACAATGCCCCCAATAGAATCAGGTGAACCTTAATCCAACCGTCCCAGGCTCGACCTCAGCCGCCCCAGCATTTCCTTCACCGGCATGTTGCCGAAGACGCCCGTCGTGGCGGGGTAGGGGCTGCGCGGCACCTTGCCCCAGATCGGGGCGGGCCAGGCGACGTCGTTGCGGAAGCGGGCGATGATGTGGATGTGCAGCTGCGGGCAAAGGTTGCCGAGCGAGGCCACGTTCATCTTCTGCGCCTTGGTCAGGCCCTTCAGGCGGCGGCTGGCTTGAACCACCTCGTGCATGCAGACCTTGAGGGTCTTGTCGTCCAGCTGGTCCAGATCCGAGAGGTCGGGCAGGCGCGGCACCAGCACCAGCCAGGGGTAGTGGGTGTCGTCCATCAAGAGGACACGGCACAAGGGCCAGTCCGCGATCTCATAGGTTTCCTTGACCAGGAGCTCGTGCAGGACGAAGTCATCGCTCATGTCGCCTTCTCCTTCACCCCCCGCGGTGGACACGTGGCTTAGAGTAACCGAGGCCGGGCTCTACTGCGAACCCCTCGATTGCTTTATCGATCCGACCCGTCCGGTCAAGCGTGCCGTGCTGACGCATGGCCATGCCGATCACGCCCGCCCCGGCCACCAGGGCGTGCTGGCAACCAAAGAGACCTTGGCCATCGTCAAAGCACGCTATGGCGAGAACGCGGCCGGCTCCTATCAGGCGCTTGCCTATGATGAACGCTTGTCTATGGGCGAGGGCAGCCTCCGGCTGGCGCCGGCCGGCCATGTGCTGGGCAGCGCCCAGGTGGTGATCGAGTGGCGGGGCGTGCGCGCGGTCATCTCGGGCGACTACAAGCGGCGTCCGGACCCGACCTGCCAGGCCTTCCAGGTGGTGCCCTGCGACCTCTACGTCACCGAGGCGACCTTCGGCCTGCCGGTCTTCCGCCACCCGCCGGCCGAGGCGGAGGTGGCCCGGCTGCTGCATTCCTTGAGCGTCTTTCCCGAGCGCACCCACCTGCTGGGCGCCTATGCCCTGGGCAAGGCGCAGCGCCTGGTGCGTATGCTGCGCCTGGCGGGCTACGAGCGGCCGATCTATCTGCACGGCGCCATGCAGGCCCTGATGGCGCTCTATCAAGACTTCGGCGTCGCCCTCGGCGACCTGCGGCCGGCCACCAGCCTCAAGGGCGAGAAGCTCGCCGGCGAGATCGTGGTGGCGCCACCCTCGGCCATCAGCGACCGCTGGTCGCGGCGTTTCGCCGACCCGGTGACGGCGGTGGCCTCTGGCTGGATGCGGGTGAGAGCCAGGGCGCGCCAGTCGCGGGCCGAATTGCCGCTGGTGATCTCCGACCATGCCGACTGGGACGAGCTGTTGCTGACCCTGAAGGAGGTCGAGGCCGGCGAGGTCTGGGTGACGCACGGCAACGAAGAGGCGCTCTGCCATGCCGCTGCCGGCCTGGGCATTCGCGCCCGTGCGCTGTCGCTGGTGGGCCGCGGCGAGGCCGAGCAAGAGGCCCCGGCATGAGGGACTTCGCCGCTCTGCTCGATGCGCTCTCCTATATGGCCTCGCGCAACGGCAAGCTGAGGCTGATCGCCGACTACTGCGCCCGGATCGAGGATCCGGCCCGCGGCTACGCGCTGGCGGCACTCACCGGCGAGCTCAGCTTTGCCGGTGCCAAGGCCGGGGCCATTCGCGCACTCGCCGAGGCGCGCAGCGATCCGGTCCTATTCCGCTGGTCCTATGACTACGTGGGCGACCTGGCCGAGACCACGGCACTGATCTGGCAGGCCCGGCCCGGCGCCAACCGGCCGCCGGACCTGCCGGAGGTCGTCGAGGCCCTGCAGCAGGCCTCGCGGGCCGAGGTGCCTGCCCTGATCGAGGCTTGGCTCGACGGGCTCGATGCCACCGGCCGCTGGGCCTTGCTGAAGCTGATCACCGGCGCCTTGCGCGTCGGCGTCTCGGCCCGGCTGGCCAAGACGGCGCTGGCCGAGTGGTCCGGCAAGCCCTTGGCCGACATCGAGGAGATCTGGCCCAGCCTGGAGCCGCCCTACGAGCCGCTCTTCGATTGGCTGGAGGGGCGTGGACCAAAGCCCGAAGCCGGCGATGCGCCCACCTTTCGCCCCTTGATGCTGGCCACGCCCTTGGAGGAGGCTGCCCTCGACAATTTGAGCCCGGAGGACTTCCTGGCGGAGTGGAAGTGGGACGGCATCCGCGTGCAACTGGTCGCCACGCCGGGCGGCCGGCGCCTCTTCTCGCGGACCGGCGAGGACATCGGCCCGGCCTTTCCCGAGATCCTCGAGGCCGCCGACTTTCATGCCGTTCTGGATGGCGAGCTGCTGGTGATGCAAGACGGCGAAGTTGGCTCATTCAATGCCCTGCAGCAGCGGCTCAACCGCAAGGCGCCGACGGCTAAGCTCCTGGCCGAGAGCCCCGCGCATATCCGCCTCTACGACGCTTTGCTGCTGGAGGGCGAGGAATTGCGCCAGGCTGCGCTTGCCGAACGGCGGGCCAGGCTCGAATCCTGGTACCAGGCTGAGATGCCCGAGTGCATGGACCTTTCGCCGCTGATCGCCTTCCAGGCATGGGAGATGCTGGCGGCTCTGCGCGACGAGGCCCGCGCCAAGGGCATCGAGGGCCTGATGCTGAAGCGCAAGGACAGCGCCTACCTCGCCGGCCGGCCGAAGGGCCCCTGGTTCAAGTGGAAGCGCGACCCGCTGATCGCCGACTGCGTCTTGATGTATGCCCAGCGCGGCCACGGCAAGCGCAGCTCCTTCTATTCCGACTACACCTTCGGTGCCTGGCGCGAGGGCGAGAAGGGGCGGGAGTTGGTGCCGGTCGGCAAGGCCTATTTCGGCTTCACCGACGAGGAGCTGAAGCAACTGGACAAGTGGGTGCGCGACCACACGACCGAGCGCTTCGGCCCGGTCCGCGCCGTGACCCCGGGCCTGGTGCTGGAGATCGCGTTCGATGCCCTGCAGCGCTCCAGCCGCCACAAGTCGGGCATCGCCATGCGCTTCCCGCGCGTCAGCCGCATCCGCTGGGACAAGCCGGCAGAGGAGGCAGATCGTTTGGAGGCCTTGGTGGCCTTCATGGAAGAGTAGAAGATTGGGCCGCAACTGCGCTCTAGAGCGCGATGTTCTGCCAGCTCCTTCTGAGGGCCTCAGCGGCTTCCCTGTAGGTTTCGAATACGCCGAGAGACCTGCGGTCTCGGCGGCCGTCAGCCATCACGAGATAGGTCGCAACGCTCCAGGTCTCCGACTTATTCTGTTCGATCAGCACCGTCATGCGTTGCGGTGTGTTCGGGGTGATGTCCACCTTGGTTATCTCCTAGCCATTGCGCGCTTGCGAATGCTCGGCACCGGCCTACTGGTCCAATGAGGCGATACTTGGGTCTGCCGACCCCCAATACAAGAGGGGATCCGCCGACGCGGAGATTCGTCAGGGCCTTTCTGTAACTCGTTGTAAATAATCCATTATTCAGCGTGCTATAGTCGCGGGTTAGGACCATTCCGCCAACTCGATTGTGATACCTTCGGGTCCCTCCAGGAAGATCAGCTTGCGCCTGTGAAAGTTCATCAGCTCGTTGCGGAAGGTAACCCCGGCGGCGCGCAAGCGCGCGACGGTGGGCTCCAGGTCTTCGACCGCAAAGCAGAGATGGTTGAATCCCGGCCGCGCCAGATTGCGGATCTCGGGATCGGAAGTGACAGGCGGATTGCGGTAGTGCAGCAGCTGGATCTCGAAAGGAGGCTCGCAGCCCTTGAGCACCAGGGTCACGTGGTCGGCTTCGATGTCGTCGACGCCCATGTAGGCCGAGAAGGGATCTCCGGAAATGACCGTCTCGATCGTGACCTCAAATCCCAGCAGTTCGAAGAAGGTGCGGCTTTCGGCCAAATCCGTCACTACGACGGTTGCATGATCGGGGTGTTTCAGCATGTCATCGGGCCCGGGACCATTGAGAGGGCGACGGCTGAGGGAGACTAACCCGATTTCCTACGGCCTTGACAGGCCGGGATTGCGTTACGCGATTCTGCAGCGCCATTCGCGTTCTTTGGTATGGCCTGTGGCCGGCCAAGCGCGTGGGGATGGTTGAGGACCTGACCAGAGAAACCTGCGTTCGATCGAAGCTATGACATCATGATCAGCCCTTCCAAAAGAGCCTCCACCGTGGTGCTGTCGCGCGATGCGACGGCCGGCCGGGACAATGACTATCACCGATGGCACCAAGAGTTGGTCGCCATTGCGCGGACCCATGAGGGCCTCATCGAGGCCAACCTGCACGATCCGATCGAAGGCGTTCAGGATCAGTGGATCCATGTGATCCGCTACGACAGCGTCGAGCACCTCAGAAGGTTCCTGGAAGATGAGGCTTACCTGCGACTGCTGGCAGAGTCGCAAAACCTGGTAGGGGGTCCGGTGACCCAGCAGATCATCGCCGGAGTGAAGCCTGCGGACGCCCCGGTGACGGTGATCGTCTCACAGACCGTGAGGCAAGAGCACGTCCCGGACTATCTGAAATGGCAGCACGAGGTCGATGTCGCTGCCAGGAAATTCCCTGGCTTCCTCGGTGCCGAGGTCGTCTGGCCGGTGCCTGGCGTGCAGAGTGACTGGGGTGTGATCTACCGCTTCGATTCTGCACAGCATTTGGACGATTGGTTCACCTCGCCGACCCGCCAGAAGCTGCTGAAGAAAGCCGAGCCCTTCTTCGAGAAGGTGCACCTGCGCCGCGTCGGGCGGGGCTTCGAGGACTGGTTTGCCAGCATGGTTCCAGTTGGGTCTCGCCCCCCACCGCGGTGGAAGACGTCGATGATCGTGCTGCTTGCGCTCTATCCGGCGGTGATGCTCTTGCAGCTTCTCCTTTGGCCGCTGATGGAGGGGTGGCCCATCCCCTATGCCATGTTCCTGTCGAACGTCCTGAGCGTCACCGTCATGTCTTGGCCATTGCTGCCTCTAGCGAGCCGTGCGCTCGGCTTCTGGCTGGATGAGGAGAGCGGCTCGAAGAGGTCGACCGCGCTTCTCGGCACGGGCCTGCTGCTTCTGCTCTACGCGGCGATGGTTGCACTCTTCGCCTTCGTCACAGGCCAGGGGGCTATCGTAAGCGCCTAGCCGCCTGCGCTTTCGGCAAGCCAGGCGTCGAAGCGGCGCTGGCGCAAGGCTTCGGTGTGGGCATACCAGGTGCTGTCGCGGATCAGAAAACGCGGGCCGTGTTGCGGCGCGTTCGGCAGCTGGTCCTTCATCGGGATGTTGGTGTTGGGATGGAGGCCGACCAGTTGCAGCGCCGAGTTGCGCGCCGGTCCATAGGGAATGAGCTCGGCCAGGCTGGCCAACTGCTCAGGCTGGGTGGCGAAGCGCAGGAAGCGCTCGGCCAACTCGGGCTGCTGGCTGCTGGCCGGGATCGCCCAGACGTCGTAGCCGATGATCCGCCCGTCCCAAACAAGGGTGATCGGCGCGCCCTGATCGCGCGCCATGGCGAAGAAGCGGCCGTTGTAGCCCATGGCCATACTGGCCTCACCATCGCGCAGCATCTCCGCCGGCCTTGCCACGTCCTCCCACCAGACGATCGCGTCGCGAATCGTGTCGAGCTTGCGAAAGGCGAGCCTGAGGCCGCGGTCGGTGCTCAGCAGGTCGTAGATCTGCCCGGCCGGAACGCCCTCGGCCAAGAGGGCCCATTCGAGAATCAAGTCCGGGCTTCTTTCCACGGCGCGCTTGCCGGGAAAGCGGTCCAAGTCGAAGAAGTCCTCGACACGGACGGGCTTCAAGCCGGGAAAGGCACGTTGGTCGTAGGCCATGACCGTGGCGAAGACGTTTTGCGCCAGCGAGCAGTCGCGGAAGGCGCCAGGCAGGAAGTCGGTCTCGAGCCCGGCCTCCGGGTGGACCACCGCGACGGCCTCGGGTTCGATCGGGCGCAGGAGGCCGGCCTCGCAAGCAGCGATCGCCTCGTCCTCGAACATGTCGACCAGATCCCACCTCTCCGCCTTAGCGCGGCGTTCCAGCGCCGGCAGACCGCCGCCGTAGGTGAGGGCCTCGATCTCGATCCCGGTTTCGGCGGTGAAGGGCTCGAAGAGCGCAGCCCGCTGCGCTGCCTCGTAGACGCCGCCCCAGGAAACCACGGTCAGCGTCTCCTGAGCCCAGGCGGGCAAGCCCGCCAGAGTGGCCAGCAGGGCCAGCGCGGCGCTAAAGCGCCCGGTTTTCTTCCCGGCGCAGATCATGGACGATCTCCAGATAGGCGGAGATGATGGCCGCTTCGGTCACCACCGCCGTCAGTTGCTTGCTCCGCGAATCGACGATCGGGACGGCGTCGCCGACGAAGCCCTCGAGCAGGCGCATGGCCTTCCAGACCGAGGTCTTCTCGTCCAGCACGATCCCCGGCGGCCTCAGGACCGTGGTTACCATGGCCGCGGGATCGCTCAAGCGCTCACGGCCGCTGAGGGTCCCTCGGAAGATGCCCTCTGTGTCGACGACGAAGACCTCTCCCCACTTCGAGGCCTGCAGCTGTCCGAGGGCCTCGCCGGTGGTCGTCTCCAATCGGGCCTTCGGGAAATCGCGCGTCGCATAGGCCGCGACCGGAACGGAGTCGAGGCGCGCCTGGTCGCGACCGGCCGAGAGATCGACGCCGCGCCTGGCGAGCTGCACGTCGAAGAGCGAGCGGCCGAAGACGCGGTAGGCAATGAGGTTGGAAAAGACGACGGCCACCATGGCGGCGATGGTGAGGTCGTAGCTGCGAGTCAACTCGAAGACGATCAGGATCGTCGTCAGCGGTGCCCCGATCACCGGGCTGGTGACCGCCATCATCCCGCAGACGGCATAGACGGCAATACCCGAGGTCGCCACCAGGCCGCTCCCGGCAAGCAAGGTCCAGAAAAGCGCGCCGAAGAGCACGCCGATCAGAAGCGCCGGACTGAAGACGCCGCCGGCGAAGCCGAAACCGAGGCAGAGCGCCGTCAGCAGGATCTTGGCTGTCACCACCAGAACAAGCTCGCCCGCGGTGAAGGCGCCTTCGATGGTCGCGAAGCGCAGCGCCTCCTTGCCGATGCCCAGCACGTCCGGCAGCCAAAGTGCGGTCAAGCCCAAGGCCAGTCCGGCGGCGGCCGGGCGCAGGGCCGGCGCGATGGGACTGCGGGCGGCGAGCGCCGTCGCGCCGAGGATGAGCCGCATGTAGATGACCGCTACTGCAGCCGCCAGCAGGCCAAGGCCGGCGAATAGCAGAAACTCATAGCCGTGCTCGACGCCCTCGAAGCCCACCAGGAACAGCGCCGGCCGATCGAAGACCACGTTGGCGATCACGTAGCCGCTGGCCGAGGCCACGGTTGTCGGCGCGAAGGCCTGCATGGAGTAGTGGCGAAGCACGACCTCGTGGGCGAAGACCAGACCGGCGATGGGTGCGTTAAACGCCGTCGAGATCGCGGCAGCGACACCGCAGGCAATGGCGATCGCGGGCAGGTTGCGCACCCTCAGCCTCAGTCGGGTAGCCGCCTGCCCGAACATGGCGCCGAGATAGACCATCGGCCCGTACTGGCCGACCGATGCGCCGAAGCCCAGCGATACGACGGCAGCCCCGGTGGTCAAGAGGCCGTCGCGGGTTTTTGGCGGCCTCCCCCGGAGCTGCACTGCCTGCACCACGTCGGCCGGTCCGAGCGGCCGCTTTTCCGTCGAGAATCGCGTGAGCATCAGCCCGACCAGCAGACCGCCGACGGCAGGGACCAGGAGTGTTGCCGCGCTCAAGAGCCAGGGACTGTCTTCGATTTGCACACGCGCGCGCGGCGAGATGAACAGGGTGTGGTTGAGCCAGGAGACCGCGTCGACGAAGGCGATAGCGGCGAAGGCGACGGCAAGCCCGATCACCAGCGCCACCAGCGTCAGGACGATGATCCGGTAGAGCGGGCCGCCCTCCGGCGGCTCTTGCAGCTGGCCTTGATCGATCATTGCCGATCAGTATCGAGACAGCCGATGCAATAGGCAACGCCACCGCCGATGATGGCCGTCAAGGTCGTTTGAGCGCGGACGACCGCATTTGGCTATTCAGGACTGCTGGAAAGGCTCTCGCGATGGTCAACAAGCGCTGCCAGGCGAAGAGTTCTCGTATAGCGTGGGGCATGAAGGTGCCGCTTCGGGGAGAAGCAGGTGGATCGCAGCGCTAAGCTCTTCCTCTTGACGGGTTTCGGGATCACCCCGCTGGCTCTTGGCTATGAGCTTCCCTCCTTCGGGATTGTGCCGAGCGGCATACTGGACATCCTGGGCTGCTTTGCCGTCCTCGCGAGTATTCTGCTTCTGCGCAAGGAAGGGCGGCCTCAGCGCAGACTGGATTGGATCGCTGGGCTGGCGTCGATCTCCTACCTCTTTCGCATCGTCGAGCCTTGGTTGCCGGCATACGGATGGTTGACAGGCCTTTCATTCGGGGTCGGCCTCCTGGAGGTCTCCGCCTATCTCCTCTTGGCCCTTTCCGGGCGAGCCATAGCCATCGCCTTGAGTGACCGATCGCTCGAGCGCAGTTGGCAAGCCTGTGCCTGGATCGGCTATCCCTTGCTGCTCGTTCAGGTTCTCTCCTTCGCACTCTGGTGGGCTTTCGCGGGCTTTCCGCAAGACCATCATTTCGAGTTGAAGAGCTACCTGGCGTTGCTGCTGGGCACTTTGGTTCTTTCGGCTCCGGCGGTCCTCCTGCTCCATGCGCTCTTCGCCAGCCGCAAGACGATGAGAGTTGCACAAGGCCAGTCCGCAGGTCCTGTGCTCAGCGTCTTGGCCAGTCGTTGGGCGGCTGCAGGCCTGCTGGCGCTGTTCCTGGCGCCCGCCCTGACGTTGGCTCCATCGGCCTTTTATTTCGCGACGACGTCCAGCTTCGACGCCTTGTTGGCCGACAAGCAAAGCCGTTTCAGCTTCAGCATGCCGGCCGGTGTTCGCATCGCCTCAAAGGAGACCGGCTTGACCTTTGCGTCTCCTGGTTGGGTCGACATCGACATGGAAAGCGAGGCCAAGAAGTCGGAACGCCTCGGCTACAGCCTCTCGATCAGGCTCTCTCGCCCGGATAGACCACTGCTGGAGCTTCGCCAATCACTGGATGTCGAGGTCGACCCGGCACACTACGACGCGTTTCAAGCCTTTCGCGTGTCCAATGATATCAAGGCATTGGATCCGATGTTTCGTTTGGTCCTCAGGCTTTTCCTTGAGATCCCGGCTTCCCCGGCAGGAACGAGCGACGAGCCGGTGCTGAAGTTTCTCGTGCAGGCCGCTCTCCTGTCCGGACCCGGCGAACCGAGTATCGAGATGATTTTCGTTGAAGGGCTCGAGTCACCTGCACTCGAGCCGATGATGCTTGACCCGGGCCCGCTCGCTTACCTGTGGCAAGCGAGGGGAAGTCTCGCGCTGGTCGCCTCCTGCCGCGCAGAGGCCTGTCTCGGTCCGCGGGTCCGCTACGCGCAAGAGCAACGCTTCGACCTGGCGACAGAGGAGTACAGCTTCGAAATGGAATCGGCTTTTGCGATGCGAAGCATAACACGCGGTCCGGGCGTGCAATCCAGCTACACCATCGAGAGCGATATCGACCGGCAGTCAATCAGCGTCACCTGGAACGACAGCGCTTGGTAAGGAGCGGACGTCGCCTTTGTTTGATGGGTCAGGGCGCCGGCACCAATTGCGCCGGGTCGATCCAGCGGTCGAACCAGCTGACCCGCCAGTCGAGGTGGGCGCCGGTGACGCGGCCGCTGGCGCCGACCTTGGCGACCGGCTGGCCCTTGCGCACCGCCTCTCCTTCCGCGACCAGGATCTCGGAGAGGTGCAATAGGCTGGATTTCAGGCCCTGGCCATGGTCGATCACCAGGGTCTTGCCGGCGAAATAGAGATCGGGGTGGGCCAGCGCCACCACGCCGTCGGCCGGGGCCAGCACCGGCGTGCCGGTCGGGACTGCGACGTCGATGCCGTAGTGCGGCTGGCGCGGCTCGCCGTTCAGGATGCGCTGGCTGCCGTAGACGCCGCTGATCCGGCCTTTGGCCGGCCAGGCGAATCCGCCCAGGTAGTCGGTCGCGGGGCGACTGCTCTTGCGCAGCTCGATCAAGAGATCGCGCTCGGCGATGATGCGCTCCCAGGCGGCCTCCGGCGGCACCACCTTGTCCTTGGGCAGGCCGTCGATGCGCTGGGTCTTGTACTGGCGGGGCGCAATGGAGACGACGCGGTGCAGGCGGCTGCCGTCGGGGCCCAGGATGACGATCCCGGCCGCCGCCGCTGCGTCGCGGTCGAAGGCCATGAGAAAGTGCCCCTCGGGCGAGACCGGTACGGGCTGGCCGTCGAGCATCACTTGGCTGCCGGGCTCCGCCTTGCCGAAGAGAAGGCCGCCTTGCTGCAGCGGGCCGGTGACCGGCAGGGGCTCGTCAGCCCAAGCCGGTAGTGCTGCCAGCAGAAGGAGGAGAAGCAGCCGGAAGGTCACAGCAGCTCGCCCTGGCGGCCGTCCTTGGGCGGCGGCGGACTGGGCTTTCGGGCCTTGCCTTCCGCTCGGGCGGCGACCTCGCCGTCCGCAAAGTTCAAGGTCAGCGCCGCTGCCGGCTTGACTTGGGCAGCCCTGGTCACCAGCTGGCCGTCGCTGGAGACCAGGACGTAGCCGCGCTCCTGCACCTTGCGATGGGAGACGCTCTCCAGCAGGCGGCCCAGGCTCTCCAAGCTCTCTGCGCGGTCGCTCAGGCTTTCGGAGAGTGCGCGCTGCAGGCGTCTTGCGACATCGAGCCGGGCATAGGCCTCCTGCGCCCGCTCCAGCCCCCGCTGGCCGCTACCGGCAAGGCGCTGGCTCAACGCTGCCAGGCGCTCTCCGGCCAGGGTCACCTGTTGGCGCGGGTGCACGAGGCGGGCACCCAGCTCGCTGGCCGCAGCCAGGCGGCGGGCGAGGTCGCCGCGCATGGCGCCCTCCAGCCGCTCCGAGCGCTCGTCCAGCCGCTGCATGGCGGTCTCCAGCAGGCGCCGCGGCTCCGGCAGACCGCGCGCCAAGCCCTCCAGCGCGGTGCGCCGCTCGCGCAGGTCGCGCCTGAGGCCACCGATCAGGCGCTGGGTCAAGGCGAGCAGTAGCTCCTCCAGCTCGGCGCGCACCGGCACGGCCATCTCGGCGGCCGCCGTCGGAGTGGGCGCACGGCGATCGGCGGCCAAGTCGATCAAGGTGGTGTCGGTTTCGTGGCCGATCGCGGCGATGAGCGGGATGTCGGAGGCCGCGGCGGCACGTACGACGACCTCTTCATTGAAGGCCCAGAGGTCCTCGAGCGAGCCGCCGCCGCGGGCGACGATCAAGAGGTCGGGGCGGGGCAAGGCGCCGTCGGGTGCGAGGGCGTTGAAGCCCTCGATCGCGGCGACCACCTCTGTGGCCGCGCCTTCGCCCTGCACCCGAACCGGCCACAGCAGGACGCGCCGGGGAAAGCGCTCTTCCAGGCGGTGCAGGATATCGCGAATGACCGCCCCGGTCGGCGAGGTGACGACGCCGATGACGGCGGGCAGGTAGGGCAGGGCGCGCTTGCGCTCGGCATCGAAGAGGCCCTCGGCCGCCAGCGTCTTCTTGCGCTCCTCCAGGAGTTTCAGGATCGCGCCCTCGCCGGCCAGCTGCAGCTCTTCGATCACCAGCTGATAGCGCGAGCCGCCGCCCCCGGCGTAGGAGGAGATACGGCCGGTGGCCACGACCTCCAGGCCCTCCTCGGCACGGAACGGCAGGTTCTGGGCCCGGCCGCGCCAGCAGACCGCGTCCAGCACCGACTTGTCGTCCTTCAAGGTCAGGTAGAGGTGGCCTGAGCTGTGATACTTGGGCCGCGAGATCTCGCCACGCACCTGGATCCGCTCGAAGGCCTGCTCCAGCGTGCGCTTCACCGCGCCGGACACCTCGGAGACGCTGTAGGTCGGAATGTTGGCGCCGGGCGCCGGCTCGTCAGCCCATTGCATGGCCTCTTATCTCATCCCGGTCCGGCAGGCCGCAAGCGGTGGGGATAAGAGTGGCATTCCGTCTCGCTCGGCGGCGCGCTAGGCTCCGCCGCCAAAGCAAGGATGAAGGCGAGGACGAGGTGCCATGCGCATTCTATTGGTCGGCGGCGGCGGGCGCGAGCACGCCTTGGCTTGGGCGATCGCGGCATCGCCGCTGTGCGACAAGCTCTATGCCGCGCCTGGCAACGCCGGCATCGCCCAGGAGGCGGAGTGCTTGGCGATCGGCGCCGAGGACGTCGAAGGCCTGGTGCAAGCGGCAAAGGACCTGACCGTCGACCTGGTCGTGGTAGGGCCCGAAGCGCCCTTGGTTCTGGGCCTGGCCGACCGCCTGGCCGAGGAGGGGATCGCCGTCTTCGGTCCCTCGGCCGCGGCGGCCGAACTGGAGGCTTCCAAGAGCTTCACCAAGGGGCTCTGTGATCGCCACAGGATCCCGACAGCCGCCTATCGGCGTTTCACCGAGAGCGGGCCGGCCTTGACCTACGTCAAGGAGGTGGGTGCGCCCATCGTCGTAAAAGCAGATGGCTTGGCGACCGGCAAGGGAGTGACCGTGGCGGCCA
>CAXXGD010000033.1:0-617670 GCA_963669385.2 Rhodospirillales bacterium
GTGCATGCTTGAAGTCAGCATTGGAAATCGCAATTCCTCTCGTGTGAGCAACGCAGCAGAGACCTTCCCATCAATGTCCAATACGCAGGATTGATGGAGGAGATGGGGAAGGCCCTCGTTTGTGTAACTCGCTAGCGACTGCCAAGGCAGCCCGAGGCTGAGAAAACGCGCGACTTTTTTTGGCGGTTTTCCCGGCTGCGGCAAGGCCTTGGAGATTAGACGCAGGTCCGTCGCGTCTCATCGTCATTGCCCAGGGACGGAACCTTCATTCGGCGTCTGCCGGTGAGCCTGGGTGCGCCTTTGTGCTTGTTAGCAAGGAGCGTCTGCAAATGCGTTACACCTTGGGTCTTCCCCTGGCGCTTGCCGCCGGAATCGCGTTCCTGTCGGCACCCGCTCTGGCAGATAACAGCTGCCCGCCGGACCCCGTTCTGACCATCAAGTCCCTGCAGGGCGGTGGCGGCAATGCGGCACGGCAGGTTCAGCACATCTGCGCCACCGACACCCAGAGTTCGATCTCTGGCGGTTCAGGCGTGACTGAGCTCTATGGCGGTGGTGGAGGTAGCGCCTTCTCCCACGACTACGGCAAGTACAGCATGTGGCCGGAAGCCCAGACCAAGCTGCGGAAGATGGGCTGGTAATCGGTCACCACGCCGAGAGATCAAGATAGGCCTGCGGACGTACCAATCACCAAGACCTTGGGTGATGGTAGTCCGCGGGCCTTCTTGTTTATGGCCTATGCCCAATCTGAGGGCGGATCACCCGATTGGCACGACCTACACCGTCACCTCGATCGACACCAGGCCAGTACCTCCGCCGGGATCTTAACGCCAGCGCCGAGCATCATTGTGTCGGTCCCAGCTCCTCCATCGTAAAGATAGCCGGTGAAGTCTCCTTGGCTGGCAACCACGAAGATGTCGTCACCGCTATCGCCGTAGAGGGCATCGGAACCGGCTCCGCCCGAGAGAGGGTCGTCGCCATCCCCGCCGAAGAAGGAAGAGTCGCCGCCGCTACCGCATTGAATGTGTACAGTGCCGTAACTTTCATAACTGTATAAACGGCCAGCTACATCAATCGATGCTGTCAGTGCGGGGAATCCGGGTTGTGCGATCTTTTCCGCGCGTGACGCAGCTAGCGACGGCTAGCCCTGAAAAGACCGCGCCAGCGGCCGGGGGAGAGGCCAAAGGCTTGTTGGAACCAGCGGGTCATATGGCTCTGGTCGGCAAAGCCTGAAGCGAGGGCCGCCTCGGCAAGGCTCTCGCCCTTGGCGATCAGCTGCTGTGCCCGGTCGAGCCGGCGCATGGTCAGATAGCGATGCGGGCTCACGCCATAGAAGGCACGAAACTGCCGATAGAGCGACCAGCGGTCATGGCCGCTTGCCTCCTCCAAGGCGGTGATGGCGACACCCATGTCCAAAGACGCCGCCAGCAGGTCTCCGACCCGTCCCATGGCGGCCTGATCGAGCCGCTGCGGGCGATGGACCGGCGGGCCTGCAGCATCCGCCATCGCCCATGCCAATCCGCACAGCAGGTCGTGCCGCTTGAAGCCATCGCCTTGCTCTATCCTGCCTGCCAAGGCGCCGGCCATCGCCCGGCGCAGGGCAGGATGCGCCGAGACCGGATCCGAAAGGAAGGGCAGGGGTGTCCCTGCAGGCAGCGAGAGACCTGCTCCGGCGCGACATAGAGACAGTGATAGCCGAAGCCCTCGGCACTGCCGGGCCGCCCATCGTGACGCTCGTCCGGGTGCAGGACGAAGGCCTCGCCGATCTGGGCATGGCGCGTCGAGCCGCGGTAGTCGAAGGTCTGTAGGCCCGCCGTGGTGAAGCCCATGACATAGCGATCGTGGCGATGGGGCGCAAAAGCGCGCTCGGCCAGGTAGACCTCGACACGGTCGATCCCTTGGCTGCCGAGTGCGTAACGCAGCCGGTCGCCTCCCTCTCCTTCATGAGCTTCTGCAGAGACGTTCAAGACCGGTCGAGCCTCGCTCCCCTAGTCACTGACGACAGTCTAGCACAGGAGAGGTGATGGGCGAGAATCTGGCACTACTATTGGCCACGGCGATCCCGCTGATGGGCAGTCCGGGACCGGCCACGCTGAGTCTGGCCGCACTGGGATCCGCCTTCGGCTGGCGGGCCAGCCTGCCCTATCTCGGCGGAATCGTTCTGGGCACCTCGGTGGTTCTGGGCGTCGTCGCCAGCGGTGTGTCCGGGCTCCTGCTGGCGTCTCCGACCGCAGTCACCCTGGTGGCTGCCGCGGGCAGCATCTACATACTCTATCTGGCCTGGCGGATCGCAACCGCGCCGCCGCTAGCGGCTGGTCACGGAAGCGGCAGAGCGCCGTCGCTTGCCGGTGGATTGCTTTTGGGCATGGCCAACCCCAAGGCCTATGCGGCAATCGGTGCGGTCTATTCCAGCCGTACCCTGGTTGCCGACGACCTGTTGGCAGATGGCATCGGCAAGGTCACGGTGCTCTTCGTTACGCTGGTGGTGGTCAACAGCCTATGGCTGCTCTTCGGCTCTCTTTTTGCCAGCTTCCTGGCCGACGCGCGGCTTTCGCGCCTGGTGAACCTCTGTCTTGCCGCGCTCTTGGTGCTTTCCGTCGTCGCTGCGCTGCTGATCTGATGAGAAATCTCTCGACGGGCTGTCACGTCGGCGGTGGCTCGCTCGTCTTTCCATTACACGACCATCCAAACCCAGAGGAGAAAGCGCGTGACGGCCAGACTCGACCCCTACAAGGCGGCCCCAAGGCGATCGGCGCCATGATGGCCCTGGAGAGCTACGTCAGCAATTGCGGGCTGGAGCACAGCCTGATGGAGCTGGTGAAGACCCGTGCCTCGCAGATCAACGCCTGCGCCTTCTGCCTGCACATGCACACGGCCGACGCGCGCAAGGCCGGCGAGCGCGAAGATCGGCTCTACCTCTTGTCCGCCTGGCGCGAATCCAAGCTCTACAGCCAGCGGGAAAAGGCGGCGCTGGCCTGGACCGAGGCTTTGACCAGGCTTTCGGAAGGCCACCCCACGGATGAGGACTATGAGGCCGCACGCCTCTGCTTCAGCGAGGAGGAACTGGTGCAGCTGACTTTCCTGATTGGTGCGATCAACGTGTGGAACCGCTTGAACGTCGGTTTCGGCTATTCCCATCCGGTCGAAGCGGAGCTGATCGAGGCCTAACGGCGAAGGGCCTTGCTCTCGAGATGGGGGCAAGGCCCACCGTGCTGCACCGACGAGCTCAGCTCTCCAGAAGCGCTATCTGCTGTGCGATGTAGCGTTCCATGCGCGTGGCGGCCGATGCATCGAACATGCGGATGCGGCCAGTATGGGCTAGGAGCAGCAAACCGGCTGCATGGGCGAAGAGGTCTACGGTCAAGAGGCGCGCCGCCCCCGCTTCGGCGCCGAGCGCCAAGGCGGCTTCGGTGATCGGGGCCAGGGCCTCGGACAGAGCCAGGTTCAGGGCCTCGTCACGCTCTCTGCCCAGGCCTTGCGGCTTCATCCCGCCGCGGAAGAGATAGAAGCCGAGATCGAGATCGCGCGGGTGCGCCTCGTAGAAGCCGAAAAACGCAATGGCTGCCAGACGCAGCCGTTCTTGCGGCAGTACGGCACCCGCAAGGGCTTGACTCACCGCATCTTTCAGCTGCGCCAACGATTCCTGCAAGACGGCGCCGTAGATCGCTTCCTTGGAGTCGAAGTGGAAGTAGAGCGCGGCCGGCGTGTAGCCGGCCTCGGCCGCGATCGCGCGCAGGCTGGCGCCGTCCAAACCTTCGGCTTCGAAGATCCGTCGCGCGGCCTCGAGGATCAGGCGGCGCTTCATCGCGCTCACCGCCTTGCGCCTGCCGGTCGTTTGCGTCGTGGTCGCCATGCCTGTCATTCTGCCCTTGAGAGAAAAATCTAACAATGTTAAATTTGCTTCCGAGACGATGTTCTTGGGAGCTGTCCAATGCTGATGACCGCCGCCGACTATCGAGAGTCCCTCAGGGCCTATAGTCCGCGCGTCTTCCTGAACGGGCAACAGGTGGAAAGCGTCGCCGACGAGCCGCTGCTGGCGCCGGGTATCAACGCGGTGGGCGTCACCTACGACTTGGCCCATACGAAAAAACACCGGCTGACCATGACGGCGCGCCAGGGCTCTTCGGGCAAGATCGTCAACCGCATGCTGCACATCAACGAGACCTCGCAGGATCTCCTGACCAAGCTCGAGGCCGTGCGGCTGGTCTGCAAGATCTCCGGCTGCGCGCAGCGCTATCTCACCCATGATGCGCTGAACGGCATCTTTCAGGCAGCGCGCCGCACGGACGAGGCGCATGGCACCGACTATGCAGCGCGCTTTCTGGCCTATCTGCACGACGTGCAGGACCGCGACCTCACGCTGGGCGTCGCCATGACCGACGCCAAGGGCGATCGCGCGCTCAAGGCTGGCGAGCAGGCCAATCCCGACGTCTACGTACACATCAAGGAGCGGCGGCCGGGCGGCATCGTCATCAGTGGGACCAAGGCCATCGTGACCGGCGCGCCCTACATGCACGAGTTCCTGGTCATGCCTTGCCGGACCCACCGCGCCGAGGATGCGGCCTTCGCCGTCTGCTGTGCGGTGCCGGTCGATGCGCCGGGCGTGACGGTGGTGACCCGGCCGGCCGGCCGGCCGGGCGAGGCGGCAGCCAAGTTCTCCGCCACCTATGGCCAGGCCACCGGCGTGGTCGTTTTCGAGGACGTCTTCGTCCCCGATGAGCGCGTCTTTCTTGCCGGCGAGCCTGAAGAGGGCGGGTTCCTCACCACCAGCTATGCCACCCATCACCGCCAGTCCTGTATCGGCGCCAGGGCCGGCTTCGGCGATCTCTTGATCGGTGCGGGGGCGCTGATGGTGGAGGCCAATGGGCTCGATGCGGAGCGGCACGGCCATATCCGCGACGCCTTGGTCGACCTCATCACCATCACCGAAAGCTTCTACGCCTGCGGCGTGGCGGCCTCGGTCTACTGCGTGAAGGATCCCGCCGGCTCGGTGATGCCGGACCCGGTCTTCTCCAACGTCGGCAAGCTACTGCTGTCCACCAAGATCTACGACATGCACCGGCTGGCCCACTATGTCTCCGGCGGCCTGATCGTCGCGCTGCCGGGGCCCGAGGAGGATCACAATCCCATGACCCAGGCCTCGCTCTCGGCGGTGCTGGGCGGGCGTGCCGATGTTCCGGCCGAGCAGCGGCTGGAGGTGGCGCGGCTGATCGAGGACCTCACCGTTTCCCATCAAGCCGGGTGGTACTCCGTCATCTCGCTGCACGGCGGCGGCTCGCCGGAGGCCATGAAGCGGGAGATCTGGCGCAACTACCCGGTGATGGAAAAGGCGCAGTTGGCCGAGCGCCTCCTCGACCGCGGCCTTCTCGACCAAGGGCAGAGGGTGTCCAAGCAACCGGGCCGCTGCTGCATCGCCGGCTGCGCGCCGCCCAAGCGGGCGGAAGCGGCGGAATAGGCGCCTCCTCCTCAACCCTTTGTCAGGCGGCGAACTCTATGGCATTGCGCCGATTGGTCGGCGACCTGCCCCCCCTCCGCGGGTCCGCCTGTTCCCTCTCAAAATCGGTGCGTTCGTCTACCGGGCAAGTTGATCAGCAAGACACCGGCGACGGCCGCCGCCAAGCCGAAGGCGATGGGCAGGCTGAAGCTCTCTCCCAACACCAGGATGCCCAAGAGCACGGCGATGCCCGAGCGCAGATAGCTTTGGCTGGTGACGCCGATCGACCCCAGGGTGCGGACCAGCCGAAAGTAGATCAGAAGGGCGCCGGCGGTGCTGAAGACCGACAGTGCCGCGGCCGCCAGCAGTGCGTCCGTCGGTGGCCGCAGCGTCCAGGGTTGCTCCAGCAGCAGGCTCGCCGGCACCAGGATCACGCTGGCCCAGATCAGCGTGCAGGCCGCCGTCACCGAAGGAGGGAGCCCGCCGAAGCGCTTGCCGTAGATGGCGCCAAAGGCATAGAGCAGGGCTGAAAAGAGGACAGCCAGCTGCGCGATCACCTGCTGGCCGAGGCCGCTCAGCGCATCGACGCCGATGATCAGAACCACGCCCGCGATGCCCAACAGCGCACCGGCCAGGCGCCGTGCATTGATCGTCTCGTGCCGGGTGATGAGAAGCGTGATGAAGAAGACGAAGATCGGCGAAGTCGAGTTCAAGACCCCGGCCAGACCGCTCTCGACATACTGCTGACCCCAGGCGACCAGGAGCCAGGCGCCGATGCTGTTGAGAAAGGACTGCCACAGCAAGGCGCCCCACAGCCTGGGTGAACGCGGCAGCCGGTGCCCTTGCGCGGCGACGACCAGCAGCAGCAGGAGCGTGGCCAGCCCGACCCGCGCGGCGATCAGGGTGACCGGCGGAATGCTCTCCACCGCGACCCTGATGAAGAGATAGGAGGACCCCCAGAAGAGCGCCAGGAGCGCCAGGAGAGACAGCTCGAGCGCGATGTTGTGTGGCGCTTCGGCGCGCGCTGGGGCATGGCGGTCCCTTCTCGACGGTCTCGGCAGGATCGCGCGCCCAAGCTGCCGACGCTACGGCGCCGGCCGAAGGATGCAGTCTTGCCCCCGACCCTTTAGCGGCTGCTGCCGGGATAGCGCGGCAGCTCGTCGGCGAGCTCGACCCAGGGAACCTTCTCGGCATAGTACACGTGGAGCTCCGGCACGAAATCGGAGGAGTCCTCCAGTGCCGCAGCGTAGAAGTGGGTCTCGTCCGGTTCGCTGTCGCGCTCGTAGGCAACAGGTGTGCCGCAGGTGTCGCAGAAGAGGCGCCGCACGCCGGGCGAGGACTGGAAGACCTTCGGCATCCGGCCGATGTAGCGATAGGCCGATTTCTGCACCCCGAAGTAGGTGGTGAATGGCGAGGCGGTGTTGCGCCGGCAGCTCTCGCAGTGGCAATGCGCCCGCCAATTCTCCGGCCCGCTGTACTCGAAGGCCACCGCGCCGCAAAGGCAATGCCCGCGTTTCGTCGACATCAGCTTCTCCCTGACTTCCTGTGCCGATGCGAGAATAGGATCTTGGCCGGACAGGACAGGACTGCAGATGGCGCAACTCTGCCACGACAAGCCCCGACTGGCCCTCGTCCGCCTATCGCCCGCAAGCTGGCCAGGATGCGACTGTGAGCAGCACAGGAGGAGACCCCCTTGATATTGATCGGTCAGTACGACTCGCCCTTCGTGCGCCGTGTGGCGATCGCTCTTTCGCACTATGGATTCGAGGTCGAGCATCGCCCCTGGTCGACCTTCGGCGATGCCGACAAGATCGCAGCCTACAATCCGCTGCTGCGGGTGCCGACCTTGGTTCTGGAGGACGGCTCTGCCTTGATCGATAGCGCTGCCATCCTGGACTATCTCGATGACAGGGTGGGGCCGGAGCGCGCCCTGATCGCAAAGAGCGGCGACAAGCGACGTGAGGCGCTTCGGGTGTGCGCCCTGGTCTGTGGGGCTGCCGACAAGGCTGTCAGCCTGCTATACGAGCGGGTGCTCAGAGACAAGACCTCCGAGGTTTGGGTGGATCGCTGCAGACGGCAGATCCGCGCCGTCTTCAAGCGACTGGAGCTGGAACGTGCCGAGCGCGGCGGACCCTTTTGGCAAGGCGACGAAATCGGCCATGCAGACATCGCCGTGACCGTCGTCTCGAGATTCGTGCGCGAAGCCAACCCCGGGCTTCTGGACGACAAGGACATTCCGCAGCTGAGTGCGCTGGCGCAGCGCTGCGAAGCCATGGAGGTTTTTCGGCGCATCCAACAGCCCTTGGCGACGCCAAACTCCTAAGGATCGCGGCCGGTCGGCCCAGAGATTCTCGCAGTGGAAGACGTGTTTTGCTGCACTGCACAAAATTCCTTGCATTCCTCCATAAGAAAACTATGTTCTAGCCATGTTGCAGTGCAGCAAAACGGCCGGGCGCGGGGAAACCGCCGATCTGGCGACGATCCGAGCATAGGGCTCAGAAGAAAAAGGAGAGAGTTCTCATGGCGCGCAAGAAGCAGACCCAGACCCAGACCCAGGCATTCGACAACGGCTTTGCCGCCTTTCAGACTGCCGGCGAGAAGGCACTGGAGAATGTGACCAAGACCTTCCAGGGCTACGAGCAGCTGGTTGCCCTCGGCAAGGCCAACCTCGATGCGGTGGCCGAGGCCAACACCGCCGCCTTTGCCGGCGTCCAGCGCCTCAACAACGAGGTGGCCAGCTATTTCAAGGCCGCCTACGACGCCAACGTCGCCGCCTCCAAGGGCGTCGCCGCCGCCAAGACGGTGCGCGAGGCCATGGAGCTCCAGACCGCCCACGTCGAAGCCTTCCTCAAGACCACCTTGGCCAAGACCAACGAGGTCTCCGAGCTGGCATTCGCGGTAGCGAACGAGGTGGCCCAGCCGCTGCAGGCCCGCACCAAGGTCGCGTTCGACGAGCTCTCCGCTCCGCTGGCGGCCTAAGGGTCTCGATCCAGACCTTTGCTCGTAGGGTCGGCCGATAGTGGCCGGACCCTACGGGCACGTTCTTGTAAGTATACTCAAGCTTAAGACACCGCACTTGTAATCGTCACTGCGAAGAGCGTAAGTGACGAAGCAATCCAGCCTAAACGCTGTTAAGTTATGCACTGGATCGCTTCGCTGCTGCTCGCGATGACGCGCTTTCGTCTCGCGTTGGCGCATCGCTCAAAGAGTGTCGATTGGCTGTATTGATGACAGACCCGATGGCACGAATGCGCCTTCTGCTCTCAATCCGCTCATACGTCGCTAAAAGCGCGGGCGGCCGCGCAGCGGCTCGGCTTCCAAGAGGTGGCCGGCGCGTTCCGACTTGGTCATGAGGTAGTTGCGGTTGTGCTCGTTCACCTCGCCCAGCAAAGGGCGGCGGCCGGTGACCTCGATACCACAGTCGGCCAGCGCACGGATCTTGTCCGGATTGTTGGTCATCATCGCCACGCTGGTGACGCCCAGGAGTTCCAGCATCCTGCCGGCGACGGCGTAGCGGCGCTCGTCGGCGCCGTAGCCCAAGACCGCATCGCTCTCCAAGGTGTCGTAGCCACGGCTCTGCAGGTCGTAGGCGCGCATCTTGCTGCGCAAGCCGGTGCCGCGGCCCTCCTGGTCGAGATAAAGCAGGATGCCGCCGCCGGCCTGCTTCATGCCGGCGAGCGCGTCGCGCAACTGCTGTCCGCAGTCGCATTTCAAGCTGCCGAAGAGATCGCCGGTGAGGCAGGCCGAATGCAGGCGCAGGAGAACCGGTTCTTCGGGATCCGGCTTGCCGACCATGACCGCCACCTGATCGCGCTGGCCGTCGCCGCCGCGGAACACGACGAATTCGACATCGGTGCCGGCTTCCAGCGGCACCGGCGCGCGGGCTGCGATCTTGAGCCTGGCAGCGGCATTGCCGTGATAGGTCTCCACCGCGCTGCGCTCGACCCGCCAGAGGGCGGCCGGCGTGCGCGTCAGGTCGGGCTGGGCCACCAAGGCCGCGGGGAGCTGGTGGCTGAGCTTTACCAACTCCATCGCGGTCCGGTCCAAGAGGCCGGCAGCGCGGCCGGGCGGCAGCGGGATCGGCGCGGTATCGGCCACCAGGCGCAAGACCTCGTGCAGTCCGGCCGCCGTCACCTCCATACGCTGCGCCGAATCGGTCTTGCGGCCCAAGGCCTTGAGGCGGGGGGCGGCCAGCACCAGCCCAAGATCCCCGGCGCTGGCGCGAAAGGCCTCGATCAGGGCATCGTCGGCGGTCTCCGCGGCGGCAACCAGCCGCAGGTCGCCGCTGTCACCTAACAGCACGGGGCGGGCTGCCCGGAGTTCCGCAATTGCGCGCTCGACGCTCAGCTGCGGGTCTGCCCCCAGGATCTCCACCCAAGTCTCGGTCGCGATGTCATCGCGCATGAGCTGCTCTCTCCTCGCTGTTATGCTGACAGCCCCACTCCATTCGGACAACGCCATGCCACCGAGACCCGCCCCGCTGCCGCCCTTCGTCAAGACTGCCTGGGCTGCGGTGCCGGGTTATGCAGAGTCCGATAGCGACACTAACCTCGGCTCCGACACAAGGCTGGCGGCGCTCTATCACCCACTTATGATCGCGCGACAGCAGGCTCGCCCGCTCTGCCTCGGGCAGCTGGGCCAGTCGCTGGACGGGCGAATCGCCACGCAGAGCGGTCATTCGCACTACATCAACGGGCCGGCGGCGCTGACCCACCTGCATTGCCTGCGTGCCCTGGTCGATGCCGTGGTGGTCGGCGTCGGCACGGCCTTGGCCGACGATCCGCAGCTGACCGTGCGCCTGGCCGAGGCGCCAAGCCCGGCGCGCGTGATCGTCGATCCGAATGGCCGCCTGCCGGCCACTGCGCGCTGCTGGCGTGACGATGGCTGTCGACGCTTTCTGGTGCACGCCGGTGCCGCCGTGCCTCCGCCCGGGGTCACCGGCCTTGTCGTCGATGCTCACGACGGCGCGCTCAGTCCGCGTGACATCTGCGCCGCCCTGGAAAGGGAGGGGCTGACGCGCCTCTTGATCGAAGGCGGCGCTGCCACGCTCTCCGGCTTCCTCCAGGCGGCTAGGCTCGACCGGCTGCACATTCTGACCGGCCCCTTGATCATCGGTTCGGGAAAACCCGGCATCGCGCTGGCGCCGATCGACAGGCTGGACCAAGCCTTGAGACCCAAGGTCGCAGCTTACCCTTTGCCGGGCGGCGACTGCCTGTTCGACTGTGAACTTCATGCAGAGGAGCACCCGGACTAGGCGGCGTCCGGCCAGCTTGCCAGCAGGTCGCTTTGACCGACATGCAGATCCGAGGTGTCGGCCAGGCGCTCCGAGAGCCAGGCCTGTGTCATCCCGGGTTCTAGCAACCCCGTCTCGGCGGCGGCCGTAGCGACGTCGTCAAGAACACGCTGCATAAAGGCACTCTCCTCGGCATTGACGCGCCAGCTGCTGTCGGCTTGCCGCACCCGGGCTCCCGCCGCTTCCAACGCCAAGGCCAATAACCTAGGCGCCTCCGGCCCGGCGGCCACTCCACCCAGGCCCTTGTCGCTGCGCTGGTGGGCGCAAAAGGCGGCAGCCACGGCCGCATCGAGCGGCAGCTGCGGGTGGGCCTCCAGCCTGCCGCTGAAGGTCAGGCTTGCGTAGAAGGGACGGCGGACCTTGGCCAGGGCACGGGCTAGGCCGCCGATCCAAGCGGGCGAGGCCAAGTCGAAGAGCGCCGAAGCGGCGACCAGGTCCGCTCCCGCAACCGCGTCGGTCGGGTCTTCGGCCAGGTCGTGGACGCGAAAGCCGACGTCGATCCGGCGCCCCTCGTACTGCAGACGGATCCCCTCGCCGCAGGCCTCGACCTGCTCCGCCCAGGCGGAGAGCGTGTCCCGCGCCGCCGCCAGATTATCCGGATCCTTGTCTATCAAACGCCACTCCTGTCGGCTGGAAAGGCGCGGCGCCAAGGCCCGCAGCAGCGCGCCGGTGCCGGCCCCCAGTTCACAGACCGTTGTACGAGGCGCCTTGCCAAAACGCTTATGGAGCGCGTCCAGCAGGAGGGGATTGCGCGAACGACGGTCGACGATTTCTCTGAGCGACAGCCAGTCGGGGGTAAAGGCCGTCATCGAGGCAAGGCCCTCGACAAGGCCCCGGCCACCTGCCGTGCCGTGTCCTGCCAGCTTGGCAGCCGGCGCCCGGCGGCCCAGGCACCCGCTGCCTTCTTTTGTCTCAGTGCGCCGTCGCAGAGGATCCGCCGCAGGGCCGCCGCGAGCGCGTCAGGCTCTTCGGGCGGCACGAACAGAGCGGCAGAGGGCGGCACCGTACCGGGCACGGCTCCCGTGGGGCAGGCCACGATGGGCAGGCCGTGGGCCATGGCTTCGGCAAAGACCATGCCGTAGCCCTCATAGCGGGTCGGCAAGACGAAGAGGTCGGCTTGGCGATAGCAGCCGTCCAAGGCGGCTGCGCTCACCGCGCCGACGATCTCCACCCGATCTTCCAGTCCGAACCTGGCGACCAGCTGTCGCACGACTTGGGCGGCGCCCGGGTCTCTCCGGTCGCTGCCGACCAGCCGGCAACGCCAGACGAGATCGCCGAGCTGGGCCAAGGCTTGGATCAAGACGTCTTGCCCTTTGCGGTGGCTCAAGGTTCCGACGCACAACAGCGTGGGGACGGATCCATTGCCCGCGGCAGGTCGCTCCGGCAACGCGGTCCCCGGCTCAGCGACGCTGATCCTCTCCGGTGCCACCTGGTAGTCGGCAGACAGCGTACGGCCGGTCTGAGGGCTGGTGACGACGATGGCTTCGGCGGCCTTCAAGGCAGCCAGCTCGCTCGCCCTCAGCGCGGCGGCGCGCTCCGGCGGCAAGCCGGTCTCCAGTGCCAGGGGATGATGCACCAAGGCCACCCAGCGGCCGGCCTGCTCTTGCAGAAGGTCCGCCGGAAAGGTCCCGTAGGCCAGGCCATCGACCAACAGGGGTACCTCCGGCGGACTGCCGCGAAAGGCCGCGGCGCACGCGGCCAGAGCCGCCGCGTCGGGATCCGGGAAGCCGTCGGGCAGGGCCAGGTAGTCGAACTGCCAGCCGCTCGCCCCGATCGCCCGCAAGAGTGCACGTGCGTAGGCGTAGCCGCCGGTCGGGCTCTCCAGGTCGCCGGGAATCGCGAAGCAAGCTCTGTGCATGCAGGCTATACGGAACGGGGATCGCCCTCGTACCAAGCCTTGGCGACATGGGATTCGTTCAATGTGACGCGAATGCTGCTGATCTCCTTCGCGCCTTCGCCCAGATTACCCTCGGCGATCTCCTTGGCCATGGCATCGAAGATGTACTTGGCCAGCACCTCGGTCGTGGAGTCGCGCTCCTTGAAGGGCTCCAGGCGGTCGAGGTTGCGGTAGGCCAGCGGCTTCAGCACTTTTTTCAAGGCATTGAGCGCCAAACCGATGTCGACCACGATCTTGTTGTCGTCCAAGGCCTCGCGCATGAAGGCCATGTCGATGACGTAGGTGGCACCATGCATGCGCTGTGCCGGGCCGAAGACCTCGCCGGCCAGGCTGTGGGCGATCATGATGTGATCGCGGACTTCCACGGCGAACATCTTGTTTCCTTTCGGTCTTTTAGGTCGAGGTAGCGCGATAGCGGACGAGAGGGAGGAAGCCGGGCGCAGCCGCGTCGAGCAGGCTGGCCAGGCGTTGAGGCAGGCTTTCGAAGGCGATCTCCTCGCCCAGCAGCCTGTCGTAGGCTGGATCCTGCAGCAGGTCCAGCGCTTTAGCCAAGCGGCGGCGATGGCTCCAGCGCGCCGTCTGGGCTGCCGGTAACGAGCCGACCTGCGACGAGATGAGGCGGAGCCGCTTGGCGTGAAAGGCGCCGCCCAACGGCAGGCTTACCTCTGTGCTGCCGAACCAGCTGGCTTCCACCACGCGGGCCTCCCGGCCGGCGGCCTGGAGAGCAAGGCGCAAACCGGCCTGGCTGGCGCTGGTGTGGATCACCAGGTCCTGCTCGCCGGGTGCCGCCTCCGGCAGGGCGAAGGTCCCGCCGAAGGCCTCGACCGTCTCGGCGCGCTCGCTCAAGAGGTCGACCACGGTCACTTCGCTGCCGGGCAAGGCGGCGGCCAAGCGGGTCAGCAAGAGGCCCAGCACCCCGCCGCCGACGATCAGGATGCGTTCGCCGGGGGCGGCGCCGGCGTCCCACAGAACGTTGAGCGCGGTCTCCAAGTTGGCCGCAAGGACGGCGCGGCGTGGCGGAAGTCCTTCCGGGAGGGGCAGTGCGGCCTCTGCCGCAACGACCTGGCGGTCTTGATGGGGTGCGAGCACGAAGACCTGCTGGCCCAAGCGGTCGGGCGGACCGGCCTCGATCTCGCCGGCCAGGGCATAGCCGTACTTCACCGGAAAGGGGAAGTCGCCCTCCTGCAGTGGTGCGCGCATGCGCGACCACTCGCTTTCGGGGATTTCGCCCCTGAAGACCAGCCGCTCGGTGCCGCGCGAGAGGCCCGACCACAGCGCTCTGACAAGGATTTGATCGGGGCCGGGCGACTGCATCACCTGGTCGCGGAGAACGGCCCTGCCGGGCGATTCGTACCATAGGGCACGCGAAATTGTCTCGGTCATGCCCTCCTCACAGATGGGCTCTCGGGGCTGTCACACAGAGGTGAGCAATCCAAAGCTCACTTTCAGCGATATATAGCGGTAACGAGTGCCGCAGAAGTACGGGGATGCGCAAATGTCCTTGCAAGTCGATACCCAAGCAAGAGGACAAATGGATCGGGTCGTCGCCCACGCGACGCGTGCGACAAGTCCATATCTTGCCCGTCGCCGCTTTATCTTCGCCCTCAACCTGGTGAGCGTGGCGGCGCTGGTCGCGGTCATGGTGCGTTTGCTGTCCAGCGGCGGCTGGACCTGGGCGGAAGGCGTCATGCTGGCCGGTTTTACCGTCACCTTGCCGTGGCTCTCAATCGGCTTTTGGAACGCCCTGATCGGCCTGGTCATCCGCCTCGCGGTGCGCCGGCCGGCAGAGTTCCTGACGCCGGCCCTGGCGCGGATAGGCGGCGGCGAGGCCATCGTCTATCGCACCGCCATGGCCATGTGCGTGCGCAACGAGCAGGCGGACGAGGTGGTCCGGCGGCTGGAGACCATGCAGGACGAGCTGATCGCCCAGGGTGTCGGCGACCGCTTCGACTTCCACCTCTTGAGCGACAGCAATCGCCCCGAAGTCTGCGCGCGTGAAGAGGCGGAGATCGCCGCCTGGCGCGCCCGCTCCGCCATGCCGGGCCGCATCTTCTATCGCCGCCGCAGCGACAATGCCGGCTTCAAGGCCGGCAACATGCGCGAGTTCGTGGAGCGCTGCGGCAACGACTACGACATCTTCATCCCGCTCGATGCCGACAGCTTCCTCTCCGGCCGTGCCATCTTGCGCCTGGTCCGGGTCATGCAGGTGAGCCCCGAGATCGGCATCTTGCAGGGCTTGGTGGTCGGCATGCCGGCCAAGACCTTCTTTGCCCGCGTCTTTCAGTTCGGCATGCGCCACGGCATGCGCTCCTACACCGCCGGCAGCACCTGGTGGCAAGGCGACTGCGGACCCTTCTGGGGACACAATGCCGCCATCCGCACCGCTGCCTTCCGCGACTGCTGCCGCCTGCCGGTGCTGCCGGGCAAGCCGCCCTTGGGCGGTCATGTCCTGAGCCACGACCAGGTCGAGGCGGCGATGATGCGGGCCGCGGGCTACGAGGTCAGGGTGATCTGCGAAGAGGACGAGAGCTGGGAGGAGAACCCGCCGGCACTGCCCGACTTCATCAAACGCGACCTGCGCTGGTGCCAGGGCAATATGCAGTACTGGCGCCTATTGGCGCTGCCGGGCCTGAAGCCCACCAGCCGCGTGCAGCTGGCGCTGGCAATTCTGATGTACCTGGGGGCTCCGGGCTGGATGCTCTTCATCCTGGGTGGCGCCGTTCACGCCTGGATTTGCTATGGCGTTGCCGACTTCGTCGGCCCCAAGTTCCCGGTCGGCCTGGGCATCGCCGTCTTCGCGACCGTCATGTCCATGGCCTTGATGCCGAAGATCATCGGCGTCGTCGACGTGCTCCTGAGCCGTCGCTCGCGCAAGCGCTATGGCGGCACCGGGCGCGTGCTGGTCGGCGCCGGCAGCGAGTTCTTCTTCTCCGCCCTGCTGACGCCCGTCGTTGCCGTGGCGCAGACCCGCTTCATGCTCGGCCTGCTGTTCGGCAAGCGCATCGCCTGGGATGCGCAGCGCCGGCAAGGCTATGGGCTCAGCTGGGGTGAGGCCTGGCGCGGTCTGTGGCTGCAGAGTCTGCTGGGCCTGGCGCTCTTGACCTGCCTGATCTACACCGCGCCCTCCGTTCTGCCTTGGGCGGCGCCGCTGCTGGTCTCCTTCCTTGGCGCCACGCTCTTTGCCGTCATCACTGCAGCGTCTCTGCCCAGCAAGGCAAGCTGTTGGCTGGGCCTTTGGGACATTCCCGAAGACCGACTGACGTCGGCACCCTTGGCGGCTCTGGCCGCACCGCCTGCGGCACCGCGGCTGGCTGCTGCCTAGCACGAGCAACCCCCTCTTCTCGGAAAGCGGCGCGCTTGGCGGCCAGACGGTCGTCAAGATGTCAAGTTTGCCATCCTGACTGTCAAGCCCCGCGCGGGACTTGCGCAGACGATCCCTTCGGTGCTGCACTGCAGCGGCCTCTGGGCGGGATTCGGCCGTTCGAACGAGCCGAAGGCCCGAGGGGCATGCCGTTGTACAAGAACAGGAGGCAGTCATGATTGGCCGCAGAACGATGCTGAAGGGGACCGCGGGCCTGGCCGCCGCCGGGGTCTTGGGCTTCCCCACTCTCTCTCGCGCGGCGCGCGACGACCAGCTGAACATCCTCTGCTGGGAGGGCTACAACACCGACGATGTGCTCGATCCCTTCCGCGACCTGCATCCGGGCGCGACCGTCAGGGCCGAGAGCGGAACGTCCGACCCCGACATGATCAACAAGCTGCGCGCCGGCGAGGTGAAGGTCTGGGACCTGATCAACGTGAACCAGCCCTGGGCGCAGCATCAGCTCTATCCCGAAAAGCTGATCAAGCCGATGGACAAGGCCCGCTTCGAGCCCTTCTTCAAGGACATGCTGAGCGAATTCCAGGGGCCCTATCCCTTGGCGATGAGCGCCGACGGCAAAGACATGATCGGCATGGTGCAGCGCTTCGGGCCCTTCAGCTTCGTCGTCAATACCGATAAGATCTCGCGGGAGATGGCCGAGGACCAGGGCTACAAGCTGTTCCTCGATCCCAAGATGAAGGACCGCTACGGCGTTCTCACCTACGACAACTGGAACGTCATGCACATGTGCATGACAGCCGACATCAATCCCTTCCAAGCCCTGAACGACGAGCAGTTCACCTCCTTCGAGAGCACGGCCAAAGCGATCTTCGGCGGCTCCAAGCTCTTGACCGACGATCTGGTGGCGATGAACACGGCGCTCATCAACGGCGAGATCGACGCCTACTTCACCGGCGGCACCTACACGGCCTCGCCGGCCCGCTTCGACGGGCAGACGCAGGTCCGCGGCATCACGCCCAAGTCCGGTCCGGTGGACGGCAAGGGCGGCGTGGTCTGGGTCGAGGTGACCTCGCTGGTCAACAATCCTGATCCCTCGCCGCTGGCGCCGGACTTCCTGGCCTATGTGAACAAGCCGGAGATCTGCAAGAAGGTCGCCTTCTCCGAAGGCACCTACAATCCGGTCAGCCAAATGGGCGCCAAGGACGTGCTGGATCTCTTCGACGAGGACGAGCTGGATGCCATCCAGTGGGATTCCCTGCCCGACGAGATGGCACGCTCGACCGACTATCAGATCGTCACCTCCTACGACAAGCTGATCGAGCTCTACAACGCCGCGCGCCGCGGTTAACCTGGGACGGGGAGGGGGCAAGCGCCCCCTCCCGCTCATATAGGACCCACCGACGTTGCGGATGAGCCCATAGATGGCGGCGCAGGTCATTCTGCGGCTGGAAGGCGTGACGAAGCGCTTCGGCAGCTTCACCGCACTCGACGACATCACCCTCGACATCGAAGCAGGCGAGTTCCTGACCATCGTCGGGCCGTCCGGTAGCGGCAAGACGACCATGATCCGCCTGCTGGTCGGAATGGATGCGCCGAGCCAGGGCGAGATCTACCTTTCAGGCGAGCGCATCACCCACGTGCCGGCCAACAAGCGGCCCACCTGCATGGTCTTTCAGTCGCTCGCCCTCTTTCCCCATCGCACGGTCGGGCAGAACATCGAGTTTCCGCTGAAGATCAAGGGCGTGGCGCCGGCAGAGCGGCGCAAGCGGGCGCTGGAGCTCCTGGAACTGCTGCGTTTGCCGGCCGACTACTACCGCAAGGGCGTGATGCAGTGCTCCGGCGGCGAGCGGCAGCGTGTTGCGCTGGCCCGGGCACTGGCCTTCGATCCCGAGATCCTCTTCTTCGACGAGCCGCTCTCGGCCTTAGACTATCGCTTGCGCAAGGCTTTGGAGAAAGAGCTCAAGGACCTGCATCGCAAGACCGGCAAGACCTTCGTATACATCACCCATTCCTTGGAAGAGGCCATGGTGATGTCGGACCGCATCGCCATCATGCGGGCCGGCCGCATCGTACAGACCGGCAGTGCTGCAGAAATCTACAACACTCCCGGCAGTCGTTTCGTCGCCGAGTTCATGGGCGAGGTGAATCTCTTCGACGTTGAGGGCGGGGACGAGGGAGCCTTTCGCGCATCCGATGGTGCGATGTCCGTGGGCGGTGGCCGCTTGGACTTGGCAAAGGGCGAACGTGCCACGCTGATGGTGCGGCCGGAATATGTGCGCTTTCTGGCCGACGGCGAAGCCGCCGACTGCTCCTTTCAGGGCGAACTCCACAACGAGTTCTCACTGGGTTCGCGCATTCAATACGAAGTCGCTTTGCCTGATGGCCGGACGGTGACGGTGGAGAAGCTGGGCGAGGACCGCTTCGCCGGCGCCTATGGCGACCGCGTCACTCTTGGCTTCGACCTGGCCAACAGCCACGTGATCCGCGAGAGCTGAGGGGCAGGCGATGGAACGCATCGAAGAACGCCAAGGCCTGCTCTCCGCGCTTCCGATTCTGGTGATGATGGCGCTGGTCTTCCTGGCGCCCTTGCTGGTGGTGGCGGCCTTCTCCTTCATGCCGCCGAAGGTCTTCGATCTGGCGCACTTGCCGAGCTTCGAGAGCTTTCGGATCTTCGTCGAGCAGGGCTATTACGGCTCGCTGCTCTGGTCGCTGGGCATGGCCTTCGTCGCCACGGTGATCCTCTTCCTGCTTTGCTATCCTTTGGCCTACGGCATGGCCAAGGTCTTCGGCCGCTTCTCTCTGGTGATCACCATCGGCGTGGTGGTGACCCTCTTCGTCTCCGAGAACATCCGCCTCTTCGGCTGGGTCCTGACCTTGATGAAGGGCGGCATGCTGTTGGGCCACCTCAAGGCCTGGACCGGGGTCGAGGTCGAGGGCCTGCTCTACAACGTTCCCATCATCGTGCTGGGCCTGGCCTACGCCTACTTCCCCTTCATGCTCTTCCCGCTGGCCCAGGGCATCGCCATGGTGCCGGACGACGTGCGCCAGGCGGCGAGCGACCTCGGCGCCTCGCGCACGCGCATCCTCTGGGAGATCGACCTGCCGCTCGCCATGCCCGGCATCATGGTCGGCAGTCTCTTGACCTTTGTGCTGGCCGCCGGCGCCATGGCGGAATCGAAACTGCTGGGCGGGCAAGCCGTGATCGTCATGGCCGACGAGATCGAGACCGCCTTCACCTATGGCCAGAACTGGCCCTTGGGCTCGGCCTTGGCCTTGATTCTGATCCTGATCATCGGGGCGCTTGCGATCTTCGCGCTCTCGCGGATCGATCTCGACGGCATCATGGGGCGGAGGCGCTAAGCCATGCCGCACAAGCCTCTCACCCGTGCTGCGCTCTTGATTTACGGCATCATCACGCTGGTGGTGCTCTATGTGCCGATCGCGGCTGTCACCTTCGCCTCCTTCTCCAAGGCCCGCTACCTCAGCTTCCCGATCAAACGCTACACGACGGAGTGGTACGCCAAGGCCTTCGACTCCTCGACTGTCGCCGATCTGATCTCGACCTCGCTCAAGGTGGCGATCATCGTCATGCTGATCTCGGTCGTCGTCGGCTTCTTCGGGGCGCTGGCCTTCGCGCGCTATCGCTGGCGCTTTCGGGGGATCTTTCAGAAGTTCGTGCTGCTGCCGATCTTCTTTCCCCAGACCGTCCTGGGCCTGGCGCTTCTCATGTGGTTCAACGCCATCGACGTGATCCCGACCTGGCAGACCGCGGTCGTGGCGCACCTTGTCTGGATCGCGCCGATTGCCACCTTGATCATCGCCATCCGCGCCTACAGCTTCGATCCCGCCCTGGAAGAGGCGGCGCGCGACATGGGGGCCAGCTATTGGCAGATCCTGCGCGAGATCACCTTGCCCTTGCTCTGGCCGGGCGTGGTCTCGGCCGGGCTCTTCGCCTTCCTGCTGTCGTGGGGCAACTTCCCCCTCTCGCTCTTCACCACCGGGGCCGATCTCACGTTGCCGGAGTGGCTCTACGCCAAGATGGTCTCCGGCTATTCACCGCTGGTGCCCTCGGTGGGCAGCCTGACGGTGCTCTTCTCCTTCTTGCTGATTCTCGCCGGCCTGGTCTTCGTCTGGTGGTCCGGGCGGCGGCGCCAGGCGATGTTGGCGAGAGGCGGGGAAGAGGCTTAGCAACTCGAAAAAGACAAGGGAGGATAGCCATGCTCACATCGATCAAGGACCGCGCGGTCATCGTCACCGGCGCCAGCAAGGGCATCGGCAAGGGCATCGCACGGGTCTTTGCCCGGCAGGGCGCCAAGGTCATGATCGCCGCGCGCGGCGAGGAGGACGCCAAGGCGACAGCCGAAGAATTGCGCGGCGAGGGGCTCGTCGCCGACTACTGCCTCACCGACGTGACCGACCTGGGCCAGGTCGAGGCCCTGGTGGCCAAGACCGAGCAGGCATTCGGCGGGGTCGACATCCTCTGCTCCAACGCCGGCATCTTCCCGCAGGCGAAGATCCTGGAGATGACGCCGGAGGACTGGGACCACGTGCTCGCCACCAACCTGAAGAGCAGCTTTCTGGCGGTGAAGGCCGCCGTGCCGGCCATGCAGAAGCGCGGTGGCGGCAGAATCGTGCTGACCTCCTCGATCACCGGGCCGGTCACCGGCTTTCCCGGCTGGACCCACTATGGCGCCTCCAAGGCGGGCCAACTGGGCTTCCTCAGGACGGCGGCCATCGAGCTCGCCAAGTACAACGTCACCATAAACGCGGTGCTGCCGGGCAACATCATCACCGAGGGCCTGGAGGGCTTGGGCGAGGACTACATGGCGACCATGGCGGCCTCGATCCCCTTGAAGCGCTTGGGCAAGGTGGAGGACATCGGCAACGCCGCCCTCTTCTTCGCCTCCGACGAGGCCGGCTACATCACCGGCCAGACCATCATCGTCGACGGCGGCCAGATCCTGCCGGAGAGCCTGGAGGCGCTGGAGGAAGCCTGAGCCTCGCAATCCCCCGATCAATGAGAAAGCCGGATCGATGAGCCAGGAAGAGCTGAGCCACGCGGAGCTTGTCGCCCGCCTCGGGCGCTTGGCGCAGGATGCGCTGCCGCTGTGGGACATCCCGAAGGAAACCCCCACGACCCTGATCAACCTGTCGGAGAACGCCACCTACCGCGTCGACCTGCCGGTCGGCCCGCCGCGCATCCTCCGCGTCCACCGCGAGGACTATCACAGCAAGAATGCCATTCACTGCGAATTGGCCTGGCTGGCCGCCTTGCGCCGAGAGGGCTTCGTCATCACGCCGCCCGTCATTGCGGGCCGTGACAAGGAGGAGATCCAGATCCACGCCAGCCCCGAGCTGGCCAGGCCGCGCCACATGGTGCTGTTCGAGTTCCTGGAAGGCGAAGAGCCCGACGAATCGCAGGACCTGATCGGCCCCTTCGAGACCCTGGGCGAGATCTCCGCCAAGCTGCACCTGCACGTGCGGACCTGGCGGAAGCCCGACAACTTCGAGCGCCTGACCTGGGACGTCGCGCACATCCTGGGCCCGACGCCCAATTGGGGGGATTGGCGCGAGGCCCCGGCCATGGATGCCGCAGCACTGGCACTTCTGGAGCGGCAGGACGCCACGATCCGCAAGCGGCTTGCCGCCTTCGGCCAAGGGCCGGAGCGCTACAGCCTGATCCACGCCGACCTGCGCTTGGCCAACCTGCTGCTGCACGGCGAGTCGACGCGGGTGATCGACTTCGACGACTGCGGCTTCGGCTGGCATCTCTACGACTTCGCCACCGCCGTCTCTTTCTTCGAGGAGAGCCCGCAGGTGCCCGAACTGGCGGCCTCGTGGGTCAAGGGCTATCGCCGCCACCTGGAGCTGCCGGAAGAAGACGAGGCCGAGATCATGACCTTTGTGGTGCTGCGCCGCATGGCTTTGCTGGCCTGGATCGGGTCACACTCGGAAACCGATCTCGCCAAGGAGCAAGGCCCGGCCTTTACCGCGGACTCCTGCGTGCTGGCCGAGCGCTACCTGTCGGCCTTCGGCTGAGGCGGCTGTCAAGTGCGTAGCCCGGCCTGTCAAGCCTATCCGCTTGAGAGGGGCCAGGATGCCTGCAGTTTACCGGGAGTCCTGTCGTGAGCGTTGAAAAGCTCGACTTCTTGGAGCGGTCAAAGACCTTCTGGAATCCGGCCAAGGTGCAGGATTGGCAGGATATGGGCGTCGATCTGGTGATCGACCGCCGCGAGGGCTATTGCCTCTACGACATGGACGGCCAGCGGCTGATCGACGTCCACCTGAACGGCGGCACCTACAACCTGGGCCACCGCCATCCGGAGTTGGTCGAGGTCTTGAACCAGGCGACCAGCCACTTCGACATGGGCAACCACCACTTCCCCTCGCTGGCGCGCACCGCCTTGGCCGAGGCGCTGGCCGCCTGCACGCCGGGTGATCTCAAGTACACCGCCTATGGCTCCGGCGGCGGCGAGGCCATCGACATCGCCATCAAGTCGGCCCGCAACGCCAAGCAGAAGCGCAAGATCGTCTCCATCATCCGCGCCTATCACGGCCACACCGGACTGGCGGTGAAGGCCGGCGCCGAGCGCTTCACGAAGCTCTTCCTCTCCGAAGACCGGGAGGGTGAGTTCGTCCAGGTTCCCTTCAACGACCTCGATGCCATGGAGGACGCGCTCAAGGGTCGCGACGTGGCCGCCGTCCTGATGGAGACCATCCCGGCGACCTACGGCTTTCCCATGCCGCACGAGGGCTATCTGCCCAGCGTCAAGAAGCTCTGCGAGCGCTATGACGCGCTCTACATCGCCGACGAGGTGCAGACCGGCTTGATGCGCTGCGGCAACCTGTGGGGGATCACCCGCTACGGCGTCGAGCCCGACATCCTGGTGACCGGCAAGGGCATCTCCGGCGGCATCTACCCCATCGCCTGCACGGTCCTGACCGAGGAGAGCGGCGCCTGGCTGAAGCAAGACGGCTTCGGCCACATCTCCACCATGGGCGGGGCGGAACTCGGCTGCATCGTGGCGATGAAGGTGCTGGAGATCTGCCAGCGCCCGCAGGTCGCCTCCATGGTGCGCTACATCTCCGACTTCGTCCGCGCCGGCCTCGATCAGATCCGCGACCTCTATCCCGACTTCTTCATCGGCATCCGCCAGCACGGCGTGGTGATGGGCTTGGAGTTCAACCATCCGCAGGGCGCCAAGCCGGTGATGAAGCATCTCTACCAGAACGGCGTCTGGGCGATTTTCTCGACCCTCGACCCCAGCGTGTTGCAGTTCAAGCCGGGCATCCTCATGACCCAGGCCATGAGCGAGGAACTGCTGGGCCGCGTCGAGGTGGCGATCGGTGCGGCCCGCGAAGAGGTCATGGGCAAGGGGTCCAAGCGGGGGCGATGATGGACCCTCAAGTCAAGACCCTGATCGACATCTCCGGCAGCGAAGCGGCCTTCCGCTCGCGAGCCGAGACCATGCTGGAGCAGGCGCGCTGGGCAGCCCAGGTCTTTCACCGCTACGACCGGGCCACCACCCGGGCCATTGCCGAGGCGGTGGCCGAGGTGGCCCATGCCAAGGCTGGCCACTATGCCGAGCGGACCGTCGAGGAGACCGGCTTCGGCGTCGTCGAGCACAAGACGATCAAGAACCAACTTTCCAGCCTGCCGCTGGTCGAGCACTACCGCGACTGGGATTTCGTCAATCCGCGACTGAACGAGCGCGACAGGATCGTCGAGATCCCGCGTCCGGCCGGCGTGATCTTCGCGTTGGCGCCCTCGACCAATCCCATCGCCACGGTCTACTTCAAGGTGCTCTCGGCGCTGATGACGCGCAACGCCATCATCATGAGCCCGCATCCGGCCGCCCGCGCCGTCTCGGTCGACGCCATCCAGGCCTTGGCAGCTGCCGCCGTAGAGGCGGGCGCACCGGAGGCCGCGATCCAGGTGGTCGAAGAGCCCAACCTGCCGCTGATCGAGCAGTTCATGCGCTCCGACAAGACGGACGTCATCCTGGCGACCGGCGGGAATGCCATGGTGCGGGCAGCCTATGCCTCGGCCAATCCGGCGATCGGGGTGGGCCCCGGCAATGCGCCGGTCTTCGTCGATGCCAGCGCCGATCTTGCCCAAGCGGCGCACCACATCGTCGAGAGCAAGGCCTTCGACAACTCCATTCTCTGCACCAACGAGTCCGTGCTGATCACCTTGGCCGAGGCCGAGCAAGCCTTGCTGCGCGAGATGAAGCGCGCCGGTGCCTACTGCTGCAGCGAGGAAGAGACCGAGCGTCTGCGCCGCCTGCTGTTCCACGAGCGCGGCTTCAACGTCGAGGTGCTGGGCCGCGAGGCCGCCTGGATCGCCGAGCAGGCCGGCATCAAGGTGCCGGGCAAGACCCGCGTGCTGATGGCGCCGATCCGGCTGATCGGCGTCGGCGAGCCCTTGTCGCGCGAAAAGCTCTGTCCGGTCCTGGGCTTCTACGTGGCGCGCAACAAGGCGCAGGCCTTGATGCAGGCCCGCCAACTGCTGCGCTTCGGCGGTGCCGGGCATTCGGCGGCGATCCATGCGCGTGACCAGCAGACCATCCTGGACTACGCGGCAGCCGTCGAGGTCTACCGCGTCGTCGTGAATGCTCCTTGCAGTCAGGGGGCGGCCGGCTTCGCCACCAACCTGGCGCCCAGCTTCACCATCGGGACCGGCTTCTTCGGCCGTTCCTCGATCGGGGAGAACATCGGCCCGCAGCACCTGGTGAGCTGGACCAAGGTCGCCTGGAACAAGGAGAGCGCCGAGGTCCTGGACCCCGCCGCTCTTTCGGCTCTGCATCACCCGGGCCCCTTGCCGGAGGCGCCGTCCGATGGCGTACCGGGCAAGACCAGGCCGGCCATGACGGCACCGGCACCCACCTCTCACGACAACCTGCGCGAGGAGATACGGCGGATCATCGCCGAGGAACTGCGCGCGGCGTTGAAGGGCTGAGCCATGGCCGAACTGCGCTCCTTCCTCTTCCTCGATCAATTGCAGCCGCAAACGCTCTGCTACATGGCCAGCTGGATGCGCGGCACCTTGCCGAGGGCCAACGTCGCCGCCCAGATCGTCGAGGTGGCGCCGGGTTTGGATATCGAGGCCTTGACCGACGTGGCGGTGAAGCATGCCGAGGTGCAGGCCGGCATCCTGGTGGTGGAACGCCAGTTCGGCTATCTGGAGTTCCACTCGCGCTCGACCTCGCTGCTTAAAGCCTCGGCCGAGGCCGTCTTGGATGCCTTGGGCGCCAGGGCGGAGGATGCGACCCCGCCGACCATCCTGGCCTCGCGCATCGTCACCCGCGTCGATCACCAGCACGCGTTCCTGATCAATCGCAACAAGCTGGGCTCCATGCTGCTGGGCGGCGAATCGCTCTTCGTGATGGAGATGCAGCCGGCCTCCTACGCCGTCATCGCCGCCAACGAGGCGGAGAAGGCGGCCAACATCAAGCTGGTCGACTACCGCATGATCGGTGCCACCGGCCGGGTCTACCTGGCCGGCCGCGAGGACGAGATCCGCAATGCCCGCGACGCTGCCGAGGGCGCCTTGCGCGCGCTCGGCGCCCGCTAGGAGGCGCGGATGCAGGGCGAGATCCGCAACCTGGTGCGCCAGATCCTCTCCGAGGAACTGGCCAAGCTGAAGGGCGAGATGGCTGCCAAGGGCAGCGCACCTGCGCCAAAGGTTCGCGAAGAGCAGGTCAGGATCGCCAGCGACGCCGACTTGGCGTCCTTCGTGCGCCGCTTGCTCGAGATCACCCGTGACGGCCAGGCGCGCCGCGAGATCGAGCAGGGGCGCTGGGTCTTCCGCCTCGGCACGCCCTCGGGCGAGGGCAGGCGCGTTGGTTCGCCGGCGGCGCCGCGGCAACAGAGCGTGCGGATCGACAAGGGCTTCGTTTCCGAGCGCCAGGTCGATGCCCTGCCGGAAGGCACTACGGCGATCGAGGTCACCAAGGCCGTGCGCTTTACGCCCTTGGCGCGCGACCGCCTGCGCCAGCGCGGGATCGCAATCGAGAGGACCGTGCGATGATCAAGGGACGCGTGATCGGCCGTATCTGGTCGACCAAGCGCATCGACAGCCTGCCGAAAGGCTCGCTGTTGGAAGTGCAGCTGGAGAACGGATCTCACCTGATCGCTTTCGATCCGCTGGGGTGCGGCGCCGGCGAAGAGGTGCTGATCACGCAGGGCTCTGTCGCAGCCGGCTATTTCGACAAGGTGAGGGCACCGGTCGATGCCTTGATCATCGGTTCGATCGACGAGACGGACAAAGACTAGAGCAGCAAGGGAGTTGAGGGTTATGGCGAATCAAGCACTGGGCATGATCGAGACCAAGGGCTATGTGGCGGCACTCGCCGCCGCCGATGCCATGGTGAAGGCGGCCAACGTTTCCATCGTCGCCCGCGAAGAGGTCGGCGACGGCCTGGTCTCGGTGGTGATCCGCGGCGACGTGGGTGCGGTCAAGGCGGCGACGGAAGCCGGCGTCGAGGTGGCGAACCAGGTGGGCGAGCTGGTCTCCGTCCACGTCATCCCGCGCCCGCACCCGGACCTGGCCAAGCACTTCGCCGCCGCCGGCGCCGACTAGCCCCGCTAGGGCCCGGCCATGGTCAAGGAGCCGAAGACGCGGAAGGCTGCGCCCGGCAAGCCGGAGCTACGGGTCTATCTGCCGATCGCCGATCTGCAGCCGCAGTTCGCGGCCTATCTCTCGACGCCGATGCGGGCACGCGGCTACCCGCCGCGCGAAGGCGAAAGCAGCCTGATCGTCGAGGTGGCACCGGCATTGGCCATCCACCGGGTCATCGACCTGGCGCTGAAGGCCGTCGGCGACCTGGAGCCCGGCATACTCTTCACCGAGCGCCAGTTCGGCGTCCTGGAACTGCACAGCGCCGACCCGGAGACGCTGGAAGACGCCGGCGAGGCGGTGCTGGCGGGGCTCGGCGCCCAGGCCAGCGACCAGATGCGGCCCAAGACCCTCTTCACCGACATCATCGAAAAGCTGGCCGACCGCCACGCCATCATCTTGAACCGCACCCGCGAGGCCTCGATGATCCTGCCCGGCCAGTCCCTCTTGGTCTACGAGATGGCGCCGGCCCTCTTCGCCGCGGTGGCCGCCAACGAGGCGGAGAAAGCGGCCCCGGACCTCACCCTGGTCGACGTGCAGATGATCGGCGCCTCCGGCCGCGTCTTCTTGGCCGGCAAGACGGCCGACCTGCGCGTCGCCCAGCAGCGCATCGCCGAGACCCTGGAGGCGGTGGAGGGGCGCGGGGACTAGGAGCACCGGAAAGGACGCGGCTGATGGCCCAAGGATCCAATCGCTGGCGGCGCTTTGCCGATTGGGACGAGCGGCCGCTCAGGCTGGACAACTTCGCCGTCGAGGACCCCGACAACGGCTTTGCCGCATTCTCCAGCCCGCATGATCCAAAGCCTGCAGTTGGGGTGAGCGGTGGCCGCGTGACCATGATGGATGGCGTCGCCGAGGCCGACTTCGACATGATCGACCTCTTCATCGCCCGCTATCACTTGGACCCGGCGGTGACCGAGGAGGCTATGGCCATGCCGGCCGCCGACCTGGCCTTCATGCTGGTCGACCCCAAGGTGCCGCGGGCCGAGCTGGTGCGATTGGCGCATGGGCTAACGCCGGCCCGCCTGGCCGAGGTGGTGGCCCACCTCTCGGCGCTGGAGATCGCCTTTGCCTATGCCAAGATGCGGGCCCGTCGCACGCCCGGCAATCAGGGCCATGTCACCAACGCCAAGGACGATCCTCTGCAATTGGCTGCAGATGCGGCGACCGCCGTGGCGCTGGGCTTCGACGAGATCGAGACCACCATGCGGGTCTCGCGCAATGCCTGGTCCAATGCATTGGCCTGCTGTGTGGGCGCGGCGGTCGGCCGCTGGGGGACCTTGTTCCAATGCTCCAGCGAGGAAGCCGAGGAACTGCTGATCGGCATGGCCGGCTTCACCAGCTATGCCGAGACGGTCTCGGTCTACGGCACCGAGAAGGCCTTCATCGACGGCGACGACACGCCCTGGTCCAAGGCCTTCCTGGCCGCCGCCTATGCCTCGCGCGGGATCAAGATGCGCTGCACCTCGGGCGCTGCGGCCGAATTGCTGATGGGCTTTCATGAGGCCAAGTCGCTGCTTTACCTGGAGACCCGCTGCCTCTGCCTGCAGCGCGCGATGGGCGTGCAGGGCACCCAGAACGGCGGCATCGACGGCGCGCCGCTCACCGCCTCCATGCCCGGCGGCATGCGCGAGTTGATGGCCGAGAACCTGGTGGCGGTCTGGCTCGACCTGGAGTGCGCGTCCGGTAACGACGCGCGGCCGACCGAGTCGGAGATCCGGGTCGGCGCCAAGATCATCCCCTACATGCTGGCGGGCTCCGACCTGATCTGCTCCGGCATGGGGTCGATCCTGAAGTACGACAATTCCTTCAATCCCTCTTTGCTGAACGGCGAGGAAATCGAGGATTATCTGGTTCTGCAGCGCGACTTCGAGGCCGACGGCGCCTTGACCCCGCTGAAGGAAGGCCAGGTGATGGACCTACGCCGCCGTGCCATCGCCGCACTCTCGGCCGTCTTCGAGGAGTTGGATCTGGACCGGCCCAGCGAGGCCATGAAGGAGAGCGTGGCCGAAGCCTCCGGCTCGGCCGAGACCGAGAGCTACACGGCCGGCCAGGTGGCCGAGATCAGTGCGGCGATCCAGACGCGCGGCATCACCGTCGTCGACGTTATCCGGGCGCTGGCGGAGCGCGGTTTCGGGGAAGAAGCAGAGCACCTGCTGCGCCTGGTGCGCTTGCGGGTCTCCGGCGACTACCTGCAAACCTCCGCCGTGGTGCGTGAGGGCCGCGTGCTCTCGGCCGTCAACGACCCCAACGACTATCAGGGCCCCGGCACCGGCTATGCCTTGAGCGAGGCGCGCCGGAACGAGATCAACGCGATCCGCGACGTGCTGGACCGCGGCGAGGTGCTGCGCAGCGAGGCCCGCTTTGCTAAGGACGAGGCCAGGCGCATCCGCTATGCCGTGCTGGGCGAGGCCACCGCCGGCGAGGATGCGGACGAGGTGGTGGTGGGTATCAGCCCGGCTTTCGGAATAAAGCTCTATCGCACGCTTGCCGGGCACTCCCTGGCGGAGGTCCTGAAGGCCCTCAGAAGAGGGATCGAGACCGGTGGCAAGCGGATGCGGCTGGTGCGCTTCGCCCACACCGCCGACACTTCCTTCCTGGGGCTCAGCGCCGCCGGCCTGTCCGGCTCCGGCGTCGGCATCGGCATCCAGGCCAAGGGCACGGCCGTCATCCATCAGCAGGGCCGCCTGCCGCACAACAACCTGGAGCTCTTCTCCAACGCGCCCATCACCAGCCTGGCCCACTATCGCGGCATGGGGGAGAACGCCGCCGCCTATGCCGCAGGCCGGGCACCGGAGCCGGTCGTGGTGCCGACCGAAGGCATGGCGCTGGGCGCGCGCTATCACGCCCGGGTCGCCCTCATCTACGCCATCGAGACGGAGATGACCGCCGAGGGTGCTGCGCCCGAGGAATTGGCCGCGACCTTCCTGGAGGCCGGCCCATGACAAAGAAGACCTTGGGCATCGCCGACTACCCCTTGGCCGAAGAGCGCCCGGACTTGGTGCGCAGCGCCCGTGGCGAACCGCTGGACGCGCTGACCCTCGAGGCCCTGGAGCGCGGCGAGATCGGTATGGAGGACCTGCGCATCACGCCCGAGGCCTTGCGCCAGCAGGCCGAGATCGCACGGGCCGCCGGCCGCGAGACCCTGGCCCAGAACTTCGAGCGCGGCGCCGAGCTGGTGGCGATCCCGCAGGAGCTCATCATGCAGGCCTACGAACTGCTGCGTCCTGGTCGGGCAGAAAATAAGCAGGCCCTGCTGGAGATGGCAGAGCGCTTCCGCCGCGACTATGCTGCCAAAACCATCGCCACCTTCCTGGAGGAGGCAGCCGAGACCTATGAGAAGCGCGGGCTCTTCACCTATCGCTTCTGAAAGCTGGTCAGGCCAGGATCTCGCCGCCGATCTCCGCGAAGCTCGGCCTGCCCAGCTGCCCCATGGCTCTGGTCAGCTCGGTTTCCAGGATGTCGTAGGCGCGGCGGCAACCGGCCGGGCCAGCGGCAGCGGCGCCGTAGGCAAAGGCCCGGCCTGCCATAGCGAAGGAGGCGCCCAGAGCCTTGGCGCGCAGGACGTCGGCGCCGCGCCGGATGCCGCTGTCGAGCAGGACCTCGCCGCGGCCGCCGACTGCCTCGACCACGCCCGGCAGAGCCTCGATCGCGGCCGGGCCATAGTCGATCTGCCGGCCGCCGTGATTGGACACCACGACTCCCTCCAGGCCCATCTCGATCGCCCGCGCGGCATCCTCGGGGTTCAAGATGCCCTTCAGAAGCAGCGGCCCCTGCCACTTGTCGCGCAGGCGCCGCAGATCCTCCCAGGTGAAGCTCGGGGAGATCATCCGCTTCTGCAGCTCCACCAGATCGCCAAAGCCCGCCGTCGGATTTTGATCCGGCAGCGCATTGGCAAAGCGCGGCGCGCCGGCGGCCATGGTTGCCAGCGACCAGCGCGGATGGCGGATCAAGTCCCAAGCGATCCCGGGCGTCGGACGAAACGGCATCTTGAGCCGGTTCCTGATGTCGCGATCGCGCTTGCCCGGCATCACCGTGTCCACCGTGATCATCAAGAGGCGGTAGCCGGCTGCCTTGGTCCGCTCCAGCAGCCCATCCACGAAGTTTTGGTCGCGAGAAACGTACATCTGGAACCAGACGAAGCCCTCGGCCGCTTCGGCAATTTCCTCCAGTGCGGTGGAGGCAGCGGTGCTGACCGCCAGAGGAAAGCGCTTTTGCGCTGCCAGGCGCGCCATGGCCAGATCGCTGCCGGGCCAGGCCATGTTGAGAAAGCCGACCGGCGCCATGCCGAAGGGAACGCCGTAGTCTTCTCCGAAAAGGCGGACCTCGGTCGCGATCGAGGAGACGTCGACCAGCATGCGAGGCTTCAGGACGATCGCCTCGAAGGCCTCGCGGTTTCGCGCCAGATTGCGCTCTGTCTCGGCACCACCGTCGATGAAGTCGAAGGCGAAGCGTGGCAGGCGCTTGCCGGCGAGGCGGCGCAGATCGTCGATCGAGGCGGCTTTGTCGAGCATTCCGCCGGGGCAAGGGCTGCTAGAGCAGCGCCTCCACCACCCGGTCGGGCGGGGTGTGGCCGTCGGCGAAGGTCTTGATGTTGATGATGACCTTCTCGCCCATGTCGAGGCGGCCTTCCATGGTGGCAGAGCCCATGTGCGGCAGCAGGACCACGTTGTCCAGACGCAGCAGCTTTGGGTTTACCGCCGGCTCGTGCTCGAAGACGTCGAGGCCGGCACCGGCCAGTTCGCCCGCGCCCAGCATGCGGGTCAGCGCATTCTCGTCGATGACCTCGCCGCGGCTGGTGTTCACCACCACGGCATGGGGCTGCAGCAGCTTCAGCCGGCGCGCTGACAGCAGGTGGTAGGTCGCCGGTGTGTGCGGGCAGTTGACCGAGATGAAGTCCATGCGCGAGAGCATCTGGTCGAGGCTCTCCCAATAGGTGGCCTCCAACTCCTGCTCGATCTCCTCATGCACCCGGCGGCGGTTGTGGTAGTGCACCGACAGCCCGAAGCCGCGGGCGCGCCGGGCGACCGCCTGGCCGATACGGCCCATGCCGATGATGCCCAGGCGCTTGCCCCAGATGCGGTGGCCCAGCATGGAGGTCGGCGACCAGCCGGTCCAGCGGCCCAATCGCATCAGGCGCTCGCCCTCGGCCAGGCGGCGGGGCACCGACAGCAGCAAGGCCATGGTCATGTCGGCCGTGTCCTCGGTCAGGACGCCCGGCGTGTTGGTGACGGTGATGCCGCGCTGGCGGGCGGTCTTGAGGTCGATGTGGTCGACGCCGGTGCCGAAAGAGGCAATGAGACGCAGCTGCGGTCCGGCCTGCGACAGCACGCGGGCGTCGATCCGGTCGGTGACCGTGGGCACCAGGACCTCGGCCTCCTTGACCGCCTGGGCCAGCTGCAGCTGGTCCATCGGCGCGTCGTCCAGATTCAGCTTGCAGTCGAACAGCTCCATCATCCGCGTCTCGATGACGTCGGGCAGACGGCGGGTGACGACGACGCGCGGCTTGGTCTTGCTGGGCATGGAAGCTTTCCGCTTGTTCTCTTGCAAAAAAGGGGGCTGACCGGACAGGCCGTTGCCATAGCAGGCCGCCGCCTTTCTTGTCCAGCGACGCCCTAGAGCGCGATGACGATTGATCGAATCGATCTATCGTCTGAATCGCACTCTAGAGATTTTAGATGAGACCGGGATTCAGACCGCGGGTCATTTCGACCCACGATCATCCCGGTCTAGCCTAACCCTGCGGCATGGAGGGCTTGACGGACAGCGGCGGAATCGGTCATCGCCTAGGCATGATCCGCTTTCCCTTGCTTATCGCGGCAGCTGCCGTAGCGATCGCGCTGGCCGGGCCGCAGCCCTCCAGAGCCCAAAGCGGCGAGACCAGCGCGGAGGGCACGGCAGCGGCCGACACGACGCCGCGGCGCGGCCCCAGCGGCCTGCCCTTGCCGCGCTTCGTGTCGCTGCACAGCGACGAGGTCAACATGCGCACCGGGCCCGGCGTGCGCTATCCCATCGACTGGGTCTATCAGCGCCAGGGCCTGCCGATGCAGATCATCGACGAGTTCGAAGCCTGGCGCCGGGTGCGCGACCGCGACGGCACCGAGGGCTGGGTGCACAAATCGATGCTGAGCGGCAGGCGTACCATCGTTGTCATGGGTGCCACCCAGGCCTTGCGGGAAGAGCCGCTGTCGGGCGCGCAGGTCCTGGCCTATCTGGAGGCCGGCTTCATCGCCCGTTTGGGCAGCTGTCTGGAAGGCTGGTGCGAGGTGACGGCAACGAGCGTCGAAGGCCAGCGCTATCGCGGCTGGCTGCCGCGCTCCGGGTTCTGGGGCGTGTTCGAGGGCGAGGTGGTGGAGTAGCCGCCGGATTTACCCGGCGATCGGGTAGAAATCCAAATCCAGTCGACCTGCTACGGGATCGCGACGGGCTGCTGCCGGCCTGTCGTGCACAATGACGAAACCCTTCTCGCCCTGGTGCTCCATGATCGCCAGGCCCTCGGCCCGGTCGCTGCCCTCAAGTGCCGCGAGGTCCAAGACTCGGTCCAGCTGGCTGCGTTCAACCAGGGCCGGCCCTGCGTTGACCAAGGTCCCGGGCCAACGATAGACCCGCAAGGGGCCATCCAAATCCATGGTCGGGCCGGCGAGGATGTAGAGGTCCTCGCCGTCAAGGGCCAGATCGCGGATGCCGAGGCCGTCGAGGTCGAGAAAGTGCTTCAGATAGCGTTCGCCCTCGGCGCCCAAGCGGCGCAGTCCTACGCGGCCCTCTATGGGCGGCTTGGCCATGAGCTCCAGCACCACGGCCCAGCCGCGCAGCACCGGGCCGCGCAGGCCGAGGAAGAGGCGCTCGCCCGCGACGGCCAGTCCTTCGGCGTCGAAGCCGTTCTCCTTGGCGGGGATGGAGAGGAAGCGCCCGAGGTGCGGGTCCTTTCGTAGTTGCTTCAACAGCTGGCTGCCCTTGCGGCCGATCCTCACCATCGAGCCAAGGGATGCCTCGGCAGCAGCATCGAGGGGTGTCCAGAGGTCTTCTTCGACCGCTGCGATCGGCAGAGAGGCCAAAAGCTCCCGGCTCTGCTGGCGCTTGACCTGGGAGAGGCGCAGGACCGCGTCTTCAGGGTCCAGCGCGTTGCCGGCCGGCTTGCGCCTGACCGCGGCGTGGGAGCCAAGGAGCCAAAGAGTTTTGCCGTTGAGTGCCAGACTCTCCAGGTCCAGTTCGCCGTCGCCCTCCGGCAAGGTCAGGAAATCGGCCAAGCGCAGGCGCTGGTGGTCGGCATAAGAGCCATCGGGCTGGCAGGTAAGTTGGTCCAGGCAGGCGCCTTCGTCGCTCACCAGCCAGAGGGTGCGCCCGCGCGCGGCGATGCCGGAGAAATCGTAGAAGAAGGGCTCGCTGCCCGGCTCGGCAGAGCCGTAGTCGCCAAACTGCAGGGCAATCTGTCGAGGCGTCATATCGATGTGGCGCGTCTCTGCTAAGCTTGGCTCGATCCTACAACGATCGCCCCAGAGTCGCCTTGCCGGAAAAGGCCCTGCGTGCGACGGCTTGCGGAGAGCGGCTCAGCCATGCAGGCTAGGGGAGAGCGCGGCAGACATCTTCGCCGCCGATCATTGAGGAGCGAGCACGATGGCAACCACGGGCAAACAAGAGAGTGAGGCCGACCTCAGGGCCGACATCGAACGCCTGCGCGCCGACGTCAAGGCCTTGAGCGAGGACCTGCAGAGCGTTCTCGGCAAAAACACCGAGGCTTTCACCGAGCGGGCGCGCGCCCGCGCCCGCCAAGCGCGCGAGGCCGCCGGCGAGGCGCGTGACCGGGTGGCGGAGGAAGTGGCGGAACGCCCTTTCGTCAGCCTCGGCATCGCCTTCGTCGTTGGGTTGGTGTTCGGGCGCTTGCTCAGTCGCTGAAGCGCCAGATTCTCTTCCTGGGCGCGGCCGGGCTGGTCTCGCTCTTCTTCCTGCCGCCGATTCTGGATCTGGTCACCCAGGCCCTGCACTTGGCGGTGACGGAGAGCGGCGGCGGTCCGCTTTGGGGGGTGATCGCCGGAATAGCGGCCCTGGTATTGATTCTGGCGGTGATCTGGCTGGTCGCCTTGCGCCTGGCCCGCCCAACGGAACCGCCGCCACGCACAGGCGAGGACCCCCTGGCGCGCGTCGAGCGGCAGTTGCAGCGTCACCCCTTTCTCTCCCTGGGCCTGGCGCTGGGTGCCGGCCTGCTGGCCGGGCGCAGCCGTGGCGGCGAAGCACTGCTGCGCAACCTGGCGCTCATCCTGGAGGATTCGCTCAGGCGGCGGCCGCCGCCTTGACCGGCCGCCGTTTTTCGCGCATTCTGGCCGCACTATGAGACGGCTCCCATTGGCCAGCTTGCGAATTAGCCACCCGGCGCTCTTCTGAGCGGCCGGGACCTGCTGCGTATTCGCACGCTCATCAGCCAAGGAATATTCGGGAGTCTACTTCCCATGTTGACTACAGTCCTATCGCGACCGGCGTCCGCGCCGGCCACCGCCGTTTCCTGCTTCTGCGTGGAGGGGGAGGCCGATCCGGGCCTGCTTCCGCGTGTCCTCGAACTCTTTGCCAAGCGCGGGCTGGTGCCTGAGCGCTTCTTCGCTCAGCCAGGCCGTCATGGCAGCAGGACGCTCACCATCGATCTGCAGGTGGCGGGCTTCAGCGCCGCCCAGAGAGAGGTGGCCGCCGCCGCGCTGCGTCAAATCCCCTTGGTGACGGCGGTCCTGACCGCGGAGAAGATCGCCTGATGAGCTTTCTCGAGCGCGCCAGAGTCGTCTATCGCTGGGACCCGGAGGCCTATCGCCCCTTCTACGTGGAGGATCGAAGGGTCGGCTGGGTGACCCACGACCTGGCGCTCCGGCTGGGCGACTTTCCGGACGAGATCCTGCAGTCCGGCGGGCGGCTGGCGCTCAATCCCACCATCGCCGGCTTCGAGGCCCGCAGCGCCGCGATGGCGGCACTGCTTCCGGAGCTGGCGGCGAGCGGCCATTCCCGGCCCCGGCGCGGCGAGCTCTATCCGGTGGTGCGCGCCTGGCAGGATGTGCCGCTGATGGCGGTTGACCGCGCCCTGGTGCCGGTCATGGGGATCCGCTCCTACGGCATCCACATGAATGGCTTCATGAAGAAGCCCGACGGGCTCTATATGTGGCTCGGCCGCCGCGCGAAGAACAAGCCCACCGCGCCCGGCAAGCTGGACCACGTGGTGGCCGGCGGCCAGCCCATGGGGCTGACGCCGATGGCGAACCTGGTGAAGGAGTGCGCCGAAGAGGCCTCCATGCCGGAAAGCTTGGCCCGGCAGGCAAAGCCCGTGGGTCTCATCAGCTATCTCTGCCGCTTCACCGACGGTCAGCGCGACGACGTGCTCTGGTGCTACGACCTGGAGATCCCCGAAGACTTCACGCCCACGCCCGGCGACGACGAGGTCGAGGACTTCATGCTCTGGCCGATCGAAGACGTCATGACCCGTCTGGCCGAGACCGAGGACTTCAAGTTCAACGTGGCCCTGGTCATCATCGACTTCCTGATCCGCCACGGCCTGATCGGCCCTGAGGCGCCCGGCTACGAAGAGATCCTCCGCGCCATGCACAGCGGTGGCCCATAGGGCCCTAGTGGCTTGTTTGACAACGCAAATCGTCGTCGCCGATGATTCCATCGGCTCGGGATTTGCTCTAGCCGTAGATGATTGCGTCCACGTTGGTGATCAGCGCGCCGGCCGGCAGGGTGACGCCGGCCGCCAGCTCCAGCGTGTCGCTGCCGGCACCGCCGTCGATGGTCTCACCGGCCAAAAGCTCGCTCTGGTCGGCCACCAGGAAGGTGTCGTCAGCGGCGCCTCCGAACTGGATATCTACACCGGACCCGCCGATCAGCACGTCCTCGCCGCCGTCACCGAACAGAAGGTCTGCGCCACTGCCGCCGACCAGGCTGTCGGCGCCGCTGCGCCCGCGCAGGAAGCTGTCGTCACCACCGCCGCCGTAGACGAAGTCGTCGCCGATGGCACCATAGAGCCGGGCGTCATCGCCACTGTCGCCGAAGAGCTTGTCGTCGCCGGCGCCGCCCAGGAAGGAGACGTCGTCGCCGCGTCCGCCAAAGACGCTGTCATCACCAGAGCCGCCGTTCAAGAGGACGTCGATCTTGGCGCCGCCGAAGATGGAATCCGATCCGGAGCCACCGATCAGGACGGAATCGCGGCCACCGTCGCCGCCGACCCTGTCGTCTCCGTCGCCGCCAATCAGGGAGAAGTCGTTCCCGCTGTTGCCGTTCAGCCGGTCGGCCCTGATGCCGCCACGCAGCAGCTGGTCGTCACCATTGTTGCCGGCGAGCCTGTCATTGCCGGCATTGCCGTAGAGACCCGTGTCGTCACCCAGCCCACCATAGAGGCTGTCCTGGCCGCTCAAACCAATCAGGCTTTGATCGTCGCCTCCGCCCCCTCGGATGTAGTCGTTGCCGTGATCACCGACCAACACCTGATCGGCGTTGTTGCCGGCAAGAATCGAATCGTTTCCACTGCCACCAAAGAGGCTGATGTCGCTGCCGGCGCGCCCGTAAAGCACATCCGCCGCGCTGCCGCCGAACAGCAAGCTGTCGTCACCGGAGTCTCCATAGACCCGATCGCCGCCATCGCCGCCATAGAGGCTGCCGTCATTACCCACGCCGCCGAAGAGGCTGTCGCCGCCGTCAGCGCCGAACAGGCCTTCGTCCTGGCCATTCCCTCCTTCGATGTGGTCCACGCCCTGGCCGCCGTAGAGGCCGGTGTCACCGCCATTGCCGCCGCTTACGCTATCGTTGCCAAGACCCCCCTCCAGCTGCTGGTCATCGCCGCCGCCACCGTAGATGCTGTCGCTGCCGTCGTCTCCATAGAGATAGGCATCGTTGTTGTTGCCGCCGCGCACATCGTCACTGTTCAAACCACCGAAAAGGCTTTGATCGCTGCCGTCACTGCCTTGAACAAAGTCGTCACTGTCGCCGCCGAAAAGCAGTGAATCACTGCCCTGGGCACCATAGATGCTGTCACTCCCGTCCGAACCTTCCAAGGACAGATCTCTTCCGGACGCGCCGAAGACCTGATCGCTACCGCCCCCGCCAATGAGAGCTTCATCGTCTCCCGATCCACCAAAGATAAAGTCCGAGTCCTCGTCGCCGAGAAGGCTGAGGTCGTTGCCTGTGTCACCGTAAATGCTGTCCTGTCCCTCGCCGCCGAACAGGTTCGTATCTCCACCGGATCCGCCGAAGACAATGTCGTTTCCAATCGAGCCTTGTAGAAACGAGTCCGAATCGTTGCCGCCATAGATCGTGTCGTTTCCGGCATCGCCGTTGAGTCGTGCATCGTTGCCATCACCTCCGAACAAGAGGTCCTCGCCGATGCTGCCGACCAAGAACTCGTCGTTTCCGGAATCGCCGTAGAGCGTGTCGTTGCCCCCATCGCCGACCAGAATCCGATCGTCGGCCGAGCCACCTCTAATGGTGTCGCCGTCATCGCCGCCAAAGAAGCTACGGTCGGCGCCCATCCCGCCAAAGATCGCGTCGCTGCCCTCCAACGCAAAGAAATAGAAGTCGATGCCTTCGTTGCCATGGAGCCTGTCCGCCCCGTCACCGCCATAGACGCGATAGTCGCCGCCATCGCCGCCGAAGATCGAATCGTCTCCGTCGGCGCCATAGAGCAAGCGGTCGTTGTCCGCGCCACCATAGAGACGGTCGTTCCCGCCCAAGCCGCTGAGCTGGTCCTGACCGCCCAGCCCATACATGGGGTTGGGGCCATCGGTTCCGGTCATGGTGTCGGCGCCATCAGTGCCGAAAAACGCGATGGTGTTGATCAAGTTCAGCGTGATGCCGGAGATCAGGCTGGCGGCTTCGCGCAGCTCAAGCGTGTCGACGCCAAGGCCGCCTTCAAAACGATCGCCGGAGACGAGGTCGCCTTGGCTGGCCACGATCAAGCGGTCGTTGTTAGCGCCGCCAAAGACCGAATCCCGGCCCGGACCGCCGTAGAGCGTGTCATTCTGCTCTTCGCCGTAGAGCCTGTCATTCCCGCTGAGGCCCTTGAGGATGTTGGGGCGTTCATCACCTAAGAGAGTGTCGTTCCCGCTGGTTCCATAGATCGCAAAGACGTCGACATTGGTCAGCAGGACGCCCGCCGGCAGAGAGGCAGCCTCTTCGAGGATCAGCGTGTCGGAGCCGGCGCCGCCGTTGAAGGTCTCGCCGCTGACCAGCTCGCCTTGGCTTCTGACCAGCAGGGTGTCGTCTAGGTAGGAGCCGAAGAGCGTGTCACGCCCGAGTCCGCCGACGAGAAAATCATTGCCGGCATCGAACAGCCCCAGAATGTCACTGTCGCCCTCGATGATATCGTTGCCGCCTCCACCATAGATCGTGTCGTTATCCTGGATGCCGCTGAGGCTGGTGTCGTCGCCGGGCCCCCCGAAAATGACGTCGTCGCCTTGGTTGCCGGCGAGCAAGTAGTCGTCGCCTCCATCGCCGTAAAGGGTGTCTTCTCCGTTGGCACCTAGCAAGAAAGAATCCGCTCCGTCACCACCCTGGATGGTGTCGTTTCCAACATCACCGGAGAGCCAGGTGTCGTTTCCGCCCCCGCCGTAGATGACGTCATCCTCGGCACCGCCATAGAATGTGTTGTCGGTGCCTTGATCTCCGAACAGCCTATCGTTCCCTCTGTCACCAACAGCAGAGACGTCGGCGCCGGCGCCGCCGTAGATCACGTCCTCCCCACTGCCGCCGAATAGAAAGCTGTCGATCTGGCTGCCACCGAAGATCGTGTCGTCACCGGAATCCCCTAGTAGCGAGGTATCGCGTGCCGCGCCACCGTCGATGGTGTCGTCTCCGTCGTTGCCGCGAAGCAAGGTGTCCTCGCCGAGGTCGCCGTAGATGCGATCTGAATCATCGCCGCCGAAGAGACGGGAATCGCCAGCATCGCCGCCGAACAGCCGGTCCGCTCCACTGTCTCCGAAAAGAGCGCTGTCGGTGCCGCTGCCCCCATAGATTCGGTCATTGGCAGATCCACCAGAGAGGGAGGTGTCGTTGCCGTCTGCTCCGAAGACGAAATCCGCAGCAAGGCCGCCAAAGAAGAGGGAGTCGGCGTTGGAGCCGCCGTCGAGCGTGTCGCTTCCTTGATCACCAAAGAAGCTTCTGTCGGTGCCAGGCCCACCATAGAGTGTGTCGCCGCCGTTCCCGCCAAGAAAGTTACGATCGTCGCCCGATCCCCCGAAGAGGCTGTCGCTGCCTGCCAGTCCGTAGGCACGGTCATTGCCGCTAAGCCCAAAGATCGTGTCGACGTCGGGTGTTCCGGTGAGCGTGTTGTTCTGCCCGTCGACACCATAAATGATCGCCATCTCTTCCTCCTACGTCACGCGGGACCACGCGTCTCGTGATCGGCTCTCCTCTTGCGGACGCCGCGGCCTCCCTAGGCGCGTTTCCGCAAGTCCGGGGATGTGCAAGACGCCTCGCGGTGTCGTTGCACCGCCTCGTAGAGCAGACCTTGAATCCATCACTGCGCAGAGCATACGCGTCGTCGCAAAGGTATGGATGAACATATATCCAACTCTCGAGTGTCCAACAAGGAAGATTGTGCCATCGATGCAATCAATGGTCTATGAAATCTCGGTGAGCCTTCAGTCGCTCGCCGCGGGCTTGTCGAAAAATTTCCTAAAGATCTCTTGCGCTTCCGGTGATCGGAGGCGCTCGCCAAAGGCGACGTACTCGCGCTCGATGGTCTCCATGACGCTGCTGCCGCGCGCTTCCTGCAGCATGCGCTTGGCGGTGCGCAAGGCTTGACGCGGCTTGGCGGCCAAGGCGCGCGCCCGGTCTTGCGTGAAGGACTCGAGATCGACATCGGGCACCACCGCGTCCACTAGTCCCAGGCCCAAGGCCCGGTCGGCGTCGACTTCGTCGCACAGCAACAGCATCTCGCGCGCCGCCCTGGGCCCGACCACTTGGGGCAGCAGCAGGCTGGAGGCACCTTCCACCGACAGGCCAAGGTCGACGAAGGGGGTGAGAAAGCGGGCACTTCTAGCTGCAAAGGCGAAATCGCAATGCAGCAACACGGTGGTGCCGATGCCGATCGCCAGTCCTCCCACGCTGCCGATCAGGGGTGCCTTGCAGTTCGCCACCGCCGTCAGCAGCAGCATCCCGCCGGAGGGCTGCCGGTCGTCGGGGGCGGCCGCACGGGCCTGGAAGTCGCGCAGGTCGTTGCCGGCGGTGAAGACACCGCCGGCGCCGCGCAGGACGATGGCGCCGATGGTCTCGTCGTCGCCGGCTTTGGTGATCGCCTTGGCCAAGGCCTCGTACATCTCGCGTGTGAGCGCGTTTTTCTTCTCCTGCCGGTCGATCGTCAGGGTCAGGACCTCGCGGTCCTCTTCGGCGAAGATGTGAGGCACGATTTCGGGCATAAGTCTTTCCTCTCAAGGCGCACTGCTTGACAGCGGCGCCCGTCGGACGCTCTGTTCTCCAGATTCTGACGCCGACCATAGCGGCCCACCGGCCCCGACAAAAGAGGGACAAGAATGCGCGCCATCCTGTGCAAGACCTTGGGGCCGCCCGAAAGCCTGGTGCTGGAGGAGGTGGCGCCCCGCACGCTTGCGCCGGGTGAGCTGCGCATCGCCACGGCCGCCTGCGGCGTCAATTTCCCGGATTCGCTGATCATCGAGGGCAAGTATCAGTACAAGCCCGACCTGCCTTTCTCTCCGGGTAGCGAGGTTTCGGGCCGCATCGCCGAGCTGGGGGCAGAGGTCACCGGCTGGCAGGTCGGCGACGAGGTGATCGCCATGACCGGCTGGGGTGGCTTCGCCGAAGAGGTCATCACCACGCCTGAGCGCGTGATGGCCAAGCCCGCCAGCATGGATGCAGTGACCGCCGCCGGTTTCGGCTTGACCTACGGGACCTCCTATCACGCCCTGGTGCAGCGCGCCCAGCTGGCGGCCGGCGAGACCTTGCTGGTGCTGGGTGCCGCCGGTGGCGTCGGGCTGGCTGCAGTCGAGCTCGGCAAGGTCCTGGGCGCGCGCGTCATCGCCGCGGCCAGCAGTCCGGAGAAGCTGGCGGTCGCCAAGGAGCACGGCGCCGACGAGACCATCGACTATAGCCGCGAACCTCTTAAGGAAGCCGCCAAGGCGCTGACCGGCGGCAAGGGCGCGGACGTCATCTACGACCCCGTCGGCGGCGACCTCTTCGACCAGGCGACCAGGGCGATCAACTGGAAGGGCCGCTTGCTGGTGGTAGGATTCGCCAGCGGCCGCATTCCGCAGTTTCCCGCCAACCTGGCGTTGCTCAAGGGCTCTTCCGTCGTGGGGGTCTTCTGGGGCGACTTCGCGCGCCGCGAGCCGGAGGCGAATGCCGAGAACTTCCGCCAGCTCTTCCGCCTGCACGCCGAGGGTAAGATCAAGCCCTTGGTAAGCCAAACCTACCCTCTGGAGCAGGCTGTCGAAGCGCTCACCGCCTTCATCGAGCGGCGGGCGCTCGGCAAGCTCGTTCTGACGATCTAGGGCTAGCTCAGACGTTCATCCAACCGCCGTTGGACGCCATGTCGTCGGCGGTGATGTAGGAGGCCTCGTCGCTGGCCAGGCTGACTGCGGCATTGGTTATATCCTTGCGTGCTCCCTTCGCAGCCTGAGGGGATCACGGCTCCTTCCACGCTGACCCCACAGTTCCGCTGAACTGCTTCGAATCTTGGGCAGCGTCACGCCGTCTGACGTCTCCATCGGTCGGTGTCCTGCTACCGGCCTCACATTGTAAGGCGGTCCCTCACGCCTTGTGGGTCAAGGAAGCGGCCACATGGGCCTCGCTCCTTACCTTCGAACCCGCAAGAGGAGCTGGCACCATGCCTTGCTATCGTCATCGCTCGCTTCCGCTCGACGGCCGCATCGAAGCGATGCTGCTTCTTCTCGGCTGGCGCGTGCGAGCGCGGTCTCGTTCACGAAGGAAGCAGTCGGGCGTGGCGAACGGCCTTTATCCGCCAGGAGGGGGGGTGCCGCTTCGCCACACGAGCCGTTTGCGGTGAGGCGCAAGCGACCACGCAGCGTCAAACAAGCAGTACCGGACTTCGCCGCACTCCTGTGCGGCCTGACGGTCCGGATTGAAGGAAGGTATGTTCCATGGCTACCATTTACGGCGATTCTGCCACTGAAACTCTGTTCGGCGGAGATCGAAGCGACGTGATCTTCGCCCGATCGGGTGACAACCGTGTCACGGGGCGGAACGGGGATGACTCCATCTTCGGAGGCGTCGGTAACAACACCTTTTTCGGGAACTCGGGAGTTGATTTCCTCAGAGGTTCTCTCGGCGATGACATTCTCTACGGCGGGACCGGAGGAGACCTCTTACAGGGCTACGAGGGCGAAGATAGTGCCTTTGGTGGAGACGGAGGCGATCGCTTCTTAGGCGGGGTCGGCGCGGACGTCTTCAGGGGCGGTTTCGGCGATGACAAGGGATCCGGCGGCTACGGTAACGACGTCCTGCGCGGGCAGGGCGGCGCGGACTCTCTTACAGGTGAAAACGATGTCGACAGCCTTCGCGGTGGGCCTGGCAATGACCAGCTCTACGGTGGTTCGCTCAACGACTATCTCTACGGTCAGGGCGGCGACGACGTCGCCGATGGCGGGCCCGGGGACGACTTTGTTGTCGGCGGCGGCGGGGGTGATACATTAGAAGGCGGAGGCGGGGCTGATGCTCTTCTCGGCAATGGCGGCAACGACTTGCTCTTTGGAAACGCCGGTTCAGATACTCTCTCCGGTGGCGCCGGCGCCGACCGCTTGGAGGGAGACAACCACGATGATGTCTTGCGTGGCCAGGACGGGATGACCAGCTCTACGCCGCCTATGGTGAGGATAGCGCGTTCGGCGGAGCGGATAATGACACCGTCGTCGCACGAGAAGGCGATCAACATGTCTATGGCGACGGTGGCGATGACCTCCTCTTGGCCGAATCAGGCAGTCATGCGCTCTATGGCGGTGCCGGCGACGATTTATTGGCAAGCGAAACGGGAAGCGATCTGCTGAGCGGTGGCAAAGGCAGCGATACCTTCTTTTTCGGTCAGATCGCCGGCGGCCTGGAGGCTGTCATCACCGATTTTACCTCCAATGCGGCGGCCACCGGCTCGGCCGATGTCCTGTCGTTGCCTGTCACGGGACCCGGTGGCGCATGGATCGGCTCGGCAAGCTTCGACGCAAGTGAGGTGCAAGCCCGCCTAGATGTTCCGAGTGGACTTGTGGAGGTGGATACCGACGGCGATGGCGCCGCCGACCTATTGCTCGATCTCGTCGGGATCAGCCAGCCAGATCAGCTGACTGCCACGGACTTCATCTTCGACTGAGCTTTCATGCGCGAAGGGGTGAGGGGGGGGTAAAGGAAATCCGGCTCCTCCCTACCTTTGTTGCGGACCGCTGCCGGCCTCTGCGGAGGGTGCCAGGTGCCAGTCGATCACCCGATCGGGCCGATAGCTGCAAAAAGCACCCGTCCGGATGCTGTTCAAGAGATGCTGGCCTAGCTCCGGGTGCGTTTCGCGAAGGCGTTTCAGCGCGTGGCGGACCCGCCAAGCCACGGTGGTGCGCGCCTTTTCCGCCGCGTCCCCCAGGCGACGGCTTCGCCCGCCCAGGCCCAAAGCCGATGACAGGGTTTCCAACAGTTGGTCCATTTCTTCCTTCAGCTTTTCGGCACGGCCGAGGTCGTGCATGTCCTCTGCCTCGACCAGATCCTCCTGCAGGTCGCGCAGGCGTTCTTTCAAGGCGCTGCGCGCGCGCTCGTCCAGCACCTCGTCACCCAGAAAACCGTCTTCGCCGCGGTCCGCCAGGTCGACGCAGTGCACCTCCTCTCCCGGCTGCGTCAGCAGGCGGCGGATGTCGTGAAGGCCCTTCAAATCCGGGACGATGACCGACCGACCGGCGAAGGTGGCGAGCCATTGCGAGCCTTCGGGGTAGAGGGAGGCTTTGTCGTCCACCCTCAGCGTGCGTTGGGCCTCCGGTTCTCCTACCGATGTGCTCTTGGCGAAGGCGCCCAGCAGCTTGAAGCCTTCCACGACGAAGTCCCGATCGGCGTCATAGCGATAGGGGTTGACGCTTGTCAGCCAGCCGCAGGCTTCTTCCAGCGACGCTTCTTGGCTGTGGACGATATGGGAGCGATAGAAGTCCAGAAAGGTCTGGAGGTGGGTCAAGCCCTCTTCACGCCGCCCGGTATGGGCGCAGGCAATGGCCACATAGGCCGGCACGTCGGCAATCTCCGCTTCCGGGGCAAAGCCGGCCAGCTCGATCGCGCGCTCGTAGTTCTTGGCCGCGGCATGCGCCAGGGCGGCAAAGGCGTAATAGCGCGAGGGATGCAACGGGTTGAGCCGCATCGCCCGTTCGACATTCTGGACGGCAAGCGTCGGACGGGAGAGATAGCGCTCCGTGCTCGACATCCAGATCAGCATCTCGGCGTCATTCGGGCAGAGCGCCAAGGCCCGGTCGAAGTACCAGGCCGTGCGTTCGAACTCTCGACGGAAGCAGAGGACTTTTCCGACGATCACGTGGGAGAAGGCATCGCGGTCGTCGAGCTCCAGTGCCGAGTGTGCGTAGGAATAGGCTTTCTGCCCGTTCGCCTGGAACTTATCCCAGAACTGGCAGCTCCACTCGTTGAACCAGGAAAGCGAAATGCCGGCGTAAGCGCGGGCGTAGGTCGGATCGAGGTCGAGGGCGCGTTCGAATTCGATCCGCGCCTCTTCGTCCGCCTCCACCGTGGCCTCGCGCAGCTTCATCATGCCCCGCAAGGTCAACTCATAGGCCTCGAGCGAATCGGTGGGCTTGCTGCTGGCGTCGCGCAAAGCCGTTTCCTCTAGCTGCCGTGACAGGCTAGCAGCGATCCGGGCTACGATATCGTCTTGAATCGAAAAGAATTCTTCCTCTTTGCTGTCGAAGGCCTCGACCCAAAGCTGTTTGCCGGTCTCGCAGTCGATCAGCGTGGCGCGAACCCTCAAGCGTTGGTCCGAGCGGCGCAGCTCGCCGCGCAGCACATGCGTGGCGCCCAAGCCTTCGCCCACCTTGCTGTCGGGCAGCTCTGTCACCCCAATGCCGGACATCCAAGAGATCACTTCCAGCCCGCGAAAGCGCGTGAGCTCTCCGCAGACATCCTGCAGCAGACCGAGCGCCAACTCGTCGGCTCCCTCGCCGGCGCCTGACTTGGCCGGGATGACGGCAACCACGGGCGTGGCCCCGGGCATCGGCTCTCTCCTTCGCTGCCTGCCCTTCGCAGACTTTAAACAAATTGAGGAGGCTTGAAAACGAGTCTTTAGGATCTTGGATCCAACTCGGAGACTTTCAAGCTCTCGCTGTTGGCAAGCAATGCCCCAGTGACGCTTTGTGGAGAGGGGTGCGGCTCTGGCCAGCGCTCACAATGTGAGGGACGGCCTCACGCCCTTAGGGATGAGCGGCAGCCACGACCTGCTGTCCGATTCGAAACAGCAAAGGAGCGTTGGACATGACGGCATTTCAGCTTGGGGGCCTGCCGCAATTGAGCAGTGGCAGCCGTTTCGACCAGGGGACGAGCTTTGCCGCGCTGATGGCGCGTCAGCTCTGGATCAAGGCGCTTGGCCGTCGACGTGGCCGCGAAGGGTCACCATCCTCGCAAGTTTGGCGAATAGCCAATCAATAGAAGTCTTCTCCGCGACTCATGAGCCGGCCATCGAGAGACGATGGCCGCAGCTCTCGCCTGACCATTGCGGAAGATCCGGGAGCCCAGCCACCTAATCGCTGCGGTCATCGGCCCCTCTTCCGTCGACGCCATAGGAAACTGACAGAGCGCGGAGCCAATAAGGAGAATCAACATGGCCACCATTATCGGAAACAGTGGTAATGAAAGCCTCTATGGCAGCAATCTAACCGATACGATCTATGCGTTCTCCGGCGATGATCTTGCCAAAGGCCGCGAATACTCGGACGAGATTTTTGGGGCCTCGGGAAACGACACGCTGTTTGGCGGCTCCGGGCCTGACACTCTGGTCGGAAGCCTGGACGATGACACTCTTGTCGGTGGTTCCGCAGACGATGCGCTGTTCAACTCTCTAGGCGATGACACCGCCAATGGCGGAGATGGCGATGACACCCTGATCGAGACCTTCGGATACAACGTCTTTCGCGGAGGCGATGGAAACGATACGGCCTTCGGTGACAGCCAGGCCAGCGGCGCCGACACCTTTATGGGGCAGAACGGGAATGACAGGCTCTATGGAGGCAACGGCAGCGACATCTTGCGCGGCGGCGCCCAGTCTGACGGCATGCAAGGCGGAGGCGGCAGCGACAGCATCTTCGGCCAAGGCGGAAACGACTATGCGTTTGGCGGGTCTGGATCTGATTTTATGGTTGGCGGAGCAGGTCTGGACGAGTTGGGTGGCGCATCGGGGGACGACATTATCCAGGGCAACAACGGCACGGACAATCTCCTAGGCCGAGACGGCTCAGACGATCTTCGCGGAGGAGATGGAACCGACGAGTTGGTTGGCGGAGATGCAGTTGATTTCCTACGTGGTCAACTCGGTGACGACCGCTTGTTCGGTGGCAACGGAAGCGACAGCCTGTTCGGAGGCGCCGATGACGACCGCATCTTCGCTGGAAGCGGTGGCGACGTGCTCTATGGCGATGGTGGGGATGACCTTGTAGCCGCCAATTCCGGTTTCAACGATCTCTTCGGCGGCGCCGGCGATGATACTCTGTTCGATGGTGCCGGTGGGGACGAACTCACCGGTGGCAACGGCCAGGACCTGTTCGCCTTCACCGCCGGAAATGGTTTGGAAGCTGAGATCGCCGACTTCACCTCTCACGTCGTCGCAGCCGGATCTGCCGATCAGATTTCGATCTCCTTTTCGGGTGTTAGCGGTCTGTGGGTCGGGGCAGCCACATTCGACGGCAGCTCTCCCCAAGTGCGCTTCGACGAGCCGAGCGAACTGCTTCAGGTCGATTCCGACAGTGACGGAACGATCAACTTCGAGGTCGCGCTCAGCGGGATTACCCGGGCCGATCAGCTGACCGCAACCGACTTCCTGTTTTCCTAGGCAGCGGACCTCCCTTGCCGACGTCTCGGCCGCATCAAGTCTCGATTGGCCTCTGTCGTTTTGATCGGGATTTGATGGGGCTTTTGACGACCCTTTTTGACTGCCGGGACACAGCTCCCAATCGCGACGCTCGCGTGGGGGTGCTTCAGCAACTCCGATCTCCCGAGTCGTCGCAGACGGCTGCAGTCGAGAGGGCGACGTCCCCGATGAGACCGATCGAAACCGACGCACCACCCCTAGCAAGGTCTCGGCGATCTAGTCCGGCTGCCGGGCTCGGCGGGAAGGATGCGGGCAGAGGCCTGCCAGGCCCCTGACCAACGAGCAGCACTAGGCAATAGCAACCATATTGGGAACCGACGTTTCGGAAAGCCTTTACGGCAGCGAAATCAGAGACACGATATTTGCCTTTTCCGGCAGCGACACCTTTCTGGTGCCGTCGGTTTCGACGCACTTGCCGGGACCACTCGAGCCGATCAGCTGACTGCAATGGATTTTCTTTTTGTCCAGAGCACGTCCGATTTGCGTTCGCTCGCTCGAAGTGCTCTTGCTGTTTGATCGGCAAAGCAAGCCGTCGTCGATGATGAGTCCATCGGCGCGAGATTTGCGCTAGACGCCCGATCGAGGTGGAAGCCCTGAAGGGCCAGGCTCTTTCCTACCCCCCCTTGTGTCGCTTCACAGGTTTCCGGCTACCGGCGAGAGGCCTCCTTGTCGCGCAGCTGAGATCTTGGACCCTGCCCTGTGCCCTCACGATGTGAGGCGCGTCCTCACGCCCTTTGGGTCAAGCGGACGGCCAGAGCGCGCCGCTCCGCTCGTCAGGAAACAAAGGGAGCACTGGATATGACCAAGATCGACCCTCAGGGCTTGCCCAGGCTGAGAAGCGGCACATGGCTGGTGCAGGGAGCGAACTACGCCACGCTGATGGCGCGTGCCCTCTGGATCAAGGCGCTCGGCCGCCGCGATAGAGACCTGCGGCGACCTCGTGCAGTTTGGCGGACCGCCAATCAATAGACGCTTGTTTCACGCATCGACAACAGCGCTTCATGCGTCGGGGACGCGCCAAACTCGCACCTGATGAAGGATTGCAGACCTGCTCGCCTCATCGGGCGCCAGGCCCGAGCCTTTTCCTGAAGGGCACCGGCCCCCTCACCGCGCGGAGCCATCAAGGAGAACAAAGACATGGCCATCATCTTCGGCACCGATGCTTCGGAGAGCCTCTACGGCAGTAATCTGTCGAACACGATCTACGCCCTCGCCGGCGATGACAAAGTCAAGGGCAGGGAAGACAGGGATTACGTGTACGGAGCATCCGGAAACGACATCCTGCTCGGCGGCTCTGGATTGGATTTCCTGAGCGGCAGCTTAGGCCAGGATACTCTCGTCGGTGGGTCCGGAACCGACGTGATGTTCGGCTCGCTTGGCGATGACACCGCAAATGGCGGTGATGGTGACGACACCCTGTTCGAAAGTTTCGGATACAATGTCTTCCGAGGTGGAGCCGGAGACGATACTGCAATCGGGGACAGCATTGCTTCCGGCGCCGACTTGCTTCTGGGCCAAAACGGAAACGACTTTCTCTATGGCGGCGATGGCAGCGATACACTCAGAGGCGGGGCTCAATCCGACTCCTTGCTTGGAGGAACCGGCGGAGACAGCATCTTCGGCCAAGGTGGAAAGGACTACGGCTATGGTGAGTCGGGCACGGACTTCATGGTGGGCGGCGGTGGCAGCGACTTCCTGTTCGGTGGCTCGGGCGTAGACAGTGTTCAAGGTAACGACGGCGCCGACTACCTCTTCGGCTACGCCGGCGCTGATGATCTTCGCGGTGGCGGCGGCGACGACCTCGTGGCAGGCAGTGCACACGACGACGTCATTCGCGGCCAGGACGGTGAGGACGTCCTCTTCGGAAACCAAGACGACGACAGCCTGTACGGTGGCGCCGATGCCGATAGCATCTTCGGCGGCACGGGTGTAGACGTCGCCTATGGCGGCGGCGATGACGATATCTTCTTTGGGGGATCGGGTGATGACGTCATATTTGGCGATGCAGGCGACGACACTGTGCTCGATGGTGCCGGCACAGATAGGAACTATGGCGGGCTAGGCCAGGATACCTTTCATTTTTCCGGACCCGGGAGTGGCCTGGAGGCAGTTGTCGTCGATTTCGCCTCCGACGTCAGCGCAAGCGGCGCGGGTGATGTCATCTCGGCCAGGGTATCGGGGTCTTCAGGACTATGGATCGGTAGCGCGGCATTTGACGGCACCGGCCCGCAGGCACGTTTCGACGAGACGAGCCAGCGAGTAGAGGTCGACAGCGATGGCAACGCTTCGGCGAACTTCGAAGTCGTGCTCACGGGTTTCACGCAGGCCGATCAGCTGACCGCGACGGATTTCCTCTTCAGTTAACGGGCGCGTCGAGGGGCGCCCTCCGGGCCAGCTGGGTCTGACCATTCCTCTTGGCAAGCTGGGGCGTCCGGGGCCGGCGATTCATCGCTCTGAGCATCCCAGCCCTGCCGAGAATCCGGTTGGCCTCCGTCGTTTTGATTGGGTTTTGACGAGGTTTTTGACGATCTTTTGACTGCCGCGGCACATCTCCCGATCGCGATGCTTGAGTGGGGGGTGCTTCGGAAGCTCCAATCTTCCGAGCCGTTGCAGACGGGAGCGGTTGAGAGGGCGAACGCACCTGATGGAGCCGATCGAAGCGGACCCATCACACCTAGCAAGGTTTCGGCGGTCTGGTCTGGCTGCCGGGATCGATGGGACGGATGCGGGCAGAGGCCTGCCAAGGCCTCTAACCAACGAGGAGAACTAGGCAATGGCAATCATCTTTGGGACGAGTGTTTCGGAAAGCCTTTACGGCAGCGAAATCACTGACACCATCTACGCCTTTTCCGGCAGCGACACCGTCAAAGGACGTGAAGACGCCGACAGCATTTTCGGTGGCTCGGGAGAAGACAGCCTCTATGGGGGGTCGGGCAACGATATCCTGCAAGGCGGCGTCGAAGACGACATCGTCAGAGGAGGGACCGGAGATGACACGATCTTCGGCGCCCTCGGCTCCGATGCCATCAACGGCGGCGATGATATCGTCCACGGCGGCGACGGTGCCGACACCCTGTTCGAAGTCGACGGAAACGACGTCTTCAGAGGAGGCGCTGGCGATGACACGGCCTTTGGCGGCAACTACTCCCTCGGCAGCGACACTTTTCTGGGTCAAGGTGGCGACGATGATCTCTACGGTGGCGACGGCGACGATGTCCTTCGCGGCGGTGCAGACAGTGATGCCTTAAGAGGTGGTACCGGCAACGACAGCATCTTCGGTCAAGGCGGGTTGGACCTCGGCTACGGTGCCAGCGGTCAGGACCTTCTGGTTGGCGGAGGCGGCAAGGATTTCCTGAATGGGGGGTCCGGTGACGACACTATTCAAGGCAACAATGGTAGGGACTATCTTCATGGCTCCTACGGTGCCGACGATATCCGCGGCGGCGGAAGCAGCGACCTCATCACCGGCAGCGGAGGCGACGACCTACTGCGCGGCCAGGACGGCGATGACCATCTGCGCGGCTACCAGGAGAGCGACATTCTGTTCGGCGGGGCCGATCAGGACCTCCTCTTCGGCGGTAGCGCGAGCGACTCTCTCTACGGCGACGGCGGAGACGACCTGTTGTTCGGTGAGACGGGCGATGACGTCCTCTACGGCGGTGCCGGTGCCGATACCCTGAACGGCGACGTAGGGTATGACCGGCTGTCCGGCGGTTTGGGCCAGGACACCTTCTACATGGCCTACGCCAGCAATGGTTTGGAGGCCCTCGTCACCGATTTCACGTCCAACGTGACCGCCCCTGCCAATGCCGACCTCATCTCGCTGCAGGCATCGGGCGACAGCGGTTTGTGGATCGGCGAGGCGAGCTTCGATGGTGCGGGCCCGCAAGCGAGGTTCGAGGAGAGCAGCGAACGGGTCGAGGTGGATTCGAACGGCGACGGCGCGGCCAACTTCGAGATCGCGCTCACTGCCATCACCCAGGCTGATCAGCTGACCGCCACGGATTTCCTTTTCATCTAGAGGGCGCGTCAGTCGGCGCTTTTCCGGGCGGACCAGGCCTACTTGGTCCGCCCTATCCTCTTGTAACGCCGTAAGCAGTGCTACCGTGAATAGGGTATTGCCGCGCTTCTCGGCGTGAATGGCCCCTTCCTCACGATGTGAGGTCCCGCCTCACGCCTTCTGGTGTGAGCGGGACGTCGCAAGGACAGGCCCGCCGCAACGGGAATCGGAGCGAAGGGGTTAACCATGGAAACCTACCGCAATCACCTGCCGCAGCTGGACGGCGGCTTGTTTCTGACCGACGGTGGCATCGAGACCACCTTGATCTTTCACGAGGGGCTGGATCTGCCGCACTTCGCGGCCTTTGACTTGCTGGGCTCGGACGAGGGGCGGGCGCACCTCGAGCGCTACTTCCGCCGTCATGCAGCCATTGCCGTCAAGCATAGGACCGGCTTCGTTCTGGAGAGCGCCACCTGGCGCGCAAGCCCGGACTGGGCGGCCAAGCTGGGCTACGGCGATCGGGACTTGGCGGCGATCAACCTACAAGCCATCGACATGCTAGCACGGTTGCGCGACGAGCTCGCCTCGCCGGAGACGCCGATGGTGGTCAGTGGCTGTGTCGGGCCGCGCGGTGACGGCTACGACCCGGGCCAGCTGATGACGGCCGAGGAGGCGCAAGCCTATCACGCCTTCCAGATCAGCACCTTCGCCAAGAGCGAAGCCGATCAAGTGAGCGCGATCACAATTACCAACGTGCCGGAGGCCATCGGTATCGCCCGTGCCGCCAAAGCGGTTGGCTTGCCGTCGGTCATCGCCTTCACGGTCGAGACCGACGGGCGTCTGCCGACCGGCGAGAGCCTGAAAGAGGCGATCGAGGTGGTCGACTGGGAGACCGGATGGGCACCGGCCTACTACATGATCAACTGCGCTCACACCTCTCACTTCGAGGATGCGCTGGAGGGCTATGCCTGGATGAAGCGGGTGCGCGGCCTGCGTGCCAACGCCTCGCGCTGCAGCCACGCCGAGCTGGACGAAGCCGAAGAACTCGACGACGGCGACCCGGTGGAGCTGGGGGCCGACTATGCCGCGATCAGGGCACGCTTCCCCTGGATCAACGTGCTGGGCGGCTGCTGCGGTACCGATCACCGCCACATCGAGGAGATCTGCAAGGCCGCCAAGTGTGCTACGGCCCCGGCGCTTTCGGCGACGGCAGCCGAGTAGCTGGCATCATGAGCGGGGCGCGCCGAGCTCCGGTTCGTGATTCTCCGAAGCGCGAACTTGCTCGACCTGCCCCGCCCGAAAAAGGCTCGAACTCGCCGCGCGCAGGAGGGGAGACATGCGCGCCCGTAAAAGCGAAAGGGCAAGGCAATGACCCTGAGTGCGACCTGTTCTTCCAATAGCACCATGACCGTCGACGCTAATGGCGATATGAGGGTCACCAAAATGGACTAGGTCATTAGTCCCTTGGCTGACGAAGCTGCTGGCCCACCAGGCCCGGTAAGTGGTTGGCCGGCTGCTGGGTCCAGGGCCGCCCGTAAGTATCAGCGGCTGCGATCTCACCGGCGGGGGCGACGTCACCCTTCAAGATCAGCCCCTCGTGCCCTCGGCCGGGCTCCATCCGGGTCACCGCTGCTGCGCGCCGAAGCTACAGGCTCCTCTCCTGCTCGGTTGGCAACAGGGTTCGATTTCCGCGCTGTATTTGACAGGCAAGCAGCCTTTTGATCCATTTTTGACTGAATTTTTGACGCTCTTTTGACCCTCGCACCACATCTCCCCATCGCGACGCCTTGGAGAGGGGCAACGTCGCAAAGGCCCGCTCCTAACAGGTGTTACAGAGCGCAACAGCGAGGAGGGGGAGTTCGATGGCGCTCTTGCCCTTTGGGCGAGCATTGAACGCTAGACCCCCCATTCAACGAGGAGAAAAGCAATGGCAACCATCTTTGGAACCGATGTTTCGGAAAGCCTCTTCGGCAGCGAGATCAACGACACGATCTTCGCTTTTTCCGGCAGTGATACCGTTAAAGGGCGCGAAGACACCGACACCATTTTCGGTGGCTCCGGGGAAGACAGCATTTACGGGGGATCCGGCAACGATGTTCTTCAAGGCGGTGTCGAAGACGATACCGTAAAGGGTGGAACCGGAGACGATACGATCTTCGGCGCTCTAGGCGACGATGCCATAAACGGCGGCGATGATATCGTCCACGGCGGCGATGGCGCAGACACACTGTTCGAGGTCGACGGCAATGATCTCTTCAGAGGCGGCGCCGGTGACGACCGGGCCTACGGCGGCGAGTTCTCGATCGGCAACGATAGCTTTCTGGGCCAAGGCGGCAACGACTATCTCAATGGTGGCGACGGTGACGATGTTCTGCGCGGCGGAGCGAACCAGGACGTCATGGTAGGCGGTACCGGCAATGATTCCATCTTCGGGCAAGGCGCTGTGGACGTCGGATACGGTGCCAGCGGTCAGGACTTCTTGGTAGGGGGAGGCAGCAAAGACACCCTTTTCGGAGGCTCCGGGGACGACGCCATTCAAGGCAACAATGCTAGCGACTATCTCTATGGTTCCGACGGCGCCGATGACCTTCGTGGCGGTGGAGGCGGCGACCTCGTCATCGGAAGTGGTGGCGAAGACATACTTCGCGGCCAGGACGGTAGTGACAATCTCAGAGGCTATAAAGAGGACGACACCCTGTTCGGTGGCGCCAATCAGGATACACTTTTCGGTGGAAACGGTAGCGACTATGTCTATGGCGGCGGTGGAGACGACCTGATCTTCGGCATGGGAGGCGATGACCTCCTCTACGGCGGTGATATCGTGGTCGGTGACACCGGGCTCGAAAGGCTGTCCGGTGGGCAGGGCCAGGATACCTTCTACATGGCTTCCTTCAGCAGTGGTTTCGAGGCCATTATCACCGACTTCACCTCCAACGTGACCGCCCCCGGCGACGCCGATCTCATCTCGCTTGTGGTGTCCGGCGGCAGTGGCCTGTGGATCGGCGATACGGCCTTCGATGGTAGCGGTCCGCAGGCGCGCTTCGAGGCGACCAGCGAGCAGGTCGAGGTGGATTCCGACGGCGACGGTACGGCTGACTTCGCGATCGAGCTCACCGCGATCGCCGAGGCCGATCAGCTGACCGCGACGGACTTCCTTTTTAGCTAAGCCCGTCGGCCGGGATGGCCGGGAATTCCTCGGCCATCCCTCTCTCGTTCCGGTCATCGGCGATGGCCCGGTGACGCTTCGACTGGATCGCAGGCGTTGGAGGACAGGGTCATCGCCGCCACTGGCAGCGCTCTATTCCTCCTGGCCCGGCAGGCGGTAGTCGGCCAGCTGCTGGCGCAAGGTCCGCTTGGAGATCTTGCCGGTGGCGGTCAAGGGCAGGCTTTCGAGGAAGACCACATCGTCGGGAACCTGCCACTTGGCCACCCGCTCGGCGATGAAGACCAGTAGCTCTTCCTTCGAGGCTTCGCCATCGATCGCCTTGACCACGCAGAGCAGCGGGCGCTCGTCCCACTTGGGATGCGGCACGGCGATTACCGCGCAGTTGGCCACGGCCGGGTGGGCGATGGCGATGTTCTCGATATCGATGGAGCTGATCCACTCGCCGCCCGACTTGATCAGGTCCTTGGTGCGGTCGACCAGCCACAAGAGACCGTCGGGCGAGATTTTGGCGACGTCTCCGGTGCTGAACCAGCCGTCCGGATCGACGCATCCGCGGCTCGCAGCCTCGTTCCCATAGTATCCCGAGGCAATGAAGGGGCCGCGGACATAGAGCTCGCCGCTGGCCTTGCCGTCATGGGGCAGCGCTTGGCCTTCTTCGTCGACGATCTTCATGTCGACGTTGAACACGCGCCGGCCCTGCGAGGTCTTAAAGCCGATCCTTCGGTCTTGGCCTTCGCCATTCATTTGGGGCGAGAGCATGGTGGTGCTGCCGACCGGGCTCATCTCGGTCATGCCCCAGCCATGCACAACCTGAATGCCGTAGTTCCGCTCGAAGGTCTCAATCATGGAGCGCGGCGCGGCCGAGCCGCCGATGAGAACCAATTCCAGCCCATTGGGCAGGCGGCCCTGCTTCTCGATCTCCTGCAAGAGGCCCAGCCAGACGGTGGGCACGCCCCAGGCCGAATGCACCTCTTCGGCTTCCATCAAGGAGAAAAGGCTAGCACCGTCAAGCTTTGGCCCCGGAAAGATCAGCCCGCTCCCGGCCAAGGGGGCGGAGAAGGGCAGGCCCCAGGCATTCACATGGAAGAGGGGGACCACCGGCAGGATCATCCTGCCGGCCTTGTAGGACTCGATTCCCGTCGCGATGCAGCAAAGCGCGTGCAGCACGGTAGAGCGGTGAGAATAGAGCACGCCCTTGGGCTCGCCGGTGGTGCCGGAGGTGTAGCAGAGCCCGGACGCTGCCCGTTCGTCGACATCCAGCCACCGGAAGTCCTCCGGCTGGCCCTCCAGCAGGCTCTCGTAGCAGAGGAGATCCGGCGAGCCTTCCTCCTCCGGCATGTGGGCGGCATCGGTCATGGCGAGATAGGCCATCCCGTCGGGCCAGCGGCTCTGCATCTTCTGCACGATGGGAAGGAAGGTCATGTCGAAGCAGAAGAGGCGGTCTTCGGCGTGATTGACGATGTATTCCAGATGCGCCTCGGAAAGACGCGGGTTGAGGGTGTGGCAGACCGCACCCAGCCCGGCTGTGGCGTAGTAGAGCTCGAAGTGCCGATAGCCGTTCCAGGCCAGGGTCGCGACGCGGTCGCCGGGCTTGACGCCCAGCGCTTTCAAGGCGTGGGCCAGGCGGGCGATCCGCTTTCGCGCCGCGCCGTAGCCAGAGCGGTGCAGGCCGCCCTCCACGGTGACGGAGACCAGTTCCACCTCCGGATAGAGCTCGCTCGCATAGTCGATGATACTGGGCACCGAGAGGGGCCGGTCCATCATCATTCCTTGCAGCATATCTGATACCTCCCTGATGGCGCGCCGCTTTGCTTTGTCGTTGGTAAAGCTTAACCCTGCCGGCGGAGCCAGGCCAATCCGTTCGCTCTGCGAAAGATCGTTCCGCAGTCACTGGACAAGGAGAGAGGAAGCCTGCAAAACAAAGTGGCGTCCGTGGCGGCGTCCTACCCAGTGGTCGAGATAGCAGGTATCGCAGTGCAACAAAAAGTGGGAGAAGCCTCCGTACCCATCATAACGATGGAGGAGTTGCGGGCGCTGAAGGGCAGCAAGGTGGGCTGTTCGCCCTGGATGTTGATCGACCAGGAGCGCATCGACGCCTTCGCTGCCGTCACCGAAGACCGTCAGTTCATCCACACCGACCCCGAGCGCGCGGCCGCAGAAGGGCCATTCGGCGGCACCATTGCGCAAGGCTTTCTGACCATGTCGCTTCTGGTCCGCATGGCCGAGGTGACGGTGCCTCGGCTTGCCGGCACTTGGGCGATGGTCAATTTCGGCTTCGACAAGCTGCGCTTCATGAACCCCGTGCCGGTGGGAACGCGCGTGCGCGGCTGCTTTACCTTTGCCGAGCTGACCGAGAGAACGCCGGAGCAGTTGCTGTTGCGCTACGCCGTCTCAATCGAGATCGAGGGCCAAGACCGGCTGGCGCTGGCCGCCCATTGGCTCTCTCTGGCACAGTTCATCTCGCCAGATCAGCCGGCATGAGCCAGGCTCGGCAGGTAAGCCTGGCTGACCTCAGCCAGCAGATCGGCCAGGAGATCGGTGTCTCCGAGTGGATCACTATCGATCAAGCCCGCATCGACGCCTTCGCCGAGGTCACCGGCGACCACCAGTTCATCCACGTCGATCCGCAGCGCGCGGCCGGCGAGACGCCCTTCGGCGGCACCATCGCGCATGGATTCCTCACGCTCTCCCTCTTGACGAACTTGGGTGCGGAGGTGACGCCGGTTCTGGCCGGCCGGGCGATGGGCATCAACTATGGGCTCGAGCAGGTGCGCTTCGTCTCGCCGGTGCGTGTCGGCCAGCGGGTCCGGGGGCGCTTCCGGCTGTTGGACGTCAGCGAACGCAAGCCCGGCCAGATCCTGGTCCGCTACGGCGTGACCGTCGAGATCGAGGGCGAGGAGAAACCGGCCCTGGCAGCGGAATGGTTGGCGCTGTCGATCATGAAGGAGAACCAGGCATGAGAGAGGCCGTCATCGTCTCCACCGCCCGCACGCCGATCGGCAAGGCCTATCGCGGGGCCTTCAACGACACCCAGGCGCAAGAGCTGGGCGGCCATGCGATCAAGCATGCCGTGGCCCGCACCGGGGTCGACCCGGCCGAGGTCGACGACGTCATCATGGGGGCAGCCCTGCAGCAGGGCTCCACCAACATGAACATCGCGCGCCAAGCCGCCATTCGGGCCGGCTTGCCGACCTCTGTCGCCGGGATGAGCGTCGACCGGCAATGCGCCTCAGGCCTCATGGCCATTGCGACAGCCGCCAAGGAGATCGTCGACGACGGCATGGAGGTCGTCGTCGGCGGCGGCCTGGAATCCATCTCGCTGGTGCAGAACGAACACCGCAACGTCTATCGCTTCAAGGACCCCTGGCTGGTCGAGAACTGCCCGGCGCTCTACATGTCGATGATCGAGACGGCGGAGATCGTGGCCGATCGCTATGGCGTCAGCCGCGAGGCGCAAGACGAGTTCGCGCTCTTGTCGCAGCAGCGTATCGCGGCTGCCCAGCAGTCCGGCAAGCTGGATGACGAAATCGTGCCTCTGCCCTCGGTCAAAAAGGTGCAGGACAAGGCCAGCGGCGAGATCTCCGACCAGGCCGTGACCTTGGAGCGTGACGAAGGCAATCGCCCTACCACTACGTTGGAGGGGCTCGCCGGATTGGCTCCGGTGTTCAAGGAAGGTCAGCGCATTCAGCTGGGCAGCTACGTGACGGCCGGCAATGCTTCGCAGCTCTCCGACGGAGCTTCGGCCTCGGTCTTGATGGAGGCCAAGCAGGCCGAGCGCAGGGGCGTGCAGCCCTTGGGCATCTACCGTGGCATGGCGGTCGCCGGCTGCGAGCCTGACGAGATGGGCATCGGCCCGGTCTTCGCGGTGCCCAAGCTGTTGGAGCGCCATGGCCTCAAGGTCGACGACATCGGGCTATGGGAGCTGAACGAGGCCTTTGCCGTGCAGGCGCTCTACTGCCGTGACCGCCTGGGCATCGACAAGGAGGTCTTCAACGTCAATGGCGGCGCCATCGCCATCGGCCATCCCTACGGCATGTCGGGCGCGCGCCTGGTCGGCACGGCCTTGATCGAGGGCAAGCGCCGCGGCGTCAAGCATGTGGTGGTGACCATGTGCGTTGGCGGCGGCATGGGGGCAGCCGGCCTCTTCGAGGTCGTCTGAGCGGGGCATTTGACCAGGCCGGGAGGAGGGCTCGGAAAGCGGACTTTGGCAAGCAGTCGACAGAAAGCCCCTTTTTGAGAAGAGGGCCGTGTCACGAGCAAACGAACGGGAGATGATGCCATGCTAAAGAAAACTCTGCTGGCGGCAGTGGCCGCCGGAATCATGATGGCCGCCGCTACGGCCCAGGCCGACACCGTCAAGATTGCCTACATCGACCCCTTGTCCGGTGCCTTCGCCAACGTCGGCGACAGCGGCAAGCGGCACTTCGAGTTCATGGCGGACAAGATCAATGCTGCCGGCGGGCTGAACGGCCAGATGGTGGAGATCGTCGCCTTCGACAACAAGATCAATCCCAAGGAGACCTTGATCCAGCTGCAAAAGGCGATCGACGACGGGATCAACATCATCACCCAAGGCAATGGCTCTTCCATCGCGTCTGCCATCATCGACGCGGTCGACAAGCACAACCGCCGCAATCCCGACGAGCCGGTATTGTTCTTGAACTACGCCGCGGTCGATCCGGCCTTCACCAACGACCGCTGCATCTTCTGGCATTTTCGCTTCGATGCCGATGCCGACATGAAGATGGAGGCGCTGACCGACTGGTTAGCCACGCGCGACGACCTCGCGAAAGTCTATATCATCGGCCAGGACTATTCCTTCGGCAAGGCAGTGCAGGCGGCCGCCAATCGCATGCTGGCCGCCAAGAGCCCGGAGAAGGAGATCGTCGGCGACGAATTGCACCCGCTGGGCAAGGTCAAGGACTTCAGCCCCTACATCGCCAAGATGAGAAGCTCCGACGCCGACGTCATCATCACTGGCAACTGGGGCACCGACATGACCTTGCTGGTGAAGGCGGCGGCGGACGCCGGGCTCGAGATCCCGATCCTGACCTACTATGGCGGCGGACTGGGTACGCCGACGGCGATGGGCGACACCGCGGCCGAGCGGGTCAAGCAGATCACCGAATGGCACGAGAACGTAGCCGACCTCGGCATCGATCCCATGCTGGACGAGTTCGAGGAAAAGAACGGCATCGACTTCTACTACTACCGCGTCAAGAACCTGATGGAGATGCTGCAGAAGGCCGCCGCCAAGGCCGGCTCGACCGAGCCGGAGGCGCTGGCCCGCGCGCTGGAGGGCATGGAGCACGAGACCGAGGTCGGCACCGTCGTCATGCGCGCCGACAACCATCAGCTGATCCAGCCGCTTTATCTCTCGACCTTCTCCAAGGATGTCGCGCGCGACGTCGAGGGGACCGGCTTCGGCTTCAAGACCGACTATCGGATCGAAGGACCGGCGACCTCGACCGACACCACCTGCGAGATGAAGCGGCCCGGCTGAATGCTGCCTTTCAGGGGCCTCTCCGGCGCAGCGGAGAGGCCCTTCTGATCCTGGCGGATCATGGAAGTCGTCATCTTCTCGGCCCTTAACGGGCTCTTATACGGACTGCTGCTCTTCATGCTGTCGAGCGGCCTCACCCTCATCTTCTCGATGATGGGGGTGCTGAACTTCGCGCACGCCAGCTTCTATATGCTGGGGGCCTATATCGCCTTTACCTTGACTGGCGGAATCGGCTTCTGGCCGGCCTTGTTCCTGGCGCCGGTGCTGGTCGGCCTGATCGGCGCCCTGGTCGAACGCTACGGCTTGCGCAAGGTGCACAGCCACGGCCATGTGGCCGAATTGCTTTTCACCTTTGGCCTGGCCTACCTGATCGAAGAGGCGGTGAAGCTGATCTGGGGCAAGCTGCCGGTGCCCTACGGCGTTCCCTGGTCGCTCGACTGGCCCATCTTCACCCTCTTCGAGACCACCTATCCGGCCTTCCGCGTCTTCATGATGCTGGTCGCGACCCTGATGTTCGTAGCCCTCTGGCTCTTGCTGAAGCGGACCAGGGCCGGCCTGATGATCCAGGCCGCCCTGACCCATCCGCAGATGGTGGGTCACCTGGGCCACAACGTGCCCCTGATCTTCATGCTGGTCTTCGGCATCGGCTGCGCCTTGGCCGGTCTGGCGGGGGTCATCGGTGGCGCGCTTCTGGTGACCGAGCCGGCCATGGCCTTCACCCTTGGGCCCATCGTCTTCGTGGTCGTGGTGGTCGGCGGCATGGGCTCGCTGACCGGCGCCTTCCTCGCCTCCATCCTGATCGGCATGCTGCAGACCTTTGCCGTTGCCATCGACGCCTCGCTGGCCGATCTCTTCGGCCTCTTCGGCATCCAGGTCGATCCCAGGGGCGAGCTGACCGGCGTCACCCTGGCGCAGATCGCGCCCATGCTGCCTTTCATCCTCTTGGTGCTGGTGCTGATCTTCCGGCCGCGCGGCCTGATGGGAGCGCGCGAATCGTGACCGCCGCCAGCTTCCTGCGCCTTGCTCTGCCGTGGCTTGCCGGCATCGTAGTGCTGGTGTTGCTGCCCTCGATCTTCCCCTCGCGCACGGCGCTCTCGGTGATGAACGCGATCGGAATTCAGCTGGTCTTCGCGCTCTCCTACAACATGCTGCTGGGCCAGGGCGGCATGCTGTCCTTCGGCCATGCCGTCTATTTCGGTCTGGGCGGCTACGGCGCCATCCACGTCATGCGCCTGATCGAGGAGGGACTGGTGGACTTTCCGGTCTTCGGCTTGCCGCTGGTCGGCTTCGCCGTCGGCCTTCTGGCCGGTGCGGTCATCGGCTGGCCGTCGTGCCGGCGCGCCGGGGTGCCCTTCGCGATGATATCGCTGGGCATCGGCGAGTTGGTTGCGGCCGCCGGCTTCATGTTCGTTTCCGTCTTCGGCGGCGAGGAGGGGATCTCTGGCGACCGCATGGTCGGGCCGGAAGCTTTCGGCTTGTCGCTGGGACCGATCGGCGAGGTCTATTGGTTCATCGCCTTCTGGGCCTTCGTCGCCTGCCTGGCGATGTGGGCCTTCACCCGCACGCCCTTGGGCCGGCTTTCCAACGCCGTGCGCGACAATCCGCAAAGGGCCGAGTTCATCGGCTTCAACCCGCAGCGCGTCCGCTATCTGGTCTTCACCATCGCAGGCGGCTTTGCCGGACTCGCCGGCGGCATGTCCTCGGTGAACTACGAAATCCTGACGCCCGAGACCTTTTCGGCCCTGGTCTCCGGCGCGGTTCTGATCATGGCCTTCATCGGCGGCATCGGCACCTTCTATGGGCCGATCCTCGGGGCGGTCCTGATCGTCATCATGCAGTCCTTGCTGTCCGACTATACCGAGGCCTGGCAGTTCTATATCGGCATCCTCTTCATGGTGATCGTGATGTTCGCGCCCGGCGGCCTGGCCGGCCTGGTGGAGCGCGTGCGCCTGGCGATCCGCCGCGGCGAGCTGGCCAGCATGGCGCCGCTCTGGGGCTTGGGGGTTGCCGCCGCCATGGCCATGACCTTGGGCCTGATCATCCTGGTCGAGCTGGTCTTCCGCTGGCGCGAGCATTCCGAGCCGATGGAACTGCTGGGCTTCCCCATCAGCCACCAATCGGTTCTCGGTTGGGCACTGGCGGCCGTGCTGCTGGGGTTGGGCAGCCTGGGCTTGAGGCAAGCCCCGAAGCGCCTGGGCCGCCTCTTGCGGGGAGAGGTCTCGTGAGCGCGGTCTTGACGCTCAAGGAGCTCTCCAAGGCCTTCGGTCCGGCTGAGATCATCCGCGGCGTCGACCTGGAAGTCCGCAACGGCGAGCGCCACGCCGTGATCGGGCCGAACGGTGCCGGAAAGTCGACCCTCTTCAACCTCATCTCCGGTGCCTTCGCACCGACGGCGGGCGAGGTCAGGCTGCGCGACAGAAAGATTTCCGGCCTGCCGGCCTACCAGATCAACCGGCTGGGGCTGTCGCGCTCCTTCCAGGTGACCAACATCTTCCACAACATGTCGGTCTACGAGAACCTGCGCTGTGCGGTGCTCTGGTCGTTGGGCTATCGCTACACCTTCTGGCGCTGGGCCTCGCGCTTGGCGGACGTGACCAGCCGCAGCGAGGAGATGCTGGCGCTCTTGCATCTCGAGCATGCCCGCGACACGCCGGCCGGGCTGCTCTCCTACGCCGATCAGCGCGCACTCGAGATCGGGATCACCATTGCCGGTGGCGCCGAGGTCGTGCTGCTGGACGAGCCGACGGCCGGCATGAGCCATGCCGAGACCGATCGCGCCGTCGACCTCATCCGCCGCGTCACCGAAGGGCGCACCTTGCTGATCGTCGAGCACGACATGGGCGTCGTCTTCGGGCTCGCCGACCGCATCTCGGTCCTGGTCTACGGCGAGATTATCGCCAGCGGTACGCCGGAGGAGATCCGCGGCAACCCGAAGGTCCGCGAGGCCTATCTGGGCGAGGAGGCCTTCTAGGATGCTCGAGGTGCGGGGCCTCAACGCCTACTACGGCAAGAGCCACATCCTGCAAGGCGTGGACCTCGATGTCGGCGGCGGCGAGGTCGTGGGCTTGCTTGGGCGCAACGGCGTCGGGCGCTCCACCCTGGTCAAGGCGATCATGGGCGAGGTGTTGCCCGAGGGCTCGATCCGCTTCAAGGGGCGCGAGATCGCCGGCCTGCCCAACCACCGTATCGCCCGCCTGGGCCTCGGCTACGTGCCCGAGAACAGGGATATCTTCCCCTATCTGACCGTCCGCCAGAACTTGCTGCTCGGCATCAAGGACCTGCGCCGGCCCGGCCGCTGGAGCATCGATGAGATGCTGCAGCTCTTCCCCAACCTGGCCGAGCGGGCCGACAGCGCGGCCGGCGTGCTCTCTGGCGGCGAGAAGCAGATGCTGACCATCTGCCGAACCCTGATGGGCGACCCCGAATTGCTCATGATCGACGAGCCGACCGAGGGCCTGGCGCCCCTGATCGTGCGTCAGGTCGGCAATCTCATCGCCCAGGTGGCGGAAAGCGGCATCTCCATCCTGTTGGTCGAGCAGAAGCTCTCCATCGCGCTCGACATCTCGCACCGCGTCTACGTCATGGGCCACGGCCGCATCGTCTTCGAGGGCACGCCGCAAGACCTGCGCGACAACCCCTCCGTCAGGGAGGAGTGGCTGGAGGTCTAGGCGGACCTCTCATGCGACCAGCGTGGAGAGACAGGGCTATTGCCTGAGCCTTCGTCGAAGAGGACAATAGGGTAGCAGAGCGGCGTCCGCAGGGGCGCTTCCTGCAGTGCGCGAGCGGGGCACCATCCAGGTTGCTGGAATGCACGCTGCGGTGCTCCCGCCAGGGAGAAGATCATGACGTGCTTGAATGTGAACTTGCTGAGCCATGAGCAGTTGGCCGCTCTTGGTCTCACCGAGCAGGAGGTCGAACGCGTCCTTCAGATGCGTCCCATCGCAAGCATTCTGGATCTGCTGTTCGTCGACGATATCCGGGCCGCGGCAGTGCAAGGCCTGATCGCCCAAGGGGTCTTGGCCGGTGTCCGGGACGGCGATCTGCTTCAGGTTGGGGGGCTCATCTTCGCGGCACCTCGACTTGTGGCCTTTACGGACGACGACGAGGAGGATGATGACAAGGGGGACGAAGATGGCGGGGCGTCATTCGAGGTCCTATCTGACAACCATTTCTACGAAGTGGAGCCGGCTGGTAAGACCACTGTCCTCGTCATTCCTGATTGCAAGAAAAAGGAGAAGATCGTCATCAAGGCCTACGGATCCGCGAGTCGAATCCTTGAGCCTGGCGTGGATCGAGAGGCAGTCGAGCGCGAGGCCAAAGATCTGGCCGAGCTAGCCTTGGTCACCGGAATCGGTCGTGTCACGACCAAGTCGACCTGCCAAGATAAAGATGGCCAAGGGTGCAAGAAAGTAAGCGTAACGCTATTGAAACGCGGCCTCACTGAACTCTTCAGCTTGCCTCGGAAAAAGCGTCAGGGTGCAATCCAGAAGCCCGGCTGGCGCGCGCGCTACGAGGCCCGCGCGGAGTTGGAGGTGTTCTGCCGCTAGACCTTGGCAGGGACAGGCCTGCGAGAGGCCGCCCGGTCAAGCTGCAGGCGGCCCCTCGATAGCACAAAGGTGGCTCTCTAGCCCCTTGTCACCTCCAGGGCCACGGCCTCGGTAAAGGTGGTGCGCAGGACGTCGCCCGGCTGGATCGCCGACATGGCGTTCTGCAGTTCCGCACCCTCCACCGCGACCTTGCGGTCGCTACCGCCGGGGCCTTCGATGATCGCGATGTGCTTGTTGCTGTCGTAGGCCATGAGCTTGGCGGTCATGGTGACCTGGCGCACGTTGCCGCCGGCCGGCAGGGCGCCGGGTTCGGCGCGGATCTGGGTCTCGGTCACCTCGACGCCGGGCTCGGCGTTGGGCGCGCGTTCGACGTTCAGCAGCAGAGCTTCGAGATACTTGACCGTTACCGTATCGCCCGGCTCCACTCGCGGCAGATTGGCGATCGACCTGGGAATCTCGACGACGTTGCTGTAGGTGCCGTCCGCACCCTCCAGAATCATCAGGCGATTGGGCACGTCAAGTGCCACGACCCTGGCCTGGACGACGACCTCGTCGGCCAGCCCGTCGCTTCTGTCTTGCGCCATCGCGCCAGAGGCGACCAGGCTGCCGGCCAAGAGCGCAGCCGCAGCTATCGAGGTCTTGCGAAACCTAGGGGTTCGTCCGGTCATGAAACAGCTCCTCGCATTTCGATTGAACAGGAGACCAAGGATGATCGGATGTTCAGCTGGGTGTTGCGAGCGGCTTTTTCTTGGCAGCCGTGTCGCGAATTCGTGACGATATTTGATAGCGTTCTCGTATTATCAGAAAAATGTCACAGTGTGTCTCCACATTCTGACGTTTCGTCAAAATATGAAGCAACAAAGGATAGATTTCTTATAAATATGGATGGCAATTCTATGCATCGTTTTCGCCATTGAGTGCGCTGAGGTTTCAGGTGTTCAGCAGTGGTGACGGCTCCTTGTGCCTCTGATCGATTTCGATTGGGACGTGCATCGTAGAACGGTGGCGTCTCCACGTCCTCTCGGCCAAGGCGAACACCTTTGCCGACACCCTCCTGGCGCCATCTTCTGGCTTGACCAGAGGATCTTGCGCCACTCCTACGAGCAGCGGGAAATGATTCTCTGGTCAAGCCGGAGAAAGACGTCGTGTCGGAGCTGAGCGTAGGTGCCCTTAGATGAGAACGGGAGTGGCCATGCTGTGGGCGCCATGTCGCTGGCCAGCATGGGCTCGCACCTGTCGGTCAATTAAGGCTCCAGGCGCTGGCAAGGTCACCTTCCAAATGGAGGCAAGCTACGTGGCTTTGGCAGAGGCGATCCTGGCCTCGTGGTCCAGCAGAAAGCGCTTGATCTCGATACCGCCGCCAAAGCCGGTGAGCGATTGGTCGGATCCGATCACCCGGTGGCAGGGCACCACGATCGGCAGGCGGTTCGCGCCGTTGGCACCGCCGACGGCCCGGAAGGCCGTTGGCCGGCCAATCTTGGCGGCAAGCCCGCCGTAAGTCACGGTCTGGCCGAAGGGTATGGAGCAGAGTTCCTCCCAGCAACGCTTCTGGAATGCGGTACCATCAAAATGAAGCGGCAGGTCGAAGCGCGTCAGCTCGCCGGCGAAATAGGCGCGCAGCTGTCGGATGGGTTCGGCGTAGAGGGCGTCGTCGCGCGTCCAGTCGGCCTTGGGTCCCTTGGTTTCGCGCTCGCTCGAAAAGCCGATGAGGTGCACGCGCCCGCCATCGCCGGCCACACAGATAGGGCCCAGCGGCGAGTCGAAGAGGCCGTAGGAAAGCCTTGGCTCAGGCTTGGGCACGGGGCTCCTCCGCTCTCTGGGTTGTGCGCCGCAAGCCTCGTCGCCGGAAGTCCGAAGGCGCTTGCTTGAAGAGCTCGGCAAAGGCCTGATTGAAGCGACGCAGGCTCTTGAAACCCGCCCGGTAGGCAATGTCCGAGACCTTGAGATCGCTTTCGTCCAGAAGGCGCTTGGCTCTTTGCAGTCGCTGCGTCTTGGAGATCTGGGTCGGGCTTGCTCCGACATGGCGCTGGAAGAGGCGGGAGAGCTGACGCCCGCCGATCCCGAGCCGTGCTGCCAGGTCCTCGACGCTGCCGTCGTCCAGCGCGCCTTCTTCGATCAGCGTCAGCGCCCGGCCGACCGTCGTCTTGGTGCCGTTCCAGGCCGGGCAGAAGGGCGCCGTCTCCGGCCGGCAGCGCAGGCAGGGCCGGTAGCCGGCATGCTCCGCCGCCGCAGCGCTGGGGTAGAAGCGCACGTTCTTGGTCAAGGGATGGCGGACCGGGCAGACCGGCCGGCAATAGATGCCGGTGGTGTCGACCGCGGTGAAGAAAACGCCGTCGAAGGCCGGGTCGCGCCGCAGCCTGGCCGCGTTGCAGGTGTCGAAATCCAACATGGCGTCATCCTAAGTGGCTCCTGTGCCGGACGCGAGCGCTGGGCGACAATGAGGTCCGATTCCGGCGAGACACCTCTGTCGCTGCTCATAGAGATCGCCGAACAGTGTCGACATGGCCCGCTTCAGTTGGCCAATTGCCATGCATGGCCGAGGGGTCGTAAGCAGGGGGCAAGCTGGGCCATTATGGCCCCGATCACGCGAACAAGGAGAGAGGCGGAAACCCATGGATCTTGGCGTCAGCGAAAAGGTCAAGCCGCTTATCGAGCAGGTGCGCCGTATGGTGCGTGAAGAGATCATCCCTCTCGAGGAGGCCTATGAGGCCGAGGTCGCCAAGGGAGAGCGCTTCGCCTATACCGAGCGGCAGAGCGAGATCCTGGAGAGCCTCAAGGCCAAGGCGCGCGCGGCGGGCTTGTGGAATTTCTGGCTGACCGATTCCGGTCGCGGCTTCGGCCTCTCCACGGTGGAGTACGCCTATCTGGCCGAAGAGATGGGTTGGTCGCGGCTAGCCGCCGAGGCCTTCAACTGCTCCGCACCCGACACCGGCAACATGGAGGTCCTGGAGCGCTTCGGCAACGAGGCGCAAAAGCGTGCCTGGCTCGACGACCTCCTCGAGGGCAAGATCCGCTCGGCCTACCTCATGACCGAGCCGCAGGTGGCCTCTTCGGACGCCACCAACATCGCGCTCTCGGCGGTGCGCCAGGGCGACCACTACGTCCTGAACGGCGAGAAGTGGTGGGCCTCGGGCGCCGGCGACCCGCGCTGCAAGATCTATATCGTCATGTGCGTGACCAATCCTGACGGCGATAAGCACCGCCGCCACAGCCAGATCCTGGTGCCGGCCGGCACGCCCGGCGTCGAGGTGCTGCGGCCGATGGAGGTCTTCGGTCACGACGACGCCCCGCACGGCCATATGCACCTCCGCTTCACCGACGTAGAGGTGCCGGCGGAGAACCTGATCCTGGGCGAGGGCCGCGGCTTCGAGATCGCCCAAGGCCGCCTGGGTCCGGGCCGTATCCACCACTGCATGCGCGCCATCGGCCAGGCCGAGCGTGCTTTGGAACTGATGTGCCGCCGCTCGCTCGCCCGCGAGGCCTTCGGCAAGCCCTTGGCTCAGTTGGGTGCCAACCACGACATCATCGCCGAGTGCCGCATGGAGATCGAGATGGCGCGTCTGCTGTGCCTCAAGACCGCTTGGATGATGGACAACGTCAGTCCGCGCGAGGCGGCCCCCTGGATCAGCCAGATCAAGGTTGCCGCCCCGCGCGTCGCACTGAAGGTCACCGACGAGGCCATGCAGCTGCACGGCGCCATGGGCATCAGCCAGGATGTGCCCTTGGCCAAGATGTGGACCCATCTGCGCACCCTGCGCCTGGCCGACGGACCGGATGCAGTCCACCGCCGCCAGGTGGCCCGCCAAGAGTTGCGCCGCTACACCAACCGCTAAGCGCGATGGCCTCGGAGCTTTACCTCGTGCGCCACGCCCAGGCGGGGCAGCTGGGCGGCGACTACGACCGCCTGTCGGAGCGCGGGCGTCGGCAGGCCGAGGTGCTGGGTACTTATCTGGCCGAGCAGGGCCTGGCCTTCGACCGCGTCGCCTGCGGCAGCCTGGAGCGCCAAGTCGCAACGATAGAGATCCTGCAGGCTGCATTGGAATGCACACCTGCCGTCGAGACCCTTCCTGGCCTCGACGAGTTCGACTTCGGCAATGTGGCAGAGGCCTATTTCGCCTGCCATCCGCGGCCTGCCGACGTGCTGAGCGACCGTCGGGTCTTCTTCCGTACCCTCCGCAAGGCATCCCTGGCCTGGTCGCGGGACGAGTTGCCCCGCGAGATCCTGAAGGAGAGCTGGGAGGGCTTCGGTAAGCGTGTCGGCTCCGCGCTCGAGGCGCTTGCCGATCCGGACAAGGCCAAATGCGTCCTGGCGGTTAGTTCCGGCGGTGCGATCTGCCGGATGCTGGGCCTTGTGTTGGACCTGGCGCCGGAGGCGATGATCAACTTAAACCTCCAGACCAAGAACACCGGTATCTCGCGCTTCATCTTCACCGGCAAGGCCATCTACCTCCATAGCTTCAATGGCGCACCACACCTGGAGACGCCGGCGCGCCGTGCGCTGGTTACCTATGCCTAGACCGAAAGAAGAGAGGCGCAGCCCATGAGCGAAGACGTCGCCGACCTGGACGAGGCCGCGCTGGCCGCCTATTTGCCTGGCTGCATCCCCGGCTTCGGTCAATTGAGGGGGGCCAGGAAGTTCGCCGGCGGGCAGTCCAACCCGACCTTCCTCTTGACCACCGACCGCGGCCGCTTCGTCTTGCGCCGCAAGCCGCCGGGTCAGCTCTTGAAGTCGGCCCATGCCGTCGACCGCGAATACCGGGTGATGGCCGCTTTGGCCGAGACAGCGGTGCCGGTGCCGCCGGTATACCATCTCTGCGAGGACGAAGCGGTGATCGGTTCGGTCTTCTTCGTGATGGGCTACCTCGACGGCAGGATCTTCTGGGACCCGGCCTTGCCGGAGCTGTCCAAGGACGAGCGGGCTCCGGTCTTCGATGCTATGAACGAGGCACTTGCCAAGCTGCATTTGGTTGACGTGGAGGCCGTCGGCCTTGCCGATTTCGGGCGGCCGGGCAGCTATTTCGCCCGCCAAGTGGCGCGCTGGTCCAAGCAGTACGCGGCGTCGGAGACTGAGACAATTTCTGAGATGGACGGCCTGATGGCTTGGCTGGAGGCCGGGATGCCGGAGGACGACGGCCGCGTCTCCCTGGTGCACGGCGACTATCGCCTCGACAACATGATTTTTGCGCCTGACGGGCCCCGCATCCTGGGCGTACTCGATTGGGAGCTTTCGACCTTGGGGCACCCCTGGTCAGATCTGGCTTATCAGTGCATGCAGTGGCGCTTGCCGAACGAGGGCGTCTTTCGCGGACTCGGCAGCCTGGATCGCCGCGGGCACGGCCTGCCGGACGAGGCAGACTACGTCGCGGCCTATTGCCGGCGCGTCGGCGTCGCCGAGATCGAAAACTGGACCTTCTGCCTGGCCTTCAGCTTCTTCCGCCTGGCTGCCATCATTCAGGGCGTGCTGAAGCGGGCTTTGGACGGCAACGCCTCCAATCCCGAGCGCGGCCTCAAGATGGGCGCGGCGGTGCCGGTGCTGGCACGCATGGCAGTCGACATCATCGAGGGCAAGAAGGCATGAGCCAACGTTTCCAGGATGCCGTGGTGCTGATCACGGGGGCCGCCGGCGGCTTCGGCCGGCTGGCCGCCCAACGTTTCGCGGAGGAGGGCGCACGCCTGCTGCTCTGCGACCTGAAAGACGACGCCTTGGAGGCCGTGGCGGCGCCGCTTCGAGCCAAAGGTGCGGCCGTCGCCTGCCTGGCCGGCGATGTTTCCCGCTGGGAGACGGCAGAGGCCCTGGTGGGCCGTGCCCGCGACAGCTATGGGCGTTTGGACGTGGCGATCAACAACGCCGGTATCGGCGGGCTGCTGAAGAAACTGCCGCAAATCGAGGTGGCCGAGGCCGAGCGGGTCCTGGGGGTCAACCTCATGGCCGTCTTTCTGGCGTTGAAGGCGCAGATTCCGGTCATGGAGGCCCAGTTCGCGGCCGACGGCCGGGGCGGTGCGATCTTGAACGTCGCGTCGGTCGCCGGCGTCATCGGTGCTCCCCTGCTGGCTATCTACACGGCCGCAAAGCACGGTGTCGTCGGCCTGACCAAGGCGGCTGCAGGCGAGTGCGCGCGAAAAGGCATCCGCATCAACTGCCTCTGCCCTGCCTTCGCCGACACCGCGATGGTTGCGGACTTCGTGGCGGAGATGCAGGGCACCCAGGAGGAGGCCCTGGAGCGCGTTGTCTCCAACATGCCCATGCGCCGCCTGGCCGAGCCGGAGGAGGTGGTCCAGGCCATGCTTTGGGCTTGCTCACCGGAGAATGGCTTCATGACCGGTCATGCCTTGGTGATCGACGGCGGGCTTTCAGCCGTCTGATGGCGAGAAAGCGGCTGGAAGGCTACCACCTCTGGGTCGAATGATTAGAACATTCATTCAACAATTTATGCATCACTACTGTGGCTTGGTTGCGACAAAATCTCGACAGCGCGAGTCTATCCAAAGCCTTGTCAGTAGAGGCAATCCAGGGCATCATGATCTCCACCACCTGTACTCTGTAACACAATTGTCACGGCCGCGCGCTCAACCGCAGCGGCCTTTCTTTTTGTTTGCCTGTTGCACAAATCACAATCCCGCCACATTCGTGGCAAGGTGCGAACACGATCCCTCTTTAACAACAAAAGCCACGGAGACTTCCCCTCTCTGTCCGAGGTTTCCAGCCGACCTCACCCCGATGCCCCCCTCAGGCTGGAAAAAGGCGGCCAGCGGTCCCGATCCCGCTGGCCGCCACCTCTTTTTTGGGGTGGCCATTGCTGCCTGTCTGATGATCATGACCTGCGCGCATTTCAGCGCCGGCCGACGTGAGCATCGCTAGAAAAGCGCAGCGTTCTCTCATATGACAAAGACAAAGCAGAGTGCGGCCACCCTGTCCTTCTGGAATAACGAATATCCATTCAGATAAACACAGTGAGACAGGACGCCAAAAGCCGACCTCTCTTGGTTGGTCTCAACCGATTGTCGAACTTTTCACACGACATTTTGCCGGCAATCTGGTCAGATCGGTTGAGGGTGTGGTTGGGGACCTTGGATTGGCATGAATCCGGTGAGCCGCCTCTCTGTTCTGAGGCCCAAGTTCCTATTGCCAAGGGCGCCCTGGAAACGTTCTGTCAGCTGTGTTGAGGAGGAAGAGAGATGGCGTTCATTCCCGGGACAGATGGCCCCGATACCTTGTCCGGAACCGAGGCAATCGACACTATCTTGGGCTATGGCGCAGCGGACAGGCTTTACGGGCTTGGCGGCGACGATTCGATCTTTGGCGGCGATGGCCCCGACTTGAGTATTTTCGGTGGTGCGGACCGCGACGACATCTATGGCGGAGGTGACATGGACACGCTCATCTCCGGCGATGGCGGCAAGGATCGGATTTTTGGCGGCGCCGAGCGCGATATCGGTCTTTTTGGCGATGCGGGGAGCGATCGCCTCTATGGCGATGGTGGCAGTGACGTCGTTCTTCTGGGCTCCAACGGATCGGATCTGATTTTTGGCGGTAACGGCGTCGACATGGAACTGGAGGGAGGAACCGGCAACGACAAGGTCTATGGTGGTGACGGCAACGACGTGAGCCTCTACGGAGGTGACGCCACGGACAGCTTGTTCGGCGAGCAAGGTGACGACTCCAGACTCCGGGGCGGTGATGGCAAGGACGAGCTCTTTGGCGGGCGGGGCGATGACAGCGTGCTCTTCGGCGACGGCAACTCGGACAAGATATTCGGCGCCAATGGCGATGACACCAGGCTCGATGGCAAGGCCGGTGCGGACACGATCTTCGGCGGCAGTGGGCAGGACCATGCCGAGGGCTCTGGTGGTACTGACAAGCTCACGGGCGGTTCTGGAGGCGATAGCCTCTATGGTGACGCCAATGGCGATTTCTTATATGGCGAGGACGGACAGGACTCGCTCTATGGTGGGTCGGGCGGCGACCTACTGGAGGGCAACCAGCAGGACGACTTTGTTTTCGCCGGTGTCGGCGACGACATGGCGAAAGGCGGCTTCGACGAAGACCTGTTGCGGGGGCAGGGTGGCAACGACGACCTCTATGGAGGGCGCGGAGCCGACGATCTCGCCGGCAACAACGGGGCGGACATGCTCTACGGCGGCAAGGGGGACGACTTCCTTTCCGGCGGAAAAGGCTTGGACAAGCTGTTCGGAGATTCAGGCGCCGACATCTTCCGCGTGGCTGACCAGGAGGCGATTCAAGCCGGAGAGACCTATGACGGCGGCGCCGGCAGCGACACCTTGATCCTCGACGACGGCGCCACTCTTCCGGCCGGCGTACTGGTCACCAACGTGGAGGCGATCCTCTACGGCTAGCCAGTACCTGTAGCCTGTGCCACACCTGCGTAATGAATGACAGTTCCAGGTTGCTATGGCCTATTGGGTTTCGCTCGCCTTAACGCATAGTTCGGAAAGTCCCGGAACTGAAACGGCACGCGGCCGAGAACACGGTCGGCGCTGGGGGTGACGGCGAAGCGCTCGCGGTAGCACTTGGTCATGTACTCGGGCGAGGAGAAGCCGCAGGCGACGGAGATCTCCAAGACCGACATGTCGGTCTGGGTGACCATGCCGCGCGCCCGGTCGAGGCGGCAGTCGAGGTAGTAGCGCGCCGGCGACATGCCGGCGTGGCGCTGGAACAGTCGCTGCAACTGGCGTTGAGAGAGCTTGGCGGCAGCGGCAATCTCATCGATGGGACGCGGATCCTCCAGAGAGGCTTCCATCAAGGCTGTTGCGGCACGCAGTGCGGCCGGGACGCCGACCCCCAGCGGCTCGCGGCGCGAAGGGCTCTGCTGCTCGGATGCGGGCCGGATCCGGTCGTGCAGCAGATAGCGCGAAGCGGCGTTGGCGAGGCTCGGGCCCATCTGGCGGCCGATGATGGTGAGCGCCAGATCGCAAGCGGCGAGACCACCGCTGGCGGTCAGGCGGTTCCGGTCGATGACGTAAAGGGCGTCTGATGTCGTGACCTTGGGGAAGAGTTCTTCGAAGGCTGCCAGGTGCTCGTAGTGCACCGTTGCGGTGTAGCCGTCGAGAAGTCCGGCGAAGCCGAGCAGGAACGCCCCGGTGTCCAAGCCGCCCAGCGCCGCACCGCGCCCTGCCTGACGGCGCAGCCAAGCAAAAAGGGTCGGGTCACGATAGCGTTCCGGCGCCCAGCTGGCAGAGAGGATGACGAAATCGAAGGTCTCTCCGGTCGTCTCTGCGAGTGAGGCTGCCGATGCCTGCAAGCCGTTGCTGGCGGTAAAGTTGGCGCCGTCGCGGCCATCGAGGGTCAAGAAAGTCCAGTGATAGAGTGCGCTTGCCTCGACATCGGGACCACGTAGGTAGTTGGCAACGCGGAAGGGGTCGATGAGCGCCGCTGTTGCCATGCCGCTGAAGTTCGGCAGCAGGACGACAGCGATGCGGTTGGCGCCGGCCTTGTCCCAGTCTGGCATGCTCGCTTGGGCCTCCCCTTGTGGTTCGTCCAAATTATGCAGAAATCCGGCCAAAATCTACCGGATTGACTTGGGCGATCTGCCAAACTGCCGTCAAAGGGCAGTTCCGCCGACGCGCATTTGTCCGCAAGGCGGGCTCTTCGTTCTTCTGATGGAGGCCGAGATGACAGTCGCGCTGAACGGCTTGGACTTAGACCAGATTCGCCGGGGCTATGACCCTGATCCCGCGCGCTCCCTTTCGCTGGGGGCCGAGAGCTACACCGATCAGCGCTACTTGGCGCTTGAGCGCGAAACCATCTTCTACCGCTCTTGGCAATGGGTCTGCCACGGCGAGAAACTGCGCGAGCCCGGTTCCTATTACGTCAAGGACGTGCAGGGCCGCAGCATCGCCGTGGTGCGCGACCGCAAGGGCCAACTGCGCGCCTTCTACAACGTCTGCAAGCATCGCGCCCACGCGCTGCTGAAGGGCGAGGGCATGACCTATCTGATGGTCTGCCCCTATCACGCCTGGAGCTACGACCTGGAAGGCCACCTCAAGGCGGCACCGCTCACCAAGGACCTCGTCGACTTCGACAAGAAGGAGATCTGCCTCGATCCGGTACAGGTCGAGGAGTTTTGCGGCTTCGTCTACGTCGACCTCGATCCCGAAGCAGCCAGCCTGGCCGAGCAGTCGGGCGATTTGGCTAAGGAGATCATGGCCTTCGCGCCGGACGTCGAGCAGCTAACCTTTGCCCACAGGCTCACCTTCGACATCAAGTCCAACTGGAAGAACGTCGTCGACAACTTTCTTGAGTGCTACCACTGCCCGGTGGCGCACAAGGATTTTTGCACCCTGCTGGACATGAAAAGTTACAAGGTGACCACGCACGGCCTCTATTCCAGCCACATGGCAAAGGCCAGTAAGGAGGCCAACACGGCCTACAGCGTGGAGGGAGCCACGGTCGACGACCACGCGGTCTGGTGGCTTTGGCCCAACACCTGCCTCATGCGCTATCCCGGCCGCGGCAACTTCCTGGTGATGCATGTCATTCCGGTGGATCAGGACCGCACGATCGAGACCTACGACTTCTTCTTCGAAACGGCCGAGCCGACGGCGCAGGAGAAGGAAGCCATCACCTACATCAAGGAGGTACTGCAGCAGGAAGACATCGACATCGTCGAGAGCGTCCAGCGCGGCATGGCGACCCCGGCCTTCGAGAGCGGGCGCATCGTGCATGACCCGGCCGGGTCGGGCAGAAGCGAGCATGCCGTGCACCACTTCCACGGCCTGGTCCTGGACGCCTACGCCAAGGCGCTGGCGTGACCGGGAGCGGCCCGGTGGAACAGGCGAACCCGGCACGGCCCTTGAGCGGTCGGGCCGCCGTCGTGACGGGAGGCTGCGGCGGCATCGGTACCGCCGTTGCAGCACGGCTGGCGCGCGAGGGCGCCAAGGTCGTCGCTGCCGACCTGGCGGAACCGTCGGGTGCCTTGCCCGACGGGGTGCGCTACCAGCGGCTCGACGTCACCGACGAGGAGAGCTGCAAGGCTCTGGCCGCAGGCATCGCCGCAGAGCCGGGCAAGCTGGAGATTCTGGTCAATGCCGCGGCGATCGAGATCGAGAAGACGATCGAGGAGACCAGCCTTGCAGACTGGAACCGCATCTTCGCGATCAACGTCACCGGGACATTCCTTGCCTCCAAGCACCTGCTGCCCCTAATGCGCAAGGCCGGCGGCGGCTCGATCGTCAATTTCGGCTCCTACGACGGCTTCATCGCCGACCCCAGCCTGGCCGCCTACTGCGCCACCAAGGGTGCGGTCCATGCGCTGACCCGCGCCATGGCCTGCGACTACGGGCCGGAGAACATTCGGGTCAACGCCATCTGCCCCGGCTTCGTCGACACGCCCATGCTGCAGAGCTTCTTCGGTTCCTCCGGCGACATCGAAAGCCTGCAGCAGAAGGTGCGCGACATCCATCCCTTGCGCCGCTACGGCACGCCCGAGGACGTGGCCGGCCTGGTCAATTGGCTCGCCGGCGACGAGGCCCGCTATGCCAGCGGTCAGCTCTGGGTCCTCGACGGTGGGCTGACGGCACAAGTACAGCAGATGAGGCTCTAGGCGATGACCGACGCAAGCGGACGGCTCATCGGCAAGACTGCCGTCGTGACGGGCGGTGGCCGCGGTATCGGCCGGGCCATCATCGAGCGCTTTCTCGCCGAAGGGGCCAGGGTCTTGACCTGCGGCCGCGGCGAGCGGCCCCGAGACCTGCCGCCTGCGGTCGCCTTCGAAAGGACCGACGTCTCTGCCAGCGCGGAGGTCGGCCGTCTCCGCGATGCGGCCCTCGCCCATCTCGGAGGGGTCGATGTCCTGGTGAACAACGCCGGCGCAGCCCTGGAAAAGAAGCTGACCGACAGCAGCGACGAGGACTGGGAGCGCCTGATGGGCGTTAACGCGAAAGGCCTCTTCCTCTGCTGCCGCGCCTTCATCCCCGCGATGGCCGAGACGGGCGGAGGCAGCATCGTCAACATCGGGTCGACGTCCGGCTTTGCGGCCGATGGCGCGATGGCGCTCTACAATGCCTCCAAGGCCTTCGTCCATGGTCTCACGCGCTCCATTGCGGGCGATCACGGTGGTGAGGGGATAAGGTGCAATGCCATCGCACCGGGCTGGGTCCTGACCGATATGGCGGATTCGGGCTTCGCGCTCGCAGGCGACCCGGACGCCGCCAAGCGCGATGCGCTTCGGCGTCACCCGGTCGGCCGCTTTGGCCAAGGCAGCGATATCGCGGCGATGGCGGTCTGGCTCGCTTCCGACGAGGCGGCCTTCGCGACGGGTCAGGTCTATGTCGTCGACGGCGGTTTGACCGCGCTTTCCTCCCTGCAACCCGGCCTCTTCTAGCCAAGGAAAGGGCAGACGCCATGACGGCTTCCATCAGGACCGTGGCCGTGATCGGCGCCGGCACCATAGGTGCCAGCTGGGCCGCTCTCTTCTCCGCCGCCGGCCGGCAGATCCGGGTCTATGACCCCTCACCCGAGTGCGAAGCCTTTGTGCGCGACTACCTGGACGCTGCCTGGCCGGCCCTGGAGGCGCTGCGCATGGTGGCGCCGGGAGGCCCGGGCCCGCTGGCATTTTTCTCTTCTCCGCAAGAGGCTGTTGAGGGCGCCGACTTCATCCAGGAAAGCGTGCCCGAGCGGCTTGAGATCAAGCATGCGATCTATCGCCAAATCGAACCCTCCCTGACGCCCGACGCAGTCGTCGCCAGCAGTGCCTCCGGTCTGCTGTTAGCCGATATGCAGCAAGGATGGCGGGACCCGGGCCGCTTCGTTTTGGGCCATCCCTTCAACCCGCCGCATCTCATTCCCTTGGTCGAGGTGCTGGGTAACGCAGAGACCAGCGAGGCCGCGCTGGAGTTGGCCGAGGCCTTCTATGCGGCCTGCAAGAAGGTGACGATCCGCCTCAACAAAGAGGTGCCGGGCCATGTTGCCAACCGGCTGCAGGCCGCCTTGTGGCGTGAGGCCATCAATCTGGCCGTCGAGGGTGTCGCCAGCGTGAGCGACATCGACAAGGCGGTCGCCACCGGCCCCGGCCTCAGATGGGCGGTCATGGGCCCGCATATGCTGTTCAGCCTGGGGAGCGGCGGCCAGGGCATGGAGGGCTTCTGCGAGCGATTCGGTGACGGAATTCAAGCCTGGTGGGAGACCATGGGGCGGCCCGGTCTGACGCCGGAGGTCCGTCGCATTCTAGCGGACGGCGTCAAGGACGAAGAGGCGGGACGCGACTTCGCAGCCTTGTCGGCCGAACGCGATCGCAAGCTGGTCGCCATTCTCAAGGCAATCGGCGGGGGCTGACTGCCGGGTCACTCCGCCTGCTTTTCCCGCTGCACCAGGATGCTGAGCAGGGCCAGCAAGCCCGAGCCGATGATCAGGAAGACGGAAACGGCGTTCAGCACCGGCGTGGAGCCGACCTTCACCATGCGGTCGTACATGGTGATGGTCAGCGGCGCGTCGGAGCCGACCAGCATCAAGGTGGTGTTGAAGTTCTCGAAGGAGACCAGAAAGGCCACGACGAAGGCCGAGAAGAGCGCCGGGGCCAGATAGGGCAGGGTGACGGTTGCCAGCACGCGGGGCCGGGTCGCGCCCAGGTTCAGCGCCGCTTCCTCCAGCGCCACGTCGAACTTGCGCAGGCGGGCGGCGATCACCAGCGAGGTGATCGTGGTGATGAAGGAGAACTGGCCGAAGATCACCAGGAAGAGGCCGGGGCGCAGCAGCGACCATTCCCAGTCCAGCGCCTCCTCCACCCCATTGGCGATCATGCTGGCGAAGACCAGGATAGAGATGCCGACGATCACGCCGGGGATCACCAGCGGAATGATCATCACGACGTAGAGCGCGCCCTTGCCGGGGAAGTTCTTGCGCTCGAAGAGGAAGGCATTGCAGGTCCCGGCCGCCACCGAGAGGGCGGAGACGATGAGCCCGACGTAGAGCGAGGTCTCCAGACCGCGCAGAAGGCGGCGATCGTAGAACATGCCGAGCTTGGGCTCGGTGTCGTTGAAGAACCAGTCCAAGGTGAAGCCGTTCCAGGGCAGTGCCGGAAACAGCGAATCGTTGAAGGCGAAGAGGCTGGCGGCAGCCAGGGGCGCTGCCAGATAGACGAAGAAGGCGACCAGATAGCCGCCGTAGATCCAGCGCAGGATTCGGGACTGGGGGGCGGCGACGTTCATCGGCCTGCTAGTCCTTGGCCACGGTCGAGGCCAGGTTCTGGCCGGTCAGCTTGAGGCCCAGCCAGACCACGATCGAGGTAAAGGCCAGCAGCAGAATGCCGAAGGTGGCGCCGGACTCCCAGTTGTAGCGGGTGATGAACTGATCGTAGATCTGCTCGGTGAACCACATGGAGTTCTTGCCGCCCAGCAAGATCGGCGTCAGGTAGCTGCCGGCGGTCAGCATGAAGACGATGATGCAGCCGGCGATGATCCCCGGCATGGCATAGGGCACGACGATGCGCCTGAGCACGGTAAAGCGCGTGCCGCCCAGGTTGTAGCCGGCTTCCAGCAGAGCATTGTCCATGCCGTTCAAGGTCGAGACCAGCGGCACGATCATGAAGAGGATGACCGTGTAGACCAGGCCGATGACCACGGTCACGTCGTTGTAGAGCAATTCCACCGGCCCGCCGATCAGCCCGGCCCACTGCAGGAAGCCGGAGACGACGCCGGTCTCGCGCAGCAGCACGATCCAGCCGAAGGCCCTGACCAGGTCGCTGACCCAAAGCGGAATCAGGCAAAGCAGGAAGAGGGCGGCGCGCGAGCGTTTGCGCGCGATCTTGGCGATGTAGTAGGCGATCGGAAAGCCGATCAGCAGCGCCAGCCCGGTCACCAGGATCGACATGGAGGCGGTGCGCAGCAGGGTGTTCCAATAGATCGGCTCGTTGATGAAGTCGATGTAGTTGCCGAGGCCCATGGTGTACTGCCGCGGCCCGATCTTCTCGCGTAGCGAGATATAGAAGACGCCGATCTGCGGCAGCACGATCAGCAAGCCGATCCACAACAGAAAGGGCGTCAGCAGCAGGATCAGCGTGAGCTTGCCGGAATCGGAGCGCAGCATGGCCCGAGGCTCAGCCGGCCGCGCTGAAGCAGAGGCCGCGGTCCCTGGACCAGCCGATCTCGACCGCATCGCCGGGGCTGATCTGGGTGGCGCGATCCAGGATGGCGTGACCCACCTCCACCAGGCTGCCGTCCTCGGTCCTGACCAGCACGCGGCTGTTGGCGCCATTGAACAGCAGGCTGTCGACCTTGCCGGCCAGGCGGTTCCCCTTCTCGTAGGCGCCGAGCGAAATAGCCTCCGGCCGCACGAAGACTTCGACGCGCGCACCCGCTGCGGCCTGCCTGTCGCCGAGCGCGGCCACCATCGAGCCGCCGCCGTCGATCTCGACCTCGGCCATGCCTTCGGCGAGCGAGGCGATGCGGCCCTGCCAGCGGTTGCTGTCGCCGACGAAGCCGGCGACGAAGCCGCTCTTGGGGTCGTGATAGAGCTCTTGCGGCGAGCCGATCTGCTCGAAGCGGCCGGCGTTCATCACCGCCACGTTGTCGGACATGACCAGCGCTTCCGACTGGTCATGGGTGATGTAGAGGAAGGTGGTGTCGAACTGATGCTGCAAGAGCTTCAGCTCGATCTTCATCCGCTCGCGCAGCTTGAGGTCGAGCGCGCCCAGCGGCTCGTCCAGCAGCAGAACGTCGGGCTCCAGCACCATGCAGCGTGCAATGGCGATACGCTGCTTCTGCCCGCCGGAGAGCTGCGAGACCTCCTTGTCGGCGACGTCGGGAAGGCTGATGCGCTCCAGGACGGCGGCCACTTTGCGGGCGATCTCCGCCTTGCTCTCGCCGCGGCAGCGCAGGCCGTAGGCGATGTTCTCGCCGACGTTCATCATCGGAAAGAGTGCCAGGTGCTGGAACACCATCTTGACGTTGCGCCGGTTCGGCGGGACCGAGAGCACGGATTTGCCCTTGATCTGGATATCGCCGCTGTCGGGCTTCTCGAAGCCGGCGATCATGCGCATCAAGGTGGTCTTGCCGCAGCCGGACGGCCCCAGGATCGAGAAGAAGGATCCGCTCGGGATATCGAAGGAGACGTCGTCGACCGCCGTCAGCCGGCCGAACCGCTTGGTCACGCCGTCGCATTGAAGATCGTACATGAAAGGCCCGTGTGCTCAGCCGACCGGAAGGCTGTTGTCCAATAGTCTTGCCGCTGCTTCCGCGGATCCGATGGCAGGCTCGGATCCGCGGTCGCAAGCAACGCTCAAGACAGGATTAGCCGCCGGTCGCCGCCTTGATCTTTTCCAAGGTCTTGCCTTCCATGTCTTCGACACCCGGCGGGATGTTGGCGAAGAACTTCAGGTTCTCGATGTCCTCCGGCGTGAAGGCCGCCTGGACCGCCGCCTTCTTGTCCGGTGGCAGCAGCTCGATGCCGCCGTTGACGGCGGAGATGGCACCGGAGCTGTCCGACATCATGGTGACGATCTCGGGTTGCAGGACGAAGTTGATCCACTTGTAAGCCGCATCGTCGGCCTTGCCCTTGCGCGGCAGCGCGAAGGTGTCGATCCAGGCGAGCGCCCCGGTGTCGGGCGGAATGAAGTGGATGTCGGGATTCTCGCCGTAGAGCCGGTAGGCGGTGGAATCCCAGGTCTCCGACGCGATCACCTCGCCCGAGAGCATCAGGCTCGAGAGGTCGTCGCCGCCCTGCCAGTAGGTCTTGATGTTGTCCTTGCAGGCGATCAGCTTCTCCGCCACCTCGTCCAGGATCTTCTGATACTCGTCGAGGTCGTCATAGGCGGCGAAGGGATCCTTGCCCATGGCAAAGGCGGTGCCCAGCAGGATGGTCCGCTTGAGCCGCATCGAGGTTTTGCCCTTGTACTTGGGGTCGCAGAGATCGGCCCAGCTGGAGATCGCCGGCGCCTTTGTGACGTCGGCCATCAGCCCAGAGGTGCCCCACTGATGCGGCACGGCATAGACCTCGCCGTCGATCGTGGTGTTGGCCTTCACCCCGGCCAGCAGGCTGGGGTCCATGACGGCGGTCTCGATCTTGGAGAGATCCAGGGGCTTGTAGATGTCGTACTCTTGCTGGACTGCGAAGATGCGGTCGTGGCTGGGCTGCGCCAGATCGTAACCGGCACCGCCGGTGGCGCGCAGCTTGGAGATCATCTCCTCGTTGTTGGAGAAGGTCACCTCGACTTCGATGTCGGGGTACTTCTCCTCGAACAGCTCGATCACCTTGTCGGGTGCATAGCTGCCCCAGGTCAAAAGACGCAGGGTCTCCGCCTTGGCGGCCATGCCGCCTAGAAACAGCGCGACCGCCGTGGTCGCCAGAAAGGTCGATCTTCTCGTCATCGTGCATCCTCCGCATGGCCGGCTTTTTACCGGTCCGGTCCTTGTCGCGCCGCTCTCCGGCCGAGCGCCCCCAGCCAGGAATCGGCCGCTTCATGATGAAGCCGAAAGCTGTCTTAGCAGTCGCTCGGGCGAATGCATAGCGTCCCGGTCGGTGCCGCGGCCGAGAGGCTTCCTAAGGCTTGATCATCGGCTCGGGTGTTCTCCGAGGAAGCGTTCGAGCCGTTGGAAATAGGCTTCGGGTTCCTCGTAAAAGGGCGTGTGGGAGCTGTTGGGGAAGATCGCTACCTCGGAACTGGGAATGGTGGTGTGCATGCGCAGCGCGCAGTTCGGCGTCATCTCGTCGTGCGCACCGGCCACGATCAGGCAAGGCTCGCCAAAGCCCGCCATGTCCTCCAGCCGGTTCCAGTCCACTAGATTGCCGATATAGAGGAACTCGTTGGGGCCCTGGACGGCCATGTAGGGATCCATGTTCCAATCGGCGACGGATTCCGCCAAGGGTGGAGGCCAATGGTCGAGGCGGCAGACATGGCGGTAGTTCAGCAAGGTAATGGCCGCCTTGTACTCTTCGTGCTCGATCGACCATTCGGCCTCGCGGCGCTGCATCATGCGCACCGTCTCGATGCCGAGACCGGCGCGCAGGCGGTTGAGTTCGCTCACCAGATGGCGAATGTCGGCGGCCGAATTGGCGATCACCAGGCTGGCCAGGATGCCCGGGAAGGTGACGGCGTACTCCATGCCCAGCCAGCCGCCCCAGCTGTGACCGATCAGGTGAAAGCGATCGAGGCCCAGCGCGGAACGCACCGTCTCCACCTCCTGGGCAAAGCGGGCGACGTGCCATAGCGAGGGATCGGTCGGGCGGTCCGACCGGCCGGTCCCCAGCTGGTCGTAGCTCGTCACCCGAAAGCCGGCGTCGACCAAGCGCAGGTGCGGTTCCACCAGATAGCGGCAGGGCAGCCCGGGGCCGCCGCTCAAAAGAAAGACAGTCTCTTCACCCGTCCCCCAACTGTAGGTGACGACCTCATGCTCACCCACCTTGATTCGCTCGCTTTGGTCCGGATTGTTAAAGTCCGCCATGATCGGCCTCCCGCATCTGTGTCGGAGCGACCGGCGAGGTCGTATTAGTAGAGCAAGCCTTGACACTCTTCTGACTAAACAGGGTTCGCAGAGACCCCTCCCGCCGCACCAATGAAGCGAGCATGGCCTCGGATCCAGCCAGAAACAAGCCAAGAGCCGAGCCGGTCGCTCCTAGCAACGGGCCCGGCCGTGCTGACGCGTCTGTCAGAACCTGTAGTTTCGCGACCGCTTACTCATGCGCCGCACATAGATCGGGCTCTTGAATTCCTCGCCGATGCTGGAGGCCAGGTGATACTGGCCGTCACTGGGATCGAACTCATAGCGCTCGCGGATTCCGTCGGCGTGCGCGAAGAGGACTCGATGCGCGTTGACGATCTCGTCGGTGATCTCAAGCGACTGACCATAGACCCAGCCGCCGTAGGACGCGCCGGCATCCGAGCGGAGCACGATCTCGAAGAATTGGCGACCTTCCGGGAAGATTCGCATCTTGAAGATCAAGTCCAGATTGTCTTCGTCGCCGAGCGGCCGGTCTCCGGCGCCCAGCCATACCGAGGAGACCTTGGCATCGACCAGGCCGCCGATCGGATAGAAGGGCGTGCCCAAGAACCAAAGGAACTCCGAGACCACGTAGCCGACGTCGTCGGCCTTTTCGAAGGGTCTGGCCTGGCCAACCCAGGTTGCATAGTCTCGGTCGAAATTTACAACTTCCGACATAGCGATCATCCTCCCGATGCCCGGTTGCGAAAGGGCTCCGCTCCACTTGGCCGGGTGCCCCGTCGGCCGCCGTTTTTGGCCGACCCTCGCAGCATCGCCCTTCAGGAGTGACACAAGCGTGACTCGGCATTTCGAAATCCGCTGCGTTTAAATTGGTCATGGAGTACCGTGAGTAGGGACAGGGGGAAGGCAATGCCAAGACTCATTGAAGACGAAATCCCAATCAGGCTTCTCGGAGTACCGCAGCTCGTCAAGTTGCAGAGCGGCAAGCGTCTTCCCTGAAAGGTTTCATCCTTCTGGCAGCACTGCTTTTGTCTTCCTCGGGCTCGCTCTCCAGGCAATCGGCGGCAACGCTGTTGTGGGAGGACGCCGACCGCCGCAAGGCCTACGCCAATCTGCGTCAGCTCTTGGCCAGGATCCGCCATGCCACGCCGGCCGACGGCGCTCTGGTGGATGCCACCGGGGAGCTGCTGGAGGCCGGTTCGACGGCACGTCAGTCCGACTTGGCACGCTTTATGAGGTCAGTGCAGTCCGAAGATCACGCGGTAGTCGCCGAAGGCCTGGCCCTGTTTCGCGGCGACTTGCTTGAGGGACTGATTGACGAAGGCCCGGACCTGTCTTTCTGGATCCACTCGGAACGCACGCGCTTGAGAGAGAGGTTCTTTCAAGCAGCGGCTGCGGCGTTGGTCGACATCACCAGGTTCGGGAAGGCTCAAGACAGCACCATTGCCGCGATCGCGAACCGAATGCTCGCCTTGGACCCGGAACGCGAAGAGAGCTATCGGATCATCATGGAGGCCTATGGTCGCTGCGGGAACGGCACGCGCGCCAGACGCATGTACCAAGCCTTGCAGAGCGCCTTGTCGCAATCGCAGAAGGCCGAGCCCTCGCCTGACACGACGCGGTCCGCGCGGCGCATAGCGGCAGAGCTGGAGGTGAAATCGGGAGAGGTTCAATCGCGCTCCGACAAGCGGCTCTGTCCCCGCGTCGCCTTCTTGCGGCCGGAGTTCCTGGTTCCAGAGCGTCTGGAAGCAATCTTGCTGGCTTTGGTGGAAGACACCGCCAACAGCCTCTCGCGCTTTCGCAGCTTCGCGGTGTTCTCAACCTATAGCAGTTTTACCAAGAAGTTCCTGAACCTGATCGAAAGCGACCCATCCTATAGTCCTGAATATGTCGTGCGCAGCTTCGTCGTGCCCGAGAGCACGATCATCACCTTCACTCTTGTCCACACGTCGTCGGGCGAAATCATCTGGTCGGCCGAGTACCCCTTCGATCCCGACCAGCTCAGCAGAATCTTCCTTGTGCTGTCGAAGCAAGTCGCCCTCACGCTGTCGGATCAGATCGAGCGGCATTTGCTGGAGACCACGTCCGGCCGCGGCGAGACCGGCGCCTATGCGCACTATCTGCAGGGGTTGCGTTGGTTGAACGAGGGCGATCTCCCCCTGTTGCGACGGGCTCGAAATGAATTCCGAATGGCGGCAAACCAGGACTCTTGCCTTGCCGACGCCCGGGCCCGGATCGCGCAAACCCTGCAGCTCGAGTGGCTCATGCTCGGAGGCAACGACCCATACCTCCTGCTCAGAGCGCGCGCGGAGGCCGAGGCGGCGATCTCGACCGATCCGGGGGCAAGTGTGGGACATTGGATGTCCGCCGTCATCTCTTTGTACCAGCGGGACTATCAAACCACCGTCGGCAAGTTTGCGGAAGCAGAGAGCCTGAGCCCGAATTCGGCCGACCTCCTGATCGAGTATGCCGATGCCTTGTCTCACATCGGCGAGACCCAGGCCGGCTGGAATCGTTTCGAGCGCGCGATATGGCTGAACCCCTGCCCGCCCGACAGCTACTGGTGGGCGGGCGCGGGGATCGCCTTCGTTATGCAAGACTACGCCAAGGCCGTGCGTCTCTGCCGAAAGATGGAAAGACACGATCCTGCCCTGCGGCTGCTGACGGCCAGCCTCGCTCTGATGGGCGACGACAGGGGCGCGCGCAGCGCGGCAAACCGCCTGAAAGAGCTCTATCCCGGGATGTCAGCTGCAGACCTGGTGAAGGCCTGTCCGAACAAGGAGCCAGAGGTCACCGAGCGGTTCTTTGAAGGCCTGCGGCGCGCAGGCATTACCTAGAGGAGGAGCAAGTGCCTCAATCAAGTCTCTATGTTGTTGGCGTGAAAGGAGAGGGAGTCCTCTTTGTGCGCACCAATCCCTTTCGGGCCGTGGTCGTTTCCGATGAGAGCATAAGAGCCCACGACGAAGCCAATCCGGGATGTGACGGCTATGACCGGATGGCGGAAGCAGCCAAGAAGCTCATTGCTTCGGCGCCTCAGGTCGGCGGCGCTATGGAAGAGATAACTGAAGACAGCACTCAAACCGAAACACAAGCGTCCGCCGTGGATTTCGCCTTTTTCTCCCCGGTCGACGAGACGGACATGTACACGGCCCGCTTCATCTCGCAACCCCTGAGCGGACTGTTCGAAGGAAAGGATCCGGCGACCAAATCAGGCTCGAGCGGCGTCCAGCAGCTGAGCTCCATCGTCATGAACGATACACCGGATGGGTCCGTGCCGGACTGGAGCATGCCCGAGCAAAAGGTCGCTTAGGGCTTGTGTGATCATGGCCCGTACAGCATCACCCGTCGATCCGCGCGCCTTCTTTGAGCCTGGCCCCTCAATGCTCAAGATGTGCGGCATCACGCGGGTGGGTGATCTGACGGGCCTTGATTGCCTCGGTATTCCCGTTTGGTTTGCCTGCCGCCCCAATTCCAGGGCGCTCTCCGTATCGCAAGGCAAGGGCCTCACCCATCGTCAAGCGCGAATCTCGGCCATCATGGAAGCCATCGAAGGGGCGATGGCGGAGAGGCCGCGCGCGCTGGTCCGTAACTTCTGCTCCATGTCCGAAGCTGCAAAGAGAGGGTTGAACATCGTCCCCTTAGAGCGCTTGGCACGCTGCGATGCGCAAGCGCTTGATCCCGAGCGCGAGCGTGCTTGGGTGCCTGGACATTCCCTCGTGTCCGGCGAGCCAGTCGTCGCGCCCTTCGAACTGGTCGGCTTGGATCTTCGGGTCGACGCGCCGTGGGATCGCGCTGCCTTTCAGATCACCTCTCAGGGTTTGGGCGCAGGCCCGACTTTCGACGCAGCCGTCTGCCATGGACTGATGGAGCTCGTCGAGCACGATGCCAGCTCCATGACCAGCGCTTTCGGCGTGCACCGGGGCGGCGGCCGAGCGTTGCATTACGAAGCCGGCGCTCGCCCGCAGCTGGATACAATTGTCGAACGCCTGGAGGTGCGTGGTCTGCAGCCGAGATTTCTGGGTCTCAGCAGCAAAGTCGCATTGCCGGTGGTCGGCGCCTTCGTGCCTCATCCGATCATGTCCGAGGCCGGACCCGTCCTGCGCTACGTCGGTGGCTATGCCGCGCGGCAGGACCTCTGGGAAGCAGCCGAGGCCGCATTGCTCGAGGCCGTACAGTCCCGCCTGACGGTGATTGCCGGTTCGAGGGACGATCTGACGGCGGCGGAATATCAGGTCGCCTGTGCTATCGACTGGCGCGACGATGTCAGAAGTGTCGGCATGAAGGCCTTTGCTCAGAGTTTCTCGCCGCTGGTTCCGGCGCTCTCGATGGTACGCACGGCCGATCTGCTGGGGCGCCTCAGAGATTGCGGGATCGCCGAGGCTTATGCTTTCGAGCTGACCCCAGCCGACAGCGGGTTTGTCGTGGCGCGTGTCTTGGTGCCCTCGCTCGGTGCCGCGACGGGCCAGGTGAGCTATGTGGGCTTGGAAGACGTGACCAGGCTCTTCGAGTGAGGAGCAGTCAATGTGCGCAGCTGTCGTATTCGCCGGCCCGAGCATCTATGGAGTTGATCGAGAAGCACTCGGCGGCATGCGCTTGGCGCCTCCGGCGCGTTGCGGCGACATCTATCGTGTGGCGCGCGCTGGTGCGCCAGCCATCGGACTCATCGACGGGATCTTCGGCAGCGCGCCCTCCGTCTGGCACAAGGAGATCCTCTTCGCGCTGTCGCTTGGCGTAAGGCTGTATGGTGCTGCCAGTATGGGCGCGCTGCGCGCTGCGGAATGCGCACCCTTCGGTATGATCGGCGTGGGTGAGATCTTCCGCTCATACCGTGATGGCAAAAGGTTTGCCGACGCCGATGTCGCCGTGCTGCATGCCCCGGAGGAGATGGACTTCAGGCCCTTGACCTTGGCCCTGGTCGACGCGGAAGCGAGCTTGGCGCATCTGCACCGATGCGGCGCGCTGTCCGCGTGCGAACACCTGGCTCTTCTGTCTTGCGCTAGGGACCTGCATTTCAGTGAGCGAACCTGGTCTCAGGTCGTGGATCCCTTGAAGGTCTCTGCGCTGCGTAAGGCGGAGCTGTTGGCGGCACTGAAGAGGCACGGCCAAAGCGTCAAGTCTCTCGATGCGCGCGCTCTTCTAGACCGGATACGCCTAGAACCGGATGCGATCGTGCAGCGGGGACCGTCTGCTTGGGCATTGCAGCAAAGCGCTTGTTTCGACGTGCTGGAGAACTGTTGTTGAGCCCTCCCGGATCGATGGGTCCTCTGGCGCCTTGGGAACGTCGCCTTTGCGACGGGTCTGATCATCAAGGCTCGCGCGCGATCTCTTGCAGAAGCCAGCGTCGAAAGCTGCGGGTTTCGGTCGAATCCCGCCTGAGTTTCGGCCAGCCCAGAAAGTAGTGCCGGCCGACGTCTGCCGATTGGCGAAAGGGCTGCACGATCTGCCCGCTGTCCAGCAAGTCCACGACGACGGAGCGTATGATGAGTGCCACGCAGTCGCTGTCGATCGCCCTACGGACGAGCGCATGCGTGTCGTCTATCTGCGTTGCCCGAAACGCCTCCGTGTCGACCTTTGTGCCCACGCTTGCGTACCAGGTCAGCCAGTCGGAGACCTGGAACTCGTAACAGAGCGGAAAGCGCATGAGGTCTTGCGGCTCAGGCTCTGCGCCCAGTCTGTGGGCAACGCGCTGATTGCAGACGGGCGTCATGGACCCATCCAAGAACTTCGCGGTCACCACGCCTGGCCAATTGCCGTCCCCCCAGTTAATGCCAAGGTCGACCTCGTCGCGCGCATAATCCGGTGGGTCGTAGGCATGGTGCAGGCGCACGTTGATTTTGGGGTGCCTGCGGAAGAAGCCCGAGAGCCTCGGCGTCAGCCAAACCGCCGAGAAAAAGGGGGCGACGCTCACGGTTAGCTGCCTGCGATCGGATGCCGGCCTGATCTCTGCGATGCCTTGGGCGATGCGATCGAAGCCCTGCTGAAGGGAGTCGAACAGGACCTCGCCGTCGGGAGTGAGAGCATTTCCGGCTGGATGGCGTATGACGAGGGTTGTGGCAAGCTCCGCTTCCAAGGCCTTGACCTGGCGGCTTACCGCCGCCTGCGAAACGCCGAGTTCTTCGGCCGCCCGTGTGAAGTGGAGCGTCCGTCCTACCGCCTCGAAGGCGCGCAACGCGGCGAAGGGGGGAAGGGTCCTCGGCGTCACGGTCATTACCTCAAGTTATCGTTCTGCATTGGAAGTTGTTTGCTAACCCGCCGCGTCCAGGTCAAGAGTTTTGGTTAACTTGGAGCGGTGATGAGGGCTGGTGTGATGATGAAGATCAGAGGCAGCAACGCGAAGAGCGCTGCGGAGGTATCGAAGGGCGACCTTCAAGTTATGACGCTCGGCGAAACCGATGTGATGCGGCTCCTCGATCTCTCTGATCTGCTGGACGGGCTTGAAGAGGGCTTTCGCGCCTTGGCGCGTGGCGAGCTGCAGTCTCCCCACCGCCCCGAGATCACCGTGCCCGGCAAGGGCTTCATGCTGTCGATGCCGGCCTGGCGACCCGGTTCGCCGATGATGGTGAAGATGGTCTGCGTGTTCGAGGGCAATCTCGAGATGGCACTTCCCAATCACCTGGCCGTTATCCATCTCTTCGACGAAGCGACCGGCGCGCCGCTTTGCGTCATGGATGGGACCTACATCACGGCGATCCGCACGGCCGCGGCCGCGGTTCTTTCCGTACGCGAAATCGCGCGCAAGGACGCCCGTGTCGCCACGCTGGTCGGTGCAGGCGTGCAAGGGCGCGCGCATCTCCGCCTGCTGCCCATGGTTCGCGATTTCGACGAGATCCTCATCAGCTCACTCTCTCTGGAAGACGCCGAGTCGCTGGCAACCCTGGACCCCAGGGCGCGCGCCGTCGCCGACCGGAGAGAGGCCGTGGAGCGATCCGACGTTGTCTGTCTGGCCAGCCACGCATACCGGCCCGTGATCGAGGCCGACTGGATAGGCCCAGGCACGCACGTCACCTCTGTCGGCTACGCTCCCCCTCTTGGCGAGCTTCCTGTGGAACTGGCGCGGACGGCCAAGTTGTTTGTCGAGGACAGGGCGTCTTTCGAGAAGCCACCCGTCGGCTGCGCGGAGCTGCAGGGCCATTTCCCCGACGCCATCCTTCTGGGCGAGGCTCTTGCCGGAAAGGCGCCGCTGCGCGAGCACGACGGCGAGACAACGGTCTACAAGGCAATGGGACTTGCCATGGAGGACCTGGTGGCGGCGGAGCTGGTCTACCGTGGCGCCATCGCCGAGGGCAGGGCGCAGAGCATGACGCTCTGACCCGCAGAGGAGTCGCGACTCTTGAAAGTTCTGCCCATCGCCATGTTCTGGCTGTTAGGCCTCATCTGGGGCAGCAGCTTCATCTACATGAAGATGGCATCGGGTTTCATTTTCCCAATAGAAATTGTTTTTCTTAGAATATTATTTGGTTTAATGCCAGTCGCGATGTATTCCTTGTTCATCGGAGCACTGAGCTGGAGTCACGCAAAGCACGCTGGCCATTTTTTGGTGATGTCCATCGTGGGGACCATCGGGTATTATTATGGCTTTGCCAAGGGTGCCTCGTTGTTGCTGTCGGGTGTGGCCGGTGCGTTGAGTGGATTGACGCCTATTTTGGCGTTCCTCCTCGCGCTGATTCTATTGGATGAGGAGACGGCTTCATTCAACAAACTGTTCGGGATTTTGGTTGGTTTTCTTGGCGTTCTATTGATCGCGCAACCTTTTGGTAGCGATCTCGCTTCTACGAATATCGAGGGGGTGGTCTACAATTTTATTGGATCGCTCAGTGTGGGAGCCTCCTTTGTCTATGCAAAGAAATATGTTATTCCACTGAATCTGCCGGTGTCTGCACTGATCACCTATCAATTGGGAATAAGCCTTGTTGTTTTGTTTCTATTTGTGGACCTGGGTAGCATAAATCAGATTTGGGCCGACACCTACGTTGCCATGGCGCTGGCTCTTGGATTGGGCGTCCTGGGCACGGGCCTTGCCTATTTGATCTATTACTACATCATCGAGAAGTTGGGTGCCGTTTCCGCTTCCTCTGTGGCCTACATTCCACCAGTGGTCGCCATGGCGATCGGGGTCGTTTTGGTTGGAGAAGAGGTCAACACCTGGGAATACGGCGGTGCGGTCCTTATCCTATTGGGTGTGGTTTTGGTGAACAGGCGGCGGCCGGAAAGCGGGCCGACTGACCAAAAAGAATAGGACCACTGCCTACGCGCGCGGCAGCGGTGGCTCCGAGGTTGCCGCAGCCCTATTGCGGTCGCCGCTGAGACTCTACGACAATGGCCGGCGTGAGCGAGCATGATGCCAACCGCCTGAAGAACGTCGGGCAGATCGCCCGGCTGATCAACTCCGGCAGCGATCTGGATACCATTCTTGATCATGTCACCCACGGCGTCTGCCGCTACTCGGTATGGACCGCAAGCGGCATCATGCGCATCGATGCCAAGGCGGGAGTCTCGCGACAGGTCAATCGCTTCGATCCTTTCGTGTCTCCCGGCACCGATCTGCCGTCGCAGTGGGATCTCGCCACCAGTCCGGCCCTAGAGGTCATCGAAAGCGGCCGTCCGCTCATCATCGCCGATGCCCAAGCACAGGACCGCTACCCCGGTTATGCCGAGGACGCAGGGCGGCGCGGCTACCACACCGTGGTCATCGTGCCTTTGGGCATCCAAAACAACGAGAAGCAGGACCTCCTGCTCTCCGTCACCTCGATGGCACGCCTGGAGGTGAGCGATGCCGAACTGGCCTTCCTGGACGCCGTGGCCAATCTGGCGGCGATAGCGGTGGAAAAGGCCCAGCGCCTGCAGGCGGAGCAGGAGGCGGCGGGGCGCATGCGCGATGCGGTCGAGGTCTATTCCGACCTCATGCCGCGGGTGCTCAGCAGCGAGTCCCTGCAGCCCATCCTCGACCAGTTGGATCAGCTCTTTCAGCAGCCTTGGCTGGTCGTGGACCTTACCATCAGCAGGGTTCACGCAAGCCACTCGCCGCGTCCGGACGTGCTCTCCGATGCGGCGTGGTCCGCCTTCGCTCAAGGTCTCGGACGCGAACCTCTGATCGATCAGGCGCGCCGCGCAGAGGCCAGCCAGTTTCGTCGTATCACCGGCTTGGAGCTGCCGGCCCCGGGCGGTGAGCTGACCCTGGAGGCGATCGCCGAGCCTCTGCAGGTGGACGAGGAGCGCGTCGGTGCGCTCTTCCTCTTCCCCAAGGGCGATGCCCTGGACAGCGTCGATACTCTGATGGCGGAGGCCGTGCGCTTCGCGCTCAGCGTTCAGCTGCTGCGCCATGTCGTCCGCTTCAGGAGCGAGTCGGCAACCTGGAGCGATCTCTTGGAACGGCTGTTCGAAGGCGACTGGCGGGACGAGAGCGAGATCCTGTCCCGCGCCGCGCGTCTCGAGTTCGATCCCCTTGGCAGGGTCTTGCTGATCGCCGTTTCCATCCGCCAGCCCGGCGCGCCGTCGCTCGAACTCCACCAGGCAACGGCGCGCCTGGCCGAGCGCAGCCTGAAGAGCATGGCCACCGTAGTCCACAAAGGCGATCTGGTGATCCTTCTGCCAGGGGAAGCGCAGCCTAAGCAGCCGGTGCTGGATCAGTTCGTCAGAGAGCTTGCCTGGCTGTTACAGCGCCAGCCAGTCGTAACCTTAAGCAAGGCTTGTGCCAGGCTGGAAGACTATCCTGCTGCACGCCGCCAGTCAGACCGCCTGCTGCGCTTGGCGGAGACACTCGGCATGGCAGGCTTGGTGTCGGAGGGCGACTTTGGTTCCTTGGCCGCCTTGGTCTCGACTGCGGAAAAGGATGCGCTGCGGACCTTCCTGCAGGCTCAAGTCGGCGCGATCATCGCGCATGATCGACAGCAGAGAAGGCCGCTGATGGAAACGCTCAAGGTGTTCGTCGAGAACGAAGGCCGCTACCAGGCCTCGGCCGATGCTTTGGGCATTCACGTCACCACCCTACGCTACCGCCTGCAGCGATTGGATGATCTGATCGGCATAGACCTGACCGACAGGCGCCAGCGCTTCGACCTGCACTTGGCCATCAAGCTGCACGAGCTGATCGACACGGCACGTTAGCTGGGTCTTCCGGCTTTCCTAGGAATCATAGGAAAAATTTTCCACCTGCTTCCGCCAGTCCTGCGGATGTTCGCCTGCCTTGCTTGGCTACAATGCAAATAGGGTTCTCTTGCAGCAGGGAGCAAGCAGGCGTGACGGCCGCAGAGGAAAAGATCAAACGGCGGGAACTGCGGAAGGCACTGGGGACCTTTGTCACCGGCGTCACCGTGGCGACCACGATCGATGCGGAGGGCCGGCCCAGGGGGCTGACGGCCAACTCCTTCACCTCGGTTTCGCTGGATCCCCCGTTGGTGCTGGTCTGCGTGGCCGGCTCGGCGTCCAGTCATTCGGCCTTCCACGGCTGCAAGCGCTTTGCCGTCAATGTCTTGAGCGAGACCCAGCAGGAGGCCTCGATGCTCTTCGCCTCAAAGGCGCCGGACAAGTTTCAACGGACAGCCTGGCGGCCGGGACAGGGCGGCACGCCGATCCTCAACGAGGCGCTGGGCTGGTTCGATTGCCTGACCCACGACCGCGTAGAGGCCGGCGACCACACCATTCTCATCGGCAGGATCGAGGACTTCGGCCACGGACCGGAGCGGCCGCTCGGCTATTTCCAGGGAGGCTATGTTTCCTTCGGTTTGCAGGAGGCGGCGCTCACCCAGGCGCGGGGACAGAGTGCCGCCCTCGGCTGCATCGCCGACGACGGGGAGAGGATCCTGCTTTGCCGCCGGAGAGCGAGCGGCGGCTGGACGGTCCCCTTGGTCGGGCATTCGGGAAGCGGCGGCGCCGACAAGGCCGCCTTGGCCCGCTTTCTGGCATCGATCGAGGTCGAGCTCGACCTTTCATTTCTCTATTCGGTCTTCGAGGTCCCGGACTGGAAATCCCTGTGCATCGTCTATCGGGGGCGCGCGCGAGACCGTCTGGACCCCAAAGACAATGCCGAGGTCGAGGCTCGCCTCTTCGCACCAGGCGAGATCCCTTGGCAAGACCCACACCTGCAGCCCTTCCGGGGCATGCTGAAGCGCTATCTGCACGAGCGGGCCTCGGCGAGATTCGGCGTCTATGTCGATGGCTCCGGCGAAGGCGGCCACGTGGCGATGCTCGACGGCCCGCCGGAGGCCTGGTCGAGCTACAGAAAAGCCAAGCAGTTCACCTGACATGAGCCAGCCCTTCACCACCATCGCAGACATCGAGGGCCAGCGCTTGCCCATCTTTGTCGGCGGCGCCTACCGGCAAGCCTGCTCGCAAGCCTCGTTGGACAGCTTCGACCCCAGCAGCGGCCAGGTCTGGTACCAGGCCGCCGATAGTGGCGAGCGCGACGTCGGCGAAGCGGTGCAAGCGGCGAGCGACGCTCTTCGCGACCCGGCCTGGCGGGATCTGACCCAAAGCGACCGAGGCCGCCTGCTCTATCGCCTGGCCGAGCTGATCCAGCGGGACGGCGAGCTTCTGGCGCAGATAGAGACGCGCGACAACGGCAAATTGCTGCGCGAGATGCGCGCCCAGCTGGCCTACCTGCCGACCTACTACCGCTACTTCGCCGGCATGGCCGACAAGGTTCAGGGCGATGTGATCCCGATCAACAAGCCCGAGACCTTGAACTTCACCCTGCGCGAGCCCTTGGGCGTGGTCGGCATCATCGTGCCCTGGAACTCGCCGCTCTACATGATGAGCTGCACCTTGGCGCCCTGTCTGGCGGTCGGCAATACGGTGGTGATCAAGCCCTCGGAACACACCTCGGCCTCGGCGATCGCCTTTGCCCGCCTGATCAAGGAGGCGGGCTTCCCCGACGGTGTCGTCAATGTCGTGACCGGCTACGGGCACAGCACTGGTGACGCACTGACGCGGCATCCCGGCATTGCCAAGATCGCCTTCACCGGCGGTACCGAGACGGGGCGTAAGGTGGCCGTCAATGCCGGTCGGCAACTCATTCCCTGCAACCTGGAGCTTGGCGGAAAGTCGCCTCATGTGGTCTTCGCCGACGCCGACCTGGATCGCGCAGTGAACGGCCTGGTGGCTGGTATCTTCGCTGCGGCCGGCCAGACCTGCATCGCCGGATCGCGCTGCTTCGTCGAGGCCGGCATCTATGACGAGGTGCTGGACCGCCTGCGCGATCGCAGCCAGGCGATCCGGATCGGCCATCCCCGGGACGAGGGCACGCAGCTGGGACCGCTTGCCTTGAAGGCGCAGCTGGACAAGGTCGCGCGCTATGTCTCTTTCGGCCGGGAAGACGGTGCGACGCTCGTCACCGGCGGCAAGCGGCCGGCGGGCTCGGAGCTGGATGGCGGCTGGTACTTCGAGCCGACGGTCTTCGCGGGCGTCACCAACGACATGCGGATCGCGCGTGACGAGATCTTTGGCCCGGTCGCCGGCGTCTTGAAGTTCGACCGGGAAGAGGAACTGATCGGGCTGGCCAACGACACGGCCTATGGACTGGCGTCCGGCATCTGGACCAAGGACATCGACCGCGCTTTGCGCTTCGCCCGCCGGGTCGACGCCGGCACGGTCTGGGTCAACACCTACCGTTCGCCCTCCATGATGTCGCCGGCCGGGGGCTTCAAGAACAGCGGCTACGGCAAGCACAACGGCTTCGAGGCGATGCGCGAGTACAGCCGCCTGAAGAGCGTGATCATCGACCATTCGGGCGCCGCGCAAGACGCCTTCGTCATGCGCTTCGCCGAGCCGCCCGACAACTCGTAACGCAAGTGAGGTTTGCACCATGAAGTTCTCGATCGTCGTCAACATGGACCGCTTCGATCCTGCCATCGACATGCGCGATGTTGCCGGCCGCTGCCTGGAGCTGGTGCAGCTAGCCGATCAAGGCGGCTTCGAGATTGCCTGGACCGCCGAGCATCACACCATCGAGGTCACCATCGCGCCCAACCCCTTCACCTTGCTGACCTACTGGGGCCAGCACACCAAGCGCATCCGGCTTGGCACGGCGGTGGTCTCAGCGCCCTATTGGCATCCTATCCGCTTGGCGGGCGAGGCGGGGCTCGCCGACATCTTGCTCGACGGGCGCTTGGAGATCGGCTTCGGGCGCGGGTCCTATCAGTACGAATTCGACCGTATGGCCGGCGGCATGCCGCAAGGCGAAGGCGGCAAGTACCTGCGCGAGATCGTTCCGCTCGTCAAGGAGCTCTGGAAGGGCGACTACGCCCACGAGGGAGAGATCTGGCAGTTTCCGGCGGTGACGTCCGTGCCCAAGCCGCTGCAGAAGCCGCACCCCAGGCTGTGGGTTGCAGCACGCGATCCCAACACCTTCGACTTCGCCGTGAAGAACGGATGCCACATCATGTCGACGCCTCTGCAGCGTCCGCACGAAGAGGTCATCACGCTCTGCGAGCGTTTCGAAGAAACGCTGCGGAACAATCCGCAGGTGCCGCGGCCCGAGCACATGATGCTGCGCCGCGTCTGCGTCTACGACCGACCCGAGGACTGGGAGGTTCCGGTCAAGGCCACCACCAACTTCGGCCGCTACTTCGAGAGCCTTTTTCGCAACCTCGGCACGGTGAAGAACGGCTTTCCCGAACCGGTCGACTATGAGACCGTGGCCAACAAGGGCGACTACGCGCCGCAAGCGCTGCACGAAAACATGATCTTCGGGACGCCCGACGAGGTGATCCGGAAGCTCGAGCGCTATGAGGCGGCCGGGGTGGACCATTTCCTCTATGGCGCCTGTTTCGGCTTGCCTCACCAGGTCGCCCTACGCTCGCTGGAGCTCTTCAACGAAGTCGTGCTGCCGCACTTCGCGAGCAAGAGAGAGGCAAAGATCAGCGCTTAGCTGGCAAGGCAGCAGTGGATTTTCGCAGGCACACACCTACCCCGCAGAGGAGGCGCGGACCATGACCAAGAACCCGAAAGACAGCTACAGCACTCTCTTTGGAGCCGACCCGGAGCTCAGCCGGCGTGCGATCCTGAAAGCCGCCGGCGCGCTCGGTGTCGCGGGTGCCGCCGGCAGCCTGGCCTGGCCGAGCTTCGCCGGCAACCTGGAAGGCAAGGAGATGGTCTTCGCCAGCTGGGGCGGAGCCTACCAGGATGCACAGAAGGTTGCCTACTGCGATCCCTTCGCCGAGGCGACCGGTGCCACGGTCATTCAGGACGGCCCGATGAGCGGCGTGAAGCTGCGCGCCATGGTGGAGGCTGGCGATCCGGTCTGGGACGTCGTCGATGTCACCGACATCTTCCTCTATGCCAACGCGCCGAACGACCTCTTCGAGAAGATCGACACCTCCATCGTCGACACCGCCCGTGTCGACCCCAAGTTCGTGCATGAGTATGGAATCGGCTGCATCGTCTGGTCCTACAACGTCGGCTACAACACCGAGGCCTTTCCGGGCGACGACCATCCCAAGACCTGGGCCGACGTCTTCGACCTGGAGAAGTACCCCGGTACGCGGACCTTGCGTGACCGCGTCTATCCGACCCTGGAGCAGGCCTTGCTGGCCGACGGTGTCAGCCCGGCGGAGCTCTATCCGCTTGATGTCGACCGGGCCTTCGCCAAGCTGGACACCATCAAGGACGAGGTGATCTGGTGGACCAGCAACTCGCAGTCTCAGCAGCTCTTCACCGACGGTGCCGCCAGCTGTGGCCTCATCTTGAACGGCCGCGCCTACGACGTGGTCAAGAAGGGCGGTCCGGTGAACATCTCCTGGGATCAGAACATCCAGTCGGTCGACTACTTCTCCATTCCCAAGGGCGCCAAGCACGCCGCCGTCGCTCAGGAGTTCATGAACTACATGACCCTGGCGGAGAACCAGGCGAAGATGGCCGACATCATCGCCTATGCGCCGGTCAACCCCAAGGCCTTCCCCTTGATCGACAAGGCCGTCTCGCCCTGGCTCTCCACCAATCCGGAGAACGCTGCCAAGGGCTTCGTCATCAACGCCGACTATTGGCGCGGCAACCTGGCGGAGCTGACGGAACGCTGGACGGAGTGGAAGCTGACGTAGGACAAAGACGAGAGCGACGCCCTCCCTGTCGGGTAGGCGGAACGAGCTAGAGAGCAGGCCCATGTTCGCAAGACTGACAAGAGACCGTTACGCTTGGCTGCTGTTGCCGGCCGGGCTGCTCATTTTGGTGCTTTTCGCCTACCCGGTCTTTTGGCTGCTGGTGCGCAGCTTCTCCGATCCGACCTGGGGCCTTCAGAACTACCAGACGGTTCTGGAGAAGACGATCTACCTCAAGGTCTTATGGAACACGGTGGCGATCGCCGGGGCGACGACGATCGGTGCCTTGGTGCTGGGCTATCCGATGGCCTATTCGATGGTCCACTCGCCGCCGCTGGTGCGCAAGCTCTTGATCTTCGTGGTCCTGATCCCCTTCTGGACATCGATCCTGGTGCGCACCTTCGCCTGGATGGTGCTGCTGCAGCCCAAGGGTATCGTGAACGACTTGTTGATCGGGATCGGCCTGATCGATACGCCGGCCAAGTTCATGTTCAACCGCACCGGCGTCTTGATCGGCATGATCCAGATCATGCTGCCCTTCATGGTCTTCCCGCTCTATTCGGTGATGTCGCGGATCGACCATTCCTATGTTCAGGCGGCGGCCAACCTGGGCGCCCGGCCGGTTAAGAGCTTCGTCCGGGTCTACCTGCCGCTCTCCATGCCGGGCGTCATCACCGGCTCGATGCTGGTCTTCATCATCGCGCTCGGCTACTTCATCACGCCGGCCCTCTTGGGCGGCCGCAAGGACGTGATGATCGCCCAGCTGATCCAGCAGCAGATCTCGGACTTCGGCAACTGGGCGCTGGCCTCGGCCCTGGCGGTCATCCTGCTGGTCGGGACGGGATTGATCTTCGCGGTCGTCTTTAAGGTCTTCAAGGTCGGCCCCGATGCGCGGCTGTAGGACGGACCGGGGAAGGCCAAGATCATGAGGCAAATCGCCTTCTGGAAGAATCTGCGCGGCCTCATCTGCGGTCTCGTCGTCCTCTACATGGTGGTCCCGTTGGCGATCATCCTGGTCATCTCCTTCAGCTCGGCACCCTTCCTTTCCTTTCCGCCGCCTGGCTTTTCCATGCAGTGGTACGACAAGTTCTTCACCGATCCCTCCTGGGTCCGCTCGCTCATGGTGTCGCTCCAGGTGATGGTGCCGACCGCGATCCTGGCCACGCTGGCAGGGACCGGCGCGGCCCTGGCGCTGACCCGCTCCAAGCTGCCGGCCGCCGGCTTCATCCAAGGCTTGCTGATGGCGCCCCTGGTGGTGCCGGTCATCATCACGGCGGCCGCGGTCTTCGGCGTGTTTCGGATCTGGGGGCTCTACGGCACCATTCCCGGCCTGATCCTCGCCCACACCGTCTTGACCATTCCCTATGTGCTGTCGACCGTGGTGACCGCGCTGGGGCTGGTGGACCGCCGCCTGGAGGATGCCGCCGCGAACCTGGGTGCCAGGCCGCTAACCACCTTTCGGCGGATCACCTTGCCGCTGATCCTGCCGGCCGTCTTGTCTGGCCTGCTCTTCGCCATGGTGATCTCCTTCGACGAGCTGGTGGTCTCGCTCTTCATCTCGACGCCGACGGTGCGGCCGGTGACGGTGCTGATGTGGTCCAACATCCGCGGCGCGACCGACCCGACCATCGCCGCGATCGCAACCCTGCTGTTCCTCTTCTCTCTCACGGCTTTGCTGCTTGAGGGATTGGCCCGGCGCAGAAGCAATCAGCCACGCGTGCTCTAGCGCTTGGCCCAAGGGAGACCGATACGCTATGGCCGATCCCATCCTGGAGCTAAAGGCCGTCCGCAAGTCCTTCGGCAAGGTGCTTGCCGTGGACGACGTCACCTTGTCGATCGGCACCGGTGAGTTCCTGACCTTCCTGGGTCCGTCGGGCTCGGGCAAGACGACGACCTTGATGATGGTGGCGGGCTTTCAGTCCGTCACCAGCGGCTCGATGATGCTGGACGGCAAGCCGCTCGACCCGCTGCCGGCCTATGAGCGCGATATCGGCATGGTCTTTCAGCACTATGCGCTCTTCCCGCATATGACGGTGACCCAGAACGTCTCCTTCCCCTTGGAGATGCGCAAGGTCGCCAAGCAGGAGATCAAGCAGCGCGTCCAAGAGGTGCTGGCGCTGGTCGGCCTGCCGACTCATGGCGAGCGCTTTCCCAAGCAGCTCTCGGGCGGGCAGCAGCAGCGCGTGGCCCTTGCCCGCGCCATGGTGTTCAAGCCCCGCTTGCTGCTGATGGACGAGCCGCTCGGCGCTTTGGACAAGAAGCTGCGCGAGCATATGCAGATCGAGATCATGCGCCTGCACCGCGACCTCGGCATCACCGTGCTCTATGTCACGCACGACCAGGAGGAGGCCCTGGTCATGAGCGACCGTATCGCCGTCTTCAACGAGGGTCGTATCGAGCAGATCGGCACGCCCGACGACCTCTACGAGAACCCGGCCACCCGCTTCGTCGCCGACTTCATCGGCGAATCCAACTTCTTGAAGGGTCGCGTTACCCGGCGCGAGAACGGCCTTGTCCGGATCGAGGGCTTGCTTCCGCTGCAGGGCCGCGCCGCATCCGGCTTGGCAGAGCAGGGCCAAGCCGTCTTGGCGGTGCGGCCGGAGCGCTTGCACATCAGGACCGTCGGCGCTTCCGGCAATGGCGAGGAGAATGCCGTCGAAGGTCGGGTGACCGACATCGTCTACCTTGGGCAGTCGCGCAAGTTCATCGTGCGCTTGGCCGACGACAGCGAGATGACGGCGCTGGTGCAAGCCAATGTTCAGGGTCTGGAATCCGTGTCGGTCGGCAGCGAGGTCGGGCTCTCCTGGCGTGCCGAGGACAGCAAGGTCTTGCCCGACGCATGATTGCCAACGCCACCTTCTTCGAGAGCCGCATCGGCGCCCACCACTACAAACTGGAAGGCGAGGGCCCCTGCTTGACCTTGGTGCACGGCGTCGGCTCCTACTTGGAGAGTTGGGATGGCGTCGTCGAGAGATTGGGGTCCCGCTACCGCACCTTGCGCTACGATCTGCGCGGCCATGGTCACTCAGCGAAGGTGCCAGGCCCCTACAGCCTGGATGACTTCGTCGCCGACCTGCGCAACCTGCTGGACCATCTGGAGATCGAGCGGACACTGCTGGCAGGCTTCTCGCTGGGCGGCCTCATCGCCCAGGCCTTCGCCTTGGCCGAGCCGGCCCGCGTCGGCAAGCTGGTCCTGGTCAGCACCGTGGCCGGCCGGAGCGAGGCCGAGAGAGCGCGCGTCTTGCAGCGGGCCGGCACCCTGGCGGACAAGGGTGCCGCAGCCCACCTGACAGAGGCCGTCGATCGCTGGTTCACCGCCGACTTCATCGCCCGCCATCCGGAGGTCCTGGAGGCGCGCCGCCGCCGCAGCCTGGAGAACGATCCGGACTGCTATGCCGCCGCCTACCGGGTCCTCGCAGAGAGCGACCTGGCCGGCAGGCTGTCGGAGATCGCCGCGCCGAGCCTGGTGATGACGGGCGAAGCGGACGTCGGCTCTACGCCGCGTATGGCCAAAGTGATCGCCGATCGGATCCCGGATTGCCGGCTGCACATCCTGCCCGGGCTCAAGCATTCGGTGCTGCTGGAGGCGCCGGACCAGGTGGCCGAGGCCATGCGGGCCTTCCTCGCGGAGTGAGTAGAGAGCGTCGCTGCCCTTCTAAGACGTTTCGGCGAAGAAGGTTTCGAGGGCCTCGGCCACCGCGTCCGGCAGCTCCTCCGGGAGGTAGTGGCCGCCCGGCAAGGACCGGCCGTGCACCTCATGAGCCCGTCGGCGCCAAAGCGCGAGGCAGTCGAAGTGCCGTTCGATCGCGCCCTTCTCGCCCCAGAGGGCCAGCAGCGGAGCGGCGACCTTGCGCCCGCCGTCGGCCTCGTCGTGCGCGATGTCGATGGTCCAAGCCGCACGATAATCCTCACAGGTGGCATGGATGACGGCCGGGTCGCGAAAGGCGGTCAGGTATTCGTTCAAGGCCTGCCAGTGGAAGGGTGCCATGCCGGCGCTGCCGGATCCGCACTTCTTCAGCCAGAAGAAGTCGGGATCGGCGCCGATCAGAGTTTCCGGGAAGGGCGCCGGCTGGGTCAGCCAGTACCAATGCCAATAGCTCTGCGCGAAGGCGCTGTCCGCTTCGGCGTACATCTCCCGCGTCGGCGCGATATCGAGCGTCGCCAGCGCCGTCACCCGCTCAGGATGGTCGAGGGCCAAGCGGTGGCCCACACGCCCGCCGCGGTCGTGCCCGGCGATCGCGAAACGCTCGAAGCCCAAGGCGGACATCGTTGCGACCATGTCGCCTGCCATGGCGCGCTTGGAATAGGGAGCGTGCTCGCTGTCCGTCGCCGGACTGTGCGAGCGGCCGTAGCCGCGCAGGTCGGCGCAGACGACCGTATGGCGCTCGGCCAAGCGAGGCGCCACGCGGTGCCAGATCGCCGAGGTCTGGGGATAGCCGTGCAGCAGAAGGACCGGCGGCCCTTCGCCGCCGACACGCGCGAAGATTTTGCCCGCCGGAGTGGCCACAAGGCCTTCGCGAAAGCCGCGGAAGAAGTCACCGTCGCGGACTGCGGCAGTGCCTAGGGTGGGAGAATCGTCGGGCATGGCGGTTGCTCCTCTTGCCTGGAGACCGAAGAACAAGGGCTGCGCCCTCTGCCGGCCAGGCCGCCGACGGGGGACAAGGACTAGGACAGAGCGAACTTTACGAGGAAGATGACGGCCAGCGCCATCACCGCTGGGCTTGCATCGCGAAAGCGGCCGCTCAGGACCTTGATCGCCGCATAGGCGATGAAGCCGAGGCCGATGCCGGTGGAGATCGAAAAGGTCAGCGGCATGGAGATGGCCGTCACCACGGCTGGCGCATAGTCCGTCACGTCCTCCCAGTCCAGCTCCGCCAGGCTGGCGCTCATCACGCAGGCGACGAAGAAGATGGCCGGCGCGGTGGCGAAGCTAGGCACACTCGCGGCCAGCGGCGCAAAGAAGAGGGCTATGAGAAAGAAGACGGCGACGACGACTGCCGTCAATCCGGTGCGCCCGCCGGCGCGAATGCCGGCCAGGCTCTCGATGTAGGCCGTGGTGGTGGAGGTGCCGAGAGCGGCGCCGACCATCGACATGCTGCTGTCGACCACCAAGACCCTTCTGATGCGCGGAATCCTTCCTCTGGAGTCGAGAAAGCCGGCTCTCTGCGCCACGCCGATCAAGGTCCCGGTCGAATCGAAGACATCGAGCAAGAGAAAGGTGAAGACGATCGTCACCAGGCCCAGATCGAAGGCGCCGATCAGGTCGAAGCGAAAGAGCGTCGGCGCGAGGCTGGGCGGTGCCGCGTAGATGCCGGCCGCCTCGACCAGCCCCAGCGCCACGGCCAGTCCTGTGATCGCCAGAATTCCGATGAGAATTGCGCCGGGGATCCTGCGGTAGTCCAAGGCCACGATGATGACGAAGCCGAGGGCGGCCAGGAGGACCGGCGGTTTCGTCAGGTCACCGACCGTGACCAAGGTGACGGGGTGGGCCACCACGATGCCGGCGTTCTCCAGGGCGATAATCGCCAGCAGCAGGCCGATGCCGGCCGCTATCGCCAGCTTTTGCGAGAGCGGGATCGCGTTGACGATCCATTCCCGGATCGGCAGCACGCTGATCACCAGGAAGAGCGCCCCGGAGAGGAAGACCGCGCCCAGGGCCACCTGCCAGCTGTAGCCGAGCGTCGCGACCACGGTGAAGGCGAAATAGGCATTGAGCCCCATGCCCGGGGCAAGCGCGATGGGATAGTTGGCATAGAGGCCCATGAAGGCGCTGCCGATGGCCGCTGCCAGGCAGGTGGCAACGAAGACGGCATGACGGTCCATCCCCGCGGCGGCTAAGATCTCCGGGTTGACCACGATGATGTAGGCCATCGCCAGGAAGGTGGTGGCGCCGCCGACCAGCTCTTTGCGGATGCTGGTGCCCTGCTCGGACAGCTTGAAATAGGAGTCGAGCATTGGCCATTCCCCAGTTTCGCCGCCATCCTTGGCGGAGATCCTAGCAAAGCCGCTGCTGTTTCCAAGCGTGTCGGCGCTGCCAGGAGAACCTAAGCAGTCTCCTCCAGCTGACTGAGAAATGGCTTTGCGAAATGGCATGGAACGTGTTTCGCCGCAACTCTATCGAGCGTTCTCCTTTGGGATCAATGCCACTCCTAGCAAGATAAAATCGGATCTTTCTATACTTGTCAGTAAGCGGAGCAGTGGCAATGGTGGAATCTGGTCAAAGTCAAGAGAAGCTTTCATCAGCTCGCTTCTCTGTTATCTATCATTTTAATTGAGAGTCAATATTACTGTAAACTTTTGGAGAAAAATTGAATCAAATACTTGAAGTGAGTTGGTTTTGCGATTTATGCATTGTTATCATTTGTAGGCTTTGGACCACGACGCCTCTGTTCGGAGTGCAGGGCTGGACGTAGGCGATGTTAAACCCCTAATGCAATCTGCCTGAGGATTTTCAAGCTTGAGTTTGTAGTGTAGGGTACAGCAAACTGTGGCCAAGAGAGCTGGGGCTCCGCGGAAAGATGCGTAAGCTTATAAGTATCAAAGACCTCAATCTTGCGACGGACGATGCCGAGCTGGACCAGATGATTTCCATGTTGGCCGGCGCGCAGCAGCAACGCATTGAGGCCAAGACCACGAAGGAAGAGGGCGTCACCCGCTCCACCGCCCTTGTCGCGCTTGCCGAGATCGACTCGCGGATACCCGAAGCCCTGCAATCCGCCGGACTCGATTGGAAGGGCTATCGGGATGCGATCGGCCTCTCCGGTGCGATTGCTCCACTGGATGTCAAGGACGTCGATCTTCACGAAGGCCTGGTGAATGCGCTGCGCCTTTATGCTGAGAAGCAAGGGAACGAGCGCGCATTGACCCCGGCAAGCATGGCGGTCGCCATCGCCGAGATGGTCGCGCAGGAACCGGGGTATGCCATTATTGGAAAACGGTTGGAGGAGCACGGGGCGGCCGTTGCGCAACTACCAGGTTTGTTGCGCTCATTGAGGAGTGCGGAGGCGCCGTGCTCCAGCATGCTGGTCGCGGGGGTGTTTCACCCTGGCGAGGACCGCGTCCGCTGCTCGGGTCTTCTGATCTCGCCCCGTCACGTTGTTACTCCTTTGTCAACGGTGGAGGGCGATAGCTCGTCAGCTTTTCCTCCCGAAGTAGAGGTGCGCTTGCCCTGGATGGCGCCGGGGGAGGTTCTACTGGGATCCTGGAAACGTTGGGCTGCGACGAGTGATGACGCAGTGGCGGAGGTCAACTTCGGTTCATCGGATTTGGCCATCATCACGCTGGCCGTCGAGCTTCGAGTTCCTGTTTCCCAGGAGGTGAGCCTAGCGAATCCGGAAAGCCATATTGGCGATTCGGTGGAGGTCTTCGCTTTCTCTAGCGAATGGTCCTCTGGCGGACGTCAGGGTGGAGAAGTACTGCAGGCCCTGAGCGATCTCTACTTCTTGCTCAAACTGCGCGAACCTCTCGTTCGGGGGTCGTTCGGGGCGCCGGTTTGGCTGCAGGGAACAGGGACATTCTTGGGCTTCGTGTTGGGTGGCGATGGCAGAGAGACGGCCGCAGTCTCGACCAGGTATCTGGACGAGGCGACTCGCGGGCTCGATCCTGCACCCTGGTGGCGGCAAGAGGGAGAGGAGGATACCAAGCCCGCCTCCTCTCGAGTGCGGAGGAAATCCGCGAGCTCCTGGGTCGTCAGCGGTGATCCGAAGAAGAACCCCAACATCAATCTCAAGAGCCTGAATGCCGGAGAAAGGCTGGAGTGGCAGGTGCCGGAGGGCGTTCGGGCGGGTGACTACCTCTTCCTCTGGGTGACCGGCGGGCTTGGGGTCTCTGCTGTGCTGCGCTGCCGTTGGTGAGAGTTGAGCCAGAAGAACACACGCTGGCTCGAATTGATGTTGTTCTCAGCCAGTTTGGGCGGGCGAAAATCAGGTTTTCACAATGGAGAAAATGGGGAGACACGAGACCTTGAGTGCCAACAACGATGAAATAGCTCATCCTGAGATGCTCGAGTATCCCTGGGTGAAAAAATTGGATGAAGTGAGAGAAGATTCGAAACTAAAGGGTTCGGGTATTCTTCTTGGAACGGGTCGACCGGTCCCTTTTTGCGACTTAATGAATGCCATCGAGTATACCGTTAGCAGGCCTGAAATTGTGGAATTGCTTGCGGCCGCAATAAACAGCACGACAACTAGCCGGGAGGTGCATTTAGCAATGTGGTTTGACGAGTACCTTATGCATAAATATGGATTGCACGGAAAAGCGTTGGGTATTTGTCGGTACTTCTCTATGATGGTGATAGGCAAGAAATACACGGGTGCATCTGACCCAGAGCTGATTCGGGATCTACGTATGCATCCCTCCTATTCACCTGAGAGTGGAGGGCAATTCTGTGACTGAAATATGCAAGATGATAGATACCGATTTCATAAAAAAACTGTATGTTTCTGGAGGAACGCGTGCGAGGGACACGCTTTTCTCAAATCAGCACAAAGTTTGAATCACAAAGTTAGTACAGCAAAAAGGTACAGCTTAATTGTAATATTGTAAGTTATTTTGGTTCATGAGTGAGCGAAGATTAAAATCTTGTTGAGATATAATACGTGGGGCTACAAGAAGTAAATAGCTGGTGATCTGGACTTAAGTTTATATGATATTAAGGTAACCCTGGCCATCACTGCCAGTGTAGGGACGGCCTCCTCAGAGACCAGTACCGGCCACTGATCAAGATCCTCCAGGAGGTCGCGCAATCGTGCGCCTAGACGGCACTCTGGTGCGCGCTTTGACCAACTGCCCAGTTGGCTCAGAGGTAGTGTCCAGATTCTTTCGCACATTGGGGTTGGTAGCCTGTCCCATCAGGCAACCATGTCCTGCTGCTTGAGCAGATCCATGTTCATATAGCGCTTGCTGGACCACTTGGTGCCAGCGATGTGCCTCAACCTGGCCGCGGCCAGGTTGAGGGCTGATTGGCCGTCGGGAAAAGCCCCAACGACACGGGTTCGCCGCCGGATCTCCCGCATGATGCGCTCGAGGGGATTGTTGGTCCTGATCCTACGCCAATGCTCCTCAGGAAATGCGTAGTAAACAAGGGTTTCGTCCACCGTCTCCTCAAGCCACTCCGCCACCTTGGGGAGCTTCATGTCCTTGAGTTTGGCAGCGACCTGATCTGCCTTGGCGCGGGCGGCGTCGCGATCTTCCTGGGCGTGGATTGCCTTCAGCATCAGAGCGACTTCGCGCATCTTGCTGGCCGGCACGTTGCTGAAAGCATTGCGGTACCAATGGACGACGCAGCGCTGCCATTGGGCTTTTGGGTAGAACTCTGCCACGCTCTCGACGAGTCCCAGGCAGGCATCCGAAACGATCAGCTCGACTCCCTTGAGACCACGCTCCTTGAGGTGCTTCAGGAAGCTGCTCCAGCCCTTCTTGTCCTCCTTAGCTCCCTCGACAATCCCGAGAATCTCCCTGAAGCCGTCTGCGTTGACGGCAATCGCCACCAGCAGTGAGACGTTGCGGACTTCACCGGCCCAGCAGCGCTTCAGGACAATGCCGTCCAGGTAGAGGTAAGGGTGCTTACCTTCGATCGGTCGGTTCCGCCAAACCTCGATCTGGGCATAGATCTTCTTGTTCAGGTTCGAGACCGTGCCGGGGCTCACCCGTGTGCCCCACAGGGCCTCGGTGATGTCCTCCACCCGGCGCACCGACACACCGGCCAGGTACATCTCCATCAGGGCCTCTTCGACCGAGTTCTCGCGCCGGCGATAGCGCTCGATGATCGCCGTCTCGAAGGTCTGCGTGCGAAGCTTCGGCACCTTCAGCTTCACCTCTCCGGCCGTCGTGTGCAGCTTGCGCTCGTAGCTGCCAGCTCGTGTGTCGCGGCGCGCTTCACTGCGCTCATAGCGCCCTGCATTGCAAAGCCGGTCAGCTTCGGCCTCCAGCAAGCTGTTCAGTGTCTCCTCGACACTGCCGCGCACGATCTGCCTCAGATGATCTTCTATCCGACCGTCGTCGATCCGGACCACGTTCGACAGGCCCTTCGTGTTATCCTCGTCCATGGTGGCTCTGGCCTCCTCTATTGGCTTCTCCGTCTGGCGACTGAAAGCCTGAGGGATTCGGGGCCACCAACCCCAGCAAAATGTGCGAAAGACTCTGTACGTTATCGGCTCAGATCTGGACCGCAAGGCGCAAGTGCTCTGGACGATGGACCCGAGAGCCGCCGACCCCGATCGGGCAGTGTCGGCTTAGGTTGTTTGGCAGCGCACCGATGTGCGGCTGGGCGATCGGATGGGCCGCGAAGACGGAAGCAGAGCAGTGTCCCAGGATTTGGTCTAGAAGGAGGCCGCGCGCGGAGTCCGGAACCGCAACAAGCGCAAGTCGCGGTGATGGAGATCAGCCGCCGTGCGCTTCAGGTATCGGCAGTGTTTCAGAGCGATAGCGGTGTCGTCTTTCCCCGCGCATATGATGCACAAGGTAACTTGAAGCCGAACAAAGAGCCGCATAACCTGATCGTCGGCGCGGACTGTCTCCTGGGTCTCTACGGCAAGATCATGTCGCCTAGCTATCCGGTGCTCTGCGGTGGACCGCCGCCCTATGGGGGCTAGCGGGATCCGATCATCGAGGTTCTCTGCGCCGACGGGATCGTTGTCAACGAAGAGGGCACGCTGATCCGGGCCTCCACCAACTGCCCAATTGACCATCCCCAAGATCGCTATGTCAGGGTAATCAGCGCTAAAATCCTTGTCGGTTCGCCTTGATCTCCAAGATGACCACGCTATGACAAGGCCGGAGGTTGGGCGCCGCGCCGCGATAGCAGGTGCGGCGGGATTCCCAGCCACACAGGCGGCAAGAAAGGACTGACCCCGTGCCAGGCGCCGGACCGATTACTCCCGATGATCTCACCGTCAACGACAACTGGAGTGACTTGCGCCAGTACCGCAGCCTGCCGGAGATTGATCATGAACGCCTCTATCGCTACCGCGCCGGGCGGCTGCGCGAGCAGATGCGGATTGCCGAGGTGGCGGCGCTGGTGATGGTCAATCCGCTGAGCCTGCGCTACGCCGTGGACTACGCCACCTACGCGCTCTTTCAGTCCCGCGTTCACTCCACCTATCTCTTCATGGCGCAAGACGGCCCGACGGTGATTCACGGCGCCTATGGGGGTGGCGCGCTGATCGATCGGGTGGATAGGGCGAACTACATCACCTACTTCGATGCCGGCGACAACATCGCGGACAACGCGCGGCTGTTTGCCGACTCCCTGGTCACCTACTTGCGCGAGATCGGCAGCGACAAGCGCCGCGTTGCGATCGAAGACATCAATCCCAGCGTGACCCAGGCCTGCCTGCAGCGCGGGCTGGAGGTCATCGATGGCGCCGTGGTCGCCGAGAAAGCGCGGATCATCAAGTCGGCCGACGAGATCGAGTGCATCAAGTGGTCGATCGCCGTCGCCGAACTGGGCATCGCGAAGATGAAAGAGGCCTTGCGGCCCGGCGTTACGGAACTGCAGCTCTGGGGCCTCTTGAACTACACCAATCTGGCAAATCACGGCGATTGGCACGACGGCCGTATGCTGGCGTCCGGCCCGCGCACCAACCCTTGGCTTCAGGAAGCCACGCAGCGCGTTATCGAGTCCGGCGACCTGGTCGCCTTCGACACCGACATGGTCGGGCCGCTGGGCTACTTCTGCGACATCTCCCGGACCTTCCACTGCGGTCCCGACAGGCCGACCAGGCGGCAGAAGGAGATCTATCGCCTCGCCCATGACGAGGTGCAGCACAACCTCGCCCTGGTCCGTCCCGGCATCACCTTCCGCGAGATTCAGAAAATGTCCTTCCCGATTCCCGAGGACTGCCGGGACAACGCCTATCCTTGCATCTACCACGGCGTCGGCATGTGCGACGAGTATCCCCGCATCAACCCGGCTCACCGTGGCCCGAACCCCTATGACGGCACGCTCGAGGCCGGCATGGTCCTCACCGTCGAAAGCTATATGGGCCCCAAAGGCGAACGCGACGGCGTCAAGCTCGAAGAGCAGGTGCTCATCACCGAGGAGGGCTATGAAATGCTGTCAAGCTATCCGATGGAGGCGGCCTTGCTCGATTGAGCTTCGGGCAGGCTGTCGGCCCTGACCTGAACTTTGGAGGCCCAGGCCGCGAGCGTCTCGTAGGGGAAGGCGACGCCCTGCGGGTCTGCCAGGGCCGGATAGCGCTTCTGAAGCGTACGGACCTGGCGGGCTACCCGGGCGCGCCGGTTCGCCTCCAAGGCGGCGATGAAGCTGACCGACAGAGTGCGATCGACCACCACCCGCTCGAAGGGGCCACAGTGGCTGTGTGAAAAGCGGCTTTCCTGCAGCCGGGAGAAGCACGCGCCGGGGAAATGGCGGCGCCAAGTGCCGTCGCGGAAGCGCGGTGTGCCGGCCTCGTAGGGCGCCATGATGCGGGTCAGGGCCGCTACCCAATCGACGGCCTCGTCGCGTACGTTCCAGACCAGCGCCAGCCTGCCCTCCGGTCGCAAGACCCGGGCCATCTCGGCCAGCGCCTCTTGCGTGGCGAACCAGTGGAAGGACTGGGCACAGACCACCGCGTCGACGCTGGCATCGTCGAGCGGGATCGCGGCGGCCGTGCCGTCCAATGCCGGGACAGTCGGGAGCGCGCGCCGCAGCGTCTCGCGCATGGCGGCCACCGGCTCGACTGCCGTCACCGCGGCTCCGGCCTCGACGAGGTGGGCGGTGAACTTGCCGGTCCCGGCCCCGAGGTCCAGCACCTTATGCCCGGGTTCGAGGCCAAGGCCCTTGGTCAGCCAAGTATCGATGGCCGGCGGGTAGCCTGGGCGTCCGCCGGCATAGGTCGCCGAGGCCTTGGAGAATCCGGCTTCGGCCGAAGGGTGCAGGATAGTCATGACTGTCCCCTTCGATACACGACAGAGGCGATTATCACCAAGAAAACTATCTCCAATAGATTTCAGATTTCTATTATTATCTCTTGAACAATAGGACCTAGCCATATGGTTAGGCGGCGCCCGTACTCCTGGTCATCTGGAATGTAGAGTCCCCGCACGCTACTATATTCACCTTGGGGATTAAGAGGCGGGACTCTGGGTGAGCAGTGTATCAATGGGTGCCGTATTCGGCGCGCGAAGCGCGACGGCCGCCGGCTTTCGGGCGGACGAGCCGACTGCCGGCTCTAGCTTTAGCGGCGCGGGCTTTGATGCCGAGTGCGGAAAGGCGCTTGTGGGCTGCGTAAAGGCATTTCGTCAACCGGCAGCTCTGTTCGAGCTTCCGGACCGTGGCCGTATTGCGGTGCCGGCCGATGAAAGCGGGCAGCCGACGTCTTGGCCGTCCTCGGAGAAGTCTGATCTTGGCGCGCGTGGGCGCTTGGCCGGCCTTCTGCCCGCACTCTATCCGGAATGGCTGGGAGGCACGGGTTTTGCCGCGAAGCACGGCTGTCGCTTCGCCTATGTCGTCGGCGAGATGGCGCGCGGCATAGCCACGGCACGGATGGTGGTTGCGGCCGTCAATGCCGGATTTTTCGGGTTTTTCGGCAGCGCCGGCCTGAGGGTCGAGACCATTGGCGAGGCGCTGAACGAGATCAAGGCCTCACTCGGCCCGGGACAGCCGTGGGGCGCCAACCTGATCAACGCGCCGGACAAGCCGGACGAAGAGCGCAAGCTCGTGGACTTCTTTCTGGAGAGCGACGTTCGCGTCCTCTCGGCCTCCGCCTACATGAAGCTGTCGCCGCAGATCGTGCGCTATTCGGCAGCCGGCCTCACACGCCGGCCCGACGGTTCGATCGAACGCAGGACCGAGGTCTTCGCCAAGATCTCTCGGCCGGAAGTGGCGCGCGCATTCCTGGAGCCGCCCGGTCAGGCCATCCTGCGCGACTTGGTGGCCTCGGGGCAGATCACTGCGGAGCAGGCCCAGCTGCAGAGCGGCCTGCCGGTGGCCGAGGCGCTCACGGTCGAGGGTGATTCCGGCGGGCATACCGACAATCGGCCACTGGCCTCGCTGTTTCACACCATCGCTCAGGTTCGCAGCGACGTGGTGGCGAAGCATGATTATCGCCGGCCGATTTTCCTGGGCGCGGCCGGCGGCATCGGCACGCCCGGTGCTGCGGCCTCGGCCTACAAGCTGGGCGCCGACTACATCCTGACCGGTTCCGTGAACCAAAGCGCGCTCGAGTCCGGCCTCTCCGAAGAGGGGCGGCTGATGCTCGCCGAAGCCGATATGTTCGACGTCATCATGGCGCCGGCCTCCGACATGTTCGAGCTGGGCGTGAAGGTCCAAGTGCTCAAGCGCGGCACCATGTTCGCGGTGAAGGGCTTACGGCTCTACGAGATCTACCGCCGACACGACAGCTTCTCCGAGCTCTCGACGCGTGAGCGGCAGTGGCTGGAGACGGCGGTTTTGCAAGAGAGTATTGAAGAAGCTTGGGCAAAGGCCAGGGAGCATCTGGCCAAGCGCAGCCCCGAAGCGGCGGCGAAGGCAGACGGCGATCCCAAACGGCAGATGGCCTTGGTCTTCAGGCGCTTTCTCTTCATGGGCGCGCATTGGGCGCGCGAGGGTCTCGCTGATCGGCGCAGCGACTATCAGATCTGGTGCGGGCCGGCGATGGGCGCCTTCAACGGCTGGGTCAAAGACAGCTTCCTCGAGCATCCGGATCAGCGGTCTGTCCAGCAGATCGGCTTGAACATCCTTGAAGGCGCCGCCCAGGTCACCCGGGCCCAACAGCTACGCACTGCCGGTATTACCGTTCCATCGGCGCTCTTCGACTATCGGCCTCGGCCGCTGCGCCTGGCTTGATCAAGGGATCCAAATGCTGATGAACGCCAAGAGCAACACGTCGAACGATATCGCCATCGTCGGTCTGGGTGCCCTCTTCCCCGGTCGGGGCACCACCATCGGCTATTGGCGCGACATCGTCGAAGGGCGCGATACGACCGGCGACATCCCCGCCAGCCATTGGTCGGCGGAAGACTACTACGACCCCGATCCCAAGGTCCCGGACAAGACCTACTCGCAACGCGGCGCCTTCATTCCGGCCTTTCCTTTCGATCCGCTCACCTTCGGCACGCCGCCCAACGTCGTCGAGACGACCGATACGGTTCAGCTGATGGCGCTCTATGTGGCCAAGCAGCTCTTGGGCGAGGTGCGCGCGCGCGCCTTTCGCCAGGCCGACCCCGAGCGCACCAGCGTGGTTCTGGGTGTCGCCGCCGGTACCGAGCTGATCGCCGATATGGCGAGCCGCCTGAACCGACCCAAGTGGCTCCGGGCGATGCGCGCGGAAGGCATGAGCGAGGCCGAATCGCTGGCCGTGGCCGATCGGATCAGCGCCAGCTTCACCGAGTGGCGCGAGAGCACTTTCCCAGGCCTCTTGGGCAATGTCGTCGCCGGGCGGATCGCCAACCGGCTGGATCTGGGCGGCACCAACTTCGCCGCCGATGCGGCGTGCGGATCTTCCTTGGCGGCAGCGCGCTTTGCCGTCCAGGAGCTGCAGCTGGGCGAGTCCGACCTGGTCATCACCGGCGGCGCCGACGCGCTCAACAACATCTTCATGTACATGTGCTTCTCGAAGACGCCGGCAATGTCCCCCAGCGGGGCCTGCCGCCCCTTCTCCGACGATGCCGACGGCACCTTGATGGGCGAAGGATGCGGCCTGCTGGCGCTCAGGCGTCTCGCCGACGCTGAGCGGGACGGCGATCACATCTATGCGGTGATCAAGGGGATCGGCACTTCCTCCGACGGTTTGGGCAATAGTGTCTACGCACCGAGATCAGGGGGGCAAGCACGTGCCTTGCGGCGGGCCTACGAGGCGGCCGGCTATGGGCCTTCCAGCGTCGAGCTGATCGAAGCCCATGGGACGGGAACCAAGGCGGGCGACGCGGCCGAGTTCGGCGGCATAAGGGAGGTCTTCACCGACAAGGAAGGCGGCGCCAAGCAGTGGTGCGCCCTGGGTTCGGTCAAGTCGCAGATCGGCCATACCAAGTCGGCTGCCGGGGCGGCCGGCATGATCAAGGCAGCCTTAGCGCTTCAGCACAAAGTCTTGCCGCCGACGATCAATGTGCGTGCGCCGCATCCCAAGCTGGCGATATCCGATTCGCCTGTCTATCTGAACACCGAGGCGCGGCCGTGGATCAGGTCCGGCGACCATCCGCGCCGCGCGTCGGTCAGCTCCTTCGGTTTTGGCGGCAGCAACTTCCATGTCACGCTCGAAGAGTATCGCGGGCCCGGCATCACCGCCCAGCGCCTGCGCTTCGCACCCAGCGAGCTGTTCCTGCTCGCGGCCGACAGCGCCTTGGCGCTGCAGGCGTCATTGCAGCAGCTAACAGAGAGGATACGCGACGACGGCGACCTTCCTGGCGAAGCCTACGGCGCTCAGCAGTCCTTTGCTGCAGCGGCGGCGCATCGCTTGGCGATCGTGGCCGGCACGAAGAGTGACATTCAACGCCTGGCCGAGAGAGCCAAGGCAGCCATAGCGGCCGGCATGCCGCTCGACACGGGCGACGTCGTCTATGCCACCGGTCCCTTGCCCGATCGCGGTAAGGTGGCCTTCCTCTTCTCGGGCCAGGGCAGCCAGTATCTCTCGATGGGCGCCGGTCTGGCGATGAACTTCGAGGCCGCACGCCAGGTGTGGGATCGTCTGGCCGATATGGATGCTCTAGAGGGCAGCCGGTTGGACCGACTGGTCTTTCCGATCCCGGCCTTCGATCAGGAGGGGAGCGATCGCCAGCGTCGTCAGCTGACCCGTAGCGAGGTTGCCCAACCTGCCATAGGCGCCGTCGCTCTCTCCCATTTGGCTATCCTCGATGCGCTGGGGATTGCCGGTGAGGTAATGGCCGGACACAGCTTCGGCGAGATCATGGCGCTTCATGCGGCCGGTGCTTATTCGGCCGAGGATGCCATAAAGATCGCACGCGTGCGTGGCGAGGCCATGGCCTCCTCGGCATCGGAACCCGGCGCCATGCTCGCAGTCCTCTGCGATCGGGAGAGGGTGGAGACGGTGCTGCGCGACGCCGGCTGTCAGCTGACACTGGCTAACGACAACGGGCCCGATCAGGTCGTCGTTTCCGGCCGGCTTGCGGAGGTCGAGCGGGCGGAGGGGCTGTTTCAAACTGCCGGCGTACGCTGCCGGCGTCTGGAGGTCGCGACCGCGTTCCACTCGCCGCTGGTGGCTGAGGCTTCGCAGCGCCTTGCCCAATATCTACCCGAGATCTCTTTTGGCCACCCCTCCAAGCGTGTGTACGCAGGTGCCTCCGCCAAGCCCTACGCTGCGGACCCCGATGCCATCCGCAAGGGCTTGGCAGGTCAGGTGAGCGAGCCTGTACGGTTCCGCGAAACCCTCGAGGCGCTCTATGGCGAGGGAGTGAGAACCTTCATCGAGGTCGGGCCGTCGTCGGTTCTGAGCGGGCTCGTCGCCGCCAACCTGGGTGATCGGCCGCACCGCGCCATCTCTCTGGATGCGAAAAAGCTGGATGGCGTGAGCGCGCTCAATCGTGCTTTGGGCCTCTTGGCATTGGATGGCCATAGCCTCAACCTCGCAGCACTTTGGGAGGAAGCGCCCGCCCCGGAGCGGCGCCCCGATCCCAAACCGCACGAAATCATGCTGAACGGCGCGAACTACCAGCCGCCGCCAGCGCCCGATCCCAATCATCCGAGCAAGCAAACCCCGCCGAAAAGAGAGGCACCGCAAGTGAAGGTGCCGCAACCGCCACTGCAGCCCGCCGTGGACAGTCTTCCTTTGAATCGCGGTCGCGCGGAAGCCGGGCCGGGGCTGCCCTTAGAGCCTGCCCTGCTTGGCAAGGTCGGCATGCTGGAAGGGGCAGCGAGAGAAAAGATGGAGAGTGAAATGTCAATCGATGCGCAATCCCTTCAGGAATTGTCTGCCTTCCACGAACGCCTGGCGAATGAACAGCGCTACTATCTGGATCAGGTGACAGCGTCGCACCGTGCCTTCGTGACGGCGACGGAAGACGTCATGAAACGGATTGGCGGCGAGCAGCCGGGGCGGTTGGCGGCTCCCGCTGCCTTGCCGCAGCCGCCTATACCTCAAGTGCGGGCGAGCGCGTTTCCCGGCCTGCGCACCATGCCACCTCTGGAGGCGCCGAACAGGATCGAGGGGATCGGCAGCTCGCAGGCTCGTCGTGCAGCATCCTGTGCGGCCGATCCCGGCAGCTTGGCAAGCGTAACTCCATGCCGCGCGTCCTCTCCGACGGGGCTGAATGAAACTCAGAAAGATGCGGCGCCCACGCCTCTGTCGCAGGTCGCCCCGCTTAGCCTTGTAAGTGGCCCGGCGAACGACGGGGCTGCGCAAGACGAAGGGGCGCGCGATCAGGCAGAAAGTGGGGCGGCGCAGACTCTCTTCTCAGTCGTGGCGGAGAAGACGGGGTACCCCTCGGAGATGCTTGGGCCTGCAATGGACCTGGAGGCGGAGCTGGGTATCGATTCCATCAAGCAGGTGGAGATCCTCTCGGCGCTGCAGCAGCGCCTGCCGGAGATGCCCGAGATCGACCCCTCGCGCCTCGCGGAGCTGAGAACGCTGGGGCAGATCGCAGAGGCGATCGCGATAGTGCCGGCGCGGAGGCATGAGACGGCGGCCGCAGGGGTGCCGGTCGAGGTTCCCGCGCCCAGCTCGCAAGCAGACGCTGAGGCGGATACGGCAGTCTCCGACGTGCTGCGGGCGGTGGTCGGGGAGAAGACCGGCTATCCGGTCGAGATGCTGGAGCCCGGCATGGACCTGGAGGCGGAGCTCGGCATCGACTCGATCAAGCAGGTGGAGATCCTCTCGGCGCTGCAGCAGCGCCTGCCGGAGATGCCCGAGATCGATCCCTCGCGTTTGGCGGAGCTCAGGACGCTCGGACAGATCGCCGAGGCGATCACGATAGCGCCGGTGCCAGGGAATGAGGAGGTGGCCGCGGGGGCACCGGTCGAGGCTCCCGCGCTAGGCTCGCCTTCAGAAGCTGAGGCAGATGCGGCAGTCTCCGAGGTGCTGCGGGCTGTGGTGGCGGAGAAGACCGGCTATCCGGCCGAGATGCTGGAGCCCGGCATGGACCTGGAGGCGGAGCTGGGTATCGACTCGATCAAGCAGGTGGAGATTCTCTCAGCGCTGCAGCAGCGCCTGCCTGAGATGCCTGAGATCGATCCCTCGCGGTTGGCGGAGCTGAGGACGCTGGGGCAGATCGCAGAAGCGCTTTCAATTGCGACGCCGAAGCAGGCGGAGGAAGAGCCGTCCGCTCATCCGGCGGTCGAGGCTCCGGCGACGGCGGCCGAGACAAGCAATGCGCCAGATGAGGCGGTGTCAGCAGTGCTGCGGGCCGTGGTGGCGGAGAAGACCGGCTACCCGGCCGAGATGCTTGAGCCCGGCATGGACCTCGAGGCGGAGCTCGGTATCGACTCGATCAAGCAGGTGGAGATCCTCTCGGCGCTGCAGCAGCGCCTGCCGGAGATGCCAGAGATCGATCCCTCACGCTTGGCGGAGCTCAGGACGCTGGGGCAGATCGCAGAGGCGATCGCACCCTCCGCGACACCGCTGACAGCGCCCTCCGCATCGACGGCAAGCGACGTGGTGCCGTCCTTGAGCGAGGGCTTGGTGAAGGAGGCCGATTGGCTTGGCCTGCATCACCAGTTCGTCGCGCTGGAGGAAAAGGCTGCTTCCAAATCTGCGCCCCTTCCGCCCAGCAATCGTCCGATCGAGGTCACCGGCGAGGATGGCTCGCTCGCCAGCGCCTTGGTGAGCGCGTTCGAAGCCTCCGGCAGGACGGCCAAGGTGGTGCAGGCACCGTCTGCGGGTGCGGATGTCGTCATCACCACGGCCCCTTTGCAGCCCGGCTTGGACGGCACGCAACGCAGCCTCAATCTGCTGATGACCGCCAAGGCGATCGCCGAGACCATGACCTCTGGCGGCGGCCAGTTCTACGTGCTGCAGGACAGCGGCGGAGCCTTCGGACGCACGCTGACGTCGCTTGATGATGCCGCGGCCGGCGGTGCGTCCGGTCTGGCCAAGACGGCGCGGCAAGAGTGGCCGAAGAGCCGGGTCAAGGCGATCGACCTCGAACGACGCGGTCAGTCCGATAGGGTCCTTGCGGCCAGAGTGGTCGAAGAGGTGCTGAGCGGCGACGACGACCCCGAGGTCGCTTTGATGGCGGCCGGTCGTCGACTGGTTCCCCTGGTCAAGCCGGCCGTCGCCTCGAGTGAGGCGGGCCTCATGCTGCCGCCCGGCTCACTGGTCGTCGTTCCGGGCGGTGCGCGCGGCGTGACCGCGGCGGTGGTCAAGCGGCTGGCCGCGGCCTTGCCGCTGCGCTTCCTCTTGCTGGGGCGCAGCACTCTGGAGCCCTGGCCAAGCGGCATTGCCCGCGATCTGGAGCTAAAGGAGCTGCGCTCGGCCTTGGCGCGGCGCATGTCGGGCGAGGGCCGCTCCGTCTCGCTGTCGGATATCTCCAAGGCAGCCGATCGCCTGTCGGCGTCTCGCGAAATAGAGGAGACGCTTGCCGCGATAACCTTGACAGACAGCGAAGCCGAGTACTGCGCGCTCGACATCACCGATCGCGAAGCAACGCGAAGCGCGGTGGCCCAGGCGCGCGCAAAGTGGGGTCCCGTCGGCGGCATCGTCTTCGGCGCCGGCGTGCTGGCGGACAAGCTGATCAGGGACAAGACGGAAGCGCAGTTCGATCGCGTGTTCCGAACCAAAGTCGATGGCTTGCGGTCCATCGTCTCCGCCGTGGGCGAGGACCCCTTGCGCTTTATCGCCCTCTTCTCGTCGATCGCCGCGCGCTACGGCAATGCCGGCCAGGCCGACTATGCCATGGCCAACGAGGTGCTCAATCGTGCGGCCTGGGTGTTGCACAACAATCGTCCGAACACCGGGTGTTGTCCGTCAACTGGGGGCCATGGGCCGGCGGCATGGCCAACGAGGAGGTGCGCGCGCAGTTCGAGGCACGCGGCATCGCGCTCATTCCCCAGGATGTCGGTGCGGAGGCCTTCCTCGCTCAACTCTTCCACGGCGCGGCCGGGGCGGAGCCGGAGACACTCTTCTGCGGACTGGGCGGCGTCGAAGGTAAGCAAAGCGGCACAGCGACGAAGACGAGGCCCATTGTCATGTCGCCGGCGCCGCAGCAGTCCAGGGCCCTTTGATCCTTCCATGCCGTTCGAGCCTGTTGCCATCGTCGGCCAAGGTGCCGTGCTGCCTGGAGCGCTATCCGCGGATGCGCTCTGGCAGGCGGTGGCGGAGGGACGCGATCTCCTGACCGAGGTCCCGGCCGGGCGCTGGCCGGTCGCACCGGGACCCCTGCTCGATCGCTTGACAGGCGCGCGCAAGCTTCCCTTCCGCGGAGGCTTCGTCACCGGCTTCGACGAGGTCTTTCAGCCCGACGCCTTTCTCTTGGCGAAGGACGCTCTTCTCGGCGAGGACCCGGGGGTCCTTTGGCTTCTGGAAGCCTCCCGTCAGGCCTTGGAGGACGCTGGCCGCGAGAGCTTGAGCAGCGACCGGGCGGCCGTTGTGGTCGGCAATCTCTCCTACCCGACGAAGGGCATGATGGAGCTGGCCCACCGCATCCAAATCGAGCCGGCGCTGCGGGCTGTGCAGCACGCTCAGGCGCCGCGCTGGAGCAATCGTTTCGGCTCCGGCCGGCCGGCTCACCTCTTGGCGGCGGCGATCGGGGCGCGCGGGCCTGCCTTCTGTCTCGATGCAGCCTGTGCCTCCTCGCTCTACGCCTTGCACTACGCCTGCCGCTATCTGCAAGCCGGGACGGTCGATGTGGCCGTGGCTGCCGGCCTCAATGCCTGCGACAACATCTTCCTCCATCTGGGCTTTGCCCAGATCAAGGCCTTGAGCCCCACCGGCCGCAGCCGGCCCTTTAATCGCCAGGCCGACGGCTTGATCCCATCGGAGGGGGCGGCTGCTCTGGTGCTGAAGCGACTGGAGACGGCCGTCAGCGACGGTGACCGGATTCATGCGGTGATCAGGGCGATCGGCCTATCGAACGACGGGCGCGACAAAGGCCTGCTCTCGCCCTCCAGTGCCGGCCAGCTTCGCGCCATGGAGGCCGCCTATCTGGAAGACGGGCTGGACCCGGCAAGCGTCTCCTTGGTGGAATGCCATGCAACAGGGACGGCGATCGGCGACAATGCCGAACTCACCAGCCTTCGCCGGCTGCTGCCGCACAGCCAAGGCTTGCCGGTCGGCTCCCTCAAGTCGAATACCGGTCACCTCATCACCGTTGCCGGAATCGCCGCCACGATAAAGGTGATGGGAGCGATGAGAACAGGCGTCATGCCTGCTAGCCTGAATGCGGAGGCGGAATTCGACGGCTTTCGCGACGGCCGCTTCAGGCCGCTCTTGTCTCAGGAGGCCTGGCCGAACCAAGACCTGCGGCGGGCGGCCATTTCCAACTTTGGCTTCGGCGGCAACAACGCGCATATGGTGATCGAGGAGTACCGGCCTAGGCCCGTCGGGGTCGCGCGGGGGCCGGAACTGCACAAGCCTCCGCAACGCCTGGAAGACGACGTCGTCGTTTGCGGCATCGGCGCGATCGTTGGCCAGCAACGCGGTTTGGACGAGATCGCGCGCGCCCTCTTCGCCGAGGCATGCGATCCTGCCCGGTTGAGAGTGGAAAGCGCGCAATTGCCGCTGACCCAGCTCAGGTTTCCCCCGGTCGATCTGGCCAACAGCTTGGGCCAGCAGGTCTTGACTCTGGAGGCCGCTCTTTCAGCCGTCGAGGGCGTCACCCTGCCGGCGCCGGAAAGATCGGGGTGCATCGTCGGCATGGGCTGCGACGTGGAGGCTGGGCGGATCGGGCTCGTCTGGCGCGCCATCGAGGAGATCGAGAATGGCCGCAGCGAAAGCGGCCTGGACGCCCGCTCCGTCGAGTCGGCGATACCGCACGGTGAGGGTGCCGGCTGGGTCACCGGCGCCATGCCCAATCTGGTGACCAACCGTGTCAATGTGCAGCTCGACCTCCAGGGCCTCGGTTTCAGCCTGTCGAGCGAAGAGCTGTCCGGACTGACCGCGATAGAGATTGCCGAGCAAGAGCTGCTGAGCGGGCGTTTGGATCTTGTCCTGGCGGGCGCCGTCGACATTTCGCAGGAAGAGGTGCATCGCCGCGCATGCGAAGAGGTCATCGGCGATCCTTCGCCGGCGGCCGATGCGGCGATCCTCTTCGCGCTGAAGCGGCGTGCCGACGCCGAGCGCGACGGCGACCAAATCCTGGCAATCATCAAGAGCAAAGCATCGACCAGAGAGGCGGGCGCGGCCAGTGCTGCGGGGACCTTGGGTCGAGCCCATTGCGTTACCGGCTGCCAGCAGCTGGTGGAGAAACTCATACTGCAGTCCTCGGGCCAGGCAATGACGGATGGCAGTTCTCCCGCCGCCAGCCCGGCTGCTGTCCGCTCCTTCACCGGACAGTACCAAGAGGTCGCGCTGGAAGCCGCCCGCTTGCAACCTGGTTTCGGGAGCCGGAGGGAAGCCCCCCATCTCGTTCTTGCCGCAGCCGGCAGCAGGGAGGAGTTGGCTAAGCTGCTCCTAGCCGGTGGCGAAGGAGAACCAGCTGGCGCGTGCCGGGTTGCCATAGCCGCCAAGTCAAGGTCCGATCTGGAAAAGCGCAGACAGAGGGCAGCAGCGGCCTTAGTGAAAGGGGATGTACCTTCAGGCTTGGGCATTGCCTTTGGCGAAGGACCGCCGCCCGGCGAGGTCGCATTCCTCTATCCGGCCTTGGGGTCGGTCTATCCCGGTGCCGGGCTGGAGCTCCTGCAGGCTTTCCCTGATGGCTTGGATGACTTCATTGCCCGTAACGGTGCTGCGACGACCCAGCGGTGCCTTGCCTTGCTTCAGGACGAAGCGGCGTTGACAAACGCCGTTCCGCATAGCCATGCGACCAGCTTTCATGCCGCCTTCACGACCCGGATCTTCAGGTCGCTTCTTGGCGTCGACGCGCCGGCCTGCATCGGGCTTTCCGTCGGCCAACTGGCGATGCTGGTCGCCCACGATGTCTGGGATTGGGATGGGACCGCTCATAGTGCGCTCGAAGAGGCCGGCTTCTTTACCGGCTTGACGGGTGACTACCTGGAAATCGCGCAGCAATGGGCTTTGCCGGAAGGGAGCCGGGCCGACTGGCACACCTATCGGGTGAACGGTCCTCTGGACCAGGTGAAAGCCGCCGTGGCCAAGCACACGCGCTGCTGGGTCACCATGGTGACCTCACCGCTTCATTGCTTCGTTGCCGGCGATCCGGAGGCCTGCCGCGCGGCACTTGACGGCCTTGATGGCTGCAACGCCATCAAGCTGCAGCCGAGCCTCGCCTTCCATGGGCCATTTGCCCGCAGGTTCGAGGCGCTTTGGCGAAAGTCTCATACCTTGCCGACCAGGCCGCGCGAGGATGTTCGCTTCTACTTCACGGCGACGGAGGGGCCGGCTTCCTTGGATCCGGAGTCCCTCGCGGATGCCTATACCAAGCAGGGGTTCGCTCAGGTCGATCTGCGGCCGGCCTTGCTGCGGGCATGGCAGGACGGCGTCAGGGTCTTCGTAGATTTGGGACCGAGGGCGATGATGGCCGCTGCCGTCGCCGCCACCCTTGGGGATCGTCCGCATCAGGCCCTGCCGCTCGACCGCAGGAGCAAGCAAGGCACCGGCCTGATGTCGCTGGCGACCCTTTGCTGCCGCCTCTATGCCGCCGGCGTGCCGATCGAGATTGCAGAGCTGGCCGGGCGCTTCCAACGCCTGCGCGGCGAGCGGGCCCAAGAGAAAGAGGAGGCCATCGCGCTTTCCTTGCCGGTGCATCAAGACCCCATCTCACTCAAAGCCAAGCGGCCCGCCGTTCCCAGCGATCCGCAATTCGATACCTTGCCGCCGGCTCCCCCGGTCGGATCGGTGAACCACGATAGCTGGGGGCAAGGCATCGCGATTGCCCTTCGAGAGGCACTGCCCATGACAATGGAACCGCCGCCAGGCCAAGCGTCTCCGGCACGGCTCCCTTCGCCGCGCGACGAAGGGAGCCCGTCTTCGGAGATCAAGGCCAAGGCGAATGCCTTGGCTAAGGTGGCGACAATGCCGCTTGCCAAGAATCCACCCTTCGAGGCCTTGCCGGTGCTCGAGCCCTCCGGCCCCTCGTTCGATCGCGGAGAACTCGAGCAATTGGCGTCGGGAAGCATCTCGGGCATATTCGGGCCGATCTTCGCGCCGCAAGATGGCTATCGGCGGCAATGCCGCATGCCGGAGCCGCCATTGCTGCTGGCCGACCGCGTGCTCGGCATCGAAGGCGAAGCCGGATCCATGGGCACCGGCATCTGCTGGACCGAGACCGACGTCCGAGAGAACAGCTGGTACCTGCACCATGGACGCATGCCGGTGGGCGTGGCGATCGAGGCAGGCCAAGCCGATCTGCTGCTGATTTCCTGGCTGGGCGTCGACCTCTTGAACCGCGACCAGCGCGTCTACCGCTTGTTGGGCTGCGAGATTACCTTTCATGACGGTCCCTTGCCGTCGGCCGGCGACACCTTGCGCTATCAGATCCACATCGACGGCCATGCCAAGCTTGGCGACACGCGGCTTTTCTTCTTTCGCTACGATTCCAGGATCAGCGATCGTCTCTTCAGCTCGGTGCGTCACGGTCAGGCAGGCTTCTTCTCCGATGCCGAGTTGGCCGGGTCCGACGGGGTCATCTGGTCTGCCGAGCGCGACGAGCCGGCTGCCGGCGCGCGTATGGACACTCCTCCCTGCATCACGCAGAAGACCGCGTTCTCCGAGCAGGAGGTCGGTGCATTCTGGGCGGGCGATCCTTACGGCTGCTTCGGTGCCGGCTTCGAACGCGCCGCCGCCCACCAGCGCAGCCCCGGCATGGCCGGCGGTCGTATGCGCCTGATCGATCGCGTGGTCGCCTTCGATCCCGAGGGCGGTCCATGGGGGCGCGGCTATCTGCGAGCCGAAGCCGACGTGCCGCAGGACGCTTGGCTCTATCAGGGGCACTTCAAGAACGATCCCTGCATGCCCGGCACGCTCATGGCCGATGCCGCCGTGCAGGCGCTCGCCTTTTACATGGCGGCCCTGGGCTTCACCATAAAGCGCGACGGCTGGCGCTTTCAGCCGGTGACGGGCGAGCCCTTCACCTTCATTTGCCGCGGCCAGGTGATTCCCGATCGCGATCACCTGGTCACCTACGAGGTCTTCATCGAAGAGGTCGTCGAGGGCGACAGTCCGAAGGTCTATGCCGCTTTGCTGGCCAGCTGCGATGGCTTCAAGATCTTCCTTTGCCGCCGCTTCGGCCTGAAGCTGGAGAAGGACTGGCCCCTCTACGACATGCCGTTCTACAAGGCAATCACCGAGGAAAGGCGCTTCGTCTCTCCGCAGGGTGACGTGCCGGGCGACTACAAGGCGCTGCTCGCTGCCGCCTGGGGACGGCCGTCGGATGCCTTCGGGTCACTTTATAGGCGCTTCGACGGGCCGGAGACTGCGGCGCGCCTGCCGGGGCCTCCCTATCACTTCATGTCGCGGATCTGCTCCATCGACTGTCCGGCGGGCGAGCCTCGGCCCGGCGCCAAGCTGGTCTGCGAGTACGACGTGCCTGGCGATGCTTGGTACTTCGAGGATGGCGGCACCGGCACCATGCCCTTCTCGGTCTTGACCGAAGTGGTCCTGCAGCCCTGCGGCTGGCTTGCCACTTACCTCGGCTTCAGCCTGAAACCCAATCAATGCTTCCGCAACCTCGATGGTCAGGAGGTATGGATCGAGCGCGAAGTCACGCCCGACAACGGTACCGCCCGCCTGGAGGTGACCTTCGTCAAGAGCGAAGCTGCAGGCGCCATGAGCTTGGTCTTCTTCGAGGTGGCGTGCGAAGTAGCGGACGGCACCGTCGTCACCTTGAAGACCGACTTCGGCTACTTCCCGCCGGACGCGCTGGCTAAGCAGCGCGGCCTGCCGGTGACGGCGGCCCAAAGGGAGGGCCTTGCCGCCGAGTCAGCTGCCTTAGCGCTCGATCCCTTCGACCCCGCCGCCTTGCCTGCCCTGCCCAAGGGACGTTTGGCGATGGTGGACGAGGTCACCGGCTTCTGGCCCGGGGGTGGGCGCAAGGGGCTGGGCCGGGCGGTCGGCCGCCAGATGATCGATCCCGGCAGCTGGTACTTTCGGGCCCACTTCTTCGAAGACCCGGTTCAGCCGGGCTCGCTCGGCCTCGAGGCCCTCTTCAACCTCTTCAAGGCGACGGTCAAGCTGGCCGGCCTCGACCGCGGCTTCGAGCAGCCCCGTTTCCAGTCACCCGCGCCGGGCAGGTCGCTCGGCTGGAAGTACCGGGGGCAGGTCGTCCCACTCAACAAGGAAGTCATCACCGAGATCGAGCTGATAGACGTCTCGGACGAGGAGGACGGCCGGCTGATCGTCGCCGAAGGATCGCTTTGGGTCGACGGTCTCCGCATCTACGAAGTCTCCAGCTATTGCCTTCGCATCGTCGAAAGCCGGGCCGCAGCCGCACTTGAAGACGCGAGCAAGCCTGCAGAGGGCGAGGGCTGGGTTTTGGACACGGAGCGGCAGCCCTGGCTGCTCGACCACTGTCCGACACACAACGTGCCGGTCCTTCCGGTCATGGGCCTGGTGGCCAAGCTGATAGCGGACCGCGCACCGCTTTCGGCTCTGTCGCTGGAGGTGGCAGAAGTGACCTCCTGGGTGCTACTGGACCGCGGCCCGGTGCGCTTGGTCGCGCGGCCACAGCAGGAGGCGAAGGGCAGCGGAAGCCTTGTCATCGAGCGTCGCGATCAGGGCGAAGCGCGGGCTGTTGGCCGGGCGGCTGTACCCTCTGCTGCAAAGGGAATGAACCGCCCGGCGCCTTGGGCCGACTGCGAGGGCGGAACGGCGGTCTCAGATCCCTATGCGAGCGGGGAGCTATCGCACGGGCCGGCCTTTCGGTTGGTCCGCAATCTGCTGCGTTCCGACGAAAGCTCCAGCTTCGAGCTGGACATCGCGGACGCGCTTGGGCGGGCCAATGGCGATCTGACCATCCTGCTTGACGCTTTCCTCCATGGCATCCCGCATGGCGAGCCCGATCTGTGGTTCGGCGAGGCGGCTCGAGACAAGACCGCGATCCCCTACCGCATCGAGGACCTGCTGTTTTTCGCGCCACTTCCGCGGGAGGGCGTGCTGCGGGTCAGGAGTCGCGCGGTAGGTGCGCCGAGCGGCAAGTCCTGCGAAGTGGCCCTCCAGGTTTGTCTGGGCGAAGAGGTCTTGGCGAGCATGACCGTCAAGGAGGCGCTGTGCCCCACCGAGGCCTACGCCGGACTGCCGCTCAAGGTTCGGCGCGGCTTCATGCGCGGGGGCGAGGAGAGCGCCTACTACCCCTGGAGTTTGGCAAGGCTGGAGGCCGGCAGCGCGTCGCTTTCCCTGGCCAAGCTGCGGAGCGCCAACATTCTTCCGGGCATCGTTGAAGGTATCTATGGCGTCCCCACAACTTGCTCTCTCGACGAACGCCGGCTGGCCGAGGTCGTCGCTATCAAGGACTATTTCGCCCGGCGCAGCCGTTTGCATCCGGCTAGGGTCGACATCGATGATGACGGCGTTCGTGCAGAGGGGCGACTCCTCGCCCCAAGTGACGCGCTCTCACACCGCTGGAAGGCGCCCGACCAATTCACCTTGAGCGTGGACGAGGAGGTCCTACCCCCTGCCTGTCTCTGCGATGGTTCCTGGTCCGCGGCGGAAAGGGCATCCCCGAACCCCGTGGCACTGGCCGCCGGTCTCTACCAGGGGCCGGAGTTGATGCAGATCCTTCAGGGTGAAGGGTGGGATCAGGAGGGAGTCAAGCAGGATCTCTGGCGTCTGCTGTTAAGGAGCTTCCTGGAGGGCGCCCTCGTCACCGAGGCCGTCGCCCCAGGGCCGACAGTGTTTCTGGCCGACGAGCGATATCCGCTGGACCTCCCGCTTATCGCCGCTGCCCTCTCGGGGCTTCGCCGTGCGCCGGTCATCTGTCTCCTTTCCCAAGAGTTCGAACTCGCCGACTGCGGGGCACTGTTGCAGCGACTGATGGGGACTTCTTCCAAGCTGGGCGATCTCGTCCAGGTCCGTTTCGTAGAGCTGTGCGAACAGCAGCAGCTATCCGACATGCTGGACGCATCGCGGGTGAGCGTGGAGGGCGGACGCGTCGGGCCCAGCCTCCTTGTCAGCGCCGAAGAGGCACCGTCCCTCCTGCCGCCAATCATCGATGCGGCTGTTGGGCAGAAGCGTCCGATCCATCCCGTCGGCCTGGTCAGGGGATGCCCTGAAGAGGGTCGGCCTCGCAGGTCCTGGCCCGAGCGCTTGGAACCGCGGACTGTGGTGATCGGGAGCGCCCTGGAACACCACAGCCTGAAGGCGCTGGCACCGGAGGAGATCAAGACCCTCGTGCGCAAGGGCCTGGAGGGGTCTTCCTTGGGGCGCCCCGAAGGAGAGCGCGACCGGAACATCGCCATGGATCGACGGGTTCGCCGACTGCAGGCCGAGACGGGGCTATCGCAGACCAAAGCGATCCTCGCCGACCTCCTCCTTTCGACCGGGGACGAAGACTTGTCCCTCGAAGGGCGCAAGCTGCGGCGCTGGATGACACAAGCGGGCCGGCCCACGCCCGGTCCCGACGACAGAGAGCTCTATCGCTTTGCCCTATGGATCTGCGACGGGCCGGGCGGACTGGAGCTGCCCTGGCCGCGAGACGATCCCAACGGGAAATCGCAAACGAAAGATGACGCCTTTATTGGCGTCGGTGAAGAAGTACCGGCACCCTCGACGCCAGGTTTTGAAGAAGTAGGCAGTCGATAGATGCCTTGTCCAACTCATTTGCAGGAGAAGTTGCCGATTCCGGTGTCAACGATAGACCTGACCGACGGTCTATAGATCTCACTGAGATGGTGAGAGTGAGGCACCGGCGATCGGCCGGAAACGAAAGGGGAGTGGCCTAGACCATGTCAAGCGAAGCGATCTTCACCAAGTCCCGATTCGATGAGGAGGACAATGCCAGAGGCTTCTCTCCGGCCGCCCTCCATCGGAAGTTCTTGATGTACCTCGGCGTGCCGGCCGCCTTTGCCGTCTACTTCGTCCTCTGCCAGTGGGCGATGGACCAAGGGTGGGGCCTGTTCGTCACCATCTCGGCCTTCTATCTCTTCATGATTCCCATCTGCATGTACTTCGAGAAGTTCATACCCTTCTACCACCAGACCTTCACCAAGGAAGAGATCGTCGACGACATCACCGCCTTTCTGTTTGAAAGGACGGCGACGACCGGCATGCGCGCCGGCCTGTTCGCCCTAACGATCTACCTCTTCACGCTAATCGGCCCGCCGCCAATCACTTTGCTGGAGCACCTGCCTGTCTGGCTGGCCTACATCGTCTTCTTCCTGGTGGCGGACTTTGGTGCCTATTGGGAGCACCGGCTCCTGCACACCAACCGCTTCCTCTGGAAGGGTCACATCACGCATCATATCGTCAACAAGAACTACTTCTTGAATGAATACCACCGCCATCCCTTCGGCTACCTCCTGTATCTGCCCTTCGCGATCATCCCCTTGTGGCTGCTGGGTGCGGACGAGACATTCTTCCTCCACCTGGCGCTCTTCATCGTGTTCTGTAACTACTTCCAGCACCTGAACGCGGATCTGCGCTTGGGCCCGCTGAACTACATCTTCTCCTTCTCGCCGGTGCACAAGTTCCACCACTCGACGGACCGGAGTCACGCCGACGGAAATTTCGGGCACAACCTGATCATCTACGACATCCTCTTCGGGACCTACATCGATCCCAAGAAGCACAGCTACCCGGTGGAGATGGGCCTCTACTCGGAGGTCCCCGGCTATCCCAAGATCGGCTTCTTTCGCCAGATCTTGGCGCCCTTCAACAACAAGTACTGGCGCAAGAAAAAGAAGGGCTAGATAGCACGTCGAGCGTCGCGCGAGGGGCGGGTACCGCAACGCCTCCTTCTGGGCGAGCGGAGTTCATCATGTCCGGGGAGGCACCTCGGCCTGCACGCTGCCGCCCGAAGCGGCGATCAGGATCGCCGCTTCGTTGGCGTCGCCGGCGGCCATGTCGGCGACGAAGTGGCCCTCATGCATGACGACGATGCGATCGGCCAGCACCAGCAGCTCGTCGGCTTCCGATGAGATGACGAGAATGGCCACGCCGGCATCGGCCAGGCCTTGCAGTATCTGGTGAATTTCGGCTTTGGCGCCGACATCGATCCCGCGGGTCGGCTCGTCGCAAACCAGCAGCTTCGGCTTGGTGAGCAGCGCGCGGCCGATCAGCACCTTCTGCTGATTGCCGCCGCTGAGCTTGGTGATCGGCAGTTCGTGGCTGCTCGCCACCAGGTGCAGGCGTTCCAGTATCTCTCTCGAGGCGGCGCGCTCGCGCCGGCTGTTGCGGAAAGGCCCCCGGCCGAGCGCAGAGAGGACCGAGGCCGTCGCGTTGGCGATGATGTCGAGCTCGCCGAAGACTCCGTCGCGCTTGCGGTCTTCGGTGATGTAGACGATGCCGTGACCTACGGCTTGACGGGGAGAGGAGACTGATAGTCTCTGCCCGCCCCGGTCGATCTCGATGGCTTCGCCGCGGCCCGCACTGCCGGTCAAGGCTCTGGCAAAGCTGGTTCGCCCCGCGCCGACCAGCCCGGCGATGCCGACGATCTCGCCACCGCCGACCGTCAGGCGGTTCTCCAGCCCGTCTCTGCGATAGGTGATGTCGAAGGGCGCAGCGTCGCGTCGGCCTCTGCGCTCCTTGGGCGGCTTGGCCAAGGCGCTGGCCTGACCGAGCATCAGCTCGACCAGCTCTTCGACGGTGAGGCCCGCGGTGCCGCGGGTGACGACCTTTCGGCCGTCCCGTAAGACGGTCACGCGCTCGGCGATGGTCAGCACTTCGCGCAGGTGATGGGACACATAGAAGATCAAGATGCTTGGCTCTTCAGCTGGCGGATGATGGCGAAGAGGTTGTCCAGCTCGCCGAGCGAGAGCACCGAGGTCGGCTCGTCGAGGATCAAGATGCGCGCCTCGAAGGAGAGTGCGCGCGCGATCTCGACCAGCTGCTGATCGGCCACGCTGAGGGAGGCGACCGCGGCATCGGGATCGAGCTTGAGATTGAAGCGCCGCAACAGTGCGTCCGTTCTCTCTCGCAGGCGGCGCCGGTCGACCAGGCCAAAGCCGCCCCTGGGCTCGCGGCCCAGAAAGACGTTGCGCGCGACGGAGAGCTGGGGAACCAGGCTCAGCTCTTGATGGACGGTGGCGATGCCGCACTCCTGTGCCGCTGCCGGGTCGGCGAAGCGCAGAGCCTCGCCGCCGATACGGATCTCGCCGCCGCTCGGCGACTGCACGCCCGACAAGAGGTTCATCAGCGTGGACTTGCCGGCGCCGTTCGCCCCGACCAGGGCGTGGACCTCTCCCGCTTTCGCCGAGAGGTCCAGGCCCTGCAATGCCACCACGCCCGGATAGCGCTTGGTAAGGCCGCTTACCTCCAAGAGCGGCGCGGCGGCGTCGGGCGTCACTGCTTGGGCAGGAACTCTGGCGGCAGTTCGCTTGCCCACCAGTCATCCGGTGCTGCAGGATCGACGTAGCCATCGATGTCGGCCGGCGCAATGTACTCGGAAGGCACCGCCGTGCCGCGTGTGACCGGTTCGCCCTTCAGGACCTTCACGCCGATCTTCACCGCCTCCTGGCCGGCGCGGGTGGGGAAGGTCACCGCTCCGGCCTTGCCGTGTTGGGCCACCCACTTCAGCCAGCCGTTGTACTCGTCGCCCGGCGACATGGTGACCTCTTCCAGGCGGCCGGCCTCGTCAAAGGCCTCGGCGACGCCGATCGACATCTGCCCGGCGGGCGAGAAGACGCCGTCGATCGTGGGGAAGCGCTGCAGCAGGTTCTCGGTGATCTGCTTGGCCTTGGCGCGGTTCCAATCGCCGTACTCGATGCTGACCAGCTCGACGTCGGGATGGTCCGCCAAGACGGCCTCCAGCGCGCCCAGCTGATCGACCGCGGCGGTGGTGCCGGCGATCGGCAGCATGGCGATGATCTTGCCCTTGCCGCCGAGATCGGCCATCAGCTGGCGGGCGACCATTTCGCCGAGCTGCCACTGGCTGATGTAGGCGTTGGACACCGTCCCGGGATCGTCGGTGAAGCCGCCGCCGGCCTGGATCGTGGGCACGCCGGCATCGACCGCACGCTTCAAGACGTCGGCGATCGCGCTGTCGTCGACCGGCCAGTAGATCAGGATGTCGATGTCCTGCCGCAAGAGGTCCTCGATGTCGGCGATCTGCTTGGCCGGATTGAAGGCCGCATCGGTGACGATCACGTCGGTGATCTCCGGGTGATTGGAGGCTTCCCAGCGCACGTGCTGGAGCGCGAAGACGACCCAGGAGTTGGAGAGATAGCCGGCCGAGACGCCGACCTTGTAGGGGCCGTCCTTCTTGAACTGGCTTGTGTCGACGGATTGGGCCGCCTTTGCCTCCTGCGCTGCGTCGGCGGCTTGATCGGCCTGGATCGGCCCTGCCGTGATCGCCAGTGCGGCGCAGGCAGCGACGGATAGAAACAGTCTTCGGATCATGGTCATGGTCGACTCCTCCTTGATTCTCAAGATGAACGCTCTACTCCGACCTGTTGCCGATCTGGCCATAGACGGCGGATGCAAGGATGATTACGGCGCCCATCACGACGAGCTGCATATGGTAGGGCAGCCCGCTGATGTTCACCAGATTGAAGGCGATGACGAGAACCAGGACACCCGCCACGGTGCCGCCGATCCCGCCGCGCCCGCCTTCGAAGGTGGTCCCGCCCAGCACCACGGCTGCCAGCACCTGGAACTCCAGCCCTTGGCCCGAGAGCGTATTGGAGACGCCGGAGCGGGCGAGCAGAGCGATGCCGGCAAGCGCTCCGAAAAGGCCGGACAGGGCATAGGCGAGGATCGTCACGCCGGCCAGCGGCGTGCCGGAAAGCAGGGCGGCGCGGCGGTTGCTGCCGATCAGGAAGAGCTGGCGGCCGAAGACGGTGAGCCGCTGGACCACGAGCCCCAACGCTGCCAACGCCAGGAAGGCGACCGCCAGCACCGGCAGGACGCCGCCGATCCGGTGGTTGAAGAACTCGCGAAAGCCGGGGGCGACGATGCCGCGCGCGGTGCCGCCGGAATAGATCTGCGTGAGGCCGGCGACGGCGATCCCCATGCCCAGGGTCAGGATGAAGGGCGAGACGCGGGTGAAAGCCACCACAAGGCCGTTGGCCGCTCCGATTGCGGCTCCGGCGGCGCAGGCGGCGAGGATGGCGGGGGCGATGTTGGCCACCTCGCCGTCCATCTGGACAGCGCAGAGCACGGCGGTGAGCGAAATCACCGCGCCGACCGAGAGATCGACGCCGCCCAGGATCATCACAAAGGTGACACCGATCGCGGCGATGCCGACGGGGGCAATCTGACGTGTCACGTTGCCCAGGTAGGCAGGCTTGAGAAAGGCGTCGGAGACCGCCAGCGCCAGACCAAAGACCAGGACAAGCACGATGAAGATCGCATAGCGCGACAGGAATGCCAGCGCTGCCTCCTCGCGGGGTGCGGCCAAGAGGGTCATGGGCGCTCCCGCGGCGGCTGATTGACGATGATGGCCACGATCACGATCAGGCCCTTGACGAAGAGCTGCACGAAGGCGGAGACCTCGAGCAGGTTCAAGACGTTGGAGATAATGGTGAGCGCGATGACTCCGCCGACCGAGCGCAGCACGCTGCCGCGCCCGCCGGCAAGCGCGGTGCCGCCCAGCACGACGGCCACGATCGCATCGAGTTCAAGGCCGCTTCCGGCAAGCGGATAGCCGGTGCCCAGCCGGCCGGCCAGCAGCAGACCGGCGAGTGCCGCCAGGAAGCCGGAGATGACGAAGCAGGCCAGGCGCACCCTCTTGACGTCGACGCCTGCCCGGCGCGCGCCCTCAGCATTGCCGCCCACGGCGATCAAGTGATAGCCGAAACGGCTGTGCGAGAAGACGACATGGAAGAGGGCGAGGACCGCAAGCAGCAGGATCGCAGAAAGCGGGAAGCCTAGGAGGCTGCCGTTCGCGATCGCCTGCAGCGTTGGCGAGGCGCGCCCGACGCTGCGGTCGGTGATGGTGAAGATGACGCCCTGGAGCACCGACAGCATGGCGAATGTCAGGATCAGCGGGTGCAGCTTCAGCCGGTTGACCAGCAGGCCGTTGAGCAAGCCGATCGCCGATCCCAAGGCCAGCATCAGCGCCACCGCCACCAAGGTCAGCTCCGGGTCGCCGCCGAGTATCCAGCAGGCCAGCACCACTACCAGCCCGGCGATCATACCGACGCTGAGGTCAATCATTCCGACGGCGATCACGAAGGTCTGGCCGATGGCCAGGATGCCGAGCACGCTGGACTGGCGCAGGATGTTGGCGAGATTGGCCGGATCGCGGAACTCCGGGATCGTCAGGGCGGATGCCGCTACTGCAGTAGCGAGCAACAGCCAAATACCTGCCCTCTCCAAGTCGAGCCCAGTGCTCAACCGGGCTACAGCCATGACAAGGCTGCTTCGCTCTCCGCCACCCACCCGAACTTCATGGCGAAGTTCTTCAGCGCCGCTGCGTGAAGGTCGGGTGCGAAGGACGAGACCGCGTCGGAAACCATCGTCGTGCGATAGCCGTAGTGGAAGGCCTCGCGCGCCGTTTCCTCCACGCAGATCTGCGTGACGGTCCCGGTGACCAGCAGCGAGCCGACACCCAGCTTGCGCAGCCGCTCGTCGAGATCGGTCCCGTGAAAGGCGCCGTAGCCGATTTTATCGATGACGATCTCGCCAGGTCGCGGCGCGAGCTCTTCGATCACCTCGGCACAGTCCAGCGGGCGCCGGGCATCGCCGTAGCTGCGTTCGTGACCCTTCCAGCAGCACTTGGTGTCCGGCCAGCACTGTGGCGACCAGTGCCACAGAAGGTTGGCGGTCTCTTCCGAGATAAAGCGGGTGAAGACGACCGGGCGCGCCTTGCTGCGGAAGGCTTCGAGCAGCTGTTGGATCGGCTGAATGGTGGCGCGGGCATCGGGCACCTCCAAGGGGGCGCCCACCCGCACGAAGTCGTTCTGCATGTCGACGATCAGCAGGGCCGGATCGCGATACCGCTCTCGCGGCGGCAAATCCCCGGCTGCCAATGGTTTGGTCTCGGCCACGACCGCCTCCCAGGTCTTGTCCCCGTCTGTGCCAGAGCCGACGGCACGACAGCCAGCAGTCAGCCGTCGCCCTTGTCGGAACAGCATGCGGTCGGTTAAGACGTGAGTCAACGCAATCCAACTGCCGAGTTGATAATGAGCGAAAAGCGACGCACGGTCGGGCGGCCGCGCCGGTGGAACGAAGGGTCCGGCGCGAGCTCGCGGGAGCTGTTGCTGGCGGCGGCGACGCAGGCCTTCGCCTCACGCGGTCTGGAAGGGGCGCGGATCGACGACATCGCGCGGCGGGCGAAGATTAACAAGCAGCTCGTCTATCACTACTTCGCCAGCAAGGAGGGGCTCTATACGGCGGTCCTGGAACAGGTCTACCAAGAGATCCGCGAGCGCGAGCAGACCCTGGACCTCAGTCGCCTTCCGGCCGAGGAGGCGATGCGCCGACTGATCGAGTTCTCTTTCGATTACCTCGGTCAACATCCTGAATTCGTTTCGTTAATTGCGGACGAGAATGCCCATGGCGGGCGCCATCTGCAGGATTCCGCGCGGGTCGAAGAGGTCAACCGTCCGATCATCGATCTCTTGCGCAGAACGCTTGATCGCGGCACGGCGGAGGGCGTGTTCCGCAAGGGCTTGGACCCCTTGCACGTCTACCTGTCGATCGCGGGCATGGCCTTCTTCTACTTCGCCAACATCCACACGCTGAGCCGCGCCTTCAGCCAACCCTTGAGCTCGGAAGATGCCATCGCGGAACGGCGCGCCCACATCGTCGATTTCGCGCTCAACGCCATTCGTGCGCGCTGACGGACGGTGATTGTTCCCCCCAAGGCTTCCCCTTCGGATAGCATATTTCAACTGTATGGTTGATATTTCGAACGACTCATCTTGTCGAGGAGACTGGTCAGGACGTCGAGGCCAACCTGTTGGATCATCGCCCCATGCCTATGCAGTCCCGCGATCCATGACCTCGTGGCAAAGAGCGGTGCCTCGACTGCAAGCGCGGGCGGGCCGCCTCAATCGAGCCCTGTCGGTTTGGGGCGTCCCGTCGCAAACCTACCAGATCGGGTAGCCCCCTTCAGGGAAGCCGCAAGCGGCAGGAATTCGGCTAGAGTCGCCTTGCGTACTAGAATCGGCTGGGCGCAGATCTCTAGCTTTCGCCGGGCCCCAGGGTTGCAAGCCTGCTCGGCGGCGGGACGGTGGATGGAAGCAGTCCTTTTGGCCGGATTCCTGGTCGGCACGATGCATGCCGTCGAAGCCGACCACGTTGCAGCCGTGGCGTCGCTGGCCACGCGCAGCCGCGCGCCCGGCGAAGCGGTTCGGATGGGTATCGCTTGGGGGCTTGGCCACACGGTGACCCTCTTCTGCCTGGGTGCTGTCGTTCTTTCCCTGAACGCCGTGGTGGCGCCGCAGTTCGCCGCTCTTCTCGAGCTGCTTGTCGGCATCATGCTGGTCGGCCTGGGCCTGGGGGTCTTGCGGCGGTTGCTCCGCAAGCGGACCCCCTATCGCCCGCATCTCCAGGCACAGAGCGACCGCCGCCGGGCGAGTGCGAGAATACCCGGCCAGAAACAAACCGATGCCTCTCGGCTGCCCCGCCACGCGCTGGCGGTCGGCCTCCTCCACGGCATGGCCGGCACGGCCGCTCTGGTCGTCCTGGCGCTCGACAACGTCGGCTCCTTCGAGCTTGCGCTGGCCTACCTGGGCCTCTTCGGAATAGGTTCGGTGGCCGGAATGGCGTTGCTGTCTCTCGCCATGGCCGTCCCCATGCAGCTGGCAGCCAGATCGCTCACCTGGGCGCACAACGGCTTGAGCGCGGCTGTCGGCCTGGCGACCATCGCCATCGGCTGCTTTGCCATCTACACCGCCAGCATCCAAGAGAGCCTTCTGACCGGCTGAGCGATGGCGGCCTTTGCTCTAGACCGCCAGGTAGCGCCGCGCCACGTCCGGTTGCTTGATCTCCTCCGCCGTCAGGTGGGCGACCACGGTGCCCTTGTCGATGACGACGCAGCGGTCGGCGACCAGATGGATGAGATCCAGGTTCTGCTCGACGATGATGACCGTCAGCCCCTCGCCATCGCGCAGGCGGCAGATGGTCTCGCCGATCGCCTGCACGATGTTGGGCTGAATGCCCTCCGAGGGTTCGTCGAGAAGGATGAGCTCCGGATGACCGACCAGCACCCTGCCGATCGCCAACTGCTGCTGCTCGCCGCCGCTGAGCAAGCCAGCCTTCTGCGACTGTCGCTCCTGGAGCCTGGGGAAGTACTGGAAGACGCGCTCATAGTTGGGCGCGCTCCGGTCCCCGCCGATGCGCTCTCCCATACGCAGGTTGTCGGCGACCGAAAGCCGGGCAAACATGCCGCGCCCCTGGGGAACATAGCCCATGCCGAGGCGGGCGCGCTGCGAGGGCCGCATGCGGGTGATGTCGCGCCCCCTATACTCGATGCGTCCCTGGAACGCGTGCAGGTCGCCGATGATCGTCTCCATCAGCGTGGTCTTGCCGACGCCGTTGCGGCCGATGACGGCGACGATCTCGCCCTCGCGCACAGACAGGCTGACGTCCTGCACGATGCGGACGCTTCCGTAGCCCGAATGGAGACTGTCGACCTTTAACAGCATGGTGATTGCACGGCCCCGTCGTCAGATCTTGCCCAGGTATATTCGGTGAACGTTCTCGTTCTGCTCGATTTCTTCGAAGCTTCCTTCCGCAAAAAGCTGTCCGTAGTGCAACACGGTGGTCCTGGCGTTTAAGAGGCGGATGAACATCATATCGTGTTCGATGACGCCGATGGTCACGCCTTGCCGGTTCAGCCGCTTCAAGATCTCGGCCGTTGCCCGGGTCTCTTCCGCCGACATGCCGGCCGCCGGCTCATCGAGCAGCAGCACCTCCGGCTCCAGTGCGATCGACATGCCGATGGCCAGCCACTGCTGCTGGCCGTGCGACAGCCGGTGAACGCTTTCCTCCTCCGTGCCTTCCAGGTGCAGCTGCGGCAGAAGCACTTTTACCCTGCCGGGGATCTTATCGGGCTTGTGGTTTCGGCGAAGCGGAATGAAGAGGTTCTGGAAGACCGAGAGCTCTTGATAGACATGCATGTTCTGGAACTTGATCCCCAGGCCCAAGCGTGCACGCCGGAAGCAGGGCAGCCGCGTGATGTCTTTGCCGTGAAAGTAGACCTTGCCCGAGGTCGGGGCCTCGATGCCCATCAGCAGCTTGAAGAAGGTGCTCTTGCCGGCGCCGTTGGGTCCGATGATGCTGACAAGCTCCCCGGCGTCGACCTTCAGGTTCAGACCGTTGATGGCCTTTACGCCACCATAAACCTTGACCAAGTCGCGAACCTCGATCACCGGCTCGGCCGCCTTTGCGACCTCTGGCGATGGTGTCTGCATCAACTTTCGACCCGAGTTGCGGCCGCTCGATCCCTCTTAGGTCGAAGCGAGGATGCCAGCGAGGCCAGCTTTATCACCAGCCCCTCGGGTGCAAACAGCATCACGGCCACCAGGATGGCGCCAAGCACGAAGAGCGATATCTCGCCCTCCGAAGCAAGCCTGAGCGAGACCCACTCGACCACGATGGCGCCGATCAGCGCGGCCGTGAGGTCCTTGCGCCCGCCCACTGCGACCCAAATGACAACCAGAATGTTCGGCGCCACGTCGAAGACCTTGGGGTGAACATAGGTGCCCCAGGCGGTGTAGAGCAGGCCGGCGAGCCCGGCCAGGGCCGCCGAGAGGCAGAAGACGCTAAGCTGGATCAGCCTGACGTCGTAGCCGAAGGTCTCGGTGCGGTCCGAATCCTCCCGGCAACCGACCAGCAGATAGCCGTAAGATGAGTTCACCAGGCAACGCAACCCGAGATAGACCAAACAGAGCAGCCCGAGCACGAAATAGAAGAACTCGTAGCTGCGCCCGTCCAGCTCTATCGTCGCGCTGCCGAAACCGAGAATGAGAGAGGGGAGCAGGGGATCGTCGGGCGATGCGGGCCTGAGCCCGTTGAAGCCGCCCAGATAGGCGGCGCCGATGGTGTAGGAGGGATCTGCCGTCTGCAGCAGAAAGGTCTGAAACAACAGCGAGACCACCAGGGTCAAGATGGCGATATAGACCCCCTTCAAGCGGGCGAAGAACATGATCGCCCCGATGAAGGCGGCAAAGAGCGCGGGAACAACGATCCCGGCAAGGATCGCCAGCATCGTGTTTTCGTGCAAATTCAGCAGATTGAGCGCGACGATCCCATAGGCATAGCCGCCGATCCCGAAGAAGGCCGCCTGGCCGAGGCTCAAGATCCCGCAATAGCCCCAAAGCAGGCAGAGGCTCAAGGCGAGGAAGCCAGAGATGAAGAAGTTGCTGAACAGTATGATCTCATAGCGCGAGAGATACTGCGGCGCCAAAGCCAGCACGATCATCACCAGCAGAAATCCCGACCAGAACAGCGGGCCGCGGCCCAAGGTCTGCGGGCCTGTCAGGAGCTTGAAGATCCGCACGATGCCCCCTGCCTCATCCAGTCCGACTGACCGATCTCATCTTGCGCCGTTCGAGGTAGTCCGAGATGCCGCTGGGCAAGAGGAGCAGGATCAAGAGAGCCGCGCCGAACATGGCGACATAGCCGATGTAGACGCTGACCGCATTGTTGAAAATGGTCTGCACGCCTGCCAAAGAAGCGACGCTACTGATCAGGCCGGTGACGACATTGGCGCCGCCGCCGACGACCACGGTGATGAAGGCCAGCGGCGTGTAGTTCACTCCGAAGAAGGGCGAGATGGTCGCGGTGAGCGCGAACATGCCGCCGGCAATTCCCCCCAGCGCCGATCCCAGCCCGAAGGTCAAGGCGTAGACCCGGGCAGTGTTGATACCCAAGGCCTCGGCCATCTTGGGGTTTTCCATCGTCGCCCGTGCGTCGGTACCGACCCTGGTGTAGGCGAAGAGCGCCCAAACGCCGGCGACCATGGCCAGCGAGACCCCTGCCAAGACCAGCCGGTAGACGCCGAAGGTCTGCTCGCCCACGGCAAGGCTGCCGAAGGGTGTCGGCACGTTGAGGATCGAGGGGCCGAAGGCCAAGAGAAAGCCCTGCGACAGCATCAAGCTGATGCCCCACGTCACCACCAGCGAGGAGAGCAGCTGCCGGTAGAAGTGCTGAATGATCAGGCGTTCGAGGACGATGCCGACGAGCCCCGCCGCGACGCCGGCCAGCAGGATTGCGATCGGTGCCGGCACGCCGGCGTGATAGCTAAAGGCGGTGGTGTAGGCGCCGATCATCATCAGCTCGCCATGCGCCATGTTGATCACGCCCATCATGCCAAAGATTATCGTAAGGCCCACGGCGGCCAGGATGAGATAGCCTGCGTTGTCGACGAACTGATAGAAAAAGGCAAAGAGGGTCGTGGCTGTTTCCATCGGCGCAGGTCCTCACTTGGTCACTCACCAGAAGCCTTCATCGGGCGCAACGGCTGCTGTCTGTCCGAAACGAGGGATGACGGACGCTACACCAGCGCCCGTCACCCAACCAACCAATGAGGCGAAGTCCTACTGCCCTTCGAAGAACTTGGACCAAGCGGGGTTGTCCGGTGGCAGGAACTGACGCCCGGGGGCCTTCTCCCTCATGTTGACCCCGATATCCTTCAAGAACGTCGGCTCAGTGTAGCCTAGATCGGTGATGAGCGTCAGGCTGTGGTCGTCGTTGACCTTGAAGAGATAGGAGGGCATGGCCGCGTGATGCTGATCGCCGTGCAGCTTCCAAGGCCCACCCGGGGCCTCCGGTACCTCGATATCCGACTGCAGGGCATCGATCACGGCATCGGTCTCGGTGGTACCCGCCTTCTCCCAGGCATTGGCCATGGCCTTCACCGCAACATAGCCATAGCCGGCATGCTCGTTGGCATAGACCATGTCGGGAAACATCTCCCGCAGGGCCTTCACGAAGCGCTCGCTGTTGGGATGCGGCACATCCTCGATGTAGCCCGGCGAGACGTGCATGTTGGCTAAGGACGGCGGCGCGAAGCGCTTGTGCTCATAGCCGTCGGCGATGGTGACGTTCGACCAGGTCGGAATGGTCAGCCCGGCCGCTTGGGCCTGGGGATAGAACTGAACCTGTTCCGCCCCGACCAGGCAGTGAACCTGGAAATCGGGATTGATATCCTGGATCTCGCTGATCGTCGCTTGCCATTGCGAGACGCCGAAGGGGAAGTACTCCTCCATTTCCATCTCGCCGCCATAGAGCCCGGCCGCGGTGCGGGTCCAGGCGCCGATGGCACGGCAGAAGTTGTAATCGGCGCCGATATAGATCAGCCGCGGTCCGATGTTCTCGATCATCCACTTCAGGGCCGGCAGCACCTGCTGCTCCGGCGTCGGGCCGGAGAAGAAGGAGTACTTGTCGGCGATTCCGCCTTCGCCCTGGTTGTTGTGCCAGTAGATCACGTTGTTGCGCACCACTTCACGGCGCGCGGCCTCCCGCTCGGCGCCGGTGTAGCCGGCCATCACCACGTCGGCTTCGTCGTCGAAGACGCATTTCTGCGCCATCTCTTGATAGCGCTTGACGTTCGATTGCCCGTCATAGGTGATCAGCTTGATGGGCTTTTTCTCGCCATCGACCATGATGCCGCCAGCGTCATTCACTTCCTTCACCGCCAGCTGATAGCCGTAGGTCTTGGGCGTGGCCATGATGGAGAAATCGCCCGAGAGGTCGTCAATAGTGCAGAGGACGATCTCGTCCTTGGCCTGTGCCTGGGACAGGCCTAACCCAGATACAAGGCCGAAAACGGCCAGACCCAGTGATGCCGTGATCAGTCCACGGCAGTGTCTGATTTTCGCGTCGCCCATTCTTAGCCTCCTCATGCAATCAACCGGGTGTGGACTTGGGCGTCCTCCACCCCTTTATTCGGGATCGACCTCTTGTGTCTGGCCAGGGCATCCCGACCGGTCAATCCTATTGTGGCAGGATCGCCTGGATGGAGATTGAGTGTAGGAAACGAGCCGATCCCCAGACCAGTCCCCGATCAGGGCTCCCCAAACGGGTAGGACGCTGTGATCGTGCAGGCTCGATTGCTGACGGGAAGGCGCCCGTGCCGGAGGGAGAGCAGGGACGAGGGAGTGATGGCCTTCGCGCGGCCGGTCACCATGCGAGAAGGCTTTAGCACTTGCGTATCGGACGCGCCGCCTTGCCGACGATCGCAGGGCGCAGGCTCTCCCACACGCGATAGATGGCCTCGTGGGCCTGCCAGGTCTCCTGGGCGAGAATGCGCGCGATCACCAGGCCGCCGATCTGGCTCACTCCCATCTCGACGCCGGCAGTCCCCTTGCTGCAGTCCCTGACACTCTCCTCCAGGTTCGCCGGCAAGTCGGGCGCATAGGCCACCACCGTGGCCGCGTGTCTGGCGCCATGCCACAGGCGCTGCAGCGCCGCGACACGCTCTGCGGTGTTGGCAACCATGCGGTCCAGGAACAACGGACGCTCGCCCAGCCTGACCTCGAACTCAGAGACGAGGCTGTCGAACTTGAAGGCTTCGCCGGGGCCGTAATGAATGCGCCCGGCGGACACCATGTCGGTGGCGAAGACCCTGGAGCTCTCCTCGATGGTGATGCGGGTGATGCGCTCGGTTCGGCTGCGCGCGAAGGGGATCGCCTCATCGGGGCAGTACTCGATGGTGGCCTGCGGCCCGACGTAGATCTCCACCAATTCGCGAGAGAGGCCGCCATTCAGGCACTTATAGAACTTGCTGGATGCGGTGGTGGTGAAAAGCGCCCGGGTGTTCGCCTCGAGGTGCGCTTGCAGATGCGAGACATCGCCTTCGACAAAGCCACCGCTACTGTTTAACAGCAGCAGGAAGGGCTGGTCGTCGTGATCCTGGTAGTGATAGCCCTGCCATTGGAAGGGTATGCGCCAGCTGCGGGGTTCGATCTCGGTGCGGCCGCCACGAAGCTCCGCCTGCACGTTCATCAGCGCATACTTGCCGACGATCCAGGAGGGATCAACCTCTACTGGCTGATAGTGTTTGTGCATCGGCACCTTGTCCTTGCCTGTCCAACAGAAGCACGTCGTGCTCGATCCATTCGATGATGCGGTCCAGGCCGACCCCTTTGCGCAGGTCGGTAAAGTAGTAGGGGCGCTCGCCTCGCATCTTCTTGGAATCTCGGTCCATGACCTCGAGATCGGCACCGACGTAGGGCGCCAAATCGATCTTGTTGATGATCAGGAGCGGGGACTTGGTGATGCCGGGGCCGCCTTTGCGCGGGATCTTGTCGCCCTCGGCAACGTCGATGACGTAGATGTGACTGTCCACCAGCTCGGGGCTGAAGGTCGCGGCCAAGTTGTCGCCGCCGCTTTCGACGAAGACGATGTCGAGCCCGGTGTGGCGTTGCTGCATCTCTTCGATCGCGTGCGCATTCATCGAGACGTCTTCACGGATTGCGGTATGGGGACAGCCGCCGGTTTCTACGCCCATGACTCGGTCGGCGGCGATCGCGCCGCTCTTGATGACGAACTCGGCATCCTCCTTGGTGAAGATGTCGTTGGTGATGGCAGCCACGGAATAGCTGTCGCTCATTTCGCGGCAAAGCGCCACCAAGAGCGCCGTCTTGCCCGAGCCAACCGGCCCGCCGATCCCAATCCGCACTGGCTTGCGCATGGATAACTACTCCCTAGGTCAGACTGTCTCGCCCCATCTGCTCACGACATGCACAGCCGTGTGTGCAGGTCTTGATGGCGCATGCTGGCGATATCGAGCGCCACCGTGGTCGCGCTCATCCTGGCCAGTTCCGTTCGCTCGGCCTCGCGCGCGCAGTCGATTAAGAGCGGCCAGGCGCGCTTCATGATCCTCTGCGTCTCCAGCTGGCCAATGGGAATGATCCGCGCGGCAACCGCCGCGAGATTGGCGAAGGAAGACTGCAGATAGGAGAGGACGGCGTCGCCGGCGGAGAGCCCGAAGGCGCCGGCCGCGGCGCCGAAGCCGACGGCCTGATGGCCGTCGCACCGGCCGTCACGAACCGCCTCGGCATAGTCCGTCAAGGCGGCAGGCGCATCGAAAACCTGGCAAAGGGTGCTCAAGAAGGCGCGGCCGGTCTTGACCGACGCCTCGCGCGTTTCCCGCGTCAGCCGCATGGCGCCGACCAAGCAGTCCAGCTCGACGAGGCCGCTGCTCTCGCCGGCTACTGCGGCGCGCTGCGCATGGGCCACGGCGACACCATCGAGCGAAGCGACGGCGTAGGCCAGCCAATCCCGGCCCGCCACCTCGAAGGAGGGCGCGTCATTGATCCTCTCGCTGTCGATCCAGGTCTCGAAACCATAGGAGTGGTTGAAGGCGCCGTCGGAAAGGAGGCCGTCGCCACCTGCAGCAGGTAGAGCAGTCGCGTGGCCGCGGCAGAGTCCAGCGGCGCGCTAGTGGTGGTGGTGGTGACCGGTGAAGGAACCATAGCGCTTTCCGACAAAGGGAACAGTCCTCTCTTCGTAGGCGATCTCCAGTCGATGCAAGAGGTCGGCGACCATCGGGTCCTTCGGCGTCAGCATGGCATCCGCGGTGAAGCGGACCGGCCGATGCAGGTTGCCAAGCTGGAAGCCCGCAACCCCCCAGTCGAGCGCCGTGGCCGGGCGGACGACGTAGAGCTCCTCGGGCGCCGCGCGGACCACCACGCCCACCTCGTCTTCGATGGTCAGCACGTCCCCGTCGTTGAGCTCGCTGTCGCGGGGGAAGGAGATGCGAAGCTCGCGCCCGTCAGCGGTCCTCGCCAGCAGGTGCGGGCTCGCTCGCTCGTCGGCGGTCAACAGCAGCGGATCCTCGCGCTCAAAGCTGCCGCGCAGATCCGCGACGCTGCCGAGCTTGCCGGTGATCACTGTCATGGTGCGTTGGCTCGCTACCTTCACGCCCTTAGCGGAAGTAGTAGAGTTGGGTCAGCGGCAGCGTCTTGGCCGGTTTGACCGTGACCCGCTCGCCGTCAATGTAGACGTTATAGGTCTCAGGGTCGATCTCTATGTTCGGCATATAGTCGTTGTGCACCATGTCCCGCTTGCCGATGGTCCGCGTGCGTTGCACCGGCATGAGGGTCTGGTGTGAGCCGAGCTTGTCGGCCAAACCGTTCTCCAATGCCGCCTTGGTGACGAAGGAATAGCTCAGGCGCGACGGGTTGGCACCGTAGGAGCCGTATTGCGGACGGTACTTCAAGGGCTGCCCGGTCATCAGCGAGCCTGCCGGATCGCCCATCACGGAATGGGAGATGAAGCCGCCCTTCAAGGTCACCTCGGGCTTGGCGATGAAGAACTCGGGCCGCCAGAACACCAGATCAGCCAGCTTGCCAGGAGTGATCGAGCCGACATATTCATCGACGCCGAAGGTGACCGACGGATTGATGGTGACCTTGGCGAGATAGCGTTTGATCCGGAAGTTATCGTTGCCGGGGGTGTCTTCCGACAGCGGCCCGAAGCGCACCTTGTTGGTGGCGGCAAGCTGGAACGAACGCTGGGCGCTCTCCGCGGCCCGGCCGACGCCCTGGCTGTCGGAGCCGATCATGCTGATGGCGCCACGGTCATGCAGCACATCCTCCGCGCGCATGGTCTCCGCCCTGGCCCGGCCCTGGATGAAGGCAATGTCGGTCGGTACGTTCTTGTTCAGGTTGTGGCAGGTGATCAACATATCGATTTCTTCATCGTAGGTGTTGATCGAGAAGGGGTTGGTCGGATTGGTCGAACTGGGCAGCAGGTTCGGCTCTCCGGTGATCCGCATGATGTCCGGCGCATTGCCGCCGCCGGCGCCCTCGCAGTGGTAGATGTGCATGACCCTGCCGTTGATCGCGGCCAGCGTATCCTCGTAGTAGCCGGTCTCGTTCAGGGTGTCGGCATGGATCTGCACCTGGAAATCGTACTCGTCGGCAAGCTCCATGCAGGTTTCGATCGCCGCCGGAGAGGAGGACCAGTCCTCGTGGATCTTGAGGCCCGTGGCGCCGGCCAGGATCTGCTCGACGAGCGAGCCGCGGGTGGCCGCGTTGCCCTTGCCGAAGTTGCCATAGTTGAGCGGGAAATCCGCCATGGCCTCGAGCATGCGGTGCAGGTTGAAGACGCCGGGGCACTCGATGCCGACGGTCTTGGGCCCGGAGCCGCCGCCGATCACCGTGGTGAAGCCGGAGTTCTGGTACTCGTAGAGCTGCTGAACCGAATCGAAGTGGGGATGGATATCGACGAAGCCGGGCGTACAGATCAACCCCTCGACGGAGAGGATGTCGGTGTTGGGAGAGACCAGCAGGCCTGGCGTCACGTTCATCGTGTCGGGATTGCCGGCCTTGCCGATGCCGACGATCTTGCCTTCGCGGACACCGATGTCGGCTTTGATCACGCCCAGCAAGGGGTCGATGATGACGGCATTGGTGACCACCATGTCGAGAGCGCCGTCGCTCTGCTTCCACTTGGACGCCTGGCCCATGCCGTCGCGGATGGTCTTGCCGCCGCCAAAGACCATCTCGTCGCCATAGGTGGTGAAGTCCTGTTCGATCTCGGCGATCAAGCCGGTGTCTGCCAGATAGATCTTGTCACCCTGGGTGGGACCGTACTGCGCGGCATAATCAGGCCGTGAGATCTTGAAACTCATCTGATCACTCCCTGTCTATCTGCAGGCACCTGGGCGGCGGCGACCGCGGTCTCTTTCGGTTAAACGCCGACTGGCGTTAGCTGCCGGCGCCGTACTTCTCGTCAGGCGGCGTCTGCGTCGGATAGCGATCGTCCTCGAAGCAGTATCCCTCGGCGCGCAGGCGCTGCATTGTCCGTTGTTTCACGATGTCCGAACGCAGCGTACCGTTCGTCATGTTGTTCATGCCGTAGGCCACCTGGCGGCCGACGAAGCTCGTTATCTGGACTTTTCGGCTTTGCCCCGGCTCGAAGCGCACGGCGGTGCCGCTGGGGATGTCCAGCCGCATGCCGAAGGCTGCGTCGCGGTCGAATGCCATGGCCTTGTTGCACTCGGCCAGGTGGTAGTGGGCGCCGATCTGCACGGGCCGGTCGCCGCTGTTGATCATGACGATTTCCTTGGTCGGCCGGCAGGCATTCAGTTCGATGTCTCCCTGACCGAAGTCAACGTGAGCGCACTTGCCCGGCACACCGACGTCAAAGGCTTCATCGGGTATCACGCTGGTTGGGATGGGCGGCGGGCTCCAACCGGGTTTCTTGGCCATAGTGAGGTGTCTCCCCTCATCATTGCATTCAGCTACGGATCGGATTCATCACCGTCACCAGCTTGGTACCGTCGGGCAGCAAGGCTTCGACCTGCAGGATCTTCATCATCTCCGGCACGCCCTCCATGACGTCCTTGCGCTTCAGGATCGTCGCGCCGTACTCCATCAAGTCGGTCAGCATCGGGATGCTGCCTTCCCGGCCGCGCTCGAGGATCTCGTCGCAGATCACGGCCGCGGCCTCGGGATAGTTGAGCTTCATGCCACGCTGCAACCTTCTGCGGGCCATCTCGGCGGCCGTCCAGATCTGCAGGCGCTCCTCTTCGCGGACAGTCAGGTGCATTAGACTTCACTCCTCATGTCAACGCCGGCCTCTTGGGCCAACATGTCAGCCGAAGCGACGACCGGAGAGCCGGCGCAAGGCGCTTCAGCCGGCTCCGGCAGCGATTGGAGGGGACCCCCCTCAAAAGTTTGAGAGCTGTCAGCGAAGCTTCCGTCGGTCGGCGGTTCGCATGTCCGCGCGCAGCTAAGCTACTGCTGAATAGACGACACCCTGTCACCGTCAACGCCCTGACTAGCCTTCAATTAGAGCCTTCGTCGCCTGATCTGGCGTCCCTTAGTGAACATAGCCCGGAGGAGAATGAACAGTCCCTGAACAGGGCTCCCCAATTGGGTAGGTGGGATCCATCGAGGCCCCTGTGGGCAGTGTGATTGCGCGCCGGCCGGTCACTGGCGGGCGCTATCCCCGGTGTGCCTCTGCCTGGGCGAGGGGCCATCTGCCACTAGGGCAAAAGCGACCTTTGCAGTTGACAGGTGGTCGTGGATCCGTAATCTCAATTTTGCGATCAGTGTTGCAACAACCGTTTGGCACCTCAAGGTTGTAGTCTCACGCGACACTTGAAACATGGAGACTCGTGCGCAAGATCGCTGAGCTCCTTGAGGCTGCAAGGCAGCGAAAACCTCGCGCCAAGCAGTAGAGGTGTGAGGTGACAGGATGAAGAGCCTCATAAACGATTACTCCGATGAACTTGACAAAGCTCAGGACTTCGACGAATCGCTAGATATACTATTGGAGATCGTTAGCCGACTTGGCTATACACAGGTCTTGTACGCTTATCAGCCTTTTTCTTCGCGACTTGTCGATGGGCAATGGGTTCCGTTGCGACTTAACGTGCGGAATTTTCCCAAGGGATGGTACCGCGAGTGGGAACGCTTCGAAGTTCACGACCCTTACTATCACGCTTGTTTTGATCAGACTCTGCCCTTTGAATGGAACGATGTGCAACAGTCCGAGAGTCTTCACCTGCTCGAGCGCGAAGCTTGGCAGTACCTGGCCGACCTGGGTTTGGGCAGAGGCATCACCATCCCTCTCCATCTACCGGCAGGCAAGTTCGCGGTCATCAGCGCCATCCTCGATCGAACCAATGCGAATTGGGCGCACATAAAGGAGAGTTCGCGGGAGACCCTGTTTCGCCTGACCCACGTCTTCCATGAGATCATTCACAAGAAGGGCTTCGAGACGCAGGTCGATGTCGTGGAGCCGATCCGGCTGAGCCCGCGCGAGCGCGAGTGCCTGTGCTGGGCCGCCGCAGGCAAGACCTCTCCGGAGATCGCGATGATCATCGACCGCTCGGCAGAGACCGTGCGCCTGCATATGAAGAACGCCATGCAGAAGCTCAATGTCCATAATCGCGCCCACGCCATCTGCAAGGCGACACAGCTTGGCCTGGTCCGGCCGCAGTGGGATTGACAAGCGTCGCGCGCTTGCGTCTGGCAGGCACAACGTCATCGACAAGGCCGGGGTCCCTCGTCGAGGCGCAGTCGGCGCATCGCTAGTTGGCTCGGTCCCGCTCGTGTGAGCGGAAGAAGGCATCGATTTTGGTCTGTGCCAGGCTGTTGGTGTAGGTCGACCAGACACTGCCGACGGCCTAGCCCGCTTCATCGACGAGGGCTACAATGACCGCCGATTGCATTCTGCAATCGGCTACCGCAGTCCGATCGACTTCGAGGAGGAGTACGCCTGCCGGTCGCCCACCTGGGATGTTCGCGTTGAGCCTACTGGATGATAGTGTGGGCGAAGACAATGCAGGGCGTTGATGGAGATGGCGGTGGGTCGGAACGGGCCGAAGAGAGAGCAGAAGGCAGATTTGGTGAACGTGGCGGCACATGGGGCGGACGTCTACAAGCGGTTGCTCGATATGATTCGCGATGGCGAGTTGCGGCCCGGAACCCGCCTGCGCGAGTCGCACCTGGCAGACTTGTTGGGCGTCAGCCGCACACCTGTGCGCGAAGCGCTGCGCCGCCTGGAGATGCAAGGTCTGGTGACTCACGAAATCCACCGGGGGACGGTGGTGCGCGAGTTGGATCACAACACCATCACCGAGCTCTACTTGATGCGTGAGGTGTTGGAAGGGACGGCGGCATCCCTGGCCAGTCGGCACGCCTCTCGATCCGAGGTCGATGCCTTACGCGAAATGATCGAGGCCGACCGCGAGCACCTGGACGATCCGACCTACTTGGCGCGGACCAATCAGCGTTTCCACGGAGCCCTCTATCGCGCTAGCCACAACCGCTACCTCGTCGAAATGCTGCAGGGACTGAGGACCTCGATGTGGCTCTTGGGACCCACCACGCTGTCATATCCGGGCCGCGGTAAATCGGCCCTGGACGAGCATCTCCGCATCCTGGACGCAATCCAGAAAGGCGATGCCGAGGCCGCGGAGCAAGCTGCAAAAGAACATATCCGAAAGGCCCACACGGTCCGACTGAAATCGATGTTTGAGAATGACATCAAAAGCTAGGTAGGACCCCAGCCTTCCCAGCGCCCTTAGGCATCGTCCGGCGGGCTGGTGACCACGAAAAAGACCAGGTCTGTCAGCCCGGTGTTGTAGATCGCATGCTCGACGCCGGGCGGCAGGAAGATACAGCTGTGCGGACCCACGACCTGTCGTTCGCCATCGATCTCCATCAAGCCCTCACCTTCCAGGATGTAGTAGATTTGCTCTTGGACCGCGTGCTTGTGCGGCGCCACATAGCCCTTGGGCTGATAGCTGGAGATCCGGAAGTCGATATGCTTGCAACGGTCCGTATCCGGCGTCACCAGCATCTTCGAATGGGCATCGTAGTGAGCGGGAGGCGTCTCCCACAAGACCTCGGCAATGCGTCGGATCGTGGCTCCGTTGCGTTCGAACATGATGCGACCTTTCCTTGTCTTGCCTCTCGATCGATTGTCGGCCGGCCTATGCGCGCGCTGCGCCGAATACCGGCTCCTTGTGCGGGATCGGCGGCAGCGCCCAGGTGCCGGTGGCGGGGGGCTTGATCTCCGCGTCGACGTGGACGTCCAGCAGATAGGGCTTTTCGGCCTTCACCGCCTGTTCCAGCGCGCCGGGGAAGTCCTCGGCCGCGGTGACGGTGATGGCGTCCACGCCATGCGCGCGTCCCAGCATGGCGAAGTCGGGATTGTAGGGTGTATTGTTCGCTCCGGCGTAGAAGGCCGTGCCGATCTCGCGGCCGTCGAAGAGACCGTACTGAATGTCGCGAATCGCGCCCCAACAGAAGTTGTTCCACACCACCCAGACGCAGGGGATGTCATACTCGACAGCGGTGCAGAGAACATGCGGCGTCATGGTGAAGCCGCCGTCGCCGCAGATGGCAACGCAAGGGCTCTCCGGTTTGGCCAGCTTCGCACCCAGGATGCCGCTGACGCCGAAGCCCATGGCCGAGAAACCCCAGGCGTTCAGCATGGTCTGCGGCCGGCGCGCCTGCCAGAACTGCATGAACCAGTTGTGGTGTACGCCGGAATCGAGAGAGATGACGGCATCCTCCGGCAAGACCTGACGGCAACCGGCGACCACTGTTTCGGGCCGCATGGGTTTGGCCATGGTCGCGAAGTTCGGTGCGACGAAGGCCTCCCACTCTGCGCGCCAGTCTTCGATCGAGGCCAACCACGGACGACGCTCCGGTTTGGCCAGGCCTCGCCCTTCCGCCGCTTGGAGCAGCTGGGCCAGGAAGACCTTGGCATCGGCGGAAATTCCCATTTCGACCGGATAGTTTCGGCCGATTTCGTTCACGTCGACGTCGATCTGGATCAGCTTTGCACCCGGCATGTTCCAGGAGTAACCAGGCAGCCAAGAGGATGAGGAGCGATCATCGAAGCGTGCGCCGATGCAGAGGATCAAGTCCGTATGGCGGCCTGCCTGGTTGGCCGGGTAGGCGCCGTTCCGCCCGATGAAGCCAAGCGATAGGCCGTGTTGCATGTCGATACAGCCCATGCCGTTCGGCGAGCTGATCACCGGGATGGTGAGGCGCTCGGCAAGCGCGGTGAGCTCTCCGGCGGCTTCGGCCAAGGTCACCCCGTGACCGATGAAGAGCACGGGCCTTTCGGCTGCCTCGATCAGGTCCAAGACGCGTTCGACGTCGTCGGGCGCCGCCCCGGAGCGGCGCGCCGTGCGGCGTGCCTGTGCCGTCTCCAGATCGACGTCGGCCTCCTCCATGAAGAGGTTGAAGGGGACGTCCACCTGCACCGGTCCGGGGCGCCCGCCCAGCATGACGTCATAGGCTTGGCGCAGCGCCAAGGGCAGCATCTCGACCCTGGTCGGCTGATAGCTGCGCTTCACGGCCGGGCGCAGCATCGAGGGAAAGTCCGCTTCCTTCTGGCGATACATCTCTTGGAAGGGGCCGCGGTTGAACTGCTGCGTCGGCACGTTTGCCGTAAGGGCGAAGAAGGCGGAGGAATCCGCGTAGGCATTGGCCGCCGCCATGGGCAGGTTGGCAGAGCCCGGTCCGCAAGAGGTCAAGGTTGCGACCGCTTCGTGACGAACCCGAAAATAGGCATCGGCCATATGCCCTGCCGTCTGTTCGTGGCGCGGCGAAATCATCGTGATCTTGTCGGAGCGCGCATGCAGCGCATCCAGCATTCCGACATTGCCATGGCCGCAGATCCCGAAGACGTAGGGAACGCCCTCGTCAATCAGGAAATCGGCGATGATCTCACCGCCCTTCATCTGTGTCACAATTCAAGCTCCTCCGCTTGCTTGGCAGGTCGGCCGGCGCGCTATGTCAGCCGGCTGGGGTAGCCTTGCGATCCAATCGAAATCATTCTGCCCCGAACCGCACACGCGCGGCCATGCCGCTCTGGTCAAGGTTAAGAATGCAGTGGTACACAATAGAATGCAAGATGGAGGCTTAGATGGCGAGCGATGCGGCTTCGGCGAGCGCCAGGCTCGAGGCCAGGCTGTTTCTAGAGGGTAGGTGGCAGGAGGGAGCGGGCAGCTTTCCGCTCTATGACAAATACGACGGTTGCACGATTGCCGCGATCGAGCGCGCGGACTCCGAGCAGGTCGAACGGGCCGTGCGCGGCCTTTGCATGGCATTCGACGCAGGCGTTCCAGACCCCTTCGAGCGCTCGGAAACCCTGCATCGCGCCGCGGGGCTTCTGCGCGAGGAGGCCGCCGACTTTGCAGCGACCTATCGCTTGGAGACCGGCTTCACGCACAGCGACGCCGAGACGGAGGTGGCGCGCTGCATCCAAACCCTCACCCTTTCGGCCGAAGAGGCCCGCCGTTTCGAGAAGAACGAGACGGTCCCGCTGTCCGGCGCGCCGGGCCCGTCGGGGCGCTTTGCCTTCATCATGCGGGCGCCGCTTGGCCCCATTGCCGCGATCACGCCCTTCAACGCGCCGCTCAACACCGTTGCGCACAAGGTCGCTCCGGCCATCGCGGCAGGCAATCCGGTCGCCCTCAAGCCCTCCAGCATGACGCCTCTCTGCGGCGCTGCCCTCGTCGACCTCATGGTGCGTGCCGGCTGGCCGGCTGACATGATCGCCCTGCTGCAGGGATCGGCCGAGACGGCTAAGGCACTCTTGGCCGACCAGCGGATTCAATACTACGCCTTCACCGGCTCGACCCTCGTCGGGCGCGCGGTCCAGGCCGCCGCAGGCTTGCGCCGATCGCAGCTCGAACTGGGTGCGATCTCCTTTACCATCCTGGAGCCCGACGCCGCTCTCGAGAAGGCCTTGCCGGCGATCCGGAACGCAGCCTTCCGCAAGGCCGGCCAGGTCTGTACCTCCGTCCAAGTGGTCCTCGCTCACGAGGACATCTTGACCGAGGTCGCCGAGGGTTTGACCGAACTGACCCTGGCGACGCCCTTCGGCGACCCGGCTCGGCCGGAGACCCTGACCGGGCCGATGATCTCCCCGGCCGCTGCGCGCGAGGCCAAAGAGCGCATCGATCAGGCCGTCGCCGTCGGGGCGGACCGTCTCGCCGGCGGCGGGTTGGAACGCGCCGTGCTCCAGCCCACCTTGCTGCGTGGCGCACCCGCTGACAGTGTTCTCTTGAATGAAGAGATCTTTGCGCCGGTCATGACCCTGCAGCCCTATCGCAGCCTGGATGAGGCCTGCCAGCGGATCAATCAGACACCCTACGGTCTTGCCGCCGGCCTCTTCACCCAGCGAATTGGGGCGGTCTTTGCCGCGGCGCGTCGCCTCCGCGTCGGCAGTCTGCATGTCAACAACACCTCCAGCGCCCGGGTCGACCTGATGCCTTACGGCGGGGTCAAGGACAGCGGCTTCGGCAAGGAGGGGCCTGCCTATGCCATGCGGGAGATGAGCGAAGAACGCCTGATCACCTTCACCCCTTAACAGAGGGCGGCGCCATGTCCCAAGGCCAGGACTACGACGTCATCGTCCTTGGCAGTGGTGCTGCCGGTCTGACCGCTGCCCTGGTCGCAGCCCTGGAGGGGCTCTCGGTCTGCCTCTTGGAACGACAGGCCTTGCTGGGCGGAACCACGGCCTGGTCGGGCGGCATGGTGTGGGCGCCCGGCAGCGCCGTCGCCAAGGCTGCCGGCCGTGCGGATGATCCGGCTGCCGTGCGCGCCTATCTGAACGGCTTGGTTCCCGGCGCAGCCGAAGATCCGCGCCTATCCGCCTTCCTGGAATCTGCACCCGAAGCCGTCGACTACCTCGCGGAGCGCAGCCAGGTGCGCTTGCAGCCGGTGGCGCTCTATCCCGACTATTATCCAGAGCAGGAAGGCGCGAGCCTTGCCGGGCGGGTGTTGGAGCCGGAGCCCTTCGATGCTTCGGTGCTGGGCGACGACCTTAGGCTGCTTAGGCCGCCCTTGCCGGAGTTCACCCTCTTCGGCGGGATGATGGTGGCGCGAAAGGATATTCCTCACTTCCGAATGGCCTTTCGCTCGCCGCGCTCCAGCCTGGTGGTTGCCTCCTATCTTCTGCGCTACGTCCGGCAGCGACTGCAGCACGGCCGCGGCACCTGGCTCGTGCTCGGCAATGCGCTGGTAGCACGCCTGCTGATGTCGCTGCGCGAAGCCCGCGCAAAGATCCGCCTCTCCTCAAGGGTCGTTGCCTTGGCCAGGGACGCCGAGAGACGCGTCTCAGGTGTAGAACTCGAAGACGGCGCGTCTCTCGGAGCGCGACGCGGCGTCGTGCTGGCGACCGGCGGGTTCGGCCATGATTCGCCAAGGCGTGCAAAGCTGCTGCCCTCAGCTCTCAAGGCCAACAGTGCAACGGCCAGCGGCGCGGCAGGGGATGGTTTGGCGCTTGCTGAATCGCTCGGCGCCAGGCTCCGCGCCGGCAAGGCTGGCAACGCCTTTCTGGCCCCGGTGTCGCACTATCGCCGTGCAGACGGAAGTGCGGCGGTCTTCCCTCATACCGTAACCGATCGCGCCAAGCCTGGCCTTATCGCCGTGGACGATATGGGCAAGCGCTTCGCCAACGAGGCCGTCTCCTACCACGCCTTCGCCACTGCGCTTCTGGCGCAGCAGAACCGCTCTCGCGGGGACGCCGGGGCCTGGTTGATCTGCGATGCCCGCTTCCTGGAGCGTTATGGTTTGGGCGCGGTGAAGCCGAAATGTCGCCGCCTCCGCCCCTTCCTCGAGCAAGGCTATCTCCGCCGCAGCGGGACGCTCGCGGGCTTGGGGACGGCCTTGGGGCTTCCCGTGGAGCCGTTCCTTGCCACGCTCGAGAGCTACAATCGGGGTGCGCGGCGCGGCGAGGATCCGGACTTCGGTCGCGGCGGCGATGCCTACCAGCGCTTTCTGGGTGACGCCACGCTTGCCCCCAATCCCTGCGTGGCAGCGATCGAGCATCCGTCCTTCTATGCCCTGCGGGTGGTCCCGGGGGACCTCGGGACGGCAGCCGGCCTGGACAGCGATCGTCACGGGCGGGTTCTCGACACAGAGGGCGCCGTCATCCCCGGCCTCTACTGCTGCGGTTCGGACATGCTCTCGGTGATGCAAGGGGCCTACCCCGGGCCCGGGATCACCTTGGGGCCGGCGCTGACCTTCGGCTATCTCGTCGGGCGCAGTCTCGCCAAGACTTGAGGCTGTCGCCGCCCCGAGCGATCAGTTCCGGCCGCCGGCGGAGCCGCCAGCAAGCCGCCCGAAAACCAGGCCCGACATGAGCCCGGTGCCGCCCGGATAGTTGAAATAGAAGATACCGCCGACCAGTTCGCCTGCCGCATAGAGGCCGGGAATGGGGGTCAGATCCATATCCAAGACCTGACCGCTGTCCGGATCGATCCGCAGTCCACCGAAGGTAAAGGTGATGCCGCAGCCAACCTGATAGGCCTCGAAGGGCGGGGTATCGATGGTGTTGGCCCAGTTCGATTTTGGCACGGCCAAGCCTTCGGTCTGGCGGCCGTCCTTGGCATTAGGATCGAAGGGAATGTCGGTCCTTACGGCCGCGTTGTAGGCCTCGATCTCATCCAGAAAGCCCATTGGGTCTACACCCTCCAGTCTCTGTGCCAGATCGGCCAAGCTGTTGGCCTGCACCTTCGAAACCCGCTTGATCCGATACTCGTCGCGCAGGAGGTGGGTCACTTTGCGGTCGAAGATCTGCCAGGCGAATTGATCGGGCTGCTGCAGGATCACATGCCCGTACTTGGCGTAGGTGTAGTTCCGGAAGTCCGCCCCCTCGTCGACAAACCTGCGGCCCTCCGCATTGACCATGATGCCGAAGGGGTAGGAGTGCTTCTGGAAGTTGTCGCCGACGGTGAGGTCGCCGAATTCGGGGGCGTTGTAGTCCCAGCCGACGGCATGACAGCCCGACCAATTGCCATAGCTGGAGGCGCCCACGTCCAAGGCCATGCGGATGCCGTCGCCGGTGTTGAACCGCGAGCCGCGCACTTTGGCCATCTCCCAGCCCGCGCCCAGGTAGCGTGTCCGCAGCTCTGCGTTGGCTTGGAAGCCGCCGGTGGCGATGACGACCGACTTGGACGAGAGATCGACGATCTCGCCCTTCTGGCGGACTTTCACGCCTTTGACTTCGTACCCGTCGTAGAGCAGCGACAAAGCCTTGGCCGCATAGACGATCTCGATCCCGCTTGCACGGGCGATCTCGGTGTGCGTGTCCACCAGCCCCGGTCCGCCGCCCCAGACTTCCAAGGTGAGGCCGCCCCAGAACTTGAAGCGGCCGTCGATCTTGAATGCTTGCCGGCCGTAGATCGGCATGAAGCGGATGCCCTTGCGCCTCAGCCAAAGCATCGAGTCCCGAGATTGCGTGACCAGCCGCTCGCAGAGGGCCGGATCGGTCCGGTAGCGGGTCACGCGGAACATATCGTCGTAGAACTGATCGGTGGTGTAGGTCCCGAAATCGGTGATCGCGATCTGCTCGTCGGAGAGATCGGGGCAGAGCGCACGTATGTCGTCTACGCCGTCGTAGGCAAAGCGGATGGCCCCGGCGGTGAAGCGGCTGTTGCCGCCGTTCTCGTGCTGCGGCGCTCGTTCCAGCATCAGGACCGACGCACCTTGTTCACGAGCTGCATGGGCTGCGCAGAATGCGGCATTCCCCGCGCCTACGACGATTACGTCCCAATCTGCCATCTAGCCTTCCCGTTCCAAGCGAGCGGACCTTGTCCCGACCCGAGCTCGGCCCCTTCCGCATCAAGCGTCTCTGGTTGCGGCAAACCGAGCCGCAAAATCAAGCGACGCGACATCGTGTTGTACACCAGTACACAATTGCATACGGATTGAACCATTTCAACTTGGGTCTTGGGTAAGGGCCGTCGCCGATTGGAACCCTCACCGGCATGGAGAAAGACGTCGGCAGCTGTTGCAATGGCCGGGCCATTTTGCATACGATTGCGTACAGAAGCGAGACTGTCGCGGGAGGGCCTAGGGTTGGCAGAGATAAGACAATCCCCTGAGGTCGCCGAAATTCTGATCATTGGCGCCGGAGCCTCGGGGTCGATCGCCGCCCGGCACCTGTCGGAGGCCGGCTTCAAGGTGGTCTGTTTGGAGCAAGGCCGACAGGTGGGCTTGGAGGACTTCCATACAGATACCCCGGCCTGGGAACTGATGCAGCAAAAGCGCTGGCATCCCAACCCGAACACACGCGCTTTGCCTGACGACTACCCCGTCGACACCGAGCAGTCGGACGTCAATCCCCTGATGTACAATGCCGTTGGCGGCAGCACGGTCATCTACGCTGCGCACTGGCATCGTTTCGTGCCCTCCGACTTCCGAGTGAAATCCTTGGACGGCGTGGCCGACGATTGGCCGATCTCTTACGGTGATCTCGCCCCCTACTACGACGCGCTCGACATCGAAATGGGGGTGTCCGGTTTGCCAGGCGATCCGGCTTTTCCATCCTCTCCCGGCCCAGCCCTACCGCCGCTTCCGATCGGCAAAGTGGGTCGCAAGGCTGCCGAGGGCATGAACAAGCTGGGCTGGCATTGGTGGCCGGCGGTTCAGGCCATTCCTTCACGCGCCTACCGCGGCCGCAGCCAGTGCGTGCGACGCGGGGTCTGCATGTACGGCTGTCCCGAGCAGGCGAAGGGCTCTATGGATTTGACCCACTGGCCCGACGCCAGCCGGTTTGGAGCCAAGCTGATCACCGGCGCACGGGTGCGCGAGGTCACGGTGGATGAGCGCGGCTATGCGAACGGTGCCGTCTATGTCGACCGCCAAGGCGAGGAGCATCGTCAGCGGGCCGAGGTCGTCCTTGTATGCTGCAATGGCGTCGGCACCCCGCGGCTCTTGCTGAACTCGACGTCCAACCGCTTTCCCGACGGCCTTGCCAACAGCTCCGGCCTGGTCGGGCGCAATCTCATGATGCATCCCTTCGCAGCCGTCATGGGCTACTTCGAAGATCCGTTGGAAAGCTGGATGGGCCCCAACGGACAGTGCATCTATTCGATGCAGTTCTATGAGACCGACGCCCGGCGCGGCTTCGTGCGCGGGGCCAAGTGGAACGCGCAGGGAACCGGCGGTCCCTTGGGCTTGCGCTCGGCACTGGGCGGCAAACCCTTGGAGGAAGCCTGGGGACCAGCGCTGCATCGCAGCACCCGAGAGCGGCTTGGCCGCTCGATCGAATGGGGCATCATCGCCGAGGACCTGCCCGACCCGCAAAACCAGGTAATCCTGGATCCGGAGTTGACGGATTCGGACGGCGTGCCGGCCCCTAAGGTGATCTACCGAAACTCGGAGAACACCAAGAAGCTGATCTCCTTCCACGTTGCCCGCGCCAAAGAGGCGCTGCAAGCCTCGGGCGCCTATGCCCTCACCTCCACGGAACTGATGACCGATTGTGGCTGGCATCTCATGGGCACGGCGCGGATGGGCAACGATGCGGCGCACTCCGTCGTCGACCGCTGGTGCCGCTCGCACGACGTTCCCAATCTCTACATTCTGGACGGCAGCGTCTTCGTCACCTCCTCCGGCTTCAATCCGACGGCAACGATCAGCGCCGTTGCCCTGCGTGCAACCCTCAACATCATCGAGAATCGCAACAACCTGGAGCGGGCGGCATGACGGCTCTCCTGACCGACGCGCGGCGTCAGACTTTTGCAGCACTCGCGGACGTTCTCATTCCCGAGGCCGAAGGCATGCCCTCGGCAAGCCAGGTAGATCTGCAAAAGGCTCCTTTGGATCAAGTGCTGGAGCTTCGCCCCGACCTGCATGATGCCTTCTTCCGCGCGCTCGACCGCGCGGCCGGCAAGGAGGCCGCGGCCGTGTTGCGGCAGCTCAATGAAGACGACCATCAAGCAATCGGGGCCGTCGGCGTGGTCGCGTCTGCCGCCTATTACATGCATCCGCAGGTGTGGCGCCTGCTTGGCTATCCAGGCCAGACCAGTCGGCCGGCAGAGCCCGAGGAAGAGAACGACTACATGGGCGACGATCTCTTGAAGCCGGTGATCGATCGCGGCACGGTCTACCGGCAAGCACCGGACTAGAGCCTCGACCATAGGACCAGGCGATCTCTGGTCAGCGGGCGCTGCGCAACATGTAGAAGGCCGTGGCCGCAATGATGATTACGCCCTGGATGATGTATTGGAATTCGCTCGGCAACCCGTTCAGAAGCACGAGATTGAAGATCACCGTCAGGATCAAGGCACCCGCCAAGCCACCGAGGATGCTGCCCCGCCCGCCGGTCAGTGCGACGCCGCCCATGACGGCGGCGACGATGGACAGCAGCTCGTAGCCGCGCCCGACGAAGTTGTCGATGCTGCCCACGTAGCCGACCAGGAACAGACCGCCCAAGCACGCGCAGACGGAGCAGAGAACATAGCAGGCGATGGTCACGCGATCGCTGTTGATCCCGACCAGTTTGGACGCGCTGGGGTTGCTGCCGACCAGATAGACGCGCCGTCCGAATGTGCTGCCGTGCAAGAGATATCCGAAGCCGGCGGCCAAGATCAGCAAGGCGACGATGCCCGTCGGAATGCCCACGATGTCGCCTGTGCCTAAAAAGCGAAAGCCGTCCGGCAAAGAGCCCGATGGCGCGCCCTTGGTGATCACGAAGCGCACGCCCTGGAGAACGATCATGGTGGCCAGCGTTGCCAGGAAGGGAGAGACCTGTCGTTTGGTCACCAGCACGCCGTTGACCAGCCCGACCAGCGCCGAGCAAAGGATGCAGGCGGCAAATATCACCGGGATCATGGCATCGGAGGTTGCGTTGAACTCCGTTGCGATCACGGCTGCGGTCGCCATCACCGAGGCGACGGAGAGGTCTAGCCCGCGAACCATGATCACCAGACATTGGCCGATCACCACGATCCCCAGCGGTGCGGCCTCGGTAAAGATGTTCTGAAGGTTCTTCGACGTGAGAAAGACGGGTGTCGTCAGACCGCCGAAGACAATCAAGAGCAAGGCGAAGACGAAAATGCCATAGCGGTTGAGCTGATCCGAGATCGAGCGCATTGGCGCGGCTCCGAGCCGCTTGGCCCCTCCCTTCGCTCCTGCCATCTCGGTGTCTTGCGTCATTCGCGCCGCCTGGGGTCGACATAGATCGAAACGGCGATGATCACGATCACGCCCTGCACGATCCACTGGTAGAACGTCGAGATGTCGAGGAAGTTCAGCAGATTGCCGAGCATCGCCATCAGAACGACGCCCAGCAAAGTGCCGCCGACGCCGCCGACGCCACCGCTCAACATGGTCCCGCCGACCACCACCGGCGTGATCGAGTCCAGTTCATAGCCCTTGACGGCCAATTCCGGGCTGCCCACGCCTTGTTGGCTGACCAGATAGATGCCGGCCAAGGCAGCGCATAAGCCGCTGAAGCCATAGGTGACGAGCAGGGTCCTATAGACCGAGATGCCGGAGAGCCGTGCTGCGTCCGGATCTCCTCCGACGGCATAGATGTTTCGCCCGCTCCGGGTTCTTCTCAGGAAAAGATACACGAGGCCATAGAGCAGCAGGCAGAACAGGCCTGCCAGCGACAAGCCGGAGCCGGACCAGATGTCGATCGTCAATCCCTCGTCGCCGCTGTCGATGCGTCCCATGGCAAAGGTTGCATAGGCCTCCGGAGTGCCGCCCACAGGCGTATCGCTGTAGACCAGCATGAGGCCACGCAGCACCGCGGCCATGCCGAGCGTGACGATGAGCGGATGCACTTTCAGGAAGTGCGAGGCCGTGGCATTGACGAGGCCGACCGCTACACCAAGCACCAGGACCAGAGCGGTGACCGGCAGCATCAGATCCGGATCGTTGTCGATGAGGCCGGAGGTCAAGACGGCCGCAAAAGCGATTGTCGAACCGATAGAGAGATCGATGCCTCGGCTCAAGATCGGCAGGGTCTGACCGATCGCTATGATCGCCAGGAAGGCGGCCTGCCCGAAGAGGTTGGAGAAGTTGCGCAGCGTACCGAAGCGGTCCGACAACAGGAAGCCGGCGATCACCAGACCAAAGATCAGAAGCACGACGACCAGAGGGGCCTTGTTGCCGGAAAGGCGCCACCGGCCGGTCTGTCGATCCATGCTTAAGAGCGACACCGCCAAGCCTCAATGCAGCGGGCGACTGCTCGGATCGAGCGTTGCATGGTGCAAGATCGTCTCCTCGGTGATCGCCTCGCCTGACAGCTCTCCAGTGACCAGTCCTTCACGCATGACGATGACACGGTGGCACATCCCGAGGATTTCCGGCAACTCGGAGGAGATCATCAGGATTCCGATGCCCTCGTCCGCCAATGCCCGGATGATCCGATAGATCTCCGACTTTGCGCCAACATCGACGCCGCGCGTCGGCTCGTCCAGGATCAGGACCCTGCGAGTGCTGCGAACCCAGCGTCCGAAGAGCACCTTCTGCTGATTGCCGCCGGACAGGCCGATCACGTTCGCCTGCGGGGAGTTGGCGACGATGGAAAACTGCTGCATGGCTTCCAAGGCAATCCGCTTCTCCAGGCGGCCGTCGCGTCCCCAGGCGGTGGCAATTTCGGGCAGCATCGGCGCCGTGACGTTGGCGGCCAGGGACATGTTGAGGAAGAGCCCTTCGGCCTTGCGGTCCTCGGTGAGAAAGCCGATGCCGAGGTCGATGGCCTTGCCGGGCGTCAGCGGCGTGACCTCGCGGCCATCAAGAACCACGTGGCCGGCAGAAAGCGGACGGGCACCGAAAAGCCCATGAGCGAGTTCCGTCCGGCCGGCGCCGACCAGGCCGGCAAGGCCGAGGATCTCTCCTTGATGCAGCCGAAAGGAGATATCTCTCACCGACCTGCCGAGCGACACCTTCTCGACCCGCAGGACTTCGCCCGCGCCATCGGGCAGTGGTGTGAGCGGCGGGTAGAGGTCGGTGATGGTCCGCCCGACCATCATCGCAATCATCGACTCACGCGTGAGCGCGCCGATCGGCTGCGTGGCAACGCGTTGCCCGTCCTTCAAAATCGTAACCCGGTCGGCGATGTCGAAGATTTCCTCCAAGCGATGCGAGATGTAGATGACGGCCACGCCCTTGGCCTTAAGGCTACGCATCCGCTCGAAAAGAACTGCTGTTTCGCGGCCAGACAGTACCGCCGTCGGCTCGTCCAGGATCAGTACCTTGGCCTCGGCCATCATGGCCTTGGCGATCTCGACGATTTGCTGATCGGCGACGGAGAGATCCCGCAACAGGGTATCGGGATCCAGCGGGTGGCTTAGGGCGTCGAGTTGCTGCCTGGCGATCCGCCTTTCGGCAGTCTTGTCGATCAGACCGAAACGCCCGCGCGGCTGCTGACCGATCAGAACGTTCTCCGACACGGAGAGGTCGGGAAACTGCACCAACTCTTGGTGAATAAGGTGCACGCCGGCAGCCTGAGCCTGGTGCGGCGAGGCCCACGAGCGTTTTTGCCCCTCCAGCTCAAGGCTTCCCTCGTCCGGCTGGTAGACGCCGGCCATGATCTTGACCAGTGTGGACTTGCCCGCGCCGTTCTCGCCCAGGAGCGCATGCACTTCGCCAGCCTCGGCCGTCAGGGAAACCTTGTCCAGAGACTTGACGCCGGGGAACGACTTCGAGACCGCAGAGACTGTCAGCATGGTGTTGCAGAACAATAGCCGCTGCCGCCACGGACAGAGAGTCTCGGTCTCTGTCCGGGCGGCAAACGGCTACGGCAGAACACACTCGGCACTAGTTATCCAGTCCGGCGTCGAAGGTGTTGGGATCGTAGTCTGCCCCCAAACCCGTCGACAGTATCAGCTCGTTCGGGCGATCCATCTTGGCGATGTCTTCGACCCAGAGATCGGCGCGAACAGAGGGGGTCTCATGGCCCTTGGTGACGGCAATATCGGCGCTGATCTCGAAGACCTTTGGCACCGTCTTGCCGGCCAGGACATCCAAGGCCACTTCGACGGACTTGTAGCCCATGGAGGGTGGGTAGTCGAAGCTCATGGCCGGCACCTTGTGCTGTACGGCCAGCTTTACGCAGCCGTTGAGATCGCCACAGGTCACTGGGGGGATCTTCCCATCCTCGTATCCGGCATCGACAAAGGCCTCGATGGCACCGGACCCCTGCAGGCCGGAATCGGCCCAGATGCCGTCGATCTCGTCGCCGAAGCGCTGGATCAAGGCTGCCGTAACCTGCTTGCCCTTGGCTGGGCTCCAATCTGTGTACTGGGTATCCAGCACCTCGATCTCCGGGTACTGGTTGAAGATGCCCATTGCCGCGCGCTTGCGAATTTCCGCCGGGCTCGCGCCCTTGCCGCCGGGCAGCATGATGATCTTGCCCTTACCGCCCAAGGTCTCGACCAGCCACTGCGCGGTGAAGCGGCCAAGAGCATAGTCCGATGCGGTAACGAAGCTGACGAAGTTGTCGGACGTCACGCGGCGATCGACCATGACGACCGGGACACCGCGGCGCATGGCACCGGTGACGGCCCGATCGAGCGCATCGGCAGTCGCGGCCGACACGATCAGGAGATCGACGTCACGCTCAAGCAAATCCTGCACGTCGGACACCTGCTTGGCCGGATCGTCGTTGGCGTCGGTCACGTAGAATTCTTTGATCAGGTCCTTGTTGTCGGCGACGGCCTGTTCCAGAGAGTGGAGCATGCCGACACGCCAGATGTTGGAGATCGAAGCGTTGGAGAAGCCGATCGTGTAGGGCGGCTCCTTCTTGAACTTTGCGGCGTCGAAGAACTCGATGGGACCTGGCGACCAAAGCAGCGTCCGCGGCTGGCCATGATAGCCGTCACGGGCCTCTTCGGCCATCGCTGCGGGCGCGGCAAAGCAGAGAACCGCGGCCATTAGAAGGGCCGTCGGGCGAACCGTCTCTTTCATGCTCTCTCTCCCATGGTTAGATTGCACTCTCTCGTTGCTCTTTGCTAGGGCGGATGCACGTCAAGGGAGACTGCATGCGGTCTGGCCGATGACGGAGGGCCTCGTGTCGTTTGGACAGGCAGAACCACCGCGCGCAGCTCAATCCTCGATTAGTTTCTTGTCGTGTCCCCCCTGCTCACTTGATGTCTTCGATGACACAGGCCCGCTTAGGCGGGCCTCGGCGGAAGGTGGGGCCGGTCATGTTCGGACGATGCTGTCCGCTATGGCCAATGCCGTCAGCCGTTCGTGCACATCGTATACCGCTGTGTTCAATATATCGAGACGGCTGCAATGGCGTCAAGGCGCTGTCTCGGAAGTGTGCCGAGGATTGGGCCGCGACGCCTTCGGGCCTCACCGCCCGCCGATCAGGTGCAAGGCGAACAGAGCAGCGTCGCTGCGAACGGCCCGACTAAGGGCAGGGTGCTACGAAACACGCGCAGCACCGGCGCCTTGCTGATTGCCGAGGTCACGAAGAGGTTCATGGCGATCGGCGGCGTGATGACGGCCAACTGCACGGTCTTAGGGCTCTCGGTATACTAGACTGTGGCGTGGGCGACCTGCTGCTCCGCAGGCAGGGCGTCGGCTGCGCATGCCGGGTCGGCGCCTCCCTTGGCCTCGATCTGGCAGCGCAGCTTGTCGCTGTCGTAGAGCTCCTCATACTTGAGGCCGCACCAAAGGCCTCCATGTCGCCCTTCAATCCCTCAAATCTAAGGTTAGCGCTGATCCTCGGAGTTTGTCTCAAATGGTCTCTCTCGGGGTCGTGGCGTGCCTACTCTGGTAGGGATCGGTGACTTCATGCGCCGGGTCTTGGTTCCGGCCGTCGACATCCGACCTCCGGCCAACGGGTGGTGCACGAGTTCGATGCCCTGACCGCCCCGCGAGAGCATGCGCGGCTCTACGGTCGGTGAAGGCTGCAGCGAGCATCTTTCCCAATGTGATACGGGACCGAATCGACCTCCGAGGCAGCCTTTCTGATGGGCCAGCATCACTGTTGGGGCGTGCCACGACCACCAGCCAGGAAAGCCGGTGCGGAACGGTGCTAGGCGTGCGGCGATGCTCTCGTCGAGAGTTTCGCTGCGCGCTCGCACGAAGAGTACTTGAACGAAGAGATCTATATGAGCCTGGCCAAAGCGCGTGTTGTCGCCGGGCGTTGGCGCATTAACTGCAATCCTGCATCACAGCCGGTCTACGCCTCGATCTTACCATAGGCATAGGCGCTGCCCTAGATAGGATTGACGACTATCCCGTGGAGGGTGGCATTGCAGGGCTTGCAGCAGACGATGTTGCCGTTGCGCTGCTTTGCCGGAAGATCGAGACCAAGCTCGAACAACCGCAGCAGCGCTTGACTCGCGCTGGCCAAAAGGTCGGCATAAACCAGGCCGACGACAAGCTCCGGCTTGCCAGCTTCATGACCTAGGATCTCGGCTGTTTCGATGAAGACACCTGCGGGCTCCGACCCATCGATGACCCCTTCGGGTCCAATGTGTTACCCACGTCTCCGGCACAAACCGTCACCCATGTGTCCGGTAAGGACCCTCATGAGTATGGCGGATGGGGTGGGATTCGAACCCACGATACGACTCAACACCGTATACACGCGTTCCAGGCGTGCGCCTTCAACCACTCGGCCACCCATCCGTCCCTGGAGGGCGCGGAAGCTAGCGCATGACGCGCCCTCGATCAACGGCGGAATTGGGGTCCGCCGCAGGCTTGCGCTACTTCAAGTGCGCGGGGATTTCCAAGCCGATCTCTTCATAGTACTTCAAGGCGCCCGGGTGCAGCTTGATCTGCAGGCCGTCGACGGCCTCTAGCAGGCTCATGGCCTTGGTGGCCGGATGGATGGCCTGCAGGAAGGCCAGGTTCTCGTAGATCGCCTTGGTGATCAGGTAGACCGTCTCGTCGGGCACCTCGGCGCGCACCGCCAGGAAGTTGGGCTGCGCGATGGTCTTGGTCTCGCTATCGAGGCCGGGGTAGGTGCCGGCGGGAATGGTGTATGGGGTCCAGAGGTTCTTGAAGTCGCCGTTCGCCTTGGCGGCCTGCTCGGCGGTGAACTCCAGAAGTGCTATTTCCTCTCCCATCATGGCAAAGGCGCGGGTGACGGCCGAGACCGGGTCGCCGCCCGGAGTCGACATGGCGTCGATCTGTCCGTTCTGCAGGGCATCGGCCGAGGGGCCGTAGCCCATGTAGACCAGGTCGAAGTCCTTCTCCATGTCGATGCCCAGATTGCCCAGAATGGTCTGGTTGGAGCCGATGGTGCCCGAGTTCTGGCGCCCCATCGAAACGGCCTTGCCGGCAAGGCCCTTGATGTCTTCGATGGTGCCGGTCTTGACCGCATCCTGGTCGACGACGAAGTGCTCGACATTCTTCCAGAGCATGGTGACGGAGCGCAGGTCCTTCTGCGGCCCCTCATTCTTCAAGGGCCCGGTGCCGGTAGCGGCGTAAGCGCCAAAAAGGCCCTGCAGAATAGCGAACTGCGCCTCGTTCTCGCGCAGGAGCCTGATGTTCTCGCCCGACCCGGCCGAGTTGATCGCCGAGAGCCCGATCTTGAACTTCGGCTGCAGCTTCACCTTGACCAAGGTGGCGAGCGCCACGCCCACGGGGTAGTAGGTGCCGCCGGTGGTCGCCGTGGCCAGCAGATAGTCCTCCGCCTCCGCGGCCCTGGCCTTGCTGATTGGGCTTGTCGTGCTCGCGATCATGGCCAGCAGGGCCGTGCCGGCGGCAAGGCCGCGCAAGAGGTTGCGACGCTGTCTCATAACTTCTCCTTCCGACCTTACGGCTACGGCCATCGCATCAATCCCAAGCGATCGAGCGCGGAAGTGCAAGGGTGTAAACTATCGCCGCTCGCCTGGACAGTGCCCGTCACCTCTCCTTAGCATCGCTCGGCAGGCAACAAGCGGGGTGATCGATGTCCGCGGCGGACGGAACCTTGAAACCCAAACGCAGCTACGTGGATGTCTATGACCGCGACGACCCGCGGGGCTACTTCCGAGCGATGGAGAGGTTGGGCTATCGCCAGCCGGAGGTCATGGCCGGCTTCTTCGACGAAAAGGCTCCGCTGATCGCCCGGCATCTTGGGAAGGGGCGGCTGCAGATTCTGGACTTCGGCTGCGGCTATGGGGTGATGGGCGCGGTCATGAGGCATCGGCTTTTGATGCAAGACCTCTACGCCCATTACGCCGAAAACCTTGAGGAAGACTTCGTGGACGCCGATCGCGCCTTCTTTGCCGACCACAGGCGCGCCGAGCGGGGGACCATCATCGGTGGCCTGGACATCGCCGCCAAGGCGGTCGGCTACGCCGAAGCCTGCGGCCTGATCGATCAGGGCTTTACGGAAGACTTGACGCGAGAGGACCCGGGTAGTGCCTTGGCCGTCTTCTTCGCCGAGACCGACGTCGTGGTCGAGACCGGCGCGGTCTACGACCATGTTCCGGCTTGTTACGATCGGCTGCTGGCTGCCGGCGCCCGGCCTTGGATGCTCTTCGGCCCGCGCGGCGATGCCGACACGCGACCGCTGTTCGACCTGCTGCAGGACTACGGCTACGTCATCGAAGAGGTGAGCCGGCGCCGGCGTCGCTATCGCCGCTTCGCCGATGCCCAGGAAGCAGCCGATAGCCAGGAAAACATGCGCCGGCTGGGAAACGCCCCGGCGGTGGAGAGCCGAAAAGGGTGGTTCGTCAATCCTCTGCTGCTCGCCCGCCAGCAAGCAGAGATTGCAGACCTGCCTGTCGAGGCCTTGGCTTACTAGCAGGTCTAGGGGAAAGGGCTGGGGCAGATCGCAAGTACTTGTGGCGGTTTGATGGATTCTTCCATGGCAGAGCGCTAGTCTCGCCCAAAAGGAGGACACTGCGTGGAACGCAGGCTTGCGGCGATCTTGGCGGCCGATGTGGTGGGCTACACCCGTCTCATGGGCGAGGACGAGGCGGGGACGCTGGATCGTCTGACGAGCCTTCGCCAAGACGTCATAGAGCCCTTGATCGGCCGCTACAACGGCCGGGTCGTCAAGCTCATGGGCGACGGCATCTTGGTGGAGTTCCCCAGCGTCGTGGATGGGCTCACCTGCGCCATGGCTTGGCAAGAAGCGGTCAGCCTGCACGAGCGGGAAACCGGCGCGGATCCGCCGCTGCAGTTCCGGATCGGGCTCAACCTCGGTGACGTGATTGTCGAAGGCGACGACCTTTATGGAGAGGGCGTCAACATCGCTGCGCGTCTTGAGGCACGCGCCGATCCCGGCGGCATATGCCTCTCCGGCGAAGCCCATCGCCACGCCAAGGGGCGGGTCCCGGTCGCGTTTGATGATCTAGGCGAGCAAGAGCTGAAGAACGTGGCCGATCCGGTTCGGCTCTACCGGGTTTGTGCCGAAGAGCCGTCGCCACAGACCAAAATCGCCGGCGGCCCTCAGCCGCGGCCGCAGTCCCACAAGCCTTCGATCGCGGTGCTCCCCTTCCAGAACCTGGGCGGCGACAGCGAGCAGGAATATTTCGCCGAGGGCATCTCCGAGGACGTGATCGCTGCGCTGTCGCGCAATCGCTGGCTCATGGTGATCGCCCGCAGCTCCAGCTTTGCCTTCAAGGGAGAAGGCCTGGCCTCTCGGGAAGTCGCCCGCCAGCTGGGCGCGGGCTACGTTCTCGACGGGAGCGTTCGCAAGGGCGGCGATCGCGTTCGCGTCGCCACCCGCCTTATCGATGCGGCCACCAGCGAGCAGATATGGGCGGATCGCTACGACCGCGTTCTGGAAGACATCTTTGCGGTGCAGGACGAGGTCACCGGGGCCATCGTGGCCGCCATTGCGCCGGAGCTGGGCAAGGCCGAGCAGCAACGCGCGACCTCCAAGAAGTCGGACAATGTTGACGCCTGGGACCTCTATCAGCGCGGGATGTGGCACCTCTACAAGCGGACGAAGGAGGACCTGGCAGAAGCACGCGTGCTCTTTGAGCGCGCGCTCGCCTCGGACCCGGGCCTCTCGCTGGCCTGCGCGGGCATGGTCGATGCCTGCTACTACGAGGTTGTGCTGGGACTAGCGGAATCGCCTTCGGAAAATCGGGAGAAGGCAATCGAATTTGGCCGCCGCGCCGTGGAACTGGATCCCGACGAGGCAGCGGCCCATTGCGCCATGGGCAAAGCGAGGATCGTCAGGCGCGAGCATGCGCTTGCCATTCCCGACCTTCAGTTGGCCATCGAGCTCAACCCCTCTCTCGCCTGGGCTCACTATGGTCTCGGCGCCGCCGCAGAGTTTTCGGGCGATGTCGATAGCGCGGTTGTGCATCTGGAGAACGCCATCGCCTTGAGCCCGCGCGATCAGCACATGGGATCCTTTATGGTGCGCCTTGCCGAGGCCTATCTGCTGAAGCAGGACTATCGAGAAGCCGTGCATTGGGCGCGTAAAGCCTTGCAGCAGCAGGGATTCCAGTGGTCGCGCTATGCCGCCCTCTTGGCCGCTCTGGGCTATTTGGGCGAGCTGGAAGAAGCGAGCCGCGCGCTTAAGGAATGTCTGGAGCAGCGGCCAGACTTCTCGGTTTCCATGGTTCGCGACGGCCATCTCTACACCGACGGCAAAGCCATGGAGCACTACCTGATCGGGCTCCGAAAGGCCGGGGTCGCTGATTAGCGGAGGAACGCGCTCTGCGCGGGTTGCCTGCCTGCCCTTGCCATAGTGGAGGGGCCCCGATGCAAAAAATGCGGCATTGACTTTGCCCCGCTTATGTTAGTGTAACGCGTTCAGCCTCTGTCCCCGCGGCGCGATTTCTGCCCGCCCGCCGGATATCAGGGCACCAGTCAAGAAATGCGCAGCCCGCAAGTGGAGTGACCGCCATGAATCTCCAGACCCCTGGAAACGACTACCGCGACATCATCGAGGCCGATCGCGCCCACATCTGGCATCACTTGAGCCAGCATAAGAAGTACGAGACCGTCGATCCCTTGGTGATCATCGAAGGCAAGGGGCTCAGGGTTTGGAATGCGGCCGGGCGCCGGCATTTGGATGCCACCTCCGGCGGGGTCTGGACGGTCAACGTCGGCTATGGCCGGGCCGAGATCGCCGATGTGGTGCGCGACCAGCTGGTCAAGCTGCCCTACTTCGCAGGCGCGGCCGGCACCGTACCGGGAGCCCAGTATGCCCAGCGCCTGATCGAGAAGATGCCGGGCATGACCCGGGTCTACTATTCCAACTCGGGCTCGGAGGCCAACGAGAAGGCCTATAAGATCGTCCGCCAGATCGCGCACAACAAGTACGGCGGCAAGAAGCACAAGATCCTCTTCCGCGAGCGTGACTATCACGGCACCACCATCACCGCGCTTAGCTCCGGCGGGCAGAGCGAGCGCAAGGACCAGTACGGGCCCTTCACGCCCGGCTTCGTCGAGGTGCCGCACTGCCTGGAGTACCGCTCTCAGTGGGGCGATGTGGAGGACTACGGCCTGCGCGCCGCCAATGCGATCGAGGAGGTGATCCTGCGCGAGGGGCCCGACACCGTGGGTGGCCTGATCCTTGAGCCGGTCACCGCCGGCGGTGGCGTCATCACCCCGCCGCAGGGCTACTGGGACCGGGTGCAGGAGATCTGCAAGGCCTACGACATCCTGCTGATCATCGACGAGGTGGTCTGCGGCGTGGGTCGTACCGGCACCTGGTTCGGCTATCAGCACTACGGCATCAAGCCCGACATGGTGACCATGGCCAAGGGCGTGGCCTCGGGCTATGCCGCGATCTCCTGCACCGTGACCACCGAGGCGGTCTTCGAGGAGTTCAAGGCCGATCCCGACGATCACATGAGCTACTTCCGCGACATCTCCACCTTCGGCGGCTGCACCGCCGGGCCTGCGGCAGCGCAGAAGACCCTGCAGATCATCGAGGACGAGGGCCTGCTGGAGAACTGCACCAAGATGGGCGAGTACATGCTGGACCGCCTGGAGGACCTGAAGGCCAAGCACCCCGCGATCGGCGATGTGCGCGGCAAGGGCCTCTTCCTGGGTGCCGAGCTGGTCGCCGACCGGGAAAGCCGGGAACCGCTGCCGGAGAAGCTGGTGCAGGCGATCGTTGGCGACTGTGCGAAGGAGTCCGCCGTCATCATCGGCGCCACCAACCGCTCGATAGCCGGTCTCAACAACACGCTCTGCTTCAGCCCGGCCTTCATTGCGACCAAGTCCGACATCGACGAGATCGTGTCGGCGGTCGACGGGGCCATCACCAGGACGCTTGCCGGCTAAGTCAGGGTTATCTCGGGTCTCACGACTGACGTCGATCCAAGCAGCGTGCGCGGCGATCGGGTGAGCAGATCGCTGCGCACGTAACTTTTCTGGGCCGAACCCTTCATCGGCCACACCGTCGGTCGTTCTCAATATCCAGTCAGTCCCTCTGCAAGCCTCGCCAGCTCTTGCTTGCCTTGTGAGCGCGGACGCTCAAAGACTAGCCTTGTCCGCGGAACACAGGGGCGGGACGATTGGATGACGAGGTGACGGCATGGCCCACAAGATCCAGCTCTTCGACTTGGAAGACGGCAGCAAGATCGCAGTCGAGGTAAGAGCCGAAGGCGGCGAGGAAGAACGCATCGCCAACACGCGCGATGCCATCGTCGAGGAGACCGGGCGCAAGTTCGGCGATGCGCTCGTCGCCGTCCAACAGGCTGCGGGCGATGTCTTGAAGGGCTTCAAGACAGCTTTGGATCCCTCTGAGCTGGAGCTCACTTTTGGCCTGAAGTTCAGCGGCAAGGTCGGTGTCGTCCTGGCGTCCTCGGACGCCGAGGCGACGCTTTGCCTGAAAGCGAAATGGGTGAAGGCAAAGGGGGAGGAGAGCTAGGCGGCCCCGCATCGCGATGAGCGCTTACTCCGCTGCAATCGTCGCCGTCCTCCGTCGCGACGGCTCCACGGCCGGCGCCGGGGTCGTGCTCGACCGGCATCGCGTGCTGACCTGCGCCCATGTGGTCAACGAGGCGCTCGGCCGTGGCCTGTTCGATCGGGAGGTGCCGAGGGGCGAATCGCTTGTCGTCTCACAGCTAATCGCCGATGGCACGGCGACCTACGAGACCGCGATCGTGGAGGACGGTTGGATCGCGCCGCAGGAGGACCCGAGCTTCGGTGAACCCGAGGACATAGCCGTATTGGCGTCGCGGGGCGGCGCTGGCTTTGCTTCCAACGTCAGGGCAGCGCGCCTTCTCGATGTCGACCTTCAAGACGAGCACGACCGGAAAGTCTGGCTCACCGGCTTTCCCGGTGGCGGGACCAGCGATCGCATTCCAGGCCTGGTGCGCGGCATCAACTCTCAAGGGCGGATCCAGATCGATCCCCTCAATCACACGCGCGTGGTGTCCGAAGGCTTCAGCGGTGCCGGCATCTGGGATGAACGCTGTGGCGGTATCATCGGCATTCTGGTTGCCAAGCGCCGGCGCGGAGTCGCGACGATCGCCTATGGCCTGCCTTTGGCGGTGGTTGCGCGCGCCGTCGACTTGCCGCTGGAGGTGATCGATCCCTCGCGCCTGCCCGCCCTGCCGCCACTCCCGCGGCATTTCGTGTCTCGTGACGCCTTGCTTGCCCCGCTGCGCACATGCCTTCTCGAAGGTCGACCGACGGCCAAGGGTAGGGGGCCTCCTCTTGCCCTGCTGGGCATGGGCGGGCTCGGCAAGACGGTGCTCGCCAGCGCTCTCCTGCAGGATCCCGATGTCGTGGCGGCCTTCGGCCCCGAGCGCTATTGGATCGCGGTCGGACAGCAGCGCTCGCCGACCTCGGCACAGGTCGAGCTCCTGCGCGAGCTGACGGGAAAGAACGTCGTGGTCGAGAGCCTGTCTGATGGCCGCAAGCAGCTGAGCAATGCTCTGGCGGACAGGCCCAGCCTCATCATCGTCGACGATCTTTGGACGACAGACCAGGCTGCCGCCTTCGAAGGCATCGGCGGGCGGGCCCTGGTCGTGGTGACGACACGCCAGTCAACCGTCGTGCAGCGCCTGGGGGCCCGTGAGGTGCAGATGGCATTGCTGGACCAAGAGCAGGGCCGCGCGCTCTTGGCGGGCTGGTCAGGTCTGGAGATGGCATCACTGCCGGACACTGCAGATGCGGTGATCGCCGAGTGCGGAGGCTTGCCGCTGGCTTTGGCAACTTTCGGCGCGGCCATCGCGCAGTCCGATATGAGCTGGAAAGAGGGCCTCGAAGCGCTGCAGGATCGCGACTTGGGGGACTTGGCGCGACCGATCGAAGGCTATCACGGCAATGAAGGTGTCTTCGGCGCCATTTCCTTGAGTTTTTCGGCGCTCTCGGAAGGCGATCAGGCTGCCTTTGCGCGCTGTGCCGTTCTTCCGGAAGATTGGCCGATACCGCCTTCTGCGCTGGAAGCGCTCTGGTACGACCTTCCGGGCCTTGGCGGAAACGCTCGTGCGCTGCGTCGCTTGTGTCAACGACTGGACGGAGCGTCTCTCTGGCGGCGAGAGACGGACTCGTCCGGTGTGCAGTGTTTCCGCCTGCACGACCTGGTGGTCGACTTTCTCCATGCAAAGCTCGACCGACCGGCGGCAGCCCACAAGGCGATCGTCGAAGGTTACCGCAACAAGTGCCCGCAAGGCTGGTCAAGCTGGCAGCAGGATGACGGCTACTTTCTGGAAGGGCTGCCGCGGCACTTGGCCGAAGCCGGCCTCGCAGACGAGTTGTGCGGGCTGCTGTTCGACCTCGACTGGCTCCGCCGGAAACTGACCGCACGTCATCCCCTGGCGCTTGTCAATGACACTGCACTCTGTCCGAAGGAAGCCGATGTCCGCCGGCTCGGCCGTGCCCTCCAGCTTTCGGCGCATGTCATCGGTCATGACGTCTCTCAGCTTGAAGCCCAGTTGCTTGGCCGACTGGATCGCGGCGACGGTCCGCAGATCGCTGTCTTGCTGGAGGCAGCGCGTCGAGACCTCTCTCCCGGCGTGCTCGTTCCGCGCGGCGGCAGGCATCTCGTGCCGCCGGGGCCCCTGCTGCGGATTCTTGAGGGCCATCGCGGTGTCATGAATGGTGCTTGCGTGCTGCCGGATGGTCGAATCTTGTCCTGGGCTCGGGAGAACAACCTCCTCCTTTGGGACCTTGAGGCAGGCACGAGCCGTAGCCTGCAGGGCCACAGCGGCGAGGTCGAAGGGGCGATCGCAGTACCCGGGAATCGCGCTCTGTCCTGGTCCTTTGATGAGCCACCGAGGCTTTGGGACCTAGACGGCGGCTCCAGTCGTCCTCTCGAAGGGTTCACCGGCTCGCTCGCCGGTGTGCTGCTCTTGCCTGATGACAGCGTCCTATCCTGGTCCTCTGACAATGCGCTAAGGCTTTGGGACCTGGAGAGCGGCACATGTCGTGTCTTGGAAGGGCACAGCGGCCCGGTCGCCGGCGCGCTGCTGCTCGCTGATGGCCGCGTCCTGTCGTGGGCTTCATCCTGGTCGATCGACAAATCGCCCAGACTCTGGAACCTGGAGAGCGGCACAAGCCAATGTTTGGAGGGCTTCAACGGACCCATCAGCGGCGCCACGGTGCTGCCGGACGCCAGAGTGCTCGCCTGGGACGGCGAGGGCACCTTGTGCCTGCTGGATCTGGATGCTGGTGCGAGCCGGTTTCTTGAAGGCCATAGAGATGCAGTCGTCGGCCTGCTGCCCTTGCCCGATGCGCGGGCGCTGTCCTGGGCCAGCGACGATAGTCTTCTCCTCTGGGATCTCGCGGCCGGCACGAGCCAAACCCTGGAAGAGCCGCAAGAAGGCGAGGATGCGCAGGTACTGTTCAGGCTGCAGGACAGGGGCGCTCTTGCTTTGCCGGGTGACCGTGCCATCTACTGGGCCCAAAGCCAAGACCTGCATCTGTGGGACTTGAAGCGCGGCACCAAGCGCGTGCTCGAGGGGCATAGCGCCTCGGTCAAGGGCGCTTTGTTGCTGCCTGACGGTCGCGCTTTGTCCTGGGCCTCGGATGGCACCTTGCGCCTGTGGGACCCGGACAGTGGCACGAGCAGGGTCTTCGAAGGGCACAGCGGTGCAGTCGAGGGTGCGCTGCTCTTGCCTGACGGTCGTGCCCTCTCTTGGTCCTATGACCACACGCTCTGTCTGTGGGACTTGGACGCGGAGCCGCTTGGCAAGCCTCAAATCACCCATAGTCGAGGCGTCGCCGGTGCGTTGCGGCTATCTGGCGGGCGTGCCTTGACCTGGGGCGGTCAAAGCCTGCGCATTTGGGATCTGGAGGACGGCTCCAGCCACGCTTTGGAGGGGCACAGCGGCAACGTCATGGGTGCTCTCTCCCTTTCCGAGAAACAGGTCTTGTCTTGGGCCTTCGATAGTAGCCTGCGCCTTTGGGATCTGGATAATGGCAGCGACCGCACCTTCGAGGGACATACCTCAGGCGTGAACGGAGCGCTCACTCTCCCGGGCAACCGCGCCCTGTCCTGGTCCTACGATCACACGCTCAGGGTCTGGCAGCTAACGACAGGCGAGAGCCAAATCTTGACCGGGCACGCGGGCTTAGTCTCGGGTGCGCTCGCCTTACCGGGAGACCGGGTGGTTTCATGGGACTTCGCGCACCAGATGCTCAGGAGCGATGCCTCCACCTTTCGTCTCTGGGACCTGAAGGCAGGCACCGCTCGAGTCCTGGAGGGCCATGACGGCGCTGTCGCCGGGGCGCTGCTCTTGCCCCACGGACGCGTCTTGTCATGGGGTTTCGACCACACCTTGCGCCTCTGGGACCTGGACAAGGGGACAAGCGGCGCCCTTAAGGGGCACTCCGCTGCCGTCACCGGTGCCTTGTTGCTAAGCGATGGGTCTGCACTGTCTTGGGCGGCAGACGGCTCGTTGCGCCGCTGGACCCTGAGCAATGGTAAGAGCACCGATCTTGCAGGCCATAACGCAGAGGTCTCTGGCGCACTACCGCTGCCCGGCAATCGTGTGCTGTCTTGGGCTGGCGACCACACGCTGCGCCTTTGGGATCTGGACAGCGGCACGAACTTTCCGCTCACGGGCCACAGCGCCGCGGTGAATGGCGCGCTGCTCTTGCCAGGTGAGCGCGCCCTGTCGTGGGCCCAAGATCGGACGCTGCGGCTGTGGACTCTTCAAACAGGCGAGCAGGTGGCCTGCGCCGTTTTCGACGCGCCGGTGACCACCTGCCTCTTGGACCCGAGCCGTCACATCGCGGTGGCCGGAGATTCGAACGGCCGCGTTCTCTTCTTCAATCTCCCTTAAGCGGTGGCGTCGGGCACCATGCGCCTTTGTTTCGAGGTGTTGCCGATTCCCGGATTGAAGGAGTTGGTGGGGTCCAGGGACTCGTAGAAGGCTGCCAGGTCGGGCTTGGCCTCGTAGAGGTGGCCGACGTTGTGCTCGGCCGGGTATTCGGCGCCGCGCTCGTCCAGCAGGGCCAGCATCTGCTGCTTGATCCGTTCCGTGTCGGCGCCCTTGCGGACCAGGTAGTCCTGGTGAAAGACGTGGCAGAAGAAGTGGCCGTAGTAGAGCTTGGCCACAAGGTCCTGCTCGATCTCGGGCGGCAGGCTTTCCAGCCAGGACTCCTCGTTGCGGCGCAGTGCGATGTCGAGAGCGATGATGTCCTCGACCTCGCGGGCATGAACGGCGCGATAGCGCACGGCCGCGCCGGCGGCGGCGAAGCGGTGCAGCTCGGCCTTCTTGGCTTCGGCCGGGGTGCAGAGGAACCAGCCGTCCTCGCCGAAGACGTCCCATAGGATCGCTTCGGTCTCTGCTGCCGCATCGCCGCTCATCTTGAGGATGAGGTGATGCTCATAGCGCTCTCTGAAGGCCAAGAGGCGCTTGGGCAAGGCCTCCGGCAGCAGCCGGCTCAGCCCTTGCATCACCCGGTCGGCGAGGTTCGCCGGCAGGAAGGGCAGCTTGTTGCAGCGCGCATCCATCCGTCCCTTCAAGGAGAAGAAGAGCGGCAGATAGGCGGTGCCGAGCCAGTGGATCATCAAGAGCGTGTCCTTGCCGTAAAGACGCGCGATGTCGAAGCAGTCCCGGTGGAGATATTCGCCGCTGATCGGAAGCTCCTTGCACTCGCCCAAGAGGCGGCGGCGCAGCAAGGTCAGCTCGCCGGGATCGTTGGTGGCGATGTAGTAGACCTTCTCTCCCGTCTCGGCCGGGAAGCTGTCCAGGCGCACGGCGAAGACCGCCAGCTTGCCGGCGCAGCCCGAGGCTTCGTAGAGGCGTTCCCTGTCGGCATTGAAACGTGCCGGCGTGTCGGCATCGATGGCGCGGACCTTCGCGGCATAGCCGCCGTCGGAGGCCTGCCCGGTGCCGTAGGCGACAGCCTCTTCGCCGAAGGCGCCGCGGTCCAGCCGGTCCAAGATCTCTTCCGGCGTGTCACCCAGCGCAATGCCGAGGTGGTTGACCAGCTCCAGCTCGCCGTCCGCCCTAAGCTGCGCATAGAGGGCCAGCTCGGTGTAAGCCGGCCCGCGCTGAACCAAGGAACCGCCGGAGTTGTTGCAGACCCCGCCGATCACCGAGGCGCCGATGCAGGAGGAGCCGATCACCGAATGGGGCTGCCGGCCCAGCGGCTTCAGCAAGCGCTCCAGCTTGTAGAGCGTCCCGCCGGCATGGCTCACCACCTGGCGGCCGCCGCCCAGCAGGTGGATCTTGTCGAGCCGCAAGGTGTTGATGATCACCACCTTGCGGTCGTAGTCGCCCTTGGGCGTCGAGCCCTCCGTCAGGCCGGTGTTGGCGGCCTGCATGATGACGATGCGGTTGGCGGCCACGCAGCCCTTCAAGACCTGCCAGAGCTGCAGCAGGGTGCCGGGAGAGACCACCGCTTCGGCCTCGCCCTCGCCGGAGCGAAAGCCCTTGCGATAGCGTTCCGTCTTGGCGGCGTCGGTGATCACGTGGCGCCGCCCGACGATGGCGACCAGCCGATCGATGAAAGCCTTGTCGATCATGACAACCTCACTTGAACGCGACGGAGGGCAGCCAGGTGGCGAGCTCCGGCATCAGGAATACCACAGCCAGGCCTGCCAGCTGCAGCAGCACGAAGGGGATCACGCCCTTGTAGATATCGGTCAGCTTGACCTCCGGTGGGCAGACGCCTTTCAGGTAGAAGAGCGCGAAGCCCACCGGCGGCGTCAGGAAGGAGGTCTGCAAGGTCACCGCGATCAGGATCACGAACCACACCAGGGCCGGCTCGTCGATCGCATCGAAGCCCGGCACGTCCAGGCCCAGCGCGTTCACGATGGGGCGCATCAGCGGCAGGACGATCAAGGTGATCTCGATCCAGTCCAGCACGAAGCCCAGCAGGAAGACGATCAGCAGGATGAAGATCACCGTGCCCTCGGCGCCCAGACCGGTGGAATGCACCATGCTCTCGATCAGCTCGTCGCCGCCCAATTCGCGCAGCACGTAGGAGAAGACCGTCGCACCGACGAAGATGGCGAAGATGTAGGCCGTGGTGTTGAAGGTGGCGATGCAGACGTTCACCAGCTTCTTCAAGCTGAGCTTGCGGTAGGCGATCGCCAGCACGGTGGCGCCTAAGGCACCGACGCCGGAGGCCTCGGTCGGCGTGGTAATGCCGGCGAAGATCGATCCCAGCACCGCCAGGATGAGGGCGACCGGCGGCAGGACTGCCACCAGGACATCCTTGATTGCCGCCCAATCGGGTGCCTTGGCATCGACTGGCACCGGGGCCGCCGAGGGCCTGACGAAGCCGACGATCAGGATGAAGAGCAGATAGAGGCCGCCAATGATGAGGCCGGGGAAGAGGGCGGCCATGAAGAGGTCGCCGACGCTGAGCGCCATCTGGTCGGCCATGATCACCAGCATGATCGAGGGCGGGATCAGAATGCCCAAGGTGCCGGAGGCGGCTATGGTGCCGGTCGCCAGCGGCTTGGAATAGCCTTGCTTCACCATCGCCGGCAGCGAGAGCACGCCCAGCAGCACCACCGAGGCACCGATGATGCCGGTAGAGGCCGCCAGGATGATGCCGATCGCCGTCACCGTGATGGCGAGGCCGCCGCGCACGGTGCCGAAGAGGCGCTGCATGGAGGTCATCAGCCGTTCGGCCACGCCGGACTCGTCCAGCATGAGCCCCATGAAGATGAACATCGGCAAGGCCACCAGCACCGCGTTCGACATGGTGGCGTAGACCCGGTTGATGACGGCTCCCAAGGTCAGATAGTCGAGGCCGGTCAAGGTCTCTTCCAGACCGGTCCAGTTCATCATGGCGTTGTCGAAGAGGAAGGCGACGCCACAGTAGAGAACGCCGACGCCGGCCAGCACCCAGGCGACCGGAAAGCCGGTGAAGAGGAGGCCGATGAAGGTCATGAACATGGCGACCACCAGCTTCTCCTCGGTGGTCTCCACCAAGCCCGCCAGCAGCACCGCGACGATTGCAAAGCCGGCCAGGACCAGCAGCAGCACGCCGATGCCGGAGCCGGCTTGCACGCGCCTGGCGGTCAGGAGGGCGTGGCCGTCATGGATCAGGCGGGCCAGGGCGGCGATCGACAGGAGGACGAAGCTGATCGGGATGACGGCCTTGACGACCCAGCGCGCCGGCAGGCCGGTCGGGCTGTCGGAACGCTCGTCGACCCTCAGCGACTCCCAAAAGTAGTCGTAGCCCTGATCGATCATGAGATAGAGGAAGGGCACCAGCAGCGCCAGGATGCCGACGATCTCGATCACCCGCTTGATGCTGTCGCGCAGGTTCATGTGCAGGACGTCGACCCGCACGTGACTGTCCTTCACCATGGCATAGGACAGCCCCACCATGGTGGTCAGCCCATAGAAGTGCCACTGTATCTCGTCCAGCTTGGGGTAGTTCTGATCGAAGAGATAGCGCAAGGCCACTTGTGCGATGATCGCCGCGATCAGGGCGACGTTGGCCCACATGACGACATGGCCGACGCTTAGGACGAAGCGGTCGAGTGCGACGGCGAGGGGCTGACGGTCGGCTTCTCTATGCTCGGTCAGCTGTTCGAAGGCGGCGACCGGGTCGTTGACCTGGCGCTCTGTCTTATCGGACATCAGGCTTTCCTCCGAAGTATCGGGTTGCGCGCTAGGCGCCAAATTCTTTCGGCTGGGAGGGAGGGCCCGGGCGGCAGGGCCACCCGAGCCTCATCGACCTACTTGCGCGGCAGGAAGGCGTTGGTCTTCCAGAGGCCGTAGCCCTCGCGGAAGGACTGCATATCCTCCAGCACCTTGGCGAAGAAGGCGTCGTTGGCGGCCTCCTCGGCGGCGACCTCGTCCCAGGTCTGCTGGAACAGGGTCAGCATCTCGGGCGACCACTGCTTGATCTGCACGCCGTGCTTGTCGACGTTTTCCAGCATCGCGGCGAACTGCACCGCCTCGCCCTCGGCGAAGCTGTCGGCCATGGAGGCTTTGCAGGCGTTCTCGACGATGGCCTTGTGCTGATCCGACATCTCCTTCCAGACGTCACCGTTGATCAAGAGCTCGAAGACGGTGGCCTGCTGGTGCCAGCCGGGGAAGTAGTTGAACTTTACCAGCTTGTGGAAGCCGAGGCGCTGGTCGATGGCCGGCATGGAGAACTCGGTGGCATCGATCGCGCCCTTCTCCAGTGCCGGGAAGATCTCGCCGCCGGGCAGCAATGAGGTGGCGACGCCCAGCTTCTGCATGACTTTGCCGCCCAGGCCGAAGAACCGCATCTTCAGGCCGTCCAGGTCCTCCGGTGCATTGATCTCTTCGGCGAACCAGCCGGAGGTCTCGGGCGCGATGACGGCGCAGGGGATGACATGCACGTTGTAGCCGGCCTGGTCGTACATCTCCTGATAGAGCTTCAGGCCGTTGCCGTAGTAGAGCCAGGCCATGTATTCGCCGGCCTCGGGACCGAAGGGCACGGCCGAGAACAGCGGCGAGGCCGGGATCTTGCCGGCCCAGTAGCCGGCCGTGGTGTAGCCCGAATTGATCTTGCCGGATGCGACGGCATCGAGAATCTCGAAGGGCGGGACCAGCTTGCCGGGCTCATAGACCTTCATGCGCAAGGTGCCGTCCGACATGCGCTTCAGCTCTTCGGCCACGCGCGGAATGGGCGAGCCCAATCCGGGCAGCGCCGTCGAGAAAGCGATCGGGGTCTTGAGCAGCAGCTTGTCGGCAGCCTCCGCCGCCGAGGCCGTGGCGAGCAGGGCGGCAGCAAGCATGGCTCCTGCCAGAGCAGGTTTCTTCATGGGGTCACTCCTTTTCTTCGGGATAGGGCGCTGCCGGTGGCACGCGCCGCGCTGGGGCCAAAGCGACTGCGATGGATGCTGGATTGGTAAAGGAAGCTGCAGTCTCTTCGGCTTCTCGCCGCTCCGCGCTTAGGGCGCTGCGGAACGGAAGATCTTGAATCGGCTTCGGTCCTTGTTCTGGTGCAGGACCGCGCTTGGCGGGCGATAGCTACTCCTCTCGGATAGTTTCCTTGAAGAGGTTTACAAAACTGTCCTCTTGGTCGAAGGTAGGCCTTGTCCACGGTTGATCGGGAAGGAAGCTCAAGATGAACAAGACGGTCTTCGAGGCGATCGAGTCCTTGTCCGTCGTCGATGCCGTCGTCTCTCAGATTGAAGAGCTGATCGTCGCCGGCGTCCTCAAGAGCGGCCAGAAGCTGCCGTCCGAGCGTGAGCTGGCCGAGCAGCTGTCGGTCTCCAGGCCGAAGGTGCGCGACGCCATCAAGCTCTTGGAAGATCGAGGCCTCTTGCTGGTCAAGCATGGCGACGGGACCTTCGTCTCGGCCTTGACCGGCACCGCGCTCTCGCCGGCGATGATCGATCTCTTCCAGTCCCACCCGGAAGCCTTCGGCGGCTACTTGGAGTTCCGCCGGGAAGTCGAGGGCTTCGCCGCCTACCTCGCTTCGCAGCGCGCCACCGAGGCCGACCGCGACATCATTCGCGGAATCGCCGACGCCATGTCGGCTGCGCACAAGCAGGCCGATCGCAGCCAAGAACTGGCGCTCGACGTGAAGCTGCATTCGGCCATCGTCGACGCCACCCACAATCCCATGCTGGTGCATGTCATGGCGTCGATCTACGAGCTGATGAAGCGGGGCATCCTCGCCGGCCGCGGATTTCAGACCAGCCAAGGCATCTCCAGAGACCGCCTGCTGGAGCAGCACCTGAAGATAGCCGAGGCGATTTTGGCGCGCGATGCCGAAGCGGCCTCTGCGGCTGCCGAAGACCACATCACCTTCGTCGAAAACTCCTTCCGCGAGCAGAGCACTGAATCGGTGCGCACCCGCATTGCCCGCAAGCGGCGCCTCTTGCTCGACCTGCCCCGCGGCGAGACGACAAGGGCGAAGCGGCGTGCTCAAGCCTGAGCCGTCGGCGCGCGTCGGTCGCTGGCAGCCTCGTCGTATCGCGAGATCCGAGACAGGCTTGGAGCCACAGAGGCGGTGGCGGCACGTAGCTCGCGCACCCTGACCTCTCGTGCGAACGTCGAAGATCTCTCTGTTTTGACGTGGTTTTTGCACAGCTTCCCTCTTTTCCGAAGCAGCTCTGCTGCACGGAGCCTGTCGTCTCGACGCTGCCGATGCCTGTTAGCGCCCTAGGGCGGCTATCCCGCTGACCTCAGCCGCTTCTGGCGTTGCATGGCCCGCCGGCTCGCTTGCGGCCTTGAGCGAGTGCGGCTCGTTCCGCGCGATCGCGGGACCGGAGCCGCGCTAGCGGAGGCGGTCAGTGCTTCCGCTGCGGTCGAGCCTCTCCAATAGATCTCGATCCATGATGCGAGCGCGGCCGGCGCAGCTCCGCTGCCTAACCGCTTGCCCTGCGACCGCTTGGTCGAACTCCGTCTCTTGCAAGCTCATAGCGTTCCTTCCTCCTGGCTCCAGCGATTCCGGTCTCACGAGGTAAGGGAAATTTACCACGGTGAGTAACCGGAGCGTTGGCATCCGTGCCATTTCAGGCCCTTATCACGCAGCACCCGACCATCTAGCGGAATTGATCGCTGAGCCACGCCTCTCTTTCAATTCCAGTGGATAATTAACTTTACCAATCGTGTCAAGGAAAAATTTTGCAGTGCAGCAAGGCCGGGCACAAAAGCGGCCCGCGGTGGCTCCGAGAGGTGTTGATTGTGTGCGAGGGGACAGCGGTCCGAGCCTCTTCGCGCGGGCGGAATGGCGAAGAGGCGGCGAAATCGGTGCAACGAGCGAGGATGCGCGCAGGATGGTCCGGAGAGCAGGCGAGGCCCTCAGTCCTTGCAGGCTGTGATTCCTAAGACTGTGCGGGCGCGGGGCGGATCCCTTTGCCGAGCCCGATTGGGAAAGCAGGCCTCTCGTTTCGGAGGGAAGGTCTAGCGCCTTTGAAGCACGGATCGGGCCGTTGCCCGCGGGCGATCTCGTGAGGTCTTGGAGCCTCGGGGCGTCGCCTGCGAAGGGGCACGCGAGCGAGCCCCTCATTCGCCGGCACTCAGAAGCGGCGCATCAGCCGGACCCTTCCGACGCAAGCGGACATGGCCGATGGATACCATCGGCCATGTCATGCTCCCCATGTCATGCGCCTGTGCCGCAGATTGCGCGAGCGCCCCCTCACACCTGCGTCCGTTATCTTGTCGCTGACCGATCCCTGCTCTTGCAGTCTAGCGGGTCGGCCGAAGAGCTGCCCTAGCGGTCCGTGTCGGGCTCGCGCATGCGCTTGCGATAGTCGGTCGGGCTCTCGTCGAACTGGCGCTGGAAGGCCCGGCTGAGCTCGGGGCCGCCGGCGAAACCCACGGCAAGCGCGGTGGTGATGATGGTGAGATCGGTTTCGCGCAGCAGCGTGCGCGCGCGATAGAGCCGAAGCGCTTCCTGATAGCGGCGTGGCGCCATCTCGAAGGTGTCGTGGAACAAGCGCAGCAGTTGGCGTTCGGAAAGCTCGCTGGCAGCTGCCGCCGCCTTGACGCTGGCCTCATCACCCGACAGCAGCGAGGACAGCCAGCGCAGCGCCACCGCGAGGCGCCGGTCGGCCCGACGCATGTCGGAGTGGGAAATCAGGGATTCGACTTCCGAGTGACGGCGTTGGTAGGTCAGCGCATCCTCGGTCTTCTGTGCCATGTCCGGACCCATGAAGTAGGAGACCAGGGCCAGAGAGAAGTCCAGTGTGGCGCTGCCGCCGGCACAGGCTGCACGCTTGCCGATGATGCTGTAGAGGCCGTGCGCCAGGGCAGGATTGATGTTCTGCTGCCTGAAGGATTCGGCCGCCTCCATCGGGACGCTGCCGCCACCAGCTTCGAGAAGGCCTGCGCGGGCCAGCACATCGTTGCCGGCGCCGACGCCGGCCACCATGGTGCCCGCCGCCTCGGCCCGCTTCAGCCAGGTCAGCAAGGGTTTCTCCGGTGCGCGCGTCAGGCTGTCGCCGCCAACGACAACTGCCAGATCGGGCCCTTCGCCTGCTTCCTTGGTGGCGCCGATTGCCCCGGGACTGCCGCCGGAGGCATCGGGCAGGGCGTCGCCCTTCCATGTGGTTAGCTGCCATTTCGCAAGATCGCTGCCGGCCACACTATTGGCGACCCGCCACGGCTCTGTCAGCAAAGACAGGCCAAAAGAAGTGTATCCGCGTACCAGAACTACCGTTGCTGAGAAGCCTTTTGCCATCACCGGAGCCCCCTTAGCTTAGAGATGTCGGATCAAGCAATATTAATAGAGGAGTGGCGGCGCCGGACAAGTCCAAATCGCCAAAGTTGGCCAACTTTGGCGAATTTTGAACAGTATTAGTCGATTTCAGGATATTTTGCGGTCACAATCTTCAAGGCGGCCACCGCTTTTGGGTGCAGCAGCCGCCTCTCATCCGCTACATAAACAGGCGTTCGCCGTCCATGTCCTTGTAGAGATCGGCCACGAATTCACCGTAACCATTGTAGATCAGGGTCGGCACTTTTTCATCGGTGCCCAACAGTCGTTCTTGTGCTTGGCTCCAGCGCGGATGCGACACCTCTGGATTGACGTTTGCCCAAAATCCGTACTCGCTGCCTTGCAGCTCCTCCCAAAAGGACACTGGCCGTTTGTCAGTAAACTCGATTGTAACCAGGCCTTTGGCCGACTTGAAGCCGTACTTCCAGGGCAGGGCCAGGCGCAGCGGCGCACCATTTTGCTTGGGCACCGGCTTGCCGTAGAGGCCGGTCACCATGAAAGCAAGATCGTTGCTTGCTTCCGCCATGGTGAGGCCCTCGATGTAGGGCCAGGGGTACCAGCTGGCGCGCTGTCCGTCGGCAACACCCGGGTCTTCGAAGGACACGAAGCGCAAGTATTTCGCAGAAGAGAGCGGTTTTGCCAGGGACACCAGGGCGGAGAGGGGAAAGCCGCTCCAGGGAACTGCCATGGCCCAGGCCTCGACGCAGCGGTGGCGGTAGAGCCGCTCTTCCAAGGGCATCTTGGCCAGCAGGTCGTCGATGCCGATCTCGAAGGGCTTTTCTACCATGCCGTCTATTTTCAAGGTCCAGGGCCGGATCGGCAGCGCCTGCGCCTTGCGCCAAATAGACTTGGAAGAACCGAACTCGTAGTAGTTATTATAGGTGATCGCATCTTCTTCAGCCGTCACCGGGCGGTCCAGCGTAAAGGTCTCGTTGCGAGCCACCGGATAGAGGTGGGCCGAGGGATCACCGTCGGCCGCCGAGATTTTTTCCGCCTCGTCCGATTCCGCGGCGATCGCATCGCCGTCTCCGTCGCAGGCAGCGAGCGCGCCTGCTGCCACCAGCGCCCCGGCGCTGCCAAGGAAGCGGCGCCGGTTCATGTAGACTGCCTCCGCCGTCGCCTGCCATTCGGGCAGTTCCCAGCCCTTCGTTCGTTTGATCAGCATGCGCTGCCCTCCAAGAAATGGTCGGCGCCGGGCCTCTGCGGTCGGCGCCTTCCCCAAGAATAGCTCGACCTAGGCGCAGTCTAGCGGTCCCTCAAGCCACATTGAGATCACGAAAGCGGGATAGACAAATGAAGACCCGCCCTTTCGGTGATGAAAGGGCGGGTCCACCAAGCCTCCAAAGAGAGGGAGCTCGGGTTACTCAAGATGGCTGCGCAGCATCCAGGCGGCCTTCTCGTGCGCGCTCAAGCGCTCGACCATAAGGTCGAAGGAGGCCTCGTCGCCGCCCCCCTCCATTGCCGGCATGACCGCGCGCACCGTCTTCAGCACGGCCTCGTTGCCCTTGACCAGGTCGGCCAGCATCTCGTTGGCCTTGGGCGCGTCCTCGCGCTCCTCGACGCTGGCCAGCTTCGCCATGGCGCGGTAGCTGCCGGGCGCGTCATGGCCCAAGGCGCGGATGCGCTCTGCGATCTCGTCGACGGCGTCCCACATCTCGCGATACTGCTCTTCGAAGAGCGCGTGGAGCTGCTGGAAATGCGGGCCCTTCACGTTCCAATGATAGCCGTGCGTCTTCAGGTAGAGCAGGTAGGTGTCGGCCAGCACCTTGGCCAAGCCGTCGCTGATTTCCTTGCGCGCGTTATCGCCGATGCCGATGTCGATGCTCATCGATCTTCTCCTTTCGTCTGTCTGGTGATCCCTCGGCGCCGGAACCGCGCCGGATCCTGCTTCTGTGCTGCCAAAGAGATGGGCATTCCTGGCGGTAAATCAAGATACATTAGAAAAATTCTAATGTGAGTTTCGCAGCCGCTAGAGAGCGCGTAGCGAGACCCTTCCGAGCGCGCCGAAATCGGCGTCTGCCTGCTCGCCGGCCTTAAGGAAAGCGATCTCGGTCACCACCCCGGTGGTCACCACGTCACCGGCCTCGAGCCCGCGCCCACGTCCAGACAGGTGGCCGGTGAGCCAGGTGAGCGCGCTGAGGGGCCCGCCCAGCGCGCGCGCACCTACGCCCTCGCTGTGCAGCTTGCCGTTTATCGAAAGGCTAACCTTCTGCCCGGTGATATCCAGCGCCTGCCAGTCAGCCACGGCAGAGCCCAGCACCAAGGCGGTGTGGACCGCGTTGTCGGCAATGACTGCCGCGGCGCCGGCTTGTGTCCAGGCCTCGCCATAGGCCGAACTCACGATCTCGAAGGCGGGATGGAGGCTGGCGACGGCGTCCGATACCTCTTGCTCGCTATAGGCCCCTTCCCTGGCGGGCAGATCCCGGCCGAGGGTGAAGGCATATTCCGGCTCGATCAGCAGAAATCGGGCCTCGGCGGCGGAGACTTCGGCCGGAGAAGCGAGGATACGCTCCTTCAGCAGGCGGCCCGTGCAGGGCCCGTCCAGGCCAAGATAGTCCTGTGCGACCTTGCTGGTGCAGGCGATCTTGTACCCGGCCGTCCGGCCTCCCAGGAGGCGCACAACGGCATCTTGGACGCTGTAGGCGGTGCCAAGGTCGCCAGGCGTGAGAGGGCCCGGAACGGCAGCGGCGGGCTGGTGCGGATCGCGCGCGGCGATCAGCTGCCGCGCAAGCGCGTCAGGCTGCATTGGCGCGACCCTCTTGAAAGGGCGTCAGTGCCCGCACGACCACCTCCGTCATCGGCGCGGAGAGGCCATGACGCCCGGCCAGGCGCAGGATGGCGCCGTTCAGCCAAGGCAGCTCCAAGCGGTTGCCGCGCTTCAGGTCGACGGCCAGAGAAGCCTCCATGCTGTCGGGCATGGTGCCCAGCTGCTCCAGGCACTTGGCTGCCGCATCCGGCTTCAAAGCGACACCTTCCGCGCGGGCGACCGCGGTGGCTTCCTCAACCAGGCCGGCGAGCAGCGCGCGGCCGCCGTCGGTGCGCCGAAGCGCGCCCAGGTCGCACCGCCTGAGCCCGGTGGAGCCGGCCAGGGCGGACAGCACGATCATCTTGCGCCAAAGGTCCGCCGGCAAGTTCCGGCTCATGGCGATGTCGAAGCCGGCTGCCGTGCCGGCCTCGCAGAGCGCGGTCAAGGTCGACTCTTGCGCGGGATGACGCGCGCCCAGCGTGAGGCGGTGGACCTTGTTGGCGTGCCGCACGAAGCCGGGTGCATCGATGAAGGCGGAGATGTAGGCGATGCCTTGCGCGACCCTTTCGGAGCCCAAGCCGGCGGACAGCAGATCGGCCGCCTCGACACCGTTCTGGAAGGGCACCACGATGGTCTTGTCACCCAGGCATCGAGCCAGGCGCGCGCCGCTCGACTCCACCTCCCACATCTTGGTGCAGTGCATGACCAGATCGCAGCCGGCCAGGCTTTCCAGATCCTCGGAAACCGAGACATTGGGAAGCTCGATATCGCCGAACGCGCTTTCGACCTTCAGACCGCTCTCTGCTAGCGCCGCACCATGTGCGCCGCGGGCGATGAAGTGCAGGTCGTGGCCGGCCGCACCCAAGCGGCCGCCGAAATAGCCGCCGATGCCGCCGACCCCGAGGACGCCGATACGCATGGGTCGCCCGCTCAGTCGTTCAAGGCGGCGCAGGCGCGCTCGATACGCCCGCAGGCCTCTTCCAGCGCCTCGGTCGAGGTCGCGTAGGACACCCGGAAGTGCGGCGCCAGGCCAAAGGCCGAGCCGTGCACGACCGCCACGCCCTCGCTCTCCAGGAGGTAGGTGACGAAATCCAGGTCGGTCTCGATCACCTTGCCGTCGGGGGTCTTCTTGCCGATCGCGCCGGCGCAGGAGGGAAAGACGTAGAAGGCGCCCTCCGGCGTCGGGCAGTGCAGGCCCTGGCAGCGGTTCAAGGCGGCCACCACCAGGTCGCGGCGGGCCTTGAAGACCTCGTTGTGGGCGGAAATGAAATCCTGCTGCCCGTTCAGCGCCTCGACCGCTGCGGCTTGCGAGATGGAACAGGGGTTGGAGGTCGATTGGCTCTGGATCGTCGCCATGGCCTTGATCAGGCTCTTCGGCCCGCCGGCGAAGCCGATGCGCCAGCCGGTCATGCAATAGGCCTTGGAGACACCGTTCATGGTCAAGGTGCGATCCTTCAGGTCGGGAGCCACCTCGGCCAGGGTCGCAAACTTGAAGTCGTCGTAGACCAAGTGCTCGTACATGTCGTCGGTCAAGGTCCAGACCTGCGGATGCTGGCGCAGGACATCGGCCAGCGCTTCCAGGTCGGCAGCACTATAGCCGGCGCCGGAGGGATTGGAGGGGCTGTTCAGGATGATCCACTTGGTCTTCGGCGTGATCGCGGCTTCCAGCATCTCCGGCAGCAGCTTGAAGCCGGTGTTGGACGAGCAGGCGATCGGCACCGCCTCGCCCTCGGCCAGCGCCACCATCTCGGGGTAGCTGACCCAATAGGGCGCCGGCACGATGACCTCGTCGCCGGAATTCAAGGTGGCCATGAGGGCGTTGTAGAGCACCTGCTTGCCGCCGGTGCCGACGGTGATCTCGTCGGTCGCGTAGTCCAAGCCGTTGTCGCGCTTGAACTTGGCCACAATGGCGTCTTTGAGGACCGGTGTGCCGTCGACGGCCGTGTACTTGGTCTCGCCGCGCTTGATTGCAGCGATGGCGGCCTCTTTGATGTTGTCCGGGGTGTCGAAGTCGGGCTCGCCCGCTCCCAGACCGATGACGTCGCGCCCGGCTGCCTTCAGCTCGCGCGCCTTGGTGCTGACGGCAATGGTGGCGGACGGCTTGATGCGCCCAAGGCGATCGGCAAGCGCGGACATGCTCTTCCATCCTCTCTGTTGTGTTTGGCGGCCTAGGCTAGTCCGCCGGACGGCCTCCTGCAATGGAAGCGGCGCGTGAAGCCGCCGCCACGACGACGCATTGCTGACAATTTCCTTGGTAACAAGGGTTCGCGCGTCTCAAGGGGAGGGATGACAAGCGATGCGCTCCGGGACCAAAGACCAGCAGGGCGGGCCGCCTTCGGCGATGATGCGGATGAGCCGGCTGCTACGTTGGACCTATAGCCTGGCTCTTGGACTAGCTCTGACCGGGCTTTTGGGCCTCACCGTGATGGGCCTGGCAGGCGCCGTCTGGGCGGACCTGGACCTGGTCAATCACTTCAGGCCCTTCCTCTTCGCGGCAGCGCTGGCAGGGCTGGTCGCAACCTTCGCGGCCTTGCCGGGCTGGCGGATCGCCTTGGCCGCATTGGGCTTGACGTCTCTCGTCGTTCAGGGCGCCTTCATGGCGCCGACCTATGCTTCGCGAGTGAACCAAGGGGCGGTCGAGGAGGGGCAGCCCCTGACGCTCGTCACCTTGAACCTGCGCTACTCGAACGGCGACTTGGCGCCGGCCGTCGACTACGTGTTGGACGTCGCTCCCGACTTCGTCTTCCTGCAAGAGGTCTCGCCGGCGAGCCTGGAACGCCTCAACAATGCCTTGTCGGCCCTGCTGCCCTATGGCGCACACTGTGTCGACCGGCACTACTGCAATCTTGCCGTCCTCTCGCGCCACCCCTTGTCCGATGCCTCGGCAAGCTACCTCGGTTGGCGCAGCGCAGCGGTCAGGCCGGACCTGCCGGCGGGTGATTGGCGCCTGGCAGACAGCCATCTGCCCGATCCCGGGAAGGCGGCGGCCGGATTGGCTGTGGCTGCGGAGCTGGGCGGCCCGGTGCCGTTGCAGCTCTTGAACGTGCATCTCTCATGGCCCTACCCGGCGGCGATCCAGCGTCGTCAGTTCCGCTGGATCGCAGAGCGCTTGGCGGAGCTGCCGAGCGGCCCGAGAATTCTGGCCGGGGACTTCAATGCCACGCCCTGGTCTTTCGGCCTTAGGGGCTTCGACGACATGGTGGCGATGGAGCGTGTCACCTTCGGGCTCTACAGCTGGCCGGCGCAAGGCCGTTTCCCCTTGCCTCTGGTGCCGATTGATCAGGTCTACATCAGCTCGGAGCTGGCCGCCCGCCAGGTCGTCCGCGGTCCCAATGTCGGAAGCGATCACTTTCCGATCGTGGCGCGTTTGGCCTTGACCGGCGCGTCATCGGCGCAGTGACGCCGCCAAGGCGGCGCCACCCATGTGTGCCTTGAGGGGCTAGGCGGCCTTCGCCTGCTCCTGGCCCGGATGCAATACCTCATCGCCCCTCTGCCAGTTGCAGGGGCAGAGCGCGTCGCTTTGCAGGGCGTCCAAGACGCGCAGCACTTCGTAGGGATTGCGACCGACCGAGAGATCGTTGACCGAGACGAAGCGAATGATGCCGTCAGGATCAACAATAAAGATGGCGCGCAAGGCTACACCCTCTTCCCGGTCCAAAATCCCCAGAGACTGACACAGCGTGCGCTTGATGTCGGCCAGCACAGGGAAGGGGAGGTCGTGCAGATCTTCGTGATCTCTGCGCCAGGCCAGATGGACGAATTCGCTGTCGGTGGAGACGCCCAGGATCTGCGCGTCTCGATCGGCAAACTCTTGGTTCAGCTGACCGAAGGCCGCGATTTCGGTGGGGCAGATAAAGGTTAAATCCTTCGGCCAGAAGAACACGATCTTCCACTTACTCGCGAAGCTCTCGTTGCCGATGGTGTCAAAGGCCTGGTCCGGGCTGGGGGCATCGATGCGGGTGACGGCCTTCAGCGCAAAGCCGGGGAAGCGGTCGCCGATGGTGAGCTTGGCTCTCTCCTTGTTGTCTCTTGGTGGTGATCGACTCCCTTGGCCCCGGCGATGCTTCCACATCCCTCGGCCGGTTGAGTGGATCTAGACTAGAATCCTTCTAGGAAGCATATGCATCATAGCGGGATGAGGCGACCTTCCGGTCAATCGGATCATTCCAAAAAGTTATCTAAACCATTCCCATGGTGCCAAAAATCGAAAGCCAGATTTCTCTGATGCACAGCATCAGGCCGGTCATGAACGAACCTCACCTACTGCAGGTTTTGCGCTGCAACATGATCAGAGAGGAGCGGTATGACCTCGACGACACCGGCCTTGGGCGCCTGTCCGCAGAGGTCGCGAAATGCCGCGAACCAAACGTTGGCTCCATCGAGGTCGAAGGCTGCGCTCTCAGTGCCCATGGCATAGCCCACGATCAAGCCCATCACTGTGGCTTGCACGGTGTCGGGCGCAATGAGGGCGACCTGTTCACACGTCAAACTAGCAAGATCCAGAGTCTGAGCCCGGCTATCGCCTGGCAAAGCAAGGAAAAGCAGGGCAAGCGCCAGTGCAGGTAGGTTGACGGTACGTATCGGCCAGCTTAGGCGCCGCGCAGACCAAGTGGAGGGAAAGACCCGAAATCGTTTCATTATCACAAGTCTCCAGATGATCAACTATTGCGGATATCACTTAACGATACTCCGCCATTGAGCGACCCACCATTCCGCCATAGATTAGTGTCATGAAGAAGAGCGCAAGCGACACAATCGCGTTCTGGCATTTGGACACCACGGCCGCAGCGGCCGGGGAGGGCTTCGAGAAATGGCTCGAGGTGTCGCACTCCTTTTATGACTTGCGGGCATTGGGCGGGTCGGAGGCTTTCAAGGGCAAAGCCACGGGGCACATCCTGGACCAGCTGATGTTCATCGATTCCCGCTTCGACGGCTTGCAGGTGGGCCGGTCACTCAAGCATTTGCGCAGGGCGCCTAGCGAATACGTCTTTCTCCATATCTTCGAATCTGGCTCCATGTCCGGCTTGCTGGACGACACACCAATCTGCAAGCAGCCGGGATCGGTCGCCGTTCAGGACGTCTCTCATGTCCTGCATGCCGTTGCAGAGCCCTCCAAGGTCAAGGCGGTGGTGGTCCCCTATCACGTGCTGGGCTTTGAGCCGGGTCGCCATCAACCCTTCATGAGCTTGCCGCTGGACGAGCCCAAGGGGCGTATCGTCGCCGGCGCGACGCAAGCCATCTTCGATCGCCTGCCCGGCATCACGGAAGCGGAGGCCCCGGCCATCGCCGAGGGTTATGCAGGCCTTCTGCGCGGCATGCTGTTCGGCAGCGCGGCCGAGGCCGACCGCCGCAGCACCCAGGCGGCACTGCTGGCCGCAATACTCTCCTACATCGACGCGCACGTACGCGACCGCGACCTTGGCGCCGAGACGCTGTGCGATGTCTTTGGACTCTCTAGAGCCAGCCTCTACCGCATCATGCAGAGCGAAGGGGGCGTGCTGCACGCAATTCAGCAGCGACGCTTGCATCGTTGCTTCCTAGAGCTGTCCGGGCGGGAAGAGGGAACCACAGTGCGCTGTATTGCCGAACGCTATGGCTTCTCCAATCCCAGCCATTTCAACCGGCTCTTCAAGCAGCTTTATCTCTTGTCGCCCTCAGACCTGCGGCCGCTCCCCCAAGAGCAATCGGAGCGGCAAGATCGTCGGCCGTGTGCTGCCGCCAAGACCCTCAACGCTTGGCTGGAGCGCAACTGCACCTATGAGGCGCCCGGCCGTCGCATCGGACCGGAGGTGCGTACGGCCGCAGAGTAGGCTGTCGGCGCTATCAGGGCGTGCTCGGGAGGCGGCAGGCGTCGAACAGGGCAGTCAAGCGTTCCGGATTCAGCTCGCCTCTGCGCGCGATCGCGACCAGCATGCACTCCTCGGGCGGCGATCCAGCCTTTTCTTGTAAGCTGCGGCGCTTGCCGACGACCTGAAAGACGCTGCGGGCCTCAGGCCGGTCGCTAAAGGCGAGGATGCCTTTGGCGCGCAGCAGGGTTGTGGGCAGTTCCCTTGCCGCAGCGCGAAAAGCGGGGCGGTCCAAAGGGGCCGGCGCACGCCAGGACCAGGACATGTAGGCCTCGTCATGTGGGTGGTCGTGCCCGTGGTCGTGATCATGTTTGTGATCATCGGTGGACGGCTGTTGCGCTCCTGGCTCGCTTGCAGTGGGGCGGAGCCCTCGCTCCTGCGGACCGAAGAGAAGGGACTGCGGTACCTCGGAGTAAGTGGTGCGCAGAATGCGAATGCGGGGCAGGGCCTCCCGCAGGCTGCTCTCGACGGCGCCGACCGCCGCGGGTTCGGCGACATCGCACTTGTTGAGCAAGAGGATGTCTGAGCCGAATGCTTGGTCCAGCGCCAGCTCTGTCGAGGCGAAGTCAAGCTCGCCGAAGGTGGCCGCGTCGATCAGGCAGAAGATCCCGTCCAAAGCAACACGGTCCCGGAGCGTGGGTGCCTCCAAGGCCTCGGCGACGGCAATCGGACGAGACAATCCGCTGGCCTCGATGACCAAGTGGTCCGGGCGCGGATCGCCCGTCAGCAAGCCTTCCACGGCAGTCACCAGGTCGTCGCGGATCGAACAGCAGATACAGCCGTTGGCCAGCGAGACCTGCTCGCCGCTGGCCTCCACCACCAGTTCGGCGTCTATGTTGATGGCGCCGAAATCGTTCACCAGCACACCGAAGCGCCGCCCTTGCGGGTCCTTCAAGATGCGCTCCAGCAAAGTGGTCTTCCCGGCACCCAGAAAGCCGGTGAGGATCGTGACCGGTGTGTTGCTTTCGTTGGTCATGGCAAAGCCTTCCTTCACCCGCTTGCCGGCAAGCCTATGGTATGGCGCTTGGCATTCCATCCGGCCGCCATCTCGACGATGCGCGCGACGTCCTCTTCCAGCACGAAGCCCTCCTCGACCAGGGCCTCGGCGGCGGCACGGATCTGGGCTGCGTAGTCTGCGCTGTCACGATAGCGCTCAAGGATCGCCAGGCGTGGATCGCCGCTCTGGAGCCGCTGCTCGGCTGTTTCGGGAAAGGGGAAATAGCAGCCGGTGATGCCGATCATGGCGCCCAGGCCATTTTCCGGCCGGCGCAGGTTCCAGCCGGTGTAGGTGCCAAGCGGCACCTGCACCATGGGCGCCTGCAATCCGGCGACGTCGTTGCCATCCAGGTCCACCATCGGCACCAGCACGGCATAGGCCCCATCTTTGGCCGGCCGCGGCGGGTGCTGGGTGAGGAGGCCCCGGTCGAAATCCGCTCCGTAATCCAAGAGCGCCAGCCTGCTGGGCCCTCTCGGCAGTGCGACCCCCGGAATCTGCGGAAAGCCTGCGCGCCAAGCCTCGGGCGTGACCAGGGTCTCGTCGCTGCGCTTGGGCAGGCGGCTCGGCGGTGGCGCCTCTCCTAACGTTGCCCAGCGATCCATCCAATCGAGATTGGCTCGAAAGAAGGCTGAGGTGGCGACGCCGTTCTGCAGGTAGAGCGCTTGGCCATAGTAGGGCTGGCTGAAGCCGGGTGCCGCGAAGTGCTGCGAGCTGGACCAGAGGTAGATGCGCACTCCGTCCGGCTGCTGGAGATCCTGGCCGCGGGTGTCGGTATGCACCAATGAGGCTCGGCGATGCCAGTACTCCGAGGCGCTGTCGGTGTGGATCACCAAGGGATCGCTCTCCGGACGGGTCAGGATGGCGTCGCTCTTGCCGGTCAGGTGATCGGTCGAGCTGGCATAGGAGAAGGGAAAGCGGTCCACCGGGGCGTTGTGGTTCTCGTACTCCTGGCCGGGCAGGATGGCGGCATTGGCGAAGCGATGGTTCAGCCACAGCTTTCCGGCCCCGGCCACGTGCGGCAGGATTCCGTCGAAGACCCGGCGCCCATCAGCATCGGCGTTGAAGCCGTGATAGACGAAGTCGCGCAGGCAGCGGCCGGTCTGAGAGCGGCCCCAGGCATAGGCCTTCTCGATCCTGCCCAAGGGATTGGCAGGACCTGCTTCATTCTTGAAGAAGCTGATCAGCTCACGCACCGCCAGCTGGCCCAGCCCCAGGACCAGAGGGTCTTTGGCCTGGTAGATCAGCTCGTAAATCCAACCCGGCTCGAATCCGCCGGGAATGAAGAGGTGGCTGTCGGAGGGCACGATGGCCTCGTCCGTTCCCACGCCGTCAATGGCACGGCTCTGCTCCAGGCGGGCGAAATGCCAATCCTCCGGCGCAATGGCCTGGCGCTCGCTGTCGGCATAGCGCCGCCGGGTCAAGGTGGCCTTGGCGGTCTCCAGCGAAACCGCCGGATAGCTGCGGGCCACCGCCAGGCCGCTCAGTGGAAAGACGCGGACGCCGGGTTCGCTGGCGTTGAACTCGGAGCGCACCCAGCCGGTGATGGGCTTGCCGGCGTCGTGGGCGACAGGGACATCGAGCAGCATGCGCTCGCTGCCCGGATAGAGATCGCCTTGCCAGCCCATCCAGACGACACTGTAGCCGCGGCGCATAAGGAAGCCGTTACCGGCCTCGGCGGGCGTCAGGGGGCGGTTGGAGGGCTCGGCGTCATTGTAGAACTGCAGCGCACGCTTGTTGCCGCGATTGACGTACTCGAAGAAGACCCGGCGATTGCCCAGCGTGAGGTCTCTCGGTTTCAAGATGCAGAGATCGGCGGAAAAGGCGACCAGGCCGTCAGCCTCCCGCGGCGCCTTGTCCAGGTCGACGATCGTTGGATGGCTGGTCGCGTCGGGGTCGACCAGAAAGCGGGCGCGCCCGGTCAGCCGCTCGTAGGGGCCGCTATCGCCGAAGCTCTGACCCTCGGCGAAGATCCGGCGTTCTTGGATATCCAGGCTCAGGCCTGCGGGCATGACGGCTTCCCTCTATAGGGCCAGTGAAGGGACCGATCGTTCAAAACAAGGGCTCTACTTGCCAGACGTCGCGGGCATAGCCGCGGATGGTCCGGTCCGAGGAGAACCAGCCGCAGCGCAGGGCGTTCAGAGCGGCGCTGCGCTGCCAGGATCGGCGTTCCTTCCAGGCGCGATCGACCGCACGCTGGCAATCGGCGTAGGCGGCAAAGTCGGCCGCCACCATGAACCAGTCGTGATTGCGCAGGTTCTCGACCAGGTCGGCATAGCGGTTCGGGTCGTCCGGCGAGAAGCGGCCGGAGGCGACCTGCTCCACGACTTCCGCCAGGCGCGGGTCGGCAGCGATGGCGCCCGAGGGGTCGTAGCCGGCGCGGCGATGCGCCGTCACCTCCTCTGCCGTCTGGCCGAAGATGAAGATGTTGTCGCGCCCGACCGCATCGGCGAGTTCCACGTTGGCGCCGTCCAGCGTGCCGATGGTGAGCGCGCCGTTCAGCGCCAGCTTCATGTTGCCGGTGCCCGAGGCCTCCATTCCGGCGGTGGAGATCTGCTCGGAAAGATCGGCAGCCGGGATCAGCACTTCCGCCATGGAGACGTTGTAGTTGGGGGGATAGAGGATCTGCAGGCGCCCGCGCATCGCGGTATCGGAGTTCACCGTCCGGGCGACGTCGTTGATCAGCTTGATGATCAGCTTGGCCATGGCATAGCCGGGTGCCGCCTTGCCGCCGAAGATTTTTATTCTCGGCACCCAGTCGGTCTCGGGCGCGCGGCGGATGGCATTCCACTGCGCGGCCGCTTCCAGGATGTTGAGCAGCTGGCGCTTGTACTCGTGTATCCGCTTGATGTGGATGTCGAAGAGCGCGTTGGGGTCGAGCCTTACCCCTAGGCTTTGCTCAAGGTAAGCCGTCAGGCGCGCCTTGTTTGCCCGCTTGGCGGTGGCGAAGCGTTCCAGGACCTCCTCGTTGTCAAGCAGGGGCTCCAGCTCACCCAAACGCTCCAGGTCGGTGACCCAGGATTCACCGAGGCGTTCGTGATAGAGCTGGGCCAAGGCCGGATTGCAGCCATTGAGCCAGCGGCGCGGGGTGACGCCGTTGGTCTGGTTGACGATGCGATCCCGGTGCAGGGCATGGAGGTCCTTGAAGACCGTTTCCTTCATCAGTTCGGTGTGCAGCGCCGAGACGCCGTTCACCCGCCGCGCGCCGATGAAAGCCAGCTCGCCCATATGCACTTGGCCCTGCTTGACGATGCCGACCCCATCCGGACGCCGCACCTTGGCCGCGTGGTGCCGGTCGATCTTTTCGATCAGCTCCATCTGGCGGGGTAGGACGCGCGCCATGAGGTCGACCGGCCAGCGCTCCAGCGCCTCGGGCAAGAGGGTGTGGTTGGTGTAGTGCAGCACCCCGCTTGCGGTCTCGAAGGCCGCTTCGAAGGCCAATCCATGCTCGTCCATCAAGAGCCGCACCAACTCCGGGCAGGCGATGGCCGGATGGGTGTCGTTCAGCTGGATGGCGACGGCTTGCGGCAGCGTCGTGAGGTCGCTCTCGCCGGAGAGGAAACGGCGCAGGATGTCCTGCAGCGAGGCGGCGGTGAAGAAGAACTCCTGCTTTAGGCGCAGCGCCTTGCCTTGCGGCGTGGTGTCGTCGGGATAGAGCACCCGGCTGATGGTCTGGGCCAAGACTTCGGGCGCCGCCGCGGCCATGTAGTCGCCGCGATGGAAGGGCTCCAACTCGAAAGCGCGCAGGGGCTGCGCCGACCAGAGGCGCAAGGTATTCGACCAGCGGCCGCGCCAGCCAGGCACCGGCGTGTCGTAGGCCACCGCGAGCACGGTCTCGGCATCCGCTCCGCTGCCGCCGAAGTCGATCCGATAGCTGGCCTCGCTGCGCTCGAACTCCCAGGGGTGGGTCTGGCGCAGCCAATCCTCCGCCTCTTCCGACTGCCAGCCCGCTTCGAAGGACTGGCGGAAGAGCCCGTGCGCATAGCGGATGCCATAGCCATAGGCGGCGATGCCGACGGTCGCCAAGGAATCGAGAAAGCAGGCCGCCAGGCGCCCAAGACCGCCGTTGCCCAGTGCCGCGTCCGGCTCGTCGGTGAGCAGCGCGGTATAGTCCATTCCCTCCGCCTCGACGGCGGCTTTCGCGGCCTCGTCCAGACCCAGGTTTGTGATGGCATCCTGCAGCAAGCGGCCGACCAGGAATTCCATGGAGAGGTAGTAGACCCGCTTGCGGCCCTCGCCATAGACACGGTGAGTGGTCTCGAACCAGGGATCGACCACCAGGTCCCGCACGGCACGCGACAGCGCCAAGCGCCAGTCGGTCAGCGTGGCCGCCGCCGGATCCTTGCCGATGGAATAGCGCAGGTGATGGCCCATGGCGGCCTGCAGCTCTGTGGCGCTCGGTCGGGAGGGTCGTGAAAGGGCGCTTTGCTCGCTCAGCATGCCTCGGGTCCGGTTGGTATTTGGGGGGTCACGTGATGACGTCGGGGCCGCTGCGGCCGGTGAGGGCCCGCACACGGGTCAAGGTCTCTACTGCTTCGATCACTGGCGCCAGCGCCTCTTGGGTATCGAGATCCTGGCGGCTGCGGTCGGGCTCGTAGCGCTCCATGTAGATGCGCAAGGTCGCGCCGACCGTGCCGGTGCCGGAGAGGCGCAAAACGGCGCGCGCACCCTCGCGGAAGAAGACCCGCAAGCCTTGGCGCTCGGCCAGCGAGCCGTCTAGCGGGTCTTGGTAGCTGAAGTCGTCGGCCGCCTCTACGCTCAGCCTGCCGGCCTGCCTACCGGGAAGCTCCGCTAGGCGGCTCCGCAGATCCTCCATGACGCCCTCGGCCAGGGCTTTGTCCAAGCCTTCATAGTCGTGGCGAGAATAGTAGTCGCGGCCGAAGTCGGCCCAGTGCGTCTGCAGGATCTCGCGCACCGACTGGCGGCGCACCGCCAGGATGTTGAGCCACAGGAGCACTGCCCAAAGCCCGTCCTTCTCGCGCACGTGGTTGGAGCCGGTGCCGGCGCTCTCCTCGCCGCAGAGCGTCGCCAGGCCGGCATCCAGCAAAGTGCCGAAGAACTTCCAGCCGGTGGGTGTCTCGTAGGCCGTGATGCCCAAGCGCTCGGCCACGCGGTCGAGGGCGCGGCTGGTCGGCATGGAGCGGGCAACGCCGGCCAGGCCCTCGGCATAGCCCGGCGCCAGATGGGCGTTGGCGGCCAGGACCGCCAGGCTGTCCGACGGTGTCACGTAGAGGCCGCGGCCGACGATCATGTTGCGGTCGCCGTCGCCGTCCGAGGCAGCACCCAGATCCGGCGCCTCCGGGCCCATCATGAGCGCCACCAGGTCCTTGGCATGGACCGGATTGGGGTCGGGATGGCCGCCGCCGAAGTCCGGCAGCGGCTGGCCGTTGCGGACCGTGCCGGCCGGCGCTTCCAGTTCCTGCTCGAGGATGTGCCTGGCGTAAGGGCCGGTGACGGCATGCATGGCATCGAAAGCCAAGGAGAAGCCGGATTGGAAAAGCCCGCGGATAGCCTCGAAGTCGAAGAGTTCGCGCATCAGCTGGGCGTAGGTGGCCACCGGGTCGATGACCTGCACTCGGGTGCCACCGAGCAGGCCTTCACCGTCTCTGGAGAGATCGAGGTCCGGCGCCTCCAGGATGCGATAGGCCTCAATTTCCTGCGTGTGACGGTAGATGGCGCCGGTGACGCTCTCCGGCGCCGGCCCGCCGTTCGGGATGTTGTACTTGATGCCGAAGTCGCCCTTGACGCCGCCCGGATTGTGGCTGGCCGAGAGGATCAGGCCGCCGTCGGTACCATGCGCGCGGATGACCGCCGAGGCCGCCGGGGTCGAAAGAATGCCGTCGCGGCCCACCAGCACCGCCGTCGCACCACTTGCTGCCGCCATTTTGAGAATGATCTGAATGGCTTCGGCATTGAAGAAGCGGCCGTCGCCGCCCAGGGTCAGGGTTTTGCCGCGAAGCCCGCCGACCGCGTCGAAGACGGACTGCACGAAGGCTTCCAGATAGCCCGGATGACGGAAGATGTCGGTGCGCTGCCTGAGCCCCGAGGTGCCTGGCTTCTGGCCCTCGAAGGGCTTGATGGCGATGACCTTTGGCTCCATCGGCGCTCTCGCGTCCCCTATTCCCTGGTTCATGACCTCGGCGATCGCCTTGAGCCGAGGATCCTGCGCCAGATCCTCCACGGCGCAAGAGTAAGCGCGGCGCCAATTGGGATGCTCGGCGACCGTGCCCGGCAGGTTCTGCTGTTCGACGGCGCCTAAGGCATCATCCAGCTGCACCGCCGTCAAGATGCTAGGTGATCGCGCCAAGAGGGCGTGCACGGCCAAGGCGGTCGCGTCGTCGGCTTCGGACGGCGGCGCTTCGCAATCGAGCCCGCGCGGCGTCACGCCCTCGAGCTTCATCAGCGAGGCCAGGGAGGCGCGGGTCGCAGCGCGGTCCTCACGGGCACGTCGGTGCTGCGCCTCGTTGCTGTGGCCCAGCGCGCTATGCCAGGCGAGGTCCCTGCCGGACCACCAGCCGCGCAAGGTCGGTGCGTCGTGGGTGCCGAAGCAGGCCAGGCTTTGCCGTCGGTAGCCGCGCGGCGAGCGCAGAGTGGCCCCTTTTCGTTCGAACTGAAGCACGGAGCAGCCGAACAGGCCCGAAGCCGCCAAGCGGTCGCGGAAGGCAGGCGGCACGACGCCCAGATCCTCGCCGACGACGAGGCAGCCGGCGCGCCAGGCTTCGAGCCGGGTCAAGGCCAGGAGGCTCTCCATGGGATAGCGAAGGTAGCCGCCCGGCGCGCCGTTCTCCGGCACCCAGAAGGAGCGCAGGAAGCCCAGCACGTGGTCGATTCGCACCAGCCCCGCCCGCGCCATGGTCTGCCGCAGCATCTGGCGGAAGGGTGCGTAGGCGGCCTCGCGCAGCGCCAGCGGATTGAAGGGCGCGAGGCCCCAAGTCTGGCCCTTGGGATTGAACATGTCGGGCGGCGCGCCCAGCGAGACGCCGCGGGCGAAGCAGTCCGGATCCGCCCAGACGTCGGCGCCGCCGGGTCGGACCCCAACCGGCAGGTCGAGATAGAGGCCAAGCGTCATGCCGGCCGTCTTGGCGGTGTGTTGCGCAGCCTCCACCTGCTGTTGGCAGAGCCATTGCAGCCAGGCGTGAAAGGTGATTTCCAGCTCTCGCTGTGCGGCGAAGCCTGCCACTGCGTCGCTCTTGGCGCGTCGGAAGGCGCCGGGCCAGCTGCGCCAGTCATCGCCCAGGTGCGCCGTGAGCGCTTCGAACAGTGCGAAGGGCTCCAGTGTCGCGCCGGCGCCCATTCGCCATTGCTGGAAGGCAGCCCAGTCGGGTCCGCCGCGCGCAGAGACCTCGGCAAAGCAGCGCCGCAGGGCCGGCAGGAGGTGCGCGTCGCGGGCAGCGTAGTCGACTAGTCCTTCCTCGCCGATCGCAGGGGTGTCACCCGGGCCGAACCGCCCTTTCGAGACGGTGTCGAGGGCCAGATGACGCGGCTCCAGCGCCAGCCGGCTGGAGGGCGAATAGGGGCTGTCGCCACTGGCATAGAGGCCCCGGGCATTGATCGGGTTGATGCCCAGGAAGTCGGCCCCCAGGGCACCGAGTGTGCCGGCTGTGGCAGCCAGATCCTGATAGTCGCCGACGCCCAGGTTGCGGTCCGAACGAAGGCCGTAGAGCGCGGCGGTCACGCCCCATAGGCGCTGCTTGCCGGCGATGTCGTCCGCGGACGGGGCGCAATCCGGTGCGGCAATGATCAGGCAGCTCTGTTCGCCTGCAGACAGGTGATGGAGACCCGGTCCAGGCGTGAAGACGGCGTTCGAGCCCTTGCCTTCGACCAGGCTGCCGCCTTCGCACCGCAGCTGCCAGTCGTGGGATGCAGCGAGCCGGACCCTTGCGGGCTCTCCAGCGGTGAGTGCCGCTTCGCGCGGCAGCACGCGCGCTGCCTCTTCGGCCCGCCAGGCCTGCAGGTGCTCGGCCGCGTCCCGCTCGCTGGTAAGCGGCAACCCGAGCGCGGCCAGCAAGGCCTGCTGCGTGACCGGTCCGGTCTTCTGCACCCGCCAGTCCAGTCCACGCCAGGAAGGCAGGATCCCCACTGCCTCCGACAGGGCTTGCAGCGCCTCGCTCACGCTGCCGGCGCCACTGTGAAGACGAGGACGGCCCGGGCGGCGATCGGCTGGCGTTCGTTCCTCTTGCAAGGGCGCGGCGCTGCCTCGGGATCGGCACTGTCGAGTGCGCGAAGCCAGTCTCGGTCCGCCGGTGTCGTCGGCAGGATGAGATCTGCGGCTTCCTCGCCGCCATTGAAGACCAGATAGGCCTGGTCGCCCGTCAAGGCATGGTCCGGGGTCTCGCAAGCCTCTCGCAGCAGCAGGCCGAAGGCCGAGAGGCCGGGATCGCGCCAGTTGACGGCGCCGCCGTCCAGGCCCAGCCATGCCACCTCGGGCGAATCGTCTGAGGCGCGCCTGCGGCCATGCAGATAATGGGCCTGGCGCAGAGCGGGGTGAGCCTTGCGCAGAGCGATCAACCGGCGGACAAAGCCAAGCAGCGAACCGTCACTCTTGGCCCAGTCGATCCAGCCGATTTCGTTGTCCTGGCAATAGGCGTTGTTGTTGCCCTCCTGGCTGTTGGCGATTTCGTCGCCGGCCAGCAGCATGGGCGTGCCCTGGGCGAGCAGGAGGGTGGCCAGCAGGTTGCGGCGGCGCTGCTGGCGGCAGGCCTGGACCGCCGGATCGTCGCTCGGACCCTCGACGCCGCAGTTGTCGGCGTAGTTCTCGTTGTGGCCGTCGCCGTTGGCCTCGCCATTGGCTTCGTTGTGCTTGGTCCGATAGCTGGTGAGGTCGGCCAAGGTGAAGCCGTCGTGGCAGGTGACGAAGTTGATCGAGGCCCAAGGCCGGCGCCCGGAGTGGTCGAAGAGGCCGGCGGAGCCCAGCAGGCGGTCGGCCATTTCCTGCGCCGCATGCTGGTCGCCGCGCCAGAAGCGCCGGGCAGCGTCGCGAAAGCCATCGTTCCACTCGGCGAAGTCGGGGGGAAACTGCCCCAGGCGATAGCCGCCGGGGCCCATATCCCAGGGCTCGGCGATCAGCTTCGCCTGTGCCAGCACCGGGTCTTGGCGCAAGGCGTCGAGCAGGCCGGCGCCTGGGTCGAAGCCGGACGCCTCGCGCCCGAGGGCGGTGGCAAGATCGAAGCGAAAGCCGTCGACGCCCATCACCTCGACCCACCAGCGCAGGGAATCCAGCACCAGCCGCAAGACGTAGGGATGCGCCAGGTTCAGGCAGTTGCCGCAGCCGCTCTCGTTCACGTAGTAGCGCGGATGGCTGGCCTCCAGCCGGTAGTAGGCGGCATTGTCGAGGCCGCGGAAGGAGAGGGTGGGGCCGCGCTGATCGCCTTCGCCGGTGTGGTTGTAGACCACGTCCAGGATGACCTCGATGCCGGCCTGATGCAGCCGGCGCACCGTCCGGCGAAAGCCGGCAGCGCCGGCGGGGCCGAAATAGCGGGCCTCGGGGGCGAAGAAAGCAATGGGGTCATAGCCCCAGTAGTTGGTGAGCCCCAGCTCCGACAGCCGGCGCTCGGTGACCAGGCTCTGCACCGGCAAGAGCTCGACCGCGGTGACGCCAAGCGCGCGCAGGAGATCGATGACCGGCTCCGAGCCCAAGGCGTCGTAGGTGCCTCTCACCTCAGCCGGCAGGTCGGGCCAAAGCTGCGTCAGGCCCTTCACATGGGCCTCGTAGATCACCGTGTCCGACCAAGGCCGGCGAGGATACTCGCTCTCGGGAACCTTGGAAGGCGGTGCGGTGACGAGGCACTTCGGCATGGAGGCCGCGCTGTCGATCTCGCTGAAGCTCACGTCCTCGTCCTGGCTGTCCGGGTTGTATCCCAGCTGCGCGTCGGTCATGGCCAGGTGGCCCACCAGCGCCTTGGCGTAGGGATCCAGCAGCAGTTTGTTGGGATTGAAGCGCTGGCCGGAATCGGGTGCGTAGGCGCCGGAGGCGCGCAGGCCGTAGCGCGCGCCAGGCTGCAGCTCCGGGAGATAGCCGTGCCTGACCGGTCCGCTCTTCTCCGGCAAGGCCAGGCGCCCCGTTTCCCGGTCCTCCTGATCGAAGAGGCAGAGTTCGATTCGGGTGGCCTGCTCGGAGAACACCGCCACGTTCACGCCCTTGCCGTCCCAGCTGACGCCCAAGGGCGCGGGACGGCCTGCTCGCCAGGCGCTCAAGGCTGTACCAGCTCGCGAAAGAGGGCGGCGTAGCGAGCCGCCGAGCTGTCCCAGCCGACCGGATGGCGCATCGCGCGCCGCACCATGGCGCGCCAGGCCTTCGGCTCAGCGAAGAGTGCGGCGGCACGCTCGATGGCGTCGCCCAGCGGCCCGGCTTCGATCGGCGCGAATTGAAAGCCGGTGGCCACGCCCTTGGCCAGCGCGGCCTCGTTGGCGTCGATGACGCTGTCGGCCAGGCCGCCGGTGCGGGCCACGACCGGCAAGGTGCCGTAACGCAGGCCGTAGAGCTGGGTCAGGCCGCAGGGCTCGAAGCGAGAGGGCACCAGGATGGAATCGGCGCCGGCCTGGAGCAGGTGCGACAGCACCTCGTCATAGCCGAGCACGACGCCGATCCGGCCCGGGTTGGCCTTGGCGGCGGCGCTGAAGGCGGCTTCCAGATCACGCTCGCCCGAGCCCAGCAAGGCCAGGCTGGCGCCAGTGTCCAAGAGGCGCGGCAGGGCCTCCAGCAAGAGATCCAGGCCCTTCTGCCTGGTCATGCGCGAGATCACGCAAAACAGCGGCGCGCTGTCCGATGGCTCCAGGCGAAAGCGCTCGGCCAAGGCCTTGCGGTTCACCGCCTTGCGCTCCGGGCGCCTGGCCCCGTAGCGGGCCGGGATATGCGGATCGTGCTCCGGATCCCAGACCGTCAGGTCGATCCCATTCAGGATCCCGGTCAGCTCGGCGCGCCTGGCCGTCAGCAGGCCTTCCAGGCCCATGCCGAACTCGGGCCGCCTCAGCTCTCGCGCATAGGAGGGGCTGACCGTGGCGATGGCCTGGGCATAGACCAAGCCGGCCTTCAGGAAGCCGACCTTGCCGTAGAACTCGTAACCCTCAGGCGTGAAGCCTTTCGATGGCAGGTTCAGCAGGCTGGCGACCTTGCGCGGGAAGAGCCCTTGAAAGGCAATGTTGTGGATGGTGATCAGCGTGGGCGGAGCGGGCTTGCCGCTGAAGGTGAGATAGGCGGGGGTGAGGGCGGCCTGCCAGTCGTGGGCGTTGACCAGGTCCGGCCGCCAGCCCTTCGGCGCGCTCAGCGCCAAGCGGCTTGCCGCCTGGCAGAGCGCGCCGAAACGCAGGTGATTGTCCGGCCAATCCAGCCCGTCAGGTCCCAAGTAGGGGTTGCCCGGCCGCTCGAAGAGGTGCGGCGCCTCCAGCGCAATAAGGTCCAGCCCTTCCACGCGACCGGCGACGAGGCGAGCCGGGCCGCTGAACAGCCGCCCGAGATCCATCAGAGGTTCGGCCTCCTCCAGGGCAGCGGCCACGGCCGGGTAGGCCGGCAGCAGAACCCTGACGGCGATGCCCTCCCGGGCCAGAGCGGCCGGCAGGGCGCCGACGACATCGGCCAGGCCGCCGGTCTTGACGAAGGGCGCGCACTCGGAGGCGACGAAGAGAACCTGCATTACTCTCGGGGGTTAAAGGGCGTCCAGCATGGGCTGTGTTATCAAGGATATGCCGCCTTCGGTCACGCGAAAGCGTCGCGCGTCCTCGGCCGGGTCCTCGCCCACCACCAGGCCTTCGGGAATCTCGACGCCGCGGTCCAGGACCACGTTCTTCAAGAACGCCCGGCGATTGATCACTGAATAGGGCAGGGCCACGACGTTTTGCAGCTGGCTGTAGGAATGGCAGTGCACGCCGGTGAAGAGGGTCGACTGGTCGATGTGCGAGCCGGAGACGATGCAGCCGCCGGAGACCAGCGAGGAGACGGCCGAGCCGCGCCGCCCTTCCTCGTCGTGGATGAACTTGGCCGGCGGGGTGACCTCCAGATAGGTCCAGATCGGCCAGTCCCGCGAATAGATGTCGAGTTCCGGCTTGAAGTCGGTCAAGTCGATGTTGGCCCGCCAGAAGGTATCGATGGTGCCGACGTCGCGCCAATAGGGCCGCGTCTCGTCGCCGGTCATGATGCAGGAATCCGAAAAGCGGTGGGCCATGGCCTTGCCGCCGGTAACCAGCTTGGGGATCAAATCCTTGCCGAAGTCGTGGCTGGAAGTCGGGTCGGCCGTGTCCTCCCGCAAGAGCTCGATCAATTGCCGGGTCTCGAAGACGTAGATACCCATCGAGGCCAGGCAGCTGTCGGGGTTGTCCGGCATGCCCGGCGGATCGGCTGGCTTTTCGATGAAGTCGACGATCCGCTGTGTCTTGTCGATCGCCATGACGCCGAACCCGCTGGCGTCTCTGCGGGGCACCTCGATGCAGCCGACGGTGACGTCGGCACCGGCATTGACGTGCTCGGCCAGCATCACGCCGTAGTCCATCTTGTAGATGTGGTCACCGGCCAGGATGATCAGATATTTCGCCCCGTAACTCTCGATGATGTCGATGTTCTGGGTGACCGCATCGGCGGTGCCCAGGTACCACTCGCCCTTCTTCACCCGCTGCGAGGCCGGCAGGATGTCCAGCATCTCGTTGCGCTCCGCCCGGAAGAAGTTCCAGCCGCGCTGCAGGTGGCGGATCAGGCTGTGGGCCTTGTACTGCGTCGCCACGCCGATGCGTCGGACGCCGGAGTTGACCGCATTGGAGAGCGCGAAATCGATGATCCGGCTCTTGCAGCCGAAGTAGACGGCCGGCTTGGCGCGCTTTTCGGTCAGTTCCTTCAAGCGGCTGCCGCGTCCTCCGGCCAGCACGAAGGCCATGGCCTGGCGGGTCAGCGCCGCGGTGCTCGACTGCCCGTTCAGCATCGCTCTCTCCCCTGGTCCTTGTGCGCTTTCATCTAAAGCATGAATTGGCGCCAACGGCGAGGGAGTAGCCCGGCTACTCCGCGGCCGGCTTGTGCTGGCGGGCCGGGGCGATCACCACCGGGTCCATAAAGTCGTTCTCGTTCCACTCGTCCTGATCGTCCGGGAACCAGCCCACCAGGCCGTGGTGCTGATAGCCGATCAGACGGCGCAGGTCGTCGGGCAGGCCATCGGCGACCGCCCGTGGGATCGAGAGGTACATGTTCTCCTCTTGGCGCAGCCAGCCGAGGCTGTAGGTGTTGACCAGCGCCATCCTGGGCTCCTTGGACTGATTGGCGCCGCCGCCGTGCCAGGTGTTGCCCAGATAGAGCAGGAGTGAGCCGGCCGGCATCACCGCCTCGGCCACCGGATCCTCCGGCCTCGGTTTGCGGCCGGCCGCCCAGAGATGGCTGCCGGGTACCAGCTGTGTCGGACCGTTCTCCTGGGTGAAGTCGGTCAACGCCCAAAGCGCAGAGATCTGCAGCTCGATGCCGGGAATCTCCATGTGGTAGCAGTGCGCATCGCGGTGTAGCAGCTGTTTGCTCTCGCCCGGCCAAATCTCGATCGCCGTCGAAGATCCGATCCGGTAATTGAGGCAGTTCTCCTTCAGGCAGGCATCGGCCATGGCGATGGTGAGATCGTGCGTGAAGAGCGGCGCCGAGGCGGGCGAGCGCGCCAGCACGGAAGCTAGACGCAAGGTCTGATAGCCGTTGAAGTCGCTCATCGAGCGGTCGCCCTCGCGATCGAAATGCGGGCGCAATTCGGCGGCCACCTTCGCGCAGAGCGCGCTATCGATCGCATCGCGCAGAATGACGGCGCCATCGCGCTTAAGGCTGGTAAGGACCGCCTCCCGATCGAAGGGCGGGTCAAAGGTCGCTATTTCAGTCATGATGCCTACAGGAGCGCCGACGCTATGTTGTTGTCAAGGAACTGGACCAGATTCCAGGTCAGAGCCTGACACGCCAGGGCACGGCGAAAATGAGACACGGCCTCTCCATATGGGAGAGTGAGGATCATCTCATCAGCAAGCGAAGTGGGCAGCGATGGGAAGATCTGCCAATGGCTTGATGGCACATCGATCTGCCGGCGCTATGGGAAGGTGATTGGGTTGCGGAGCCATGACAGATTTGCTTGACAGAGCGAGGACCGTCTTGGCCGACTTGCCGGAGGCCGATCAGCGGGAACTGGTCGTTCAGTTGGTCGAGGCTGTCGCTGTTCGTAGGCTCAAGGCCATGTTCGCCGAAGGGCGTGCTTCATTGGTGCTGGGCGACAGCATGCCGTTCGATATCGAGAGCATCATCGAAGAGGCAAACGAGGCGCATGCCAGCGACTAGATCGCTGATTAGTTCTCTTGTAATGGTTCGCCTCTGTCAGGAATGTATCAGGTAAAGATCACTTCATATCAAATGCTGTAGGCAGTTAACAAGGTGCTATTTTCGGAATAAGAGATCGTACTGGGCAACAGACGTCATCGCGAGCAGATGCGAAGCGATCCAGCAAAGAACGCATTTTGTTGCATACTGGTTTGCTTCGTCGCTACCGCGCCTCGCAATGACACGGTTCTGTATACTTGGATACAAATTTGAACTGTGATCAATATATATTTAGAAATTTCGCTAATATTTCTAGAAATATCAACTATGATTCCGCCTTTTAGAAGCTACGTGGTTTTCTGTAGTCAATCTATCCAGATCTCATCGCAAATATTACTATCTGCACGTCCTGTATTTATTGAGTCTCAAGTTTCGCTGCTGCGATAGCACAAGCAAATCTGTTCGTCCCGCTCGCTGGATAGAAATCCACCTTCTCTGCCTTTGCACCCAAAGTGTCTTTGCAGACATCGCGGAAGAGATTGTTGCTGTCGATGGCAAGCACGTTGTTGAGGCAGGCGGCGACGAGCGTCCCAGGGCCCACCTCGCTGGCCAGGCCGGCTTCGTAGCCATGGGACTGGCACAGCGAGCGGGCGGCGGCGATGATCGTGGCGCCGTCGCTGTCGTTCCCAATGTCAGCCACTGAGAGTGCGGTGACCAGCTCTCCGGCAAAGCAGAAGAGGTCGGACTTGAAGGCCATGCCGCCTTCCAGGCCCATGATGTCCTTGCAGGCTCTGTGGGCCGCAGCCTGACAGGCGGCGTAGCTGCCGGCCTTCGTGTTCGGGCAGCCGGCGTGGTAGTCGGCGAGCGTGGCATGCACGAAAGTCCCGGTCGGAAGGGCCTTCAAAAAGGCGTCGGTTGCGCCGCGCAGGCCGGCCGTCACCGACAGAAGCGCCGGATCGAAGCCGCCTGCCTCTTGGAACTCGACTTCGGCCTGCAGCGCCTGGCCGAGCGCGCCCCGATTGCCGAGCAGGCGCTCCATGCCCGCCAGGCAGTTCTTCGCATCGATCCCCTGTTTGGCTGCCTTGGACGTAAAGTTGTCCTCTTGGCAGATCTCATCGGGCGTGCCTGTGGGGCTTTCCGGAGCGCAGGCTCCGTCACTTTGACAAACTGTCAGTCTGTCGAAGAGATACCTGGACTCCCCGATTCTTGCGTCTTCGGCAGTCGCTTGGGCTGCCGCCACGAGGATTACGGCGGCAAGGAGAAGAGATTGGCGGACAGCGCGACTCACGGGGTGCACCTTTCAGGCTGTCGTCTTGAGGCGACGGGACGAACGGCGCCGCCGCCTGATGAATTCTCGCACCTGAAGCAGCCGTGAGTCCACTCGGTCACCTCCGCGGCGGCTTCACCACTTGCGCAGGCGGCGTAGGGGTCCGGCCCGCAGCGTCACGGCCATCTGCCTCTCATCCGCCCGGACCCGTCGTTGCCGGTCCTCATCACGATTTCACCTTGCTGCCGGCCGGATCGTAGAGTGGCTTCAGGTGGATTTGCGCCGCTACGCGCTCGGTGGCGACGACCAGTTCGTAGGAGCCGCTGGTCAAGTAGTCTTCGTCCACGCCGGCGCCGTTGCGCACATAGCCATAGCCGATCGGCTTGCCTAGGGTGTAGCCGAAGCCCCCGCTGGTGAGGTAACCGGCAAACGCGCCGTCGCGCAGGATGGTCTCGCGGCCCAGGAGGACCACGTCAGGATCCTCGACGGTGAAGCCGGCCATCAGCTTGTTGGGGCGCTGGTGCGCCTGCCGCTCGGCAGCGGCGCGACCCAGGAAGTCGAGGTTGGAGGAGAGCTTGACTGCCCAGCCCAGCCCAGCCTCGAAGGGCGAATCGTTCGGCGTGATGTCGCTGCCCCAGGCGCGGTAACCCTTCTCCAGGCGCAGCGATTCCAGGGCGCGGTAGCCGACCGGCTGGAGGCCATGCGCGGCGCCGGCTTCCATCAAGCAGTCGAAGACCGCGCCGGTGCTCTGCAGCGGCACATGCAGCTCCCAGCCCAACTCGCCGCAGTAGGTGACGCGCAGCGCGCGCACCTCCTCTCCGGCAATCGAGATCAGTCGAACATGGCCGAAGGGGAAGGCCTCGTTAGTGACATCTGCCTCGGTCACGGCCGCCAGTACCAAGCGGCTGTTTGGCCCCATGAGGGAGAGCGTGCCGAAGTCCTCGGTCACATCGCGCAGCTCTACCTCCATGCCGGCGGGGATGTGGTCCAGGATCCAGCCCGCGTCGTGCGTGCGGAAGCCGGTGCCGGTGACGATGTAGAAGTGCTCGTCTGCCAGCCGCGCCACCGTCAGATCGCACTCGATGCCGCCGCGGCCGTTCAAGAGCTGGGTGTAGACGAGCCGCCCCACCGGCTTGTCGATGCGGTTGGCACAGAGGTACTCCAGTGCCGACAGGCTGTCCTTGCCGCTCATCTCGTACTTGGAGAAGGAGGACTGGTCGAAGAGGCCGACGGCCTCGCGCACCAGGCGATGCTCCTCGCCGACCGGGCCGAACCAGTTCTGCCGGCCCATGGAGTAGCGGTCGCGGGGCTCCATGCCGTTCGGCGCGAACCAGTTGGGCCGCTCCCAGCCCAGCTTCGAGCCGAAGACCGCGCCCCTGTCCTTGAGGCGCTCGTAGAGCGGCGAGACGATGCGCGGGCGACCGCTGTCGTACTCCTCGTGCGGAAAGCCGATGGTGTAGTGCTTTCCATAGGCCTCCAGCGTGCGTGCGCAGACCCAGTCCCGGTCTTGATGCAGATCCGAAAAGCGGCGGATGTCCACGCTCCAGAGGTCGAGCGGCGCCTCGCCGCTCACCACCCACTCGGCCAGCACCCAGCCGGCGCCGCCTCCGGACGCGATGCCGAAGGCGTTGAAGCCGGCGCCGACGAAGAGATTGGCGCATTCCGGGCCCGGCCCCAGGATGAAATTGCCGTCGGGCGTAAAGCTCTCCGGACCGTTGATCATCTGCTTGACCCCGGCCTCGTTCAGCGCCGGGACGCGCTCGACCGCCTGCTCCATGTGCTGGGCGAAGTGGTCCCAGTCGTCGTCGAACAGCTGGAACTGGAAGTCGTCGGGCAGGTCGCCGGTGGTCCAGGGGATGGGATTGGTCTCATAGCCGCCCATCACCAGGCCGCCGACCTCCTCCTTGAAGTAGATGAAGCGGTCGGGGTCGCGCACGGTTGCCGCCTCGGTCGAGAGGCCGACAATGGGCTCGGTGACGACGTACTGGTGCTTGACCGGCTGTAGCGGGACGTTGACGCCGGCAAGGGCGCCGACCTGCCGGGCCCACTGGCCGGCGCAGTTCACCACCTTATCGCAGGCGACGCTGCCCTCGGTGGTCTCGACATGGGTAATGTGCCCTTCCTTCATGCGAAAGCCGGTAACGCGCACGCCCTCGCGGATCTCGACGCCGTGCATGCGCGCACCCTTGGCCAGCGACTGGGTGATGTCCGTGGGGTTGGCCTGGCCGTCGGTCGGCAGGTAGTTGGCGCCGACCAGATCGTCGGTGTGCATCAGGGGCCACATGGCCTTTACCTCGGCCGGCGAGATCAGATGCATCTCCATGCCGAAGCTGCGGGCGGTCGTCGCCAGGCGCTGGTACTCGATCCAGCGATCCCGGTTGCAGGCGAGCCTTATACAGCCGCTCATCTTCCAGCCGGTCTCCAGGCCCGTCTCGGCGCTCAGGCGCTTGTAGAGATCGACCGAGTACTTCAGGACCTGGGTGATCGAGGCCGAAGAGCGCAGCTGGCCAACCAGTCCGGCCGCGTGCCAGGTCGAGCCGCTGGTGAGCTTGCCTTGCTCCAGCAGCAGCACCTGGGCCTTGTGATCGCGCGCCAGGTGGTAGGCGGTCGAGCAGCCGATGATGCCGCCGCCGATGACGACAATCTCTGCCTGAGCGGGGAGCGCCATTGCTTAGGCCTTTCCAAAGCGTGAGCGGTAGCTGGCGATCGCCTCGGCGAGGTAGCCGAGGTTTTCCGCCGTGTAGGCGGGGAAGTCGATGCCGGGCGTGTCGAGATGGAGTTCGGAGACCATCGACCACATGGCCTCGCGCAGCAAAGAGGCGCACTGCATGGCGGCCTGCGCGCGCTTCAGCGCCGGATCGGGCTCCTTGCCGAAGTAGAGCCGCAGCAGCTCGTCCGTTTCCTCCGGCGCGAAATGCGCGTTGGAGGCGACGCCGGCAAGGTCGAAGAGCGGGGTCGAGAAGCCGGCATACTCGAAGTCGATCAGCCAGATCTTCTCACCGTCGTCCAAGAAGTTGGCCGGCAGCAGGTCGTGATGGCCGTAGATGATCGGCAGCGGGATCTGGGCTGCTTCGAGCTCGGCATTGAGCGCCAGGAACTCGCTCAGGCGATCGCTCATGCGGCTGCCGCCGGCCATCAGCGTGCGGCCGTAGTCGCGGATCACGTGGAACACCCAGAAGATGTAGCCGGGCCCGCTCACCTCGGCCGGCATGATGCGATGGAAACGGCTGACGATCTCGGCGATGCGGGGAATGTTTGCCCGTACCTCGGCAGGACCCAAGGTGGTGGCCTCGATGAAACGGGAGACCATGACGCCCGGCTCGGCATAGACGACTTCCGGCGCCAGGCCGATCGCATGGGCGGCCCGGGCGGCCATCGTCTCACGCTCGCGGGACACGTGATGAAAGGGGAAATCCTCGCCGAAGCGCACGACGTAGCGGCCGCTCGCGTCGCCGACGGCGAAGCTCTCGTTGGAGAGGCCGCCGTGCAGCGGCTCCCAGGTGATCTCGCCTTGCCAGATCGGCAGGGCGCGGATGCGGGCGTCGCTGTCGGTCAAGTCGGTTCCCTTCCTGTTATCTCTGCAGGCCCAGGCGATGGCGCAGGCGGCCCGCTCCGGCGGCGATCAGGCGATCGGCGATGATGGCGATGAAGGCGACGCAGAGGCCGGCGACCAGGCCGCGCCCGGTATCGGCCTTGGTCAGCGCGATATAGACCTCTTGGCCCAGATCGCGGGTGCCGACCAGCGCGGTGATGACCAGCATGGAGAGCGCCAGCATGATGGTCTGGTTGATCCCCAGCATGATCTCCGGCAGGGCCAGCTTCAGCTTGATCTTGACCAGCAGCTGCCAGGGCGTGCAGCCCGCCGCGGTGCCGGCTTCGATCAGTTGCGGATCCACTTGGCGCAAGCCCAAGGCGGTGTAGCGGATGGCCGGCGCCACGGCATAGGCGATGACGGCGATCATGGCGGTGAAGTCGCCGACCCGGAACAGCATGACCGCCGGCATGAGGTAGACGAAGGAGGGCAGGGTCTGCAGCGTGTCGATGGCCAGCTGCACGACCTTCCACAGCCGCGCCCGCTCGGCCGCGACGATGCCGATGGGAATGCCGATCAGGCAGGCGATGATCACCGAGATGCCGCAGAGGTAGACCGTGATCATCGCCTTGTTCCAGAGGCCGACGGAGGCGATGAGGAAGGCCAGGACGCCGGCCTGGAGCGCCAGGCGCCAGCCGCCCAAGGTCCAGCCGGCAAAGGCGATCAAGGCCACCACGCCGGCCCAGGGCAGGCTCAACAGAAAGCGCTTGAAGGGGATCAGGATGTTCAGCAGCAGGAGGTTCTTGAAGGCCTCCAGCTGATCGAAGAAGTTGACGTTGATCCAGCGCACCACGTCCGACCAGAAGGCGCCGGTGGTGATCTCCAAGCTCTCCGGATAGGACTGCACCGCGGCGATCGCCAGGCCGACGAGGCCGGTCGCCAAGACCACGGCGATGGCGCCGGCGGCGTAAGGATGGCGCTCCAGCAGAGAGCGCGGCGGCGTCTCGACATGGCTGCGGGTCTTGGCGGCAAAGGCCTGGCTCAGGCGGTCCAGGGCCACGGCGAGCGCGACAATGGCCAGGCCCGCCTCGACCCCGGTGCCGATGTCCAGGCGGCGGAGCGCGGCCAGGACTTCGAAGCCCAAACCGCCGGCGCCGATCATCGAGGCGATGATCACCATGTTGAGCGACAGCATGATGACCTGATTGACGCCCACCATGAGGCCCGGCATGGCCGAGGGCACCAGAACCCGCCAGGTCATCTGCCGTTGGGTGCAGCCCACCATGCGTCCCAGGTCGCGCACCTCGGACGGCACGCCGCGCAAGGCCAGCATGGTGATCCGCGTCATCGGCGGCAGGGCATAGATGATGGTGGCGACCACGGCCGAGGTCGGGCCGAAGCCGAAGAGGAAGAGGATCGGCACCAGATAGGCGAAGACTGGCACCGTCTGCATCAGGTCGAGCAATGGTTTCAGCGCTGCCGCCACCCAGCGCCATCGGTGGCCCGCCAAGCCCATCAAGAGGCCGCCGATGACGCCCAGCGGCACCGCGATCAGGATCGAGGCCAAGGTGATCATGGCGTTGTGCCACTGCCCGAACAGCACCACGAAGCCGAAGCAGCCGGCGACCAGTCCGGCCAGCCGCCAGCCGCCGGCATAGAGGCCCATCAGCGCCACGATAGCGATCACCGCGATCCAGGTGAGCGGCGGCACGATTTCCACGGCCTGGCTGCCTTGGCCCGAGAGAAAGCCGGTCGACAGCAGGCTGAGCGCGATGCGGTAGGGGAAGTCGATGACATCGGCCAGGAAGCGGGTGAACTCGGTGAAGGTGAAGAGGCCGAAGCTGGCGTCTTCCACCAGCCACTTCATGCTGTCGCCGATCCAGTTCTTGAGCGGCAGGCGCAACTCGCGCGGAATCTTGAAGGCCCAGCCGGCTAAGGGCTTGCCGAAGAGCCACAACAGCGTGAAGAGGGCGATGACGGCGAGCCAGAGGCCTTGGCGGCGGCTCACCCGCCAGCGATCGGCCCGTCCTTCGGCGAGCGCCGGCGAGGCCACGGCCCTAGCCCCGCATCATGAATTCGACGACGTCGCCGCGGTGCAGACTGCCTGCCGCTGCGCCCTCGCCGTCCAAGACCCGAAGGACCGATGCCTCGCCCTGGAACAGCGGTGCGGCTTCGGCCACGCGCGCACTCGCGGCAATGTCTCCGGCAAAGCTGGCCTCGCCGCTCAAGGGGCGCATCACCGTGCCGACGCGCACCACCTTGGCCAAAGTGACGCTCTTGGTGAACTCGGCGACATAGTCGTCGGCCGGGCGGGTGACCAGTTCTTCCGGCGTGCCGATCTGCACTACGCCGCCGTCCTTCATGATCGCCACCCGGTCGGCGAGCCGGATCGCCTCGTCGAAGTCGTGGGTGATGAAGACGATGGTCTTCTTCAAGGAGGCCTGCAGGCGGATGAACTCGTCCTGCATCTCGCGGCGAATCAAGGGATCCAAGGCCGAGAAGGGCTCGTCCAGGAACCAGAGTTCCGGCTCGACCGCCAACGAGCGGGCGATGCCGACGCGCTGCTGCTGGCCGCCGGAGAGCTCTCTTGGAAAGAAATCCTCGCGGCCGGTCAGGCCGACCAGCTCGATCATGGCGAGCGCGCGCGCCCGGCGCGTCGCCAGGTCGACACCCTGGACCTCGAGGGGAAAGGCGACATTGCCCAAGACCGTCAGGTGCGGCAGCAGGGCGAAGTTCTGGAAGACCATGCCCATCTGGTGGCGCCGGATCTCGATCATGCGCTGGGCGCTGACTGCGCGCAGGTCTTCGCCCTTGAAGAGGATCTGGCCCGCCGTCGGCTCGATCAGGCGCGACATGCAGCGCACCAGGGTCGACTTGCCCGAGCCCGACAGCCCCATGATGACGAAGATCTCGCCCTCAGCGACGCTGAGGCTCACGTCGCGCAGAGCGGCGATCAGTCCGGCCTCGACCACCTGCGCTTGCGTGGGCGTGCCGCCATGCCTGGCAAGAAGAGCCTCGGCGCCGGAGCCAAACAGCTTCCAGACCGAGACGCATTCCAGCTTGACCGGCGTAGCGCTTGTCGGCGGCATCACTTTCTATCCCTGGCTATCCCCGGCGCCACGGTGGGACAGCCGAAGGGCGCGCCGCCCCCGAAAGCGGCGCGCCCTTGGTGGCGAGTGCTATCGAATCCAGTTCGACCAACGAGCCTCGTTGTTGGTCATCCACTCTGCCACCACCTCATCCACGGTGCGGCCGCTGAGGTCAACTTCCGCAACCATGGCCCCCATCTCTTCATTGCCGATGTTGAAGGCTTTGACGGCCTCATAGGCGCCGGGCCATTTCTCCTGCACGCCGACCCAGGCGACCTTCCAGATCGGGCCGCGCGGCTTGCCGCAATCATAGGCCTCGTCCGGATTGATGCCCCAAGCGGGGTCGTCGTAGCACTCCTTGGTGAACTCGGGGAAAGCGATCCACTCGCCCTCGTACTTCACCGGCGCCCAATGCGGGGCATAGACCCACAGCAAGATCGGTGCCTTGCGCTGGTAGGCCGACTCCAATTCGGCGAAGAGCGCTGCGTCGGTGCCGGCGTGCACCACCTCGATCGGCAGCTCCAGCGCAGCGGCCCGCTCGTCGTCATAGCCGCCCCAGGTCACCGGGCCGCCGAGATAGCGGCCGTAGGGCGCGGTCTCGGCGGTCGAGAAGGCTTCCGCGCAGTCCTCGTCCAGCAAGGCCTCCCAATTCGGCAGCCCAGGGCAGACCTCCGCCATATAAGCCGGATACCACCATTCTTCGATCGCCTGCATGCCGGTCTCGCCCAGGTTCACCACCTGGCCGGTGGCCACCGCCTCGTCCAGCGCGTCGCGCCCGGTGGTCTCCCAGATCTCCATCGCCACATCCAGGTCGCCGCTCTTCAGGCCGGCGAACTGGGCAATGTAGTCTGCCTGCACGTACTCGACGTTGTAGCCAGCCTTTTTCAACACCTCGCCCATGATCTGCGTGGTGATCAGCTGCCCGGTCCAGTCGTGCAGGGTCAGCTTGATCGGGTCGTTCGACTCGACCTCGGCCTGCGCTTGCCAGGGAGCAAGCGCCAGTCCGGCAGCGAGTGCGGCGGCCGCGAAGATCCTGCGGGCCGGCTTCGGTGTGTGCATCGTGCAAATCCTCCCTTGCGCAGCCCGGAGGCACATTCCAAGGCTTGGCAGAAGCAGAGTTTGCGGCGAAGGCTGCTGCGACGTCAATCGAATTTGTGGCAATTTTTTGGCAATCCACTTCAAGTTTGTGGCATTTTGTGATTATTGGCAGGTGCAATCAGGGCCAAACCAAAGGATTTGCAACAGAACACCATGAAGCACACGCCGCGCCAAGCCAGCATTCTTCAGCGCGTGCAGCAGCAGGGAACGATGCGAATCGGCGCCCTGGCCGAAGAGATGAGGGTCTCGCTGGAGACCATCCGCCGCGACGTCAGGCCCTTGGTCGAGGGCGGCGAACTGGTGAAGTCGCATGGCGCCGTCAGCCTGAGCGTGTCGCTGAGCGAAGCGCCCTTCGAGCGGCGACTACGCGAGATGGCTATGGAGAAGAGACGCATCTCCCGTCACGTCGCCGATCTCATCGACGACGGCGACAGCGTGATGATGGACACCGGCACCACCACCAGCATTCTCGCCCGTGAACTCTTGACCAAAGCCGGGCTCACCATCGTCACCAACTCCTCCGACGTTGCCCGCACCTTGGCGACGGTGAACGGCAACCGCGTCTACATGGCGGGCGGCGAGCTGCACGGCGACAACGGCGCTGCATTCGGCCGCTCGGCCATCGAGTTCGTGGCTGGCTTCAAGGTCCGCTTTGCCATCATTTCGATCGGTGCCATCGACCCCGAAGGCGGGCTCATGGACCATCAGTTGGCCGAGGCGGAGTTTGCCCGCACCGTGCTCAGCTGCGGCAGCCAGCGCCTGGTCATCACCGACCACAGCAAATTCAACCGCAGCGCCCTGGTGCGGGTCGCCGATCTCGGGGACATCGATCTCCTGGTGACCGACCGGATACCGCCGGAACAGCTGATGGAACGCCTGCGGGAGGCCGGAACGCGCCTGGAGGTGGCGGCCTAAAGCGCTACTTGTCTCCGGTCGGGGTGACCAGGATGGCGGCCACGTTCACGTGATCGGGCTGCTCCAGCGCGAAGAGTGCGGCGGCGGCGATGTCTTCAGGCTGCATGGTCGCAGGCCAGTCGTCGTAGAACTGCTGGCCCTTGGCCTCGTCCCCCTGGTGACGGGCCGTCGCGAAGCCGGTGCGCACCATGCCGGGCATGATCTCGGTGATCCGCAGGGGCTCTCGCTTGTAGTCATGGCGCAGCAGGTCGCTGAAGCCATGGATCGCGTGCTTGCTGGTCGCGTAGGCCGCTCCGCCGGGATAGGTATCCAGGCCAGCGGTCGAGCCAAGGGTCACCACATGGCCGCGGCGGCGCGCGATCATTCCCGGGATGATCGCGTGGCAGACTCTGAAGACGCCGGTCACGTTGGTCTCGATGGTCTGCACCCAATGCTCGATCGAGCCTTCGTCGAAGCGTTTGCGGCCGCCTACGTCGGAGCCGGCATTGGCCACCAGGATGTCGATGTCGCGCCAGGGCTCCGGCAAGGCAGTGCCTAGGGCGGTGACGGCGTCAGCATCAGTCACGTCCAGGGAGTGCAGCAAGACTTGCTCGCCGCGATCGCCGAATACCTCCTCCAAGGCCTTGCGTCGTCGTGCGGCGCAGATTACCCGGACCTGCCGGTCCAGCAGGCCTTCGGTGATAGCCTTGCCGATGCCGCTGCTGGCACCGGTCACCAGGGCGATGGCGCCGGGTCTTAGCGTCGCGTTTGTGGCCACTACAGCTTCGGCCTCCGGGCCGGCTTGTCGAACAGCGGGAAGGCCTTTTCATAGGCGAGGCCGGCCCGGATGACTGTGATATCCTCGTAAGTCGGACCAACGATTTGAATGCCCGTCGGCACGCCGTTCTTGGCCCTGCCCGACGGCACCGCTAAGACCGGGCAGCGGCTCAGTACGTTGAAGGGATAGGTCATCAGCCAGAACCAGGGATCCAGGCTCTTGCCGTTGACCTCCAGCATGTCCTTCGACTGGTCCCAATCCGCCTTGACCGCCGGCACTGCCAGGGTCGGGCAGATGAAGACGTGATAGTTGCGCATGATCGGCCCGAAGCTGTCGTACATATTGGCGGCACCTTCCAGCGAGGCGAAGTAGGCGCTGCCCGAGTGGTTGCGCGACGCCTCGGCGAAGGCGCGGGCATAGGAGGTCATGGAGAAGGCGTGGCGGTCGTAGTAGGATTGGATGAAGTGGCCGAAGATATGTTGCAGGTGGTTCATGGCCGTGGTGGTGACGTCCGCCGTCCAACCGAGGTCGACTTCTTCCACGCTGGCCCCTAAGTCCCGGAAGACCTGAATCGCCTTCTCGGTGTTCTTCCTGACTTCCGGATCGACCTCGTAGAAGCCCAAGTCCATCGAGTAGGCGATCTTCCAGTCCTTGATCCCTTCTCCGACCTCGGTGGGGACGCGGATTTCTGGGGCGCAGCGAGACGATGTCGTGATCGTGCGGGCCGCACATGACGTTGAACATCAGGGCGACGTCCTTGACGCTGCGCGCCATGGGCCCCTGGTGACTGTAGGTGTCGAGGTTGAAGGGCGGATCCTCGGGGATGCGGCCGTAGGTCGGCTTGAAGCCGACGACGCCGGCGCAGGAGGCCGGGATGCGGACTGAGCCGCCGATGTCGCTGCCCGAGGCCAAGGCGGTCGTGCCGGCCGCCAGGGCTGCGCTGGACCCGCCGGACGAGCCGCCCGGGGTAAACTCCGGATTCCAAGGATTGCGCGTCACCCCGTGCAGCAGGGACCAGCAAACGCCTGAGCAGGAGAATTCGGGCGTGGCCGTGCGCGCGTGGACGATCGCACCCGACAGCATCAGCCGGGCGATGGCCGGCGTCGTGCTGGTGGCGACGAAATCCCTGTTGAAGAGCGATCCGTTGGTGGTGATCTTGCCCTTGATCCAGGATTCGTCCTTTACCGCCAGCGGCAGGCCTTCTAAGGCGCGTGGCGTCTCGCTGCCGCTGTAGCGGGCTTCGGCCGACAAGGCCTGTGCACGTGCCTCGTCGAAGTAGCGATCGGTGAAGGCATTGATGATTGGCTCTGCCTTGCCGCTTCGATCGATCTGCGCATCCAGCAGTTCGACCGGTGAGAGGCTTCGGTCCTTGAAGCGGGACAGCGCTTCGCTTGCGCTCATGTAGCAAAGATCTTCGTCGGCCACGGCAGTCTCCTCAAGAGCGCAGGTCGCGTGCAGCCGATAGGATAGCCGTTCCGCCCCAGCACCGCGCAAGGGGCCAGGCATATTTCGCTATTTTGACGATCTAATCCCCCTTGAAAACGTGGCTTTCGGTGGCCGGCACGAAGGGAAGAGCGCGTCACCGAGAGACGATGCGGCTGCGCCAGTCGCTGCGCGCTTGCCAGCCGTGACGCTCCAGCTCCGGGTCCAGGTGCTCCTCTTCCGGCCAGCCGAGGCAGAGGTAGGCGACGAAGCGCCAGTCCGCCGGGGCGTCCAGGGACCGCTTCGCCTCCTGCGGATCCAGGATGGAAAGCCAGCCGAGGCCGATTCCCCTGGCGCGTGCCGCCAGCCACAGGGTGTGGACGGCGCAGACCACGGAGTAGGCCAAGGTCTCGGGCATGGTGGCACGCCCCAGCCCATCGCCTTGCGTGCAGGCATCATCGCAGAAAACCGCCAGTTGTGCCGGCGCCTGATTCAGGCCTTCCAGCTTCAGCCTGGCATAGAGCTGGGCGCGTTCGCCACGATAGCCGTCCAAGGCGGCCCTGTTGCAGCGCTCGAAGTTCTGGCGGATGGCCAGCCGCAGCGCCGGCGTGTCGACGATAACGAAGCGCCAAGGCTGCGCATTGCCGACCGAAGGCGCCAGGTCGGCCAGCTGCAAGAGCTGCAGAAGCGTCTCTTCGGGCAGCGGATCCGGGCGAAAGCGGCGCACGTCCCGACGCCAGGCGATCAACTCGTCCAAGGCTTGGTTAAAGGGTCTGTCGAAGGTCGGCGGGTCGGCGGCGTGCATCGGCGGGCCAGCAAGCTCCAAGGCGTATCAAGGCTGCCTATCTGCCGCTTTTGGCCGCTCTCCAGCAAGTGATCACGGACAAAGGGGTCAATTTTTCCGCATACCCTTGACGCGAGGGCGCTAACGGCCTTGCAATGGCGGCCCCTGTTTCAAGAACGTTCAACAAGCTTGGGAGACCCTTGGGATGACGAAAAAAGTGTTAGGGCCGAGCGGCGAGGCATTGCCGCTCAGCCGGCGAGAGCTATTGGTGGGCGCCAGCGCCCTAGGCCTTGCAGCCGGTGGGCTTGGCACTCTCAGCCTGCCCGCAAGCGCCGACGAGCCGAAGAAGGGCGGCAGGCTGCGCTATGCCTGTGCGCATGGCTCCACCACCGACAGCCTCGATCCGGCGACCTACGAAAACGACTTCATGATCGGCATGTCGTTCGCCTTCATGAACTTCCTGACCGAGATCGGCAGCGACGGCAGCCTGCAGCCGGAATTGGCCGAGGGCTGGGAGGCCTCCTCCGATGCCGCGACCTGGACCTTCAAGCTGAAGAAGGGCGTGCAGTTCCATAACGGCAAGGAATTGACGGCCGAGGACGTCATCGCTTCCTTCAACCACCATCGCGGCGAGGACTCCAACTCCGCCGCCAAGCCGATCGTGGCGCCGATCACCGATATAAAGGCGGACGGGCCGGACACCGTCGTCTTCACGCTGGACGGCGGCAATGCCGATTTCCCCTTCATCGTGAGCGACTACCACATCGGCATCATGCCCTCGGAAGGTGGCAAGATCGACCCGAGCAAGGGCATCGGCACCGGCCCCTACACCATCACCGAGTACGAGCCGGGTGTGCGTGCGCTCGTCACCAAGAACCCCAATTACTTCAAGAGCGATCGGGGCCACTTCGACGAGGTGCTCTTCCTCTCGATCATCGACCCGGCAGCCCGCACCAACGCGCTGATCACCGGCGAGGTGGACGTGGTCGGGCGTCCCGATCTCAAGACCGTGCACATGCTGAAGCGGCGCCCGGGCCTGAAGCTGGAACAGACCTCTGGCACCTTGCACTACACCTTCCCGATGCATGTCGATGCGGCGCCCTTCGACGATGTCAATGTACGCTTGGCCCTGAAGTACGCGCTCGACCGCCAGCAATTGGTGGATAAGATCCTGCGCGGCTACGGCGTGGTGGGCAACGACCATCCGATCGGCCGCTCCAACCGCTTCTACGCCAGCGACCTGGAACAGCGGAGCTTCGATCCCGACAAGGCCAAGTTCCACCTCAAGGAAGCCGGATTGAGCGATCTCAAGGTCGACCTGCATGTCGCCGACGCGGCCTTCCAAGGGGCGGTGGACGCCGGTGCGCTCTATCAGGAGAACGCCAACAAGGCCGGCATCACCATCAATCTGGTGCGCGAGCCGAACGACGGCTACTGGTCCAACGTCTGGCTGATCAAGCCCTGGTGCGCCTGCTACTGGGGCGGCCGGCCGACCGAGGACTGGATGTTCTCGACCGCCTATGCCAAGGGCGCGCCCTGGAACGACACCCATTGGGCCAACGAGCGCTTCAACAAGCTCTTGGTCGAGGCGCGTGCCGAGCTCGACCAGGATTTGCGCCGCGATATGTATCACGAGATGCAGGCGCTCTGCCGCGACGACGGCGGCACGGTGGTGCCGATGTTCTCCAACTACGTGATGGCGATGAGCGATAAGGTCAGCCATGGCGAGATGGCCGCCAACTGGGACATGGACGGCCAGAAGTTCAGCGAGCGTTGGTGGTTCGCCGGCTAAAGCCGGAGATTTCTTAGCATTGTCCTATGCCGGAGAGGCTTTGGCGGCTTGCCAGCCTCTCCGGTGCATGCTTATGCTCGTCCTGCATACCAAGCATGAAAGCAACTCATAAACAGGTGGCGGTTCCGATCGCCCGAAAGCAGAACGAGGAGGGGGGCGAGCGCGCCGCAAAAATGCACCCGATTCTAAAAATGACCATACAGCGTCTCGGGCTGGGCCTGCTGACGCTTTTCGTGGTCTCCGTGATCATCTTCGCAGCAGTGGAAATGCTGCCAGGCGATCTGGCACAGGAGATCTTGGGACAATCGGCCACGCCGGAAACGGTGGCGGCCTTCCGCAAGCAGCTGGGCTTGGACCAGCCGCCGCTGACACGTTATTTCAGCTGGCTGGGCGGCATTCTGACGGGTGACCTGGGTCAGTCATTGGCCAGCGGTCGCGAAATATCGGAGCTGATCGGCACGCGTCTTGCCAATACGCTGTTCCTGGCCGGCCTTGCCGCGGTCATCGCCGTCCCCTTGGCCTTGAACCTGGGCATCCTCGCGGCGCTCTATCGGAACTCCTGGTTCGATCGCATGGTGAACGTCTTCACGCTCTCGGCGATCTCCTTTCCGGAATTCTTCGTCGCCTACATCCTGATCCTCTTCCTCTCGGTCAATGCCGGGTGGTTCCCCTCGATCTCCAACATCGGGGCGGATACCGGTTTCGGAGATCAGGTCTACCGCACGCTCCTGCCGGCGCTGACGCTGACCGCCGTGGTGACCGCGCACATGATGCGCATGACCAGGGCCGCCATCATCAACCTCTTGGCTTCGCCCTACATCGAAATGGCGCGGCTAAAGGGCCTGAAGCCAGGCCACATCATCGTGCATCACGCCGTGCCCAATGCACTGGCGCCGATCATCAACGTGGTGGCCTTGAACCTCGCCTATCTCGTGGTCGGCGTGGTGGTCGTCGAAGTGGTCTTCGTCTACCCGGGCCTGGGCCAGCTGCTGGTCGACTCCGTCGCCAAGCGCGATATCACCGTGGTGCAGGCCTGCAGCCTGGTTTTCGCCGCAACCTACATCCTTCTGAATCTGACCGCGGACGTGCTCTCGATCGTTAGCAACCCGCGTCTGCTGCACCCGAGGTAAGCGGCCATGATGCAGAACATCTGGAAAGAGCTGAAGAAGGCGCCGATCACCGCCTGGTTCGGCATGATCATGATCGCGATCTACATCTTCGTCTCGGTCTTCGCCGGCGTGCTGGCGCCCTTCGGCGAAACGGAGGTGGTGGGCTACGAATACGAGCCCTGGGGCGGCGAGTTCCTGCTGGGGACCGACAATCTGGGCCGCGACATGTTCTCACGCCTGCTCTACGGCGCGCAGAACACCGTTGCGATCGCCGTCGTCACCACGCTTATCGCCTTCTTCCTCGGCGGTTTCATGGGGCTGCTCGCGGCCAGCTTGGGCGGGTTTTTGGACCAGTTCCTCAGCCGTGTCATGGACGTGTTGATGGCCATCCCGCAGCTGATCTTCGCGCTGCTGCTGCTGACCATCTTCGGCACCAACCTGATCAACATGGTGCTGGTGATCGCGGTCTTGGATTCGACCCGCGTGTTTCGTCTGGCGCGCGCGGTGGCGATGAATATCGTCGTCATGGACTATGTCGAGGTGGCCAAGCTGCGCGGCGAGGGGCTTTGGTATCAGATCCGCCACGAGGTGCTGCCGAACGCAATGGCACCGCTGGTCGCCGAGTTCGGCCTGCGGTTTTGCTTCGTCTTCCTCTTCATCGCCGCCTTGAGCTTCCTGGGCCTGGGCATTCAGCCGCCGACGGCCGACTGGGGCTCGATGGTGCGCGACAACGCCACCTTGATCACCTTCGGCGATATCACCCCGCTGCTGCCGGCAGCAGCGATCGCGCTTTTGACCGTTGCGGTCAATTTCGTGGTCGACTGGATGCTGCACCGCTCCAGCGGTCTCAAGGACTAAGGGAGGTCCGGAACATCATGAGCACGGAAAGCCAAGAGGTCCTGGTGGACGTCAAGGGCCTCAAGATCGAGGGCCGCAGCGGCGAGGTATGGAACGAGATCGTGCACGGCATCGACCTCACCTTGCGCAAGGGTGAGGTGCTGGGCCTGATCGGCGAGTCTGGGGCGGGCAAGTCTACCATCGGGCTTGCCTCCATGGGCTTCTGCCGCGACGGCTGCCGGATCTCTGCCGGCTCGGTCAAGTTCGAGGGCCAGGAACTGGTCGGCGCGCCGCTGGACACCTTGCGCAAACTGCGCGGCGCGCGCATCGCCTATGTCGCCCAGTCGGCCGCGGCCTCTTTCAATCCGGCGCACAAGCTGATCGAGCAGACCATCGAGGTCCCGCTGCAACATAACACCATGAGCCGCAAGGAGGCGGAAACCGATGCGGTGGCCCTCTACCGCCGCATCCAGCTGCCGAATCCCGACGAGATCGGTTTCCGCTATCCGCACCAGGTCTCCGGCGGACAGCTGCAGCGCGCGATGACTGCCATGGCGATGACCTGCCGGCCAAGCCTGATCGTCTTCGACGAGCCCACCACGGCCTTGGACGTGACCACGCAGATCGAAGTCCTGGCCGCCATTCGCGATGCGGTGGAGCAGTTCAACACGGCGGCGATCTACATCACCCACGACCTTGCCGTGGTGGCGCAGATGGCCGATCGCATCATGGTGTTGCGCTACGGCGACCTGGTGGAAGAGTCCGACACCCGCTCGATGTTGGGCGATCCCCAAGAGGACTACACCAAGTCGCTCTGGGCGGTGCGCTCCTTCACCAAGGCCGAGCCCTTCGTCCAAAAGCCCGAGATGACGCCGATCATCGAGATCAGCAACGTCTCGGCCTCTTATGGCGATGTGCCGGTCCTGCATGACGTCTCCTTCGCCGTCTATGAGAAGCAGACCGTGGCTGTGGTGGGCGAGAGCGGATCCGGCAAGTCGACGGCAGCACGCTGCATCACCGGCCTGCTGCCGCCCAAGGAGGGCGAGGTTCGCTATCGCGGCGAGGTTTTGGCGGCGGCCACCAAGCAGCGCCCGCGCGACCAGCTCAGGCACATGCAGATGATCTATCAGATGCCGGACACCGCGCTTAACCCCAAGTCGCGCATCCGCGAGATCATCGGCCGGCCGCTGACCTTCTATCTGGGCATGCGCGGGGCCAAGAAGACGGAGCGCGTGCGCGAGCTCTTGGCCGAGATCGAGCTTGAGCCGGGTGAGTTCATCGATCGCTTTCCAGGCGAGTTGTCCGGCGGCCAAAAGCAGCGCATCTGCATCGCCCGCGCGATGGCGGCCGAGCCCTCCTTCATCATCTGCGACGAGGTGACGTCGGCCTTGGACCAGCTGGTGGCAGAGGGCATCCTGCGGCTGCTGGACCGCCTGCAGCGCGAGTTCGGCCTGGCCTATATGTTCATCACCCACGATCTGGCGACCGTGCGCGCGATCGCCGACGAAGTGGTGGTGATGAAGCAGGGCAAGGTGGTGGAGAAGGGTGAGAAGAACGACATCTTCAAGCCGCCGCACGACCCCTACACCGACCTGCTACTCTCCTCCGTGCCCGAGATGGATCCGGATTGGCTGACCAACTTGCTGGCCGACCGGGCCGCCAAGGGCATGGGCTTCGAGCAGAGCGCCGGCAACTAAGCCTCTCTCGCCTGCCAGGCAGCCCTGGCAGGATCATGCAAAGAAGCCTGCTTCCACGCGAAGCAGGCTTCTTTGTGACCTGACAGATGAGACGGCAATGGATCACAAATCGGCCGCCTTTTGCGGCTAGGGACCGGGGTTGGCCGGCCGTGAGATTTGCTGCCGGCTGCGCCTAGCTCGCTGATCCCGGGGAGATCTACCTCTTGCGCACGTTTTTCTTCTGGCTTGGGCTCATCATCGTCGCGGCTGCCTTCGGCACGCTGCTGTGGGACCTGATCCGCTGGGCCGGCGAGGGGGCCTTCGCCCTCAGCTCGACCGGAGATGTTTGGGTGCTGGTGAACCGTGACAGCCTGCTGCTGCTCGAGCCGGCGCTGGTGCGCCACGTCGCCCCCTGGACCTGGGAGGATGTGGTCTTCCCCCTGCTGCAGCAGCCGGCCCTCTTGGTGGTGGGCGTGCTGGGCCTTTTGTTCATGCTGCTGTCGCGCGCCTTTTCCAGACGAATTTAGAGCTATTCTCATGAGCCGCTGGGTGACGGGCTGCCCTGGCCTCGACGCTGTGTGGATTCGCCGCAAAATGAAAGAGGGCCAGGATTTCTCCTGGCCCTCCGGAACCTTCGGGTTCCTCTTCGGGAGTGCTTAGGTGAAGAGGAAGTCCGTCGAGGTCAGCTGGTCGACCGCGCTGATGCCGTCCAGCCGGATGGTGAAGTTGGTCGCGCCGTCACCAGTGGAATCGACCTCCACCACTTCACCAGGCTCGTCGAAACGGGCCTGCGGCGAGGTGCCGTCGAAAGCCGCGTCACCGACGAAGAAGCCGCCCGGGCCTGCCACTTCGATGTGCAGGAGGTCGGTATCGCCTCCAACGACGTTCGACGTGAAGTCGGTCACGTTGGCTTCCAGACCGGAGCCCGGATAACTGAAGTAGAAGGTGTCATGGCCAGCGCCACCGGTCAGCTCGTCCGTTCCGGAGCCACCGTCCAAGACGTCATCGCCAGCTTGACCCATCAGCTCGTCAGAGCCAGTGCCACCGGAGAGATCGTCGCTGCCTTCGCCGCCCGCGACCCGGTCATCGCCATCACCGCCGTAGCCACGGTCGTCACCGGCGCCACCGAAGACCTTGTCGTTGGCGTCGCTGCCGTAGACGAAGTCGTTACCGTTGTTCCCGGCGACACGATCTTCACCGGAGCCACCGATGACGAAGTCCGTTCCGCCGCCACCCTTGGCATTGTCGGAGCCGGTACCGCCGAAGACTAGGTCAGAGCCGGCTTGGCCGTTGACATCATCGGCGCCTTGCTCACCGTAAATGAAATCGGAGTTGTGGCCACCGCCGATCTCATCGTCACCGCGAGCACCAAAAAGGTAATCAAAGCCGGAGTTGCCCTGGAGGACGTCGTTTGCGGTCGCGCCGAAGAGATCGTCGCTACCGTCACCGCCATAGAGCGTGTCGATGCCTTCACCACCGTAGACGTCGTCGTCGCCGCCGTCTCCGCTCAAGGTGTCGCCACCGCCGCCGCCGTAGATGAGGTCTTCGCCGTCTCCGCCGAAGCCCTGATCCGCCGCACCGCCGGTGTTGATCATATCGTTGCCGCCGTCGCCACTTACGGTGTCAAAACCGCTTTGGCCACGCAACTCATCCTCACCGTCGCCGCCGTAGAGCTGGTCGTCGCCAAGCTGGCCACGCAGGTCGTCGTCGCCGCCGCCACCGTAGATAAGGTCGCCGCCGGTGTTCCCAAAGACATCGTCATTGCCATCCAAGGCGTAGACGTGATCGTTACCTGAAAACGCGATTATCAGGTCAGGCTCGGTCGTGCCGACGAGAGTCTGATTAACCTGATCACCAATGATGATAGCCATGGCAGCATTCCCCTTCCAATTGCCATTGCGCGATAGACTAGCGATGATCTGAGGCTCGTGCAACGAAATTTGATTGGCTCAAAGCATAACGGCCAAACCGCGCCGGGCCTATGTTGCGTCTGGATGACGATAAGACCGCCAAACGGAGCAATCTGCTTTACTCGTGAGGCTAAGAGTTGCCGGGAGATGCCCATAAGGAAGGAATCGGTCCTTGCCCTCTCAGGCTGTCACCCGGGGGGTAGGCGGGTGAAGAGAAAGTCGACTGCGATCAGCTGGTGGGCCTCGCAGCTGCCGTCCAGGCGGGTCTCGGAATTGCAACTTGTTCTCAATCGTCGGGCCTGCCCTCAGCGGTCAGTTAGGGGAATATGACGAGAAATTGAAGCGATTTGCCGTTTGAGGCACGCTCTACAGCTTTGAAACATAGAGCAGTTCGCGATCGGATGAGCCAACTGACCGCGATCTGCCTTAGCGGAGAATTGGCCCTCTCGGCCAATGCCGTTTCATTCTTTGCTCAGGTGAAGAGGAAGTCCGTCGAGGTCAGCTGGTCAACCTCGGTGATGCCGTCGAGGCGCAGGGTGAAGTTGGTGGTGCCGTCACCATCGGAATCGACCTGCACCCGCTCGGAGGCCTCGTCGAAACGGGCCTGCGGCGAGGTGCCGTCAAATGCCGCGTCACCGATGAAGAAGCCGCCTGGGCCTGCCACTTCGATCGCCAGCAGATCTGCCGCACCCGGTGCGGTGACGTTTGAGGTGAAGTCGGTGATGTTGGCCTCCAGGCCGCTGCCTGGATAGTCGAACTCGAAGGTATCCTGACCGCCACCGCCGGTCAGCTCATCCGTGCCGGAGCCACCGCGCAGCAAATCGTCGCCGTCACCACCGCTGAGTTCATCGGCACCGCTCTGGCCATAGAGGCAATCGACGCCGCTTTGGCCATTGAGGCGATCGTCGCCGTCGCCACCGAAGGCATAGTCGGTACCGTCGCCGCCGAAGCCCTTGTCGTTGGCATCGCCGCCGAAGAGGAAGTCGTCGCCGTTGTTGCCGGCCACCCGATCCTCGCCGGAGTTGCCATTGACGATGTCGTTACCACCACCGCCACGCAGGTCGTCGGAACCCTCACCGCCGTAGACGTTATCTTGACCGGCTTGGCCGTTGATGTTGTCCGCACCATCGGACCCGAAGGCAGCGTCGCCCTGAGCCCCACCTCGGATCAAGTCGTCACCCTGTTCACCGAACTGGAAGTCAGAGCCAGCGCCGCCATAGAGCGCATCATTCGAAGCGCCGCCGTAAGCCAGATCGTCTCCGGCATCGCCGGAGAGCGTGTCGATGCCAACACTACCAAAGAGGTAGTCCGTGTCGCCGCCACCATTTAAGGTGTCGGCCGCCGCCAGACCCAGGATGATGTCTCTGTCGTCGCCGCCGTAGGCGATGTCATCGGCGCCGCCGCCGCGGACGTAGTCGTCGCCGGCGCCACCGTAGAGGGTATCGAAACCGCTCTGACCTCGAATATCGTCGTCACCGTCATCGCCAGAGACCTTGTCGTCGCCGAGACCGCCGAAGCCGTTGTCGTTGCCGCTGCCACCAAAGACGGCATCGTTCCCGCTACCACCGAAGAGGTCGTCCGTGGAGCTCAGGCCATAGACCGCATCGTTGCCGGAGAGAGCCAGGACGAGATCCGGCTCGGTTGAGCCGACAAGGGTTTGGTTGGTTGAATCGCCAATAATTATTGCCATTGAGAGGTTGCCTCAGCTTACCCGTTTGGAATGCTATCATACCCGAAAAAACCGGTTACAGAAAATTCTGTTGTTCCTGATCAGCGACGGCTCAGCATCATAGGCTGGCGCGGTGGAACCCTTGCTGATTTGCCGCGACTCTGACCCAGATGCCGAATTCTAGGAGGCGGCACCCAGTCCGAGGGCGGCCGGGACGGCAAATGCAGAGGGCCAGGACGAATCCCGGCCCTCCAACCTCGAGACTCAGCTCTTGCGCGTTAGGTGAAGAGGAAGTCCGTCGCGGTTAGCTGGTCGACCTCGGTGATGCCGTCCAGGCGGATGGTGAAGTTGGTGGTACCATCGCCGTCGCTGTCCACTTGGACCCGCTCGGAAGGCTCGTCGAAACGGGCTTGCGGCGAGGTGCCGTCGAAGGCGGCGTCGCCGACGAAGAAGCCGCCGGGACCCGCGACCAGGATCTGCATGAAGTCGGCATTGCCCGGATCAACCACGTTGGAGACGAAGTCGGTGATGTTCGCTTCCAGGCCGCCGCCGGGGTAGAAGAAGGCGAAGTTGTCCTGACCGTCGCCGCCGGTCAGCTCATCCGTGCCCGAACCTCCGGCCAGGATGTCATCGCCGGCACCGCCCATCAGCTCGTCCGAGCCGCTGCTGCCATAGATCCGGTCGGTCGCGGAACCGCCGTCGACCCGGTCGTCGCCGTCATATCCGATGACGAGATCGTAACCGCCGCCACCGAAGATCTCGTCATTGCCCTCGCCACCGCCGAGGCCGTCATTTCCGTTGTTGCCGGCAAGGCGATCCTCGCCGGTGCCACCGAAGACCAAATCGTTGCCGCCGCCGCCGCGCAGGTCGTCCGATCCTTCGTTGCCGTAGACATAGTCTCGGCCGGCCTGGCCGTTGATGTTGTCGGCGCCGTCGGCCCCGATCAGAAGGTCTGCCTGGATGCCGCCACGCAGGAGGTCATCACCGACGCCTCCATAGAGGCGGTCAAAGCCTTCGCCTCCATAAAGCGCGTCGTTGGCCTCTTCGCCCACGGCGGTGTCATTGCCAGCACCCCCTGAGAGCGTGTCGATTCCGACACTGCCGTAGAGAAGATCGTCGCCGCCGTCGCCGTTCAGCGTATCGGCCGCCGCGGCGCCGAAGATGATGTCGCTGTCCTCGCCGCCGTAGGCGATGTCGTCGGATCCGCCGCCACGTATCGCATCCAGACCGCCGCCGCCATAGAGCGTGTCGAAGCCGCTCTGACCACGGATATCGTCGTCGCCCTCATCACCGGAGACCCTGTCGTCGCCGAGGCCACCAAAGCCGGTGTCGTCGCCGTCACCGCCGTAGACGGCGTCACTGCCGCTGCCTCCGAAGAGGTCGTCTTCGGCTTCCAAGCCAAAGACCAAGTCGTTTCCAGAGAGCGCCAGGATCAGATCCGGCTCGGTCGAGCCGACCAGTGTTTGATTGGTGGAATCGCCGATGATGACAGCCACGGAGCCTCTCCTCCCCATTTCCTATTGCGCTCAGTCTACAGGGAGCGCGACGTGCGAGCAACCACATGCACGAAAACTTGTAAAGATTGCATAAAACTTCAAAGATCGACCTAAAGGCATTAGATCGACGGTGATTGAAAAGAACAGAGGGCCAGGATTGCTCCTGGCCCTCCGGAACCTTCGGTTCCTCTTCGCTAAGCTTAGGTGAAGAGGAAGTCCGTCGAGGTCAGCTGATCGACCTCGGTGATGCCAGTGAGGCGGATGGTGAAGTTGGTCGCGCCATCGCCGTCGCTATCCACCTGCACCCGCTCTGATGGCTCGTCGAAACGAGCCTGCGGCGAGGTGGCGTCAAAGGCTGCATCGCCGATGAAGAAGCCGCCCGGGCCTGCCACTTCAATCTGCAGAAGGTCGGCCGCACCCGGTGCCACCACGTTCGAAGTGAAATCGGTGATGTTGGCTTCCAGGCCGGAACCCGGATAGTTGAATCCGAAGGTGTCCTGACCGCCATTGCCGGTCAGCTCGTCCGTGCCGGAGCCACCAAACATCAAATCGTCGCCGGCACCACCGTTCAGCTCGTCCGAGCCGCTATCACCATAGAGGCAATCGACGCCGCTCTGGCCGTTGATGCGATCGTCGCCGTCGCCGCCGAAGGCAAGCTCCAGCCCGCCGTTGTCGCCACCGAAGATCTTGTCGTTGGCGTCGCCCCCATAGAGTCTGTCGGTGCCGTTGTTGCCGGCAACGCGGTCTTCACCGGTGCCGCCGAAGACGACGTCGCTGCCACCGCCGCCGCGCAGGTCGTCGGAGCCGTCGCCGCCGTAGACGCTGTCGAGGCCGGCCTGACCGTTGATGTTGTCGGCACCCTGGGCGCCAATGGCCACGTCGGCCTGTCCGCCGCCGCGGAGCAGATCGTCGCCCTGCTCGCCCCAAAGCTCGTCGATGCCGAGGCCACCGTAGATGGCGTCGTTGGACTGGCCGCCATAGTTGACGTCGTTGCCTTCGTCACCCGACAGGGTATCGATGCCGACGCTGCCGTACATCAGATCGTCGCCACCGCCACCGTTCAAGGTGTCGGCCGCCGCCAGACCCAAGATGACGTCGTTGTCGCCGCCACCATAGGCGATATCGTCGGAACCACCACCGCGGATGTAGTCGTTGCCGGCTCCACCATAAAGGGTGTCGAAGCCGCTCTGACCACGCAGGATATCGTCGCCGGCATCACCGGAAACGTCGTCGTCTCCGAGGCCACCGAAGGCGTTATCGATGCCGCTGCCACCGAAGACCGAATCGTTACCGCTGCCACCGAACAGGTCGTCGGATGAGCTTAGTCCATAGACACCATCGTTGCCGGAAAGCGCTAGGATAAGGTCCGGCTCTGTCGAACCAACCAAGGTCTGGTTGGTTGAGTCACCAATGATGATCGCCATTTTGAGGTTCCCCCAATGTTAGCCCAAGGTCCGCCACCCTAGTCTAAGAAGAGAGTGACAGCAACTCGAACGCTTCAAGAGTTAGTCTCTGAGCCTAGGTAAACACGGATCATCAAATTGCGTAGCCGAGTTTTTGAGGCCATGGTGCAATTTGGCCTCACATTATAGTGCAGCCTCTCTATTGCTGGCCGAAGACGGTTTTGGCTTTGGAGTGTGTCCAGCGCATAGCGGTCAGTTCTTAAGGGGCGCGATGGGGACGGGGCTCTGCCGTGGTCAAGCCTTCCTTCCAGGCCATCAAAAAGACCGAGGTGCTAGCATGCTCCGCTGCAGAATGATTCATCGACCTCGCAAGGCGCCTCCTCTCGGCGTCAAGAAGATCCGACGAAGAGCTTTGCCAAAAACCGGAGGGCCAAGCTCCAGCTTGGCCCTCCACCTATCAGGCGATTCTCAGAGAGGTCAGATCAGCAGGAAATCCGTCGAGGTCAGCTGATCCACCTCGGTGATGCCATCCAGGCGGATGGTGAAGTTGGTCGAGCCGTCACTGTCGCTATCCACCTGCACCCGCTCGGAAGCCTCGTCGAAGCGGGCTTGCGGCGAGGTGCCGTCGAAGGCCGCGTCGCCAATCCAGATCCCGCCTGGGCCCGCCATCTGGATCTCTATCAGGTCGGCATCCAAGGGAACCAAGGGGCCGGTGTGAGACACGAAGTCGGTGATGTTGGCCTCCAGGCCGCTGCCGGGATAGGCGAAGTAGAAGGTGTCGGAGGCCGCACCGCCGGTCAGCTGATCGGTCCCGCTGCCGCCGGCAATCCGGTCGGAAAAGTCGCCGCCGAAGAGGTTGTCCTCACCCGATCCTCCATAGAGGAAGTCAAAGCCACCTGCGCCTTCGATCTGGTCGTCGCCAGCGTCGCCATACCCCCAGTCGCCCTCCTTGGACTCGCCCAGATTGATGATGTCATTGGCGTTTCCACCAAAGACACTGTCGCCGCCGCTGCCACCAAAGAGGTTGTCTTCTCCGGATTCGCCAAAGACGCGGTCGTAACCGTCGCCACCTCTGACCTCATCGGAGCCTTCGTCACCGAAAAGGTCATCGGATCCCCCGGCACCGTTGATGCTATCGGCGCCGAGGCCGCCATAGGCGGTATCATTGCCGCCACCACCGCCGATCTCGTCGTCCGCGAGCCCGCCAAAGATATCGTCGCGGCCGCCGCCACCGTAGAGCTGGTCGCTGCCGGTCTGACCGTAGATGTTGTCCCCGTTGCCACCGCCCGACAGGGTGTCGGCGCCGCCGGCACCGAAGAGGTAGTCGTCGCCAGCGTCGCCATTCAAGGTGTCGCTCGCTCCGGCGCCGAAGATGACGTCGCTGCTCGAGCCACCAAAGGCGATGTCGTCCGAGCCGCCGCCGCGCAGCAGGTCGTTGCCGTCACCCCCATAGAGGGTGTCGAAGCCACTTTGTCCGCGCAGGTAGTCGTCGCCAGCATCCCCGGAGAGCCGGTCGTTGCCGAGCTGACCTAGGGCATAGTCCACGCCGCTGCCCCCATAGATGGCGTCGTTTCCACTGCCACCGAAGAGGCCGTCGGCGGAACTCAAGCCATAGACTTTGTCGTTGCCGGAGAGCGCAAGAATCAGATCTGGTTCGGTGGTGCCTGTCAGGGTTTGGTTTGTCGAATCACCAATAACGATTGCCATGTTCCCCTCCCAACCCTTGTTGTGGAACCGCTACCACTCAAGGCTATAGGCTAGCCGGCTCTTGGAAAAGGCATACGTCGCTGACGTGGGGGCGCTCTACTTGCCACGACAAATTGCTCAATCTGACAGTATTGCGCGGAGTTCGGATCAGTGGAGCGTCGAGCCCGCCCAAGGGACACAGTGGATGGCCCCAGCTCCCGCGCAAGGGGCGAGTTCAGCCGCTTATTCGCTCTCGTAAAAGTGATCGGAGGGCCAGGATCGCTCCTGGCCCTCCGGACCCTAGGGTTCCTCTTCGGTAGGTTTAGGTGAAGAGGAAGTCCGTCGAGGTGAGTTGATCGACCTCGGTGATGCCATCCAGGCGGATGGTGAAGTTAGTCGAACCATCACCGTCGCTATCCACCTGCACCCGCTCTGAGGGCTCGTCGAAGCGGGCCTGCGGCGAGCTGGCGTCGAAAGCCGCATCACCGATGAAGAAGCCGCCGGGCCCCGCCACTTCGATGTGCAAGAGGTCGGGGTTGAGCGGCGCAAAGGGACCGGTGTGAGAGGTGAAGTCCGTGATGTTGGCCTCGAGCCCACTGCCGGGATAACCGAAATAGAAAGTATCCTGGCCAGCCCCGCCGGTCAGCTCATCCGTGCCGGAATCACCGTCCAGAACATCGTTGCCCAGGCCACCGTGCAGCTCGTCGGCGCCACTCTCACCGACCAGGTAGTCGTCACCTGCGTCGCCCTTGATGCGGTCGTCGCCGTCGCCACCCAGGCCGAGGTCGTCGTCATCCCCACCGAAGATACGGTCGTTGCGATCGCCACCGTAGAGAATGTCGTCGCCGCCATTGCCCGCGACGCGGTCTTCACCGCTGCCGCCGAAGACCCGGTCATCATTGCCGCCACCGCGGACATTGTCAGACGCCTGTCCGCCGTAGACGTAATCCTGGCCGCCTTGACCGTTGATGTTATCCGAGCCTTGCGCGCCGATGGCGATATCCGACTTGCCGCCGCCGCGCAGAATGTCGTCGCCTTCCTCTCCCCAGGTCTGGTCTTCACCGTCGCCGCCGTAGATGACGTCGTTGGCCAGGCCGCCATAGTTGATGTCGTCGCCGGCGCCACCACTCAAGGTATCAATGGCAAAGCTGCCATAGAGCAGATCGTGGCCGCCGTCACCGTTCAGGGTGTCGCTCGCCCTGGCACCATAGATCACGTCGTCGTCGGCACCACCGTAGGCACGGTCGTCGGCGCCGCCACCGCGGATGATGTCGTTGCCCCAGCCACCGTAGAGAGTGTCAAAGCCGCTTTGACCGCGGAGGTCGTCATCACCCTTGTTGCCGGAGACATTGTCGTCGCCAAGCTGACCGCGGGCATCGTCATTTCCGTCGCCGCCGTAGATGGCGTCACTGCCACTACCGCCGAATAGTTCGTCGTCGGAGTCCAGGCCATAGACCGCATCGTTGCCCGAAAGAGCAAGAATGAGATCCGGTTCCGTCGAGCCAGTAAGCGTTTGATTGGTCTCGTCACCGATAATGATTGCCATTACACCGCTCCTCACCGTTCGCCAGTAGAGCTAAACCCTACATCAGCATTGTTGCCGGTGCAACGGCACGCGGCGAATGCCCGTTCTCATTCCAAAATAGGGACAATTTGGCGTCGATTAGGGGAAGTCTAGGCATGGATTGAGTGATCTGCAGCGCGCTCCGATCTCTCATCCCGATTCGGGCCGTTGGACAAAGAAAGGAGGGCCAGGATCGCTCCTGGCCCTCCGGAACCTGGGGTTCCTCTTCCGAGAGTGCTTAGGTGAAGAGGAAGTCCGTCGAGGTCAGCTGATCGACCTCGGTGATGCCGTTCAGGCGGATGGTGAAGTTGGTCGCACCATCGCTGTCGCTATCCACCTGCACACGCTCGGTGGCCTCGTCGAAGCGGGCCTGCGGCGAGGTGCCGTCGAAGGCCGCGTCACCGATGAAGAAGCCACCCGGGCCCGCCACTTCGAGGTGCATGATGTCGGTGCCGCCAACAACGTGCCCCTCGAAGTCGGTGATGTTGGCCTCCAGCCCGCTGCCCGGATAGCCGAAGTAGAAGGTGTCAGACCCGGCGCCGCCGGTCAGCTGATCCGTTCCGGTATCACCGTCCAGAGTGTCATCGCCGTCGCCACCGTGCAGCTCGTCGTCGCCGCCGTTGCCGTCGAGGTCGTCGTTACCGGAGTTGCCGTTGATCAGATCCTGGCTGAAGCCACCGGAGGCAAAGTCATCACCGTCACCGCCGGAGATCACGTCATTGGCATTGCCACCGAAGAGGGCGTCGTTACCGTTGTCACCGGAGACATTGTCTTCGCCCGAGGCGCCGAAGACATAGTCCGCGCCGCCGCCGCCGCTGACCATATCCGAGCCGTCCCCACCGAAGACGTCGTCAAGGCCCGCATCGCCGTTGAGATTGTCGGCACCGGCGCCGCCGTAGAGATCGTCCTGCTGATCGCCGCCGCGGATCTTGTCGTCGGCAACGCCGCCGTAGAGGTCGTCGAAACCGCCACCGCCGTAGATCGCGTCGTTCGACGCGCCACCGTAGACCAAGTCGTCGCCGAGGCCACCCGATAGCGTGTCGATGCCGACCGAGCCGAAGAGCAAGTCGGCGCCGGCGTCACCGTCCAGCGTGTCAGCCGCTGCCGCGCCGAAGATAATGTCGTTTTCGCCGCCGCCGTAGGCGATGTCATCCGACCCGCCGCCGCGGATCACGTCGTTGTCCCCGCCACCGTAGAGGGTGTCGAAGCCGCTCTGACCGCGGATATCGTCGTCACCGGCATCGCCGGAGATCACGTCGTTGCCGAGCTGACCCAGGGCGTAGTCGATGCCCGAGCCACCGAAGACGTAGTCGTTGCCGCTGCCCCCGAAGAGGGCGTCGGCAGAGCTCAGACCATAGACATGGTCATTACCGGAAAGAGCCAGAATCAGATCCGGTTCGGTCGTGCCGGTCAGGGTCTGATTGGTTGAGTCACCAATGATGATTGCCATTGCGCCAGTTCCCCACGCTATAAACGGATGAGGACTGTACTATCGGCAGCCCGGAACAGCAACTCCCTTTATTCTACCGAGTTGACTGAAGCCACCGCCCGTCCTTGCAGCCGTCTTAGCCGCTTCGTGACGCAGATATCGCTGGCGGGGCAAAATGCCGCCAAAGAAAAGGAGGGCCAGGATCGCTCCTGGCCCTCCGGAACCTAGGGTTCCTCTTCCGAGAGTGCTTAGGTGAAGAGGAAGTCCGTCGAGGTCAGCTGATCGACCTCGGTGATGCCGTTCAGGCGGATGGTGAAGTTGGTCGCACCATCGCTGTCGCTATCCACCTGCACACGCTCGGTGGCCTCGTCGAAGCGGGCCTGCGGCGAGGTGCCGTCGAAGGCCGCGTCACCGATGAAGAAGCCGCCCGGGCCCGCCACTTCGAGGTGCATGATGTCGGTGCCGCCAACAACGTGCCCCTCGAAGTCGGTGATGTTGGCCTCCAGCCCGCTGCCCGGATAGCCGAAGTAGAAGGTGTCAGACCCGGCGCCGCCGGTCAGCTGATCCGTTCCGGTATCACCGTCCAGAGTGTCATCGCCGTCGCCACCGTGCAGCTCGTCGTCGCCGCCGTTGCCGTCGAGGTCGTCGTTACCGGAGTTGCCGTTGATCAGATCCTGGCTGAAGCCACCGGAGGCAAAGTCATCACCGTCACCGCCGGAGATCACGTCATTGGCATTGCCACCGAAGAGGGCGTCGTTACCGTTGTCACCGGAGACATTGTCTTCGCCCGAGGCGCCGAAGACATAGTCCGCGCCGCCGCCGCCGCTGACCATATCCGAGCCGTCCCCACCGAAGACGTCGTCAAGGCCCGCATCGCCGTTGAGATTGTCGGCACCGGCGCCGCCGTAGAGATCGTCCTGCTGATCGCCGCCGCGGATCTTGTCGTCGGCAACGCCGCCGTAGAGGTCGTCGAAACCGCCACCGCCGTAGATCGCGTCGTTCGACCCGTCACCGTAGGCCACGTCGTCGCCGAGGCCACCCGACAGCGTGTCGATGCCGACCGCGCCGAAGAGCAGGTCGCTGCCGCCGTCACCGTCCAGCGTGTCAGCCGCTGCAGCACCATAGATAACGTCGCTATCCGCACCGCCGTAGGCGATGTCATCCGACCCGCCGCCGCGGATCACGTCGTTGTCCCCGCCACCGTAGAGGGTGTCGAAGCCGCTCTGACCGCGGATATCGTCGTCACCGGCATCGCCGGAGATCACGTCGTTGCCGAGCTGACCCAGGGCGTAGTCGATGCCCGAGCCACCGAAGACGTAGTCGTTGCCGCTGCCCCCGAAGAGGGCGTCGGCAGAGCTCAGACCATAGACATGGTCATTACCGGAAAGAGCCAGAATCAGATCCGGTTCGGTCGTGCCGGTCAGGGTCTGATTGGTTGAGTCACCAATGATGATTGCCATTGCGCCAGTTCCCCAATGTTCATTGACGGAAGCCTAGTATACTACGGCCGAATTGGTACGGCAACCGTCTGGTCTGTCAAGGAAAATCTGGTCAAAATCGCCACTGCCGAGGCCTGCGTCGGGTTTGGGTCACGCATCGCACGCGGTCTGATCAAGCCCGGGTGAGGGTGCATTGGACCGCCTCGCGGGCGTCCAGACCGATTGCGAAACGCAAGAAAAGAGGGCCAGGATCGCTCCTGGCCCTCCCAAACATAAGGTTCCTCTTCGCTCGGCTTAGGTGAAGAGGAAGTCCGTCGAGGTCAGCTGATCCACCTCGGTGATGCCGGCGAGTCTAATCGTGAAGTTGGCAGCACCGTTGCCGTCGCTGTCCACCTGCACCCGTTCGGACGGCTCGTCGAAACGAGCCTGGGGCGAGGTGCCGTCGAAGGCGGCATCGCCGATGAAAAAGCCGCCCGGGCCCAGCACTTCGAGCTCCAGAAGATCGCCCGCACCCGGCGCTGTGACGTTGGAGGTGAAGTCGGTAACGTTGGCCTCTAGACCGCTCCCCGGATAACCGAAGAAGAAGGTATCCTGGCCGGCACCGCCGGTCAGCTCGTCTGTACCTGAGTTACCGTCCAGCGTGTCATCGCCAAGACCACCCCTCAACTGGTCAGCACCCGATCTACCGAACAGCTCATCGTCGCCGTCGTTACCCTTGATCTGGTCGTCGCCAAAATCGCCCGAGGCATAGTCGTCACCTGCGCCACCGTCGATGATGTCGTTGGAATCGCCGCCGAAGAGGTCGTCATTGCCGTTGTTGCCGTCAACGCGATCGGCGGCATTTCCGCCGAAGGCCAGGTCGTCGCCTGCACCGCCGCGCAAGGTATCGGCGTTGGCCTCGCCCGAGATGAGATCGGCGCCGTTCTGTCCGTTCAGCCGGTCATCGCCCCCGTCACCAGCCAAGAGGTCGCCGTTACCGCCGCCATAGACCAGGTCGTTGTTGGCGCCGCCGAACATCTCATCCCCACCAGCACCGCCATAGAGTGCGTCGGAGGCCTCTTCGCCGAAGACGTAGTCGATATCACCGCCACCGGAGAGGACATCCGCTGCGACTCCGCCGTAGAGGCGATCGATGCCGGCGTCTCCATTGAGTGTGTCGCTCTGCTGGGCGCCGTACATGATGTCGTCGCCCTCGCCACCATAGCCCTGGTCGTCCGAGCCGCCGGAGAGCAGCAAATCATCGCCGAGCCCACCGTAGAGCCTGTCGAATCCGCTCTGCCCGCGCAGCAGGTCGTCGCCTTCGTTGCCGGAAACCCGATCGTCGCCGAGGCCGCCGAAGCCGGTGTCGTCTCCTTCATTCCCATAGAGGGCATCGTTTCCGCTGCCACCGAAGAGATCGTCTTCGGCCTCCAGACCATAGACGACGTCATTGCCGGATAGGGCCAGGACCACATCCGGTTCCGTGGTGCCGACAAGGGTTTGATTGGTTTCGTCACCGATAATGAGTGCCATTGCTCCGCTCCTCGCGTTTATTCAGCTCCGTCAAGCCTATAGCAGCCGCCGTGCCGGCGCAAATCCTAGGTTAAGGCAACAAAAAAGGGGCCGGGATCGCTCCCGGCCCTTTGTCCTCAGAGAGGCCTCTTCGTCGTGGTCAGGTGAAGAGGAAGTCCGTCGACGTCAGCTGATCGACCTCGGTGATTCCCGTTAGCCTCAGCGTGAAATTGGCGGTGCCGTCACCGTCGGAATCGACCTGCACCCGCTCCGAGGGCTCGTCGAAGCGCGCTTGCGGCGAGGTGGCGTCGAAGGCCGCATCACCGATGAAGAAGCCGCCCGGGCCCAGAACCTCCAGTTGCAGCAGGTCAGCTGCTCCCGGAGCTGTGACGTTGGAGGTGAAATCGGTGATGTTGGCTTCCAAGCCGCTGCCCGGATAGCTGAAGGAGAAGGTGTCTTGGCCGGCGCCACCGGTTAGTTGGTCGGTACCGGAGCCACCGTCCAGGTTGTCGTCGCCGAGGCCACCGGAAAGCTCGTCGGAACCGCTGTTGCCTCCCAGCAGGTCGTCGCCCGCGTTGCCCTTGACCTGGTCGTCGCCATCGTCGCCCACGGCATTGTCATTGCCGTCGCCACCGCTGACTATGTCGTTGGAGGCGCCGCCGCTCAAGACGTCGTCGCCATTGTTGCCGTCGACGCGGTCGGCCGCATTGCCACCGAAGGCATAGTCGTCACCGGCGCCGCCGCGCAGGGTGTCGGCATTGGCCTCGCCCTCGAGGAAGTCGCTGCCGTTCTGGCCGTTCAGCCTGTCATTGCCGCCGTCACCTTCGACGACATCGGCATTGCCGCCGGCATAGACAAGATCGTTGTTGGCGCCCCCGGAAATGTCGTCGAATCCGCCGCCGCCATAGAGGGCATCGTTCGCTTCGGCACCATAGAGATTGTCGTCATCCAAGCCGCCTGACAGGACATCGCCGGCGACTCCGCCAAAGACCCAGTCGTTGCCGCCGTCTCCGTGCAGAGTGTCGCTTTGCTGGGCGCCGTACATGGTGTCGGAGCCCTCGCCACCGTAGCCCAGGTCATCAGAGCCGCCGGAGAGGATCAGGTCGCTGCCGAGGCCACCGTAGAGTATGTCGAATCCGCTTTGGCCGCGCAGCAGGTCGTCGCCGGCCTCGCCGGAGGCTCTGTCGTCGCCAAGACCGCCAAAGGCGGTGTCGTTACCCTCGTCGCCGTAGAGCGCGTCGTTGCCACTGCCTCCAAAGATGTCGTCGATGTCTTCGAGGCCATGGACGACGTCATTGCCGGACAGGGCCAAAATGGTATCTGGCTCGGTGGTCCCGATTAGGGTTTGGCTGGTTTCGTCACCAATGATCAGTGCCATCGCACATTCCTCCCGATTGCCGATGAAGACGAGCCTACACCAAGACCCTTGCGACGGCAATGAATTCAAGGGATTGCCATCTGCTATCAAACAGAGTTTCGCCGATCGGCGGCTCTGTTTGCCGTGGAGGCCGCTCCGTCAGCGCTGAACTTCCCGCCAAAAAAAAAGAGGGCCAGGAATGGTCCTGGCCCTCCGGAACCTAGGGTTCCTCTTCGTTAGGCTTAGGTGAAGAGGAAGTCCGTCGAGGTCAGCTGATCGACCTCGGTGATGCCAGTGAGGCGGATGGTGAAGTTGGTCGCGCCGTCGCCGTCGCTATCCACCTGCACCCGCTCGGAAGGCTCGTCGAAGCGGGCCTGCGGCGAGGTGGCGTCAAAGGCCGCATCACCGATGAAGAAGCCGCCCGGGCCTGCCACTTCGAGGTGCAGGAGGTCGGCCGCACCCGGTGCGACGACATTCGAGGTGAAGTCGGTGATGTTGGCTTCCAGGCCGCTGCCGGGATAGCCGAAGTAGAAGGTGTCCTGACCGCCGTTGCCGGTCAGTTCATCCGTGCCGCTGCCACCGATGATGTCGTCGTCGCCGGCCCCACCATGCAGCTCGTCGGAACCGGACTGGCCTTCGAGAAGGTCATTACCGGCGTCACCCTTGAGGCGATCGTCGCCGTCACCACCAAAGGCGATGTCGTCGCCGTCACCACCGAAGGCCCTGTCGTTGGCGTCGCCACCGCTCAGCTGATCGCCGCCATTGTTACCGGCAACGCGATCCTCACCGGTGCCGCCGTAGACGAAGTCACCTCCGCCGCCACCGCGAAGATCGTCGGATCCGTCACCGCCGTAGACGGCGTCGAGGCCGGCCTGACCGTTGATGTTGTCGGCACCGGCTGCGCCATAAGCACGGTCGGCCTGGGCGCCGCCGCGGATCAGGTCGTCGCCTGACTCACCGAACTGATCGTCGAACCCGGCGCCACCGTAGAGCGCGTCGTTCGAAGAACCGCCGAAGGCGTCGTCATCGCCCGCATCGCCCGAGATAGTGTCGATGCCGACGCTGCCATACATCAGATCGTCGCCAAAGCCACCGCTCAAGGTGTCGGCCGCCGCGAGACCCAAGATGATGTCGTTGTCGCCGCCACCATAGGCAATATCGTCGGAACCACCACCGCGGATGTAGTCGTTGCCGGCTCCACCATAAAGGGTGTCGAAGCCGCTCTGACCACGCAGCAGATCGTCGCCGGCATCACCGGAAACGTCGTCGTCGCCGAGACCACCATAGGCGAAGTCGATGCCGCTGCCACCGAAGACCGAGTCGTTACCGCTGCCACCGAACAGGTTGTCGGTGGAGCTTAGGCCATAGACACCATCGTTGCCGGAAAGCGCTAGGATGAGATCCGGCTCGGTCGTGCCGACAAGGGTTTGATTGGTGGAGTCACCAATAATGATTGCCATTGCACCTCTCCTCAAATTCTCAGTTCGTTGACGGGTTGACTACAAGGGATAGGCTGCTTCGTGCCAAGGCACTGTACCATATGAACTTGGTGGCAGCAATGTGGCAGATCGGGGTGAGTAGTGCAACGCCGAATCTCGTAGGCGGTTGATAAAATTGTGAGATTTCCTGGACTCTGACCTGATTGAAGAACCCAGGCCCGTCAGCCGGGTTAGTGTATTGCCAAGATCAAGCCAGTGCAATCTTCTCGTAATGACCCTTTCGAGGGCCCCATTCTCTGCAACAGTTGAGAAATCATGCAATTTGTCATGCTCTATTACCAGGGCTGAGACTGCAAAAGCAGCCTGCGCTATCGTGCGCGGGAAAGTGCCAGCTCTGCTGCCACCAAGTCCTCGAGGGCGTGGCCAACCGACTTGAAGAGCGTAATCTCCGCCGGTCCGTGGCGTCCTGTGGCTTTTCCGCAACAGAGGGTGAAGAGGTCTGCGTGGATGTCGCTCGCGGCGAGGACGCCGGCGGCCAAGGGCTGGGCGATGTCGCCACCTTCGCGCGGTGCGCCCTCGAGGCTGTCGACATAGACCTCGGCGCGGCGGACGGCCTCGTCGTCGCTCTCGCGCATCTCGGGTGTGAAGGCACCCACCAGGTCGAGATGCTGCCCCGGCTTCAGCCATCGGCCCAGCACCAGGGGTTCGCGCGCCAAGGTCGCGCAGGAGATGACATCGGCCTCGCCAACGGCCGCCGCCAGGTCCTTGCGCGCCTCCATCGCCGGGCCGAGGGCGCCCAGCTGCCGGGCCAGCAGCTCCGCTTTCTCGGCGGAACGCCCCCAGATCAGGACCCGCTCGATCGGCCGGACGCTCGCATGCGCCTCGATGAGGTGCGGGGCCAGCGCGCCGGTGCCCACCATCAGCAGCGTCTTGGCCTCTTTCGGCGCCAAATAGTCGGCGGCCAATGCCGAGGCTGCTGCCGTGCGCCGCACCGTCAGCATTTGCCCGTCCAGGAGGGCCAGGGGCTCGCCCGACTCGGCGCTGGCGAGGAGATAGAGGCCCTGCACCGCAGGCAACCCGCGCGCGCCGTTGTCTGGGAAGATCGACACCAGCTTGATGCCGAAGTGCCCGCCGCTCTGCCAGGCCGGCATCAACAGCAGGGTCGCATCCTGCCCGCCGGGAACCCCGATCGTGTGATGATGGCGCGGCGGCACGGTGATGTCTGCCGCGAAGCCGCGGCGCAATGCCTCGACCAGCGCCGGCATGGCAAGGCTGGCCTGCAAGGTGGCCGCATCTATGGTTTGCATCGTGTCGGTCTGAGGTGTCGTTTTAGCGCGACGGACCGGCCAGTTGTGCCGCCTCGGCCGTTTCGCTCATGGCCGGCGGCAGAGCGGCCGGCACGCTGGGCGGCGGCGGTGCGGTCTCCACTCGTTGTGCCGCCGCCAGCTGGCGCTGCAGCTGCTGGGCGCGCCGCCGCTCTTCACGGGCCTTGCGCCTGGCCGATCCGCCCGACGCCCAGCCGAAGATAAAACCCAACACGCTGCCGAACACCAACGGCGCCAATCCAATCCAATAGAGCGGTACCGAGTATGACTGCTGGAGCGGCCAAAGCTTGAGCGTCACCGGGTCCAAATTAGCGGAGACCAGCATGACGAAGATGACAGCGAAGACGATCATTGCGAGCCAGCCGATGACAGCCACGGTTTCTGTGCTCCTTCGAACCTAGTAGTGCCAAACGGACGGTGGGTGCCCCTCCGTCCGTGACTCCGCACCACCAACCTGGTGTTTTAATGGGCCGGCGATGGTCGGCCAGTGTGACCCAGAGCTTACCCTTCTTCGCCCGGCCCTGAAACAGAAACTGTGTTCAGCCGTTCGCGCAGCAGCTTGCCGGACTTGAAGAAGGGAATCACCTTCTCGGCGACGTCGACCGAGTCCCCGGTACGCGGGTTCCGGCCGGTGCGCGCGTTGCGGTGACGCACCGAAAAGGCGCCGAATCCGCGCAGTTCGACCCGACTGCCTGCCACCAGAGCGGCAGAAATCTCGTCGAAGATGGTGGAGACGATGCGCTCCACGTCGCGATGGTAGAGTTGTGGATAGCGTTGCGCAATCCGTTGGATAAGCTCTGACTTAGTCATGTCCTGCTATCGCCTCCCCCGATCAGCGCGCCGAATCTTCGAGCCGACACAATCACTGCCGCGTACTTATTTTCTTACCTGAGTTGCTTACCTGGCGCTCTTGAGGGCGCAACCTCCCTATCGCGCCCTGACAGTGCAAGCCTGTAGCGTGCCAGAGGCTGAGCCCGGCGGTCAAGCAAGCTTGCAGCTAACCCCTTTCCATAGATCGAAAATTTCTACCCTCACGGCGGTGTGAATGAGGTGGGCGTTAGGTGAGGGAGCGGAGCAGAACGGCAGCCGCAAGGGCCGCTACCAGGGCGAGAGCGGCATTCCTGCTCGCCAGCATGACGGCCAGCGCGAGCCCCACGGCGGCCATGGCGCCGAAGTCGCTGCGAAGCACCATTGGAACGACGAGGGCCACCAGGACGGATCCGGAAAGCGCCTGCAGGAAGGCCTCCAGACGGGGGTGGCCCGGCATCCACTGCATGATGACGACCCCGGCCAAACGGGTCGCGAAGGTCACCAGCGCCATCAGCAGGACCGCAATTGCGGGGTCGACCTCAAGCGCCATGGCGCAGTGCTCCGACGAGGCCGCCCGCCAGTCCGCCGATCACGATGTGCCAGTGACCGGGAAGGAGGGACGAGGCCAGCAGTGCGGCGAGCGCGGCGACGAGCCAGGGCAGGCAGTCTCGCGCGCCTTGCCACATCCCGATGAGCAGGGCCGCAAAGAAGGCGGGCAGGATGACGTCCAGGCCATAGGCCGCGGGGTCGCCGATGTCGCTCGCCAGAGTCAAGCCGGCCGCCGTGCCCAGCAGCCAGGAGGTCCACAGCGTGAGCCCGCTGCCGAGCAGGAATCCCAAGTCGCGTTCTCCGTCCCGGCGGGCGGCGGTGGCCAGAGCGAAGTTCGGATCGCTCAGAAAGGCGGCGGCCGCCAGGCGCTGCCGCCAGGCCAGAGGGCGAAACCAGCCGGCCAGCACCGCGCCCATCAAGACGTGGCGCGCATTCACCGCCAAGGTGATGAAGAGAAGCGGCAGCAAAGGCACCTTTGCTTGCCAGATTTCCAATGCGGCGAACTGCGATGCGCCGGCGAAGGTGGTGGCGCTCATGGCCAAGGCGATCGGATTGTCCAGCCCTGCTTCGCGCGCCGCGACGCCGAAAGCGATCCCGAACGGCAAGGCGAATACGGCTAAGACGACCGTGGCTCTGGCGCCTCGCGAGAGGCCTTGGAGGGTCATCGAGCTCATCGGCGGTGCGTGATCTGGCAATTGACTAACCGTTATGATAGTTAGATTGACGACCTTAATCGATGGCATGGTTAGGTGCAACCGGCATGATGGTTAGAAATGGAGCGATCGACCCTGCGGTGCCGAGTATGGATGAGATCGCTTTCTTCGGCGGTAGGCTCTGCCTGGATTTCGTCAACACCGCCAACTGGGTCGACCATGAAGCGTTGGACGAGCGCTTGACCGGTATGGAGGCGCTGGCGATCTGGGCCTTTCGGCAGGGTCTCTCGGAGACAACGGCGCTGGCCGGCCGTCTGGACGATTTCCTGGCGTTGCGGCAGGCGTTGCGCCGCTTCCTGGCAACACCGGCGCTATCCCAGGACGCGGACCTCGCTTGCCTCAACCGTGCGCGCGCCCAAGCGCGCGCACCGATGATCTGGCGGCAGGGCAGCGGCACCTTGGTCGGAAGTCCCGGGGCAGGCTGGCTCTTGCGGGCGATCGCCGATTCGGCGGTGGAGGTGCTGCTGACCTCCGCCAGAGAGCGGGTCAAGGTCTGCCCGGGCCAGCGCTGCGGTTGGCTTTTCCTGGATGAAAGCCCGAACGGCCGCCGCCGCTGGTGCTCCATGGCGACCTGCGGCAACCGCGCCAAGGCCCGCCGCCACTACGGCCAGCGACGCCGAGGCTAACCCCAACGATCTCCCAAAAAGGAGAGGGCGGAGCCTGACGGCTCCGCCCTCTCAGTACCACTGTTCTGCACTTGCCTGACTGCCGCTGACCGACAGCCAGGCAGAGATGCGCTCTAGTCCTGGTCGGCCTCGGAGTCTTTTCCCTTGTCCTCCTTGTCGCGCTCGGCCTGGGCCTTGTTGAGCGCGGCACCCAGGATGTCACCCAGGCTGGCGCCCGACTCGGTGGAGCCGTACTCGGCGACCGCTTTCTTCTCCTCGTCCATTTCGCGCGCCTTGATGGAGAGCGTGATGCGGCGGGTCTTCTTGTCGATGTTGGTGACCTTGGCGTCCACCTTCTCGCCGACGGCAAAGCGGTCCGGGCGCTGCTCGCTGCGCTCGCGCGACAGCTCCGACTTGCGGATGAAGCCCAGTGCGCCGTCGCCGAGGCTCACCTCGATGCCGTTGTCGAGCGTCGTGGCCACGGTGCAGGTCACGACCTCGCCCTTGCGGATGGCGTCGACGGTGCCGGCGAAGGGGTCCTCGGAGAGCTGCTTGATGCCCAGCGAGATGCGCTCCTTCTCCATGTCGACGTCGAGCACCTTGACCTTGACCTCCTGGCCCTTGGCGTAGTCGCGCACGGCGTCTTCGCCGGTACGGTTCCAATCGATGTCGGAGAGGTGGACCATGCCGTCGATATCGCCCGGCAGGCCGACGAAGAGGCCGAACTCGGTGATGTTCTTGATCTCGCCTTCCAGCTCGGTGTCGGCCGGGTACTTGGCGGCGAAGCTCTCCCAGGGATTCTCCAGGCACTGCTTCAGGCCGAGCGAGACGCGGCGCTTCACCGGATCGACGTCCAGCACCATGACCTCCACTTCCTGGCTGGTGGAGACGATCTTGCCGGGGTGGACGTTCTTCTTGGTCCAGCTCATCTCCGAGACGTGGACCAGGCCCTCGATGCCGGGCTCCAGCTCGACGAAGGCGCCGTAGTCGGTGATGTTGGTGACACGGCCCACGAACTTGGCGCCGACCGGATACTTGGCGGCCACGCCCTCCCAGGGGTCGGCCTCCAGCTGCTTCATGCCGAGCGAGATGCGCTGGGTCTCCGGGTTGAAGCGGATCACCTGCACCTGCACCTGCTGGCCGACGTTCAAGGCCTCGGTCGGGTGGTTGATGCGCCGCCAGGAGATGTCGGTCACGTGCAGCAGGCCGTCGACGCCGCCCAGGTCCACGAAGGCGCCGTAGTCGGTGATGTTCTTCACCACGCCCGACAGGATCTGGCCTTCCTCAAGGCTGGCCACCAGCTCCGAGCGCTGCTCGGCGCGGGTCTCTTCCAGAACGGCCCGGCGCGAGACCACGATGTTGCCGCGCGAGCGATCCATCTTGAGGATCTGGAAGGGCTGCTCGTTGTGCATCAAGGGGGTGACGTCGCGAATCGGGCGAATGTCGACCTGGCTGCCGGGCAGGAAGGCCACGGCGCCGCCGAGATCGACGGTAAAGCCGCCCTTGACGCGGCCGAAGATGCGGCCGGTGACGCGCTCGCCGGCCTCGTACTGCTTCTCCAGCTGGGTCCAGGCCTCTTCCCGGCGCGCCTTCTCGCGCGACAGCGCCACCTCGCCGTTCTTGTTCTCCATGCGCTCGAGGTAGACCTCGACCACGTCGCCGACGTTGAGGCCTTCGACCTCGCCGGCCTTCTCGAACTCTTTCAGCGGGATGCGGCCTTCGGCCTTCAAGCCGACGTCGACCATGGCGGCGTCGCCGTCGATGGCGACTATGGTTCCCTTCAGAACGGCGCCTTCCAAGCGGCCGCCGCTGCCCAGAGATTCATCCAAGAGATCGGCAAAGCTCTCCACCGCCGCGGTGTCCGCGCTAGCCTGTTCGCTGAGTGCCATAGGGTTAGTCATCCTCATCGTCTGCCCGGATGGGCGACCTGCCCCCGGGACTTGGTTGCTTGTTTGATGTGTAAAGAAGACAGACCTCGCCCCTCCGCCGGACGCGGATCGGACGAGTTGTAAGGGGCTTGGCTCGGCGCCGCCCCGTCGCATGCTGCTGCTGGCAAACCTCTCTCGCTTGCACTCAAGCCTTGGGATTGGCGCCTTGTCCCACCCGGTCGATCCGGGCCTGGACGATTGCCATAGCCGTCCGGAAGGCCTCTTCCCGGTCCAGGTCAGAGGTATCCAGCTCTACGGCATCCGGCGCCGGCTTGAGCGGCGCGACCGCACGTTCTGAATCGCGACGGTCCCGCTCCTGCACATCCTGCAGGACGCGACGGTATATAGCGACCTCGCCACGCTCTTGCAACTCAAGACAACGCCGCTTGGCACGCTCTTCGGCGCTGGCGGTGACGAAGATCTTCACCTGCGCGTCAGGACAGATCACGGTGCCGATGTCGCGGCCGTCGAGCACGGCGCCGGCCTTGCCGTCGGGCGGCGTCTTGGCGAAGTCCTGCTGGAAGCCCTTAAGCAGGTTGCGCACGGCCGGCTGTGCGGCGGCTAGCGAGGCCAGGCGGCCGACGGCCTCCTCGCGCAGGTTGGGGCGGGCCAGGTCTTTAGCCGAGAGCGCGCCGGCGGCGGCCACGAAGTCCCTCTCCGTCGGATTGGCCGTCAATTCCAGGGCGGCGGCCGCGGTCGCGCGGTAGAGCAGGCCGCTGTCGAGATAGGCGAAGTCCAGGCTGTCGGCCAGCCGCCGGGCCAAAGTGCCCTTTCCGGCCGCCGCCGGGCCGTCGATCGCAACGATCACGAAAGCTTGGCTCCCAGTCCCTGCATGAGATGTGCGAAGCCGGGAAAGGAGGTATCGATGAAGCTGGCGTCGTCCACCGTCACCGGACGCTCGGCGGCCAGGCCCATGACCAGAAAGCTCATGGCGATGCGGTGGTCCATGTGGGTGGCCGCCCGGCCGCCGCCGGGCACGCGCCCGCCGCAACCCTCGACGATCAGGTCGTCGCCCTCGATCGCGACTTCGACGCCGTTGGCGCTCAGGCCGTCGGCGACGGCCTGCAGGCGGTCGCTCTCCTTCACCCTGAGCTCGCCCAGGCCGCGCATCACGCTGCGCCCTTCGGCCGCCGCTGCGGCGACGGCGAGGATCGGATACTCGTCGATCATCGAGGGCGCGCGCTCGGCCGGCACCTCGATGCCCTGCAGCCGGCCGCCGGTGACCAAGAGGTCGGCGACCGGCTCTCCGGACTGCTCGCGCTCGTTCGTGAAGGAGAGATTCGTTCCCATCTCCTCCAGGCAGCGGTAGAGGCCGCAGCGCAAGGGGTTGGTGCTGACCCCCTTCATCGTCACCGAAGAACCGGGCAGCAGCGCGGCCGCCACGGCAGCGAAAGCGGCAGAGGAGGGATCGGCCATGACCGCCAAGTCCTTGGCGATGAGCTCTTCTTCGCCCTTGATGCGGACCTCCTGGCAGCCGTCGCCGGCGTCGACGTTGACCGTCGCGCCCAGGTGGGTCAGTAAGCGCTCGCTGTGGTCGCGCGTCGGATGGGCCTCGATGACGCCGGTGCTGCCGGGTGCCGCAAGGCCGGCCAGCAACACCGCGCTCTTCACCTGTGCCGAGGCCACCGGCATCTCGTAGGTGATGGGCAAGAGCCGCCCCGGCCCCTCGAGCATGCCCGGCAGGAACTGCTCGTCGCGCAAGGCGAACTGCACGCCCATGCGGGACAAAGGCTCGGCCACCCGGCGCATGGGCCGATGGTTGAGCGAGGCGTCGCCGGTGAGGAGGCAGCGGATCGGCTGCCCGGCCAAGACTCCCATCAAGAGCCGCACGCCGGTGCCGGAATTGCCCAGGTCCAGCACTTGATTGGGCTGGATCAGCCCGCCGACTCCGCGGCCCTCGACGCGCCACTGACCGTTGCTCGAGCGTTCGATGGCGACGCCGCAGGCTCTGAGCGCGGCTGCGGTCCGCAGCACGTCCTCGCCCTCCAGGAGGCCTGTGATCCTGGCCTCGCCGATCGCCAGCGCCGAGAGCAAGAGGGCGCGGTGCGACATCGACTTGTCGCCCGGAATCTGCGCCTCGCCGACCAGCGCCTCGCTGGGCGAGGCCGTCATCGGCTTCATCTCCTGGGTGAGGGCCATTGCGGTTCTTTATCGCTCAAATGGATTGGGACAGGGCGAGTGACGGCAGAGGGTGGTCGCGCCGCTGTCTAGCAGGGCGGCCCCCAGCGCTGCAAGATTGGGGTGCTGCAAGGTTGGGGCGCTGCAAGATTGCGGCGCTGCGAGATTGACAGACGGGCCGGTTCGTGGCACTTGCCACCGCCGTTTCACCGCAGCCGTCCCGAGATCGCAGCCTTTGGGCAGCCTGGGGAGCGCGGCGGTGACGACCTGCTTTTCTTGGGAGAGAATTCCTGTGGCCAAGCCCGAGTGGGGCCTGAAGCGCATTTGCCAGGCCTGTGCAACGAAGTACTACGACTTCGACCGGCGTCCCATCATCTGCCCGTCCTGTTCGGCCGAGTTCGACCCGGAGGCGATTTTGAAGGCACGGCGGTCACGCAGCGTGGCGCCGCGCAAGGATCGCGCTGTCCCGGTTCCAGCCGCCGCCGAAGCGAAAGAGGAAGCCGAGGAGGCCGAAGACGAGGAGGAGGAGGAGGACGAGAAGACCTCTGCCGAAGATCTCGACGACGAGGAGGAAGAGGAGGAGGAGGAGGAGGAGACCCTCGACAAGGCCTTGAGCGACGAGGCCGTTGAGGCCGACGACGAGAAAGACACACCCGACGGCGACGACGTCGAGGACGAAATCGACGACGATGGCCTCGAGGAAGAGGACGGTGCTGCCGCCGACGACGAGTTGATCGACGAGGACCTCGACGACGACGCCGACGTCGGTGTCGTCATCGAGAGCGACAAGGACGACGACGAGAACCGCTAGCCGGCGCGAGTGAGGGCGGCCTTCTCGCGATATTTCCCCTTGCGCGCCGGCCCGCCCCTCCCTATTTTCCGGCTCTCTCGCGGCCAGGAAGGCCGCCGCTGGTGCCGGGGCTGTAGCTCAGTTGGGAGAGCGCTACAATGGCATTGTAGAGGTCGTCGGTTCGATTCCGTCCAGCTCCACCAGTTTCATAGTCCGGCTCACACGTGACTCACACGCAGACAGGTTGACGAACGGGGCTCCGGACAGGTTCTCGGCCAAGTTCCGAAGCTCCTCCCAATAGGCATCGACGGCCCGGATCGCCAGCGCAAGATGGTCCGGGTCTAAGTGCAGATAGCGCTCGGTCGTCTTGTATCCCGAGCTGTGGCCCAGGAAGGCGCCGACCTCCGCGGTCGGCACGCCTCGCCGGGCAACCTCTGTCGCCACCGTGTGGCGCAAGGTGTAGGGCGACGACGCCTGCAGCCGCTCAGTGGCCGCCTGTGCCGTCCTTAGGATTTTCCAAGCCTCCCGCCGCCGATACTGGCGCTTGGCTTCCAGCGCTTCTCCTGCGGCGCGTTTGCGCAACGTCTGCACCGCGCGACGCTTCATCCGGCGATAGGCCGAAATGATGTTGCCGAGTGGCTGGCCGTTGTAGGTCACCACCGGCCCGGGCGGCAAAGCCACTACCGTCTCTAGGATGTGCTGGGCCATTGGGATGTTCGGGCGCCGCTTCTTAGTCTGGTGCCGCCCGGGCGGATTGAGCTTTATCACGCCAGCGTCGCAGTCGCACTGGAACGTGGTGAGCTGCAGGATGGCCTCGGGGCGCGCCGCCGTGCCCAAGGCGAACAGCAAGTAGGTCTGTTCATGCGGCTGCTGGGCAGCGAGCAACAGGCGCGCCACGTCTTCGCCCGTCAGCACAAGGTCGCGCGGCTCGGATTCCGGCGGCAGCGTCACCTTTGGTGCGCTGGCCAACTCACCAAAGCGAACAGCCCAGTTCAACGCGCCTTGGGCGACGGCAAGTGTGCGCCTGATGTACCCGGCGCTGTAGCTGGCCTTGCGCATCGCCTCCTGGAACTCTAGCAGGCGACGTGGCGTGATCTCAGAGACCAAGGACCCTTTGAAGTAGTCGGACAGCTTGATCAGGGCATGGCGGGCGCTATCCGCACTGCGCAGCGTCTTGCCGTGGTTCTCCCACCATCGAAGCAGGACCGTCTCGAAAGGAACCGCAGCCGGATCTTCCTGCCGCATTTGGCGGCGAGAATCGACCGCAGCGACTAGCTTCACTTTGGCTTCTTCAAGGTCTCCTGTAGCGAGAGACTCGCGAGTCGTCTGTCCTCTTCCCCGATCGTACCAGGTGAGGCACCATTGGTTGCTCCGGCGCTGTTTGCTGAGCCAGTAGCCTCTGTATTCGAAGGGGCTATCTTTTCGCGTTTTTGACATTTTGTGTTATCCTTCGCCCTCTGTTCACAAACATTTAGGTAGGCCAGACACTGCGCTTCAGTGTGGAAAATTTTGCCTGCGATAAGCGTGCCCTCCAGAAAGCCGCGCTGTCTGTGCCTGCGCAGCGTGCTGACGTGGCAGTCCAGCAACTTTGCTAGCTCGTGCTGGCTGATCAGCTTGGGAAGAGATAGGACATCGCCCATAGTTCGATCCTATTGCAGCAGCCGCGCGGGCAGAGCGGCATTCATGCCCGCCCGCCTGTCTTTGGCCACCTTCACCTTCAATGGGGCCGCCAGCGGGTCCTTGAGGCGGAAAGATCGAAGTTCCTCAAGGACCCGCCGCGCTGGAAGCTCCACCTCGGGGATCAAAGGCGGCTTCCTGCGATTCATCGGTCCGCGTAGCCTAGCAGGCACTGGATCGTCTCGGCGGCAGTGCCAGCCGACTGCACGGCCAAGCCAGCACTCTTGTCGTCGGTGATCGGCACAGAGTGCAGCGGTGACGCAGCCGCATCGGTGTACAGGATGTCGCCGATCGTGACTGGCGAGAGCGTGTCTTTCGGCAGCTCCCAAACCCCGTCGACGGCAACCACCAGGTCCTCGCCAGTGGCGGCATCGCCGAGCGCAGCCCCTATCAGGTCGCCGCGCACCACCAGGTCGCCGGATGAGACGGCGGCATCGGACTGGATCGTCAAATGCTCGCCGGGCTGAACGTAGTTTTTTGCCATTTTCACAGTCCTTCCTTATGCGCCCGGGTCCTTGAAGGCGCCGCGGTAGTCGATCGCGCCGGCGCCGAAGTCGAGGTAGACGCGGAACGAAGTGCCCAACACCTCCCAGCCTTGCTGCGTCTCCATCTGCGGACCAGAGGCCGATGACAGGTAGGCGTATTCAAGCGCTGGAGCTTGTGCCGGATCTGCGAAGAGATAGTAGGCAGTCGCGTCGGTGAGACGGGGCTCCACCAGGATGGTCAAGCGGCCGCTGAAAACGTTCACGTTGGCCACGCTATCGGGCTGGATCGCTGCCAGGATGGTCTCGGCAGTGGTCTCCAGCTCACTGGGCACTAGAAGCGACCGCGGCGTGATGTTGCTCTTCAAGCCGCCTGGTCCAGTCTGCTTGCGCATTGCCAGCCGGGCCGCTGCGAGAGCCGCGGTATCGAGGGCCGCGCCGGCGCCAAGGTTGCCATGGTTGGCGTGGAACAGCGTATCGCCGGAGTCCATGGTCGGCCCGGCGCCGCTGTTCTCCGTCAGCAGCTCTGCCAGCAGTGTGGCTTCCGTGTCGGCAGCGGCACGGCCGGCGGCAGTGCTGAAGTCTGCGAACGCGCCCAGATCGTCATTAATGATCGCTTGGCGGGTCAGGCTAAACATCCTGCCGAAGGTCGCCAGCGCGTAGGCCTCTTTGTTCTCGGCCCGCGTGGTGCTGGTGATCTCGCCGCCCTCGGCAACCTTCTCCAGTCGGCCCATATCGCCAAGGCGAATGCTGGTCTTGCTGCGGAAGTCGCTGATCGTGGTCCGCCTGGCAACCGACTTGATGGCGCTTGCCGCCACCTCGTAGGCGTTCAACATTACCCGATTACCGGTGCTCTGCAGCAGGATCGGAAAATCGGAAGTGCCGTGCGTCGCTGCCCGCTGAAAGACGCCTGCATTCGACAGCCTAGCGGCGGTAGGGTCGCCTCGAGCTGCCCAGAGGTCGCGTTGACACTCTGGCAAGGTCCGGCCCAGGTATTGCTCGGCAGCCTCTGCAGGCTTGTGGGACGGGTCCATTCGGCTAGCGAGGGCATCGGCCATCCTGCTGAGCATAACGTCCGGATCGTCGCCGCTCTCGCCAACCTGGTTGATCCGCAGGTTGCTGATCTGGGCGGCCGGTTGCGGCCGGGCGAGGACTTGGTCCAGGACAGCGCCGCGGGCCTCTTCGACGGTGGCCTCTCTATCGATCAGGTCGTTGGCAACGGTAACGGCCAAGCCCGCCTTCTCGACCAGAGATCTGATCGTGCGGTTGGTCTCGGCCCTGGTGTTGGCCGGGGGCGCATCTTGCACACCCTGACTTGCATCTGCCGGCGTCTCTACCGGCTTCTTCTTAACGTCGTCTGGCATGGTCTCTCCCGCCATTCGGATCGCGGCGCCGGCGTCAGCCGCCAAGGGGACCAGGCTGATCTCTCGGACCCTCCACCTGGTCACGGTGCGAACCCGCTCGCCGGTTCGCGGGTCCTCGCTGTCTGCGAACTGGATGACGTCGTAGCCAACGCTGAGCCTGGTCAGATGGCCGGCTTTGACGTCTTCCCAAACGGCCGAAACGCCTTGCCGGCTGCTGAACTGCAGCATCGCCTGCAACTCGCCGTCTTCTATGCGAAGATCGTAGGCGCTGCCCAGCACAGCGGCGGTGCTGTCAGCGCGGTGCGCGTTCAAGACCGGCACGGACGCGCCATCCATGACAACGCCAGCCGGGTCCAAGATCTCGACGAAGGGCCCATCAATCCCCTGCCTGCGGACGCGCGAATCCCTTGAGACGATCGTGCCTTTCACGATGCGCTCTTGCTCGTCCAGCACGGTGGGGCGGGTTGGTGACAAACGTCTTTCCATCAGTTCATCGATCCATTGGGTTTTGGGGGCGCCGGAGGCCGCCCGACGACCTCCGGCGCTGCTTTGGATCGGCCACCGAGGAGCCGGGTTCTGCCGATCCGAACTCGAGCCCGAGCCGCATCTCGCGCGCGCGATCTCGGGCAATCTCTTGGTCCAAAGCCTCGACGTCGTGGCCCAACTCCGCGACGGTTTGGGCGCGGGACTTGACGCCCATCTTGATGGCCAGCTCTTCGGCCTGCAGGTCCTTCAAGGGGTCAACCCAAGGCCAGCGCGGGAAGCGCCATTCGACATCCTCAATCATAAGATCACTATCTGTGGCGGGTAGGGCACCGGCCATCACATGGTGCAGGACGAAGCTGCGCCAGAGCGGCGTCAGCAGCCCTGGGATCAAGACCGACGCCCTGATCAGCTCCACGCTGCGCCGAAACTCGACAAGGTCAGCCCTAAGGGAGGAGTAGTTGGCTTGAGACAAGTCTCTGGTGATCAGGTGCGCGGGGACGCCCAGACCGGCGGCGATAGCGCGCAACGTGTGCTGCGCAAGCCGGCCTTGGTCGGCGTCTTGGGGAACTTGGGGAAAATCGATCGTCTCGCCGGGATTCAGCTTTACGACAGTGCCGCCTTCCACCTGCGCTATGGGTCCAAGCCCGTCTTCGTCGTCTTCGCTTTCGCCGAGGTCGACATCTCCTAGAGCGTGCTCGGTGATGAACCCGGCGAAGAGCGTCTGCACTTTCTTGCGCTCAAGCTCAAAATCTTCGATGCGCTCCAAGTCGCGGAGCTTGGTCATAACGGCCGCGAGCCAAGTGAGCCCCCTGACCTGACCAGCTTCCAGAGGCGCAAAACAGTGAATCACGTCGGCGGCCGCGAGCCGAATTGTCTCGATCGGCAAGCCAAGGCCTTCGGCCGGGTGATTCTTGTGGAGATGATAGGCAACGCGCTCGCCGTCAGCGTTGAACTCGATGCCAAAGACGATGCGGCCACCGTTTGGCACGACCTGCGTCATGTCCATGGCCAACATCTCGGACGGAAGCAGGCGCCATCGAAGATGACCGTTCCGCACGATCCTGACCAAAATGATCTCGCCGGTGAGGACCAACTGCCGCATGGCGAGCGCTTGAAGGCCGTACACGTTAGAAAGCCCGTCGGCGTCCGCCTGCCGGCCCCAGGACGGCCATAGGCGGCTTAGGGTATCCGCGACAGAACCGGCAAGTTGGCTGTGCGGCTTGGCGCCCGTGCCGATTGAAGCGGTGATCCAGGCATTCACGCCAGCCGCAGCATAAGCGGAGTTGTAGAAGAGGCTCTTGGCTCTGCCGTCCAACCGGACCTTCGAAGAGCCCAGCTCGGAGTTGATTGGCCCCTGCGGCAACCAATCTTGCGCGCGGCGGCCGGTGCCGGCGCCGTCGAATCGGCGCAGATTGAGGCGCCTCGCTGGCCGCGTCTGTCGCTCGCGCCCGCCGGTGAGAAGGCTCTTGAAGGTGTCCAAGAACGCCATGGACGGGGCCTAGTCGGCCCGCTCGAAGTCCGGGTAGACCTCGCGGACCCTGCCTAAGTAAGTCGCGATGACGTCTTCGAACTCTTTGGCGCGCTCCGGCCGGCTCCTCAGCAGCCGCGCGACGCCACCAATAACCTCATGTGCGAGAGGCATCAGATCGATACAGAACGTGACGGCGTTGGGATTGCGTGGATGGGTCCAGGTGCCGTCCATCTTCTTAGCGAGGCAGTATTGCCTTTCGCCACGACAGAAGGCGCCGTAGGGCGTGCTGTTTTCCACTTCCGGAATGACGTCTTTTGGCGACATTCCGCAGAAGATCAGATTTCGCGCAACACCAAGGCGAAAGAGGTCTTCGACGGTGAAGACCAAGGGATTGCCGGTGCCGCGCTGTCGATGCCGGATGAGTCCATTCTGCATCCAACCATGCAGGGTGCTGTACTTGACCTGCATTAGCTCGCAAGTGTCGTGGCGGTCGAAGCCATAGCTCTCGAAAAGATAGTCACGCATGGACACCTCTCCTCTCTAAGTTAGAGTAAGTGAATAAGTCATTCACTAGCAATCTGTCAAGCGCTTTGTCGGAACGATCGCCCGACTGGAGGTAGCAAACGTGCCGCTGGTGAGATCTTTCAGAACTTCCCCACGTCAAGAAGCTTCACCATCCGGCCCCCTGCTCGTCTCAAGGTTTTTGAGGGATGGACTTTTGCAAGTTAGATTGGGAGAGTTGATGTCTGCATGCCTTCACACGGGGGAGATCAAGACGATGTCCGCAACACTGCGATTTCTGGCCGCCAGCCTCCTCGCAGCCACTCTGGCCGCCTGTGGCAGTGCAGGTAGTGAGGCGATTAAGGGGCAATCGCCCAAGACTCTCAAAAGCCAATTGGAGCCCGGCATGACAAAGAGCGAAGTCACTGCCCGCTTCGGCGATCCGCTGAGCGTCGTCTGGTCCAAGGAAGGCGACGAAATATGGGTCTACAGCTATTCGGAGGCTCAGGCCGACGCGGCCACCTTCATCCCGCTGGTCGGTCCCTTCGTGGGCACCACTACTGTCGACACGAACACGCTACAGATCTGGTTCGATCGCGACGGACGTGTAGAGACGTACCAAGCGGGCAACTCCACTGCTGAGTTTTGACAGACAGCGCTAATACGCGCCTCAGGCGTCGCCCCCTGACCGTCCTACTTCTAGCCGCTGGCGTAAGTGACCTCGCGGTCGCCGTAGGTAATCTCCCGCTCGCCGGCGGCGATTGCCTCCTCAAGCTGGCATAGACCACCGAAGGCGGCGGCGCTTCCGCAGTTTTGGGATTTCCCTTGGCTGATCCCACTCGCGGGAACCCGGGCGCGGTGGCGTCGGAACGCGGCCGCTGGCGGCTTTCTCGGCCGCCACCTTCACACTGGCCCAAGAGCGGACGTGGAGGCTTTGCAAAGCTGCATAGGCATAGACCCTGCAATCCAAAGCTTCGACCCGGTCTTGCGGGCGCTTCTGGAACTCGCGGCGCGGCCGACCTTTGTGGTATTTGATCACCGATTTTTCGTTGGTCAACTGCTGGAACCATGCGCTCTCTCGGCCCGCCGGAAAGCGGCAGTAGCCGGGCCCGGGCTCAGCGATCGCCAGGCGGCCCAGCACCACGTCTTTGGCAGCGCTGACGCCTATTCCGAACAGCCGGACACTAGAGTCTTTGGCTTTGAGGGTCTTCTTTGGCCAGATCGGCTTGGCTTCTCCGGGAATGCCTTTGATGGCGTAGACGCGCCGACCGAATCGGGGGACGCAGAAGCGATAAACCTGCTGCGTTGCGAAGCCGCTGTCGATGCAGGTGGCCTTGACCGGCAACTTGCGGCCGTCTTCGGACCAGCTCGGCGTTTTGAGGTAGGCGTCAACCTCGTTCCAGAGGTCGGGGCCGAAGGGACTGCCCAAGAGGACCTCATGGTGCAGCGACCAGGACTCCTCCTCCATACCCCAGCCGACGCGCTCGATCTCGACTCTGTCCTGCTGGACATCGATGCCAACGGTGACCACCAGGACACCAGCAGGGGCCAGGGTGCCGGACCCCTCCAAGCCGTGGTCGAATTGCTCCGCGCGAACCTCCAAATCGCCCGGCTTGGCCGCGGCGAGAGATTCCTTCCAGGTCTCGGCCAGCACCGTATTGACAAAGACCTTCAGCTTCTCTGGCGAGCCTTGAGCTTCCAACCACTGACGGACGATCTTCTCAAGGCGAGACCAGACCAAATCCAGGCGAGAGAAGTGGAAGCCGGCGCGGCCGGCAAAGGGCTTGCTCGCTATCCAGCGCCCGGCGCGAATCGCTTGGTGCCGCTTGGCGTCATCCCAAAGGCTGCCGCAGCCCGCGCAGACATAGCGGGCCTCTTCCGGCCGGTCATTCGGCCAGCGCACCTGCGCCCAGACCAGGCGTTGCTCGCGGCCGCAATCGGGACAGCGCGCGTGATGGTGCCGTTGGTCGCTGCCGTCGTACTCGTCCTGAATGCGGCTCAGCCCGTCGATCGTCGCGGTCGAGGTCAGCGCCACCTTGGCATTCCAGAAGTTCTCGGTGCGGCGTCTCGCCAATGTGACAGGATCGCCCTCGCTGCCGGCACTGAAGGGGTAGCGGTCAATTTCGTCGCATAGCACCACTCTGATTGGCCGGCCGGCTAGCGAGGCCGCGCTGTTGGCGCCGGCCAGGTTTAGCCTCCCGCCCGGGAAGACCTTCCGGCGGAGCGTGTTGCCAGAGTCGCGGGATCGCGGGTCCTTGACTTTGCCCTGCAAGGCTGGCGTGTCGCGGATCATCGGCGCGATTCGATCGGAGCTGAAAGCATCCGCCAGCTCCAGGGTCGGCTGAACGAGCAAGACCGGCCCGGGGTCCTGGTCGATGTGGTAACCCAACACATTGAGCAGGAACTCGCTCTTGCTGCCTTGGCTACAGCTCCAGACTACGACTTCTTCGGTGTCGCGATCCGACATGGCATCCATGATCTCGCGAGAGATCGGATTGGCGTCGGTGCGCCACCGCCCCGGTGCGGCAGAGGCCTCGGGAGACAGGAAGCGCTCGCGGTCAGCCCACTGGCTGATCTTCAGTTTCGGCGGCGAGCGCCAGAGCGCCTCGGTCTGCCTCTTCAGCTTGATCGCCGTTCGCCAGCTCGTCGAGGGCTTCATGGACTTCTCCCTCCAAAATCCCTTCGATCCGCCGCGGGTCGTCATGGCCGACCAGCGCCGGCGCCAGCTTGCTCGGCAGCGCCAGCAGACGGGCCCGCGATCGCGTGACCATCGATCCCCAGATCTCGGCGACATCGTCGGCCAGGATGTACTCGCCGCGCGCCACCGCGTTCTTCAATTCCTGCGACTGGCGCTGCGCCCGGGCCAGCTTGGCGCGTTCTTCGACCAGGTCGAGGCCGCCATCGGCAGTACTCCGGCCGGCGGCAACTTCGCGGTAGTGTGCCAGCACAGCAGCCACCGACTCGCGGAAGGGCCAAGTGTTGCGCTTGAGCTTTCGGATGATCCCGCGGCGCTGCATGTCGCCGATCGTGGCGTTGTTGACGCCCAGAAAAGCGCAGAGATCGGCCGTGCTGACAGTGGCTGTGTCTAGGTCGGTCATATTGTTGCTCTCGGGCGCAATATAATTATGCCCCCTTAGGATGGCCAGACCCTAGCGCAACGTCGGACGCGTGAAATACCTGCAATCCGAAGGTCCTAGGAAGGACCCTTCTGTTGAACCGGAACGGATGATATCCTTGCCAGACCGCTTGATTCAGTTTAAGTTCATTCACGCATAAGCTGCGCGGGTTTACTCTATTTGGTTCTTTGAAGCTCTTCGGAGAATTGGAACGCATATGGAGTGCCATATGGAAATAGTTAGAGATCGGCTTCCATTTCTCGAAAAGATAGAGGCTACTCTCTATTTTTTTCGAACAGTGAGCATCATATTGATATTTCCTTTGTGCTTAGTTGGCTGCCCTGGAGTAAAGGGTGATTACTCAAGTGTCAATGTAAATAGTGGTCGGGATGTTCTAATTGAGCCTTCGCTTTCTGGTGCGTTCGGCTGTTTTGACTTTGGCGGTTTTGTCTATTGTGGGTATGCTCCGCCGCCGCTAGGCTTTGATTGTCCTGGTCCAGGTTGCCCAAGCAAATTTGATGAACAGTCTGATGATTCACGAATTGAGTGACCCTCCACTACTTAGTTCAGTATTGAGTATTGCACTTGAGCGATGGATGCCACCGCTTATTACAGTTGTATTGGGAGCATTTTTTGCCTCTATACTAATACCTCGATGGCAGAGTAGATTTGAGAAGAATAGACTTTACAATAAGAGGAGATTAGAGTTGTTTGAAGAAATATCTCAATGTTTTCCGACATATATCTCCAACTGGCGGAGAGTAATTCAAATTAGCGAACATGAAGAATCAAAAGGAGGTTTGTCTGAAAAAGAGTATGAGAGAAAAGAAAAATTCCTTGAAAGCAGGAATATTTCTAGAGATAGATTGATCTCCAGTATGCACTGTTGCAAGATATATCTTTCCAACGAGAACGCTAATGTTATCGAAGAGTTCATTGACTGGGATGAGGCGTGCTCGGCAAAAAGACTTGATGAGCTTCCAAAACTAGCTGATTGGGTTGAGTGGCAGAGTAAGGTGATTGAGGCAATTAAGAAGGAAGCTCTAGTTTGATTGCAATGCTTTCATGATGTCACATTCCGTCAGACTGTTTACGTCAGCCAATAGAGATCGGCGGCCAGCTCGCTCTTCACAATATGGAAGGCCTCGGGGTTGAGCCGGCTGCGTCCGTTTGTTGGTTCATCGTTCCGGGCAAGACAGAGCGCGACGGGACCGGAGTTATCCATCAGAGCTCCCCTCTCAGTCGGCGGTTTCGGCGCTCCAGGGTCTCCGGTGGGAGGACCTCGTCAAGGGATCTCACGCGATCGATCGAATCTCCGCCTTCCAAGATGGCGGCCACGTAGGCTCGCGGGTTTTCCTTGTTGGCCGCTTGCTCGATGACGATCCGCGCTTCGGACAAAGAATCGCCCTTCTCCTTGAGGAGCTGACTGACCAAGCCGTCAGATCGTTTCCCGAGAACCTCCGTCGCGCGATCGAACAGCTGCTTCCTAAGAGCTTCATTCGAACCAGAGCCCGGCGTAAGCCGGCCCGCGTTAGCGGGCTGTTCGGTCGGATTCTTCTTACAATGGTTCATATACAATGGTTCGGGGGTCGATTGCTTCACCCTTCTTCGGTCGCCAATTTCATCCTTTCCGGTCCCCAATTTCACCCTTTCCGGATCAGAAAGGGGGGCGTTAGCTTCACTCTTTCGATCCGGAAAGTGTGATGTTTGCTTCATCCTTTTCCGCCGTTCGCGATGGACGTCACTCTTGGTCCTTGCACACTCGAATCGGGCCCCGAAGCACAGCTTGTAGCGGGTAGGATTACCACGGCCGTTGCTCTCCTTCTCGACCGTCAGCCAGCCCAATTCGACCAGCTTGCCGAGCGCAGTCGACACCGTCCGCCCTGTCATGTCACCTAGCTCTGCCAGCGTCGGAACTGACGGATAGGCCACGAAATCCTTGTTCGCGTGCTGCTGCATCCAGTACGCGACGCATTTCTGAGGCTTAGTCAGGTCGTGATCCAGCTGAACCTTTTGCAGCCACTCGCTTGCCAAGGCCGTGCGTTTTTTGGGATCGGCGGGCGCGCTCATCGGGCGGCCCTCCGGTCAAGTAGGTGGACATAGGCGGACGCCTTTGGTGCCACGGAACTCACACGTAGCATTTGATTTTCCCTGCTTAATGCTGCGTGTGTGTGCGGTGTTTTGCGGGGCTATGTCGCTGGATTACTTGCCATTCTTCCGCAATGGCATTGTAGAGGTCGTCGGTTCGATTCCGTCCAGCTCCACCAGCCTTCGCTTGCTTCGCCAGCTACGGCTCGGCGGGCCAGCTCAGCCTAAGGGGGCGAAGCAAGCGAAGGCTGCCGCGCCGTAGCCCGAGGGCGAAGGCGGGCTTTTCCGGGCCTTCGAGTGTCGCCTCGTGACCTATGTACCTCTTCTCTAAAGTTTGGATCGTCCGGACCGCTGGTCGTTCGGCGTCACGGGCCGCTTGTGAGCCCACCTCAAAAATTCACGCAGCCTCCCCACGAGCGTCATAGCGAGGAGCGGTAGCGACGACGCTATCCAGCATGGAAACTACTGTGGTTGTGCGCTGATAGGGGTCTTCTGTCGGAATCGAACTGCTAGCCGTAGACCACGAACTCGATGCTGGTGAGCGTCACGCCCGCCGGCAAGGTGGCGCCATCGCCGACAAGCAGGGTGTCCACGCCCGCTCCGCCGTCGAAGAGATCGCCCGCCTGCAGGTCCCCTTGGCTCGCGGCATTCAAGGTGTCCGCACCGCTGCCGCCGAAGATACTATCGATTCCGCTCCCACCGTAAAGGAAGGCATCGTTGCCACCGCCACCCCTGATGACGTCGGCGCCCCTGCCACCATAGAGGTAGTTGTCCTTGCCACCACCAGCGGAGACAGTGTCCCCACCCGCGCCACCGAAGAAGAAGGCGTCGTCTCCCGCCCCGCCAAACAGCTTGTCGCTGTCCGTGCCGCCAAAGAAGGAAGCGTCCTGGCCGGCGTCTCCATTGAGTCGGTCATCGCCATTGTTGCCGACAAGCGAGACGTCTGCGCCGCTGCCACCGTAGAGGTTGTCGGCGCCGCTATCGCCGAAAAACAAGGCATCATTTCCGCGACCGCCCCTGATGACATCCTCGTCCCTGCCACCATAGAGGTAGCTGTCCTTGCCACCGCCCACGGAGACGATATCGCTACTTGCGCCACCAAAGAAGAAGGCGTCGTCTTGCGCGCCGCCAAAGATCCAATCAATACCTGAGCCCCCATAGAAACTGGTATCACTCCCCTGGTCGCCAAAGAGGCTGTCGACGCTGTTGCCTCCGAAAAATCGGCTGTCATTCCCATCGTCACCGTAGAGATGATCGGACCCGCCGTCTCCGAAGAAGCCGCTATCTCCGTCTGAACCACCGAAGATGCTGTCGGACCCGGCACCTCCACGAAAAACGCCGTCTCCTCCCTCACCGCCGACAAGGCTGTCGTCGCCATCGCCACCTAAGAACGTTCTATCGTCTCCACTGCCGCCGAAGAGGATGTCATTGCCGTCGTCTCCGACGAAACTGCGATCGCCACCTCGACCTCCATAGAGGGTGTCGTCGCCATCCTGACCGTAGAAACGTGTATCACTCCCTTGGTCGCCAGAGAGCTTGTCGTCGCCAGCGCCCCCGAAGAAGCTCCTGTCAGTTCCCAGGCCACCGGAGAGGGTGTCGTCGCCTTCGTCTGCGAAAAAGATGGAATCGTTCCCGTCGTCACCGGAGAGGCTGTCGTCGCCGGAGCCACCGTAAAACCGGGTGTCACTCCCGCTGCCCCCATAGAGGCTGTCGTCACCTGCCAGGCCAAAAGCTCTGTCTGATCCGCTCAGCCCATAGATCGTATCGACCTGGTCCGTTCCAGTTAGCGTGTCGTTCTCGCCCGCGGTGCCGAAGATCACAGCCATATCGCCACTCCAACCATTGCCCACTTCAATCGAGGGTAGCGCCCTGGAACGCGCAGGGTCAACGGATCAGCTCTTCCTCCTCGCCTTTCGATCCAGCGGCCTTAGCTCTGCAGCCAGTACCGACTTCTTCTCGGGGAGGGCCTCCCGGTCTCGGTGGTCAGGCATCAGGCGGGCGACGCGCCAGGCCAGCTAGGCGATTGGGGGCGGCGTCAATCGGATGGTCTCGCGATCGCCGGCCTGACTACGACAGCGGCTGACAGTGTCATCGCACGCGGCGCCGTTGCCGCCCCATACCTCGATCGTCGCGGTCGAGAGGGTCTTCAAGCATCCTTTTCTCGCTCCGTAGCAGAGACACTACCCAGCAACGCCGCAACTCACACTAGGTGCGTCCCGCCGCCTTGCGGATCGGCGCCGGCGTGGCCTTGATCGGCGCGCGTGAGCGCGCTTTGGATCTTCGCCTGGGCGGCGCGCAACGACTGCACGAAGCGCGCTTCGTTGGCTGCCAGTTCGCCGGTCGGGAAGACCAGGCCGATTGCGGCGACGACCTTGCCGGCGCTGTCGGTGATCGGCATGGCGACGGCGGCCATGTAGGGATCGACCAGGCCCGAGACGACGCTGTACCCCTGGGAGCGTGCCTCACCGCTGTCGGCAAGGAACCGCTCGAAGGTGATGAGCTGCTTGCCATTCAGGCAGTAGTCTTCGGCGGGGATGCGCTCTCTCAAGGTCTCTTCATCGATGCCGGCCGTCAGGAACCTGCCCGTGGCACACAAGGGCAAGGGGTACTTGCCACCCGGATGAGGCTTGAACCAATAGGGTCGGGGGCCTTCGGACGCGTAGATGATGTACTGTTTCCAATCGACGTTGGCGCAGAGCTCGGCGCGCTCGCCGCTGGCCTTCGCCAGCTCGTCGATCACCGGCTCGGCAAGCTCGAACAGCGGATACTGTTTCTGGAAGGCCTGAGCGTAGACGAACAACTTCCGGCCCAGGAACACCCGCCCGCCCTGGCCGCAGCTGTCCAGGATCGAGCGATTGAGCAGAAGCCGCGTCAGCTCGTAGACGGTGGAGCGCGGAGCCTGCATCGCGGCGGCAAGTTCGTTGATGACCATGGGGCGCCCGTGCTCGTGCAGGCAGTCGAGAATCTTTATGGCTCTCTCCAGGCCGCGTTCCCTCGACGTTTTCGTCATGCGGTCTTCCCACAAAAATCCGGCCGCCTTCGCCGCACCTGCATCTCGCGTCCCTGGTCGGCCGCTGCCGACAGCGCGCAATCAACTTGACGGGCAGCAACCGGCGGCGTACGCTACAACGGACATGCTGTCCGGTATATTGGACATTGTCAAGAGGAAGTCCAAACGGGCGCCAGGGGGGCATTCCCAATCAACGATCAGGGAGGCGAAGATGAACTGCTTGAAAACCACCATGAGCACGATCGTTGCCGCTGCCTTTGCAGCGTCGCTATCCGCCACGGCCTGGGCGGAAGACTATACGCTCAAGGTCGCCGGCGTGGTTCCGGTCGACCACATCGGCCACAAAATCCTCGAGCAGATAGCCGCGGATATCGAGGCGGCGGACGTCGGGCTGACCGTGAAGCTGTTCCCGGCGGGTCAGCTCGGCTCGGGCGAAGAGCTCTTGGAGGACACGATCCGCGGCAACGTCGATATCGTTCATGCCTTCGTCTATGCGCATAAGGATCCGGTGCTCGAGATCAACTCGCTGCCCTTCCTGGTGGGCTCTTGGGACGAGATTGCGCGGGTCTACGGCAGCAAGGATTCCGAGTACTCAAAGATCATGGCAGAGGTGCTGGACCGGCTCGGCCTGGTCTTCCTGGGCAACGTCGCCGAGGGCCCCATCGGGGTGGTCGCCACCAAAGAGCCTGACAACTACGCGACCGTCGGCCCGAAAAACGTGAACATCCGGGTGTGGAGCTCGAACGTCGCCAAGGCCGCGACCGAATCGATCGGCTACAACACCACGACGATGAACTGGGCCGAGGTCTTCCCGGCGATCCAGGCCGGCGCCGTGGACGGCGCGATCTGTTGCACCGCGCAGCTGACCTACACCAACTTCGCACTGAGCGACGTCGGGCAGTACTTCATTCCCTACAACGCCTTCGTCGAAGCCTCGACCTACTACGCCAGCAAGAAGACCTGGGAGAAGCTGAACGACGCCCAGCGTGCCGCCATCCAGGCAGCCGTCGACAAGGGCGCGGCCGACTTCACGCAGTATTCGCGCGACAACGACACGAGCTACATCGCAAAGCTCAAGGAAAAGGGCTGGGACGTTCTCGATCTGACCGACGCGCAGCGTGCTGCGCTGGCCGAGCACATCAAGGCCGAGGTCTGGCCCATGGTCGCCGAGACCGTCGGCCAGGATACGATCGACCGCCTGATCAACGACAAGCAGTAGTCTAACCTCGCCTCGCCGACCAGAGGCCGCAGACCGCGGCCTCTGGTCGGACGGCCGGCGCGCGGGAGGCCTGGACCACGGAACTCATCGACCATATTCCCCGAGCCTTGCGACGGCCGGTGCGCATCGCCTTGGCCGTGAAGACCGCCTTCGTGTGCGTCGCAAGCCTGACGATGGCCTTTACCTTCCTCTTCGTCGTCATCTTCCGTTACGGCTTCAATGCGGATCTCTTCGCCTACGAGGAATGGCTGCTCATCATCTGCTTTTGGCTCTATTTCATGGCGAGCGCGATCGGCACCTACGAGAACAGCCACGTCAACGCCGATCTGCTGGAGTATGTTCTCAAGAACCCGAAACTGCGGTGGTATCGCTCGATCGCCGTCGTGCTCATCGAGCTGATCGTCTGCATCTTCGCGATCTACTGGGCGGTCTTGATGATCCAGGACGAGATCGACTCCTATCCCTACTGGCAGACCACCATCGCGCTGAAGATCCCTTTCCTGCTGCCGCGGGCCGCCGTCTTGGTCGGCTTCTTCTTCATGGGCTTCTATTCGGCCTTGCGCCTCTACGTGCTGGTCAAGCTCGGGCCGGCCGGCGAGCGGGGCCTCGCGGCGGCGGAGCCCGGCGCCGCTGCCAAGGCCGAGTAGCCGGCGATGCTGATCGTTGCCTGCCTCGTCGTTCTCTGCCTGCTGCTGATCATCGGCGTCTCCGTCCCCATGGCGTTCGGGGCGGTCCTGATCATCATCTCGATCTGGGGCGGGCACGACGTTTCCGGCTTCATGCCCGCCGGCCACTGGAAGATGAACACCGTGGTGCTCTTGGCGATCCCGCTCTTCATCCTGGCTGGCGGGATCATGGAGCGCGGCAAGATCGCAGCCCCCCTGGTCAGCCTGGCGGAGCTGATGGTCGGGCGCATGCGCGGCGGGCTGACCGCCGCCGCGGTCTTCGCCTCGGCCATCTTCGGCTCGATCTCGGGCAGTGCCGCGGCCACGCTCACCTGCATCGGCTCGATCATGATGCCGCACCTGCGCAAGGCCAACTATCCGGAAGGCAAGGCGGCAGCCGTCATCATCAGCGCCTGCCCGCTGGGCCTCTTGATACCGCCCAGCGCATCGCAGATCCTCTATGCCTGGGTCACCCAGCAGTCCGTTCTGAAGTGCTTCCTCTCCACCGTCATACCGGGGCTGATCCTCGTCACGCTGCTCTGCATCGTGAACTTCTTCCAGCTGCGCAAGCAGAGCGACCTCAAGCTGGCCGAGCGGCCCGAGAGCTATGCCCGCGAGTTCAAGAAACGTAGCTGGTACGCGATGCCGGCCTTGTTCATGCCGGCCATCATCCTGGGCGGCATCTACGGCGGGGTGATGACGCCGACCGAGGCGGCCGGCGTCGCCGTGGTCTACGCCATCCCGATCGGCTTCCTGGTCTACAAGGGCCTCAACCGCCGGAACTTCTGGCCGGTGATCCGGGAATCCAGCGTCACCATCGGCGTCGTCATGCTGATGGTCTTCATGGTGCTGATCGTCAGCCGCTTCCTGATTTTCGAGGACATTCCCGGGATGGCGCAGTCCCTGGTCTTCGCGATCTCGGAGAACCCGGTCATCGTCCTCTTGATGGTCAACCTGGTGATGATCCTGATCGGCATGGTGATGGATGACATCAGCGGGCTTCTGCTCTCGGCCCCGCTGCTGCTGCCCATCGTCAAGAGCGTCGGGATGGACCCCATCCACTTCGCCGCCGTGCTGGGCGTGAACCTGGGCATGGCGAACATCACGCCGCCGACCGCGCCTCTGCTCTACCTCGGCGCCAGAGTCACCAACACGCCGGTGAACAAGGTGATCCTGCCGACGCTGGTGATGATCGTCTTCGCCTGGATCCCCACCCTGCTGATCACGACCTTCATCCCGGAAATCGCGCTGTGGCTGCCGAACTTGATCTTCGATACCCCGTAGTGCGGACGCGGAGCGGTCGTCCCGGCCCGCGTTCAGGCTGGAACGGACCGCATAGATCTGCATCCAAGGAGCGGCGCTGCTCCACCTGCGCCCGTCTCGGTGCCGAGGGATGACGGACGTTCTCGTTGTCGGCGGCGGTCTTTCGGGAGTGACGACCGCCCATCGGCTTGCCAGGCGTGGTTGCTCGGTCACGCTTCTCGAGGCCGGAGAGCAGGTGGGCGAGGGTGCCTGCTTCGCCAATGGCGCCATGCTGTGCCCCTCTCAGACCGAGCCTTGGAACCGGCCCGGCGTGCTGTCGAGCCTGCTTCGCTCGTTCAAGGATCCCGGATCGGCCATCAAAGTCAGGCTGCATGCGATGCCGTCTTTGATGACCTGGGGCTGGCGGTTCCTGAGAAACGCGACACCTGAGCGCCACGCCCTCGCGACGCGAAGGATTTACGAGCTCGCCCAGTACTCGCTGGAGGTGTTTCAGCCCTACCTCGAGCGTCACGCCGCCGCGTTCGATGCCGCGCGCTGCGGGACCATGAAGATTTTCCGTTCTCAAGAATCGCTTGACGCGCACATCGCCGTCAACGCGCAGCTAGAGCCGCTCGGCCTCAGCTACCAGGTGCTGGACCGCGGCGGCCTGGTGGCGGTGGAGCCGCAGCTTCAGCCGATCGGCGAGGAGCTGGTCGGCGCCATTCGCTTTCCGGCCGATATCGTCGCCGATGCCAACAAGTTCTGCCGCGTTCTGGCCGACGATCTGGTGCAAATGGGTGCGGAGATTCATACCGGATGCACGGTGGAGGCCTTGCTCGGCGAGGGGGAGGCCATCACCGGCGCCAGAACCCGACAGGGAGAATATCGCGCCGAGAACACGGTCCTCACCCTCGGCGCGGATCCCGGCCGCGTGGCGGCGCGCGCAGGCGTCCGGCTTCCGATCCGCCCGGTCAAGGGCTATTCGATCACCTACGAGACGGCGATGGCGAACGCCTCTCCGGCTATCCCGGTGGTCGACGACACGCTGCACGTCGGCGTGATCCCGGTGGGCAGCCGGCTGCGCGTTGCGGGGACAGCCGATTTCGCGGGATACGATCAGCGGATTTCGTCCGAGCGCGTTGCCAATCTGGAGAGCGTTCTCAGCCGTCTCTATCCCGATTTGTCGCCTGAACTCGCGGTGCGCGGGGGGCGCCCCTGGGTCGGCTTTCGCCCGATGAGCGCCGACGGCCTGCCCTTTATCGGACCGACGCAGCGCCCAGGCCTATGGGTGAATGCCGGCCACGGCCATCTGGGCTGGACCCTCGCCGCCGGGTCCGCGGAGATCCTCGCAGACCTTCTTCTGGGAGAGACGCCGAAGGGTAGACCCGACGTTCGTCGCCCTCGACCGCTAGCGCTGGATCGCCCAAGGCCTGCTTGCAGGCCGCTGAAGATGTCGGCTGGCGGGCTGGCGTGGGCAGTGAAAGAGCCGCGCCTGCCAGCTCAGTGGGTCTCGTTGAACAGCCATCGGATGAAGTCGGGCGGATAGCGTCGGGTCACCTCGTCCAATAGCGCCAGGCTTTCGGCCGTCAGCACCTCTTTCCACTGGCCCGAGCGGCCCTAGTTGAAGAAACGCGCGTTGTCCTTCCACATCTTGTAGTTGGTGTCGGGGGCCAGACGGTCGGCGTCTTTCTTCATGGCCTCGAAGCTGGCGGCTGCGACCAGGTCCGGCCACCTGGCCTCGGGCACGGTGATCTCCAGCGCCGCTGCGATGCGGCGCATCTCTGCCTCCAGGTCGTCCTTCAGATCGCTGTAGTGCACCATGAGGACATTGGGCTCGTCGCGTGCAGCCCAGAAGGTCTCGCCGTGGTGGAAGACCGACCAATAGGGCGCCCCGTCGCCTTCCCAAGGAAAGCTCGCCTGCGTCAGCCAATGGCGGAACAAAGCGTTGGGCTCCTCCGGCAGCGGCGGCGGTGATTCCCCCGCCTCGCGCCGCTCTCGCGCGAACATCGCATCTGCGTCGGGGTTGGCGTTCTGCATGTGGTTCATCATGGAGACAAAGATGTCGCGCGGGTCGCGCTCGACGCAGATGTAGGTCGCCTCGGGGAACCAGGGCAGGCCGTCCAAAGCCGTGTGGGTCTTGATGATGCGCCGATGGCTCTGGGCGGCGAAGAGCGCATGGATCTCCTCGATCGGCGCTGCGCGCAGATCCATCCAGGGCGAGATCTCGGCCAAAGGCAGGTGGAAGGGGGTGCGCTGGAACACCAGCAGTGCACAGATCATCTGCATCCAGGTCGTGCCGGCCTTGTAAGGCGTGCAAACCTGGATGTCGCCGGCACGCGGCTCGAAGCCCTGCCAGCGCGCGCTATCCCAGGCATAATGCCGATAGTGCCTGATCGGCAGCGCCGAAAGATCTAGCTTCTCCATCTCTGCTCCTGATGTGTGATCCAGCGTCGTCTTTCCGATAGCATCCGCTTAGGTCAAACACCTGACGTAGTTCGGCGGAATATCCTGTGCGCTCTCGGCAATGCTTTGAAGTTTTTTCGTTGTTGATCTTGCCGTCGTTCGGCGCCATCGCCATGCTCGCTCCGCCAATTCGGGATATCGCTCCGCATGACCCCACCGCTCGATCTTCGCCCGCTCAATCCCTTCGTGCGCCTAAACCGGCTCTTTGGCCGGCCTCACTCCAGGGCCTTCGCCAAGGCCGGACGGCTTGCCGCTCAGTCTGGGCATCGGCGATCCGCGAACGGGAATGCCGGCAGACGGCGCCGCGGCGATGGCCGAGGCGGTGGCCGGCTGGTCCTCCTACCCACCCTTTCAAGGCAGTCCGTCGTTTCCTGAGCGCAGCCGCGGATTGGCTGGCGCGGACCTATGACTTGCCGCAGGGTTTCTTGGCCGAAGAGGGGCGGGTGCTGCCGACCTCCGGCACGCGTGAGGGGCTCTTCTTCCTCACCATGGCCGCCGTGACCGCCAAGCGCCATAAGCTGGGCGGGGATCAGCCCCTGGTGCTGCTGCCGGATCCCGGCTACCACGTCTATGCCGGCGCCACGCTGGCCGCCGACGCCGAGCCCCACTACGTCACGGTCGATGCCGCCGGCGACCACCTGCCGGATTTCACCGCACTGCCGTCGGACGTGCTGGGCGCGGTCCGCCGTCGCCTTCCTCTGCTCGCCTTCCAATCCGCAAGGCACGGCGGCGGAGAGGCAAAGGCTCCGCGAGGCGCTCTCGCTGGCGCGGCGCTTCGGCTTTCTCCTGGTGTGCGACGAGTGCTACGGCGACCTCTACGGCGATGTGGCGGCCGGTGAGCGGCCTCGCCGTCGCGGCGTCGGAGGCCGAGCCACGCTTGACCGGGCTGGTCACTGCCCATTCGCTCTCCAAGCGCTCCGGCGCGCCGGGTCTGCGGTGCGGCTTTCTCTCCGGCGACCGCGATGGTCCTGAACGCGGTCGAGGGCCTGCTGCGCTTCGGTGGCGCCGGATTTGCCCTTACCGGTGCAGGCGGCCGGCGTGCGCCTGCTGGCGGACGAGGATCACGTCGCGGCCAACCGCGCCTTCTATCGCCAGAACATGGCGCTGGCCGAAGAGCACTTTCGCGGCCCCTTCGGCTGGCGGGCACCGGCCGGCGGCTTCTTCGCCTGGCTGGATGTCAGCCAATCGCGCTTCGGCGAGGGCGAGGCGGCGGCGAGGGGCGCTGTGGCTCGAGGCTGGCATCCGCACCTTGCCGGGCGCCTACATGAGCCTGGCCGACCGGCCGCCGGAGGAAAATCCCGGGCGGCGCTATCTCAGGATCGCGCTCGTCGATACCCCAGATTTGCTTGACAGCGCACTCGCACGGATCGCCGAGACTCTGCTATGACCCCCCACCATGAGCAGCAGAACTGAGCGCAACGAGCTGATTGCCGAGCATCGCGGCCCCGGTGTCCTGCCGGAGGGTGCCGGCACTTGGGTGGGGGCGGCGGCTGAGCGATCTCTTCGCCCTCGTCCTCCTGGCCGTCATCGCCGCGCTGACGGCGCTTCTGGTCACCTACAGCCCGCAAGACCCTTCGCTCAACAGTTCCGGCGGCGGGGCGGTCCAGAACGTCTTCGGAAAGTACGGGGCGTGGCTTGCGGATCTCATCATGCAGACCTTGGGCTTTTCCGCCTACCTCATCCCGCTGGTGCTGCTGGGCTGGGTTTGGCGCTGCCTGCGCCATCAGTCGCTGAAGCCCTTCTGGCTGCGCTTTGCTGCCTTGCCTGCGGGCCTCTTCATGATCTGCGTCGCCGTCTACCCCTTGCCGGCCTGGGAAAGCTGGCCGCTCAACAGCGGCCTCGGCGGCGCGGCCGGCTTTATCCTGAACGAAAAGCTGGGCGAGACGCTGGGTTGGGGGGACCAGCCTGATGGCGCTCCTGGCGGTGACGCCGGCGGTGATGCTGACCGTCTATGCCTCCGCCTTGCGCTGGCGCGAGGTGGCGGTGCTGTTCGGCTGGCCGCTGGGCTTCTTGAGCCTCTTGGGCGGCGGGCGTCGCCGTGCAGCCCGGCTCGAGACCCCGGCAGAGCCCGAGGAGCTTGCCGCCGCGACGCAAAGGGCACCGCACTGGAGGAGAGCTGGGACGGACCGAGCGAGCGGGCATCGCGTAGCGCGCAAGAGCCCGCCCGTTTGCGCATCGAAGTGCCGCCGGCCATGGCCGAGCAGGCGGCCCGAGTCGCCGCGAATGAGGAGGCCGGGGAGGACAAGGTCGAGACCCTGGAGATGCCGCAAGAGGAGCTGAAGCAGGAGCCGGCATCTGCCGAAGCGCCCAAGAAGCGCCGCATGCCTAAGCTTCTGTCAGGCCGTTTCGGTCGAGGCGATCGCCGCGAGCCCAGCCTCTTCCGATCGAAGAGCGAGGGCAGGCAGCGCGAGGAGCCGCAGCTCTTCAAAGGCAGCGTCGAACCGGATGAGGCGCTTGCTTCTGCGCCTACACCGCCGGAAGACGGACCCGACCTCAGTGCCGTCATGCCGCAGCCGGCACCTCCGACGCCGGCTCCTGCACCCCCACCCAAACCCCGCGCCAAGGCGAAGCCGCCGCAGCCGGAATTGGACCTGCGGCAGCAGGGCGAGTATCAGCCGCCGGGCCTCGACTACCTAAAGCCCGCCGATCCCGGCCAGGGCCCCAGCCTGGAGAGCCAGGACGCGCTGGAGAAGAACGCCCGGCTCTTGGAAGGCGTGCTGGAAGACTTCGGCGTGCGCGGCGAGATCGTCACCGTGCGTCCCGGCCCGGTGGTCACCCGCTACGAGTTGGAGCCCGCGCCGGGCACCAAGACCAGCCGGGTGATCGGCCTCGCCGACGACATCGCGCGCTCGATGAGTGCGCTTTCGGTCCGTGTTGCCGTGGTGCCCGGGTCTTCGGTGATCGGCATCGAGCTTCCCAATGCCAGGCGACAGACCGTCCTCTTGAGCGACATCCTGGCCAACAAGGCCTATCACGATGCCGGCCACCGCCTGGCTCTGGTGCTGGGCAAGGACATCGGCGGCGCGCCGCAGGTCGTGGATCTCGCGCGGATGCCGCATCTGCTGGTGGCCGGCACCACCGGATCCGGCAAGTCGGTGGCGATCAACGCCATGATCATGTCGCTGCTCTATCGCCTTTCGCCCGAGCAGTGCCGCCTGATCATGGTCGACCCCAAGATGCTGGAGCTTTCGGTCTACGACGGCATCCCGCATCTGCTCTCGCCGGTGGTGACGGACCCCAAGAAGGCGGTGGTCGCGCTCAAGTGGGCCGTGCGCGAGATGGAGGACCGCTATCGCGCCATGTCGCATCTGGGGGTGCGCAACATCGACGGCTACAACGCCCGCGTGGCCGAGGCGCTGGACAAGGGCGAGGTGCTCACCCGCCGGGTGCAGACCGGCTTCGATCCCGACACCGGCGAGCCGGTGATCGAGCAGCAGCCCCTGGACCTGAAGTCCTTGCCCTACATTGTCGTCATCGTCGACGAGATGGCCGACCTCATGCTGGTCGCCGGCAAGGAGATCGAAGGCGCGGTGCAGCGCTTGGCGCAGATGGCGCGGGCCGCCGGCATCCATCTCATCATGGCCACCCAGCGGCCCTCGGTCGACGTCATCACCGGCACCATCAAGGCCAACTTTCCGACCCGCATCTCCTTCCACGTCACCTCCAAGATCGACAGCCGTACCATCCTGGGCGAGATGGGCGCCGAGCAACTGCTGGGTCAGGGCGACATGCTCTACCTGGGCTCCGGCGGGCGAATTCAGCGCGTCCACGGGCCCTTCGTCTCCGACCAGGAGGTCGAGCAGGTGGTGGAATACCTGCGCAAGCAAGCGCCCAGCGACTATGTGACGGAGGTGACCGAAGAGCCGGACGAACTGCCGATGGAAGCCCTTGCCGATGACGGCGACGGCGACCAGCTATACAGACAGGCGGTCGAACTGGTGCATCAGCACAAGAAGGCCTCCACAAGCTTTGTGCAGCGTCATCTGCAAATAGGGTACAATCGTGCCGCCAGGCTCGTAGAACGCATGGAGCAAGAGGGCCTGGTGAGCCCGGCCAACCACGTCGGCAAGCGCGAAGTCTACGGCGGCGACTAAGGAGCAAGAGAACCATGTCGCAAGAGCGATTCACTCTGCATCGATCCTTCGGGCGGCGCGGATTCCTGACTGGACTGGCCGGCGTCGGCTTGATCGGCAGCCTCGGCGGACTGGTGGGCCGGGCAGAGGCAAGCCACGGCCATTGCGCTGAGCGAGGCCGACAAGCAGGTGGTCAACAAGGTCGAGCGTTACCTGAACGGGCCTCAGCACGGTGAAGGCGCGCTTCGTGCAGTCGGCCTCCAACGGCAGCTATGCCGAGGGCATGGTCTATGTCGATCGCCCCCTCGCGCATGCGCTTCGACTACGATCCGCCGGTGCCGATGCTGATCGTCGCCGACGGCTATGCCGTTGCCGTCTACGACCGCGAGCTGAAGCAGGTGACCCAGCTGCCGATCTGGGAGACGCCCGCTCTGGTTCCTCTTCAAGGAGCCGATCCAGTTGCAAGACAACCTGGTGCTGACCTACCTGTCGCACGGCCAGGGCAGCATCGTCATGACCATCCAGGAAGAGCAGGCCGAGGGCAACCTCGCCTCGGTGACCTTGACCTTCAACGAGTCGCCGGTCGAGTTGCGCAAGTGGGAGGTGGTCGACCCCCAGGGCGTCATCGTCCAGACCGGCCTGATCAACGCGCAGTACGGCGTGCGGCTGGACAAGAAGCTTTTCGACCTGCGCGAGCTCGACGTCCTTCAAGTTCCAGGGTACGCCGACACGCTAGGGCGCGCTTCGTGAGCCTCGATTGATTTAGAGGTCTATCTTTTTGTTCTTGAGGATATTGTTCTGCGTAATGCCCTTGTTTCAGGCGTGCATTACGCAGTAATGTCGTCGTCATCGCGAGCGCCAGCTCGGCGATCCAGGTGTTCACTGCACCGCGTTTATCACTGGATTTGCCGCGTCGCTATCGCTCCTCGCAATGACGGTCTGAGGGAAGACTTTTTTTACTTGGTTTGACGATTGCGTTATTTATAACCCAAAGCGCTGCTTCAACCTGTAAAGATCCACCAATGCCGCATCGCGACGCTCGATCAGAGTGTCGCTGTCTTGCTGTAGCGAGTTCACGGTCCACGCCGGCGATGAGCTCTTCCTTGAGTTCGTCGGTTAGTTTCGGTGTGCCCAGGGCCTTCCAGCGGGCCTCCTGGGTCGGGCCCAGGTGGTCCAGGTAGTGCCGATAGCCGCCGTCGCCGCCGCCAAGATGATAGGTGAGTGTGCGGTCCCATCAGAGCCCAGCGCATGCCGGGGCCGTAGGCGATCGCCTTGTCCACGTCCTCGACCGACGCGATGCCCTCGGCGACCAGGTTGACCGCTTCCCGGTAGAGCGCCGAGGTGAGCCTGTTGGCCAAGTGGCCGATCACTTCGCGCCTAACGCGGATCGTCACGCGTTTCATCGCGCGGTAGAAGGCCTCGGCCGCCTCTAGGGTCTCTTCGGAGGTCTGTTGCCCGCAGACGAGCTCGACCATGGGGACCAGGTGCGGCGGGTTCATCGGATGGCCGACCAGAATCCGCTCAGGATTGCGGGCCTCGCTTTGGATATCGGAGGCCTGCAAGGAGGAGGTGCTGGAGGAGATGATCACATCGGCCTCTACCGCCTCTTTCCAGCTCCCGGATCATCTGGCGCTTGATCTCGATGCGGTCCGGCCCGCATTCAGCGACGAAGTCGATGCCGGCAAGGCTGCTTGTCGTGGTCGAGAACGCGGCCGCCCCGACCTCGTCCGATCGGGTCAAGTCCAGCGTCTGCATCATTGGCCAGGCCCGCTCGACAAATCGCGTGAGCTTGGCCTCGGCGTCCGGCCGGGGGTCGACGACCGTGACCTGAAGCCCGCGCGCTAGGAAGAGGCTGGCCCAACTCATCCCGATCAAGCCGCCACCGACGACGGCCACCTTGCGGATCTGTCGCATCCCTTGTCTGCTCCTTCCCTTCGTTTCGCCAGGTCGCTCACAGCGCCTTGTCGGCGCCCGGCCGAAGCACGTAGATCAAGGAACATGACACACCCTCGCCCTCTCGTGCTGTTGCCGGCTTGCTGCAAGACGGTGGACGGCATGCCCTTTCATGTCGTCGGCGACAAGTATGTGCGTGCCGTCGCCGAGGCCGCCAATACTCAGCCCTTGATGCTGCCCAACCTGGCCGAGCTGGCCGATCCGCGGCTGCTGCTGGATCAGGTGGATGGGCTCTTGATGACAGGCAGCCCGTCGAACGTGCATCCCAGCCACTATCGCCGCCCCGATCTGGAAGAGCCCTCCAAGCCGCATGACGAGGCCCGCGATGCCGTCTCCCTGGGCCTGATCCGGGCGGCGCTGGACCGTGGATTGCCGCTCTTCTGCATTTGCCGCGGCTTCCAAGAGTTGAACGTGGCCTTGGGCGGCAGCCTCTTCGCCCGTCTGCAAGAGGTCGAGGGGCGGATGGATCATCGCAGCCCGGCGAGCGGCGACATGACGGTCGACTATGGCCCCAGGCACAGCTTGCGGGTTGCCGGCTGGTTCGAAAAGCTCTTCGGCCGCCCGGAGATCGAGATCAACTCTCTGCACCATCAGGGCATCGAGACTCTGGCCCCCGGCCTGGTCGCTGAAGGCTGGGCGCCCGACGGCACCATCGAGGCCGTGCGCGTGGCCGATGCCAAGGGCTTTGCCGTCGGCGTGCAGTGGCATCCCGAGTACCGGGTGATGGAGAACGAAGACTCGGTGGCGCTCTTCGCCGCCTTCGGCGAGGCCGTGGCCGCGCGTCGGCGCGTCCGCTTGGCCCTGGCGGCGGCCTGACGCCCATGCGGATTGCCACTTGGAACGTCAACTCCATCCGTCAACGCGTGGAGCACATCGCCCGTTTCGTCGAAGCGCGCCAGCCGGACGTCCTCTGCCTGCAGGAGACCAAGGTCATCGACGAGCTCTTTCCGGCCGACGCCTTGACCGGACTTGGCTTCAAGCACCTCGAGATCCACGGTCAGAAGTCCTACAACGGCGTCGCTATCGCTTCGCGCCTACCTTTCGAGCAGGTGGAGCGCAAGGTTTTCTGCGACAAGGACGACCGCCGCCATCTCTCGGTCCTCTTGCCGGGCGGGCTGGAGCTTCACAACTTTTATGTCCCCTCCGGTGGGCCGGATCCCGATCGCGAGAAGAACCCCAAGTTCGCCCACAAGCTGGACTTTCTGGAGGAGATGGCGCTTTGGGCCGAGGATGACGCCTTGGCAAAGCGCAAGGCCTTGCTGGTGGGCGACCTTAACGTAGCGCCGCTGGAGCAGGACGTCTGGAACCACAAGCGCCTCTTACGCTCCGTCGGGCACACACCGATGGAGAGCGCGGCCATGGCGCGGCTGTGGGAGGCCGGCAGCCTGGAGGACATCCCGCGCCGCTTCACGCCGGTGCCGCAGCCGCTCTACTCCTGGTGGGGCTATCGCTATCCGCAGTCCTATCAAAAAGACTATGGCTGGCGCTTGGACCACGCGCTGGCTACGCCGCCGCTCTCTGGGGCGGTCAAGGCCTTGGAAACCTTCCGCGAAAGCCGCACCTGGGAGAAGCCGTCCGACCACGTCCCGCTGATCGTCGACCTGGCATGACGCGGCCGGCAGTGATGAGCGCTTGATCGTCGCGCGCGGGCGCGCCATCTATGCGGCAATGACGGAACAGCAGTCCCCGCCGTGGCACGGCACCACAGTTCTCTCCGTTCGAAAAGGCAACCAGGTGGTCATCGCAGGCGATGGCCAGGTGTCTTTCGGCCAGACCATCTTGAAGGCCAATGCGCGCAAGATCCGCCGCTTGGCCAAGGATCAGGTGATCGCCGGATTTGCCGGAGCGACGGCCGATGCCTTCACCCTCTTCGAACGGCTGGAAGCCAAGCTCGAGACCTATCCGGGCCAGCTGACGCGCGCCTGCGTGGAGTTGGCCAAGGATTGGCGCACCGACCGCTACCTGCGCCGGCTGGAGGCCATGATGGCCGTGGTCGACCAGAAGGTCTCCCTCATCCTCACCGGTTCGGGCGACGTGCTGGAGCCCGAGGACGGCCTGATCGGCATCGGCTCTGGCGGCATGTTCGCGCTCTCTGCGGCGCGCGCGCTCTCCGACCTGCCGGACCACGACGCCGAAACAATCGCCCGTAAATCCCTCGCCATCGCAGCGGACATCTGCATCTACACCAATGACAACATCATCGTTGAAAGCCTTGAGCTCTAAATCCGACGGCGCCACCTTCTCGCCGCGCGAAATCGTCTCCGAGCTGGACCGTTTCATCGTCGGCCAGAACGACGCCAAGCGTGCCGTCGCGGTGGCGCTGCGCAACCGCTGGCGCCGCCAGCAGCTGCCCGAGGCGCTGCGCGAAGAGGTCATGCCGAAGAACATCTTGATGATCGGCCCGACCGGCTGCGGCAAGACCGAGATCGCTCGGCGGCTGGCCAGGCTGGCCGAGGCCCCCTTCGTCAAGGTCGAGGCCACCAAGTTCACCGAGGTGGGCTACGTCGGCCGCGACGTGGAGCAGATCGTACGCGACCTGGTCGAGGTCTCGCTCACCATGACCCGCGAACGCATGCGCAAAGCCGTCCAGGCCAAGGCGGAACTGGCTGCCGAAGACCGCGTGATCACGGCGCTGGTCGGCCAGGGCGCCAGCCAGGACACCCGCCAAAAATTCCGAAAAATGCTGCGCGAGGGCAAGCTGGGCGAGAAGGAGATCGAGCTGGAGCTGGTCGACAGCGGCAGCTCCATGCTGCCGACCTTCGACATCCCCGGCATGCCGGGCGCCCAGATGGGCATGCTCAACCTGAACGACATGCTGGGCAAGGCTTTCGGCGGGCGCACCAAGAAGCGCAAGCTCTCGGTCGGCGAGTCCTACGAGCATCTGATCGCCGAAGAGAGCGACAAGATGCTGGACGAGGAGACCATCCGCGCCGAGGCGGTCGAGAATGCCGAGCAGCATGGCATCGTCTTTCTGGACGAGATCGACAAGATCACCGCCCGCTCCGATCGCGCCGGCGCCGACGTCAGCCGCGAGGGCGTGCAGCGCGACCTGCTGCCCCTGCTGGAGGGGACCCAGGTCGCCACCAAGCACGGAACGGTGAAGACCGACTACGTCCTCTTCATCGCCTCCGGCGCCTTTCACATGGCCAAGCCCGCCGACCTGCTGCCGGAGCTGCAGGGCCGCCTGCCGATCCGTGTGGAATTGGACGCGCTCTCCCGCGACGACCTGAAGCGCATCCTGATCGAGCCCGAGAACTCCCTGATCCGCCAGTACAAGGCCTTGATGGATACCGAGCAGGTGACCCTGGAGTTCCAGGACGACAGCATCGACGCGCTGGCCGACCTGGCGACTGAAATCAACTCCAGCGTCGAGAACATCGGCGCCCGGCGCCTGCACACGGTGATGGAGAAGCTGTTGGAGGAGATTTCCTTCACCGCCTCCGACCGTCCCGGCGAGACGGTGCAGATCGACCGCAACTACGTCGAGGTCCGCGTCGCCGCCTTGGCCAAGGATCAGGACCTGAGCCGCTTCATCCTCTAGGGCGATGCCCAAGGCCAGCCACAGCGTCCGTGTGCACGCGCCATTGGAGCGCCTCTGGGCGCTGCTGCTGGACAAGATCGAGAACCCTGGCAAGTACGTTCCCGGCGTCCAGGCGGTCGAGATCCTCGAGCGCCAGCCGGGCTTCACTCTGCGGCGCATGAGAACGGCCGAGCTCGAGGTGGTCGAGCGCATCACCGTCTTCGAGAAGCGCCACGAGATCGACTTCGTGCTGGTCGACCATCCACTGTACGCCGGCCAAGTGGTCAATCGGATCAACGCGCTGGTCGAAACCGACCAGCCGGGCCTCTCGCTCGAGCTCACCTTCTCGCTGGATTGGCGCCGCAAGGACGGCAAAGCCGACGAGGCGGACAGACATGACGCTGTTCGCCTAGCGGTGGAGCACATGAAGAACCTGGCCGAACGGGAGGGGCACTAGAGTAGATCGCGATCAGGTGGAATCGCAAGGTCGCGTGAATCTGCTCTAGTTTTTAACGTTGCGGAGCAAGATGACCGGTGAATCTGAGAACGAGCCTTTGCGGCTTGATCTTGACTGCCTGGGATGTGATCCGGCGATTTGCTGGATTGTTGGCGGTCGCGGCGTCGCGAATCAGGCTGCGTTCGGCAGCCAGTTCATGCGCTGGTCCAAAATCTCGCCAACTTCATGCGAGCCCGGGCTCTGTGCGATGCGGTCAAAAATCGATCGCTGACCGCGTTGCGGCAATAGCTGGTGAAGTTTGAAGCCAGGACCACCAGCCACGGCCGCTACGTCCCGTTCCAGATGGCCGAGGTTGCGGTGCCGAGGGGCCTACTCCACGCATTACTGCGCTTGATCGCCTAAATTCGGTCGTTGCCAGCACCAGCGTGAGGCGACACCAAAAAGTCGATGCTGCAACAGATAAGTGCAAAGGCGTATTTTGCAAACCACAAGCGACGCCATCTGCGCGCTGGGGGCGTGGTGTTCACGGAAATTCCCACCAATTCCAGGTTAATACCGTACCGAATCGTCCAAAACATTGTATTTTCAGACGATCAGTATTACGGTCTCCTTATAAACTCGGATTCATCCGGGCGACGTTGCCTTTTTTTTGGAGAATGATTTTGGTGTATTCTGGGGTGGCGGCAGAGCGGCGTTTCCAGCTGATTCTGATCAAACCGTCACACTATGACGACGACGGCTATGTTATTCGCTGGTGGCGCGCGATGATCCCGTCGAATTCACTTGCCGCCGTTTACGGCATAGCGGCGGATTGCGCCGAGCGCCAAGTGCTCGGTCCGGACGTCGTGATCGACATCGCGGTCATCGACGAGACGAACACCCGCATCGACGTGCCCGCGCTTCTCGCCGGTTTTCGCCGTCACCGCAATTTCGGATTGGTAGCTCTCGTCGGCGTCCAGTCAAACCAGTACCCGCGTGCCCTTGATATCGCCCGGCCGTTCCGCGAGGCGGGCGTCCCCGTTGCGATGGGCGGGTTCCACGTATCGGGTTGCCTGTCGATGCTGGACGGGCGCGCGGTCGAGCTCGACGCCTGTCGGCAGATGGGCGTTTCCATGTTCGCGGGTGAGGCCGAGGGCCGGCTCGACATGGTGTTGTGCGACGCCGCGGCAGGCCAGCTTGCACCGCTCTATAACTTCATGAAAGACCTACCCGGCATGGAGGGGACGCCCGTGCCTTTCCTGCCGAAGACCCACGTCGAGCGTACGCTCGGCTACGCCACGAGCTTCGACGCGGGCCGCGGCTGTCCTTATCAGTGCTCGTTCTGCACGATTATCAACGTGCAGGGACGCAAGTCGCGCTTTCGCTCGGCCGACGATATCGAGCATCTGGTGCGGCTCAATTGGGCGCAGGGCATCCACAAATTCTTCATCACCGACGACAATTTCGCACGCAACAGGGAATGGGAGGCGATCTTCGATCGCTTGATCGCATTGCGTGAGAATGACGGCATCCCGCTCGGCCTGATGATCCAAGTCGATGTTTTGTGCCACAAGATTCCAAACTTCGTGGAGAAGGCCAAGCAAGCCGGCGTCACGCGCGTCTTCATCGGATTGGAAAACATCAATCCGGACAATCTTGCCGCTGCGAAGAAACGACAGAACAAGATCACTGAATACCGAAAGATGCTGCTCGCCTGGAAGGCACAGGGCATCTTCACGCTTGCAGGATACATCCTCGGCTTTCCCTCGGATACGCCGGAGTCGATCAGGCGCGATATCGCGATCATCCAGGAAGAGCTGCCGCTCGACGTCATCGAGTTTTTCTGCCTGACGCCACTGCCCGGCTCGGAGGATCATCAGGTCCTGTGGAAGCAGGGCGTCGCGATGGACCCCGATCTCAACAATTACGACGTCGAGCACGTCTGCACGGCCCATTCGAAGATGAGCAAGCGTGAGTGGGAGGAGATCTACCGCGAGGCCTGGTCGCTCTACTACACGCCCAAGCATATGAGGACGCTGTTGCGCCGCGCGGCGGCCACCGGCGTGCCGATTGGCAGCCTCGTCAAGGTGCTGGTCGCGTTCTCGACGACAGTCCGCCTCGAGAACCTGCACCCCTTGCAGAGCGGCCTCCTCCGTCTCAAGCATCCCTCCGAGCGACGCCCTGGCTTGCCGCGAGAAAAGGCCTGGGTCTTCTGGCCGCGCTTCATCTGGGAGACGCTCAGAAAGCATGTGATCCTTGCCGGTACGATCATCCCGCTACTGGTTGCGGCTATTGTCATTTCCCGTGGTCCCGCCGCGCGACGCTACAGGGATCAGGCGCTTGCACCGGTCGGCGACGACGGCGACGAGAGCCTCGACCTCTTCACCCAGACAACCGGTGGCAAAACCGCGGTCGCTCACATAAACAAGATCGCACAGCTATCCGGAGCCGGTCGGGCCGTCTAATGCCACGGCAGCGCTGCTGCGTAGCCGGACTCTGACGGATGGTGGCCGCCGATCACCATAGACCCTTTCCGAGAACCAGCCGGGTACGGCCCTATTCCTCTTCGGAGGAGCGCATCTATTTAAAGGCGATCCGGCCCGGCACCGCATCGGGATTGACGCTGCGGGCGAAGTCCACCAGTGCGTCGATCTCTTCCTGGCTGGCCCGCCGGCCGGTGAAGCCCTCCAGGTAGCCCGGCAGGTAGGAAAGCCGTTGGGCCATGGGCTCGTGCAGCTCCAGCGAGTAGTAGCCGATCTGCATGTAGTAGAGGATGCGTGCGCGTAAAGTGGCGTCGTCGGGCGGGTAGTCGTGGCGCTCGAACATGGCGGCGATGGCGGCGAGCCGCGCCTCGTCGCCTTGGTCGACGATGTGGCGCACCGGGCCCGAACGGCGCGACCACTCGCGGATGGCAAAGTCGAACTGCGGATCGAAGAGGCGGGTGTCGATGAAGCAGTGGAAGAGATTGCAGACGGCGGCCGTGATGGTCTTCGCAGGCCGCGCGCAGGCCTCCACCATGGCCTTGGTATTGGTCTCCTCCCAATGGTCCAACAGGGCGTCCAGCAGATCCTTCCGGCTCTTGAAGTACCAGTAGAAGCTGGAGCGCGAGACGCCGAGGCGCGCGCCCAGGACCTGGATCTTCACCTGATCGACGCCCTGCGAGATCAAGACGTCGAGCGCCAGCGACAGCCAGTCCTCGCGGGTGACCTTGATGTTGCCTTTCAGCTCAGGTGCCAGAGGGTTGCTCGCCATCGGCGGCTCGCCCTTGCTCCAGTGCGGCGCTGAAGGCAGCGATCTGTTGCGGGCCGACGCCGCAACAGCCGCCGATGATGCGGGCGCCCTTGGAAGCCCAGGTCTCCGCATGGGCGACGAAGTCTTCGGGCGTGCAGACGCTGTCGAAGTCCCAGCCGTTCGGAAAGAGGTACAGTCCCGAATTGGGATAGACGCCGATCGGGCCGGGCCAAAGCTCGGCGACGATGTCCAGCGCCGCATCGCTGACGTCGAGCTCGGAGTGCATGATGGTGACGATCCAGTCGTCCTCCGCCGGGGCGCCCGCAAGGATCGCCGGCAAAGCCTTGCCGAGGGCCAGGGGACGGCCACTACGGGCCAAGTCCAGCAAGACCACCTCCCCGTCCTCGCCGAAGACGCAAGTGAGCCCGATCGAGACCGGCATGCCGAAGCTGGCGGTAGCACGCATCAGGGCCAGGCTGGTCTCGACCTCGTGCAGCATCTCGAGGACGAAGAGGTCGCAGCCCTCCTCCGCCAAGATCGCTGCCTGTTCGCGCGCGTTGGCTTCGAAGACCGGAAGCGGGGGAAGGCGCCCGCGGTCGGAGCCGATGACGTAGGTCGAAAGCGATCCGGCGATCCAGGGCGCGGGCCCGCGCTCTAGGGTGACGTTTTCGCGGCAGAGGCGAACGGCGGCCCGGTTGAGGTCCTCGAAGCGATCCTCCAGGCCCACCTCCGCCAGCACGTGCCGGGCAGTCGCGAAGGAGTTGGCGATGTGCAGCCGCGCGCCGGCCTCGGCATAGCTGCGGTGAATCTCCGCCACGTCGCTAGCCAAGCCCAGGGTCGAGGCGACCCAATCGTCCGCCCCGATCGGGGAGCCGCGTCGGGTCAGCTCAGTTCCCATCGCCCCGTCCATGACGATGGGCGGCCCGGAGGCCAGTGCCGTTTTGAGCGAGGTTTCTTGATGTGCCATCTCTGCAGTTTAGCCGGAGCCGGGACGGTTCGTCACGATGATGCGGACCAGCGGCGCGGCGGCTCGGTCATGAGACCTCCTTGCCGTTTCACATCCGCATCGCCCGTCCTTCGGGATCGTAAGGCGAAGGAGCGATGACCTTTGCCGGCCGTTCGACGCCGACGATATGCACCGAAAGCTCTGTCCCCGGCTCGGCCAGATCTGGCTCGATAAGCGCCAGCGCCAGCGACTTTTGCAGGCTGTGGCCATAGCCGCCGGAGGTGACGAAGCCGATCCGGCGCCCGTCCGACCAGATCGGCTCGAAGCCGCTGGCATCGGCGTCCAGCGCATCGACCTCCAAGGTGGCCAACACCTGGGCCGGTGGCGCGCCGTCGCGCTCGACAAGGGCGGCAGCCCGGCCCTGGAAGTCCGGCTTCTGCCAGTCGATCCAGCGATCCATGCCGGTCATGCGCGGCGTGTAGGCCTGGGTGAACTCGGCCGACCAGATGCCGAAGGACTTTTCCAGGCGCAGGCTCAAAAGGGCGTTGAAGCCGCACTCGCGCAAGCCGAGGTCCTGGCCTGCCTCCAGCAACGTGTGGCGCAAACCGATGTGCTCGGAGGCATGGCAGTGTATTTCGTAGCCCAGTTCACCGGCGACCGAGAGGCGCCCCACCTTGGCCCGGATCAAGCCAATGTCGTAGTGCCCGCAGCCCATGAAGGGCAGGACCTTTGTGGAGACGTCCTGATGAGTGACGCGCGCCAGGATCTCGCGCGACTTCGGCCCGGAGAGCGAGAAGCCCACCACCTGGTCCGAAAGGTCCTTGACGGTCACCCCTTCCTGCCCGTGGTCGGCGAACCAGCGCAGGTGCCAGGCGCGCAGGTAGTAGCTGCCCATGATCCACCACACACCGCCGCCCCAGTTGAAGACGGTGAGGTCGCCCTTGAGCTTGCCTTCCGGCGACAGCATCGGCGCCAGGCGCGCGCGGCCGGGCCCCGGAAGGCGCGAGGCCATGATGCGGTCGAGCCAGGCCTCGGCCGCAGGCCCCGTCACCTCGAAGCGCGAAAAGCCGGAGATGTCGAGCAATCCGGCCGCCTCGCGCACCGCGCGGCACTCCGCACCCACCAGGTCGTGCGCGTTGGAGCGCTTCAAGGACGGCTCTTCCTTGAAGCCTTGCGGGCCGAAATAGAGCGGCACCTCCAGGCCCCAGCTGACGCCCCACTGGCAGCCGGCAGCGGTCATGGCGTCGTGCGCCGGCGCCATCTTCAGCGGCCGGCCGGCCGGCAGCTGCTCGTTGGGATAGGTCATCACGAAGCGGCGGGTGTAGAACTGGCCGGTTGTCTCCTTGATGTAGCGCCGGTTGCCGGCGAAGTCGCCGTAGCGGGCGATGTCCATGCCGTAGATGTCGGCCTCCGGCTCGCCGTGGATCATCCATTCGGCCAGGGACTTGCCGACGCCGCCGCCCTGCAGGAAGCCCGCCATCACCCCGCAGGCGGCCCAGTAGCCGGGCTTGCCCGGCACCGGCCCCACCAGCGGGTTGCCGTCGGGCGAGAAGGTGAAGGCGCCGTTGACCCAAGTCTTGACGCCCGCCTCCTGCAGGCAGGGATAGCGCTTGAAGCCCAGCTCCAGCTCGTGGGAGATGCGGTCGATGTCCTCCTGCAGAAGCTCGATGCCGTAGTCCCAGGGCGCGCCGTCGACCATCCAGTGCTTGTGGTTGATCTCGTAGATGCCGAGCAGCAGGCCCTTCTGGTCCTGGCGCATGTAGGTGAAGCCCTCGAGGTCCACGACCAAGGGCATCTCGCGCTCGGCGGCGGCGATCTCGGGGATGGTCTCGGTGATGAGGTAGTGGTGTTCCAAGGGCGAGAGCGGCAGTTCGATGCCGGCCATGCGGCCGACCTGCTTGGCCCAGAGGCCGCCGGCATTGACGATGTGCTGGGCCCTGACCTCGCCCTTCTCGGTCACCAGGCGCCAGCCTTCGCTCACCGGATGCAGCTCCAGAACCCGGTTGTGCTCGATGACCGTGGCGCCGCGCTTCTTGGCGGCTGCGGCATAGGCATGCACCGTGCCGGTGGTGTCGATGTAGCCCTCGCGGTCGGCCCAAAGCCCGCCGATGATACCCTCGATGTCGAGGATCGGGCAGAGCTCTTTGGATTCCTCCGGCGTCACCAGGCGGACGTCCTCGATCCCCATGGTCTGGAAGACGCGATAGGCCGACTGCAGCCATTCCCAGCGCGCCGGCGTGCCCGCCAGAGTCAGGCCGCCGGTCATGTGCATGCCGACCGACTGCCCCGACTCCCGCTCGATCTCCGAGAGCAGGTCGATGGTGTAGGCCTGTAAGGCCGCGATGTTGGGATCGGCGTTCAGCGCATGAAAGCCGCCGGCGGCATGCCAGGAGGAGCCGGCGGTCAGCACGCTGCGCTCGATCAGCGCGATGTCGCTCCAGCCGAACTTGGCCAGGTGATAGAGAACCGAGGCGCCGACCACGCCGCCGCCGATGACCACGACCCTATAATGTGACTTCATTGCCTTCACCGTCCCCTGATTTCCTCGTCGTCCTTCGAATTCACAGCAGGCCCAGCGCCCGCGGAATCGCGAGCGAAAGATCGGGCCAGAAGGTGGTCGCCAGCATGACCGGCATCGCCACCACCAGCATCAAGCGTATGGCCGGCCAGACTGTCTCCGTCACCGCCGCATTGCAGACGCGGCAGGACATGAAGAGGATCGGCGCCACCGGCGGGCTGTTGGCGCCGATCACCACCGAGCAGGCGACGATGGCGGCGAACTGCACCGGATTGACACCGCTCTCCACCATCAAGGGCAGGAAGAGGGGGGCGACCACGACCGTCACCGAGATGTCGTCCATCAAGGCGCCGGCGAGGATCAGCACGGCGTTCACCAGCAGCAAGGCGCCCATGGGCGTGCCGGCGATGGCCTGCACCGCCTCGGTCAATTCCTGCGGGATGCGCTCGCTCGCCATGATGCGCGAGATCATCAGCGAGAAGAGCAGGATTAGGATGATCGAGCCCGTCGTCTCCGCCGCGCCGACGACGCTGCGGGCCAGCGAGCGCAAGGTGAACTCGCGATAGACGAAGGTCCCGATGATCAAGGCCGCCAGGACGGCGACGCCTGCCGCCTCGGTCGGCGTGAAGATGCCGCCGTAGATGCCGCCCAGGATGATGACGGGCAGCGACAGGGCGGGTGCGGCCTTCAGCGTCACCTTGAGGAAGGGCTCGGCCTCGCGCTCCTTCATGGGTTTTTCATGGAAGGCACGCCCCGCCAGAAAGCGGTTGAAGAGGATTAACCCCGTGATCAGCAGGACCGCCGGCCCGATGGTGGAGGCAAAGCAGGCGGCGACCGACTGCCGGGTCATCACCGCGAAGAGGATCATGGTGATCGAGGGCGGGATCAGAATGCCCAAGAGGGAGGAGACGCCCAGCAATCCCGCGATGTGCCCCCGAGGATAGCCGCGCTTCACCAAGGGTTCGGTCATGATGGTGCCGATCGAGGCGACGGCGGCCGTCGCCGTTCCGCTGATCGCGCCGAAGACGCTGGAGGCCAGCACCATGGCCCCGCCCATGCCGCCGCGCCCGCCGGCGATCCTGGCGACGAAGGCGACGATGCGCTGCGCGATGCCGCCCGACTGCATGAGATAGCCGGTCAGGACGAAGAGCGGCAGCGCCACCAGGATGACCGAGTTCAGCGCGCGAAAGCCCTGCAGCATCAAGGTGTTGAGGTTCACGTCGTAAAGGATGGTCAGATAGGCCAAGACCCCGGCGAAGGACCAGGCCACCGGCACCCCGACCGCCATCAGGAAGATCAGCAGCGGCAGTGCGATAAGGCCGCTCATCGGCTGGCCCGGATGGCATGGAAAGCGCGCAAGAGGTCCCGCGCGGCATAGGCCGTGCAGCCCACGGCACCGACGATGATAGCGAGCTGCGGGACCCAGAGCGGGATGCCCATGGCCGGCGTCGTCTGCGGCCGCTTAATGCCCCAGGCCAGCATCCAATAGGCCCAGGCGACGAAGAAGAGGGTGATGGTGAGGGTCAGCACGGCGATGAGGCCGTCGTGCCAGGCCTTACTTCTGGGTTTGGTCAGGCGTTGCGAGAGCCAGTCGACGGTCAGGTGCGTGCGCCGCCGTGACGCAATAAGCGCGCCCGCCATATAGAGCTGCACGGCAAAGAGCAGGATCAATTCGTGCAGGCCGACGACCGAGAGTCCCAGCAGATAGCGCGCCACCACCAGGAAGACCATCAGCCCCGTGACCAGGGCCGAAGCGAGAAGGGCCACTGCGTCCAGCGCGGTCGCGATCCCGCGGCCTAAGAATGCGGCGATGCTATTGGCGCCTTGGGAGCCCATCTGGATCGCCTTCGCCGTCAGCTGGTTTCCACAAGACCGGTGATCCCCTCCTTCACCACTCTGCGCCCTCCCGAAGGTTCGCCGTCATCGCGAGAAGCGTCAGCGACGAAGCGATCCAGGGCGCAGCGCTGGTCGTTCCCATGCTGGATTGCCGCGTCGCTGACGCTCCTCGCAATAACGCGCCTGTGGGAACTGCCGGCGACCTTAAGGAAGAGCCCCGCTCTCGCGAGGCTCTGTCTCAAATCAGCTCACTGCAGCTTGGTGGCGTTCGCGCGGATGACGTCCATGACCTCGATGCCGACGCGCTCCTCCATCATCGGCCAGACCTTGGCGCGTACGGCGGCCGCCAGGCCGGCGATGTCGGCGTCGGTAGGCTCGACATAGGTCATGCCGGCGGCCTCGGCGGCCTCGACATAGTGCTGGTCGCGCTCGCGGGCGGCGAGGAAGCTCTCCTCCATCACTTCGACGGCGGCCGCCTGGACCACGGCCTGCTGGGCCGGCGTCAGGCTGTCCCAGGCCTCCAGGTTCATGCTGAGGATGCCGGTCAGGAACTGCTGCTTGGTGCGGGTGTAGTAGTCCAGCGTGTCACGGAAGTACTCGTAGTCCCAGTAGATCACGTTGGCGCCGTCGCCGTCGACGACACCGGTCTGGATCGCGGTGAAGACCTCGCCCCAGTCGATGGTCGCGGTCTGATAGCCCAGGGCCTGAATGGTCTCGGCCATGGGGAAGACGGGCGGCACGCGGATCTTCATTTCGGAGGCCTGCTCGACCGTGGTGGCGTAGGCACCCTTGGTGGCCACACCGTTGAAGCCCTCCGGCCAGGCACCGAAGAATTTGAGCCCCAGGTCGGCATAGATGCCGTCCAGCATGGCGTTGATCCAGCCGCCGGGCTTGTAGGCCGCCAGCGCCTCGCCCCAGGTCAGCACCATGTAAGGCGTATAGAGAATGGAGATGCGCTCGTCATAGGAGGTCATCGGCCAGTTCAGCATGAGGTTCACGTCGTTGGCGACGAAGAGGTCGAAGACCTCCTGCTGCCCGCCGAGTTCGTTCTGATAGAAGATCTCGACGGTGACTTCGCCGTTAGTGCCCTCCTCGATCAACTTGCCCCAGCGCTCGATGGCATCGCCTGCCGGCGAGCCCTTCGCGCCCGAATCGGTTGCGAGCTTCAGGGTGACGGCCTCGGCAGCGCCGGCGGCGAACAGGCTAGGCGTAATGAGACAGGCGGCCGCCAGGGCCGCAAGAAAGGTCTTCCGTTTCACGGGCAGGGTCTCCTCCTCTTAGACACGCTATCCTCGTGTCAGCGAGGTAATAGACATTTCTGTCCAGTACTGTCAAGCAGAGCCGGCACGAGATAGGCCTGTTTCGGACCTCGTTGGGATTGCAGACGGCGCGGTGGATAGACTGACCTGTGGGACCGCGCTGCGCGGGCTATAGAGCTGGAAGTTCCGGGAACTCGTTCTTCCGTAGGTAAATGTCATCGCCGCCAAGCATCTCCACCCGCTTGTAACCATTGCGGCTCATCAATTTGGAAATATTGTCGCTCCGTTGCTTGTTCTCGATGATCCAGGAGCGAATGTCATAGCGTTCGAAGGGAAATCCTTCCAGCACTTGCAGTTCGGCACCTTCGATATCCATGGAGATGCAGTCGATCTTGTCCAGGCCATGGTCCTGTAGAACGGTGTCGAGAATCACCGTGCGAACCTTGATGACGGTCTCCTTGTGGCTTGGATGGTCCTTCAGGTGGGCGCGGACGTAGGGATCGAAGCTGTCGAGCAGGCCGCTCATCATGGTGAAGCCCCCAGAAACGTCGAGGAACTCGGCTTCGCCCGCTGCCTTGGCGACGGCCAGGTTAAGACAGGGGCAGCGCCTGAAGGAAGCAGCCTTCGCGTAGGGGCCGGGCGAGGGCTCCACAAGGATACCGTTCCAGCCGCGCATCAGTTCGAAAAAGAAGGTGTTGGAGCCGTGGATGCCGTCATAGCCGCCGAGGTCCACGAAGACTCCGTCGCGCTGACCTTTGAAGACGTGCTCGTCCAGCCACCAGTCTTCCCCGCAGTGACTGAAGTAGCTCGGCCTCAGTTCAAGGCGGACCTGGCACTCCCATAGGTTCTGCAGAAGCACGCCCCGCTTGTTGGCATCCTTCACGCTCGGCAGCACCGTCTCGATGCGCCGATGCATCTTGGCCAGCGTTTGTCTCATGTTCTTCTCGGCCGCCGCGAGATTCGTGATGAGCTTGTCTATGTCGTTGTCGGAGACTCTTTCTTTCTGCATGAAGGCCACTCCAGGCAGCAGCTGATAGCCAGGTCAGGCTAGCACGCAGGCGGAGCAATCCAAGGGCAAGGGGGACTTCGACCCGCACCTTCAGCCCCTAGTCCGGCAAGGACATCAGGCCCGCTCGTCTTCGTAGCGCATGGTCCAAAGCGGCGGGCCAATCACCTGCACGAGAATCTTGGTGCCGACGGAGGCCTTGTCGATACTCCCCGTATGCGGCTCACCGCCGGAGTAACTCATGGTCCAACCTTGCTCCCTGCTTGGGCAGGTCAAAGTGAGGGTCAGGATCGTCCCACCGGGCGTTCTGCGGTAGGCTGAGATGCCACCGCCGCACAAGAGCTGAATGGTCTCGTCCACAGCTGTCCCGTCCTCGGCCCTGTTGATGTGCAGCCGGTGAAAGCGGCTGAAGTCGAGTGCCGGTCCGACCTGATAGAGCTGCGGATAGTCGTAGCCATGGCTCTCCATACGTGTGGACAAGGCGCCCCCTCCGGCAACCGCCGGGTTTCTGCCGGTGTCCCGGATCAGTGCGAGCAAGGCCTCGCGCCCGAGACAGAAGTGGTCTTTCAGGGCCGAAGCCTCGTCTTCGGTCAAACTCGGCTGCCCCAGCAAGGCTTTGACATCGGCCGGCTGATCGCCGAGCGCGAGGGGCCAAACCCGCATGCCAAGCGGCAGAAGAACGGCGTTGATCTCCGCCAGGTCCGTCACAACGGCTCGGCCGTCGTCGCCACTCAAACTTAAGCCGCTTGCTGTTGGACTGGCCATCGTCTGCCTCTCTTTCAAGCCCTCTCGGCAAGACTAGGCAGACCGCGTGTCGCCTGCATAGCCAGATAGGCGCAGCCGTTCCGCTTCTCTCTTGTAACGCCGGTGCAGGCTTCAAGGCCGCCAAGAGCAGGCCCTCGAGCACGGCAAATCGGGGTCTGACTAGCTGTGACGCTGGCGCCTCAGCAACACGTAGAGTGCCCCCGTTCCGCCGTGTTGCGGCTGGGCCGAGGTGATGGCCAGCACCATGGGGCGCAGGTCCGGCTCGTTCAGCCAAAGCGGGACGGCGCGGCGCAGCACGCCGCTGTCGGGACCCGTGCGGCCTTTGCCGGTGACGACGAGGATGCAGCGGTTGCCGCGCGCCTGGGCCTGGAAGAGGAAGGAGCGCAGGCGGCTATGCGCGCGGGCCTGGGTCATTCCGTGCAGGTCCAAGGTGGCGTCGATTACCATGCGGCCGCGGCGCAGGCGGTCGCCGGTGCGGCGGTCGAGGTCGGCCAGCCTGCCGGACTCCAAGGGCGCCGGCGCGGCCTTGCGGGGGGCGGAGTTTGGGCTCTTCGCGGGCGGGCGAGGGCGCGCTGCGGCGGAGGGCTCCGGCGCAGGCGGCTTGGGTGCGGGGGGCGGTGCCGGCCGGTTCTTCATCGGCGTCACCAGCTCCGTCACCTTGCGCCAGAGCTCGACCTCCTCGGCGGTCGGGCGGCCCTTAGCCCTCTTGCGGGTCATCCTCGACCAGCAGGATGTGCAGGCGGCGGGGGCCATGGGCGCCCAGCTCGATGGTCTGCTCGATGTCGCCGGTGCGCGACGGGCCGGTGACGAAGTTCAAGGTGCGCGGCATGGCGCCCTCGCCAAGGCGCGCGCGAATGCCTTCGAAGACCTCTTCGTAGGTGCCGACCACTTGGCTGGCTTTCACCACGGCGATGTGGGTCTCGGGCAGGAAGTTAAGCGTGGTGGGCGTCTCCGGGCCGCTGGTGAGCGCCAGGGTCGCGGTCTCGGCGACGGCGGCCTCGACGGGGGTCAGGGAGACCGCATCGGCGGGGTCGGCCTTGCCTTCCCGCACGGTCAGCAGGGGCTCCGACGCCCAAGGCACGCCGGCCAAGGAGGGATCGGGCGCGCGGCGGATCTCCAGCGGCAGGTTCTGGCTGCGGAGGTAGCGCGAGACGGCGGCCGGGATCTCGCTCTCGTCGGCGATGCGGTCGGTGGTCGCCGCGAGGCCTTCGACCGTCGTCACGAAGAGTTGGATGCGCTCGGCCAGCGGGACTTGCGCGCGCGCCGGGATCAGGTTGGGCTCGTGGCCGGCGATACGGGCTTCGATGTCCTTGGCCTCCAGACGGCCGGGGCGGCCTTCGAGGCGCCGGCGCAGCTTGCCCAGGATAGCATCGCGTCCTGACATTGCCTTAGTGTCTCCGGCCCTGGCGCCAAAGCTGCTGGAAGGTCTTGCCTTCGGGCGCGGGCAATTCACGATGGCGGGTCCAGCCGCCGGCGAGCGGCAGGCTGCCGAGCCGCCCCTTGCGGCCGGCCATCCGCCGCAAGACGGCGGCAGAGATCCGGGTGACCAGCTGGTAGAGCCCCGGGCGCTTGGCGAAGAAGGCCCAGGCCTTGATGCCGAAGCGCTGGGTGGCCGGGTTTAGGTGCTGCTCGAACTCCTTCTCCCGCCAATGGCGCAGCATCCTGGGCAGCGGGATGCGCATCGGGCAGACCGCCTCGCAGCGCCCGCAGAAGGACGAGGCATTGGGCAGGTGGCCAGCCTTGTCGATGCCGATCAAGGCCGGCGTCAGCACCGATCCAATCGGCCCCGGATAGACCCAGCCGTAGGCGTGACCGCCGACCGCGTGATAGACCGGGCAGTGGTTCATGCAGGCGCCGCAGCGGATGCAGCGCAGCGCCTCCTGGAACTCGGTCCCCAGCAGTTCCGAGCGGCCGTTGTCCAGCAGCACCACGTGGTACTGCTCCGGCCCGTCCAGGTCGTCCGCGCGGCGCGGGCCCGTCGAGAGCGTGGTGTAGGCGGAGAAGTCCTGGCCCGTGGCTGAACGGGCCAGGACGCGCAGGATAGTGGCGGCATCCTCCAGGGTGGGGACGACCTTCTCCAAGGTGGTCAAGACGATGTGCACCTTGGGCAAGGTCTGGGTCAGGTCGCCGTTGCCCTCGTTGGTGACGATGATCGAGGTGCCGGTCTCGGCGACCAGGAAGTTGGCCCCGGTGATGCCGACGTCGGCATCGAGATAGCGCTGGCGCAGCACCTGGCGGGCCTCGGCCACCAACTCCGGCGGCTCTTCCAAGGAGCGCCCGGCCGGGAGATCGGTGTGAACCCGCCGGAAGTCCTCCGCCACCTGCTCCTTGTTCAGATGCACCGCCGGCGCGATGATGTGCGAGGGCGTCTCGCCGCGCAGCTGGATGATGTATTCGCCGAGATCGGTCTCGACCGGCTCGATGCCGTGCTTCTCCAGGTGCTCGTTGATGGCGATCTCTTCGCCGATCATCGTCTTGCCCTTGGTCACCGTCTTGGCGCCTACGTCGCGGCAGATCCTCAGGATCGCGGCGCGCGCGTCATCCGGCGTTTCGCACCAATGGACCTGCCCGCCGCCTTCGGTGACCTTGGTCTCATAGCGCTCCAGGTAGAGGTCCAGGTTGGCCAGCACGTGGTTCTTGATGTCCCGGCTCTGGTCGCGCAGGGTCTCGAACTCCGGCAGGGCCTCGGTCGCGCGCAGGCGCTTGTCGACGAAGCCCGTGCGCATCTTGCCCAGCGCCTTCTGCAGCGGCGCGTCATCCAGTGCCTTGGCGGCATTCTCCTTAAACGCGGTGCTGGTCGCTTGCATCAGGCGGAGCCCTCGCCGATCGCCGGGCCGTCGGCCATGTCGGCCAGCACCTCGGCCACGTGGCGCGCTTTCACGGGCGCCCCTTCGCGCTGAAGCTTGCCGGCCATGTTGAGCAAGCAGCCCATGTCGCCGGCCAGCAGGGTGCCGGCGCCGGATGCGCGGATGTTCTTGGTCTTCTCCGCCACGATGCGGTTGGAGACGGCCGGGTATTTGACGCAGAAGGTGCCGCCGAAGCCGCAGCAGGATTGGGTGTCGTGCATCTCCTTGATCTCCAGGCCCGGAATCGAGCGCAGCAATTTGCGCGGCTGTCCCTTGACCTTGAGCTCGCGCAAGCCCGAGCAGGAGTCGTGATAGGTGACCTCGCCTTGGAAGCTTGCCGCGACGCGGTCCATCCCGCGCACGTCCACCAGGAAGGAAATCAGTTCGTGGGTCTTGGCCGCCAGGGCCTTTGCCCGCTCTGCCCAGGCGGGATCGTCGGCCAGCAAGGCCGGGTAGTGATGCGAGATCATGCCGCCGCAGGAGCCCGACGGCGCCACCACATAGTCATAGCCCTCGAAGGCCTTGACGACTTGCTTGGCGATCGCGGCGGCATCCTTGCGGTCGCCTGAGTTATAGGCCGGCTGCCCGCAACAGGTCTGGGCCGCCGGCACCTCGACCCTGCAGCCGGCAGCCTCCAGCAGTTTCACCGCCGCGAAGCCGACGGAGGGCCGAAAGAGGTCGACCAGACAGGTAACAAACAACGCGACCTTGGGATTCTCGTCCGTCATGCTGTGTCCTTGATGCCTGGCGCGAGAGTGGGGGCGACGCGCTCAAAAGGCAAGGCGGGCCCATGTCACCCTGTGGCGATCTACCAGGAGGCCCGCCAGGAAGGGGAGAGAGCCGACGCAAGCCCGGTCAAGATGGGAGGCCTGTCCTCAGAACGCGACGAAATCGCCACGGGAAGGCTGTTTTCCGATCCCAGATTTTGGTCATGTCCGCGCGAGATCCCCTCCGTCTTTCCGATGCCCCGCTGGTTACACCTCAACAGCGACCAACCCCTGTCCGCGCACATCAAAGGGGGCCACAGAGGACGCCCGGTTTCTGCGGACAAGCAAAGAGGCATGGCATGCCCTTATCGTTCCGCTCGATCCTCTTCACGCCTGCCACCCGGCTCGACTGGTTAGAGACGGCCTTGGCGGCCGTGCCCGATTGGGTCGCGCTGGATCTAGAGGACGGTGTCGGCCCATTAGAAAAAGATGATGCAAGAGATGCACTGACGGCCTTCTCGGCGGGTGGCATGGAAGAGCTAGCCGAGCGTGTTGCCGTGCGGATCAATGCACCGGACACGCGCGCGGGCATCCGCGACTTGGCGGCAATGCTTGATTGGCCGGTTTGGCCCGGTCTTCTGATCCTCCCCAAGGTCGATGCGGCAGCGCAGGTCCGGCAGATCGCGCAGCTCTTCTCGGCCGGCAGAGGGCAGCCGACGTTGCTGCTCACCCTGGAAACCGCGTCGGGGATCGCCGACGCTGCCGCCATCGCCAGGGCTGCGCCGGAGCGGGCGGTGATTGGTTACGGCTCGGCTGATCATATGGCCGAAACCGGCGGCGCCATGAGCGAGGCTTCTCTGGCCTTCGGGCGATCTCAGGTCGTCAATGCGGCGGCAATCGTGGGGCGCCCCGCACTCGATGGCGTCTGGCTCGACTACAAGGACCAGACCGGGCTGCGGGCCGAGGCCCGCTTGGCGAAATCCATGGGCTTCGTCGGCAAGATCGCCATCCACCCAGACCAGATCGCGACGATCAACGAGGTGTTCTCTCCAACCCCAGGCGAGATCGACAGCGCGCGAGAGATGTTGGTGGCGGCCAAGGCGGCGGGCGGCGGAGCCTTCGCCTTCAAGGGCAAGATGGTCGATGCGCCCGTCCTCGCGCGGGCCAAACGAATTGCAGCGATGGGAAGCTAGTCACATGACACGGAAACTCAATGGCTTGACGCATGTAGAGGGCCAGCGCTTTCGCGAAGACCCGGGTCTAGACTACGAAGATTTCGAGATCGGCGACATCTATGAGCATTGGCCGGGACGAACGATCACCGAGGCGGACAACACCTGGTTCACCAACCTCACGATGAACACCCATCCGCTGCATTTCGATCTGAACTACGCGAGCCTTTCGGAGTTCGGCAAACCGCTGGTCAATTCGACCTTCACCCTTGCGCTGGTCGGTGGCATGACGGTGTCATCGACCAGCCAAAAGGCTATCGCCAATCTGGGCTGGGAAGAGATCAAGCTGCCGGCGCCGGTCTTCGTCGGCGACACGCTCTATGCCGAGACCGAGGTGCTGGGAAAGCGCGAGTCCAAGTCGCGCAAGACGGCCGGGATCGTCCGCGTGCGCCATTCCGGAAAGAACCAGGACGGCACCTATGTGCTGCACATGATCCGCTCGTTCTTAGCGGCCAAGCGCGGCCATTCCGTCGTAGATGCCTTACGCGAAAGGATGGGCTGAGATGCGGCCGCTGGAGACCTTGCGCGTCCTCGCGGTCGAGCAGTACGGCGCGGGCCCCTTCGGCACGCAGCTCTTGGCGGACCTCGGGGCAGAGGTGATCAAGGTAGAGAACCGGAAAACCGGCGGAGATTACGCCCGCGCGCTGGGGCCTTACTTCATCGAGGGTGCCAAAGACGACGATGCGAGCCTCTTCTTCCAGTCCGTCAACCGCAACAAGAAGAGCCTGACGCTGGACCTCTCCATTCCCGAGGCTCGCGAAATCTTCAAGCGCCTCGTCGCGGGTGCGGACGCCGTCGCAAACAACCTGCGCGGCGATGTGCCGGAAAAGCTCGGGATTACCTATGACGCGCTGAAGGACGCGAACCCGGCGATCGTCTGCGCCCATTGCTCGGGCTATGGGCGGGAGGGCCCCCGCAAGGCCTGGCCCGGCTACGATTTCCTGATGCAGGCGGAATCCGGCTACTTCCACATGTCCGGCGAACCCGGTACGCCGCCGACGCGCATGGGCTTGTCCATCGTAGACTTCATGGCCGGCACCTACATGGCGCTCGGCCTTGTCTCCGCCGTGCTTGGCGCCCGCGCCTCCGGCGAGGGCGGCGACATCGACGTGAACCTCTACGACACGGCGCTTTACAACCTCAGCTATCTCAGCACCTGGGCCTTGAACAGTGACTATGACCCGCACCGCGAGGCGCGCTCGGCGCATGCCTCGCTCGTGCCCTGTCAGCTCTACCGGACGGGCGATGGCTGGATTTACCTCATGTGCAACAAGGAGAAATTCTGGCCGGAGCTCTGCGCGGCGGTCGGTCGCCCTGAACTGGCGGCCGATGCGCGCTTCCGGACCTTCGGCGACCGCCTCAAACGACGGGACGAGCTGACCCGGATTCTGGACGATGCGCTTTCGGTGGCCAGCAGTGCTGAGTGGCTGGAGCGCCTTCGCGGCCGCATTCCGGTAGCCCCGGTGCGGACGCCGAGAGAAGCACTGAACGATCCGGACATGCAGGCCTCGGCCAAGATCGAGGAGGTGCAGCGAAGCGATGGCCGCCGCTTCCAATTGCTTCGCTCTCCCATCCACTGCGGCGCGGACGTCGCGGCCAAAGCCTGTCCGCCAATGGGGCACGACACGGACGCCATTCTCGCCGATGTCGGATACACGGCGAGTGAGATAGCCGAGTTTCGAGCGAAACATCTGATTTGATGATGTGCTGAGGGCCGGAGCATCGCCGAGGTAGAACTTAATCGCTGACTAGATGATACGCGCCGAAGGCAACAGCCGGCCGCCTCAAACGCTTCACTGCCGCGAAGCCTGCGGAGGGCCGAAAGAGGTCGATCAAACAGGTGACAAACCACCCAACCTTGGGTTTCTCGTCCGTCAGGCTATGTTCTTGATGCCTGGGGCGAGAGCGGGTGCGCAGCGCTCAAAAGAAACGGCGGCCTGCAGTGGCTCTATGGTCACGTTCCAGAAGGTGCGAGACGAAGGGGAGAAAGCCGAAGCGGCATTGATAAGAGACCGGGCGTATGTGGAGAGCATTGATCGATCGGTCCTCGAAACGGCTGCCTTTCGGTAGGCTCTTGAGGGGCGTTACCGGGTACACGAGGCTGACTGACGCCGCCCAGACACCCTCATCGTTGCTCCCGTCGTAGAGGTGTGACTCCAACGCGGCATCTAGAACCTCGAGCAGTGTCGGACGAAAGCGTGAGGCTTTACCCTCGGCTGGCAGCGGGGCAAAGCGCACATTGTCAAACCAGGTCCAGTGCCTGTCGACCATACTTGCCGGCAGACGTCGCATGCGAGACTCGAGTGCTTCCAAAGCCGTTTGTGCGTCTGGTTCGTTTGAGTAGGCCGCAACCAAACTCAATCGGCCAAGGCCGCCTTCCAACTGCTCGGCGACAAGTGTCAAGGGTGATGGGGGCATCGCAGAGATTGGATTGAGTATGGAGACGATGTCGTCGAGGGGAATCATCCCACCGACAACGTTGAGGCACGCGTTGGCCAACGGCTGTCGCCATTCCTTGTTCGAGTAAACAGAGGCAATAGCTGCACGAACAAGCGGACTGTCTGCCATCGAAGACAGATCGCCTTCCTCAAGCCGAACCTGCTCCAAGGCGAGATCTTCAGTGGCCACTATCACCAAAGCTCCATCTTTTGGGCCGACCCATGCGTAGGGTACAATACTCCTAAGTGTTGATGGGATCATACTGTTGACTTCCCAGAATGATCCGATGCTTCCTATAATAATATCTGCCGAATGAAGCGCACTATTCGCTTTACTGGCCGTGATCGTATTGGGCCTGCCTAGGGCAATGGTGGTTGATACCTTGAAATTCAACTCTCGACCGCTATGTAATATACGCTCAATTTCTGCTAAATCGAAGGAGGTTACTTCAGGCCACTCATCGATGAAGGCTAGCCAAAGAATCTGGAAATCGAAGAATGTTCGTGAAGGGTGATTATCCATCATTCCAAAAAAGAAGAGAGCCCGATTGCTGTATGCGCGTACGAAGTTGAAGATATCATGCCAATTCATTCCCGCGAGAGCTTCGGGCGGCTGTAGTCCAAAAGCTGCTTCGATAGCCGCCAAGTCCACGTAGGCGGCCGGAAGCGCGGCCTTCAAGTCACCCTCACCGATGGGGACGTAGGACAAGGCTTCCAGAAAGCGCTCGCCCGGGTCAGCGCGTGTCTCGGGCGCGAAGCAGAAGCAGGCGACAAGCAGAAGGAGAGCGTGAGACAGCCGGCAGACCCGGCGTCGGCCAGCGCTGTGGGCAAGCTGTGGTTTGACAGCTGATCTCATCGCGCAACTATAGACAGATGACACCGCCACTGGGTCAAGCTTAGGACGCCTAGACTGACGCCATCGCGTTATCTATTCGTGCAACTCACGCCGGTTCGGCAGGATTGCGTCGACCCTAGGAGGATAGCCTGCTGTCCGCGTCTCTCGAAGCCTTTGCCACCTGGTTCTGGCCCTACTTCGTGGCCCAGGTTCTCGTGACTCTGCCGGTCTTTTTCGCCGTACTCTTCCGGGCCCATCGCCTGTGGCCTGCGTTTCGTCAGCAGTGGAATGAGAGCTTGAACCATGCGCCCTGCGGCAGCGAGGTCCGCAGCGCAACGGTCCACTGGGCGCGCGCGGATCACATTATGGAGTTCTTCCTGTGGAGCTGGGCTTCAGGCAGAAGACTGTTCGTCATCTTCTTTCTCTCAGCCTGGATATCGATGCTCCTTGTTGTGATCTACGTCGGGCTTATCCTCCTGATGGGGCCTGCGATTTCCTGCCTGACGGAAGGTGACGCCCGTGCATTCAAGCTTTGGGCCCTAGGACAACCCTTGCCCGAGGCTTGTCTCGAGGAATAGGCGGGGTGTAGTATGACTGCACATTTTAATTGAATTATGTCAAGGTCATGCTATCTTTTTCGTGATGGATTCAGCGCGAGGACGGGATATGCCTGCGACACCCTCTTCGGATGAGAGGCCCCCAATGTTCCTCTGCCTCCTCGGTCGGATTTGCCGCGTGATGTGGCTAGCGGTGGCTATTGGCAGTGTCGGCATAAGCGCTAGCACGACCGCTCAATCCGAGAAGTGGGGGACGGAGTTCGACGCATTGCTGGAGCGGCCGGACGTAGAGGTCTCGCTTGGGCCGGGCGACTATGGCGGAGAAGAGCGTACGCTTCATCTGCCGGGTCAGGTGACGGTAGTCGAGAGACGCCTCAACGGGGAGATCACCACGATCACCTACGATGCCAGCGGAAAGGGCGCCGTTCTTTGCTCTTGGAAGTTTCTTGCGGCGGTCAAAGCGGGCTACGGATTTTGCAGTAAGAATCCGAACCGCATGATTGAAGGGAAGCTGGATCGAGCGATCGGAAGGATAGAGCGATTCATCGCAGCCAATTGGGTCGAGCCGACTTCGATCGAGCAGGTTCAGCGTTGGAGACATGAAATCCTGGAGGATTTCTTCAATCCCCTAGGCTTGGAACAGTGGGAGCCGCGAATTTGCCAGGTGGAAGATTTCCAAAGCTACATATCGCATTTCGAGAGTCTTCCGGAAGGCGAGTTTGAACGTGAAACGGACGAACTCCTCTCCATACCGCGGGTGCCCGCCATGAACCCTTGCTTCTAGCAACATCTGAGCCAACTGTGCAGTGATCCCTCCAAATTGGCGCAGACGGCCGATCAAACGCCCTCATGGTATCACCTCCCTTGAAGTTGCTTGAGCTGCCTCTGCGCCAGCCTGACCGGTTGTGCCCTGTGGAGCGGTTCGGCACGATGCCACGGGTTGGACGTGCGAGGACAAGTGTATCGTTTTACGGGACCGTCCTCGCGCTGGCTCCCTAGGTCTCTCGGCGCATCGTCTCTCGGTCGGCGCGTCCGTAGGCAGCACAGCAATTGATCTAAGCGAACGGAGGTGGCTCGAACATGCCTTTGAAGCCCTTGAATGCGCTCGCGTCTGCGCTCGCGGCGACGATAGCTCTCTCAACCGGCGCCCAGGCCGAGGACAAATCCGCCGATGACTGCGCCGCGCTCCGCAACGTCGTCTTCGACGCCGGCTTCGTGACCTCGGCCAGGGTAATCCCGGCCGCGGGCGACCTGCCGGCCTACTGCGAGGTCCGTGCCACCGCGCTGCCGGCGATTTCGATCGAGGTGCGGCTGCCGATGGAGGGCTGGAACGGGAAGTACTATCAGGCCGGTTGCGGCGGCTTCTGCGGCATTCTGGGCCGGGCGGACAAGGCCGGCGGCTTCATCAATGCCATGGGGCCCGGCTTGAAGAAGGGCTATGCGACGGCGACCTCGGACAGCGGGCATCACGGGCTCTCGGTCGTCGATGCCGGCTGGGCGCACAACAATCCGCATGGCGAGCGCGACTGGGGCTGGCGCTCCATCGGCGAGACCAACCGCGTCGCCCAGGCGATGATCGATGCCTTTTATGGCGCGGCGCCTGAGCAGAGCTACTTCCAGGGCTGCTCGACCGGCGGGCGCATGGCGCACATGGCGGCGCTCAAGTATCCTGAGATGTTCAGCGGCATCATCTCCGGTGCGCCGGCGATGGACTATACTGGCTTGGTGGCCTTGAAGATGGCCTGGATCCATCAGGCCAATACGGACGCCGACGGCAATCCCATCCTGAAGCCCGGCAAGGACGGCCTGATCGGTGACGAGGTGATGCGTCAGTGCGATGGTGTCGACGGCAAGGAAGATGGGCTGATTGACGACCCGCGCGCTTGTTCGGTCGATCTCTCGGTGCTGCGCTGCGAGGGAGGCGGCAGCGGCGAGGACTGCCTCAACGACGCCGAACTGGGCGTCATCGCAAAGTGGCGCCAGGGGCCGCAGAACCAGGCCGGAGAGCAGCTCTATCCCGGCGGCATTCCGGAGGGCTCGGAGCCTTTCTGGTGGCTCTGGCTCACCGGCAAGCCGGGCGGCGGCGGCAAGCTGGTGCCGCTTTTCGGTCAGTCCTTCGGCGCTTACATGGCTTTTCCGGAGGATCCAGGGGCGAACTACACACCGCTGGACTTCGACTTCGAGGTCGACCCGGGACGCCTTGTTACCATGGCGGCGGTCTACAATTCCGACTCGCCGGACATTGCGGCCTTCCGCGAGGCCGGCGGCAAGATGATCGTCTGGCACGGCTGGGCCGATGCCATCGTCACCCCCTACAAGACGGTGGCCTGGCACGAGGCAGCCGCGGAGGCGGCCGGCGGGCCGGAGGAACTGGCCAAGTCGGTGCAGCTCTTCATGATCCCCGGCATGGATCACTGCGGGCTGCTGCCGGGTGCGGGCGGCATCGATCAGTCCAAGATCGACCCCTTGAGTGCGCTGGAAGGCTGGGTCGAGGGGGGCACGAAGCCCACCAGCCTCCTTAAGATCCAATAGCAAGGCGGGATGCTACCGGAGTCATGGCTGGCGGGCCCAGCCGTGACTCCCCAACCCGTTGCCGGGAGGCTAGGTTCTGCCGACCCTCCGCCTTAAGCTCTTATGAGGTCGACCATGGATGCCTCCCACGTTTTTCCCCGCCACACCCAGGCGAAGCTGCCCTTGGCGGTCGCCGGCGAGGGCTGCCGTATCATCGATTCCGAAGGGCGGCGCTATCTCGATGCCTGCGGCGGGGCCGCGGTCTCTTGCCTGGGCCATTCCGCCAGGCCGGTGATCGAGGCGATCAAGACCCAGCTCGATAGCCTGGCCTTTGCCCACACCAGCTTCTTCACGTCAGAGCCGGCCGAGGAACTGGCCCGGATGCTGATCGCCCGCGCGCCGAAGGGGATCGAGCGGGTCTACTTCCTCTCCGGCGGGTCGGAGGCCAACGAGGCCGCGATCAAGCTCGCCCGCCAGTACTTCCTCGAGGTCGGCCAGCCGGAGCGCCGCTACATCATCGCCCGGCATCAGAGCTATCACGGCAATACGCTGGGCGCGCTCTCGGCCGGCGGCAATCAGTGGCGCCGCCAACCCTTCGAGCCGCTGCTCTCGCCCGCCATGCGCCACATCGAATCCTGCCACCACTGGCGCTTTGCCGAGGAAGGCGAGAGCCCGGAAGCCTACGGCCGGCGCACCGCCGACGCCTTGGAGGCCGAGATCAAGGCCTTGGGCCCGGAGAGCGTGGCCGCCTTCATCGCCGAGCCGGTGGTGGGCGCCACCATGGGCGCCGTTGCGGCCCCGCCGGGCTACTTCAAGCGGATTCGCGAGATCTGCGACCGCTACGGCGTGCTCCTGATCCTGGACGAGGTCATGTGCGGGATGGGCCGCACCGGCACGCTCTTCGCTTGCGAGCAAGAAGAGATCGCGCCCGACATCGTCTGCATCGCCAAGGGCCTGGGCGCCGGCCTGCAGCCGATCGGCGCCATGCTGGCGACGGGCAGGATCTACCGCGCCTTCGAAGTGGGCAGCGGCTTCTTCCAGCACGGCCACACCTACGTCGGCCATCCGACCGCCTGCGCGGCCGGCATCGCCGTCTTGAACGAGATCGAGGATCGCGGCCTGCTCTTGGCCGTGCGCGAGAAGGGCGCCAACCTGATGGCGCAGCTGGAGGCGCGCCTTGGCCAGCACCCCCACGTCGGCGAGATCCGTGGCCGCGGCCTCTTCCTGGGCGTGGAGTTGGTCGAGGATCGCGCCAGCAAAACCCCCTTCGATCCGGCCCGCAATTTGGCCGCCCGCATCAAGAAGGAGGCCATGGCCGACGGCTTGATGTGCTATCCCATGAACGGCACCATCGACGGCCGGCTGGGCGACCACGTGCTCCTGGCCCCGCCCTTCATCATCCAGGACAGCGACATCGCCGAGATCGTCGACAAGCTGTCAGATGCGATCGACCGGTCGATTGCGGCGACGGCCGGCTAGGTCAGGCGCGCAAGGATATCCTTACTCCGGAGCGTTGAGACGGCTGCCTTTGGAGGTGACCGATGGACGCGGCGAAGCTAGGGACATCGAAGCTTCTAAACCTACTGCTGAAGCCCGCAGGCATGGTTATGGAGAGCAGGCTGCGGCGCTTCTTCTCGGACCCTGTTTGGATTCTGCAGGGTGGCGACATACAGCCCGGACAGCGGGTCCTGGAGGTGGGCAGCGGCACCGGATTCTTCACCATTCCGGCCGCGCAAATGCTGGGCGAAGAGGGGCGCTTGCTGGCGATGGAGCCTTTGGCCGGCTATGCTGTACGCCTGGCCGAAAAGGTGAAGGCCGCAGGCCTGGACAATGTCTGCGTGATGCAGCGCGATGCCTTGGCGAGCGGTCTGCCTGCTGCCAGCCTCGACAGGGCCCTCCTCTTCGGCGTGGTCCCCTTTCCGAGCCTGCCGCTGGACCGTCTCCTGCCGGAAATGCATCGCGTCTTGAAGCCGGAGGGGATGCTGGCGCTCTGGATGTTCCCGCTGCCGGGCTGGGTGCCGCGATCGATCGCCCGCTCAGGCCTCTTTTCCACGCTGGGCAGGCGCAACGGCGTCTACCGCTATCGGCCGGGCTAAGTGGAGGGTGTAAAAGGGTTCAGTGTGGGAACGCCTAGGCGCTCAAAATCGCGCTGGTTCCGCGTCACGATGGTGAGCCCGTGGATATGCGCTGTCGCTGCGATCATGGCGTCTTCGATCAGATCATCGGAGCGGCGATGCATGAAGCGTGCCCAACAGCGAAAGGCCACTCCGTCCATCGGCAGGATGTTGTAGGTCATAGCGACAAGATCCAGCCAGGCCTCGATCTCCGCGGCCTTGTCGGGATCCTGCTCGCGCGTGATCTCGATTCCCGCCTGGATCTCGCCGACTGTAACGGCTGAAAGATGAAGGTCGCTGTCGGCAGTGCCGTTGACCCAAGCGACCACGGCCCCGTGCGGGCGCGCTCGCCGCAGCTCTGAGACGACATTGGTATCCAACAGGTACATCGGCGTCAGCCGCACTCTTTGGGCTGCCGCCGGCGCAAACCACCCCGCGCCGGAAGCTTGAGGGTGGCCCGGGGCGTGTCTGCAAGCAGCAGCTCCTTGAGCGATGGTCGGCGATGCTGCTCTAAATGCTCCCACTCTTGCGCCGGCACCAAGACGGCGGCCTTGTGCCCGCGTTTTGTCACCAGCTGCGGTCCCTCCTTGAGACAGGTTTCAAGAAGCTCGCTGAAGCGAGCCTTGGCGTCCTGAACCGGCCAGGCCTTCATGCCGCTAACCTCATGGCTGAAATGACTAGTCATCTATCTAGTTATTTCAGCCATGATTTCAAGCAACTTGACGTGCATTGGCCCTTCGCGGGCCTCTCGCCGCTCAAGACCACAGCCGCTCTTAGGTGCCTTTGGCTTCCGTTATGCTTTCAAGATCAGCGGCTGCGACCCGCTCGGCCAAGCCGTCCAGGACCGTGGCGATCACGTTTGGGCCCGCTAGGGCAAAGGACGTATAGAGCTGCAGCAAAGAAGCGCCGGCGCGTATCTTCTGCCACGCGGTCTCGGCATCCTCGATGCCGCCGACGCCGATCAAGGGCAAGCGGCCCTCTGTCAGGCGGTAGACCTTGGCCAGTATCTTGGTCGAGGGATCAAAAAGAGGACGCCCGGAAAGGCCTCCGGCTTCTCCGCGGCGGTGGCTACGCAGGTTCTCTGGACGGGCAATGGTGGTGTTGGAAACAATGAGGCCGTCGAAGTGTTCCAGTGCTACGGCGGCGATGTCATTCAGGTCCGCATCACCAAGGTCCGGGGCGATCTTGAGCAACAGCGGCGGGGTGGCACCTGATTTCGCGATGGCGGTGCGGACCGCGTCCGACAGCTCCTCCAGTTCGGCGCGGCCCTGCAAGGCACGCAGTCCCGGCGTGTTGGGCGAGGAGACGTTGATCACCAGATAGTCGGCCAAGGGACCCAGGCGGGCAGCGCCCTTGGCATAGTCCTCGGCGGCGACAGCCGTCTCCTTGTTCTTGCCGAGGTTAACGCCCAAGGGCTGCGAAAGGCCGCTGCGGCGTGCCTCTTCGATGCGTTCGGCCACCCGCTCCATGCCGTCGTTGTTGAAGCCCATACGGTTGATGACGGCGGCGTCCTCCGGCAGGCGGAAGAGGCGCGGTTTCGGGTTGCCGGCCTGTGGCTCCGGCGTGACCGAGCCGACCTCCACGAAACCGAAGCCTAGCTGCCCAAGAGGCGCGACGACCTCCGCGTTCTTGTCGAAGCCGGCGGCGATGCCCAGCGGGTTGGGGAAGTCCAACCCCCAGAGGCGCTGCTTGAGGCTCGAATCGTCGCGCTGCCGGTTCTCAGCCAAGCCCTGCTTCAGGCCCCAAATCGCCAGGCGATGCGCACGCTCCGCGGGCAGGCGCCGCAGCAGGGAAAAGGCCAGGCGGTCGATCAAGCCGAGAGGCCCAGAGCGTCGGGAAAGCGGTGGCGGCCGTCTTCGCCCAAGGGCAAGGGCCAACTCCGCGTCACTGCCGTGACCGGCAGGGACCCGTAGAGATGCGGAAACAAGGCACCGCCGCGCGAGGGCTCCCAGCGCAGCGCCTCTCCCAAAGCCTCAGCATCGGCCTCGATCAGCACCAAGCCGCTCTGGCCGGCGCGGTGCTTGGCGGCGCTGGCCGCTAGCTGGTCCAGGGCGGAGAAATGAACAAAACCGTCCGCCTTGTCTTGGCTGGAGCCGTGATAGGCGCCGCTGGCCTCGGCCGCCTGCCATTCTTCGGCCCGGCACATGTGGTAGATGAAGCGGTCTGGCAAGGCTGTTTCTCCGGGCGGTCTGTGGCAGTCTAAGTATTGCTATGGTTGATACTCAAGGCTTGTGCGCGCTCCAAAACAGGATATTCAATGTTCGGAATGAGATTCCTCGCGCTTCATATTTGAGGTTGACTAATTCTGTCTCATGGATGATCGCGCACAAGTGTTAGCCTCAATCGTCATTGCGAGGAGCGAGAGCGACGTGGCAATCCAGTGCAAAGAGCTCGGGTTTTACACTGGATCGCCGCGCTTCGCTCGCGATGACGAAAGTACTACCGTGAAATGAGGATGAGCGAAAGAGGGCTAACAGTCGCCTCTGGCAAGATCGCGGCCGTTCCCTTCGTCGATCATGCAACAACTTCGGTGTTCGGCAAGGACATTGAAGCAAGCCAGGTCAAGCTGGCCGCTGCAAGGCAGCTATGTCCCGCGGGGCCACTGGCGCCGGGCCGGCCACCCGGCTAGTGTGCGGCCGACCGCAAAGGCAACGACAGGTAGGGCGATGCAGGCTTGGCACTTCTTCGACGGCGCGTGGCACGAGGGCAACCCGCCGATCATGGGTCCGTTGACGCATGCCGTGTGGATGGCGTCGACCGTGTTCGACGGTGCGCGCGCCTTCGAAGGCGTGGCACCGGATCTGGACCTCCATTGCCAGCGCCTGATCGGCTCTGCCGAAAGTTTCGGTTTGGCGCCACCCGTGACGGCCGAAGAGGTGCAGGAGATCGGCGAGGCGGGCCGCAAGAAATTTTCCAAGGACGCCGCCCTCTATCTCCGTCCGATGATGTGGGCCGAAACGGGCTTCGTTTCCGCCGATCCGGAGAGCACCCGCTTTTGCTTCACCCTCTTTGAGGCACCCATGCCATCGGCCGAAGGCTTCTCGGTCACCAAGTCGCCTTTCATCCGGCCCTTGCCGAGTTCGGCGCCGACCGAGGCCAAGGCCGCCTGCCTCTATCCCAACTCCGGCCGCGCGCTCTCCGACGCAGTCGCCAAGGGTTTCGGCAATGCCGTGGTGATGGACGCCTTGGGCAACGTTGCAGAGCTCGCCACCGCCAACCTTTGGCTGGTCAAGGACGGCGAGGCCATTACGCCTGCGGCCAACGGCTGCTTCTTGAACGGCATCACCCGCCAGCGTGTCGGCAAACTCTTGGCCGAGGACGGCATCACCGTGGTCGAGCGCCGGGTCACCTACGACGAGCTCTTGGGCGCCGACGAGCTCTTCGCCAGCGGCAACTACGGCAAGGTGCAGCCCATCACCGGCATCGAGGACCGCCACCTGCAGCCCGGCCCCGTCACCAAGCGCGCCCGCGAGCTCTATTGGGACTGGTCCTTGAGCCAGAAATAGCGGCATCGGGGGCTTTGTGAAGTTAGAGAAGTTCCCGCGTACGAGGCACATCCAGGGGTCGCGCCTCCAGTCCGGAGACCTCGGCGATGACCAGGCCTTCGCCGATCTTGCGGGCCGGCCGCTGATCATCACCGAGAAGCTCGACGGCGCGAATTGCGGGATCTCCTTCGGCCGAAGCGGAGCGCTTCTGCTGCAAAGCCGGGGACACTATCTGACCGGCGGCGGCCGCGAGCGGCACTTCGACCTCTTCAAGACCTGGGCCTACGCCCTGGCCCATCGACTCTGGCCGGTGCTGCAGAACCGCTATGTGCTCTACGGCGAGTGGCTCTATGCCAAGCACACCGTCTTCTACGACTGCCTGCCGCACTACTTTCTGGAGTTCGATGTCTTGGATCGCGAGAGGGGGCATTTCCTCTCGACCCAAGCACGGCGCGCTCTCCTGGCCGGCCTGCCGATCATGCCAGTGCCACGCGTCTTCGCCGGAGCACTGCCGTCCCTGGAGGCCTTGCAGGCTTTGGTGCAGCCCTCGAGCTATCGCTCTCCCGATTGGCGCCGCAACTTGCTGCAGGCGGCCGAGGCGTCCGGCAGCAGAGCGGACTTGGTACAGAAACAGACCGACGATAGCGACCTGGCCGAGGGCCTCTACGTGAGACTGGAGCAGGGCGACAGCGTCAGGGAGCGCTTCAAGTTCGTACGAGGCAGCTTCACGCAAGCCATCGAAAGCGCCGAAGGTCATTGGCTGGACCGCCCCATCCTGCCGAACCGGCTGGCCCAGGGAAGCGACATCTTTGTGTCGAGTTTGGGCATTGATGGCGCCTACGACGCGTCAGCAGTGTAGCAAGGGTTTCTTAAATCCAATTATCTTGTATTTCAGTTAATTAAATGCGAGTGTCTGCCATACGAGAAGCTTATCGGCATGCGGACATGGAACGGATCGAAGACTGCATCTGCTATTTGGCCGGCAAAGCGGCCCAGCAGGTCACGCGCCGGGCGCGCGAGAAACTGGCGCCCTTTGGAGTCAGTGCCTTGCAGTACGCCATCTTGAAGGTTCTGTGGGACGAGGATGGCCAGAGCGGCAGTGCACTGGGCGAGCGGCTGGTGCTGGACAGCGCCAGCATCACCGGCGTGCTGGACCGTCTGGAGTCGGCCGAGCTGGTAGAGCGCAGAAGCGATCCCCGTGATCGGCGGGTCCACCGGATCTTCCTGACCGAGAAGGGGCGGGCCCTACGCCGTCCGCTGGATGCGGCAATGGACGAGGTCAATGCCGAAGCGGCCCAGGCGATCGGTCGAGAGGCGCCCGAGACCTGGTCCGCGCTCAGGCGCCTGAGCGATCGAAAGCGTTGGGACTAGCCATGATTTTCGACAGCAAGTTCGCGATCGTGCTGCGCGAAGACCTGGCCATGTGGCAGAAGCTGAATGTCACCGCCTTCCTGACCAGCGGCATCATCGCCGCCAACGAGGGCATCATCGGCGAGCCCTACCGCGATGCTGCGGGCAATGCCTACAACGCCTTGCTGATCCAGCCGGCCATCGTGCTGAGCGCCGACCAGATGGCCATCGCCAAGATCTACCGCCGTGCCATGGAGCGTGGCGCGCGCCTCTCGCTCTATATCGAGGACATGTTCGAGACCGGCCACGATGCCGCCAATCGTGCGACCGTCGCGGCCCGCCAGCCCGACGAGATGACGGTCGTCGGCCTCGCGCTCAGGGAAGACAAGAAGCTGGTCGACAAGATTACCAAGGGCGCGAAGATGCACGCCTGAGCCCTGGCTCCCTTAGCCGCCGGACGCCATCGCCGAAGGCTCCCAAAGCTCGATGGCGTTGCCCTCCGGGTCGTGGATGCGGGCGAAGCGCCCCACCTCCGAATCCCACTCTTCCTTCGTGATCACCTCGATGCCGGCGGCCTCCAGCTGGGCGATCATGGCGTCTAGGTCGGCGACCCGGAAATTGATCATCCACTGCTTGTCGGCCGGGAAATAGTCGGAGTCTTGCTGGAAGGGCATGAAGACCGTGGTGCCGGCGTCTTGCCACCAGGCGCCCGGCGTGGGGTCGATGCCGAGGTGCTTGCTGTACCAGGCCGACAACGATTCCGGGTCGCGCGCCCGAAAGAAGAGGCCACCTATTCCCGTAACCTTCTGCATCTCGCTCTCTCCTTGGCCTCTTCGATTCCGGTTTCATCCATCATGGCCGCTATCATGTAGTGCCGCGCAACTGACAACCCACTGCAATCAGAAACCTGACCCGACTTCCCCTCGCGGACGATTTCGAGCCATGCGCAAGCTGCCGGAATGCTCCATGAGAGCAATCTCGCTTGACCTGGCATCGAACGCCTTCTATCGCCGCCGCTCGCGCAAGAGCTGTCGGCCCTCGACGAAGAATCAGATTTACAAACCAGACAATCTGTCGCACTCTGTTCGCCGGTGAGAGGCTGCGGGACGCTTGGTCGAGACCGGCCCACGCTACGCGAGGCGATTGACAGCTTCTAAGTCTCTGCAATCGCCTCAACAAGATTGGGAAGCAACTAGCAGCGAGGCGCGGACGATGGCCTTCATTCCAGGGACTTCGGGACCGGACACGCTCTATGGCACCTCTGCCGTCGACACCATTCTGGGCTATGGCGCCAACGACACGCTCTACGGGCTGAGCGGCGCCGACAGCCTCTTCGGAGGGCAAGGCGACGACACGGCCTTCGGCGGCAGTGGGGACGACGTCGCGCTCGAGGGAGGGACCGGGCAGGATTTCCTCTTTGGGGGCGAGGGCGACGACAGCAACCTCGACGGCGGTTCCAGGGCCGATTTCCTCGGTGGCGGCGCGGGCGCGGACGCGCTCATCTTCGGCGGGGTGGCCGACGATACCATCTCCGCTGGCAGCGGTGACGACAGCCTGCTCTATGGCAGCGCCGGTCTCGACACGCTCTCCGGCGATTCGGGGGCTGACAGCCATCTCGACGGCGGCGCCAATGCCGACACGATCTTCGGCGGCGATGGGGCGGACACCGCCCTCATCGGCGAGCGGGCCAACGATAGCGTCTTCGGCGGTGACGGCGACGACCGCCTGGTCTATGGCGAGCGCGGCGGCGACAAGCTCTACGGCGGCAGTGGACTGGATGCCTTCTTCTATGGCGGCGTCAGCCCGGACCGGCTGGACGGTGGCGAGGGTAACGACTACTCCTTCTACGGAGGGGCCGGGAACGATTCCCTGTTCGCCGGCAGCGGCAGCGACTCCTTCTTCCACGGCCAGGGTAAGAAGGACACGATCTACGGTGGCAGCGGGGATGATGCCCGCTTCTACGGCGGCGGCGGGATCGACCGGATCTACGGCGACGGCGGCGCGGATTCCGAGTTCTTCGGCCGTGCCGCCAGCGACAAGCTTTACGGCGGGGATGGCGACGACAGGCTGTTCTTCGGCGGCAACGACAACGACACCGGCTCCGCCGGCAGCGGCCTGGACAGCCTGTTCTATGGGGCCAGCGGGGCCGACAGTCTCTTCGCCGGCAGCGGCGGCGATAGCGGTTTCTTCGGCGGAGAGGGGAGCGACAGCCTCGACGGTGGCGATGGGGACGACGCCGGCTTCTTCGGCGAGGATGGCGATGACAGCCTCTCCGCCGGCAGCAGCGGCGATCGAAGCTTTTACGGCGGATCGGGGGCCGACGGGGTCTCCGGCGGCAGTGGGGCGGATAGCGCTTTCTACGGTGGATCGGCGGCCGACAGCCTCTCCGGCGGCGATGGCGATGACACCAGCTTCCACGGCGATGACGGAGACGACAGCCTCTCCGGCGGCAGCGGCGGCGACACCCGGTTCTTCGGCGGGTCCGGGGCCGACAGCCTCGCCGCCGGAAGCGGGACGGACTCCTTCTTCTTCGGCCGATCGGGAGGGGACAGCCTCTCCGGCGGCGCGGGAGACGACTCCCTCTTCACCGGCGATGACGGAGACGACAGGCTTTCCGCCGGCAGCGGCGCGGACCGCGATTTCTTCGGCGGAAAGGGCGCCGACAGCATCGACGCCGGCAGCGGAGGGGACGGCTTTTTCTACGGCGGAGACGGGGCCGACATCCTCGCCGGCGGCGCCGGGGATGACTTCCGCCTCAAAGGCGATAGCGGAGACGACGCGCTTTATGGTGACGATGGCGACGACACCCTCTACGGTGGGGAGGGTGACGATCGCCACAGCGGTGGATCCGGAGACGACCGCCTCTACGGCGGCCGTGGCGACGACAGCCTCGTCTATGGCGCAGAGGGCACCGACCGGCTCTTTGTCGGCAGCGGCGGCGACCGCAATGTCTACGGCGGATCCGATGACGACAGCCTCGCCGCCGGCAGCGGCGCCGACTCCTTCTTCTTCGGCGGAGAGGGGGCCGACAGCCTCGAGGCCGGCGATGGCGACGACATCATCTTTCACGGCGGCGATGGCGACGACCGAATCTCCGCCGGCAGCGGCAGCGATCGCAATTTCCTGGGCGGGTCCGGCGGCGACTCCATCGACGGGGGCAGCGGGGCGGACAGCTTCTTCTACGGCGGATCGGAGGCAGACACCCTGGCGGGCGGCGATGGGGATGACATCAAGCTCTTCGGCGGTGACGACGCCGACAGCCTCTCCGGCGGCGATGGGAATGACTCCTTCTTCTACGGCAGCAGCGGCGCCGACGGCCTCTCCGCCGGCAGTGGGAGTGACCGCTACTTCTTCGGTGACAGCGGCGCCGACAGCCTCTTCGGCGGCGATGGGAACGACACGCGCTTTTATGGTGGCAGCGGTGCCGACAGCCTCTCCGGCGATGATGGAAATGACCGCTACTTCTTCGGTGACAGCGGCGCCGACAGCCTCTTCGGCGACGATGGGATTGACCGCAGCTTCTTCGGTGACAGCGGCGCCGACAGCCTCTTCGGCGGCGATGGGAACGACACGCGCTTTTATGGTGGCAGCGGTGCCGACAGCCTCTCCGGCGATGATGGAAATGACCGCTACTTCTTCGGTGACAGCGGCGCCGACAGCCTCTCCGCCGGCAGTGGGAGTGACCGCTACTTCTTCGGTGACAGCGGCGCCGACAGCCTCTTCGGCGGCGATGGGAACGACACGCGCTTTTATGGTGGCAGCGGTGCCGACAGCCTCAACGGCGGCAGTGGGATTGACGTCCTCTTCTACGGTGGCGGCGGCAATGACAGCATCTCCGGCGGCAGTGGAGTGGACTTTAGAATCTTCGGTGGCAGCGGCGCCGACCGCCTCTTCGGCGGCGAAGGGAATGACTTCAGCTTCTTCGGTGGCAGCGGCGCCGACAGCCTCTCCGGCGATGATGGAAATGACCGCAACTTCTTCGGTGGCAGCGGTAACGACAGCCTTTCCGGCGGCAGTGGAGATGACGTCAGCTTCTTCGGTGGCAGTGGTGCCGACAGCCTCGCCGGCAATAGTGGATTCGATCGCTACTTCTACGGTGGCAGCGGCGGCGACAGCCTCTACGGCGGCGATGGGGATGACTCCCGCTTCTACGGTGGCAGTGGCGCCGACAGTCTCTCCGGTGGCGATGGGAATGACGTCGGCTTCTACGGTGGCAGTGGCGCCGACAGTCTCTCCGGTGGCGATGGGAATGACGTCGGCTTCTACGGTGGTAGCGGCGCCGACAGTATCGCAGGCGGGAGCGGCGATGACGTCCGCCTCAAAGGCGATAGCGGAGACGACACGCTTTACGGTGACGATGGCGACGACACCCTCTACGGCGGGGAGGGTGACGATCGGCACAGCGGTGGAACCGGAGACGACCGTCTCTACGGCGGCAGTGGGACTGACGTCCTCTTCTACGGTGGCGGCGGCAACGACTTCCTCTCCGGCGGCAGTGGGACTGACTCCAGCTTCTACGGTGGCAGCGGCGGCGACAGCCTCCACGGCGGCGGTGGGGACGACTCCCGCTTCTACGGTGGCAGTGGCGCCGACAGCCTCTACGGCGGCGATGGGAGAGACTACTACTTCTTCGGAGGCAGCGGCGCCGATAGCCTCTCCGGCGGTGCTGGGATAGACTACGTGTTCGACGGTAACGACGGCGACGACAGCCTCTCCGGCGGCGATGCGAAAGACGGCTTCTTCTCCGGCGGCAGCGGGTCCGACAGCCTCTTCGGTGGCAATGGTGATGACTTGGCCTTCTCCGGCGGCAGCGGGTCCGACAGCCTTTCCGGCGGCAGTGGAGATGATTACCTCTTCTCCGGCGGCAGCGGGTCCGACAGCCTCTCCGGCGGCAGTGGAGATGACTTCAGCTTCTTCGGTGACAGCGGCGCCGACAGCCTCTCCGGCGGCGACGGTGATGACAGCAGCTTGTTCGGCGGTGCCGACGATGACCGCCTTCATGGTGACGGCGGCAACGACGTCCTCTACGGCGATGACGGCGCCGACACGCTGACCGGCGGCTCCGGCTTCGACAGCGCCTTCGGCGGCAGCGGCGACGACATCTTCATGGTGACGAGCCAGGGCGACTTCGCCGGCTACTACTATGACGGCGGCGCTGGGACCGACACCTTGGTCCTGGGCGCAGGCGTCACCATTCCCGGCGCCGGCGCCGGTCTCACCTCCATCGAGGTGACGATGGTCTAAGGCCAGGGTGCGGTGAGCAATACTCACTGCATCGCACCAGCCCTCTCCCCCTCCCGGCCGCCCAATTAGGATACTGGCGTGGGTGGCCGGAAGGGGGAGAGGGCCGGCAGGTCCAAACCGGTTAGATAGGTAACACAATAGACCGAGGACATGGGTAACAGTCTGGGCCGAGCATGGCGTGGGAGGAACCCGCCATGCCCTGGAGCGAGACGCGTGTCATGGATGAGCGCATGGGATTTGTGACGGCCTATCTGTCGGGAGAAGAGAGTGTTGCGAGCCTCTGCCGTCATTTTGGTATCAGTCGTAAGACAGGCCACAAGTGGATTAACCGCTATCGCGAGTTGGGGCCAGGCGGCCTTCATGATCGCAGCCGTGCGCCCCTGCATCGATCAGGCTCTATCGAGGCCTCAATCTTGGAGGAAGCGCTTTCGGTTCGTCATCGTCACCCGAGCTGGGGTCCGCGCAAGGTGAAGGCCTGGTTGGAGGATCGCTATCCGGATCGCTCTTGGCCGGCGGCGAGCACCTTGGGTGCTGCCTTCGATCGCGCCGGGCTGACCCGCGCACGCAAGCGCCGGCGCCGCAGCTCTCATAATGGGCGCGCTCTGTTGGCGTGCCGGGAAGCGAACGATGTCTGGTGCATCGATTTCAAGGGCTGGTTCCTAACCGGCGATGCAACGCATGTGGAGCCGCTGACATTGAGTGACGCGCACAGCCGTTTTCTGCTTCGCTTGCAAGCTGTCGGCCGAGCGGATGAGGAGCATGTTTGGCCGATCCTGGAGGGAGCCTTCCAAGAGTTTGGCTTGCCCAGCGTGCTTCGCTCCGACAATGGGCCGCCCTTCGCTAGTTCGGCCGTGGCGGGCCTCTCGCGTTTTGCTGTCAAGGTCATCAAGGCCGGTGTCTATCCCGAACGGATCGAGCCGGGTAAGCCGCAGCAGAATGGCCGCCTTGAACGCCTGCACCTGACCTTGAAGCAGGATACCGCCGATCCGCCGGCACACAGCCTGGCCGAGCAGATGCAGCGCTTCCATCACTTCCAGGATGTTTACAACCGTGAACGCCCCCATGAGGCACTCGATCAAACGCCGCCGGCACGCCACTACCACGTCTCGCCGCGGCAGTTCGACGGTGTTCTGCGCTCGCCCGAATACACTGAGGAGGCGCGCGTGCGCCGGGTGAGACACTGTGGAGCCATCAAATGGCAAGGCGAGGAGGTCTTCATCAGTCAAGCACTGACCGGAGAGCCGGTCGGGCTCTTTCCCATCGCCGATGACGTCTGGCTGGTCAAGTATGGCCACATCGTACTCGGAACCATGAAGGGGAGAGAAGGATTCATCCGCGTTGGTCCTGGGCGGCCGTCCAGGACCAACGCCAAACCCAAAGGCGGCCAAACACCGTTACCCATGTCATCGGGCTAAACTGTTACCCATCTCGCCGGTTGATCAGGCACCGCCAAGCTCAACGGTCATCTTCAATGACCGTTAGTACAAGGCACCCGGCCTGAGCTGACGGCCTGGGAGAGGCGGTGGTCTGCCGCAATTCTCGTTGGCGCCGGCCTCTCCTGCAGCGTGGTGTAGGGTGAAGAGTGAGCTGTTCGCTGATCTGCTTGAGGAATGAATTGCGAAGGATCCCCGCATGGGATCCTCTTGTCAGAGCCGGACCATCAGTCCGACAGCAAGGTCGTCAAGGCGGCCAGCAGGCGATCGACGTCGTGCGAGGCGACATGCAGGTGCGGCGCGAAGCGAAGCGCGCCGCCGCGCTGGCTGATGAAGATCTGCTGTTCCGCCAAGGCCGGCACGAGAGAATTGGCCTGGCCATCCGGCAGGCTCGCACCGAACATGTGCGGTATCCGCTGAGCGTCTGGCGGGAGCCGCAATCCGAGAGCGGCCACCTGCTCCATGATCTCCGCGTTGATCGCCGAAAGGTGGGCGGCGATCGCCGGCACACCCCAAGCCTTGATCTGCTTCAGTGCTTCGATGGCGCCAGGCAGCAGGGCCGTGCAGGTCTGGCCGACGTCGAAGCGCCTTGCGCCGGCCCTGTAGTCCGGCACATAGCGTACCAAATTGGCAAAATCCTTGGCGTTGGCCCGGGTGATCCAGGACTCCTCGAAGGGCCGGGCCTCGTGCCAGCGTGGATCGACGTAGAAAAGGCTGACGCCGTAGGGAAAGAGCAACCACTTGTATCCGGCCGCCACCAGGAAATCCGGCTTGATGCGCTGAAGGTCCAATGGTGCTGCGCCCAGATACTGAGTGGCATCGACGACGAGAAAGGCGCCGACGTCGCGCGCCGCGGCTGCGACGGCCTCCAAGTCGATACGGGCGCCGTTGGTCCAGTGGCAGGGCGGGGCGGCCACCACGCGGGTTGCCTTGCCGATCCTCGCCAGGATGGCTTCGGTCCAGTTCATGTCGGCCGGTGTCGGCACGGCGACCAGGGTGGCGCCGCTCTCGCGGGCCATGCGCTCCCAGGGCAGGAAGTTGCTGGGAAAGGCCTCGTCGACCACCAGGACCTCGTCGCCGCGGCCGAGCAATGGCTCCAGGATGCGGGCCGCGGTGCTGGTGGCGTAGCTGGCGGCCGGCACGATGGCATAGCAGCCGGGCGCGCTGCCGAAGATCTCGGCTGCGAGCGCGCGCAGCTCTTCGGCGTCCTGGAAGAAATCCTCGGCCACGCGCTCCCAGGGACGCCCCTTGGCGGACGCGGCGGCAGCCAGCCGCTCGCTCGAGGCCTTGAGCTGGGGGGCGTTGTAGGAGGTGTTGAAGTAGGCCACCTTCTCGGGAATGTCGAAGAGGTGGCGCTGCGATCCGTCGATGGTCATGAGGAGGGGCTCCGGTCCGATCTGGCCAGGTCAGAATTCAAAGGGCTCGACGCTCGCTCCCTCGCCCAGCAGAAAGGCGTCGGCCACCAGCTCGAGGGGGCTCGCATCGGCATCGGACGAAGCGCTGCGAACTAGGCGGGCGAAGTGCGCATAGAGGCTGGGATACTCGCGGTCGGGATGCGCTGTGCCTTCTTCTGTCCCCACCGTAAGCCGGCTGCCGCCGTCGCGAAGCACGACGCGGCCCTGGCGTGTTTCGATCGCAATGTCCCAAGTCTGCGGGCCGGTCTGGCGCCAGTCCAACGCGGCCTCGACGGCGATGCCCGCGTCGTCTGTGAGGCTCAGCTCGGCGGCAATGGGTGCCTGGCGGTTGGCGGGAAAGGAGAGCTTGCTCGTCGTCACGGTGAGGCGCCGGGGCAGGATCGCCGTCAAGATCGAAAGCGCGTTGATGCCGGGGTCGAAGACGCCAAGGCCGCCGGGCTGCCAGATCCAGTCCTGGCCGGGATGCCAGCGGCGCACGTCCTCTTTCCAGGTGACCTGCACCGACGTGATCTCACGGTCCTGAAGTAACCGGCGGGCGGGTTCGACGGCGCCGGCATGGCGCGAGTGCCAGCTGGCGAAGAGGCTGCAGCCATGCTGCGCCGCCACCTCCTTCAGGATGGCCACCTCGCCCACGGTGGCACCCGGCGGCTTCTCCAGCAGCAGGTGCTTGCCGTGGCGCAAGGACGCCAACGCTGCCGGAAAGCGCACCTGCGGCGGCATGCAGAGCGCGACCGCATCCAAGGCCGGGCCGTCGGCCAGCATCGCCTCGATGGTCTTGAAGTTGGCCACCCCATCAACCGTGGCGTTGCGGCTGGCGGCGGCCACCAGCTCGAAGTCGGGGCTCTCGGCCAAGGCCGGCAGGTGCTGGTCGCGGACGATCTTGCCGACGCCGACGACGGCGATGCGGATGGGCGCCATGCCTAGGTCGCCGGCACGCTCTCGGTCAGGCTGCGGCGGATCAGGGCGCGGCTCTCCTCCAGTCCGTAGAGCGCGAAGAAGGAGCCCAGGCGCGGACCCTGCTCTTGGCCCAAGAGGATCTCATAGAGCGCCTTGAACCAGGACCTGAGGTCGGGGAAGGGGTGGCGCTTGCCAACCTCGTAGACCTCGGTCTGGATCGCTTCGGCTGCCGCATCGTCGGGCAGGGCCTCCATCGCCTTCAAAAGATCATCCAAGGCGGCCCGCTCCATCTCGCTGGCCGTGCGGTACTGCTTCTCTGGCTTCACCCGGTCCTGGTAGTAGCGCACCGCCGACGCCACCAGGCTGTCGAGGAAGGGATAGCGGCCCGGCACTGCTTCTGGCCGATAGCGTGAGATGAAGCCCCAGAGGATCTCCGGCTCCTCGGCGTTGCAGACGCTGGCCAGGTTCAAAAGCAGGCCGTAGGAGATCGGCGAGCCCTCGACGGGCGGGGTGCCGTTGTGGATGTGCCAGACCGGGTTCTCCAGCCGCTTGGCGTCTTGGCTGGCGAAGTTGCCCAGCTGCGCCAGGTAGTCGTCGACCGCCCTGGGGATGACGTCGAAGTAGAGCCGCTTGGCCGCTCGTGGCTTGCCGAACATGAAGTGCGCCAGGCTCTCCGGCGGTCCGTAGGCCAGCCACTCCTCGACCGAGAGGCCGTTGCCCTTGGACTTGGAGATCTTCTGGCCGGCTTCGTCGAGGAAGAGCTCGTAGTTGAAGCCCTCCGGCGCGCGGGCGCCTAGCGCGCGGACGATGGCGCCGGCCAGCTTCACGCTGTCGATCAGGTCCTTGCCGGACATCTCGTAGTCTACGCCCAGCGCGTACCAGCGCATGCCCCAGTCCGGCTTCCACTGCAGCTTGCAGTGACCGCCGGTGACCGGGACCTCCGTCAGGCTGTCGTCCTCGTCGCGGAAGACGATGCTGCCTGCGTCGGGCTTGCGCTCCAGGATCGGCACCTGCAATACCCGGCCGCTCTTGGGCGAGATCGGCAGGAAGGGGCTATAGGTCTGGCGCCGCTCGTCGCGCAGGCTGGGCAGCATGATGGCCATGACCTTGTCGTAGGCGCGCAGCACATCCAGCAAGGCTTGGTCGAAGCGGCCCGAGTGGTACCAGTCGGTGGAGGACTGGAACTCGTAGTCGAAGCCGAAATCGTCGAGAAAGCGCTGCAGTCGGGCGTTGTTGTGGTGCCCGAAGGAGGCATGTTCGCCGAAGGGGTCCGGCACCTGGGTCAGGGGCTTGCCCAGATTGGCCTCCAGAAGGGCCCGGTTCGGCACGTTGTCCGGTACCTTGCGCAGGCCGTCCATGTCGTCGGAGAAGCAGAACAGCCGGGTCGGCAGGTCGGACAGGCGCTGGAAGGCCTGGCGCACCATGGTGGTGCGCACCACCTCGCCGAAGGTGCCGATGTGCGGCAGGCCGGAGGGGCCGTAGCCGGTCTCGAACAGCACGTAGCCCTTCTCGGGCGGCGCGTCCTTGTAGCGCGCCACCAGCTTGCGTGCCTCTTCGAAGGGCCAGGCGCGTGCCGCCTCGGCCAGCTCCCGCTCTGCCGTCATGCTTCTGCTCTTCTGGCCCTGCCACTGTCTTTGAGAGCCGCCGTCTTAGTCCACGAGCGGGCAAAGGGAAAGGGGGCTGCCGGCCTCAGCTGCTGTCAGTGCTGCGATCCGGCCCGAAGAGGCGGCGCAGGAAGCTCCCGTCGCTTTCGATCTCGGTCAGGAAGGATTGGCGCGCATCCGGGGTCAGCGCGTTGGTGAACTCGTAGAGGCGCGACATGGTGGAGATAAAGAAATCGATGCGCCCGGCATCGCGCTCGATCAGCCCCAGCTTCAAGGCGCCGCCGTCGAAGGCCGGCTGGCGCAGAACGCCGGCCAGAATGTTGCCCCAGTCCTGGCCTTGCCGCTCGCGCGCGGCAAAACGGTCCATGACGCTAAGGCGGATGGCAGTGAGCTCTTTGCGCTGCTCTGCGCTCAGCGGCAGGCTTTTGCTCAAGGCGGCGATCATCGCCTCGCCGCGCAACGGCGACTTCATCTGCTGGTCGGCGTAGATCACGCCGACGATGAGCGAGACGTTGAGCGCAATAGACAAGGCCAAGACAATCCAGACCAATCGCTTGCGCAGAGGCGACATGCCGCAACCCCTAGAAGATCGGCTGTGGTTCGAACGGCAGCTGCTCCAGGTATGCTGTCTGCGTCGAACCGTCGCGCGCTGCCATATAGCCGACCTGGCCCAATTCGAAGCCGCCGTAGCAGACGGCGAGGAAAAGGGCGGTTGCAAAGGCCCAGCCCATTCCCCCTATGGGTCGGGGCGACGACAGCAGGCCGCTAAGCCGCTGCCAGAGAGTGGGTCTCTCGACATCGAGGTCCGGTGCCAAAGCTTCCGCGCGTCTGAGCAAGCTCTTGGGTACCGGCTCCCGCGCTCCCAAGGCCGCGGCCGAGGCCGACCAAACGGCGCGCCCTTCGGGGTCTCGGGCCAGCCGAGCCTCGAAAGCGTCGCGCTCCTCCCCGGCCAGTCGCCCATCCAGGAAGGCAGCCATATCGAGGGGGTCGATGGTCTCGGCCCCCGGATTCTGCGGCCACTGCCGCGCCGCGCGCAACAGCAGGTCCCGATCCAGACCTTCGTCCGCGCTATTGAAGTTCTCTTCTGTGACCACGCTCTCTCTTGCCCCGTCCACCTGGTCCCCATACCTGCTAGCTTGATACGAACGGCTTTGCTTCGCCATCCCTCTCATGCGCGTCCGCCGTCAAGGCATTTTAGCGTTTATCGCCGCATGCGTCCTAGAGCCCCTCGTCTGCCAGCCTGGCCCGCAGGCGCTGCAGCGCCTTGTGGTGCATAGAGCGCACGGTCTGCGGGTCGATTCCAAGCTTTTCGGCGACCTCCGCCGCCGTCATGTCACCCTTATACAACAACTCGATCACCAGGGCTTGCCGCGGCGACAGCAGGCCGTCGGGAATCGTCACCCAGGCCGGCTCTTTCGCCGGCACGGAAAGATGGTGCTCGGGCACCGAGTCGACGCTGCTGGTCGGCCGCGCGTTGCGGCGCAGGTGATCGATGCTGGCCGAGCTGGCGATCACCGTCAGCCAGGTGGTGAGCCGCGCTTTCTTGGGATCGTAGTTGCGCAGGAGGCGATGGTCGTTGGCGCAGATCTTGACGAAGACGTCTTGCGCCACGTCCTCGACATCGGTGTCGCGCCCCGCCGGCACCAGGCGTTTGCGCACGGCGGCATAGATCACCGGTGCATAGCGCTTGACGAAGGCGGCCCAGGCGCCGCGCTCGCCGCCCAAGAGGCGGGCGATATCCTCCTCACCGCTCATGGATGGGGCCGGCCCGTCACGTCACAGCCAATCCATCAGCTGGGCAACCAGGGGCACGTCGGCCGGCGGCATGGGATAGTCGCGCAAGGCCTGCTTGCGCACCCAGGCCAGGCGCTGGCCTTCGCGTGCCCTGGGTCGGCCCTCCCATACCCGGCAGGCATAGAGCGGCATCAGCAGATGAAAGTCGTCATAGCCGTGCGAGGCGAAGGCCAAGGGCGCCAGGCAGCTCTCCAGCGTGTCGATGTCCAGCTCCTCGCGCAGTTCGCGGATCAAGGCGGCCTCTGGCGTCTCGCCCGGGTCGACCTTGCCGCCGGGAAACTCCCACAAGCCCGCCATGGACTTGCCGGCCGGACGCTCGGCCAGCAGCACCCGGCCGTCGACGTCGATCAGCGCACAGGCGGCGACCAGGAGTAGGCGCGCCGGGGCCTTTCTCACCTGATTGGCGCCAGCGCAGCCTTCCAGCGCGCTCGCAGCCGGCTCAGCTGCGGTAGTCGGCGTTGATGTCGATGTAGCCATGCGTCAGATCGCAGGTCCAAACCCTTGCCTCACCCGTCCCGACGCCGACGTCGACGTCGATCTCGATCTCCTGTCCCTGCATATGCCGAGCCACCGGGCTCTCGTCATAGTCCTCGACCCGCTCGCCCGCGCGCGCCACCGCAATACCACCGATCGAGATCCCCAAGCGGTCGGGATCTGCCCGTTCTCCGGCCTTGCCGACGGCCATGACGATGCGGCCCCAATTGGCATCGGCGCCGGCGATGGCGGTCTTGACCAAGGGCGAGTTGGCGATCGCCAGGCCAATACGTCGCGCGGCCGCCTTGCTCTCGGCGCCGGCGACGCGAATCGAGACCAGCTTTTGCGCGCCCTCGCCGTCCCTCACCACCAGCAGCGCCAGTTCCAACAGCAGCGCCTTCAAGGCGGCCTTGAAGCCTGCCAGGCGCGGGTCGTCGCCGTCGCTGAGCACGCCGTGTCCTGCCTTGCCGCTGGCCACCAGGACCAGGGTGTCGCTGGTCGAGGTGTCGCTGTCGACGGTGATCGCATTGAAGCTCTCGTCGCTTGCCTCGAGCAGCAGGCCTTCCAACAATGGCATCGAGAGGGCAGCGTCGGTGGCCACGAAGGCAAGCATGGTAGCCATATCGGGCGCGATCATGCCGCTGCCCTTGGCGATCCCGGTGAGCGTGACCGTGGTCCCGTCGATCGTGCACTGCCGGCTGGCCGCCTTGGCATAGGTGTCGGTCGTGCGGATCGCCTCGGATGCGGCCAGCCAGGCCTCGCCGCCGTCGTCCTGGCGCGCCAGGAGATCGGCCAGGAAGGGCTCCAGCCGATCGGCCTCCAGGGGCTCGCCGATGACGCCGGTAGAGGCTTGCAGGACTTGATCCTGCGGGCAGGCGCGCGCCGCGGCCAGTGCCTGGCCGAGCTGGCGGACCGCCGCCTCGCCGCGCCGGCCGGTGAAGGCATTTGCATTGCCGGCATTGACCAGCAGCGCCGAGACCTTGCCCCCGCCGCGCCGCAGCGCCTGGCGCGACCAGACCACCGGAGCGCCGGCGGTCAAAGAGCGGGTGAACACGCCGCCGGCGAGGCTGCCCTCGTCGAAGGTCATCACCAAGAGGTCGGGCCGGCCTTTGTAGCGGTAGTTGGTCTCCGCCACGGCCAGACGGACGCCTGCGACACTGTGCAGGATCGGCGTTCGGGCGGGAGCGAGCGGCGAGCGGGGCGGCAACATGGCAGGCAAGAGTCCTCTCCAGCGGGGTGCGGGCTCAGCGCGACGGATAGAGTTGAATGTTAGTCTGCTGACGAAGCTGTGCTAGCAAGCGATCAAGTGCAAGGCGCGACATCTCCTCGCGGATCTTCTGGCGCCGGCCGATGTCGGCACTGACATTGCCATCGGACAGTGCCTTGACCCTTGCCTCCACTTCGCTGGCCCTGATTTCGCCGGCCAGATAGTCCCCGACATAGGCTTCGCGGATCAGATCCTCTTCGAAGCGGCGGACCGCCTCGCGGATCTCTGGCTTGGCCGAATAGCCGCGCGTGCGCGCGGCGTCGGACAGCAGTTGGCGGTCGACCAGGCGGGCAAGCAGGATCGGGAACAGGATCTCGACCTGCGCCTGCTGCTCGGATGGCAGGCGCGATGCCGAGCGGATGACCTCGTTCCAGCGAATTTCGGTTCTGCCGACCCGCCCGACGACGGGGTTGTCCGCGCGCAGCATGCTCTGCAAGACGGGCGAAAGGCGGGTGCGCTCCTGCGCGCCGGCCAAAGGCACGGCGAGGCCCAGCAGAATGGCTAGGGCCATGATCCAGTGGCGGGATGGCAGCTTTAGGTGCGGCATGACGCGTCGTCACTCCTCCGATCTGACGGGGCTGCGGCCGGTAGCGGGTGGCGCAAGCTTGCCTCTTGAACCTTGGCGCGGTCCCTCTCCCTTGCGAGCACAGACTTACCCCAGGCAGCCTCGTCAGGCGAGCCCCGGCGCGCACCCCAGGGCGGCGGCCGACGCGCACCTCGGGGTGCCGGCCGAATTGACAGCGGAGACCGCCCCCCTTATCTAGCAAACCATCGCCGGGCGCCGATTGGTGTTGCCGACCAGCGCTGGCTACTTTTTTCGACCTTCGACCCTCGAGGCCTTCCACGGATCATGCTGGGCACCATCGCCAAGCGGCTCTTCGGGTCCGCTAACGACCGTTACGTCAAAGGCCTGCACCGCGAGATGCAGGCAATCAACGCCTTGGAGCCCGAGCTGGAAGCGCTGAGCGACGCCGAGCTTGCGGCCAAGACCGACGCCTTCCGCGAGCGCCTCGCCGGTGGAGCCAAGCTGGACTCCCTCTTGGTCGAGGCCTTTGCCACCGTCCGCGAGGCGGCCAAGCGCACGCTGGGGCAACGACACTTCGATGTGCAGCTGATGGGCGGCATCGTGCTGCATCGCGGCATGATCTCCGAGATGAAGACCGGCGAAGGCAAGACCTTGGTCGCCACTTTGGCGGTCTATCTGAATGCGCTGGGCGGCAAGGGCGTGCATGTCGTCACTGTCAACGACTACCTGGCCCGCCGCGATAGCGTCTGGATGGGTCAGATCTACGGCTTTCTCGGGCTCACCGTCGGCTGCATCGTGCCCGGACTGGACGAGGAAGAGCGGCGCAAGGCCTATGCGTCGGACATCACCTACGGCACCAACAACGAATTCGGCTTCGATTATCTGCGCGACAACATGAAACGCCAGCTGGGCGCCGTCGTGCAGCGCGACTTCAATTTCGCCATCGTCGACGAGGTGGACTCGATCCTGATCGACGAGGCGCGCACGCCGCTGATCATCTCCGGCCCGGCGTCGGATTCCTCCGAGCTCTATCAGCGCATCGATGCGATCATCCCCAAGCTGGTCGAGGCGGACTACGAATCGGACGAAAAGCAGAAGTCCATCACGCTCACCGAAGAGGGCAACCAGCACGTCGAGGAACTGCTGGGCGACAGCGGCCTGATGCAGGAAGGCTCGCTCTATGACGTGGGCAACATCAACCTTCTGCACCACACGAACGTCGCCTTGCGTGCCCACAAGATGTTCGAGCGCGACCGCGACTACGTGGTGAAGGATCGCAAGGTCATCATCATCGACGAGTTCACCGGGCGCATGATGGAGGGCCGGCGATTTTCAGACGGCCTGCACCAGGCGCTGGAGGCCAAGGAGCGGGTGCCGATCCAGCAGGAAAACCAGACGCTGGCCTCGATCACCTTCCAGAACTACTTCCGCCTCTACCCGAAGCTCGCCGGCATGACCGGCACGGCGATGACCGAGGCCGCCGAGTTCCACGACATCTATGGCCTCGAGGTGATCGAGATCCCGACCAATGTGGCGGTCCGGCGCGGCGACAACGACGACGAGGTCTACCGCACGGTGGGCGAGAAGGAAGACGCCATCGTCGCCAAGATCAAGGAATGCCGCGAGCGCCAGCAGCCGGTCCTGGTCGGCACCGTCTCGATCGAGAAGTCCGAGGCCCTCGCGCGCCGCCTGAAGAAGGACAAGATCCCGCACAACGTCCTGAACGCCCGCTATCACGAACAAGAGGCCTTTATCATCGCCCAGGCCGGCGTCCCCGGTGGGGTGACGATCGCCACCAACATGGCCGGCCGCGGCACCGATATTCAGCTGGGCGGCAATGTGGACATGCGCGTGGCCCAGGAGTTGGAGGGCATCGAGGAAGAGGCCCAGCGCCAGGAGAAGGAAGCGGCGATCCGCGCCGAGGTCCAGGCTTTGCGCGAGGTGGTGGTCAAGGCCGGCGGGCTCTTCGTGCTGGGCACCGAGCGGCACGAGAGCCGGCGCATCGACAATCAGCTGCGCGGACGCTCCGGGCGCCAGGGCGATCCCGGCAACTCGCTCTTCTATCTCTCGCTGCAGGACGACCTCATGCGGATCTTCGGGTCCGAGCGGCTGGACGGCATGCTGACCAAGCTGGGCCTGAAAGAGGGCGAGGCCATCGTCCATCCCTGGGTCAACAAGGCCTTGGAGAAGGCACAGCAGAAGGTCGAGGCGCGCAACTACGAGATCCGCAAGAACCTGCTGCAGTTCGACAACGTGATGAACGACCAGCGCAAGGTCGTCTACGAGCAGCGCCGCGACCTCATGCGCGCCGACGAGGTCAGCGACACCATCAAGGAAATGCGCCAAGAGGTCATCGGCGACCTGGTGGCGCAATGCATCCCCAAGGGCGCCTTCGCCGAGCAGTGGGAGATCGGCTCGCTGCACGAGGAGTGCCGGCGCCTCCTGCACCTCGACCTGCCGCTCACCAAGTGGGCTGACGAAGAGGGCATCGCCGACGAGGAGATCGAGGAACGCATTACCGAGGCGCACGAGCGCCTGATGGCCGAGCGCACCGCCCGCTTCACGCCCGCCATCATGCGCGCCTTGGAGAAGGAGGTGCTGCTGGCCGTGGTCGACAAGCAGTGGAAGGACCACCTGCTGTCGCTCGATCACCTGCGCCACGGAATCTCGCTCAGGGCCTATGCCCAACGCGACCCCTTGATCGAGTACAAGCGCGAGGCCTTCGAGCTCTTCGAGACCATGCTGGTCGAGGTGCGCCAGGAGGTGACGCAGATCCTCTCGCTGATCGAAATCCAGACCCAGCAAGAGGTACCGCCGCCGGAAGAAGTGAACGCCGGCGAGATGCCGCAGGAGATGCACGAGACCCGCCAGGACCCGGCCCTGGTCGGCGCCGAGGCCTCCGCCGACCCCCTCGGCCTGCACGAAGCCCCGCCGCCGGAGCGCCCGCAGCGCCAGCCGGTGCGCAACGCCCCGCCGGCCGGCGTCAAGCAGGACCCCAACGACCCCGCCACCTGGGGCAAGGTCGCCCGCAACGCGCCCTGTCCCTGCGGTTCGGGCAAGAAGTACAAGCACTGCCACGGGAAGATCGGCTGATCGGGTCGAGGCCTTGCCTCCACTCGGCCTTTGGCATTCAATCTAAAGCCACGCCGGCTTCATCGCCCTCCAGCATGCGCAAGGCTTCGTCCAGCTTGCAGACCTTGCCGTCCCGCAAGGTCCAGAAACCGTAGAAGAGTGCGGTCATGGTCTCGCCGTCCGCGGCTTCCGTCCTGACCCGGTGAATTTCGGCGATGCGGTTGCCTGAGGCGATGACATCGAGGAAGCGGACGTCGAAGGACTGCCACTTGGTCTTGATCTCGACCAGGTGTTCCTCGAAACGAGCCCGGTCCAGCCGGGCTTCGTTGGTTTGCTGCTGGTAGTCGGCGGTGAAGTAGCGGTCGACGACGCGGGCGTCGGCGCCGGGCGACAGGACGGCGGCAAACAGCTCTTCAAGGAAAGCGCGGGCTTCTTCGTCCGTCATCGCTCGTAAGCTCCCCGATCGTCTCTGCTAGGCCGAGGCCCCCCTGGGGAACCCGCTAGTCTTCGTAGACCGACAGCGGCGTCATGAACTCGATCAGATTACCGTTGTTGTCGCGAACGAACAGCAGCCTGTGGCCGAAGGTCTCGAAGTCGGTCGGCGGCAGCACGATCTGGACGCCGCGGCTCTCCAGCTCGGCAGCGACCGCGTTCACATCCTCCGCGACGAAGGCCATGTAGCCGTATCCCCGGTTCGAGAGCGCCTCGGTCAGATTGGCCGGTGCGCGCTGCTCCTGGAAGGCGGTCGGCGTGTCGACGACCTCGATGGCGAAGCCGGCGAGTTCCAGGAAGGCGTGCTTGGCGCCGGGGACGGCCGGCGTGGTCCATTCCCGCACCAGCTCGAATCCCAGCTTGTCGCGATACCAGTCGAGGGTGCCGGTGTAGTCGTCGGTGGAGATCATCAGGTGGTGGGCGCGGATCTGGACGAGCGGATCGTCTTCCTCGGCGCCGCTGGGAAGGGCAGGCGCCAAGAGGACGGCCAGCAAGGCCAGCTTAGCGAGAACTCCGCGCATCCTTAGTTCTTCCTGCCTTCCATCGACCGCGACGGCGGCCCTCGTCCGCCGCTCTATCAAGACCATCCTAGTCGCTCGGAGTCAAAATTCCGTGATGTCCGAATCGCCCGCCATCGCGGCCCGGCGATGTTGCGACAGTCTCCGGCTCTCCTTGCCTGACTCTCTACCCAGTGGTGTCGAGGCTTTGCATCAGCGATCGGGCCAAGCCCTCGCCGGCAGCCCGTATGTGCGTGGCCAGGAGCGCTTCCGCCTCGGCCGGCAGCTTGACTTCCAGCGCATCGAGGATCGCGCGATGCTCGGCCTGTGAGCGAGGCTGCCAATCCAGATCGCGCCAGGCTGCAAAGAGGTAGCGGGCGCTGGCCTGCTGCAGGTCGGCGATCGTGTTCAAGAGGCGTGGCATCCCGCAGGCGCGGTAGAGGGCAAAGTGGAAGCGCCGGTTGGCTTCCTCCCAGATCAAGAGTGAACGCGAGGCCTCACCATCGGCCAGCGCCTCTTCGGCGGCCTTGACGTCGCCCGGCGCCAGGCGGGCTGCCGACTGGCGCAGGGCGAGGCATTCCAGTGCGACGCGCATGGCCGTCAGCTCCAGAACGTCGGTCGGCTGCAGAGCGGGAATGCGCACGCCCCGGCGCGGCACGCTCTCCACCAATTGTTGCGCTTCCAGCCGGCGGAAAGCTTCGCGCACGGGGACGTGGCTGGCGCGAAAGCGCTGAGCGACATGATCCTGGCGCAGCCAGCTGCCGGGCTGCAGCGCGCCCGTGACGATCTCCTCGGCCAGGGTCCGGGTGATGCCGCTGGCCAGGGAACGGTCGCTCTGGTCTTGCTCTGAGGTTTCCATTTAGAGATAATAGATAATCTATGAAAGATAGGGAAGCGCTATGAGTATGACCTCACTCTTCCAGCGCCGACCGGCGCGGTTGGATGGCATTGCCGGTATCGGCGTCGACCGATTGGGCGCGCTGGCCGACGCGGCCGGCAGCGATCTCTTGCGGCTGGAGAATCTGGATGTCGATCTGCCGCCGCATCCCGCAGCCCTGGCACGCACGCGAGAGGCGGCCGGCCTCGACGACGACAACAGCTATCTGCCTTTCATCGGACAGCAAGAGCTGCGGCGCTCAGTTGCCGCCCACGTTTCCAGCCTCTCCGGTGTCAACTACAGCGAACAGCAGTGCCTGATTTCGGCAGGCGGGCTCTCGGGGATCCTCAATGTTCTTCTGGCCACGATCGAGGTCGGCGACGAGGTGATCGTGACCGATCCCACCTATGCCGGACTGATCAACCGCATCCGCTTGGTCGGCGGCGTGCCGCGCTTCGTGCCCTTCCGCTTCTCGCCGGGCGAGGCTTGGCAGCTGGATCGGGCGGCATTGGCGGCGGCTATCGGCCCGAAAACCCGTGCCTTCCTCCTGATGTCGCCCTCCATGCCCACGGGCGCGGTCTTGAGCGAGGCGGACTGGGCCGAGGTCGCGGCCCTGGCCGAGGAACACGACCTCTTGCTGATCCTCGATTCCGCGATGGAGCGGCTGCTGTTCGACGGGCGCCCGTTGGTGCATCCCGCCGGCCTGCCCGGCATGGCGGAGCGGACCGTGATCGTCGGCAGCGCGTCGAAGGAACTGCGCATGATCGGCTGGCGCGTCGGCTGGGTGCTGGCGCCGGAGGCGCTGATCCCGGACTTGGTCGCCGTCGCGCTGGCCAACGTCGTGGTGCCGGTAGGGATCGCACAGGCGGCCGCCGCCATCGCGCTGGAGCGTTCGCCCGAAGACCTGCCGGGCTACCTGGCCGAGCTGCAGGCCCGCCGCGACCTCATCATGGACGAGCTGGAAGGCCTGCCCGTCGGCCTGCCCGGCGGCGGTTGGTCACTCCTGCTCCGCACCGAAGATTTCGGGCTGAGCGGTGCCGAGGCCTCGGAGCGGCTCTTGTCCCAAGGCGTGGCCGCCACCGCGATGACCGGCTGGGGAGAGGTGCACGGGCAGCAGTACGTGCGCTTCGTCTTCTCCAACGAACCGAGGCGGCGCCTGGCCGGATTGGGGTCTCGTGTGCGGAAGGCCTTGACCTAGCGTGGATCGCCGAGAGGACCTTGTCGATGCTGCCCGTCAATCCGTTTCGATCGGGAGGGTCTCATCCTTTGCCCACTCGCTCATCGAGTTGTCGTAGACGGCGATGTCCCGGAAACCCAGTTGATGCATGAGGAAGGCATCCAGCGTTGCGGCGATACCGCCGCCGCAATAGGCTATGACCCGCTTGGCCGGTTCGGCGCCCACCGCGGCAAAGGCCTCTTGCGCCTTGTCGCTGCCGACGAACTCCATCGATTCCGGCGTCAGCAGAGACGCCGCCGGCACGTTCACGCTACCGGGCACGCGCCCCGGGCGACCGTAGCGAGAACTGCGGCCCGAATGCAGGTCGGGCAGCAAGGCATTGATGGTGCAGGTCTCGGATTGGCCGATGGCCTTCAGCACCGTGTCCCGGCCGACGAAGGTCTCCGGCCTCGGCGCGGCGGTGAGCCTTCCGGCCGGATAGCGGCTGGGCTCGGTCGAGACCGCGCGGCCATCGGCAAGCCACTTGTCGTAGCCGCCGTTCAGGATCGCGGCTCTGTCGAAGCCCAGCCAGCGCAGCATCCACCAGAAGCGTGTCGCCCACTGGATGGACTTGCGGGCGTAGAGCACCACCCCGATGCCGTCGGTGATGCCGTGGCGGCCAAAGGCATTCGCCGCCTCAGCGACCGTGGGTAGCGTGAAGCGATAGGGGCTGTCCTGCCTCGCGAAGCTCTCCTGAAGATCGAGAAAACCCGAGCCGGGGATGTGGCCGCCGTCGTAGTCGGCTCGGCCGCTCACCACGCTGTAGGGCTGTCCGCTGCCTTCCTCGTAGACGAGGTGGGTGGTGCAGTCGAAGACCCGAAGGTCCGGGTCGTCGAGATGGCTCTCAAGCCAATCGCCCGAGACGATTGCCTCAGGATAGCGGTACTGTACCTCGTTCAATCGAAAACCCTCCGGACGCAGTGGTTGGCCCTATGCCTCAACGTCATCGCCATCATATCCGACAGGCGATGCCAGATCTAATGCCTCTGCCGACTGGGGCCGCTCGCATCGACTCCGCATTTCGGTGACGATAGGCTGCGACGTCAGCAAAGGCCGTCCCTCTGATTCTTCTTTCGAACAATGACCCGCGATAGCCGTCCTGCCGGAGAGGCCCGGCCCGCAAGCGCCTCCTTTGGGAGCAAACGCCAGGTGCCGGAGACCGGGGGCCTGCGGCGTGAGCTGCGCTCGCTTCTGACCATCGCCGCACCCTTGGCGGCAGCCTACCTCGCCGAGATCGCCATGATGATCACCGACATGGCGATCGTCGGGCGGCTGGGCAGCGTGCAGCTGGCGGCGGTCGGCCTTGCCGGCGATCTCATGATGGAGGTCATGCTGTTTTGCATGGCGATGGTCTCGATCGTCGGCGTGCTGGTGGCGCAGGCCTTCGGGACCGGCGATGCCAAGGCCGGGGCTCACCACCTGCGCCAGGGCCTTTGGATGGCGACCTTCCTTTCGGTTCCCGGCATGGTGCTCTGTTGGAACCTGCCGTCTCTCCTGGCCTTGACCGATCAGGATCCGCGGGTGCTCGCCTTCGGCGAGACTTATCTCCACGCCGTGGTGTGGTGTTTCCTGCCGAGCCTCTGGTTCGTGGTGCTGCGCGAGTTCGTGGCCGCCCTGTCGCGGCCGCAGTCGGTGATGGTGATTACCGTCGCCGCCGTCGGCCTCAACGCAGGGCTTACCTACTGCTTGGTGTTCGGGGAGTTGGGCATGCCGGCGCTCGGCGTTGCCGGTGCCGGCTGGGCCACCACCGTCGTCTGCTGGGTGATGTTTGCCGCCCTGGCATGGCATGTGACCCACGCCGCCTTCTTCAGGCCCTACCAGGTGTTGCGCGGGCTCATCCGCTTGGACCTTTCCGTCTGTCGGCAGATCCTCGCCCTGGGCGCGCCGCTGGGCGGCTTGGCCTTGATGGAAGGTGGCCTTTTCGCCGTGACCGCGATCCTCGTCGGCGTGCTGGGCGCCGAGGCCTTGGCGGCCAACCAGGTCGTCATCTCGATCATCGCGCTGACCTTCGTCGTGGCCATGGCGCTGGGTGAAGCGGCGGCAATCCGGGTGGCCTTTGAGACCGGCGCCGGAAGACCGGCGCGGGCGCAGCGTGCCGGCATTCTGGGCATCGCCTTGGGGGTGGTCTTCATGCTCGTCGCCGCGGTCGTGTTCCTGGCACTGCCCGTGACTCTGACCGGCCTCTTTCTCGATGTTGACGATGCCGCCAATCGCCCTGTGATCGAGCTTGCCACCGGCTTGTTCTTGATCGCCGCCGTCTTTCAGATCTTCGATGGCGTACAAGCCATTGCCTCGCGCGCGCTTCGCGGCCTCAGAGACACCTTCGTGCCGATGTGGATAGCTGGCCTCGGCTACTGGGTTTTCGGCATTCCCTGCGGCTACCTCTTGGGTTTCGTGCTCGGCTACGGCGCCGAGGGCCTCTGGTGGGGCCTGGCGCTGGGCCTGTCGGTCACCGCGGCCATGCTGTTCTGGCGCTTTCTGCGCCTGTCGCAGCGCAGAAGGCTGGAAGTGGACGTACCGGCTGTCCCGGTGCAGTCACCCCGCCAATACTAGTCCAGATCTCGCGCCAGCGCAGCGCGAACGCTCTCCGTGGCACGTCGGTGAGGCCGCAAGCGCGAACGAAGAGCCCTATAGGACGCGGCGACTTCTGGCAAACAGACCAACTTGCTGGGGCCGCCAATCTCCAATAGTCTGCAATGTCTTTCACGGATGCATCCGAGAGTCTGCTATGCCTGCTCACATTCTGGATACGGCGCAAATTCTTGCCGGCAAGTTTCCGCAATTGGAAAAGGATCTATCCGAATGTCTCGGTGTGGTGGAGCAACACCTGCCTACCGAGACAATAGATTTTGCTGTGGCGCCGGCTCAATCAATCTATATTATACCTCACTTAGGGATTGGAGCATTTTCTCCCGGCCCGAACTTGGTGATCGCGCTCATCGACACAACGAACCCCAACAGTGCGAGTGGCGTCGACCAACACCTCGGACGGATCCTTGCGCATGAAACGCATCATTGCCATCGGGAACGAGGTCCCGGCTATGGCGCAACGCTTGCTGAGGTAATGATTTCGGAAGGGCTAGCGGACCATTTCTCTGAAGAGGTGTTTCCCGGTCCCCCCAACAAATGGTCCGTCGCGTTGGACGCCCACGAGATGGCGACGTCACTCGAACTGGCAAGAGCGGAGTTTCACTCCGCCAAGTACGATCATTTCGAATGGTTTATAGGCAGTGATGCTGGTAGAGTTCCTTGCTGGGCCGGGTACGCCATCGGCTATGAGGCCGTGGGCAAATATTTGGAAAAGAACCCAGGCATGCGTGCCGCTGATCTGTGGAACATGCCGGCGGATACATTCTCCTCGTGTTTTTTCTAACCCGTCGGCAATCAGGCCAGGATTGCCTAATCCAGATCCTGCGCCAGCGCCGCGCGAACCGCCTCCGGTATGACCACCATGTGGCCGTAGTCCTGATGGTCGATGCCCAGAATGACCCGTGTGCCCGCCGTCTTGAAGGCAGCCGCGGCCGTTTCGCTCAGCGGGAAGTGGACGAACTGCACTGACGAGGCCTTGCCGTCCGCTGAGGTGCGGTCGACGTCGGCCTCCGGCACGCTGTTGCAGCGTTCGCCGGCGATCTCCAGGAACATGCGCTCTTCGACGCCGCCCAGCTTGGCCAGAAAAGTGGCGCGGCGCTTGGGCTCGTCGATCTCGAACATGACGGTGGCGACCAGCTCTCGGCCCTGCGGGATCAGCGGGTTGTAGGCCGCCAGCTCGTCGGCGATCTGCTCGTCACCACCCTTCTCGATAAAGAGCATCTCGTGGATCTGGTGCCACATGGTCTCGTAGTTCTCGAAGTAGAAGGTGGCGACCGGGCCGACCTCCAGCCGGCGCAGCTTCTTCTTCTCGACCAGGTCGCGGCGCAAGGTCTTGCGCTCGCGGGTGTAGTCCTCGATCGGCAGGATGTCGTCGCGGGTGATCTGGCGCTTGTTGAGGGTGGACTGGGGCACTTGGGTCTCCTTGGGCCCGGCGGTCTGCCGGCTAGTAGCTCAGGCCGTAGGCGCGGGCGAAGAGTTCGATGGGATGCGGGGCTTCCTTGAAGTCCGGTTTCTTGTCCAGCGACAGGGCATCGATGCCTTGACGGATATGCTCGCCGGCCAGCGGGCATTCCGAGGCGAGGTAGGTCTTGGCCGGCACGTTCTTGCCGGCGGCCGCGGCATCCTCGGCCTTCTTGGCGGTGGTCACGGCCTGCTTGGCTGCCGGGCGGCCGAACTTGAGCCCGACCTCGAAGTTGCCCTTCATGATGCCCCAGGAGCCGCCATGGCCGGAGCAGCGCAGGATCTGCGCGACCGGCGTCTTCGGCACCAGCTTCATCATCTCGTTGGCCTTGTTGCCGATGTTCTGGGCCCTGGAGTGGCAGGAGATGTGCAAGGCGACGCCGCCGTCGAGCGGCTGCAAGCCTTCGGCCAGGCCTTCGCTCTTGGCGATCTTGACCACGTATTCGGTGATGTCGGAGGTGGCCTTGCTGAGCTTAGCGACGCTCTCGTCGTCCGGCAGCAGCAACGGCCATTCGAACTTCAGCATCAAGGCGCAAGAGGGCGTGAGCGCGACCACGTCATAGCCCTGGTCGATCAGGCCTCCCAGCTCCTTGGCCAGCAGTTGGGCGCGCTCGGCGACGCGTGTCAGGTCGCCGCGCTCGAACTGCGGCATGCCGCAGCAGCCGGGATAGACCACCTGGGTCTCGACCCCGTTCTTGGCCAGCACCGCCAGAGCGGCGCGGCCGGTCGCCGGGTTGTTGTAGTTGACGAAGCAGGTGGCGTAGAGCGCCACCTTGCGGCCAAAGGCCGGCGCTTGCTTGTTGACGGGCGGGCTCTCGCGCTTGGCCTGGTTGACGAAGGTGCGCCCGTGGAACTTGGGCAGCGAGGCCTTGGCATCGACCCCGGCCACTCTCTCCATGGCGTTGCGAGCCAGCTTGTTATCCCGCTTGCCGGCCCAGTTCGCCAGGCCCGGTGCTTTGCTTGCCAGGCGCCCGTTGCGGTCGGTCTCGGTCAGCTGCTTGGACCAGAAGTCGCCCTTGCCGGCCTTCAGCTCGGCGGCGCGGTGACGCAGCATGAGGTGCGGGAAGTCGATGTTCCACTCGTGCGGCGGCACGTAGGGGCACGAGGTCATGAAGCAGAGGTCGCAAAGCGTGCAGGCCTCCACGACGCTGCGATAGTCTTCTTTCTTGACGCCGTCGACCTCGCCGGTGGGTCCTTCGTCGATCAGGTCGAAGAGGCGCGGGAAGGAGTCGCAGAGGTTGAAGCAGCGCCGACAGCCGTGGCAGAGGTCGAAGACGCGTTCCAATTCCGCCTCGATCTTCGCCATGTCGTAGAAGTCGGGATCCGTCCAATCCATCGGATGCCTGACGGGTGCATCGAGGCTGCCTTCGGCCATACGCCCCTCCTCTTGCAATAGCCATGCGTCGGCCGACCAACTCAGAGGCCGCTCTCAAGAATTCATAGAGGGATAAGCGGGGCCGGCGGTGGCCGGCCCCGGAGATCAATCGCTTCGAGCCGGGTCCTAGGCGTCCAGCGAATCGAGCGCCTTCTGGAAGCGGCCGGCGTGGCTCTTCTCGGCCTTGGCCAGAGTCTCGAACCAGTCGGCGATCTCGTCGAAGCCCTCTTCGCGGGCGGTACGGGCCATGCCCGGGTACATGTCGGTGTACTCGTGCGTCTCGCCGGCTATCGCGGCCTTGAGGTTGTCGTCGGTGGCACCGATCGGCTCACCAGTGGCCGGGTCGCCGACCTCCTCCAGGTACTGCAGGTGGCCGTGCGCATGGCCGGTCTCGCCCTCCGCGGTGGAGCGGAAAACGGCGGCCACGTCGTTGTAGCCCTCGACGTCGGCCTTCTGGGCGAAATAGAGATAGCGGCGGTTGGCCTGGCTCTCGCCGGCGAAGGCTGCCTTCAGGTTGTCTTCGGTCTTGCTGTCCTTGAGCTCCATTGGAAAACTCTCCTCATGCATGATCACTGTTGCCGGCTCCAGGCCGGCTGGCTCCTGCCGGATGCAGGGCCGCTCAGTACAGTCCCCAGGGGTGGCTGAGAGGCTTGACCCTCACCTGATCAGAGAGGGCTTAACAAAACTAAAATAGTCTGGATCAAGGGCTTGGTCAATAGTTTAGAATCATTTGAGAAACGTTATCAACCTGACCGCTAAGCCGCTGACTCCTCGCCATCCTCAAGCCGAATGATCACGTCGACGCGCTTGACGCGCCGCCCGTCAGGTGCCTCGGGCAACCCGGAGAGCGTGATCTCCTGACCCGCGATATCGATCAGTCTGCCGTCACGCTCATCGAAGAAGTGGTAATGCTCGTTGGTGTTGGTGTCGAAGTAGGAGCGGCCGCTGTCGACCACCACCTCACGCAAGAGGCCGGCAGAAGTGAACTGGTGGAGCGTGTTGTAGATGGTCGCCAGCGACACCTTAATCATCTCGCTCTGGGCTTCGTTGTGCAGGGTCTCGGCGGTGACATGGCGATTGCCGCTCTCGAACAGCAAACGGGCGAGAGCCAGACGCTGGCGTGTCGGCCGAAGCCCGGCCGAACGCAGCCTGTCGAGGGCCGAGGTGAAGGTGCGTGCATGAGCCATGTAGCTAGACCTAGGCAGAGTTGAAGGGGTTTTAAAGAGCGTTGTGCCAAACTTAGTGCCTTTTTTGGAATCATTTCAAGCTAGCTTTACGGCGGAGGAAAGCGTGCCCGCGTGCGCGCGGCCACTTGCATTCCGGCCAATGGTGCGATAGTGAGCGCTGGAGGGGTGCGGAGGGTCTCTGGCCTTGATTGGTTCAGTGCGTTTGATCTCTTCTCCCTTCGACCACGCTTTGATGGCAGTATGGCTGCGGCTTACTGGCTGGAGGTTTTAGTCACTTGAGCGACAGCGCCGGTCACAGCGCCTTGCGCAAGACCAGCTTCTCCTATGAAGACCTGATCGAATGCGCACACGGCCGCCTGTTCGGGCCGGGCAACGCGCAGTTGCCTTTACCGCCCATGCTGATGATCGACCGCATCAGCAAGATCACCGAGGACGGCGGCAAGCACGGCAAGGGCGAGGTCATTGCCGAGTATGACGTCAATCCCGATCGCTGGTTCTTCAAATGCCATTTCGACGGCGATCCGGTGATGCCGGGCTGCCTGGGGCTGGACGCACTTTGGCAGATGGTGGGCTTCTTTCTCGGCTGGCTGGGCGCGCCGGGCCGCGGCCGGGCAATCGGCGTCGGCGAGGTGCGGCTCAAGGGTCAGGTGCTGCCGACCGCCAAGCGTCTGGTCTATCATCTGAACTTCAAGCGCGTGATGCGCGGCAGGCTGATATTGGGGATTGCCGACGGCAGCATGAGCGCCGACGGGCAGACCGTCTACGAAGCAAAAGACCTTAGGGTCGGCCTCTTCAAGACTGAAGCGGCCTGAACCGGCAGCGGACGGGGACCAAGAGATGCGGCGGGTCGTCGTGACCGGCATGGGGGTCGTCTCCTCCATCGGCAACAACAAAGCGGAAGTCACGGAAGCCTTGCGCGCGGGCCGTTCCGGCATCGAGCGCAACGACGAGCAGATCGAGATGGGCTTCCGCAGCCAGGTGGCCGGCTCGATCAAGCTGGACATAGAGGCACACATCGACCGCAAGCTGCGCCGCTTCATGGGCGACGGCGCGGCATACAACTATCTGGCGCTTCAAGAGGCGATCATTGACGCCGGCCTGGAAGGTCACGAGATCTCCAATCCGCGGACAGGCCTGGTCATGGGCTCTGGCGGCACCTCCACCCGCGACATGACCAACGCCTACCAGATCGCCAAGGACCGCGGGGTGAAGCGGATCGGCCCCTTCATGGTGCCCAGGGTCATGTCGAACACCAATTCGGCAACCTTGGCCGTGCCCTTCAAGATCAAGGGCGTCAGCTACACCATGAGCTCGGCCTGCTCGACCTCGGCGCACTGCATCGGTCATGCCGCGGAACTCATTCAATTGGGCAAGCAGGACCTGGTCTTCGCCGGCGGCGGCGAAGAGCTCTCCTGGACCGCCTCGATGACCTTCGATGCCATGCCGGCCTTGTCGTCGCGCTTCAACGACGAGCCCACCAAGGCCAGCCGGGCTTTCGATCGCGGCCGCGACGGCTTCGTCATCTCCGGCGGCGGCGGCGCCTTGGTGGTGGAGGAACTGGAGCACGCACGCGCGCGCGGCGCCAAGATCTACGCAGAGCTGGTGGGCTACGGCGCCAGCTCGGACGGCTTTGACATGGTGCAGCCCTCGGGCGAGGGCGCGGTGCGCTGCATGCGCATGGCCTTGCAGTCGATCGGCAATGCGCCGGTCGACTACATCAACACCCACGGCACCTCGACCCCGATCGGCGACACCGCGGAGCTGAAGGCGATCAAGGAGGTCTTCGGCGCGCACCTGCCCAAGATCAACTCGACCAAGTCGCTGACCGGCCACGCGCTGGGCGCGGCCGGGGTGAACGAGGCCATCTATTCCTTGCTCATGATGCAAGAAGGCTTTCTGGCGGCGTCGGCCAACATCGACGAGATTGATCCGGAAGGCGAGGGCATGCCGATCCTGACCGAACGGCAGGACGACGTGCAACTGAACTGCGTGCTTTCCAACTCCTTCGGGTTCGGAGGCACCAACGCGACGCTGATCTTCAAGCGCTTCGAGAGCTAGGGCGCTTCAAAGGCGACGCGGGACACGAGGTAAGGCGGCCGCCAGCAGGCCGTCGCGCAATGGGTGGAGACACCCGGCGACAAGATGAGGGGAGGCCGCAGGCTTGCAGGCTCTCAAAGGACTGATGGCCGGAAAGCGCGGCCTGATCATGGGCGTGGCGAACGATCACTCCATCGCTTGGGGGATCGCCGAGGCGCTCCATGCCGCCGACGCCGAATTGGCCTTCACGTATCAGGGAGAGCCCTTCGGCAAGCGCGTCAAACCCTTGGCGGAATCGATCGGCGTCTCCGAGATGCTGTCTTGCGACGTCGATGACGAGGCATCGCTGACAGCCGTCTTCGAGCACTTGGGCAAGCTCTGGGGCGGGCTCGACTTCCTGGTCCACGCGATCGCCTACTCCGACAAGGAAGAACTGAAGGGCCGCTATCTCGACACTTCGCGGGCCAACTTCCGCAAGACCCTGCTGGTCTCCTGCTATTCCTTCACCCAGATCGCACGCCTGGCGGCACCCCTGATGCGCCAGGGCGGCAGCATGCTCACCCTCTCCTACCTCGGCAGCGAGCGGGTGACGCCCAACTACAACGTCATGGGCGTGGCCAAGGCGGCATTGGAGTGCTCGGTGCGTTACCTCGCCAGCGATCTGGGCGATGCGGGCATCAGGGTAAACTGCATCTCCGCCGGACCGGTGCGCACCCTGGCCGGCTCGGCCATCGCGGACGCCCGCTTCACTTACGGCTGGGCGCGTGAGCAGTCACCGATGCAGCGCTCCGTCGCTCTGGGCGAGATCGGCGGCGCCGGGCTCTACCTTCTGTCCGATCTCTCGACCGCGGTCACCGGCGAGGTGCACTACGTCGACTGCGGCTACCACGTCATCGGCATCCCCTCGCCGCGACGCCTGACCACCGGCGAGGTCTCCAAGGCCAAGGGGGGATAAGCGTCGTGGCTAGACCAGGATGATCGCAGGTCGAAGCGACCTGCGGTCTGAATCCTGGTCTACTTTCAAAGTGGTAGAGTGCGATGCAGACGATAGATCGATCCGATCGATCGTCATCGCGCTCTAGGCGGCCGCGCTCTCGCCGCAGATCGGCGCCAGGGCCGGCGGGTCGTCGCTGATCAGGCAATCCAGGCCTATCTCCAGCAAGCGGGCAGCGCGTGCCGGCTCGTTCACCGTATAGGCGGCCAGCTGATAGCCGGCGGCCTTGATCGACTTGGCCTGGTCGGGGCGGATGCCGGGGTGCCAAAGGTGGATGGAGACGCACTCCAGGCGGGTTGCGGTTTCGCGCCAATCAGCAGCCAGAGAGCGCATGAGATAGCCGCGCGGCGCCTCCGGCCAGAGGCGCCGAGCCTCCTCCAGGGCCTCGGCCTGGAAGCAGGAGAAGAGCGGCAGAGGGCGCGTCGGGGACCAGAGTCTCTTCAGCAGCGAGACCGTGGCGATTCCCGTCTCGCGCGCGAGGCCGGGCGAGGGCTTGATCTCCACGTTGACCCGCAAATCCAATTCCTCGAGCAGGGTCGCAGCCGCCTCCAGCGTCGGCACGCGTTCCAAGGAGAAGCGGCCGTCGAACCAACTGCCGGCATCCAGCTGGATGACCTCCGCGGCCGGCACCTCGGCAATCTTGCGCGGATCGCCGGTGGTGCGCTGCAAGGTGTCGTCGTGCATCAAGACCGGCACGCCGTCGCCGGTTAGCTGCGAATCGAACTCGACCCAATCCAGGCCGAAATCCCGCGCCGCCCTAATCCCGGCGAGGGTGTTCTCAGGAGCGTGAGCGGCAGCGCCGCGATGGCCGACAAGGCGGGGCAGCTTCATGATTTCGGGTCCTGCGGGGTGATAGCGGGCTGAGATTGCGCCGCATCGTCAAGCGCTGGCAAGGGCAGCTTGGCCGCACCCTGATCTGCAGCGGGCGCAGGCTTTGCCTTACGTTTAAAAGCGCTTTCGATCTCTTTCCAAGACGGCAGGAAAGGGATGGGCCGAAGCGGCGGCGGCGGGTCGAGCAGCAGGCCGACGAGCTGCGCGCGGCCGTCATCCACCGAGACGGCCACAAGCTCCAAGCTGTCCATCCGGATGCGGTCACCGCTTTCCACCATGGACCCGTACTGCTCTTCGAACAGGTCGGCTAGACGCAGCTCCGGCGGTGCCTCGGTCTTGACGTCGTAGAAACCCGCCAATTCGCCCACCGGCGTGTTGCCGCCCAGCTGGAAGTCGCCGTAGAACAGGCGGTCCTCGGGGTCGATCGGGGCACTGCCGGCAAAGAGCTTGTCCAGCAGGGGCAATTGCTCGGGTGTGGCGAAGAGATAGGCGTGGTCGCCGCCGCGGACCTGCTCGCCCGGGTGCAGATCGACGACGCGCCCCTCGCGCAGCAGCAAGGCAGGCCGCGCGAAACGCGGCAGGGGACGGCCGGAGGCAATGGGGCTGTCGGCGTTTACCGTGTAGGCCACGACCTCCATCTGCGCTTCGCCCGGCAAGGTCAGCTCGACCCGATCGACCGGCCCGATCCTTGGAGGGATCGTGAGTTTCAGCCACTTCGCCATGGGGCGCACCGTCCAGCCCTGAAACAGCAGCGAGACCAGCACGATGATGAAGGCCGTATTGAACAGCAGGTGGCCTTCGAGATGGCCGCTCAAGAGCGGCACGATCGCCAGCATGATGGAGACCGCCCCGCGCAAGCCGACCCACGACACGAAGGCCATTTCGCGCCGGCTGAAGCGGAAGGGCAGCAGGCCGATCCAGACCGCCAAGGGCCGTGCCACGAACATGAGGAGTCCCGCGATCGCCAAGGCCGGCAGGGCGACATCCAGAAAATGGCTGGGTGTTGCCAGCAGACCCAGGGTCAGGAAGAGCGCGATCTGGCAGAGCCAGGTCATGCCGGTCTGAAAGCGCTGCACCTCGGCGCGTCCTTTGAGCTTGCCGTTGCCCACCACGAGACCGGCGACGTAGACACCCAGGAAGCCGCTACCGCCCAAGAGGTTGAGGGCGCTGAAGACGGTGACCACCAGGCCGACGACCACCAAGGGCGCCAGGCCTTCCTCCAGCTCCAGCCAGCTCATCAGCCGCAGCATGCCAAGGCCGGCCAAGAGACCGCCGAAGCCGCCGATGGCGAACTGCTCGACGAAGGTGATGGCGAAGTCCAGGGCGTCGGACACATGCGGTGTGCCGACCATGTTGACCAGGCCCAGAGCAAGGAAGATAGCGACCGGATCGTTACTGCCGGACTCGATCTCCAAGGTCGCCTTCACCCGCTCGCGCAGCACCACGCCAGACATGCGCAGCAGCAGGAACACGGCGGCCGCGTCGGTCGAAGCGACGATGGCGCCGAGCAGCAGGCCGGTACCCCAATCGACCTCCAGAAGATAGACGGCGGCGGCTCCCACGAGTCCGGCTGTCGCCAAGACGCCGAGGGTCGCCAACACCAATCCCGGCGCGGCCGCCAGTCGCCAGGTCTTCCAGGGCGTCTCGAAGCCGGCGTCGAAGAGAATGACGGCCATCGCCAGCGAGCCGACAAAGTAGGCCAGGGGCGCATTGTCGAAGGCGATGCCCCCCGGCCCGTCGACGCCGACCAGAAGGCCGATGGCCAGAAAGACCAGCAGGATCGGGATGCCCAGCCGCCGGGACAGCAGGCTGGTGAAGGCCGAGAGCACCAGGAGGCCTGCGCCGATCAAGAGCACGATGTTGATCAGAGACAGCATGGACGTTTCCTATGGCCGCTCCATTGTGGCACAGGCGCCGTTAGGAAGGAGGCAACCGGTCGACTTTGGCGCGGCTGCGGCTCGCCTGTTGCAGGGTCGCCATGTGCAGGCGTCAGACTCTTGTGTAAGAAATTCTTGCGGCGCCGGCCAAGCGGTGACCATCCTCAGCCATTCGCGGCTGACGCAAGCGGGGTGTGACATGGTGAACCTTGGGCCCAACAACGAGAAGTTCCGCGAGCAGGCGAAGGAAATCCTTAAGGCCAAGGCCGGCTGGATGCTGGCGCTGGGCATCGCCATGGTGATCTTGGGGCTCTTGGCGGCACTGATGCCGCATCTGGCGACCTTGGCGGTCGAGGTGGTGGTCGCCTACCTTCTGATCATCGGCGGCATCTTCACCCTGATCAAGACCTTCCGCGGCAGCGAAGAGGGCACCAAGCTGATGGAGGTGGTGATGGGCCTGCTCTACATCGCCGTCGGCGTCCTGCTCATCATGCAGCCGGTCGAAGGCATAGAGGCGCTGACCTTGCTTCTGGCCGCCTACTTCTTCGTCGACGGCATCTTGCGGCTGGTCATCGCCTTTCGCTCGAGCGTGCCCGGGGGCCGCTTCTGGCCGGCGATCGGCGGCATCTGCTCGGTCGGGCTGGGCGTCATCATCGTTGCCGGCTATCCCTTCGATGCGGCCTGGGTCCTGGGTCTCCTGGTCGGCATCAATCTCTTTTTCGCCGGCCTCGGGATGGCCAGCATGGGCATCAAGCTGAAGCAGCTTTAAAGCGCTGCCGTTACACGGAAAGCGGCGCGCCCCCGCTCGGGTGGCGCGCCGCTCTCGTTAGGTCAGGTCCTCAAGAGAGAACCCGCAAGGAGCCTCACTCCTTTTTCGGACGTCGGTCTCCATTGGCATAGGCCCTTTCGAAGGCTTGCGGGTCCTCCAGCAGAACCAAGTCCTCTTGATAGGCCTTGCTCTCCATCGACATCTGCAGGAAGTGCCAGCCGACCCAGAAGACCACCGCTGCGATCACCAAGACCGCCTCGATGCCGACGAAGGGATAGACGGGTCCGAGCGTGTTGAGATCAACAGCCCAAGATTCGACGGGTGTCGTGCTCATTTTTCTCTTTCCTTCTTTCTCTCGGCCTATTTGACCACGCCATGGCGGCGCGCCTCTTCATACTCGGCCGCTGCCACGTCTTCCTCGGAGAGGTAGCGGTCGTGGAAGTCGGCGAAGTCGAGGCCGGCCAGTTCCAGCTTCTCGGGAATGCGCAGCACGCCGGCTGCCTTGAGGATCCCTGCCAGGACGAAGGTCGGCAGGAAGCCCAGCACCCAGAACATGATCACCGCACCGGCAAGCTGCCCCCAAGGCGTGATCGGGGCATAGCCCTCGAAACCCGAGGAGGGATGGCCCCACAGCATGAAGCCGGCGATCACCAGGCCGGCGAAGCCGGCATAGCCATGCACCGCGACGGCGCCCACCGCGTCATCGATCTTGAAGCGGCGCTCCACCCAGAAGTGCATGCGATAGGCGATCCAGACGCCGATGACGGCAACGAACATGGCCTCGATCGGATGATAGAGGTCGTTGCCGGCCGATGCCGCGATGATGCCCGCGAGGCCCGACGAATAGGTCCAGAAGGCATCGCCCTTGGAGATGATGTAGCCAGCCATCAGTCCGCCCGTCAGCGACATCAGGAAGTTGAAGGTGATGGCCGAGAGCGTGGTCGGGGTCAGGTAGATGTTGGTGGCGGTGAAGGCATCGCCTTCGGCACCGATCGAGGCCGCATCGATGATCGGCACGTTGCAGGCCACGTAGAAGCCCCAGAAGCCGGTGTAGATCAGGAACAGCCCGATGGTCACCAGCCAAGGATTGTGCGGCACGATGTTGCGCGGCGTGCCGTCGGCCCGGAACTTGCCGATGCGCGGCCCCAGGTGCACCAGGACGCCCAAAGCAGCACCGCCGGCGATCGCATGGATCACGCCCGACGCATAGGCGTCGTGGTAGCCCAAGAGCTTCACCATCCAGCCGTCATAGTGCCAGCCCCAGGCCGCATCGATGATCCAGGTGCAAGAGCCCACCAGGACCGCAATCAGCCAGAAGGAGCCAGAGCGAATGCGCTCGATGACCGAGCCGGAGACGATCGAGGCCGCGGTCCAGGAGAACAGCAGGAAGGCTGCCCAGAACACGCCGTTGAGCCTGGACCAGAGTGCGTTGGTGTCGACGTCGGTCGCATTGTTGATCGAAGGACCGCCTAAGTGGGTTCCCATCAACTCTGACCAGGGCACCGCATTGGGCGCGTCGATCAGGCCTTTGCCTTCAAAGATGAAAGGCCCATTGGGAAAGGCGAAGTAGATCCACCATCCAAACAGGAAGAAGGTGATGGTGACCAAGGGGATCACCATGGTGTTCTTCATCAAGGTGTGCATCATGTTCTTGCGCCGGGAGGCGCCGACCTCATACATGCAAAAGCCCACATGGATGAGGAACATGATAGCGACGGTTAGCCAGTAGTAAAATTCGGTGAAGATAACCACCAAGGCGTCAAGCTGCGCCTGTGAAGCGGCTTCCGGCATCAGGTAAACCCTCCCTCTCGCGTCTTGTCTTTTGCGCTCGTCGATTTAGACAAGAGGAATGTTGGTGTTATAGCGTCATCACCCGCCGACGCTCGATGCCATCCCCTAGGGCACGTCGGTTGGCTCAGCCTCGATGTAGACCGCCTGCCCTAGCGCAGTCGGCCATGTCCTGAATCAGCGCTTCTGTGATACGTCACCGATTTCAGCACACGGCCGGGAGACTAAGCTGAGTCGGCTCTCAGAATCAACTGTCGATAAAATTTGTTTCTTGGGCGGCATCATGGCACGCCTATATAGGAGCGCCGAAACGGCCTCCGCGCGCCCTGATAGGAGGAAAACACCTTGCTTCGAGGCGCCGGTCAAGAGGAGCATCGCATTAGGTCACGATTTAGCGGCAGACTGTGGCCTGAGAACGAGGGAGCAAGGAAGCGAGCGTGGCGGGAAAGACCGACGACTGGCATTGGTTTTCCAAGCTTGGCGATCTTGCCGGCTATGATCGCTTGCGCACGCCCATCTGGATCTTCGACGTCGAGCGCCACGCCATGTGGTGGGGGAACGAAAGCGCGCTTTCCTTCTGGGGCGCCAAGTCGGTGGAGGAACTGAGAGCCCGCGACTTTTCCACCGATTCCCAGAATGTGCGCGACCGATTGCGCGTCATGGTATCGGCCGACGGGCCGAAGACCTCGTTCCAGGAAGGCTGGACCCTCTATCCGCAAGGCCAACCCGTCACCATTGTCGCCGACATCCTGCCCGTTTTGATCGACGATGGGCGCCGGGCGATTCTGTTCGAGGCTTCGCATCCGATCGACCTGCAGCAGGACCCAAACGCCCTGCGCATTCTAGAGGCTGCCAGGAACACCCCGCTGCTGGTCAGTACTTTTACTCTGGAGGGCAAGCTGCTCGCCCAGAATGCGGCTGCTGCCGAGTGCTATGGCGCACACAAGGAGAGCTCGAAGTCGGAGCGTGGGGAGCTTGGCCTGCGCTTTCGCCGTGAGGGCGATGCGCCCTACTTGCTGCAGGCGGCGGCGGATGACCGCACGCTGCAGAGCGACTATCTGGTGACGACGCCGCAAGGAGAGCAGTGGCATCGGGTCACCGCCAAGCGCGGCCGTGATCCCGTGACCGGTCAGTACGTCTTCGTGCTGACCGAGGAAGATATCTCCGACCATGTGACGCTCAGCGAGCGGCTGGCGCAGACCAATCGCGATCTGGAAGCGCGCGTGGCCCAGCGCACGGCTGACCTCGAGCGCCTCAACCGCTCACTTCAGGCGGAGATCGAAGAGCGCAAGCGTGTCGAGCAGGACCTTCGCACCCAGACGCTCTATCTGACGACGGTGCTCGACAACGCGCCCATGGCGATCGTCTTGAAGGATCGCGACGGCAAGATCATCGCGCACGGCAAGAAGCGCATCGAGACCACGCCTGATCAGTTCCCGGACGATGCCGTCGGCCGAGCCTACGAGTCCGTTGTCGGTGCCGAGTTCGCACAGCCGGTGCTGGAGGCCGATCGCCGGGTGATGGCGAGCAAGGCGGCACTACAGGAAGAGGGCACCAGCGTCATAGAGGGGCGCGAGCTGCACTGGCTGAAGAGCCGCTTCCCCTTGATCGATGAACAGGGCCATGTCATCGGCACCGGCTGCATCGCCACGGACATCACCAAGCAGAAAGAGGCGGAAGCCCACATCGCCCACGTCCAGAAGATGGAGGCTCTGGGCCAGCTGACCGGCGGCGTAGCGCACGACTTCAACAATCTCTTGGCGGTGATCCACGGCAATACGGAATTGCTTGCCGACCTCCCCAATCTCGAGCCCTCTTTGACCGATCCGATCTTGCATGCGGCCAGGCGCGGGGCCGAGCTGACTCAGCGCTTGCTGGCTTTCTCGCGTCGCCAATCCCTGCAGCCCAGGACCGTCGACCTGGCCATTCTGGTGGAGCGCATCACGCTCATGCTGATGCGAACCTTGGGCGAGTCCATCAAGATCAAGACCCGCACCGCACCGGATCTCTGGCCCGCGCTGGCCGATCCGGGTCAGGTCGAGAGCGTCTTGCTGAACTTGGTGCTGAACGCGAGGGATGCCATGCCGGATGGCGGCAGCTTGACGATCGACTGCAGCAATGCGGTTCTCGAGCGAGACAGTGCCGATCCCGATCCGGAGGCGCCGTCCGGCGCTTTCGTGTTGTTGACGGTGAGCGACGACGGCATAGGAATGCCGGCTGAGGTTAAGGCGCGCGCTTTCGAGCCCTTCTTCTCGACCAAGGGGCCCGATCAGGGCAGCGGCTTGGGGCTTCCGATGGTCTATGGCTTTGCCAAGCAGTCCGGGGGTCATGTCACGCTGGAAAGCAACGAAGGAGAAGGCACCACCGTCAAGCTCTACCTGCCGCGTCAGCGACAGCTCGGTGGATTGGCAAGGATGGTGCCCAACGCCACCCTGCCGCGGGGCAAGGGCGAGGCGATCTTGGTGGTGGAGGACGACGACGACCTGCGCGTGGTGGCAGAGAAGATGCTGCAGGGTTTGGGCTATCGCGTGCAGTCGGTCTCCGATGCATCCTTGGCGCGGCAGATCTTGGCCAAGGAGCAGCCTCTCGACCTGTTGCTGTCCGATGTCGTGTTGCCTGGCGGCACCAATGGAACGGCACTGGCCAGAGAGGCTTTGGCCGCGCGTCCCGGCCTGAAGGTGCTGTTCATGTCCGGCTACACGCCGCGCAAGAGGGCCAGCAATGGGATGCCGACCGACATCGCCCCTCTCTTGGCTAAGCCTTTTCAACGCCGTGATCTGGCCCAGGCCGTTCGCCGTGTCTTGGATTGACGCTGGTGCCGAAGGGGGCGTTCGGCCCTCTCATGACGCTTTCATTCCTGTCTTAATCTATCGCGTTTAGGGCGCAGTATTGGGACAAAGTGGTAACAAGTCTTGCTAGATAGGCTTTCTGCCATGCATTTTGCGCCCGTGGTGGAGCCGTGGCCGAGAAGGACCGGCAATTCGGGAGGCAGGGGCAGAGAGTGGAGAGAAGGCGCGACGGCTGGCCTTGGTTCTCCGACGTTGATGATCTGGCCGGCTTTGACCGGTTGAGGACCCCCATTTGGGTGTTCGACGTCGAGCAACATGCCATGTGGTGGGGCAACCAGAGTGCCTTGGTCTTCTGGGGAGCGGAGTCGCTTGCCGAGCTGCGAGCGCGCGACTTTTCAAGCGATTCCCAAAACGTACGCGACCGCTTGCGTCTCATGGTGTCCGCCGAGGGTCCGGTCAGCTCTTTCCAGGAGGGCTGGACGCTCTACCCCAAAGGCCAGCCAATCACGATCGTTGCCGACATTGCGCCCGTGTGGATCGAGGAGGGGCGCCGAGCCCTGATGATCGAAGCCTCCTATCCGATCGACTTAAAGCAGGATCCGGACGCGCTGCGTATCTTGGAGGCTGCCAGGAACACACCGCTGCTGGTCAGCACCTTCACGCTTGAGGGGCAGCTGTTGGTGCAAAACGTAGCCGCTGCGGAGTGTTACGGCACGATCGTTGAGAAGGCGGCCACCGAGGCCCTGTTCCGGCGCTTTTGCCGAGAGAGCGACGCCGCGGCTCTTCTGCAGTCGGCAAGAGACGACCGCACCCTGCAAAGCGACTTTCTGGTCAGCACGCTTCGCGGCGAGCGTTGGCACCGGGTCACCGCCAAGCGGGGGCGCGACCCGGTCACCGGCCAGTTCGTCTTCGTCCTGACCGAAGAAGATATCTCCGACCACGTCGTCCTCGAAAAGCGGCTGGAAGAGGCTAATCGGACCCTGGAAAGCCGGGTAATCCAGCGAACAGGCGAGCTGGAGCAACTCAATCGCTCCCTTCAGTCTGAAATCGAGGAACGCACGCGGGTCGAGCAAGACCTGCGAACCAGGACTCTCTACCTCTCGACGATCCTGGAAAACGCGCCCATGGCCATCGTCTTGAAGGATCGCGACGGGCGCATCCTGGCACACGGCCGCAACTGGTTGGAGAGCACGCCCGAGCAGTTTCCCGACAACGCCGTCGGCTTGACCTACGAATCCCTCGTGGATCCGGACCGTGCCGGTGCGGTGCTGGACGCCGATCGCAGGGTGATGGTAACCAAGGCCCCGATGAAGGAAGAGGGCAGTCGGGTTGTCGGCAATCGACGGCTGCACTGGCTGAAATTCCGCTTTCCCTTGATCGACGAGCAGGGAGAGGTGCTTGGCACCTGCAGCATCACCAGCGACATCACCGAGCAGAAGGAAGCCGAAGCGCACATGGCCTATGCCCAGAAGATGGAGGCACTAGGCCAGCTGACCGGCGGCGTCGCGCACGACTTCAACAACCTGCTGGCGGTGATCCACGGCAATGCCGAACTGCTCGCCGAGTTGGACGGATTCGATGACTCCTTGACCAACCCGATCCTGCACGCAGCGCAGCGCGGCTCAGAGCTCACCCAGCGTCTCCTGGCCTTCTCGCGGCGCCAGGCCTTGCAGCCCCGCGCCATCGACCTGGCGGTGCTGCTCGACAGGATGCTGGGGATGCTGGGACGCACTTTGGGCGAGACCATCGAGATCGAAGCGGAGATCGCATCGGACCTTTGGCAGGCGCGCGCCGATCCGGGGCAAGTGGAGAATGCCTTGATCAACTTGATCCTCAACGCGCGCGACGCCTTGCCGAACGGCGGACGCATCAAGATCCAATGCACCAACGCAGTCCTGGAGCTGGATGGTGCTGCGACGTCGGATCCCGACGCGGCCGCAGGCGACTTCGTGGTGCTGGCGGTAAGCGACGACGGGGTTGGGATGCCCCAGGCGGTCAGTGCGCGCGCCTTCGAGCCCTTCTTCACCACCAAGGGCCCGGACCGGGGCAGCGGCCTGGGGCTGGCGATGGTCTATGGTTTTGCCCGGCAGTCCGGAGGCCAGGTCACGCTGGACAGCAGGGAGGAAGGGGGGACCAGCGTCAAACTCTACCTTCCGCGCGATGAGGCAGCCCTCGACGGCGATCGGTCCAAGGCGGCCGGCCGGCCGCGGCACAGCAAGGGCGAGAACATCCTGGTGGTCGAGGACGATGACGACATGAGGTCAGTGACGATGCGGATACTGCTCGATCTGGGCTATCGCGTGCAGGCCGTTGCGGACGCCGAGATCGCGCGTCAGGTGCTGAGTGACGGGCGGCACTTCGACCTGCTGCTCTCCGACGTCGTGCTGCCCGGCAACACCGATGGAGCCGCGTTGGCGCGCGAAGCTCGGGCCGAGAAGCCCGACCTCAAGGTGCTGCTCATGTCGGGCTATGCTGCTAGCGCCAAGGGGCCGGTGCACAAGAGTGCGCCCTTCTTGGCCAAACCCTTCCGGCGCAACGAGCTTGCGTCGGCTTTGCGCGAAATCCTAGACTGACGCCGCCTCCTTTGCGCGCAGGGATCGAGCAGAAAGCAGCCGATGGCACAAGTCAGATACATCGTCGAGGATGTCGATGCGGCAGTGGCATTCTACCGGGACAGCCTGTCCTTCGCGCTTAAGCAGCAGTTTGGCCCGGCCATGGCGATCCTCGAGCGCGATGACTTGCAGCTCTGGCTGGCGGGCCCTTTGGCCTCGGCCTCCAAGCCCATGCCGGACGGCGCACAGCCGGTAGCGGGAGGATGGAGCCGCATCGTCATCCGGGTCTCGGGACTGGACGACTTGGTGGCGGATCTGAAGGCGGCCGGCGTCAGCTTCCGCAACGAGATCCTATCGGGCCCCGGTGGACGGCAGATCCTCTGCGAGGACCCCTCGGGGAATCCGATCGAACTGTTCGAGCCGGCCTGAAAGGTCTTCGTCCCTCTATTCTTCGGTACTGCTGACGCCGGCCTCTTCGAAGGTCGCCATGCCGTTGTGGCAGGAACAGGCCGCCTGCAGCAGCGGTAGGACCAGTGCGGCGCCGGATGCCTCGCCCAAGCGCATGCCGAAGTCGAGCAGGGGGGCCTTGCCGATCGCCTGCAAGAGGCGCTGGTGACCGGGTTCGGCCGACACGTGGCCCACCTGGCAGTGGTCCAGCAGGCCCGGATCGATGGCATGCAGGACCGAGGCTGCGGCACTACAGGCAAAGCCGTCCAGGATGACGGGTATGCGGGCCAGCCGGCAGGCGATGACCGCACCCACGATGGCGCAGAGCTCGAAGCCGCCCAGAGCGCAAAGAGCGGTCAGGGGATCGCTTAGGCTGTCAGCGTTGGCCGCAAGCGCCTCATCGATGACGGCCGCCTTGTGAGCTAGGCGATCTCCGGCGACGCCGGTGCCGGGTCCTGCCCAGTCGCCGCCGCCGCCGCCGAAGAGGCCAGCGCAGAGAGCCGCCGCGGAAGTGGTGTTGGCGATGCCCATTTCGCCCAGCGCCATGCAGTCGAAGCCTTCCTCGACCGCCATCATGCCGTAGGCAATGGCGCGGACCGCCTCTTCCTCGCTCATCGCCGGGCCCTGGCTCATGTCGTTGGTCGGCTCGTCGAGCGCCAGCTCATAGATCCGCAGGTCGGCATCGCTCAGGGCGGCCAGCTGATTGACGGCAGCGTGACCGGCGATAAAGGCCTGCACCATTTGCGTCGTGACCTTGGCCGGATAGGCCGAGACTCCGCGTGCCGCCACACCGTGGTTGCCGGCAAAGACGGCCACCCGGGTTCTGGCCATGTGAGGTGCCTCGCGCCCTTGCCATGCCGCCAGCCAGGCGGCCAAGGCCTCCAGGCGCCCCAGTGCGCCAAGCGGCTTCAAGAGCTCCAGCTGACGGGTCTCGACCGCGCGCTTGGCGCCGAGGTCAGGCCCGGGCAGCTCGCGCAGAACTTTGCGTATCTCCTCCAGACTGGAGGGGGTGTCGGCTTTGCTCATGAACCAAGAGACTCCTCGCTGGCGGGCGGCGGGCTTTCCAATAGCCGGCTCTTAGGTCGAATGGGAAGGCACTTGATTGCCGTCCCTGGAGGCGTCAGAGCTTGACGCAGGCGGCAAGGGAGAGAGGAGACTGGGGAGAGTGACGGGCCTATCGCGCCTGGCGGCCGACTTGCGTCTGGCCGCGATGTTCTTGACCCGGCTGCCGTTGCGGCTTTCCGCCGAGCCTGAGCCGGGCGCACTGGCACGGGCCGGCTGGTGCTTTCCCCTTGTCGGCCTTGCGGTCGGTTTGCTCTCGGCCGCCAGTTTCGGGCTCGCCGTCTGGGCCGGTCTGTCGCCCTGGTTAGCCGCCCTCCTGGCCTTGGCCAGCAGCCTCCTTCTCACCGGTGCGCTGCATGAAGACGGCTTGGCCGACATGGCTGACGGCTTTGGCGGCGGCTGGGCCCGCGATGCCAAACTGGAAATCATGCGCGACAGCAGGCTCGGCAGCTATGGCGCCGTCGCCTTGGTGATGAGCCTGGCCCTGCGGGCTGCCGCCTTGGCGGCTTTGGCCGACACTCTGGCCGTGGCTGTTGCGCTCGTCTCCGCCCATGCCGGCGCGCGCGCCCTCTTGCCGGCCTTCATGCGTGCCACCGCGCTGGTGCGCAGCGAAGGCCAGTCGGCGGCAGCCGGGAAACCTCCGATGTCGGTGGCCCTGATCGCGCTGGCCCTGGGCGCAATCGTGCTGGGCCTTGCGGCATGGCTGGGCGGGGCGGGCTTGGCCTTTCCCTTGGCGGCAGCCCTGCTGCTTGCGCTGACGTTCCTTGCGGTCAGCGCACTGGCCCGATGGCAGATCGGCGGCTATACCGGCGACGTGCTGGGCGGGCTGGAGCAAAGCGGAGAGATCGCGGTGCTGTTGGTTGCGGCGGCGCTGCTGACCTGATTGCGAGGACGAGAACATGACCGAGACCCGCTGGTGGTGGGTTCGCCACGCCCCGGTAACGGCCAACAAAGGCCGCCTTTACGGACAGTGCGACTATCCCTGCGAGGTCGATGATCCTCCCACCTTCGAAGCCCTGGCCAATCTCTTGCCGGCGGATGCCTACTGGGTGACCTCGACCTTGACCCGGACGATTCAGACGGCCCAGGCCATACGGGAGCGCATGGCGCGGCCGGCACCGGAGCCGATCGCGCTGCCTGAACTGATGGAGCAGCACTTCGGCGATTGGCAGGGCCGGACCTATGAAGAGGTCAAGAACGGCGACCTTGGCCATTGGCACCGCTTCTGGCTGGCGCCCGCCGAAGCCGCCCCGCCCGGCGGCGAATCATTCGTCCACCTGATGGATCGGGTGCGCGAGAGGGTCTATCAGCTCAACAACCAGCATCAGGGCCGGGACATTGTGGCCGTCACCCACGGCGGCACCATACGCGCTGCTTTGGCGGAGGCCTTGGGCCTGCACCCGGAGCACGCCTTGCGGATGTGCGTCGACAACTGCTCGCTCACCCGCATCGACCACGTGCCGGGCCCGATCGGCAGCCACGACCCCGATCAAAGCCATGCCTGGCGGGTCGAATTCCAGAACCTTTCGCCTCGCCGCCTGGCCGATAGCGGCCATCGCATCGCTGCGCTTGCGTTCTAAGCAGGCTTGCCGAGCTTACCAGCCTGACGACTGCGGTTGCGCCGCCTGGGGCCTGTCGGCACGCCAGTTCGACGGCCTTGGTGGCGCCCCTATTCCGGCTAATGCGAAGGACGTGGCCAGCAGGCCGGCGAGAAGGCTGTACAGGAGGCGGAACAACAAGGGGCGGAACGACATGGCTTGGCACTCCCGATTGCTGGCTGATCCGCCCTTTCTGCCCTCGGCCCACGAGGCGATGTTTCGCTCAAGACCGTATCGTCGGCCGCCGGCCGGATGTTAGACTGGGTCGCATCAGGAGAAACGATGGGAGGCCATGGAGATGAGCACCCCTGCCCGTGTGGCCGAGATCGGCGCCCTCGTCGGCGATCCGGGGCGAGCGGCCATGCTCTATGCCGTGGTCGACGGCCGCGCACTCACCGCTTGCGAACTGGCCAATGTGGCCGGCGTCACCCCGCAGACGGCCAGCGGCCATCTTGGCCGCTTGATCGAGGGGAAGGCCATGGCGGTGACCAAGCAGGGCCGCCATCGCTACTATCGGCTGGCATCGCCGGAGGTCGCGCACCTACTGGAGAGCCTGATGCAGTTCTCGGCGATGACTGCGCCGCCCAAGGTGCGCACCGGTCCGCGCGATCCGGCCTTGAAGGCTTTTCGCAGCTGCTATGACCACCTGGCCGGCGGTCTTGCGGTCGCCGTTGCCGATCGTCTGGTGGAACGCGGCCAGATCGAGCTGGCCGAGGACGGTGGCTTGATCACCGACGCGGGGCAGTCCTTCTTCGCTGAGCTCGGCATCGATCTCTCCAGCGGCGAGAAGAAGAGCAGCCGGCCGCTCTGTCGACCCTGCTTGGACTGGAGCGAGCGGCGCCCTCACTTGGCCGGCCGACTGGGGGCGCAGCTGATGAACTTCTATCTGCAGCAACGCTGGTTCCGCCGGGCCGAGCGTCCTCGCACGCTGTCGCTGACGCGGGCAGGCGAAGCGGGATTCAAGCAGGCCTTTGGCCTCGACGTCCGCCGTTCAGGCGACTGCAGTTTCTGATGGTTTGCAGCTAACTGCTGGCGGGCGCCGCCGGCAAAGTGCTAATCGCCTGAGTCGATGTCGCTCCTTCCGGCCGCGCCGGCGGCTAGGGGGTCTTGCGAGCGGCTACCCAAACTCAATCGGCGTGGCGCGGTGAACCGACAAGTGACAAGGCCCGGACAGGAGGCTGCGGATCAGCTCTCGGCGCTGTACCGGGACTGTGACGGCATCGTCGTTCTCGGGCATGGCAGCCGACCCGCCGCGGTAGCCCTGGCAGGGAAGGGGCGAGCCTTGGCGGTCTTGCCGGACACCTTGCTGGATCGAAATGACCTCTACGATGGCTTTGGTCGGGTGCTGGTGCTCGCCGACCGTCTCCTCGACAAGGGATCCGATAGCGACATAGCCAAGCTGACCGCACTGCTGGAAAGGCCATCCGTGCACCTGCTGCGCAGTCCGGAAGAGGCAGCTCGCCCATTGCCCGCCGGCTTGGCCGAGCGGGTCATCCAGCTGCCTGCTACGGGCTTGGAGGGCTCCGGCTCGCCCGTGGCCGTCGATCGACTGCCGCCATTCTGGAGAGCTTTACTTGGCCTAGCGCTGATCTTGGCAGACCCGGACAAGCCCCTGGTCTTGCATGGTTTGGAGGAGGAGCTGTCGGCGCTGGAGAATGCCTGCCAGGGCGCGCTGGACGGCCTGCTGCTCTGGCTGAAAGCGCAGGCGGTCACACTGATCAGCACCAGCCCCGGCACCGGGGAACCGCTCCGGTCGATCTATGTCGAGCGCTACGTCGAGCGTGACGGCCAAGCGCCCTTGGTGAGCATCGTGCTGCCGGTCTTCAACGGCGAAGCGTTCCTCGAAGCGGCGCTGGACAGCATCCTTCGGCAGTCATTCGAGGACTTCGAGCTGCTGTGCATCGACGATGGCTCGGGCGATTCAACGCCTGCCATTCTGGCGGTTAAGAGCCGAGCGGACCCCAGGCTCCTGGTCGTACGCCAGGACAACGCAGGCACCTCGGCAGCGCGAAACCGGGGACTGGACCTGGCCCGCGGCCGCTATGTCTGCTTCGCCGACGCAGACGATCTTCTGGCATCCCGATCGCTGGAGCGTCGCGTTCGCCTGCTGGAAGAGGGTGGCGCCGAGGTTTGCGGGGGCCGGGTCGAGATGGTGGACGAAGCCGGGCATCCCTTGGGGGTGACCACCGGCCGGCGGCGGACGGCTTGGTATCGTGATGCCGGGCTCATGCCCTTTCACATCTCGACCGTGATGGGCCGAAGCCACGTCATGAAGCGCTTTCGTTTCCCGCGAGATGTCCGCTTTGCTGAAGACTGGGCCTACCTCGCGCAGATTCTGCGCCATGGGTGGCCGATCGCGTCCTGTGGCGAAGAGAGCCTTTCCAGCTACCGCTGGCATGAAGGATCCGTTACCGGCCAGTCCTTGAAGGACCTGGTCGCAGGCTGCCTCACGGTGTTGGACGAGCTCTCGGACATGCCGCCGACGGCGCTTTGCGATCTCGAGAGACCCGAGGGGGCCATGACGCTCAGCCGGGAGCGCCTGGGGCGCGCCAAACGCAGATGGCTGGAGTGGCAGCTGGTGGCATTGGTGCTAGGCAGTGATCACGACGCCCGGAGAGAGGCATTGAGGCAGCTGGGCGCTGTTAGCCCTCGGCAGTATCGGGCGCCGAATGCGGCCTTCTTCGACACCATTGCCGTCAGGTCCCTCCTCTTGCCCAAGGGCTCCGGGCTGTTGGACAGCGCCTTGGCCAGCTGTATCGACCCTGCCTGCGCGCTCATCGCAGGTTTGCCGCAGACGCGGTGCAACAGAGCTTTCTCCATCGCATTCCGCCGCTATCTGATGGCCGCCGCGCGACGGCAGAAGATGAAGGGAGGGCCGGCGGTGCCGTTGGCCGCGCACGCGCTGCGGCTCGCCGCCGACAGGGCTGTCTTCACGCTTCTCTATGCCCCCCAAACCCTCGTGCGGAGATGCGGAGCGCTGGGAAGGCGCACAATCGCCAGATTGGCGAGGGCACAGACGGCATAGGCGCTGGCGCTAAAGCGGTTCGCCGGCCGCTCTCGGGCACAAGGTAGGGAGGTTAGCCGGGTCGGTTCAGTTGCCAGGACAGAAGTTAGCAAAAGGGCTCAAGTGACCGCTGTTGGCCGTGGTCGTGACCATGGCATTTGAGACAACAATCCACGCTTTCCTCGTCACATACGAAACCGAACGATGGCTGGGTTGATCAGACAGCTCCACTTCGCAAATCTTGTTCAGGAAGCTGTCTAGTGCAGAGTCTCGCGATCAAGTGAGCCCACCTGATCGCGATCTGCTCTAGTCGGACGTAGATCTCCGGAAGTGGGGCACCGCGGAGCGGCGTCATCACCATGGACGAATCCCGATGGACCGCGATTGAGCGTCTGTTTGGCGCGAACGGACAGTCTTGCAAGAGTCGACGGAGTAAGGCAGTAGCTTGGCAGCTGCCTGCTTCATCCCAGTGGTGCGCCAATGACGGGTGGCGCTGCCGACAAGTGCAAAGATGCCGATGATCATCCCTCTCATTCTATGCGGTGGTTCGGGAACACGGCTTTGGCCGCTCTCGCGTCGAACTTTCCCCAAACAGCTGGTCTCGATCTTGGGCGAACGCTCGCTGCTGCAACAGGCCATGTTGCGGGTCATCGGCCCGGACTTCGCTACGCCCATCGTCATTGCCTGCGACGACTACCGTTTCATGGTCTCCGAACAGATCGAGGCGCTGGGGCTCGAGGCCGATATCGTCTTGGAGCCGGAGGGGCGCGACACTCTGCCGGCGATCGTCGCTGCAGCCATCCTCGGCAGGATGCGGGACCCGGATGCGAGCGTTCTGGTGATGCCGTCCGATCATCTGATTGCTGACAAAGCGGCCTTCCAGACGGCAGCCGGAAAGGCGGCCGATGCCGCCGCTGCCGGGAACATCGTGGCTTTGGGCTTGACGCCGACGCGCCCGGCCGTGGAGTACGGCTATGTTCGGCCGGGTGCCGACCGCAAGCCGGCAAGGCACATCGATCAGTTTTTGGAGAAGCCAGATTCCGCGACCGCGGAAAGGTTAATCGCCGAGGGCTGTCTTTGGAATGCTGGGATCTTCTGCTTCCGCAGTGACACGCTTCTGGCAGAGGCCAGCCGCTTGGAGGCGGAGACCGTCGCGCATGTGGAAACTGCGGTCGCCGAAGCTTGGCGCGATCTCGCCTATCTGCGCTTGGGCGAGACCTTCCGCCGGGCACGCAAGATATCCTTCGACTATGCCGTCATGGAAAAGACCGACAAGCGTGTCGTCGTGCCAGTCACCTTTTCCTGGTCCGATGTCGGCAATTGGCGTGAGCTCTGGTCTTTGTCGGAGAAGGATTCGGCCGGCAATGCAATCACTGGGGATGTTCGTCTGGTCGGCGTAGCCAATAGTTATGTAAGAGCGGATTCTCGCCTCGTCTGTGTCATGGGCCTGGAGGGGCTTGCCGTCATCGACACGACCGATGCCCTCCTGATCGCGCCCTTGGAGAAAGCGCAGGAGGTGAAAGCGCTGGTAGGGGAGCTGGACGATGAAGGGCGCGCGGAAGCCACCATCCATAGCCGAGTCTACCGGCCTTGGGGATGGTATCAAACGATTGACCGAGGCGATCGCTTCCTGGTCAAACGCATCTGCGTATCGCCGGGCCGGCAGCTTTCCCTGCAGCGCCACTTCCACCGGGCAGAGCATTGGGTGGTGGTGGAGGGCACGGCGGAGGTGCAGCTTGACGATCGAGAGCAGCTTTTGCGTGAAAATGAGTCGATCTATATCCCCATGGGCGGTGTTCACCGCTTGACCAATCCCGGCCGAATTCCGGTCGAGTTGATAGAAGTGCAAACTGGCGCCTACCTCGAAGAGGACGATATCGTCCGCTTGGAGGACAACTACGGGCGAAGCTGACGCCTTGGTTCCCGGAGGTCGCATCCAAGCAACACACTTCAATGGGGCGAAGACGCGTGAGTGACGGTCTGTGGCATGGCGAATGTCGTTGGACTTACAACAATCAAACCGCTATTGTCGGCGGCGCATGCGCGGTAGGTGACGCGGAGGCAGCAAGCGTATTAGACGAGTAGCGTCGCGATGCCGATTTCGGCGTTGCTTGCGTGTCGCTGTTTCGGCGTTGCCGCTCGACACCTCGCTGGCTCGCTGAGGAATGAGTGTTTTTTGTTGGGGTGTGTACGGTGGAGCTCAAAAGACTTCTGGAGATGGCCCGCGGCGAGTTGAGGTCGAAGAACTTTGAGCAGGCCAGGTCTTACCTCGATCAGGCCCGCAACGAGAGTCCCCATCATGTCGGCGTCCTAAGGGTCTCCAACGACCTCTTCCGCCAACAGGGCGACCGCGAGGCAGCGGTAGAGGCCGCGCAGCTGATCGTTCGCCATTACCCGGAGCAGCCGGACGGCTACACCCGGCTGGCGCAAAACTTCATCGCGCTCAAGGAGTTCCAGCAAGCCCAGTCTTGCTTGGAGCAGGCGCGCGACAAGCATCCGCGCCACCAGCTCGTGCTGCGCGTCGCCAACGATCTGCATCGCGCCCAGGGTGATCGCCAAGGCGCGTTCGAGGTGGCTGCCTTGCTGGCGCAGCATCATCCCGACCAGATCGACGGCCATCTCAGAGCTGCCCAGGACTTGATGGCGCTCAAGGAATTCGACAGGGCCAGGGCGTTCCTCGATCAGGCCCTGGCGGTCGAACCGGACCATCTCAATGTCGTGCGAACCGCGAACGACTTCTTCCGCGCGACCGGTGATAGGCAGTCTGCGTTCGAAATGGCGCAGCGCTTGATCGATAAGCACCCCGACCAGCCCGATGGATACACCAGGGCGGCGCTGGATCTGGTGGCTCTGAAAGACATAAAGCAAGCTGGGCTCTATCTGGACCAGGCCGCCGGTCGCTTTCCCGACCACCCCTCCGTCCTTCGCGCCGTGAACGACTTCCACCGTGCGCAAGGCCATCGTCAGCAGGCCCTGGAAGCAGCGCAGCGCCTGGTCGAACAGCACCCGGACAACGCCAACGGCTATGTCAAGATCATTCAAGATCTGATTGCGCTAAAGGACTTCGAGCAGGCAAAACGCTACCTGGACCAGGCGCTGATACGACACACCGAGAACCCCGGGGTGATGAAGATCGCCAGCGACTTCCACCGCGCGCAAGGTGACAGCGAGGCCGCTTTGGACGCCGCTCACTCGCTTATCGAGCGCTATCCCAATGAGGCCGACGGCTACATCAAGGTGGCCAAAGAGCTCGCCTATCGCGAGAAACACGACGAGGCGAAGCGCTACCTGGACCAGGCGCGGGCAGTTTTGGGCGAGGGGGCTGATGTTGATTCCCAGTATATTGAGACACTGATCCGGGTCTATGGCGTTCTGGAGGCGTGCAAAAGGTTGAAGCCGTTGGCCCACAATGCAGAATTTCATAAGAACGGCGGCTCACTACAGAAGAAGTACGCGTTTGTTTCGGGCGTCCCGCGTTCGGGTACCAGTGCACTGGGAAAAATACTGCACTTCTCAAAGGATATTGCAATATTCAATGAACTACACAATCCGCGATTTGCTTACTCTCAGGGGTCTTTCGAAAGAAAACTCATTGAAGAAATGGCCAAAACGCACCCGCATCAGGATAAACTGATAGATACGTTGGATAAGCTAGATACGGCAGCCTATGTCGGTGATAAAAGGCCCAATTTCTACTGGAGAATTGGAGACACACTACGATGGCTCAAGGGGGAGACAGTCTTCGTTTTCAACATCGTCCGGCCTTTGCCGGAGGTATGCCGGTCATTCCAGGCGCGCGCTGACAATCCGAACGACCGGTCCTGGAATGTTTTTAGAGACCACCGCCAAGCAATCGACGATTTCAACGCGATGTGCCGCTGTTTCTTGGACACGAAGGATGATAACTTTGACAGTGACCACCATGTAATCTTTGTGCCGTATGACAAAGTATTTACAGACTTATCTTACGCTCTATCTTTGTTTGAGCGACTGAATCCCTTTGATATTGATGAGTTGCCCCCAATATTGGAAGAATTTATCGAAAGTTCAAAGAAAATTGTGAAAAAGGAGAGAGTTATTTCTGAAGAAATACAACAAAACATTGCTAAGTATGCTGATTTTGATGCTATTCGTCGATTCGAGAACCTTTCTAGCTGCCCTTGCTTGTAACGGTTTTGACTGTTTGATCTTGAAAACTTACCTCTACTTATTGAATTGGCTATTAGGTGGGCGGCGAATCCAACAAGTGGGATCTTAGTCCGGGCGCTGTTTCCAACGCATGCTTAGCAGAGAATAGTATAAACCTGTATCTTTTCCAAATATAGCATCGTAGTTCAGAATTGTTGCTGTTAGAAGGCGTGATTGTTGGCAGTAATATCCACCCCATTTTCCGAGGTTTTGACTATGGGCCTGGAGAATTATTCCAATTCCATCCTCTCCTGTGGTGTGCTCCCAAAGTCACGCTTCGCGCCAACCTCCCACAGAAGCTTGTCGACGCCAGCCCGATCTCGTAGCATTCGCAACTAAGCCGGCACGCAGCGATCCGCGAGGCGGAGGGCTGGGTTTCAACTTCTGGCTTCGTGAGGGCGTTGATTCCGCTGGAGACTGCTGACCCCAACCGGATTGGCGTGCTTCAAGGAGAAAGGCGGGCCACAGTCTGTTGGAGGGGGCGCCATGTGGGCCATCCCGCAACACAAAATGGGCGGGGCGAGATCTTGATCGGTGAGAAAGGCGTTTGGCTGAGCTTGGCGCAACGATGACACATACGCGGAGCATTCTGGCGGCGAACCCCAGCTTTCAGAACGAGATTGAGGCTAAGTTTTGGAACGATCTCCAGCTGGCTTTGGAACGTTACGGCTGGTCCTTGCTGCTGCATTCGGCAAGACGCATCGACGCTGCCGAAAATCGTATTGTCGTACCGGCACGCCTGTCGCAGTTGCCGCGATTTTTTGCGGAGCTGCCCTACGGTGCCTACGCGCAGCTGCCTGAATGGCTCACATATGAGACCTTCCAGCTGATCGTCGAGTGGGAGCATCGGCGCTGGCAGATAACGCGTGTCGACAACAATGTTTCAGGCGGCTTGCGGCAGCTTGCATGGCATGTCGACCGGATCTTCAAGCATGTCAAGCCAGCGGTCTGTCTGACGACGAACAAGATAGATCACGGATGCTATCTATTCTATCTGGCGTCTCGTCACTATGGGTGCGCTTACAGATTCATTGAGCGCTCCCCCTTCTCGAACTTCCTGATCGAGAAGGAGGGCATGTTCGCCGAGTCGGGAATTCACGAGGTCTTCGCCAAGGCGACGCCGTCGGCGACGAAGGAACGGCTTCGCATTGGCAAGGCTGCTGCCAAGCAGCTGGTGCGCGATGCCGAAGGCTTCCGCGAACAGGAAGGCTTGACCTCGGACGACCTTGCCTTAATTCGCAAACTGGCGCGCCCATTGATCTTGCTGCCATTGGACAACACCTTGTGGACGGGATGGGCGCAGCGCAATCACCCGCAAGGCAATGTAGACTATCCACCAGACTTCCGCGACGTCAGGGCAACGATCGTAAAGGTCGCTGAACTTGTCGGCAGGCATGGCGGAACGGTCATCTTGAAGAAGCACCCCTCGGATGTCGAAGAGCATTTCGAATCCGTGGAAGATATGCCGCGAAACATTGTGACGATAGAGAACGGCTTAAACGAGCTGCTGGAGCTATGCGACGGCTGTGTGACCTTTCTGACTAAAACCGCCTTTCCAGCGATTTGCCGCGGCATTCCGACGGCGGCGGTCAGTACAAACACGATTGCGGCCAGTGGGCTGGACCACGTTTTCTCCAACGACAGCGAGCTCGAGGCGGCAGTCACCTCGATTTGCAGCCAACGTGAGCGGCGCACGCACTATGGTGCAGAGGAACTGGATCGCCTCCACGCTTTCCTGGGTTGGCTGGCCAGCGAGTACTATATAAGCATGAGCGATCCCCTCGACCAATCGAAGAGGAACATCTTGTCGTTGGCTTACGAGCTGGTGACGCTCGACGAGTTCGCGGGGCCAATCGATCCGGCGCAATTAGCAATGGATGAATGGTCTCGTATCAAGGAGAATACGGTTAGGATGTCCCTCGGTGTGTGGGAGAGTGTCTATGCCTGAGTCCGCTAGCCAGGCGACTACGTGGTTCATGGATGTCACGCGGCTCTGCAAGCCGCGCTTGTCGATGAGCGGAATATCGCGCTACGGCCGGAACATGCTGAAGGGTCTGCGGCGTTATGCGGACGCTAACCCGCAAGTGATGGAGTTGGTGCTGATCATCCCAGAAGGGAACAAATCTGGGCCGCACGACTTGAGAAAATATAAGAATGAACTTGGGTCAGACGTTCAAATAATAAATAAGGAGAGATTCGCATCCCTTGTTGCGAAAGCGCAAGGGGCTGGGCGCGTCGCCATCTACTATTCGATCTATGAAGAGTTGCCGGACTGGTCAAATCTGGTTGGCGTGGTGCGGGCGGTCACCGTCCATGACCTCTTCCACTTGGAACGCCGAGATGCCTATGGCACGGACTTCAAGAACAAGCATTCTGAACAGTTGGAAGCCTCTCTGCGGCCAAGCGACATCATTATCACGGTGTCGGAGTATACCCGCGCGCGTGTCATCACCTGCTTCGGCCATCCCCCGGAGAAAGTGCGCACGGTGAGCCTAGCGCCGGAAGCGCCCTTCGTGGATCATGACAGCTTGCAAGGCCAGTCGATCCCGAAAGCCGACGACATCGGGTCCAACTACTTCGTGTTCTTTGCGCAGTTCGATCCTCGCAAGAACCTCCCCGCATCCTTGGCGGGCATCTTGTCCGCCTATGACAACGGCCTGCCGGAGGATGCAAAATGTGTGCTGGTCACCAATGAAAGGTTCTTGAAGAAAGTAGAAGGGCTGATCGAAGAGCAGGAAGGTAATGACGAAAAGTTCGTTATTCTAAGTGACTTGAGCGACGAGCAACTGGCGTTACTATACAAGGGTGCCAGGTTCTTGCTGTTCGCGACGATGGCGGAGGGCTTTGGCCTTCCGGTGGTCGAAGCCTTTGCCAGCGGCTGCCCGGCGGTGACCTCCAGCACCACCTCGCTGCCGGAGGTGGCCGGCAATGGCGCGCTCTACGTCAATCCGGAGGAATCGGATCAGATCAGCAAGGCGGTCTCCTTGATGTTCAGCTCCGACAGCTTGCATAGCTGTCTCAAGGAGCATGCGCTCAAGGTCGCCAAGCTCTTCCGCTGGGGCAGCACCGTCAGCGAGACCATGGCTTTCATCCATGCGGCCGCGCGCTCCTCGCGCATGATCTTCGGCAAGGACGAGATCGATCTGGTGCCGCCGCTGGAGGAGCGAGAAGGCACGCTGCCGGCGAAGGCCTTGCGGGGCCGCATCTTCAATGGCCCCTCGATCATGCTGAGCGATCGGAAGCAGTCTGAATCGAACGTCCTTTTCGAGACCGCCGAGAAAGGGGTGCACGGCTTTCAGTACACCTTTCCCAAGCTTCCCTGTGACGGCCCGATCGAGGTCGCCTTTCCGCTGAAGCTGCTTGCCCGCAAGTCCGTCTCCCTCATGATCTGGTCGGACGAGACGCGAAAGGACAACAAGAACCAGATCATCGTCGACTACGATTGGGCGACGGGTGCCTTTAAGCTGGTGGAGAGTTCGCACTCTCAAGTCTTGAGCAACGCGAGCCTGGTCAGGGGACGCCAGGGCTGGGGCTTTCTCTCGCTCCAGGTCGATCTGCGGCTCGAGGGCGAGTCGGGCATCTCGGTGGTGGTCGCAGCAAAGATCCCCGGCGAGAAGGGCGTCAGCTACAACGGCGAGGAAATGCCGGCCTTCGTCTGCGGCGAGATGTACGCCTCGGAAGTGAAGGACGAGGTGGCCAAGGGGGCCACCGTCATCTCTTACTCGGACCACTTGCGCAAAGAGGCTTAGAGCAAGTCTTGTTGCCGCCGCGTCGCAAGCGGCTGCTGGTCAACCTGGCGATCTCCCTACTGCTCGTGCCGCTGCCAAGGCGGGCCAGCCACCATCGAATGGTGGCCGGATCCTCCTTCAGACGAAGATGAAGTCGGTGGAGGTCAGCTGATTGGCCTTGTCGATACCCACCATCTGAACCGTGAAGTCCGCGTCTCCGTTGCCGTCGACATCGACCTGCAGCTCGCCGTCATCGTCATCGTCGTCGTCATCGTCGTCATTGGCACCCTGGAAACGGACCTGGGGGGTACCGTCTCCGTCGAAGGCATCCGTGCCGATCCACTCCCCGCTGCTGCCGGCGACCGACAGTTTGATCTTGTCGTCATCGTCATCGTCGTCGTCATCGTCGCCGGCCGAACCGCTGAAGTCCTCGATCGAACCCTGGGGGCCCTCCAAGCCATAGCCGAACTGGAAGGTGTCGTCGCCCGAGCCTCCGGTCAGGGCGTCAAGGCCTTTCCCGCCTGACAGCAGGTCCGATCCAGAGCCGCCGAACACGCGGTCCGAGCCTTTGTTGCCGTAGAGATGGTCCCCTCCGCGTCCCCCAAAGAGATCATCGTCGCCAGCCTGGCCGCGCATCAGATCGCTGCCGCGGCCGCCTCGCAGAAGGTCGTCGCCGGTCCCGGCGAAAGCGGTGTCGTTCTGCTTGTTGCCGAAAAGCATGTCGTTGGCCGAGCCACCGTAGAGGGCGTCGCGGCCATCGCCACCGTAAAGCGCGTCTCGACCGCCGCTACCGAACAGTCTGTCGGACGCGGAGCCGCCAGATAGAGTGTCGGCACCGCCGCCGCCGTTCGCGGCGTCCTTCCCGCTGCCACCATAGATCCGGTCGCCATCGCCCTTGCCTTGAAGACCGGTATCATCGCCGCGGCCGCCGAAGATGCGGTCCGATCCCTCATCCCCGAAGAGGCGGCTGTCGTCACCACGGCCGCCGAACAGCAGGTCCGACGACTTGCCGCCATAAAGCAAGCGGTCGTCGCCTTGATCGCCGCGCAGCGTGTCGCTGCCCTTTCCGCCGAAGAGCTCCTGGTCGCGACCGGTCCCGCCGTAGAGCAGGTCCTTTCCATTTCCGCCGCTCAGCCCCCGGTCGTTATCGTCGCCGCCGTAAAGCCGGTCCTTACCGTTGCCTCCTTCGAGGTTCCGGTCGTCTCCGTCGCCGCCGAAGACCCGGTCGGTCCCGTTGTCGCCGAAGAGGCCGTTATCATTGCCGCCTCCACCGAACACGCGGTCACTGCCGACGTCACCGTAGAGATCGAAGTCTCGTCCACCGCCACCGTAGATGGCATCGTTGCCCTGATCCCCCACCAATAGGCTATCGCTGCCCTGGTCCCCATAGAGCAGGTCGTCCTTGACCCCTCCGTAGAGCCGGAAGTCGTTTCCGGTGCCGCCGAAGAGGGAATCGTCTCCCTGAAGCCCGTAGAGGCGATCGCTGTCGCCGTAGCCCAGGATGGTGTCGACGAAGTTGGTACCGCTGAGGGTGTCGGGGCCCTCGGTTCCGGGGATGAACGCCATGCTTCTCTCTCCGCGAGTTGGCCTGCGGCTTGCTGCCGTCGGTGTCGTTGGTCATCGATGCTAAAGCGCACTTATGACTAATCTACGGCAGAGACTGGCAAGCATCCCCAAGGAGGTTCCTTTTCGCCGGCTCGACAGGTCTTGTGGCCACAGCCAAGCAGCAGCCAAACGGGACGGGGCCAGAGCTAAGGCGTGAGCCCCCTCACAGGCCGGCGTGCGGACCTGCCGGCCGATCCTCTCTCTGAAATCAGCTGAACAGGAAGTCCGTGGCCGTCAGTTGATCGGCTTGGCTCACGCCGGTAAGGGCGATCTCGAAGTCGGCGCTGCCGTCACCGTTATCGTCGACCTCTACTAGGTCCGTGGAGTCGTCAAAGCGGACCTGCGGCCCGGAGCCGTCGAAGGTGGCGTCGCCGATCCACAGTCCGCTGGTGCCGGAGACCGCCAGGGCGATGAGGTCGGCGCTGCCGGGGGCCACGACGTTGGAGGAAAAGTCGGTGATGGTGGCCTCCAGCCCCAGCTCCAGGGGAGTGAAGACGAAGGTGTCCTGACCGATGCCGCCGGTGAGCAGGTCAAGGCCGACTGCCCCGGTCATGGTGTCATCCCCGGCACCGCCGTAGAGAGTGTCACCTGCGTCGCCGCCGAACAGGCGATCGTCGCCGCCGTCACCGAAGAGCGTGTCGCTGTTGCCGCCTCCGACGATCTCGTCGTCATCGGCGCCGCCGTAGGCGGTGTCGGCCCCGGTATCGCCGTCGAGATAGTCCTCTCCGTTCTGTCCTCGGATGATGTCGTCGCCCAGGGTGCCGATCAGGAAATCAGCGCCGCCGCCGCCGCGAAGGCTGTCGTCTCCCTCGCCTCCGAAGAGCGTGTCGATGCCGTTGTTGCCTTGCAGATCGTCGGCATCGAGACCGCCATAGAGGTTGTCGGCGCCACCGCCGCCGACGATGACGTCGACACCGGTGCTCCCGTAAGCCGTATCGTTGCCACCCTGACCAAAGACGCTGTCATTGTGATCGCCGCCATAGAGGAGGTCGTTGTCGGCACCGCCGCGCAGGACGTCGTTATCGTCGCTACCGCGGAGTTCGTCGCTGCCATTCTGTCCAAGGAGGGTGTCGTCATCAGTACTGCCTATGATCGAATCGGCACCCGTGCCACCCCGCATGGTGTCCTGACCGGCTGCGCCGATCAAGTGATCAGCACCTTCGCCGCCAAACAGACTGTCCGTTCCAATGCCACCATCCAGCGTATCCATGCCGGAACCGCCAAACAGTGTATCGCCACCGACATTTCCATAGACAGTGTCGTTGCCATCGCGGCCCTGGACGAAGTCGTAGCCCGTCTCCGCGTAGACCATATCGTCCAGGTTGGTGCTGTAGATGCTTTCAGACAGAGACGTTCCGAAGATGATCGCCATGGTCTTTTCTCCTGTAAGGGTGTGTGTGAGCAGACTTTGCCGGCGGACGAGGGATGATCTCCGCCGATGACAAGTCCAAGTGCCCGGTTCAGAGTGCTTGGGAAGCCCTTTCTGCGGATAGGCCGAGTTGTTCCGTCTTCGCCTTGCTCCCGCAGTGCTTTGCAGGAGGGACTAGCTGAAGAGGAAGTCGGTGGCGGTCAGCTGGTCGGCCTGTGTGATCCCTGTGAGGGCAAAGGAGAAGTCCGCACTGCCGTCGCCGTTGTCATCCACTTCGACGATGTCGAGGACGGCGTCGAAGCGCGCCTGCGGCCCCGAACCGTCCAAAGCGGCATCTCCGATCCACAGGCCGCTGGAGCCGGAGATCGCAACGGCGAGGAGGTCGGCGCTTCCCGGGTCGACGACGTTGGAAGTGAAATCGGAAATAGTGGCCTCCAGGCCGAGCTCCAGGGGAGTAAAGACGAAGGTGTCTTGACCGATGCCGCCGGTGAGCACGTCAAGCCCCAAAGCACCGGTCATGGTGTCGTCTCCGGCACCACCGTAGAGGCTGTCGTTGGCGTCACCGCCGAACAGACGATCGTCGCCCCCGTCACCGTAGAGCGTGTCGCTGTTGCCGCCGCCGATGACCTCATCGTCGTCGGCGCCGCCGTAGGCCGTGTCGGCTCCGGTGTCACCGTCGAGGACATCGGCCCCGTTCTGTCCGCGAAGGATGTCGTCGCCTAGGGTGCCCACCAGTAGGTCGCTACCGCCGCCGCCGCGAAGGCTGTCGTTATCGTCGCCGCCGAAGAGCGTGTCGATGCCGTTGTTACCCTGCAGAGCGTCGTCACCGTCGCCGCCGTAGAGACTATCGCTGCCGCCGCCACCAACGACCAAGTCGTCACCCTGCCTGGCGTAGACGATATCGTCTCCGCCCTGGCCAAAAAGACTGTCGTTTCCCTGGTTCCCGTTCACATAGTCATTGTCCGCGCCTCCGCGAACAACGTCGTTGCTGGCCGAAGCAATGAGACTGTCGGCACCACCTTGTCCAAAGAATGTATTTTCGCCCTCAAAGTCCTGAATCGTATCGTCTCCCTCACCGCCTTTGAGGATGTCGGAGCCGCTTGTGCCACCGAGACTGTCCTGGCCGTCTCCACCGAAGATCAGGTCGGACCCGGAGCCACCTGTGAGCACGTCATCACCGCTACCGCCGTTGAGCATATCATTTCGATCTTTACCCAAAATGGTATCGTTACCTGAACCGCCAAAAACAGAATCATCCCCGCTTCCTCCGTCCATCACATCGTCGCTAAGCCGGCCAATGATGCGATCATCGCCAGAGTTGCCGGCAATAGTATCTGCTGCACTGGTGCCGAAGATGGTTATCGTAAAGGGGTCTCCGGTAATGATGGCCATTGCTCTTTCCTTTCTAGCCTGCGCTGCGGTTGGGGGGTGTTGCTTCAAGCTCCAGCTCTAAGAGAAGAGGAAGTCCGTGGCCGTCAGCTGGTCGGCCTGACTGATCCCGGTGAGCGCGATCTCGAAGTCGGCGGTGCCGTCTCCGTTGTCGTCGACCTGAAGCAGGTCAGTTGGGTTGTCGAAGCGGACATGCGGACCGGAGCCGTCGAAGGTGGCGTCACTGATCCACAGGCCGCTGGTGCCGCTGACCGCCAGGGCAATCAGGTCGGCGCTACCGGGGTCAACGATATTGGAGGTGAAGTCGGCAATGGTGGCCTCCAGACCGATCTCCAGGGGGGTGAAGACGAAGGTGTCCTGACCGATGCCGCCGGTGAAGAGGTCAAGACCAACGGCACCGGTCATGGTGTCGTTCCCGGCACCCCCGTAGAGGCTGTCGTTGGCGTCGCCGCCGAACAAGCGGTCATCGCCCCCGTCACCGTAGAGCGTGTCGCTGTTGCCGCCACCGACGACCTCGTCGTCATCGGCGCCGCCATAGGCCGTGTCGGCTCCGGTGTCACCGTCGAGGACATCCTCCCCGTTCTGGCCGCGAAGGATGTCATCGCCCAGGGTGCCGATCAGAAAGTCGGCGCCGCCACCGCCGCGAAGGCTGTCGTTATCGTCGCCGCCGAAGAGCGTGTCGATGCCGTTGTTACCCTGCAGAGCGTCGTCACCGAGTCCGCCGAAGATGCTGTCGCTGCCGCCGCCGCCGACAATGAAGTCGTGGTCATCCCTACCATAGGCGGTGTCGTCTCCGCCCTGGCCGAAGATGCTGTCGTTCCCATTGTCACCATCCAGGTGGTCATTGCCGGCACCACCGCGGAGCAGATCCTCCCCATCGAGGCCGGTCAGGGAATCGGCCCCATTCTGTCCAAAGAGGCTGTCGTTGCCGGGAGCCCCGCCGAGCGAATCCGCGCCGTCGCCACCCTTGGCGACATCTACTCCGGTGGCGCCAAAAACAAGGTCGTCCCCATCACCGCCAAAGAGCCAATCATCGCCGGAATCACCGCTTACGAAATCATCGCCACTTCCACCGGTCACCGTATCGTTTCTGTACCGACCAGTCAGTGTGTCGGCGCCCGTACCGCCGAACAACATGTCGTCTCCACTTCCGCCGTTGGCGGTATCATCGCCGCCTCGGCCGGTGACACGGTCGTCACCGGAGTTAGCGAAGATTACGTCATGGAAAGTGGTTCCGATGAGAGTCTCGGTGAAGGGACCGCCGGTGACCGTCGCCATTGCTTGTTGCTCCTCGCTGGAACTAGGGTTTGGCCGAATGGTCCGAACTCATTGCCGGAATAGACGTTTGATGGCTGCTCTTGTTGGGTTGCATCTTGCGTCGACCCTTACTCTGTGGCGCGCCGAAGCCGGGGCTTGAAGAGGCTAGCCACAGTGTTATTGGAGTCTCCTGTCTTGACGTGTGATCCGGACAATGAACCAAGCCCAAGGTGAGCATTTCGGTGCCTCGCTTCGGGCAGCTGATAGTTAATGGATGAGCGACCGGCATTCTTGAAGGTTGCGTGGGGATTGGCTGGAGATTCATGGGGGAAAGCATGGTGATTCCTTGGGAGTCGTTTCGTTAGCCGCCATCGTCGAAGGTTTGCTTACGGATGGCTGGGGTCTTGCCCTCGCGTCCCGATAGCTGGATGACCCAGCATGGCGTCGCTTAGCAAAACCTCGAAAACGGCTTTTGTATCAGAGCGATACCCTAGTTACCCTTGCGAGGAGGCGCCAAGGATCCCGCAGGACCTTGGCCTTGAGAAAGTTCGCAAAGTTTCCGGAAGAGCAAGATGCACTTTAGCATACTCGTTGCTAGAACCGCCGATTAGGAGTCGACGATCTTGTGCCTTCAGCGCGTTAGCGCTGTTCCATTTTTCTTGATTCGCTTGCCGTGGTGCCGGCTAGCCGAAAAAGGAACTCGTCGTGGTCGGCTGATCGACGCGCATGACGCTGCCGAGATCGATCCCGACGTGAGCGAAATCCTCTCCGCTCGATATGGCGTTTCTATCTCACCATCAAGGGCGTGAGCAGTCCTGTCGCCGAGCAGCCTATCCTCACCGCTCCGCCATCGATGCCGTTAACGCCGCCTCGTCCGGTGACGGGGTCGTCACCGCTGAAGGCATAGATCAAGTCATGGGAACTGGATCTGATCAGAGTCTCGGTGAAGGGACCGCGATAAATCCTTGCCATTGTTCCTTCCTCCTTGCTCGACCTTGTCTTGGACGCGTTAGGGTTGCGTTCAAATCTTACCGTCTGTCCCCGTCCTCAAGCTGTCGGCTAGCGTGTGATGTCGAGGCTTGGGAGAGACCGCAGACTCTCCGCTCCAGGGACACGCTATCCGTCGCCCGGTCATGCCTCCGCCGATTGAGTGCGGACTGCTGTTCTGCCCGGATCTTGACATGCACGTTGTGATGTCAGATCCCGGTAAGCCGCAAGGTAGGAGAATAGCTGGCGGCTTTCAAGAATAAAGAGCGATTTATCAGGAGAAATTTCGGAATCGCGTGGCGAAGGTGAGAGGTGAGGCTCGATTGCGATTGATTCGAAGGCTAATCGAGAAAATATTGTACCAATACAAGGCTTGCCAAGATACTTGTGTATATTGTAGCGTTACAATCGTAACCGGGTTATCCTTGGAGCATTGTTTCGGTACAATGAAGGATTCGCACCCGGGAGGCGTTTTCTGGGCATTGGGGTCAGGGGCTGAGCGGGAGGAGGCCCTCAGTGAAGGGGGGCGAGATCGCGCGCGGCGCACACTCAGTATCCGCGTGCAAAGTCCACCACGTTCAGGAGAGGAAGACCTGATTCGTAGCGGCGGATGTTGGCGGCGACGGCCTCGACGGCCGTGTCTGCCATGGTCTTGGCGGCGATGTGCGGGGTCACGACCACGCGTGGGTGGTCCCAGAAGGGCGAGTCCGCCGGCAAGGGTTCCTGGCGGAAGACGTCGAGCGTGGCGCCGCCGATCTGGCGGCTCTCCAGCGCCGCCAAGAGGTCCGCCTCCACGACCAGGCCGCCGCGGGCGACGTTGATCAGGGCCGCTCCCTTCGGCAGGAGCGAGAGGCGCTCCTTGTTCAGCAAGCCCTCGGTTTCCTGCGTCAGTGGCAGCAGGCAGATCAGAATCTCGCTGGCCGCGAGAACGGCGGCGAGACCATCCGGGCCGTGATGCATCGCAACGCCCGCCACCTCCTTGGGGCTGCGGCTCCAGCCATGCAGCTTGAACCCGAAGGTCGCGAGCTTGGCCGCTGCGTCGCTCGCCAGCGCCCCCATGCCCAGGAAACCGACGCTGCGGTCCTTGGCCAAGGTCGGCTCGACCTCCTCCCAGCGCTTGGCGCGCTGCTGCTCGGCATAGAGCGCCATATCGCGGTGATGCCAGAGCACGGAGAGTGCCACGAATTCGCTCATCCCGTTGGTCAGGCCCGCTTCGACCATGCGCACGACGGGTAGCTGCTCCGGGCGTTCGGGGTCCTTCACGATGTGGTCGATGCCGGCGCCGATCGAGAAGATCACCTCCAGATTCGGCAGGCTGGCCAAGAGGCCGGCGGGCGGCTCCCACACCAGGGCATAGCGCACTGCGTCGCGGTCGGTGATCTCGGGATAGACCTGCACCTGCAGGTCCGGCGCATGGCGTTCCCAGGCCTTGCGCCACGGCCCTTCGTTCGCCCAATCGGACTTGTGCAGCACGGTCATTCTAAGGCCCCCCTAAGTTCGGCCAGTCAGGCCGCTTCCTCCACGACGACGTCCAAAGCCGCCTTCAGGAGGCTTTGCGTATAGGGGTGCTGCGGCTGCTCGAAGAGCGCATTGGCCTCGCCGGCCTCCACCACCTTGCCGTCGCGCATCACCAGCATAGTGTGCGACATGGCGCGGACCACGCGCAGATCGTGACTGACGAAGAGATAGGCCAGGCGGTGCTTTGCCTGAAGGTCGCGCAGCAGCTCGACGATCTGCGCTTGCACCGACATGTCCAAGGCCGAGGTCGGCTCGTCCAGGACCACGAAGCGCGGCTTCAGGATCATCGCGCGGGCGATGGAGATGCGCTGTCGCTGGCCGCCGGAGAACTCGTGCGGATAGCGATGACGCATAGAGGGCTCCAGGCCGACCTCGACCAAGGCCGCCTCGATCCGCGCCTCGCGCTCCCTGCGCTCCAGGCGGCGCTCGTGGATGTCGAGGCCCTCGGCGACGATGTCGCCAACGGTGAGGCGCGGCGAGAGCGACCCGAAGGGGTCCTGGAATACCACCTGCAGATCCTTGCGCAAGGGCCTGAGAGCAGAGGGCGCCAAGTCCTCGATGCGCCGCCCCACATAGGTGATCGGGCCTTGCGATTCGGTAAGGCGCAGCAAAGCCAGGCCCAGCGTGGTCTTGCCCGACCCGCTTTCGCCCACGACGCCCAGCGTCTCGCCTTCGTGCAAGCGCAAGGAAACGCCGTCGACCGCCCGCACGTAGTCGACCGTGCGCTTCAGCAGGCCGCGCTTGATCGGAAAGTAGACCTTGACGTCCTCGGCCGCCATGACCTCCGTTGCGTCTGACGGCACGGGCGGTGCGCTGCCCCTGGGCTCGGCCGCCAGCAGGCGGCGGGTGTAGGCGTGCTGCGGTGCCTCGAAGATCTGCTCGACCCGTCCGGTCTCGACGATTTCGCCCTCGGTCATGACGCAGACCCGGTCAGCCATGTGGCGCACCACGGAGAGGTCGTGGGTGATCAGCAGCATGGTCATGCCGAGTTCGCGCTGCAGGCGGCGCATCAGGCCCAGCACCTGCGCCTGCACGGTGACGTCCAGTGCCGTGGTCGGCTCGTCGGCGATCAAAAGGTCGGGCTCGTTGGCCAGCGCCATGGCGATCATCACCCGCTGGCGCTGGCCGCCGGAGAGCTGGTGCGGATAGGCGTCGAGCCGCTTCTCCGGCTCCTTGATGCCGACCAAGCGCAACAGCTCCAGAACCCGCTTGCGGGCTTCGACCGGTCCCATGCCGGCGTGCAGCGCCAAGGTCTCGCTCACCTGCTTGGAGATGGAGTGCAGCGGGTTCAGCGAGGTCATGGGCTCTTGAAAGATCATCGAGATGTCGTTGCCGCGGACATCCCTCAGCGCCGCCTCGCTGGTACCCATCAGTTCCTTGCCGCGGAACTTGACCGAGCTGCCGGGCCCGTGATGGGCGGGCGGGTAGGGGAGCAGCCGCAGGATGGAGAGCGCGGTCACCGACTTGCCCGATCCCGATTCGCCGACCAAGGCCAGGGTCTCGCCCTTGCGGATCGAGAAGGAGACGCCCTTGACCGCCGGCGGCGCCTTGCCGAAGGCGACCGAGAGGTCGGAGATCTCGAGCAGAGGGTCGCTCATCTTGCGGTCTCCAGAACCGATTTGCGCGGGTCGAAGGCATCGCGCACCGCCTCGCCGATAAAGATCAGAAGGGTGAGCATGATGGCCAAGGTGAAGAAGCCGGTGAGGCCGAGCCAGGGCGCCTGCAGGTTGGAGCGGCCCTGCGCCAAGAGCTCGCCCAGCGAGGCCGAGCCCGCCGGCAGCCCGACCCCCAGGAAATCCAGAGAGGTCAGGATGGTGACCGAGCCGGCCAAAGTGAAGGGCAGGAAGGTCAAGGTCGCTACCATGGCATTGGGCAAGACGTGGCGGTGCATGATGGTGAAGTCCCTGGCGCCCAGCGCACGGGCGGCGCGCACGTAGTCGAAGTTGCGCGCGCGCAGGAACTCAGCGCGTACCACGCCGACGAAGCCCATCCAGCCGAAGAGGACCGTGACCCCCAAGAGCCACCAGAAGGTGGGCTCCACCAGGCTCGCCAGGATGATCAGCAGGAACAGGACGGGGAGGCCGCCCCAGATCTCGATGAAGCGCTGCCCGAAGAGGTCGATCCAGCCGCCGAAGTAGCCCTGGGTCGCGCCGATCGATACGCCGATTATCGCCGCAATCGCGGTGAAGGCGAACCCGAAGAGCACCGATATGCGGAAGCCGTAGATCAGCCGGGCCACCACGTCGCGTGCCTGGTCGTCGGTGCCCAGCCAATGCTCCGCACTGGGCGGGGCCGGCGCCGGCTCGGTCGAGTTCCAGGCCACCGTGTTGAATCCGTAGGGGATCAGCGGCATCAGGATGAAGCCGTCTTCGTCGATCAGGTTCTGCACATAGGGGTCGGTGTAGTCCGCCGCCGTGGGCAGCGTGCCGCCGAAGTCGGTCTCGGGATAGGTCTGGAAGATCGGGAAGTAGAAACCGCCGTCGAAGTAGATCAACAGCGGCTTGTCGTTGGCGATGAACTCGGCAAAGAGCGTGAGCACGAAGAGAACGGCGAAGATCCGTAGCGACCAATAACCTCTGCGGTTGGCCCGGAAGTTATCCAGGCGCCGCTGCATCAAGGGAGAGCGCTGCCGCTTCTCGCTTGCCGCCGGCGCGCTATCGATGGGAATGCTGCTCATGCGCGCCGCTCGAAGTCGATCCGTGGGTCGACCAGGGTGTAGGTCAGGTCACTCACGATATTGAGGATCAGTCCAATCACAGAGAAGAAGAAGAGCGTGCCGAACATGACGTTGTAGTCGCGCCTGATCACCGCCTCGAAGCCCAAGAGGCCCAGGCCGTCCAGCGAGAAGATGATCTCGATCAGCAAGGAGCCGGTGAAGAGCACGCCGATGAAGGCGGCCGGGAAGCCGGCGATCACGATCAGCATGGCATTGCGGAAGACGTGGCCGTAGAGCACCCGCCGCTCGGTCACGCCCTTGGCGCGCGCGGTCACCACGTACTGCAGGCGCAGCTGGTCGAGGAAGGAGTTCTTGGTCAGGAGCGAAAGGCTGGCGAAGCCGCCGATTACCATGGCGAAGACCGGCAGCACCATGTGCCAGAGGTAGTCCAGGATCTGGTTGCCCAGGCTCATCTCGTCCCAGCCGTCGGAAACCAGCCCGCCCAGAGGAAACCACTGGAAATAGCTGGAGCCGGCAAAAAAGACGAGGAGGAAGACGGCGAAGAGGTAGCTCGGGATCGCGGTGCCGACGGCCAGCACAGTGCTGGTCCAGATGTCGAAGCGCGAGCCGTCGCGGATCGCCTTGCGAATGCCCAGCGGGATCGAAACCAGATAGACGATCACGGTGGTCCAGACGCCGAGCGAGATGGAGACCGGCATCTTGTCGATCACCAGATCGATGACCTTCTGGTCGCGGAAGAAGGAGGTGCCGAAGTCCAGGGTGAGATAGTCGCCCATCATGATGAAGAAGCGTTCCCAGATCGGCTTGTCGAAGCCGTACTGCTTCTCCAACTCGGCGATGTACTCGGGCAAGAGGCCCTGGCGGCCGCGATAGCCTTCGGGCCCGCTTTGATCGCTGACGGCCTGGGCCTCCATGACGTCGCTACCGGCCCGGGTGATGGTGTCGGTCGCCTGGCCGCCGATCTGGCTGATGTCGGCGATCAGCTGCTCGATCGGCCCGCCGGGTGCCGCCTGCACGATCATGAAGTTGATCAGCATGATCCCGAACAGGGTCGGGATCACCAGGAAGAGGCGGCGGATCAGATAGGTGGCCAAGGGCTCAGCTCTCCTCGACTGCCCACTCGTCGCCCGGGCGCGCCTGTCTCAATCGTTCTGCCTTCTCCTCGTCGTACCACCAGGTGGTGAGATCGATGCCGCTCAAGGGCGCCACCGCGGGCCAGCCGAACTTGTCCCAGATCAGGAAGTTGGCTTCCGCGGAGCTCCACTGCGGGACCATGTGATGGCCCCACAGCAAGACCCGGTCGAGCGCGCGTGTGCGGGTCACCAGGGTGTCCCGGTCGGGGGCCGCGATCAAGAGGTCGATCAGCTGGTCCACCACCGGGTCGGTGATGCCGGCCCAGTTCCGGCTGCCCGGCCGCTCGGCGGCTTCCGTGCTCCAGTAGTCGCGCTGCTCGTTGCCGGGCGAGAGCGACTGGCCGATGGCCTGGGTGGTCATGTCGAAGTCGAAGCTGCGCACCCGATTGATGTATTGCGATTGATCGACGGTTCGGACGCGGACCCGCATGCCCAGCCGCTCCAGGTTGTGCTTGAAGGGCAGCACGATGCGCTCGAAGAACTTGTTGATCAGCAGGATCTCGAAGTCGAAGGGCTGGCCGGTCTCGGCGTTGACCAGGACCATGTCGCGCACCACCCAGCCGGCCTCGGCCAGGATCGCGAGCGCCTTTTCCAGATTGGCCCGGGGCCAGCCGCTGCCGTCGGTCGAGGGCGGCTCGTAGGCTCGGGTGAAGACTTCGGGCGGCAGCTGATCGCGGTAGGGCTCCAAGATGGCGATCTCGCTCGGCGTCGGCTTGCCGCGCGCGCCCAGCTCGGTCGGGAAGAAGTAGCTGTTGATCCGCTCGTAGAGCCCGAAGAAGAGGTTACGGTTGGTCCACTCGAAGTCGAAGGCATGCGCGACCGCCCAGCGCACCCGCCGGTCCTTGAAGAGCTCGCGCCGGTGGTTCATGCAGAAGCCCTGCATGCGACCGACGTTCTTCATGCTGAAGGACCTCTTCTGCAACTGGCCACTCCTGACCGCGGGGATGTCGTAGCCGGTGACCCACATCGCCGACTTGGTCTCCTGATAGAGATCGATGCGGCCGCCGCGGATGGCTTGGCGCTCGACCTCCTGATCCAGGTAGTAGTCGTAGCGGATCGTGCCGAAGTTGTACTGGCCGCGGTTGACCGGCAGGTCACGGCCCCAGTAGTCGGGCACCCGCTCCAGCTCGACATAGCGGTTGGGCTCGAACCTGCCGATGCGATAGGGGCCACTGCCCAAGGGTGGTTGCAAGGTGGTTTGCGTTGGATCGCGCCCTTCGCTGGTCCAGTAGTGCTTCGGCAGCACCGGAATCTGCCCGACGATGAGCGGCAGTTCGCGATTCTCGCCGGGCGCGAAGATGAAACGCACGGTGTGGCTGTCGATCAGCTCCGCCCTTTCCACGCTGGCATAGTAGAAGCGGTATTGGGGATGTCCTTCGGAGGTCAGGAACTCGAAGCTCCAGACCACGTCCTCGGCGGTGATCGGCGTTCCGTCGTGCCAGTGGGCCTCTTTCCGGTAGCTGTGTTCGATCCACGAGCGGTCGTCGGGCATGCGCAGGCTCTCCATCAAGAGCCCGTACTTGGAAAAGGCCTCGTCGCCGCTGGCAACCATCAGGGTGTCGAGTGTGAGGCCAACGCCAGCCGCCGGATGGCCTTTGGCGACGAAGGGATTGAAGCTGTCGTAGCCGCCGGTGGCGCCCCGCACCAGGCGGCCGCCCTTCGGGGCGTTTGGATTAGCGTATTCCCAGTTATGGAAGTCGGAGGGATACTTTGGCTCGCCATGCATGGCGAGCCCGTGCAGGGACTGCAGCGGCGTCTGGTCGTCGCCGGCGAGCACTTCGGGCAGCAGCTCCTCTGCAGAGGCCGGCCGCCAGAGGCCGGTGGGCAGTGCTGCTGCGCCAAGCAGCGCAAGGGTTTGTCGGCGCGAAATCCATCTGGTCATGCCGCCAGCACCTCCAGGGTTCGAGTATGCAGGGCCGAATCGCCCGCGGCCACCACCCGGCCGTCGGATTTGAGGGACAGGGGAGCACCCTGCCAGTCGCTCATCAAGCCTCCGGCCTCCTCCACGACCGAGACCAGCGGCAGGAAGTCGTAGGTCCCCAGGTCGGCGTCGACCACCAGGTCGAGCCAGCCGCTGGCCACCTGCCCGAAGGCAAAGCAATCGCCGCCGAAATAGGTATCCCCGACCTGTGAGCGCACCCGCTGAAAGACCTCCGGTTCTTTCAGCATAAGAACCTGGGTACGAAAGATGGCCTGATCCAGGGCCGAGCAGGCTCTCGTACGCACTTGGCGCTCGCCGCGGTCGTCACGATGACGTGTGCCGCGCCCGGCAGCCCCGATCCAGCGCTCGTTCTGCGCCGGCATGTTGATGACGCCCAGGATCGGCCTGCCGCCATGCAGCAAGGCCACCAGATTGCCGAACTGCGGGTTGCCGCTGGTAAAGGCGCGGGTGCCGTCGATCGGGTCGAAGACCCAGACGAACTCGGCCTCCGCCTGATGCGGGCCGAACTCCTCGCCGACCACGCCGTGCTCGGGATAGTGATCGGCCACCAGCTGGCGCAAGGCCTCTTCCGCGCCGCGATCGGCGACGGTGACCGGCGAGAGATCGCCCTTGCGCTCTACCATCAAGGGTATGCGGAAGTGCTCTAGAGAGATCTCGCCGGCGCGATCGGCCAGCCGATGTGCAAAGGTGATGAATTCAGACGGGCAGGGCTCCGTCATGCCGACCTTTCCGAGAGAATGCCCCAATGAGGGCGGCAGTCTATTCGGACAAAGGTGGCGGATTTTCGGCCATGGTGCGCATGTAGGCGATCACGTCGGCGCGCTGCTCCGGCTTTCTCAAGCCCGGGAAGGTCATCTTGGTGCCGGGGATGACCTTCTTCGGGTTGGCCAGATAGTCCTCCAGGTTCTGATAGGTCCAGGTGAAGCCCTCGTCGCCCTTGGCCACCATCGCCTTGGAGAACTTGAAGCCCTCGACCGCGCCGGCCTTCTTGCCGAGGATGTCGTAGAGGTTGGGCCCGATCTTGGTCTTGCCGCCCTTGTCGAAGGTGTGGCAGGCGGTGCACTTGCGGGCGATCTTGGCGCCTTTCTCCGGATCCGCGGCGGCGATCAACTTGTCTATCTCGGAGCCGCCAGATGGCGGCGCCGCTGCAGCTTGAGTGTCGCCCTCCTTGCCCGCGTCACCTTGCTCGCCGCCGCTTGTCGCGGTTTCAGTTCCCGCGGTGTCGCCCGCTGCGGGCTCCTCGCTTGCCGGTGCCTCGGCCTTCTCGTCACTCACGTCGGCAGTCGTGCTTTCGGACGTGTCGCCCGTAGTGGCGGCGGTCTGGGTCTCATCGCCGGCCGGTGCTTCGGTCTTCTTCTCTCCTTCGCCACCGGCCTCGGTCCCGAGCGGCGGCGGATCGTCACTGAAGGTGCGCATGTAGGCGATCACGTCGGCGCGCTGCTCCGGCTTTCTCAAGCCCGGGAAGGTCATCTTGGTGCCGGGCACCACCTTCTTGGGGTTGGCCAGATAGTCGTCCAGGTTCTGGTAGCTCCAGGTGAAGCCCTCGTCACCCTTGGCCACCATCGCCTTGGAGAACTTGAAGCCCTCGACCGCGCCGGCCTTCTGGCCGATGATGTCGTAGAGATTGGGCCCGACCTTGGCCTTACCGCCCTTGTCGAAGGTGTGGCAGGCGGTGCACTTACGGGCGACCTTCTTGCCCGCCTCCGGGTCGGCGGCCGCAATCATCTTGTCCAGTTCGGAGCCACCGGACGGCGGCGCTGCCGCGGTTTGCCCGCTTTCGGTGGTTGAGGCCTCCGTTCCGCTTTGGCCGCCTGTCGTGTCGGCCGTCTGGGTCTCTTCGCTCTTCGGCGCGTCCGACGCAGGCTCCGTGGCTGCCTCTTTGGCCCCCTCTTCGCTTGTTGCGGCGGTCTTGGTCTCGTCGGCGGCCGGCTCTTCGGCCTTCTGCTCGCCTTCGCCGCTGGCCGTGCCCTCGGACTTCTCCTCCGTGGTGGCGGCGGTCTTGGTCTCGTCGGCAGCCGGCGCTTCTGTCTTCTTCTCCTCGCTGCCGCCGGCCTTGGTCTCAAGCGGCGGCGGATCCTCGTCCATGGTACGCATATAGGCGATTAGCTCGGCCCGCTGCTCCGGCTTTTTCACCCCGGGGAAGGCCATCTTGGTGCCGGGGACAACCTTCTTCGGATCGGCCAGGAAGTCGTCCAGGTTCTGATAGGTCCAGGTGAAGCCCTCCTGGCCCTTGGCGGCCATCGCATCGGAGAACTTGAAGTCGCCCACTCCGGCCTTCTCGCCGATGATGTCGTAGAGATTGGGGCCGACCCTGTTCGCACCGCCCTTGTCGAAGGTGTGGCAGGCGGAGCACTTGCGGGCGACCTTGCCGCCCGCTTCCGGGCTGGCGGCGGCAATCATGGCATCGAGGCCCGAGCCGCCCGAAGGTGCTGCCGTGCCCTCACCGCCGCCGGTCGCTGCGGCTGCCGTTTTGGTCTCATCGCTGCCGGTGACGGCCTCGATCTGCTCCTTGGTCGGCAGCGGGGCCGGACTGTCGCTCAAGGTCCTGAGATAGGCGATCACGTCGGCCCGCTTGCCCAGTTGCTTGATGCCGTTGTAGGTCATCTTGGTGCCGGGAGCGTAGTCTTTCGGATCGGCCAGGAAGTGGTCCAGATCCGTGTAAGTCCACTTCTTGCCCTCGGTCTTGAGCTTCTCGAGCGCGGGCGAGAAGCTGTATCCGGCCACGCTCGCCGGTTCCGAATCCACGATGCCCCAGAGATTCGGGCCGACCTTGTTCGCACCACCCTGGTCGAAGCTGTGGCAGGCCGCACAGGCTTGTGTGGCCTTTTTGCCGGCTTCCACGTTGGCCGCCGCCAGGAGCGGCAGGACCGATTCTTCCTTGGGTTTCTCGGGCTTGGCACCGCCGTCGTCCGGCAGCGCCACCTTGTAGGCGGGTTCGTGCAGGGTCTCGGGGTGGTAGAGCTTGCCGGCCACAAAGCCGCTCAACATGGCGACGACGCCGCCCGTCAGAATGGCTCCAGCGATTTTGTTGATCTCTTGTGACATGGGGTCTTGCCTCTACCCGATTCCCCTGGATTCGCGGCCGGACGTTAGGGCGGCCCCCAGCGACCATCAACTCGACACAACGCCGCAAAGCTAGTCTGCGACCATAACCTATTGTATGGCAAGCTGCTGCTACGGAGCGGCCTTCACAGGGAGTTTTTGTGCGACCCATCGTCCTCATTCCGGCCAGGCTGGCCTCGACCCGCCTGCCCAACAAGCCGCTGGCGCCGATCGCCGGCAAAGCGATGATCCTGCACGTGCTGGAGCGGGCGCTTGCGGCCGACGTCGGACCAGTGGCCGTCGCCTGTGCCGACGTCGAGATCGCACAAGCGGTCGAATCGGCCGAAGGGCAGGCGATCATGACCGATCCCGCGCTGCCCTCAGGCTCGGACAGAATATTCCAAGCCTTGCAACGGCTTGACCCCGACGGCCGGCACGATGTCGTGGTCAATCTGCAGGGCGATCTGCCCGCCCTGCCGCCGCAGGAGGTGCTGAGCGTGCTGCGGCCGCTGAAGGAGCCTGCCTGCGACATTGGCACCTTGGCTGCCGTGATCCGCGAGCCGGCCGAGCGCAGCAGCTCCGACGTCGTCAAGGTGGCGGCTGCTCTCGGGCCGGAGCGGCCGGTTGCGCGGGCGCACTACTTCTCGCGTGCTCCGATTCCTTGGGCCGGAGCCGACGACAGCGGCGTGCTGTTTCACCACATCGGCATCTATGCCTATCGCCGGGCTGCACTGGAGCGCTTCGTGGGCCTTCCGCCCTCGCCCTTGGAGCAACGCGAGAGGCTGGAGCAACTGCGCGCGCTGGAGTCCGGTTTGCGCATCGATGTGGCGCTCGTTGACAGCGCTCCCCTGGCTGTCGATACTCCCGCCGACTTGGCGCGCGCCCGCGCTCTGCTCGGCGATTGATTCGCGCTCCAAGCTCCCGAACAAGACCGACGAGAGTTCTTCTATGCCCGATCACGGCGCCAAGGCGCGCATCGCATTCCAAGGCTTGGCAGGTGCCAACTCCGACATGGCCTGCCGCACCTGCTATCCGGAGATGGAAACCCTGCCTTGCCCCTCGTTCGAGGAGGCTTTCGCCGCCGTGCAGGAGGGCAGGGCAGAGCTGGCGATGATCCCGATCGACAACTCCAGCGCCGGGCGGGTCGCCGACATCCACCACTTGCTGCCTGAATCCGGTCTGCACATCGTCGCGGAGCACTTTCAGGCCATCCGCCACCAGCTTCTCGGCCTGCCGGGCAGCAGCCTTGAGGAGCTGAGGCGCGTGCGCAGCCACGTGCATGCCCTCTCGCAGTGCCGCGGCTATCTGCGCGATCGCGGCCTGGAGCGCGAGATCGTCGCCGATACGGCCGGTGCCGCCAAGAGCCTGGCGGGGCTGGGCGATGCGAGCTTGGGGGCCATCGCGCCGGCGCTGGCTGCCGAGATCTACGGCCTCGATGTGCTGGACAGCGACATCAACGATACCGCCGACAACACCACGCGCTTCGTCATCATGGCGGCCGAGCCGCTGCATCCGCCGGCCGACGACGGGCCGGTCATCACTTCCTTCGTGTTCCGCGTCCGCTCGGTGCCGGCCGCGCTCTACAAGTCGCTGGGCGGCTTCGCCACCAACGGGGTCAACATCACCAAGCTGGAGAGCTACATCATCGACGGCGCCTTTACCGTCGCCCAGTTCTACGCTGACATCGAGGGCCACCCCGACGACCGGCTGGTCCGCCTGGCTTTGGAGGAGCTTTCCTTCTTCAGTCGCGAGGTCAGGGTGCTGGGGGTCTATCCCGCCCACCCCTTCCGCCGAGGGGAGCCGGCGCGCTAGGGCTGAAGCCGGTTCCTGACCGGGGCGACCTAGAACCCGACCCATACCATCGTGGCTCTGACATTGCGCCTGGCCGGCCAAATAGCTCCGGAGATGGCGCTCTCCCTAGCGCTCAGAAGAAGATCGAGATGCGGCCGGCGCCGCCGTACTCCTGCTGATTGCCGGAGAGCAGGCTGCCGGCACTGAGCGAGATGACGGCGCGATCATGGATCGCCACGTCCAGGCTGGCGCCGAGGTCGGCGAAGACCGGGCGGGCCTGGTCGCTGACCAGGAAGGTGGGGCCGCCGGCACCGACGCCGAGGAAGCTGACGTCGGTGCTGCGATCGCGGCCGGCGACCAGCGCCAACATGCCGGCCGAGGCCTTGGCGTTGGCCTGGGCGCCGAAGAGCTCGAAGCTGCCGCCCAGCTCCAGCATGGGGTTCAGGGTCACCATGGTGGTGTTGAAACCGGCCACGTCGAGCCCGAAGTCGCCGGCGCCGCTCTCCTGGAAGGAGCCCTGCCACTGCCGGGTCACGCCGACGTCGAACCAGGGCTTGAGATAGAGCACCTCGTTCAGGTCGACGACATGGGCGGCGCGGCCATGGACGGCGATCCAGTTGGTGTCGGGGCTGCTGTCGGCGGTAACGAAGCCGTCCGGCGTCCTGATTCCTCGCGAGAGGTCGTAGTTGCCGACGCCGCCTGAGAACGAGCCGGACAGCGTCGTCTGGCCGACCTCCTTCTTGATGACCACGCCGCCCTGGAAGCGCGAGCCGTCGCCGCTGAAGCGCTCGTTGGAGAGGTTGGAGTTCTCGTAGGAGAAGGCGAGGCCGGCGAAGAAGCCATCGCCTAACGCGCTCTGCCCGCCGCCGGAGAAGCCGAAGAGGGTCTCGTCGTACTCGATGGAGTTGCCGGTGCGCTGACGGTTGATACCGCCGCCGTTGGAGCGGAGCCAGAGGCAGCTGCCCTGGCGGGTAAAGGTTACCGCGCCGTCCTCGCCGTGCTCGGGGCAGCTCATCAAGCTGTCGGTGAAGCGCAGGCTGGAGAAGAGGGCGGCGTCGGTCGGCGCGAAGATCTCGCCTGGGGCGAAGCGGTCGTAGGTGTCGACCAGGGTCTCGACGTCTTCCATCGTCAAGAGGAAGAGGGTCAGGTCTTCGACGAAGGCCTCGCCGCTGGCCGTCAGGCTGCCGCTGTCGTGGCTGACCACCAGGTCGTCGATGTGTGCGGCAGCGCTGTCATGGTTGACGTGCAGTCTGGATCGCGCTGCGTCCGACACCTTGGCTTGCGCGACTGCATCGCCGTCCCAGGGCGAATAGTCGACGCGGAAGCCCAGCAGTGCTTCGGCCTGGCCTTGGTTGTTGGTGGCGAGCGCCAGGCTGTAGTCGACCGTCGCGGTGCTGGCCACCGTCAGATTGCCGATCTTCAAGTCGCTGTCCGAGCGCAGGAAGGGGAAGGCGCCGCTGTCCCCGCTCGACGGCGTGCCGCCCAGCGGGTTGGGGGTGACGGAGCCCTGGAAGAAGCCGCCGGAGGAGTCGGTGATGGTGATGAGGTCGTTGGTGCGGCCGAAGTCGATGTCGACCAGGGTGCTGCCGTCGGGGTTCTGCAGGACCAGGCCGCTCACGGTGGAGAAGGCCAACTCGCCGATGCCGCCGGCCGACATGACGCCGGAGTTGGAGAGCTCGCCTTCCGGCCCAAGGGTCACCTCGGAGCCCAACGCGAAGGTGGCGCCGGGAAAGTTGTCGATCCTAATTGGTGCCGGCGTGGTCGCTGCTGCCGAAGGACCCACCGGAGTCTGGCTTGCCTCAGTGAGGACAGAGCCTGCCAAGGTGCCCTTGTTGGTGACCGAGAGCTTCGCCGTGCCGTCGGTGCGGATGACGTGACCCGAGCCTTTGACGCCGCCTTCCTGAAGCAGGCTGCCGCCCTCTTCGATCAGGATCGTGTTCTCATTGCCGTTTCGGATGCCGATGGTCTGGGCGCCGTTGGCCGAGGTCATGACCGTCGCGCCCTCGGCGATGGTGATGTCGATGGTACCGCTCTCGGTGAAGCCCTCGCTCTGTGCCAGGATCGCACGGCCACCTTTGCCTGTAGCCATGACGTCGGCCTGGATATCCAGCGTGATCTTGCCGCTGTCGTTGCCGTCCTTTGCACCAGAGACGCTTTGCGCGAAGATGCCGTGCGCCCGTTCGCCGCTGACTTCGATCGTCTCGCTGACCGTGGCCGTGATCGTGCCGCCGTTGCCGTCATCGCCGACAGAGCCGGAGAAGTTGTTGATGTTGGCGCCGGCGAGCAGGCCGCTGATGCCCAGCACACCACCGCTGCCGCCAACCGACTGCATGACCAGGCCGTGCGCCCGCTCGCCCGAGGTCTGGATCCTGCCGGTGATCGAGGCGGTGATGTCGCCGCCGTCGCCGCCGTCGCCGGCATCTTCTTGGATACCGACGCCGACACCGATGTTGAGGTTGTCCCAGTCGCTGGCGAAGCCCTTCCCGACGTCGCCGGCCGTACCCCCGCCGCCGCCGACGGACTGCGCGAAGATTCCCACCGCGTCCTCGCCCTCGGTTTGGATCAGGCCGCTGTGGTCGATGGTGACACCGCCGCCGTCGCCACCGCCGCTGCCGCGCCCCCCCACCGTAGCGACTGCCCAAAGGCCGCTGCTACCGCCGCCACCGTTTCCACCGCCGCCACCGACGCTCTGCGCGTGGATGCCGTAGGCGTGATTGCCCTTGGTGGTGATCACGAAGCTGTTTGTGGCCGTTACCTCGCCGCCGTCGCCTGCGGCACCGCCGCTGCCGCCGACGGCGACCGAGATACTGGTGAAGCTTGGAATTCCGGTGACGGCATCGAAGACCTTGTCGATGTCGTTGACTGCGTCATTCGTGGTCCAAGCGCCCAGACCGATGTCGCCCTCGCCACCGGTGCCGCCACCACCACCGTGGCTATGCGCCACCAGACCGTGTGCGCCCTTGCCGGATGTTTCCAAAAGCGCCCTGTTCGTTGCCGTCACCGCGCCGCCATCGCCCCCACCGGCGCCGTCACCGCCGACTATCGCCGAGAGCGAGACCTGGACTGCCGTGCCTTCCTCTTCATCGGAGCCGCCGCAGTCGAACTTGCCGGAACGGGCGATCAGCTTGCAGACGTCCGAAACGGAGACCGACATGCTGGACGCGGTGCCACCATCGCCACCTCCGCCGCCGACAGAGTGCGCGACCAGGCCCTTCGAGCCGTCGCCCAGGGTGGTGACCTCGCCTTCGTTGATGACCTCGACAGAGCCGCCGCCGTTACCGCTGCCCCCCGAACCACCGACCGTATAGCCGAAGTTTGCGTTGAAGCTGTCGCCCGCCGGGGCCTGTTTGGAGAGGTTGAGATTGAGGTTGGCGGCGGTGCCGCCGACTCCACCATTGCCGCCGACGCTTTGGCCGTGCAGGCCGTTCGAGCCGCCCTTGGAGGTGGTGATGACGGCGCCGCTGGTCAGTGAGACCGAGCTCCCCTTGGCGCCGTCGCCACCGCCGCCGCCGACGTTCACGTTGACGCTGGCCGTGCCTTTGCCTGAGAGCCCGCCGATCACCGCATAGGTGTTGCCGCCGCTGCCGCCGTTACCGCCGATCGACTGTGCCAGGACGCCTTGTGCCAGAAAACCATCGGTGGAGATACCCATGCCCTCGGCAAGCGTCACCGTCACGGCGCCGGCCTTGCCGCCGGCCCCGCCGCTGCCGCCGATGTCGACGTCGACCTTCGCCGATTTCCCGGTGCCGAAGGAGAGGTTGCCGGTGTAGACGTTGCCGCCGGTACCGCCGTTGCCGCCGATCGACTGGGCAATAATGGCAGTCGCGCGAAAGTCCTTGGTGGAGATCGCGTCCTTGGCAGTGACCGTGACGTCGCCGCCGACCCCGCCGTCGCCGCCGCTACCGCCGACGGAGATACCCACCTCGCCGGTGACATCGCCGGCGGTGAAGCTGCCCTCGGCGGCAAAGCCGCCCTCGCCGCCGGCACCGCCGTGACTCTGTGCCAGGATGCCATGGGCGTGGTGGCCGTCGGTCTGTAGCTTGCCGCTGCCCTCCACCATCACCTCACCGGATGTGCCGCCCTTGCCGCCGTCGCCGCCGACGGTGACATTGAGGCTGCCTTTAGTGGAAAAGGCGGACGCGGTCACCGATCCCTTGGCGCTGCCGCCGCCGCCGCCGATGGACTGCGCGGAGATCGCCGGAGCGAAGCCGCCGTCAGTGGTGACATCGCCGCTGTTGGTTACCGTCACTTTTCCGCTGGTGCCGCCGTCACCGGCACCGCCGCCCACGGTCACGCCGAGATTGCCGGTGGAGAGGCCCGTGGCCGTCACCACGGTGCCGGCATTGCCGCCGCCTCTCGCTATCGACTTGGCATGAATGCCGACCGAATGCTTGCCCTTGGCCGTCACATCGGCTTTGGAGGTGACAGTCACCGTGCTGCCGCTGCCGCTGCTGCCACCGTCGCCGCCGACGGTGACGCCGATGTTGCCTTCGCCGCTGGTCAAGGCGCCGCTGACCGTGGTGCCGCTGTCACCGCCGCCGCCGCCGATGCTGAAGGCGGAGATGCCGGGCGCATTGTGGCCCGTGGTGGAGAGCGTGCCGCTTGCGTCCACCGTGACCTCGCCACCGTCGCCGGCCACGCCGCCGTCACCGCCGCTGGAGGCGTTGAGCGAGCCTTCCGATGCACCGGAGAAGCTGCCGGTGAAGTGTGTCGCGCCGCCGCCGCCGCCAGTGGAGTGCGCGACGATGGCGCCCGAGGAGTGGCCCCCCGTGGTGATCGCCTGGCTCGACGTCACCTTGACCGTGCCGCCGTCGCCGCCGCCGCCGCCGTCGCCGCCGCTCGATAGGTCCACGGCGACCGTCGAGATCGCGGTGCCGGAGAGGGTGATTCCGGAGTGACCGCCGCCGCCGCCGATCGAAAGCGCCGTCACGCCCGGAGAGATGTTTCCTTTCGTCTCGATGGTCTTGTCGACCGCCACCGTCACCGCACCGCCCTTGCCGCCTTCGCCGCCATGGCCGCCCAGGGAGGCAGTGACGGAGCCCTGCGAGCCGCCGCTGGCCGCCACCGTCGTTGCGGCATAACCGCCACCGCCGCCGACGGAATGGGCATATACCCCTGGCGAGACTTTGCCTTCGGTGACGATTTTGCCACCGCCGCCGACCGAGACCGCGCCGCCGTCACCACCTTCACCACCGTCGCCTCCTGCGGAGAGGTTGAGCGAGAAGCGAGAGACGAGGGTGCCGGCGACTGTCGTGCCGGAGTGCCCACCGCCGCCGCCGGTGCTGTGCGCAAGCACGCCGGCTGAATTATCACCTTTGGTGCTGAGGTTCGAACTTCCTGTCACATCGATCGCGCCGCCACCTCCGCCACCTCCGCCGGATCCGCCGATGGCCACGGAGAGGCCGACTTGGGCCGCGTCCGCAGCCACAGTGGTACCGGCATTGCCACCGCCCCCACCGGTCGAGAGTGCATGCATGGCAGGTGCGTTGCCGCCTTCGGTGGAGATGGTTCCGTTGCTGGTGACGGACACCTTGCCGCCGTCGCCGCCTTTGCCACCATCGCCGCTGGCACCGACCGAAATGTCCAACAAAGGTGAAGCACTGGCCGAGATCGCATTGCCGCCATTCCCACCGCCTCCGCCGACGCTTTCCACCAGCAAACCATGGGAGCGTTCGCCCCCGGTCGCGATGCTGTAGTCGCCTTCGCCCTTGTCATCGTAGGTGACCGAACCTCCAGCGCCGCCGTCACCGCCGGTGCCGCCGATCGCCACCGACAGTCCGGCTGACACGGAAAGCGCGTTTGACCCAGCACCGCCACCGCCGCCTACGCTATGCAGGAAGATGCCGTCGGAGTCCTCGCCGGTTGTTTCGATGTCTCCGAACGAGCTGGCGGTGACGGAGCCACCGGATCCACCATCGCCGCCGGAACCGCCGATGGCGACGAGACCGCCGGTCGAATGCGCGGAGCCGCCGCCGCCGCCGACACTGGCGCCACGAATGGCCGCCGCCTGGTTGCCCTTGGTAGTCAAGTTAGCCAGGTTGTCGATCATCACCGATCCGCCGTCGCCACCGCTGCCGCCCTTTCCGCCAAGGCTTACAATGCCGTCTGCGCTTCCGCCGTCGCCACCGCCGCCGCCGGTGCTGGAGGCGTTCAGCGCGCGCGCGCCCTGGCCGGTCGTGGTGACTGTGACGGCTTGAGCGGTCGAGATGGTTACCTCGCCGCCATCGCCGCCGGCCGAGCCGTCACCGCCCAAAGCGACGACGCCATCACCCTCTGACCCGAGGCCGCCGCCGCCGCCGACCGATTGGGCCAAGACGGCAGTCGCCGATGCGCCTTCGGTCGCAAGCACCGTGTCCCTCATAAGCGAGACGCCGACATCGCCGCCGTCACCGGCGCTCTGGCTGCCGGCGCCAAAGGCGACGAGTCCTTGCGCTTTGCCGGCATCGCCGCTGAAGCCACCGACCGACTGAACAAAGGCAGCATTGGCCTCGTCTCCAGTCGTCGTGATGCTGCCCTGGAACGTGAGGCCTGCGTCTCCGCCGGGACCGCTGCCGGCACCGGCGCCGCCCTTGCCCTCACCAACGGCGGCCTCGGCATTGCCGCCGTTGCCGCCGGCCCCACCATAGCTGCGCACCAAAACGCCCTGGGCCTTGGTGCCTGCCGTGCTGACCTTCGCCTGCAGCTCCACATTGACGTCTCCGCCGCTGCCACCCGCACCGCCGTCGCCGCCGAAGCTGTCACCCAAGACCGGTGCCTTGCCGTCGCCGCCGTCGCCGCCACTCCCGGCCAGGCTCTCGACCCGTACGCCATGCTGAGCCTTGCTCGTCGAGAAGGTCTTGATGGTGGAGGTATTCAACTGGCTATTGACGGTGATGGCCGCGCCGTCGCCGCCTTCGCCTCCCTTGCCCCCCTTGGCGTCATTGTTGACGTCGGATTCGGCCTCCCCGCCGTCGCCGCCGTCGCCACCGAGGCCTTGCACGAAGATCGCGCTCAGGCCGTCGTCTCCCACCTCGAAGGTTCCACCATTCAAGGTCACGCCAATCGTTCCGCCCGAGCCGCCGTCTCCGCCCTTACCGCCGAAACTATCGTCAAAGCCGCTGTCACCCTTGCCACCGTCCCCGCCGGCCCCGCCGGCCGTCTCGGCCAGCAAGATCGAGCCGATGCCGGTTTGCTCGAAGGTCCCGCCGAAGATCGATACCTCCAGCGCGTTGCTGCCGGAACTGCCGACCTCGACGCTGCCGCCGATGCCGCCATCGCCGCCCGTCGATATGCCGCCACCGCTGGCAAGGCCACCGTCACCGCCGTCACCGCCAAAGGCTTGCAACGAGGCGATGGCGCCGGCGTTTCCGCCGCTGGCGCTAGCGGTGACGTCGTCCAGAGAGAGGAAGGTCGTTTGACTTACCGCACCTTGGCCACCAGCGCCGCCGAAGGCCGAGCCGGCACTTGCGTTGCCCTTACCACTATCACCGCCATCTCCGCCGAGAGACCTGACAAGGAAGACGTGACCCAGCGTAGCCTCGGTATCAAAGCTCCCCGAATCGACGAACATCAGAGCTTCGTTGCCGATCCCACCGCTGTTGCCGTCACCGCCGCGTCCGGTTCCGGATATGGGGCTGTTCCCCTCGCCCCCGCCGCCACCTGCACCGCCCTTGGACAAGGCCGAGACCAGGGCGGTCTCAGTGCCGAAGCCGTCGATCGTACCTGCCGTGAAGGTTGCCCGCACCGTGCCGGCAAAGATGCCTTGCTTGCCCGTCTCTCCCGTGGTGTCGCCGCCAAGCGGTTCGGTTTCGTTGGCGCCTGCGGTGCCGGCAGCTCCCGTGAACTCGACAACGACACCATCGCCGTTGGTGGAGACCAGAAAGTTCCCGCCATCGAAGCTGACCTCCAGCGGGATCGTGAGCGCGGACTCTGCAAATCCGACGAAGGCCGCCGATGCCTCACCCGCTGGTTGAATGTCGGCCGTCAGATCCTCGACGATCAGCGTCTCGGTCGCCGTGTTGAGAAACTCGACGCCGCCGGAGATATCGCCGCTGCAGGTGGTGGTGTTGACCGACGTCGAGCAGTCCGCCATCGCGCCTTGCGGCCACAGGAAGGCCCCAATCAGAGCGCTGATCTTAGCCAAAACGCGAGTCTTTGGTCCCATGCCGCTCTCCCTGAGCCGCGGGCGGGAGCTGCAGACGCAGGACAAGTCCTGCGGCAGTCCAACCTCCACTTTAAGGTACTATAGATGGGGTGGAGCCGGTTACACAACCTTCATAAGAATTACTCGCGTGAGTCGCTCGGATATTTTCGAAAATCCGCGTCTCTGCTCGTTTTGCTTTCCGGGTGATGGAATCCGAAGCGGTCTAACTGATATGGGGCCGCAGGAACCTTGCCGAACCCACCCGGCCCTGCCTTTCCAGGGAGCGAGTCGCGGTTGGCACAGCTGCGAGGAGATCCCCCTGAGAAGGGGGACTTAGGGGGTTCAACGATCCGTCAAAGCCGAGAGGAAACGATGATCGGCGGGGCGGTGGCTCAGGATGGCCTAAAAGAAGATGGATATCCGCCCGGCCCCGCCATACTCCTGCTGGTGTCCGGAGAGCAGGCTGCCCCCGCTAAGACTGATGACGGCGCGCTCGTGGACGGCCACCTCTAGGCTGGCGCCGAGGTCGGCGAAGATCGGTCGGGCCTTGTCGGTCACCAGGAAGGTGGGGCCGTCGTCGACGCCCAGGAAGCGCACGTCGGTGCTGCGATCCCGGCCGCTGACCACGGCCAAGAGGCCGGCGGAGGCCCCGGCACGGGCCTGGGCGCCAAAGAGATCGAAGGTGCCGCCGACCTCCAGCATGGGGTTCAGGGTAACCAAAGCCTGATTGAAACCAGCCACATCCAGTCCATAGTCGCCGGCACCGCTTTCCTGGAAGGAGCCTTGCCACTGATAGGTGACGCCTACGTCGAACCAAGGCTGCAGATAAAGCGCCTCGTCCAGGTCGAAGCGGTGGGCGGCACGGGCGTGGGCCGAGACCCAGTTGGTCGTGGGGTCGCTGTCCGCGCCCAGCGTACCGGCCGGCGTGATCACGCCGCGTGACAGGCTGTAGTCGCTGACGCCGCCGGAAAGCGAACCGGAGAGCGTGGTGGCCTCGATTTCCTTCTTCACCACGATGCCGCCTTGGAAGCGCGAGCCGTCGCCCGAGACCCGCTCGTTGGAGAGGCTGGAGTCCTCGTAGGAGAAGGCCAGCCCGGCGAAGTAGCCGTCGCCCAGGGCCGTCTGACCGCCGCCCGAAAAGCCGAAGAGGGTCTCGTCATACTCGATGGACTCGCCGGTGCGCTGGCGGTTGATGCCGCCGCCATTGGCGCGCAGCCAGAGGCAGCTGCCTTGCCGGGTGAAGGTGACGACGCCGTCCTGGCTCGCCTCGGGGCAGCTCATCAGACTGTCGGTGAAGCGCAGGCTGGAGAAGAAGGCGGCGTCCGACGGTGCGAAGATCTCGCCCGGCGCGAAGCGGTCGTAGGTGTCGACCAGGCTCCCCACATCCTCGATGCTCACCAGGAAGAGGGAGAGATCCTCGACGAAGGCCGCATCGCTCAGGTTCACCAGATCGCTGCTCAGCGCATCGACATAGCCGCCGAAGGCATTGTGGTTGTCGTTGACGATGGACCTGACGGAGTCCGGTACCTTGGCTTGCGAGACGGCATCGCCATCCCAGGGCGTGTAGTCGACCTTGTAGGCCAGCCGGACCTCGGAACGGCCCTGGCTGCCGGTGGTCCGCACTAGGCTGTAGTCGACGGCGGCCGTGCTGGCGACAGTGAGATCCGTCGACCCGAGGTCGGCATCCGAACGCAGGATGGTAAGGGTGTCCTTGTCTCCGCTGGCGGGGGTGCCGCTCAAGGGATTGGGCGTGATGGTGCCGGCCAAAGCTATTGGTCTTGCTGCCGTCGATGGTGATGAGGTCGCTGTCGCCGGCAAAGGCGAAGTCTACCAAGGTTGTGCCGCCGCTCCTCTGCTGGATGCTGCCGTCGACCGCCGAGGTGCCGATGGTGCCGACAGAGATGGCCGAAAGGGTACCGGCATTGGTGATCTTGCCGCCGTCGCCCAGGCGCACCTCGCTGCCGAGGCCAAACACCGCGCCTGCGTTGTTGGAGATGTCGATCGCTTTGGCCTTGCTGGCCGCGGCTGCCGCCCCGTTGCTGGAGGACGACAGCGCCGAACGGATCGAGCCCTCCAAGAGGCCGTTGTTCTCGACCGAGAGAGCCGCCGTTCCATTGGTGCGGATGACATGACCGTCGGCATCGGCGCCGCCTTCCTGCAGCAGGCTGCCGTTGTTGACGATGGTGTTGTCCATGCCGTCGAAGAGGCCGATGGTCTCTCGGCCCCGGGCGGAGGTCTTCACCGTCGCTCCCTCGTCGATGGTGATCGCGATCTGATTGTTGGTTCCGTCGCCGCTGGCGCTCTGCGCCAGAATCCCGCGGCCATCCTTGCCGCTGGCGGTGATGTCAGCCTCGACCGTGATGGTGACCTTGCCGCTGGTGTCACCGTCCGCGGTGCCGGAGGTGCTTTGTGCGAAGAGTCCGTGGGCATTCTCGCCGCTGACATCGATGGCGCCGCCAATGGTGGCGGTGATCTCGCCGCCATTGCCCGCATCGCCAGCATTACCCACGAAATTGTCTATGTTGAAATCGGACGCCAGGCCGGAGATACCGACCGCGCCGCCGCTGCCGCCGACCGACTGCAGCATGACGCCGTGCGCCGCTTCGCCGGTGGTGATGATCGTGCCGCTGGTGTTCAGCGTGATGGGGCCGCCATCGCCACCATTGCCGGCGTTTTCCTGCACGCCGACGCCGACGCCGATGTTGAGGTCGAGCCAGGACTCGGTGATGCCCTTTTCCACATCGCCAGCCGTGCCGCCACCGCCGCCGACCGACTGCGCGAAGATGCCGACACCGCCTTCGCCGGAGGTCTTGATCGTGCCGCTGTGGTTTACGGTGACTTCACCGCCCTCGCCACCACCGCTGCCCCGCCCACCAACTTGCGCCACAGACCAGAACCCGCCGCTGCCGGCACCGCCGTTGCCGCCGCCACCGCCGATGGACTGTGCGTGAATGCCATAGGCGTGGTCACCCTTGGTGGTGATGGAGCCGCTGTTCTTTGCCATGACCATGCCGCCGTCACCGGCCGCTCCGCCACTGCCACCGACCGCAACGGAGATGCCGGAGGGCCCCGACAGGGCCTCAAAGTCCTGCTCCAGCTGCGCGATCGATTCGGCCGTCTGGTTGGTGGTCCAGCCGGCGAGGCCCAGGTCGCCTTCGCCGCCGTTACCGCCACCACCGCCGTGACTCCAGGCCACGATCCCGTGCGCGACCGTGCCTGAGGTCTCGATGCTGCCTTGGTTGTCGGCATGAGCCTCGCCGCCGGCACCGCCCCCTTTGCCTTCGCCTCCGACCACCACGGTGACTGGAACTCTGACCATCACGGTGCCTGAACCGTCGGCAGGTGGGCTGCGGCATTCATAGGCGTCCGCGGCCTCGAGAAGCTCGCATGGTCCGGCGAAGGAGACCGAGATGCTGGAGGCGGAGCCGCCGTCACCGCCGCCGCCACCGACGGAGTGCGCAATCATGCCGCGCGCCACCTCGCCTTCGGTCACCAGGCTGCCGGTGTTGGTCAGCATGACCGTACCGCCGTCGTTACCGCTGCCACCGTTGCCACCGACCGAGACGTTGACGTTGGCGGTGATGCTGCTGCCTTCGGGGGCACGCGGCGAGAGGTTCAAGTTGATGTTGGCCGCACTGCCGCCGCGCCCGCCGTTGCCGCCGATGCTCATGCCGTGCAGTGCCGCGGCCTCGCCCTTCTTGGTCTCGACAGTGCCGTGGTTGGTGATGGTGACCGGACCGCCGACGGCCGCCGAGCCGGCACCGCCACCGACGTCAACCTCGACGTTGGCGCTGGCAGTAGCGGTGATGCCGCCGATGACCGAATAGGAGTTGCCGCCGTTACCGCCGTTGCCGCCGATCGACTGCGCCAGGATGGCGTCGGCGAGGAATCCGTCGGTGGTGATGGTCTCATAGTTGGTGACGGTGACCTCGCCCCCCTTGCCGCCACTGCCGCCACTGCCGCCGACATCGACATCCACTTGGGCACCACCTTCGGAATCGAAGGAGAGGTTGCCGGTATAGACGTTGCCGCCGCTGCCGCCGCTGCCGCCGGTCGACTGCGCCAGGATGCCGAAGGCGCCGAAGTCGCCGGTGGTGATGTCGGCCATGTTGTGCAGGGTCACCGTGCCACCGGTCCCGCCGCTGTTGCCCTCACCGCCGATGGTGACGCCGACTTGGCCGCTGATCTCGCCGCCGGTGAAGCTGCCTTCAGCCGCGAAACCGCCGTTGCCGCCGGCTCCGCCGTGGCTCTGCGCCAAGATGCCGAAGGCGTGGTGGCCGCCGGTCGTGATGCGGCCCGAGCTGGTGACGGTGACGGTATCGGCGGTGCCGCCCTTGCCGCCCTTGCCGCCCACCGTGACGCTGACGTCGCCCATCGAGAGGCCGGAGCCGCTGATCGAGCCCTTGGCGCTGCCGCCGCCGCCGGCGATCGACTGTGCCTCCAGCCCGTTGGCATAGCTGCCGGCGGTCGTGATGGTGCCGCTGCTGGTGATCGTTGCGGTGTCGGCCTTTCCGCCCGAGCCGCCCTCGCCACCCACGGTGACGCCGATGTTGCCGGCTGAAATCGCGCTGCCGTCGATGGTCAGGCCGGAATCGCCGCCGCCGTCGGTGATGCTCTTGGCGCGGATGGCGACGGAATGAGTGCCTTTGGTGGTGATGTCGCTCGACGTCGTGACGGTGACCGGCCCGGCGTTGCCGCTGGCCCCACCGTTGCCGCCCACACTGACATCCACCGCGCCGGCCGAGATCCCGGCACCGCTCAGGGCGTAGCCGCTATCACCGCCGCCGCCGCCGACGCTGAAGGCGGTGATGCCGGCTGCGTTGTGGCCTTCGGTGGTCAGCGTGCCTTCGCTCATCACCGTGACCTCCGCGCCGTTGCCGGCAGCCCCGCCAGAGCCGCCGACCGTCACATTGGCAGCGCCGCCGGCCGCCCCGGAGAAGCTGCCGGAGAGATGCGCTGCACCGCCGCCGCCACCGACCGAATGCGCCTCGATCGCCAATGAGGAGTGACCCTTGGTGCCGATGGTGCCGTTGGAGTGGACGGTCACTTCCGACGCGTCGCCGCCGCCGCCGCCCTTGCCGCCGACCGTGGTGTTGCTGCTGGCCAAGGTCCCGACGCTGCCCGAGATCGTGGTGCCGCTGTAGCCGCCGCCGCCGCCTGTCGAAAGCGCGGTCAAGCCGGAGGAGACGTCGCCCTCGGTGGCGATGTCGCGCTCTACCATCACGGTGACCGTCTCGCCCTTGCCGGCCTTGGCGCCGGAGCCGCCGACGGCGATGTCGACCGCGCCGGCGGAGATTCCGGTCGCCGCCACCGTCGTCCCGCCATAGCCACCGCCACCGCCAACGCTGTGCGCGTAGATACCGGGTGCGACGTTGCCCTCGGTGCTGGTGGTCCCGCTGCCGGTGATCATGACCGCAGCGCCATCACCGCCATCGCCGCCGTTGCCACCGGCTGAGACGCTGAGCGAGAAGGTGGAGATGGCGCTGCCGCCGACGGTGGTACCGCCGTGACCGCCGCCGCCGCCGGTGCTGTGCGCCACCAAGGCGCCCGAGTTGTCGCCCTTCGTCGCAAGATCGCCATTGGCCGTGACGGTGACCGCGCCGCCATCGCCACCGCCGCCGCCTTCACCGCCGATCGCCATGCTGACGCCGAGTTCACCATTTGCTGAGGCGATGGTGGTGCCGCTGCTGCCGCCGCCGCCGCCGGCAGACATGGCGAAGAGGGCGTGGGCATTGCCGCCGCCGGTCGAGAAATCACCGCCTGTGGTGACCGTGACGGCGCCGCCGTCCCCGCCCTTGCCGCCACTACCGCTGCCGCCGAGCGAGATATCGAGGTCGGGCGATGCGCTGACCGCGACGGCGCTGCCGCCATCGCCGCCACCACCGCCGACGCTCTGTGCGAAGAGGCCCCGGGCCCGCTCGCCGGAGGTCGAAACTTGGTAGCCGCTGGCACCATCGTCGTCGAAGGTCACGGTACTGCCGCTGCCGCCGTCGCCACCGCTGGCGCCGATGGCCAGGGAGAAGAACGCGGACACGGAGTAGGCCGCCGAGCCGTCACCGCCGCCGCCGCCCACGGAATGCAGGAAGATACCGTCCGAGTCTGCGCCCCTGGTGGTGATGTTGCCGGTCGAGCTGCCCGTCACCATACCGCCGTCGCCGCCACCACCGGTTTTCGTGCCGCCGATCGAGACGATGCCTTTGGTTGCATGTGACGAGCCACCGCCGCCGCCGGTGCTGGCGGCATAGAAGCCATCCGACTGGTCGCCCATGGTGGTGAGATCAGCGCTGTTGTCGGCCGTGACGGTCCCACCGGCCCCGCCGCTGCCGCCCGATGCGCCGACCGCGATGATCCCGGTCGCAGAGCCGCTGTCACCGCCGCCGCCGCCGCGGCTGGCGGCGTGTAGTGCACGCGAACCTTGGCCCTCTGTCGTGATGGAGCCCTCGTCGACCGTCAAGGTCACCATGCCGCCGGCTCCGCCGGCCGAGCCGTCGCCGCCCAGCGAGCTTATGATGACGCCAGTGTCGTTCGAACCGCGGCCGCCACCGCCGCCGACCGACTGGGCGAAGACCCCGGCGGCGGAGTTGCCCTTGGTCGTGATCTGGCTGCCCTCGTCGATAGTGACCTTGACCGTGCCGCCGGCGCCTGCGCTCTCGCTGCCAGCACCGTAGGCCTGGAATCCACCTGAAGAGCCGGCGTCGCCGCTGAAGCCGCCGATCGACTGCACGATGACGGCGTTGGCCTCGCTGCCACCGGTCTCGACGCTGCCGCTGAATTCCAAGGTCGAGTTCCCCGCCGGCCCGCTGCCCGCCCCGGCGCCGCCCTTGCCGTCGCCACCGACGGCGAAGCCCTTGCCGCCGTTGCCGCCGTCACCGCCGTAGCTGCGCGCGAAGATGCCTTGGCTCTGCGGGCCTGCCGTGGAGATGTCGGCCTTCAATTGCACCGAAATCTCGCCGCCGGCACCACCCTGGCCACCGTCGCCGCCGTCGCCGTTGCCGATGACATCCGTGCCGCCCTGGCCGCCGTCGCCGCCGCCTCTGGCGATGCTCTCGATTCTGACGGCACTCTGAACCTCGCTCGTCGAGCTTGTCGTAATGGAGACACCGTCGCCTTGGCTGGTGACGGTGATGGCGCCGCCGCCGCCGCCCTTGCCGCCGTCTCCGGCCTCGGCCTTCTTGCTGACGAAGTCGCTGCGTGCCTCGCCGCCGTCGCCGCCGTCGCCACCCAGCGATTGCAGGAACATCGCAGAGCCGCCGTCGCTGCCCACCGTGAAGGTACCGGCATCCAGCATCACGGTCAGGGCGCCGCCGTCACCCCCTTGGCCGCCCTTGCCGCCGAAGCTGTTGCCGGCCCCGATCGTGCGCCCTTCGCCGCCGTTGCCGCCCTTGCCGCCGGACGAGGTCACTTTCAAGAGGTCGCCACTGCCTTCCTGGGTAAAGCTGCCGCCGGTGACGCTGAGCGTGGCACCGTCGGAGGCGCCGCCGTCACCGCCCTTGCCGCCCGTCGAGACGCCGCCGGAGTCCGATTGCCCGAAGGCGCCGCTCCCTCCATCGCTGCCTTCTGAGGTGAGTGAGATGGCGGTGTCGCCGCTCGACTGCAGGGACAGACTGCTGCCGGACAGGGAAAGCGCCGCACTGCCGGCGCTTCCGCCGTCGCCGCCGTCGCCGCCGTCGGCATTGCCGGCAGCGGTGAAGTCCTCGCCGCCGTCACCTCCTTCGCCAGCCAGTGTCCTGAGCGAAATGGCAGAGCCGCCGTCGCTGCCCACCACAAAGGTGCCGGCCTCGAGCGTCGCGCTCAGCACGCCGCTGTTGCCGCCCTTGCCGCCCTTGCCGCCGAAACTGTTGCCGCCTCCGTCGGTGTTCGCCGTACCAGCATCGCCGCCTCTGCCGCCGGAGGAGGTGACGATCACAAGGTCGCCGCTGCCATTCTGGGTGAAGCTGCCGCCCGTTGCCTTTAGCGTGGCGCCGTCGGAGGACCCGCCGTCACCACCGTCGCCGCCACGCGAGTTGCCGCCGGTATCGGACTGCGCAAAGCCTCCGCTTCCGGCATCGCCGGCTGCGGAGGTCAAGGTCATCGCCGCCCCCCCGCCGGACCCAACGGTCAAGCTGCCGCCGGAAAGGGTGAGCGTGGCGCCCGCCGCTGTCCCGCCGTCGCCTCCGTCGCCGCCGTCGGCATTGCCGGCTCCGGTGAAGACCTCGCCGCCGTCGCCGCCGTCCCCGGCATCGCTTTCCGCGACGATCCCCAGGCCGTCACTGCCGCTGATCGTTACCGTTCCGCCGCCTAAGGTGACCGAGACCTGGCTGCTGTTGCCACCGCCGCCGCCATCGCCTGCGGCACTGTCTTCGGCGGTGCTGTTGGCTTCGCCGCCCTTGCCGCCCGATCCGCCTTGGCTGGCGGCGCGGATTGCTTCGCCCTTGTCGCCGGTGACCTTGATCGAGCCGTCTTCCAGGGTGATCGTACTACTGCCACCCGTGCCGCCGTCACCGCCGTCGCCGCCGAAGGCCTCGCCGGTCACAAGCGTCCGCCCCTCACCGCCGTCGCCGCCGTTTCCGGCCTCGCTGATGGCAACCAACGCCAGACCGTCGGCAGCGCCAGTCGAGAAACTGCCGCTGTTCACCGTGATCGAGGTGGCGTCGCTATCGCCGCCGCGGCCTCCCTTGCCGCCGGTTCCGGTGCCGAAGGTGTCGACCTTGCCCTCACCACCGCTGCCGCCCTTGCCGCCGACGCTGACTGCGTTGACCAGGCGCCCGGATTTTCCGGTACCGGTGACCGAGCCGCTTTCGAAGGTCACGGCAGCAGACCGACCAGACCCGCCGCTGTCGCCCTTGCCGCCCGTGGCGTTGGCGATCGCCGTGGTGACCGACTTGCCGTCGCCTCCCTTGCCCCCTTCCGAGCGTCCGGTGATGCCGTTGCCACCAGTGGTGATGCCGAAGGGCGTTCCGTCGAAGGAGATCGTCAGAGCGCGGGCGTTGTCACCCTTGTCGGCCGAGTTGTCGATCCTGACGCCGGGATTGCTGCCCGACGGCTTGATGTCGGTGGTGAGGTCCTGGACGATGACCTGGCTGAAATCGGAGAAGGAAACCCCGGCGGAGATATCACCGTCGCAGGTCGCAACCTTGTCCTTAATCGTGCAGTCGGCTCGAGCGGCTTTCTGCCAGAGGAGGCCTTCGCCGAAAAGAAGCCCGAGCGAGATCGCTCCTGCGGCACTCAAGCGGCAAGACCGCTTTCCGAAGTTCCTACCCATGCCCTGTGGCGCCCCCCCCCAGAGGACTCTGCTCATTGGTTGGGACGCTGCCGACTTCGGCCGGTCGGTCGTTCTGGTCTTGCGTCCCTCCTCGACGCCTATGTTACGCTTCTAATACCTTTAAAACCAAGAAAGTCCTGGTCAGTAGCCGATAAAGTCTCCGATAGATCTCCTAAGAATTGCTGTGTGGAGATCTCGCCCTGATCTAGGGCGCCGCGGGAGAGGCTGGGTAAAGCTCGCGCGCCCTGCCAAAGAGCGCCCGGCTGTCCGGCGTTCCGACGAAGCGCCAATGCCAAGGCTCATAGGCGATGCCCTGCTGGTTGTCCTCCGGGAAGGAGAGCTCGAAGCCGAAATCGGGGGCGTTGGCCTGGAGCCAGCGGCCGGCCTTGGTTTCGCCGAAGCAGGTCTCGAAGTCGCAGTTGCGCTTGCGCCCGTCGGCAAAGTCGATGGTGTAGCCAGTAGCATGCTCGCTGTATCCGGGCGGCGCGGAGACCCTCGCGCGCACCGCTTCGCTCTGCTTGCGGCCCTGGCATCCGCCGCCGCAGATCAAACCGTCGGCATCGCAGACATGGCGGCAGAAGAGCCAGCGCTGGTTCTGGATCGAGCGAAAGCAAGAGAGTGCGCGCAGGTCGATGTTCTCGGCGCGGGCCGAGTCGATCATCACCCGCAAGGGCTGCACGACGTCCTTGTGCAGTTTCGTGCTGTTTCCGGTGCAGACCGCGATCAGATCGTCGCTCTTCGCTTCAGGGTAGGCCAAATGGCCATAGAGGCTTTCCTGCGCATCTGTGGGGCCAAGGGGAAGAGCGAGGAGGAGAACCAGAAAGAGCTGCCTCAGCATGCGGGTCAGTCAGCCTTCAGCCAGTCGTTGATCAGCCGGCGCGCGATGGAATCGCGGCGGGGAAGGCGAAGGCTCTCATCCTCCGGCGAGTTGCGTAAAGCCTTACGATCGAACCAGGCGGCGGATTCTAATTCGTGCGGATCGATCTCGAGCGACTGAAAGGGCGCCTTGGCGTGAAAGCCCACCATGAGAGAGGAGGGGAAGGGCCAGGGCTGCGAGGAGTGGTAGATGACCTCTGTGACCTTCAGGCCGACCTCCTCCTCGACTTCGCGCGCCACGGCTTCTTCCAAGCTCTCTCCCGGCTCCAGGAAGCCGGCCAGGGTCGAGTGCATGCCGGGCGGCCAGATCTTTTGCCGACCCAGGATGCAGCGCTCGCCGCCGTCGTGGATCAGCATGATCACGGCAGGGTCGGTGCGCGGAAAGTGCTGGGTGGCGCAGTCTGGATCGCTGCAGCGGCGCACGTGCCCGCCTTGGACCAGCTCGGTCGGCCTGCCGCAGACGCCGCAGTGGAGATGGCGGCCATGCCAATAGACGAGGCCGCGGGCATAGGCCAGCAAGGCGCCGTCGGCATGCGGCAACAGCGGCCCCACAACTCTGAGATCGGAGAAGTGTCCGCGGCCGACCAGCAAAGGCGCGTGGTCGGGGGTTTCTTCTGCCGAGACGTCGATCACCACATAGCAATGCTCACCCACCAGGCCGAGCAGGGCCCAGGCCGCGCCGGTATCGATGTAGCGGCGCGCGTCTTCGGGCCCGAGCCAGGCCAAGCCCGGACGCTCGGGATCGACGACCAGATTGCGGCCGCGCCAGACCGGCAGGAAGCGGGTCGCCGGGTCGGCCAGCCGCGCGGCGATCCAAGCCTCGTCGCGCCGGCGCTTGTCGACGCGGTCCAGTCCGGCACCGGCATAGAAATTCAGCAGAGCCTCAGGCATGGGCCGGGAACCTGGCACGGCGGAGCCTCTTCGCACAATCGCCGAGAGGGGCATGACAGCCTTGATCCTGCCGGCAGGAAATCGAGGCCCCTTGAAGAGGTACCTGACCTGCGTCACCTTAAGCTGCATGAAAGAGCCGAACGCCCCTCGGCATCCGCAACAGGCCGGCAGGCGACGCTTCCTCGGCATGGCGGCAGCCGGTCTGACGGCCGGACTGGCAGCCAAGCCGGCGGCTGCGCTCTGCGGCCTCTATCCTCCGGTCGAGACCCTTCAGTTCCGCGCCGAGCGCGACGGCAGGAACGTCGGCGCGCTCAGATTTGCCTTCTTTCGGGAAGAAGGCGGCCTGCTGGCGCTCAGCGAGAGCGAGCTCGTGCTGGGTCCACGCCAGCACTTTCGGCAAAGGGTGGAGGAGGTCTGGCTGGACGGCTGGCTGGTCGGGCTGGCGGCCGACACCTGGGAGGAGGGGGCCCACTACCGCCTGCGCGCCGAGCGCCTGAGCGGCGGCAGCCAGGAGAGCCCGCATGGCGGCGGTCTTGCCGGCCAGGCAGGTGACCTCCGCTTCAATGTGTCGGGCTATGTCATCCCCACGACGTTCTGGCATCGCGACACGCCCTTCGCCGAAGCCCTGCTCTCCGTCGTCGACGGGCTCACCAAGGTGGTCCAGGCGAGGCCCTTGCCGGAGGAGGTCTTGACCCTCGGCGGCCGGCCGGTGCCGGCGCAAGGCTGGCAAGTCCGCGGCGAGTGGTCCTGCTTGCTGTGGTACGACAGCGACTGCACCTTGATGCAGGTAGCCCTGCCCGACGCCCGCGGCACCAGCGTCATCCTGCGACGAGAGGTCTGACGGCGAAACGCCAAGCGAGGGGCGGGTGCTTGAGCGGGGCGAGCGCCTTGGGGATAAGGTGTGGTGCGCTATTTGCTATGGCTGGGCGTTCGAGTATTTTGTCTCGCTAGTCCTTCTTTCTCCGTCATTGCGAGGAGCCTGCGCGACGAAGCAATTCAGCGCAAAATCTGACAGTGTTATGCACTGAATCGCGTCGCTTTCGCTCGCGATGACGCCTGGAGTGATCGGCTGGTGCGCCAAATGACTTGAAGACCTAGAACGATATTTGTTGTAACTTACTAAGAGATCCCACCCATAGGGTGTTACTACAACGACCGGACCACAGCATCCCCTGCAACAAGCCCCTTGCGCCGGAGAGCCGGAGGACGAATATTGGAGACTGGGAGGTTGGCAGCGGACGGCGCTCTCGCCAACCCGGTCAGATCCGGAAGGAAGCAGCCGTAACGAGTTTCGCGCCGGGTCGTCTGTTCAGCCTCCCGCCCGGTTTTGCCCTATAGGCAAGAGCCCGATTCACAAGAGAGTGCGAGCGGCCAATGGCGGATGCCGAGGAGAGCTCCAAGGCCGGCCAGGCCGCCTACCGGGTTCTCGCCCGCAAGTACCGACCCCAGTCCTTCGCCGACCTGATCGGCCAGGAGGCGCTGGTCCGCACACTGACCAATGCGATCGACAGCGGCCGGGTGCATCAAGCCTACATCCTGACCGGCGTTCGCGGCGTGGGGAAGACCACGACGGCCCGCATTCTGGCGCGCGCGCTCAACTATCGCGGGCCAGAGGGCGACAAGGGACCGACGGCCGGGCAGACCGACGACTGCGAGATCTGCCGCGCCATCGCAGAGGACCGCCACGTCGACGTGATCGAAATGGATGCCGCCAGCCGCACCGGCGTCGGCGACATCCGCGAGTTGATTGAGGGCGTGCGCTATCGCCCGGTCGAGGCGCGCTACAAGGTCTACATCATCGACGAGGTGCACATGCTTTCCGGCAGCGCCTTCAACGCGCTGCTGAAGACCCTGGAGGAGCCGCCGCCGCACGTCGTCTTCATCTTCGCCACCACCGAGATCCGCAAGGTGCCGGTGACCGTGCTGTCGCGCTGCCAGCGCTTCGACTTGCGCCGCGTGCCGCCGGCGCTCTTGGCCGAGCACTTCGCCGGCATCGCCGAGAAAGAGGCTGTCACGGCCGACGAGGAGGCCATTCGGCTGATCGCACGGGCGGCAGACGGCAGCGTTAGGGACGGGCTTTCGCTGCTGGACCAGGCGATCGCACTGACCGACGGCAAACTGGATGGCGAGGCGGTGCGCCAAATGCTGGGCATCGCCGATCGCGGCCGCCTCTACGACCTCTTGGAGGCGACCTTGGGCGGCCGCCTCGACGAGGCGCTGACCGTCCTGACCGACCTCTATCAGCTGGGCGGCGACCCCATTCTGGTGCTGCAGGATCTGATGGAGATCGTGCACGCCGCCACCCGGCTGAAACTCTCGGCGAGCGGCAGCCCCGATGCGGCGCTGCCCGATCTGGAGCGGACCCGCGGCAAGGCCTTGGGCGACGGCTTGGGTTTGGCCGAGCTGGCGCGCGCCTGGCAGATTCTGCTCAAGGGGCACGGCGAGGCCCAGTTGGCGCCGGTGCCGCTGCAGGCGGCCGAGATGGTGCTGATTCGCCTGGCCCACGCCAGCAGCCTGCCGCCGCCCGGCGAGCTCGTTCGCCAATTGCGGCAGGAGGCACCGGTCGCCGCCAAACCGCCGGCGCAGCCTCCTGCAGCCGTTCGCGAGGTGCCCTCGGCACCACGCAGCGCCGGGCCGGTCTCGCAAAGCGCCGCCTTGGCAAGCGCGCCGGCACCAGACAGTCCGCCGGAAGCCCGTGGCGGCTTGGCCATCGCCTCTTTTCCTGCCCTGGTCGCTTTGGCGCGGTCTCGCGGCGAGCAGCGCCTGGCCAATCACCTGGAATGCGACGTCGCTCTGGTTACCTTCGGGCTAGGCCACCTGGAACTGCGAGCGCTGGAGGAGGCGCCGAAGGACCTGCAAAGCCGCTTGAGCCGCCTCTTGGCGGAGTGGACCGGGACGCCCTGGCGGGTGGAGCTGTCCGAGGCGGAGGGCGAGGCGCCGCTCCGCCAGCAGCAGAAAGCAGTCGCGAGCGAGCAGCGTGAGGCCGCCTTGCGTCACCCCCTGGCCCAAGCCTTTCTGGAGCAGTTTCCAGAAGCCCGCCTGATCGCCCATCACCGCGACCAGCCGGCCGGCTTGCCGCCGGCCGACGGCGATGATACCCCCGAGGAAGACAACGAGCTCTCATTGGAAGAGCGTGCCCTGCTCGCCGGCCTGTCGCCGGACGAGCTGGAGGCTCCCCCCGAAGACGACTGAGGACAAGGACGAGATGAAGAACATCACCCAGCTGATGAAGCAGGCACAGGAGATGCAGACCAAGATGGCCGAGATGCAAGAGCGTCTCGAGGTCACCGGCCTCTCCGGCGGCGGCATGGTCTCGGTCACCATGGACGGCAAGCAGATGGTGAAGTCGATGAAGATCGACCCTGCGCTGGTCGATCCGGCCGAGGTCGAAGTGTTGGAGGACCTGATCGTTGCCGCCTGCAACGATGCCCGCGGCAAGATGGAAACGGAAATGCAGAAGGAGATGCAGTCCTTGACCGGCGGCCTCTCTCTGCCGCCCGGCATGAAGCTGCCCTTCTAAGGGCCTGAGCCTGCCGCCATGCCCGAAAGCGCATTGGAGCGGGTGATCCAGCTGCTGGCGCGCCTGCCGGGCTTGGGACCGCGTTCGGCCAAGCGCGCGGTCCTGCAGCTCTTGAAGCAGCGCGAAGGCCTGATGCTGCCGTTGGCCGAGGCCCTCGCGGCGGCGGCCAGAGAGATCAAGACCTGCCGGATCTGCGGCAACCTCGACATGAGCGAGACCTGCGGAATCTGCGCCGACAGCGAGCGCGACGCGGGCTTGCTCTGCGTGGTGACGGAGGTCGCCGACCTTTGGGCGCTGGAGCGTGCGGCCACCTTTCGCGGCCGCTATCACGTGCTGTCCGGCACGCTCTCGGCCCTGGACGGCCGCGGCCCGACGGAGATCGGCCTACCCGGCTTGATCGAGCGGGCGACCGCCGGCGAGGTCAACGAGGTGATCCTGGCCTTGCCCGCCAATCTGGACGGCCAGACCACCGGCCATTACATCGCCGAGCGACTGGCGGGCGTTGGCAGCGCGGTGACGGTCACCCGCTTGGCCCAAGGCATCCCGCTCGGCGGCGAGATCAACTACCTGGACGACGGCACCTTGACGGCCGCGTTCCGTGCGCGGCGTCCGGCGCTCTGATCTGGAAGAGTCGTCCGCAAGGGAGCAACTCTATTAAAGCTGTGGGCAGGCCTCAGGGCGCGAGGGTGTCCTGAGCGCGGAGTTCGGTCGCCAAAGCGCCTAGGCTGATTCCTTCGAGCGTGCTGGAGATCGGAAAGCGATCTTCGCCCGCGTGCACCAGGAAGGCCCGAGCCGGCTGCAGGTCGGCGCAAGCAAGATGGAAGCCGCGTTCTACTTTGGCGGAGAGAGAGCGCTTGATCTCGATTGCCCAGAGGCTGTTGTCGGATTGCTGGATCACAAGGTCGATCTCCGAGCCGGCCGAGGTCCTGTAGAAGAAGGCCGATGCGCGCCAAGGCAGCACCGAGAGCAGGGTTTCCAGAACGTGGCCTTCCCAGCTGCGGCCTACGACCGGATGTCCGGCAAGCTGCTCCAAGCTCCCGAGTCCGAGGAGGGCGTGCACCAGTCCGCTGTCGCGCACATAGACCTTGGGGGCCTTCACCAGCCGCTTGCCTACGTTGGCGTGAAAGGGCGGCAGGCGGCGTACGAGCAGCAAATCGGTCAAGAGGTCAATGTAACGGGTCACCGTCTGGGCGCTGATCTCCAGAGCGCGCGCCAGCTGAGAGGCATTGAGTTGAGTGCCTTGCAGGTGCGCAAGCATAGTCCACAAGCGTTCGAGCGTGGTCGCTGGGATGCGTGGGCCGAACAGCGGCACATCGCGTTCCAGATAGGTGCGAATGAAGTCTCTGCGCAGGGCAAGGCTGTCGCGGTCGCTGGCGGCCAGGTAGCTGTCAGGAAAGCCGCCACGGAGCCACAAGCGTTCACGGGCGACATGCTCGTCCTCGATTTCCAAGACCGAGAGGGGCGCAAGATCGATATAGGCGATACGTCCGGCCAGTGTCTCGCTGCTTTGGCGCAGCAGGTCGATCGAGGCAGAGCCCAGGATCAGAAATCGCCCCTTCCCCTTTCGCTTTCTGCGGCCTCTGTCGATCACGCCGCGTAGAGTTTCGAAGAGCGCCGGCATGCGATGGATTTCATCCAGGATCACAAGCCGGTCTTCGGCGTGCTCGAGAAAGAGCGCGGGACTGGCTAGGCGGTTCCGATCGTCCCGATCTTCCAAATCGAGGTAGAGTGCGTCTTGCCTCTCACCGAGCTCCAGGGCCAGAGTGGTCTTGCCCACTTGTCGCGGCCCGATGAGGGCAACCGCAGCTTGACGCTGCAGTGCCGCTTTAACGTCCGCTTCCGCTAATCGAGGAATCATCCTTGCAATTTGTCCATGCTGTGGAGAATTTGCAAGGTTATCCGGACAATGCTCGGGTGCGCGCGGGGCCAGTGAATGCGAATGTCTCTCGAACCCCGAAGTTAGCCTCGGGCTGCGAAGCCTTTGGATGGCTACTGCTATCCGACTGCCCGGCTCGGCGTGGCACTGGTGGCACGTAGGTGATTGCCCGGCTGCTCGGCTTGCACGGCCAGGGCCTCCAGCGTCTTCAAGAAGCGCTCTCCCTCCGGGGTGAGGGTGACGAGGACGCTGCGGCGATCCGAGCTGTCGCGCTCGCGCTCCAGGTAGCCGGCTTGGCTCAGGCGGTCGAGTCCGCGGGTGACGGCGGGCTTGGAGATCGACAGCGCCTCCGCCAGTCCGCGCACGCGGTGCGGCGGCGGCGCGAGGCCGACGTGCAGCAGCAAGGTCAGCTGCCGGGCGGTCAAGTCGGGCAGCCGCCGGGTGAGAGCCAGCCGCATAACCCTATACCACCAGCCTAGCGCATCGCTCTCCATGGTCCGGCCCTCCCGCCAGCGATCACGGATCAGGTGCCGTGGAGCAGCTGCCGGAACGACAGAGGCACCTCAGCCCTGCGACGCTAGACGGGGCTTACGAGAGCTTTCGTTACGGAAATGTAACGCTTCTGTGACTCTTGGCGTCTCGGGTGAAACAGGCAGCGGCGCTCACTTGACCAGAATGCAGGTGCAGGGCGCCAAGGTCGTCACCTTGTGGGAGACGCTGCCCAGCAGCAAGCCTTCGAAGTCGCCGAGGCCCCGGCTGCCCAGCACCAGCGCATCGGCCTCGATCTCGCTTGCCACCAGCGCGATGGTGCGCGCGGGCGGGCCGACGCGGACCTCTTTGCGGACGTCGCTGACGCCGGCCTCTTTGGCTTCCTTGGCGGCGCGCTCCATGATCCGCTCCACCGCCGCATCGAGGACGTACTGCGGTTCGCCGGTCAGCTGCTCCAGCTTCATGTACTCGCGCACCGGGTTGGTGGCCTTGATCTCCTTGGTCACCGTCAAGAACACCAGCTTGGAGCCTAGGCTGGCCGCCAGCTGTCCGGCCGTCGAGGCCGCCCTGAGCGAGTGGTCCGATCCGTCCACCGCGCAGAGAACCTTCTTGTACATCGCGGATCCCTCCCCTGTCCTTGCCCCGTCAGATCCGGTCCGACGCTATGGGGTGCTCTCTCGGCACCAGTCTTGGACCATAGCATAGGCCGCACGCAGGCCCATTGCCTCGCCGCCCAGCGGCCGTCCGGGCCGCGCCGGGCTGTTCCAGGCCATCAGGTCCATATGTGCCCAAGCAAGGCCTTCGGGCACGAAGTGCTGCAGGAAGAGGGCAGCGGTGATGGCGCCGCCGAAGCCGCCCTCGCCGGTGCTGTGGATGTCCGCGATCTTGCTGTCCAGCAGCCGCCGATAGCCTTGATGCAAAGGCAAGCGCCAGACCGGGTCCAGCACGCGCCGGCTCGCAGTCAGCCAGGCCTCGGCGATCGCGTCGTCGTTGGTGAAGAGCGCCGGCACCTCGGTTCCCAGGGCAACGCGTGCCGCCCCGGTCAGCGTGGCGAAGTCGATCAGCAGGTCCGGTTTCTCCTCCGCCGCCAGGCTCAGGGCATCGGCCAGGATCAGCCGGCCCTCCGCGTCGGTGTTGCCGACCTCAACCGTGGTGGCGTTGCGGGACGTCAGGATGTCCAGGGGCCTGAAGGCATTGCCGGAAATCGCGTTCTCGACGATCGGCAGGACCAAGGTGAGGCGCAGCGTCAGGTCGGCATCCATGATCAGCCGGGCCAGCGCCAAGGCATGTGCCGCACCGCCCATGTCCTTCTTCATCAGCTTCATGCGCTCGGCCGACTTGATGTCCAGGCCGCCTGAATCGAAGCAGACGCCCTTGCCGACCACGGCGAGCCTCGGCCCCTTGCTGCCCCAGCGCAGGACGATCAGCCTTGGCGGATCGGCCGCCGCCCGGCCCACCGTGTGCACCAGGGGAAAGTTCTTCTCCAGCAAGTCATCGCCGACCAGGGCCTCGGTCTTGGCGCCGTAGCTCTGCCCGACCTTCAACGCCGCTTCGGCCAGGGCGCTGGGGCCCATGTCTTCGGCCGGCGTGTTGATGAGATCGCGGACCAGGCGCACGGCATCGGCGAGCCGCAGCACCTCGCTGCGATCGACGCCCTGCGGCCAGACCAGCTTGGAGGCGACCTCCGGCTGCGTCTTGTAGCGCTCGAAGCTGTAGTGGGCGAGCGCCCAGCCGAGCGCGGCCTGTCCGGCCGTCCAGGGGTCCAGACTCCCGCGCAAACGATAGTTGCCGGCCGGCAATGCGGCCGCCAGTTCGGCAAAGCACCAGGGCAGCTCTGCCGGGTCGAAGCCGGCGACCACTCCTTCCAGCGCACCCTCGGCGTCCGGCAAGAGGCAGTGCTGACCAGATTTGCCCGCGAACCCGTTCGCCTTGGCCCAACGCCGCCAGCGCTCCTGCGGCAGTTGGTCGGTTCCACTCGCCTCCTGCTCGCGTAGAAGGTGGATTGGAACCGCATCGCTTGCCTCGTCGATCAGGCTATCCAGCATTCGAACGTCTTCCCTCTCTGGACAGACCGCCGTCCTATGCGGCAGTCCCCTTGGTCGAATGCGGCACTTATACAGAGGAAAGGGACGATGGCCACTGCCCAGCTCACAATCGGAAACCGGCGCTACTCCTCCTGGTCGTTGCGCGGCTGGCTGGCCTGCCGCCTGGCCGGGCTCGCGGTGGAGACGGAGGTCATTTGGCTCGACGTGCCCGGCTACAAGGAGGCCATCGCCGCGGCGAGCCCGGGCCGCACCGTGCCGGTGCTGCGTCACGAGGGCCTGACCCTTTGGGACAGCTTGGCGATCGGCCTCTACCTGGCGGAGCGCTTTCCCGACGCCGGGCTATGGCCGGCCGATCCCAAGGCGCGCGCCGAGGCCTACGTGGTCACCGCAGAGATGCACTCCAGCTTTCCGGCAGTTCGCCGCGACTTGCCGATGGATTTGGGCTGCAAAAGCGAGGCGCGCCCGGTCTCGCCCGAGGTCGCGGCCGAGATCGAGCGCATCGCGGCCATCTGGTCGCGCCCGGCGGCCGACGACGGGCCCTTCCTCTTCGGCCCGCCGTCCCTTGCCGACTGTTTCTTTGCGCCGGTGGCAAGCCGCTTTCGCAGCTATGGGGTCGCTCTGGAGGGGCGCGCGGCCGCCTACTGCGCGGCCCTTCTCGCCTGGCCGCTCTTCCAGGAGTGGGAGCGCGAGGCGGCGAAGGAGACCCAGGTCATCGCCAACCCCTGAGCTCCCCTCGCGCCGGCATTGCCGGACAAGGGGGGAGGCGTTAGGGAAGAAGCGCAGAGATCATCTCGGGAGCGCCCCTATGCCGAAGGTCGTCGACTACTTCTTCACCCCTATCTCGCCCTGGGCCTATCTGGGGGCGGCGCGCTTTGGCGAGATCGCCGCCCGACAGCGTGCCCAAGTCCGGGTGAAGCCGGTGAAGATGGCCGAGGTCTTCGCCCAGACCGGCGGATTGCCGCTGGCCAAGCGGCCGCCGGCGCGCCAGGCCTACCGCCTGCAGGAGCTCACCCGTTGGCGCCGGCATTTGGGCGTCGAGCTAAACCTGCATCCGGCCTACTTTCCGGTGCCCGATGCTCTGGCTTGCCGCTTCATCCTGGCGGCCGAGGCCATCGGCGGCGATCCCCTGCGCCTGGCCGAGGCGCTGGGCCGCGCGACCTGGGCCGAAGAGCGCAACCTCTCCGACACCGGCACCTTGCAAGACATCGCGCAGGAGACCGGGCACGACCGCATCACCATCCTGGCCAAGGCGATAGAGCCCACGATGGATATGCGCCTGGACGACTTCACCCAGGAGGCATTGGCCAAGGGCGTCTTCGGCGCCCCCAGCTACGTCGTGGGCGAGAACCTCTTCTGGGGTCAGGACCGCCTCGACTTCGTCGAGCGCGCCTTGGAGGAGGCCGCGGCATGACGGCCGAGCTCGTCAACCTCCGCCGCCGGCGCAAGCGGAAGGCGCGGGCGGACAAGGCGCAGGAGGCGGCCGAGCACCGTGTGCTTTTCGGCGAGAGTAAGGCCGCAAAGCAGAAGCGGGCGGCGCTGGAGACGCTGGAGGAGCGGCGGCTGGACGGGAAGCGGCGGAACCCCAAGCCGGATTGAGCCTGCAATTACACTTGTCTGACACGAAGCGCTCCCGTTGTCCGGCGAGATGGCTGCGCGCGCCGGATACTCACTACCCCGACCGAGGGTCTCTTCGCTCTAGACCCATCCCGTCGTCCTACGGCTTGACCGGAGGACCTCTATCCGCTGCTCGTGAGAGTGGCAAAAGATCCTCCGGTCAAGATGCTATGAGGGTGGGCGGCCGCGGCATCGGTTATCTTGTCGGTTGTCCAAAACCAAAGACAGGAGCGCAACTGATGTCGAAGCAGTGTCACCCGCACCAGGCCGCGACCGCCTTCTCGCACGATAGCACACTCGTGTTGGCGTTGGAATTGAGCGGCAAGAGCTGGGAGGTTGGGGCCGTGGTGCCGGGGGTGGCGCGTCGTCCGCGGCGTCGGCTGTCGGCACGCGACATGGCGGGATTGATGAAGGCGATCGCGCGGTGGCAGGCAGAGGCCTCGCGGGCGGGGAAGTCGGTTCGGCGGGTGGCTGTGACCTATGAGGCCGGCCGTGACGGCTTCTGGATCGCACGCCATCTGCAGGGCGAGGGGATCGAGGTGCAGGTGATGCATCCGGCGAGCGTTCCGGTAGCGCGCCGCAGTCGGCGGGTGAAGACCGACCGGATCGATCTGGAGATGCTGTTGCGCAGCTTCCTGGCATGGCTGCGTGGCGAACCTGGAGCCTGCTCGATGGTGGCCATTCCCAGCGAGGCGGAGGAGGATCTGCGCCGTCCGGGGCGCGAGCGCGAGCGGCTGGTGAGCGAGCGGGTGCAGCTGGAGAACCGCATCGAGAGCTTGCTGTGCACGCATGGGATCGTCGGCTTCAAGCCGCGCCTGATAAAGGCGATGGAGAAGCTCGAGGGGCTGCGCAGCTTCTCCGGCAGGCGCTTGCCGGAGAAGACCATGGCCGAGGTGGCGCGGCTGATGGCGCGCCACCGCCTGGTCTCGGATCAGATCAAGGAGATCGAGGCCGAGCGCGACCAGGTGATGCAAGTGGTCTCGCCGGACCGCGCCGAGCGGATGATCCAGTTGCTCGCCCATATCGTTGGCCTCGGCGTGGAGACGGCGACGCTGCTGGTGCGCGAGATGTTCTGCTGCTCGTTCCGCGATCGCCGGGCAGTTGCCAGCTTCGCCGGCCTCACCGGCACACCCTTCAACAGCGGCGCCATGGCGCGCGAGCAGGGGATCTCCAAGAGCGGCAATGCGCGCGTGCGCCGCATCATGATGCAGCTGGCCTGGCGCTGGCTGCGCTTTCAGCCAGACAGTGCGCTCGCTCGCTGGTTTCGCCGAACGCACCAGCGGTGCCAAGGGGCGCATTCGCAAGATCATGATCGTCGCGCTCGCCCGCAAGCTGCTGGTCGCCCTGTGGCGCTATGTCGAGACCGGCGAAGTGCCGGCCGGCGCCCGCTTCGCTGCTGCCTAAGGCGCATGAGCGCGACGCAAGCCACAAAGAGACCTTCTGAGATAGGCAAGAGGCCATCGCTGCCGAAGCCTGTAACCAACCTGGGTGGACGGGAAGGCCGACTACGGCTATGGCTGCAAGACGCCGCTGTCAAGATTGGGCCCGCCCTCCCAGGCTCCCATAGGCCCTTCGCGAATGGGGCATCATGGCACGGACGACAGCGTCCACCGTATACGAGCTTGCAGGCCGATCGGCCTGGACAGAAGGGAGCCGCCCAGGATGGCTGACAGGAACGATCGAGCCGCCTCCTCTCTTTCCCGCACGTTTGCGCACCCGCCGGTGGCCAGCAGCACCAACACCTCAACGCCGAGAACCTTGACATCCCATCGGCCCCGCCAGCCCACTCTCCGACCACACTATCGCCACAGGGACTCTCCTCTTGACTTATAAATCCCCATACGAGCCGTAGGACGACGTAGGTGGAAAGTTGAGAAAGAATAATTCTCTGCCAAGTGATGTAGACAAGCCTCAGTCTTGGCGCGCACCTTCCAATCAAAGTCACTAGAGCTGGGTAGCCCTACATCGTCACGTCGTCGCGGCAGTTGACCACCAGCTCCGCGATCGAGGCCTTGTTGGACAAGGCCAGCACGGTCAGGACGACCTCGGCGATGTCGCCGGGATCCATCATCTTGTCGTGCGGGAAGGTCTCGACGTCGGCGGTCATGTCGGTGGCGACGAAGCCGGGGCAGACCGCCGTGCAGCGCACGCCGTCGTCCCATCCGGCGCGGCGGGTGGCGTGTGACAGCGCCACGGCGGCGAACTTGGTCATGGCATAGCCGACGTTGTTGTTGTAAAGCGCCTTGCCGGCGATCGAGGCGATGTTGACGACGCGCCCGGCACCGCTGCGGCGCAGATGCGGCAGGGCGGTTCTTATCATCGAGAGCGGCCCCTTCACATTGACCGCCCACATGCGGTCCAGCGCCTCGTCGTTTTCCTCCTCGACCGTGACCCTGACCGCGATGCCGGCATTGTTCACCAGCCCATCGATGCGCCCGAAATGCTCTGCCGTAGCCTCGACCCACTGGCGATGGCTCGCCTGATCCTCCGCGTCGTAGCGCGCCGTCAGCATGCGCTCGGGCGCCCAGCCGGCGACCATTCCGGCAAAGCTGTCGGGATTGCGCGCACCCAGGCTCAGGCTGTAGCCGGCGCCGTAGAGCGCTTCGGCAATCGCGCGGCCGATCCCCCGGTTCGCACCGGACACCATGATCACGCGGCCGTCGGGAGCAAGCATCCGCTGTTTCCTTTCGATAGCTGGCCGACCCTCTCGGCGTCGGATGCGGTCAGTCGTAGAGCGCCACGCAGCGCACCTCGATGCTCCAGCGGTCGGGCGCATCCGGTGGTGTTTCGGGATCCTTGAAGGCGCTGTGGAAGCTGAAGGTGCAGGGCAGATTGCTGCCGGCGGCATCGGCCTCGGCCCCCTTGGATCGTGCCAGTTGGCGGCCGAATCCCACTGCTTGATCAGCAGCGCCTCGTCTCGGGTCAGCGCCTGGTAGAAGTACCAGCGGTGGCGCTCGGCATGCTTGGCGAAATAGTTCTCGCCGACGCGGTCGTGGTAGTGGATCTCGAAGACGACGAGATCCTCCGGGCTGACGCTGGCCGCATCGCAGAGCGCCAGCGGGTGGGTCGCCACCGGCTCTTGGGCGACGTTGCGCCAGACGTTGATGATCGCGAAGCGGCCGCTGTCGATGGCGCGTTCGACCGCGGCCTCGTCGAGCAGGGCCTCGTCGCTGCCTAGCAGCTTGCGCAGCGTATCGTTGGCGCCGGGCGGTCGGGTCAGGTCGCGCAGGCGCTGCGGCGCGCTGGTGAGCGTGTAGTCGCCGTGCACGACATGCGCCGGGCCTTGCACCTGCTGGCCGCCCTCGATCCGGCGCTTGTCGCTCTTGCCGAGGCCGATCGCACGTTGTGGTCGAAGGCTGCCGCGAAGCTGGCGCCGCTGGCCTCGCACACCAGTTCGGCGCACTGGGGATAGTAGCTGGCGATGACCGCGTCGTGATTGAGGAAGTCGAGGGTCGGGTCCGTCAGGCGCTGTCTGCGCAGCTCGAAGCCGTTCTGCAGAAGCGTCCGCTGTTTGCCGTCCGGCAGACCGCGCGCGTCGGTCACCTGCATGTCTCGGGGCTCGAGATCGACCCCTTTCCACTCCGCGTCGCTGCCGTCGCGATCGCGGCGCGTCAGCACCTTGCCGTTGCGGTAGAGCGAGTGCTCCACCGATGGAACGAGATACTTGAACGAGCCGGTTCGAACCGCCGCGCTCGTCGCCTGCAGAGCGGAAGACATCCGTGTCACCTCTCCTTGCCTGTGGCCGTCCGGGGCCTTGTCCCAAAGCGTCTGGGGATAGCTATAGCACCCCCGCAGACAGAGTGTTAACGTCGCGCGATGTGTCACCTTTGCCCTGCCGGCAAGGTCGCCGCGAGAAGGGGAGAGACCCCTCAATCAACATGGGAGGACTTGCTGTGGAACTCTATGCCGATCCGATCACGGTGAACTGCCGAAAGGCCCTTGCCGGCCTTAAGTTGATGGGCGCGGACTATAGTCTCTCCAAGGTCGATTACTTCACCGGCGAGCACAAGAGCGATGCCTACGTGGCGATCAATCCCAATGCCTCCCTGCCGGCCATGAAGGACGGCGATCTGGTGCTGTGGGAATCCAACGCAATCCTGCAGTACGCCGCCGACAAGCTGGGCAAGGCCGAGGTCTACCCGACCGATCCCGCCAAGCGCGCCGACGTCAATCGCTGGCTCCTGTGGGAGGCCGCCTCGTGGTTCCCCTCCTGCTATGTCTATCTGGTGGAGAACTGCGTAAAGCCTTTGCTGGGCGACACGCCCGACCCGGCCGTGCTCGCCGGCGAGGCGGAGAATTTCCACAAGCTCGCCGGCATCCTCGACGATCGCTTGAGCAAGAACGCCTGGCTCTGCGGCGACCATCCCACCATCGCCGACATTGCGGTCGCCGCGCCCATGCACCTCCACGCCTGGGCCCAGCTCCCGCTCGACCAGCATCCCAACCTGAAGCGCTGGATGACCGAACGCGTCGAGCAACTGCCGTGCTGGAAAGCGACGCATATCGGCGAGGGCTTCGTCGCCGGCGAGGCGGCTTAGTCTGAAAGGGCTTGTGCCAAAGGCTCCAACTGGATCAAGCGTAGCGACGGTGAATCAAGAGGCCGCTCTGGCCGTATCCAGTCGCTAAGCGTGTAATCGAAGATGCTCGCGCATCGATTCGCGGGCCGGTACATCGAGCTCGACACCGCCCAAAGGCGCGATGCGCGCGCGAATGGCGGCGGCCAAGTTGCGCGGAGCCGGGGTCTCGCCAACCACTTGGCGAAGAATTGCGCGAACCTCCTCCTCCATCGAGTGGCCATGTTCGGCCGCACGGATACGCAAGCGCTGCTTCAACGAGTCATCAAGATTTCGGATCGTAATGCTGGCCATGCCCGCGTCCTCAGTACGATACTGATATCAAAGTATGCATTGATTGCGTTGCTTTCGAGTCCGCCTAGGGGCGCCCATCGTTTGGGCTGTCATGCCGACGGTTGCCTCTGGGTCATGGAATCAGCACCGTCGCCCCCACCGTCTTACCGGATTCGATCGCTTCGTGCGCCTTCACGGCATCCTTCAGCGGATACTCGTAGTTGATGTTGGCGTCGAGGATGCCGTCGGCGATGGCTTTGAAGAGGTCGCCCGCCGTCCACTCCAGGTGTTCGCGCTTATGGACGTAGTGCATGATGGCCGGCCGGGTGATGAAGAGCGAGCCGCGGCGGCCCAGGTCCTGGATGATGTCGACCGGGTCGGGCGGGCCGGAGACATGGCCGTAGGCGGCGCAGACGCCCATCAGGCGCAGGCAGTCCAGCGAATCCTGCAGCGTGTTCTTGCCGATCGCCTCGTAGACCACGGCCGCACCCTCACCGTCGGTGACCTCGCGGATCTTCTCGACGAAGCTCTCCTTGGCGCGGACCACCGGGTGGTGGCAGCCGGCCGCACGCGCGATCTCGGCCTTTTCCTCGGTGCTGACGGTGCCGACGATGGTCGCACCCAGCGCCTCGGCCCATTGGCAGAGGATCAAGCCCCATGCCGCCGGCCGCGGCATGCACCAGGATGGTGTCGCCGGGCTCTACCTTGTAGGTGCGGTGCAGGAGGTAGTGGGCGGTCATGCCCTTCATCAGCAGGGCGGCCACCTGACGGTCGTCCAGGCCGTCCGGCAGATGCAGCAGCTTGTCGACCGGGTAGGTGCGCCGCTCGGCATAGCTGCCCAAGGGCGGGATGCCATAGGCGACGCGGTCTCCCGCCCGGAAGTCGGTGACGCCCTCGCCGACGGCCTCGACGACGCCGACCGCCTCGAAGCCGATCACCACCGGGCAGGGCGGCACGACCCAAGGGTGCGAGATGCCGCCGCGGTGATAGGTGTCGGCGAAGTTCACGCCGACGGCCGTATGCCGCAATTGGACCTCGCCGGCTCCGGGATCGGCCAGCGGCCAGTCCTCCCACTGCATCGCGCCGGGTGGCCCCAGCGCGTGGATCACTTGCGCCTTCGACATGGCGAGCGTCTCCAGCTCTAAGCCGCTTGCGCCTCGATCACCTGACGCAGGACCTGGCGGTAGTTCTCGATGCCCTGCGCGCCCGTCACGAGGTACTTGCTGCCCAAGATGATGGCCGGCACGCCGTGGATGCCGCGCGAGGTCCAGAAGGACTCGGACTTGCGGATGCTCTCCGCATGCGCCTGGCGCTCCAGAACGCTCAGAGCCTCGGCGCGGTCCAAGCCGATGCCGGCGGCCGCATCGGCCAGAACCGCGGGATCCGAGACATCGGCGCGCTCGGTGAAGAAGGCGGCAAAGAGGGCCATCTTCATCTCGTGCGCCTTGCCGAAGCCTTCGGCCCAATGGATCAGCTGATGGGCGCGGAAGGTGTTGTACATCCGCATGTCGTCCGCGTAGTTGAAGGTGAATCCCAGCTCCGCGCCCAAGGCCGTCATCTGGGCGCGCGCCTTGCGGCTTTCCTCCGGGCTGGTTCCGTACTTCGCCGACACATGCTCGCGCAGGTTCTCGCCTTCCTGCGCCATCTGGGGATTGAGCTCGAAGGGGTGCCAGTGGACCTCGGCCGGGACCTGCTCGGCCGCCAGGGCCGCCTCTAGCTGTCGATAGCCGATGATGCACCAAGGGCAGACGACGTCGGAGACGATGTCGATGCGTAAAGGGGTCTCGCCGGTCATGATCGGCCTCCAAGCCATTGTAGCGCTGGCGAACGCATTTGGGGTCGCTCGAGCGCAGCATCCCGCAGTTCTCGGCAAGATACCAGAGGATGATTCCGCTCTCGAAGAGGGTGACGTCGCGCTTGCCGGTCTGCACGCAAATCGAGCGATCGCCGGCCAAGCGCAGCCACTGGTGGCCGGGCGCCTCTTGCGGCTTCTTCGTATCGCAGATCGGCACCCTCTCGTGGTCGGCTCGACCCTCTCGACACCGCGCTCGGGACTCCTATAACGAAAGGCATGGCTGAAACCGCTGAGGCTTTGCCGCCACCCTACATCGCCGGCCTCAACGAGGCACAGATCGAGGCCGTCCAGGCGCTGGACGGGCCGGTGCTGGTGCTGGCCGGCGCCGGGACGGGAAAGACCCGGGTGCTGACCACCCGCTTGGCGCACCTGCTGATGATGGGACGCGCGCGGCCGGGCGAACTGCTGGCGGTCACCTTCACCAACAAGGCCGCCCGCGAGATGCGCGAGCGGATCTCCGCCATCCTGGGCCGTCCGGTGGAGGGCTGGTGGCTCGGCACCTTCCACGCGCTGGGCGCGCGCATGCTGCGCCGCCACGCCGAGAAGGTGGGTCTGACGCCCAGCTTCACGATCCTCGATACCGACGACCAGCTGCGCTTGCTGAAGCAGGTCATGGCGGCGGAGAAGGTCGACGACAAGGCTTGGCCGGCGCGCATCCTCTTGAGCGCCATCCAGCGCTGGAAGGATCGCGGCGAAACGCCGGAGAAGATCGCGCTCTCCGAACGCGGCGAGCTGGCCGGCGGACGCATCCAAGAGCTCTACGCCGCCTACCAGCAGCGCCTGATCGAGCTCAACGCCTGCGACTTCGGCGACTTGCTGCTGCACTGCCTCACGCTCTTCCAGAAGGAGCCGGCGGTGCTGGCCGAGTTTCAGGCGCGCTTTCGCTACATCCTGGTGGACGAATATCAGGACACCAACGTCGCCCAGTACCTCTGGCTGCGCCTGCTGGCGCAGCAGCACAAGAACCTCTGCTGCGTCGGCGACGACGATCAGGCGATCTACGCCTGGCGCGGGGCCGAGGTCGGCAACATTCTGCGCTTCGAGCAGGACTTTCCCGGTGCTCTGGTGGTGCGGCTGGAGCGCAACTACCGCTCGACGGCGCGCATCCTCGAGGCCGCCTCCCACCTGATCAGCCACAACGAAGGCCGGCTCGGCAAGACGCTTTGGACCGAGGACGATCCGGGCGAATTGCTGCGCGTGCGCGGCCTTTGGGACGGCGAGGCCGAAGCGCGCTTCGTCGGCGACGAGATCGAGGCCCTGCACGGCAAGGGCGAGACGCTCTCGTCGATGGCGATCCTGACGCGCACCGGCGCGCAGAGCCGCGAGTTCGAAGAGCGCTTCATCACGTTGGGCCTGCCCTACCGGGTGATCGGGGGCCTGCGCTTCTACGAGCGCCAGGAGATCCGCGATGCGCTCGCCTACCTGCGGCTGATTCATTCCGAAAGCGATGACCTGGCCTTCGAGCGCGTCGTCAACAAGCCCAAGCGCGGACTGGGCGACGCCACCTTGCGCGTGGTGCACCAGGCAGCGCGATTGCGCGGCGATTCGCTGGCGACCGCCGGCCGCCTCTTGGCCTCGACCGAGGAGCTGCGGCCGCAAGCCAGAAAGGCCTTGGGCGGCTTTCTTGGCGACGTGACCCGCTGGCGCCAGGCGGCCGAGGCGATGAACCATGTCGAGCTGGCGCAGATCGTGCTGGACGAAAGCGGCTACACGGGCATGCTGCAGCAAGACAAGTCAGCCGAGGCGCCGGGGCGCCTGGAGAACCTGAAGGAGTTGGTGGTGGCGCTGGCCGAGTTCGACAGCCTGGCCGGCTTCCTGGAGCATGTCAGCCTGGTGATGGAGCGTACCGGCGACGACGCGCAGGACATGGTCACCCTGATGACCCTGCATGCGGCCAAGGGCTTGGAGTTCGACACGATCTTCCTGCCCGGCTGGGAGGATGGGCTCTTCCCCAACCAGCGTGCGATGGACGAGAACGGCCTCAAAGGCCTGGAGGAGGAGCGCAGGCTGGCCTATGTCGGCCTGACGCGGGCGCGCAAGCGGGCCATCCTCTCCTTCGCCGCCAACCGGCGCATCCACGGCTCCTGGGCGGCGACCCTGCCCTCGCGCTTCCTCGACGAGTTGCCGGAGACCTGCGTGGAGCGCGAGAGCGACCAGGGCCTCTACGGCGGCGCCGGGGGCTTCGCCTGGGCGGCGGGCGGCGCGATGTCGCCGGTCTTCGAACCATGGGAGAGCAGGCGCGAGACCCCGGGCCTGGCCCGGGCGCGCAGCCGCGCCGGGCAAAGCGCGCCTTTGCTGGAGATCACCCCGGTGCCGGTCCAGGGAATCGGCGGCCATGCGCCGGGCGACCGGGTCTTTCACCAGAAGTTCGGCTACGGCACGGTGGGCGAGGTCGACGGTGAGCGCCTGACCATCGCCTTCGACAAAGCCGGCGAGAAGAAGGTCGTCGCCTCCTTCGTCGTGCCGGCGGAGCAAGCGGGGTGAGCCAGCTGCGCCTGGCCCGCCTGGCGGTGCCGCGGGTCGCCTTGGCGGCGGTCGACGAGCTTGCCACCTCGGCCGGGGCCGCGCTCTGGGCCGACCTCGCCGGCGACCCCGACCCGGTGCCGCTGGAGCTCACCTTGCCGCCGGCACTGGATGCGACGGCATTGTCCGAGGGGATCACGGCGGTGCTGGAGGCCTTCGGATTGCCGCCCGTCGAGCTCACGCTCGAGGATCTGCCGGAGAAAGACTGGCTGGAGGAGGTGCATCGCAGCCTGCCGGCGCTCAATGCCGGGCGCTTCTACGTCTATGGCTCGCATGTGAGCGACCCCCCGCCGGCCGAGGCGATTCCGCTTCAGGTCGAGGCGGCGCTCGCCTTCGGCAGCGGACACCACGAGTCCACGCAAGCCTGCTTGGAGGCCTTGTCGGACCTGGCCGAAAGTCACCTCGTCGGCCGGGTCCTGGACATGGGTTGCGGGTCAGGGATCCTGGCGATCGCCGCGGCCAAGCTTTGGCCCTGCCGTGTCCTGGCGGCCGACATCCATGCCGAGTCGGTGCTGGTGGCGCGCGAGAACGCGGGCCTCAACGGCGTCGCCGGCGAGGTGACGGTGATCGAGAGCGACGGCTATCAAGCGCCGGCCATCGCCGAGGCGGCGCCCTACGACCTGATCCTCGCCAACATCCTGGCCAAGCCCTTGATTGCCTTCGCGCCGGCGCTTGCCGCCCACCTTGCCCCCGGCGGCCTGGCCGTTCTGGCGGGACTCATGGTGCAGGAAGGCGAGGCGGTGCGTGAGGCCCACAAAGCGGCGGGCCTTGCCTTGCAACAGGTGAGGGACATCGGCGCCTGGCGTTGTCTCGTCCTGAAGCGGCCATCCGCGGAATAGATCGCTTGCCGCCGGCCTAGCCCGGCAGCAGGTCGCAGATCGCGTTCAGCCCGGTGGCGATGTCTTCGTCGGCAGAGGCAAGCGAGATGCGCACGTAGTTCCCGGAGCCGGGGCCGAAGGTCGGGCCGGGCGCCACGGCCACCTGCCGCTCTTTCAAGAGCTTGAGCGCGAAGGCCTTGCCGTCCATGCCGGAGCGCGAGATGTCTACCATGATGTAGAAGGCGCCCTTCGGGGTGTAGGCGTAGGCATCGCGCTCCTTCAGCAGCGCCACGGCCAGATCGCGGCGGCGCTTGTAGGCGCCGCGCATCTCCTCGACGCAATCCTGCGGGCCGGTGATGGCGGCCAGCGCGCCATACTGGCTGATCGCGACGCCGCAGGAGATGATCGGCTGCTGCAGCTTGGTCAGGACGCGCACGATCTCCTCCGGCGCACGCATGTAGCCGACGCGCAAACCGGTCATGGAGTAGGATTTCGAGAAGCCCGAAATGACGATGGCGCGTTCGGGGATAAGCTCGGCCGCGCTGACGTGGCTGCCCTCGAAGATGATGTCCTCGTAGATCTCGTCGGAGATGAGATAGAGGTCGTGCTTCTCGACGAAGCCAGCCAAGGCCTCCATCAGCTGGCGGTCGTAGACCTGGCCGGTGGGGTTGGAGGGATTGCAGATCGCGATGCACTTGGTCTGGGCGCTCACCAGCTGCTCCAGCTGGCTCATATCCGGCAGGAAGTGGTTCTCGATGCTGAGCGGATAGTGAACCACCTGGGCATCCGTGAGCCCGCTGCACATCTCGTAATTCGGCCAGCCGGGATCCGGCAGCATCACCTGATCGCCTGCTTCCAAGAGGCAGAAGCGGCTGGTGGAGATGGACATCATGGCGCCGTTGGTGACCACGATGTTCGCGGCCTCGGTCGGGGTGCCGGTACGCCTCTGGATCTTCCGGGCGATGGCCTCGCGCAGTTCGGGGATGCCGGCGCTGGCGATGTAGCGTGTGTGACCGGAATCGAGCGCCTTGTGGATCGCGTCGACCACGTGCGGCGGTGTGGGGAAGTCCGGCTCGCCGGTCATCAGCAGCACTGCGTCGTCGGTCTGCCAGGCCAGGTTCATGATCTCGCGAATGCCGGAGGCCGGCATGCCCAAGGCCTTGCTCGAGAGCTGCTTCATCTCCAATCCCTTCTGCCCGAGTGCGCTTGAAGACATGATGGCCCGGCCGGTGGCCTCTTCCAAGCCCGCATCTGCTCCGGTCTCACGGCACGGGCCTTCCAGGGCGTCAGACCCTTGTCTGCCGCAGGAAGATCCAAGCCGCCAGCGCGAGGAAGGTCAGGGTAAAGGCGAAGGGCATGAAGCCGGCGCCCAGGTGCTGCATGATGCCGCCGGCCAGGAGCGGGCCGAGGCCGCCGCCGATCGCATAGGCGAGGCCGAAGACGGCGCTGCCGGCCATCAGCTGGGCCCCATGATAGTGCTGTCCCAGGAGCGTCAGCGCGCAGGTGTAGAGGCCGAGCGCAATGCCGCCCAGCAAGGGCAGCACCACCCAGATCAGCCAGCCGTCGGCCGGTAGCAGCCCGACCAGGGCAATGCAGACGGCCGCCACCAGCGCGCAGCAGGCGGCGACGCCCAGGCGCGGCAGCCGGTCCAGAGCCAGGCCCAAGGGCGGCTGGGCGGCGATCATGCCGAGGTGCAGCACGGTGACGGCTAGCGCGGCGCCGTTCGTGCTCATGCCGCCGTCGAGCAGGTAGACCGGCAGCAGCGACAGCGCGGTGGCGTCGAAGAAGGCAAAGGTGCCGACCAGAGCCACCAGCAGAGGGGCATCGCGGGCAAAGCGCCTGATAGCGCCCTTCGGCGCGGCAGAAAACTGCACCCGCGAGCGGCGCGACATCAGCCCGAAGACCATGGCCGTCAGGGCCAGCAACAGGGCGCCGACCGCCAAGGCCAATCCGTCCGCTTCGCCGAAAAGAGGAATGCCCACGGGCCCCAGCGCGAAGCCGCCGGCGAGGCTGGTCTCGTAGGCCGAGGCGACGCGTCCGCGCAAACGGTCGGGGCAGGCCGCATTCAGCCAGACCTCACCCAGAACGAACACGAAGTTGATCCCGAAACCCATGGTGAAACGCGCCAGGAACCAAACTGCCAAATCGTCGGTTAGAGACAGTGCGAACACGCTGATCGCAGCGATCACCAGGCCCAAGACGATCAGCCGTGCCGGCGCCAGGATGGCGCTGATCTTCGGCAGCAACAGGGTGGACACCCCGGCGCCGACGAACATCGCCGCGGCATTGAGGCCGATCATGTCGTCGCTGACGCCGCGGCCGGCCAAGAGGAGCGAGACCAGTGGATAAGTCAGGCCCAAGGCGATCCCGAAGGCGGCGATGCCGGTGATAATGGCGCTGATTGCCGACCAGTCGGCCTGCTCGGCGCCCCCCTTCTCTTGCATCCCTATCCAGCTCGCCTCATGTTTTTATAGAGCATGCGCTCGTGCCTCACGATAAAGCCCGGTAACGGCATTGTGGCAGGGACTACCGATCGGAGTGACTGTCGCGATAAGGTCATCTTTGTCCGGCAGACTCTTCACGACCACCCAAAGAACCCGATAGCATGGGTGTCGGCGGTGGCGGATTGGTTTGATCGACAGGGCTGCGGCATGGCGCCACGCCAAGGAAGGACAGGGTGCGAAGCGCGTGATGAGAGTCTCAGAATGCAAGACCAGATGACGCTGTACCTGCATTCGGGCGACGACGGCGACGAGGGAGATCCCCCCGACGGCGGCGGCACCAGGCGCGATGACGACGGCCAGAGCGGCGTCCTGATCGATACCCGTCCCAAGACCAAGAAGCCGTCGATGTACAAGGTCTTGATGCTGAACGACGACTACACACCGATGGAGTTCGTCGTACACGTATTGGAACGGTTCTTCGGCAAGAACCGGTCGGAGGCAACGAACATCATGCTGCACGTGCACCGCCGTGGTGTCGGTATCTGTGGGGTCTTTACCTATGAGGTCGCAGAGACCAAGGTTACCCAGGTGATCGACTATGCACGCAAGCACCAGCACCCGTTGCAACTGACCCTGGAGAAGGAGTAAGCGATGCTCTCCAACAACCTCGAGCAGACGCTGCACCGTGCGCTGGGCTATGCCAACGAGCGCAGGCACGAGTATGCGACGCTTGAGCATCTCTTGCTGGCGCTGACCGAGGACCAGGACGCGGTCGCGGTGCTGAAGGCCTGCGGGGTGGACATGGAGCGCCTGCGCAGCCAGCTCATCGACTACATCGACAACGATCTCTCGAATTTGATCAGCCGTTCGGCCGGTGATGCCAAGCCCACCGCGGGCTTCCAGCGGGTGCTGCAGCGCGCCGCCATCCACGTGCAGTCCTCCGGCCGCGAAGAGGTGACCGGCGCCAACGTCCTGGTCGCCCTCTTCTCCGAGCGCGAGAGCCACGCCGTCTATTTCCTGCAGGAACAGGAGATGAGCCGGCTGGACGCGGTCAACTACATCAGCCACGGCATCGCCAAGGTGAAGGGCCTCGACGAAGAGCGCCCGGTGTCGGGCGCCGAGAAGGAGGCCGGCGCCGAGAAGGTGGTGAAGAAGGGCCGCGAGGCCTTGGATGCCTACTGCGTCGACCTCAACAACAAGGCGCTGGAAGGCCGCATCGATCCGTTGATCGGCCGCGATGCGGAGATCGACCGCACCATCCAGGTGCTCTGCCGGCGCACCAAGAACAATCCGCTCTTCGTCGGCGACCCCGGCGTCGGCAAGACCGCCATCGCCGAGGGCCTGGCCCGCAAGATCGTCGAGGGCGAGGTGCCGGACGTCCTGAAGGACGCCACCATCTTCGCCCTCGACATGGGCTCGCTGCTGGCCGGCACGCGCTATCGCGGCGACTTCGAAGAGCGGCTGAAAGCCGTGGTGAAGGAGCTGGAAGAGCAGCCGCACGGCGTGCTCTTCATCGACGAGATCCACACCGTGATTGGCGCCGGCGCTACCTCGGGCGGGGCGATGGATGCTTCCAATCTGCTGAAGCCGGCCCTGCAGGCAGGGACGCTGCGCTGCATCGGCTCCACCACCTACAAGGAGTACCGCAACTACTTCGAAAAGGACCGGGCACTGGTCCGCCGTTTCCAGAAGATCGACGTGGTCGAGCCGACCGTCGACGACGCGGTGAAGATCCTGAGGGGTCTCAAGCCCTACTACGAAGAGCATCACAACGTGCGCTTCACGCACGAAGCGATCCGCACCGCCGTCGAGCTCTCGGCGCGCTACATGCACGACCGTAAGCTGCCGGATAAGGCGATCGACGTGATCGACGAGGCCGGCGCCTCGCAGCAATTGCTGCCGGAAAGCAAGCGCAAGAAGAGTCTCAGCTCCAAGGACGTCGAAGCCGTGGTGGCCAAGATGGCCCGCATTCCGCCTAAACAGGTCAGCCAGGACGACCGGGAGTCGCTGCAGAACTTGGAGCGCGATCTGAAGTCCATGGTGTTCGGCCAGGACCAGGCGATCGAGGCGCTCTCCTCTGCCATCAAGCTGTCGCGCGCGGGCTTGCGCGACGGCGAGAAGCCGATCGGCTGCTATCTCTTCTCCGGCCCCACGGGCGTCGGCAAGACCGAGGTGGCCCGTCAGCTGGCAAGCTCCATGGGCATTACGCTGACCCGCTTCGACATGTCGGAATACATGGAGCGCCACTCGGTCTCGCGGCTCATCGGCGCGCCGCCGGGCTACGTCGGCTTCGATCAGGGCGGCCTCCTGACCGATGCGATCGACCAGCACCCCCATTCCGTCCTGCTGTTGGACGAGATCGAGAAGGCCCATCCCGACCTCTTCAACGTGCTCCTCCAGGTGATGGACTACGGCAAGCTCACCGATCACAACGGCAAGCAGATCGACTTCCGCAACGTTATCTTGATCATGACCACCAACGCCGGTGCTGCGGAGCTTGCCAAGCCGGCGATCGGCTTCTCCAAGGAACTGCGCGTCGGCGACGGCGAAGAGGCGATCAACCGCACCTTCACGCCGGAGTTCAGGAACCGGCTGGACGCCGTGGTGCCCTTCAAGCACCTGACTCCGGAAGTCATTTCCCAGGTGGTCGATAAGTTCGTCCTGCAGCTGGAGGCGCAGCTTGCCGACCGCAAGGTCACCATCGAGTTGACGGAGAAGGCGCGCAAGTGGCTGGCCAGACGCGGCTACGACCCCATCATGGGCGCGCGCCCCCTGGCCCGGGTGATCCAGGAACACATCAAGCAGGCCTTGGCGGAAGAGTTGCTCTTCGGCCGCCTGGCCAAGGGCGGCGTGGTCCGCGTCGACATCGAGGAGGACGTGCCGATCTTCACCTATCCGGAGACCATCAAGGCGCTGCCCAGACCCTCTTCCTCTGGTCCCGACGAGGACCTGGGCGAGGATACGCTGGCGCCGGAAACGGTGGAGTAGGGCAGCCGATCCGGTGACCCAGGCCGAGGGCTGGACCGACGAAGACACGGCCGCCTATCTCAGCAACGAAGACCTCTTCGTGCCCGAGCGCGAGCGGCAAATCGGGATCGTCGTTCAGCGTGTGCTCGATGTAACTGGCGACGAACCGCGTGTGGTCGAACTCTGCAGCGGCTCGGGGCGCTTGGCGCGGGCGCTGCTCGACAGCCGAGACGATTTGCAACTCATTGCCTACGACGGCTCCCGGACCATGCTGGGACGGACGAGCGAGTCGGCGGGCCCGCATGGCGCGCGCTTGACCACGCGGCTCTTCCAACTGGAGAGCAGTGCCTGGCGCACGATCGACCAGCCGATGGACGCCGTGGTTTCATCCTTGGCCATCCACCACCTGGATGGCAGCGAGAAGCAGGCGCTCTTCGCCTATGTCCGTTCGATCCTGAAGCCTGGCGGAGTCTTCGTGGTGGCCGACCTGGTCGAGCCGGCCAGCGACAGCGGCCGACGCCTCTTGGCGCAGCAGTGGGACGAGGAGGTCGAGCGACGCTCCAAAGACCTTCTGGGTGGGTTGCAGGGCCTGGAAAGGTTCCGCGCGCTGGCGTGGAACTACTACGAGCTGACCGAGCCCGATCCTGTCGACAAGCCGTCACGCCTGGCCGATCAGCTCGACTGGATGCGCGCGGCGGGTTTTACCGAGGTTGACCTCCACTGGTGCCTCGCCGGGCACGCGATCTTCAGCGGGGTTCGCCCGGAGATGGCCGCACGGTAGCGGCCAGTCGCTGGACTTCTTCGATCGGTCTGTCGTGTTCGCGGGCCTCAATCCTCGAGAGATGAAACTCGAGACCCTACACTGGAGTAAACGGCTTCTCGACCGACCGTCATTGCGAGGAGCCGAAGGCGACGCGGCAATCCAGCGCATAAGGTTCAGCCAGTAAGACCTGGATCGCCGCGCTATCGCTCGCGATGACGACCGTATTACGATGTAAACCAGGTCTAATATCGACCGCAAAAATGCTTCTACCAAGGTGTTTTATTTGGAAGAAACCGAAAATCAGCCAAAATCGGGCCTCCTGCTCCTAACTATAGGACCCCGGTGCGAGGATGTAGTCGGGATAGCTTTCCGGATCGTGCGAGTAGAAGAGCTCGGCGTCGTACTTCTCGGCCAGGTCCTTCAGACGCTGCATGGACTGCACGCTTGCCACCGGATCCAGGTGGAAGCTGGAGATGCACATCATGTCCATGTTCTTCTGGCTGTAGCAGGCATCCGCCGTGAAGAGCATCGGCTTGCGGCCGCCCAATTCCACCATCAGGCTGTAGTGGCCGGCGGTATGTCCTGGCGTCTCGAAGAGCCAGAGGCCCTTGGCGATCTCCTGGTCGCCGGTCAGGGTCTCGAATTTGGGCGTGTAGATGTCGAGCGCCGGCTCCGCCGGCAGCTCCATGCCGCGCTCCTTGGCGATCTCGGGTGCGAAGGTCATGTCGGAATAGCCCAGGCCTTCGAAGGGCTGCGGGCAGGAGCAGGCCTCCAACTCCCTGGCGTGGCAGAGCGTGCAGGCCTCGGTCAGGTGCTTGTTCCCGCCGCAGTGGTCGAAGTGGTAGTGCGAGTTGATGACGTAGTCGATGTCGCTGGGTTTGAGCCCTAGCTTGGCCAATTGACCGGGTATCGTTTGCTCCTCCGTCTGCAGGGGCTTTTCGAAGGGCAGCACGCGTTGCACGTGGTCGTAATCGTAGCCGGTGTCGAAGATGTAGCGGCCGTCGGCATGCTCGATCAGCACGGAATAGGTGGGAAAGCGCAATTCGCCGCCGGGTCCGCGGTTCCAGAAGGCGTGAAAGCCATCGATGACCAAGGTGCCGCCGTCCAAGAGATAGACCTTCGTATCGCTCATTGCCCCTGTCTCCTTGTTCTTCTGTGTTGTTCAGTCTAGCGATCTCCGCGCACGTAGGGGAGCCCCAGTGCCGGCGGCAGCAGGGAATGGCGACCGAACACCACCAGAACCAGCATCACCATGGCGAAGGGCAGCATCTGCACGACGTCGGTGGGGATGTTGAGTCCGGCCACCTGCAAGGCTGTGGTGAGCGCCAGGCTGATGCCAAAGAGGAGCGCGCCCAGCAAAACCCAAAGCGGCCGGCCACGGGCCAGCATGGCCAGCACGATGGCGATGAATCCGGCGCCTCCGGTCATGAAGGGCACGAAGAGGCCAGCGCCGACGTTGGCCATATAGGCGCCGCCGAGGCCGGCCAGGCAGCCGGTGGCCAGCACCGCGGCGGTGCGGGTGCCGGCGACGCTGACGCCTGCTGCGTCGAGCGCGCCCGGCTTGTTGCCGGCGGCCTCCAGATTGAGTCCGATGTAGCTGCCGCGGTAGAGCCAGGCCAAGGCCGGCACCGCGAGGACCGCCAGATAGACCAGCGGCATGCGGTCAAAGAGCGCCGGGCCGAGGACCGGGATCTCGGTCAAGCCCGGCAGCGGCCAGGTCGGCGCCTCCTCCAGGCTGGGCCTGGCGCGGGCGAACTGGAAATGGTGCAGCAAGGCGGTGAGGCCGTCCATCGACAGGGTGAGCGCGATGCCGATGACGATCTGATTCATGCCCAGGCGAATGCAGAAGAGCGCCATCAGGCCCGCCACCGCCATGCCCCCCAGTGCTCCGGCGGGCAGGCCCAGCCAGAAGGAGCCGCTGAAGTAGGCGCCGCAAAAGCCGGTGTAGGCGCCAAGCAGCATCATGCCCTCGATGCCGATATTCAGCACGCCGGCCTTCTCCGAGATCTGCTCGCCCAGGCCGGCCAGCAGCAGCGGCACCGCGGCGGTGATCGCGCCCGCCAGCAAGGTTGCGAGGAAGAGCTCGCTCAAGAGGCCGGTCATTGCGCGGTGCTCCACTGCCGGCGGCGGTGGTCGAGATACTCCACCAAGGCCAGGAAGATCAGCAGCAGGCCGACCAGCACCAGCACGAAGAAGTTGGGCACGCCCAAGCGCCTGGCGGCACTCTCGCCGCCGATCGCCAGCACCGAGAAGAAAAACACGAAGAGAATGGTGCCGTAGCCGTTGAAGCGGGCCAGGAAGACCAGCGGCACCACCAGAAGGCCGTAGCCCGGATTCCAGTCGGCACGCACGTTGCCGTAGACGCCCAGGATGTCGACCGCACCGCCGACACCCGCCAGGCCGGCGCTGAGCGCGAAGGTGGCGATGGTCAGCAGACCCACATCGAGCCCGGCGTGAACAGCGGCGCGCGGGTTGGCGCCGACGATCTGCAGGCGCAGGCCGAAGGCCGTCCTGGTCATCATCAGGTGAACCAGGACGATCCCCAGCAGGGCCAAGAGAATGCCGGCATTGACCGTGGTGCCGAAGAGCCGCCAGAGGCGGTCGTCGACCGCCAGGGTCAAGGTCTGCGGCACCGTCGTCTCCGGGTCGTCGAAGAGCAGCTTCACCAGCACGTTGGCGAAGGAGATGCCGAGAAAGCTCATCATCAAGGTGGTGATGATCTCGTTGATTCCGAAGCGCGCCTTCAAAAGCGCCGGCAGCAAGGCCCAGGCCGCGCCCACCACCGCGGCGGCGGCGAAAGAGATCAGCCAGACGATCCAGGCCGGCAGCGTTCCGATCAAGCTGGGCGCCAGCGCGGCGGTGACGACGGCCGCCAGCAGAAACTGCCCGTCGACGCCCAGGTTCCAGATCCCGGCGCGAAAGGCGACGATGAGGCCGGCGGCGATCAGCAGGAGCGGGGCTGCGCGCGTGATGGTCGCCTGCAGGCCGCTTGAGCGGAAGAGGCCGCGCTCGACGACATAGCCGTAATAGGCCAAGGGGTCCTTGCCGAGCGCCACCAGGATCAGGCCGCCGGCCACGAGGGCGAGGAGGACTGGCAGCAGGATGCGGACAGCGGCGCTCATGAGAAGCGGACCCTAGACGAGCTCATCGTAGAGGTCCCTCCAATCGGAATTCTGATCTTCGATGAGGGCGATCTTCTTTTCTCGCGAACCGCCTTTGATCTGTTTTTTCTCGGGTGATTGCGGTGACAATATCGTCGTAGAGTTCGAAGTAGACGAGCTTGTGGCAGCGGTGGCGTCGTGTGAAACCGGCCACTGCTCCCTGTTTGTGTTGCCAAGCGCGGGCAACCAGGTCGGACGTTACGCCTACATAGAGTGTCCCATTCTGTGCGCTGGCCATTATATAGACTGCTGGCTGCTTCATTTTATTGCGCTGGATTGCTTCGCTTTGCTCGCAATGACGCGAAGGTCAATATTGGAGACTTGAGTCGGACCCTTTCTCTTGGTTAGCATAGAGTGCGCAAGAATGAACCAACGCTGCTTTGTCCGCAGTCCCCAATCGACGTCATCGCGAGGAGGCGAAGCCGACGACGCGATCCAGCGTAAAGCGGGGTGCAGCGGCACGTGCGACATCGCCAAGTCACCATCCCTCATGCCGCCTTCGCCCCGGTCATCAACAACCCGATCTCCCGCTCCGCGCCCGCCTCGTTCTCCACGATGCCGGCCAGGCGGCCTTCGAACATGACGGCGATGCGGTCCGAGACCTCTAGCAATTCGTCCAGCTCGGTCGAGATCACCAGGGTGGCAAGGCCCGCGTCGGCGCCCTCGACGATGCGTCGGCGGGCGAGCTGGGTGTTCTGCAGGTCCAGGCCGTAGGTGGGCTTGTTGAAGATGACGATGCGCGCCTCGCCCTCTCGCAGCTCGCGCGCGAGCAGGACCTTTTGGATGTTGCCGCCGGAGAGCTTGGCGATCGGCGTGCGTTCGCTGGGCGTGCGGACGTCGTGACGCTCGATCTGCTGTCGGGCATGGGCATGGATCCTGGTCCAGCGGCTGAGGCCCCGCTGCCAAAGCGGCGCCCGACCCGTTTCCTTCATGACCAGGTTGACGGCCACCGAGAAGGCGCCGACGGTGCCCTCGCCCAGGCGCTCGTCGGTGATGTAGCGCAGGCCCAGGCGTCGGCGTGCCGACACGCCCAGTCGGCTCACGTCCTCGCCATCGATCGTCACGCGCCCGCTGGCGAGCGAGCGCTGCCCGGCCAGAACCTCCGCCAGATGCTTCTGCCCGTTGCCGTCGACGCCGGCGATGCCCAGGACCTCGCCCTTCCGCAGCTCCAGGCTGACGTCGCGAAGCGGGCATTCGCCGCGGATCGCTTCGGTGCCGAGGCTCTTCGCGGCGAGCAAGGGCGATCCCGCCGCTGTGCGCTGCCGCCGCGCATGCCGGCCGTGTCCCAGCAGAGTCTGGGCGTCGTCGCCATGGCCTTCGAGAGCGCCGAACATCAGCCTGATGACCTCGTCGGTGACCTCGCCCTCGCCGAGGTTGCTCAAGCGGTCCGGCGGCAACTGGCCGACCAGGCGGCCCAGGCGCAGGACGGAGATGCGGTCGCCGAAGGCATAGGCTTCGTTCAGCTTGTGGGTGATGAAGACGAGCGCCGTGCCGCTGCGCTTCAGGCGGCCCATCACCTCGCCCAGGTCCTGCACGCCTTGCGGCGTCAGCATCGAGGTCGGCTCGTCCAGGATCAGCACCTTGCTGCCGCGCCAGAGCGCCCGCATGATCTCCACCTGCTGCTGCTGGCCCAGCGACAGGCGGCCGACCTCGCTGTCGGGATCGATGGTGACGCCCAAGAGCGTGGAGAGCTCGCCAAATCGCCTCAGCGCCTGAGCGCGCCCCAGGCGTTGCCACCAGGGCCCGCCCAGCATGAGGTTCTCGATGACGGTGAGGCTGGGAACCAGCAGGACATGCTGAAACACCGTCCCGATCCCCAGCGCCAGGCTCTCGCGCGGAGAGCCGATCTTCACCGCCTTGCCGGCAACCAGAATCTCGCCGACATCAGGTTGCTGCATGCCGGCCAGCATGGCGATCAGGGTGGACTTGCCGGCACCGTTCTCGCCCAGCAGCACATGCACCTCGCCCGGCCGGATATCCAGCGAGATGGCGTCGTTGGCAAGCACGCCCGGGAAGCGCTTGGTGATCTCCCGGAGCGCCAGGGCAGGCTCAATCTCGCTCATCGCTCGCTAGCGGGTTCGCTCCCGGGGCGGATTACAAAAAATCCCCGGGAGCAGCTGACAGGGAAAGCCACCCCCGGGGTTGCGACAGCAGCAAAGGCTACTGCGCGTCGACAGAATCCATCAGCGCGCGAACCTCGACCGCGTCGAAGACCGGCTCGACTACCAGGCTGCCGTCGACGATCTGCTCGCGCAGCACCATCACCTCGTCCCAGACCTCGGCCGGGATATGATCGGTCTGCAGGAGCTGCACGGAATCGTCGGCGAGGCTGATCTTGTAGCGGTTCTTACCGAAGTCGCCGCTCTTCAGGTCGTCGACCATGGCGCTGTAGACCGGGACCATGTTCCACATCACGGAAGAGAGCAGCCCTTCCTTGCCCAGAGAGGACTTGTCGCCGATCACGTCGATGAACCAGATCGGCCCGGCGTCCGGCGCCTCCATGACCTCGACTGCTTCCAGCATGCCGAAGGTGGAGCCGTTGCCCTGGCCGAAGATGACGTCCGCGCCGGCGGCGATCACCGATTCCGTCACCCGGCGCCCGCCGGCGACGTCGGCATAGGCGGCCGGGCCGATCACGGCATAGAGCACCTTGATGGAGGGATCGGCGGCCTTCACGCCTTGCGCGAAACCGGCCGACTGCGAGTTCCAGGAGGGAGGTTCGCCGGAGACGACGATGCCCACGGTCTTGCTGCGCGTCATCTTGGACGCCATCACGCCGGCCAGATAGGCGCCGGCGTGGCCGCTCAGCGTATAGTCGGCCACCAGGCCCGGCTTCAGCTTGTCGGGGCTGTCGACGATGGCGACCGCCACGCCGGTCTCGGCCGCGATCTCGGGCGCTGCGGTGTTGTAGCCGCTGGCGTGCGCGATCATCAGGCTGGCGCCGTCCTCGGCCAACTCGCGCAAGGTCGGGCGCACGTCGCCGTATCCCAGGCCCTCGGCCGGCATGAACTCCAGGCCATAGGCCTCGGCCACCGCGCGGGCGGCATCGACGCCCTGCTGGTTCCAGCCGTAGTCCGTGCCTTGCTCGGGCACCAGCACCGCGATCGCGGTGACCTCGTCGGCCTGGGCACCGCCGAGGCCGATTCCGACCGCCAGCGCCACAGCGGCACTGGCCTTCAGGAAGCTCTTCCGTGTCAACATGGTCATGGCTTCACCTACCTCCCTTGCTTTGGATGGCTTTGCCGTCCGATTAACTGTCCAACGCCTTGCGCACGGCGACCAGCTTTTTCGCTCGCTGATCACGCAGGGCGGCCGCCTCTTCGGCCGTGTAGTCGAAGATACCGCCCCCGGTCTTCATGCCCAAGCGTCCCGCTGCCGTTCTCTCCGTGACATAGGGACTGACGTCCTTGCGGGTCGAAAGATCGGCGTTCAGATAGCTGCCGACCGCCTGATAGATGTCGAGACCGGCGACGTCCAACAGCGCCATGGGGCCGATCACCGAGAGCTTGTAGCCGATGCCCCAGGACACGCAGGTATCCAGCCCCTTGGCATCGATCACGCCTTGCTCGACCAGGTCGACGCACTCGCGCAGCAGGGCATAGAGGATGCGGTTCTCGACGAAGCCTGGCACGTCCTTCTGCACCACCACCGGCAGGAGGCCCAAGCCCTTGATCGTGTCGCACATCCAGGTCACCGTCGCCTCGCTGGTTCCGGCTCCGGCAATCACCTCGATCATCGGGATCACCTGCGGCGGGTTCGACCAGTGCATGCCGACCACGCGCGCCGGATTGCTGTTGCCTTCCTGCAGCTTGCCGATCGGGATGCCGGAGGTGTTGGAGGCGAGCACGCAGTCCTTCGACACCAGGCCGTCCAGCTGGGCGAAGACGGCCTGCTTGATGTCCAGCTTTTCCGGCACCGTCTCCACCACCAGCTCGGCATCCGCCAATGCGGCCTCCAAGCTGTCGACGATCTCGGCGGATCCGCCCTTGTCCTCGGTCTCCAGGGCGCCCAGGATCTTGGACGCCAGAGCCATCATCGGGGGCGATTTCTCGCGCTGCTCGGCGCTGACGTCGTAGGCGCTCACCGTCATTCCGCCGCGCGCCAAGGTCGCCGCTATGCCGGGACCCATGGTGCCCAGTCCGATTACCGCTGCTTTGGTCATGCCTCCTCCTCCATGACTGCTCTAACCCAAAACCGCTTTGTCGAAGGCCGGCCGTGCCGCCATGGCGTCGCGCCAGGCGGACAGCTTGTCCAGCCCCGCAGTATCGATCGGAAATCCCAGGCAACGCTTGACAATCGGGCCGAAGCAGATGTCGGCCAGTGTCAAGCCCTCCTCCGGCAGAAAGCCCGCCGGCTCTAGTGTCGCGTCCAGGATGTCCAAGAGGCCGCGCAGCTCTTGGGCGGTCTCCCCGAAGCCGGCGCCCTCGTTCGTCCGGTGCCAGTTTAGAGGCCTTGAAGACGGCGACATAGGGCGTGTTCAGGGTCGACAGCTGCCAGTCCATCCATTGATCCACCCGCGCCCGCTTTGCCGGCTCCGCCGGATAGAAGCGCTCGCCGTTCGTATTGGCCAGATAGCGCAGGATGGAGTTGCTCTCCCACACCACGGTGTCGCCGTCGATCAGGGTCGGCACCTTGCCGTTGGGGTTGAGGTGCAGGTAGTCGCCGCCGGTGTTGCCGAACTGGCGGCCATAGTCTTCGCGCTGATAGTCCAGGCCCAGCTCTTCGAGCGCCCAGGCCACTTTCTGCACGTTGCCGGAGGTCGCCCGGCCCAAGAGCTTCAGCATTTGCCTTCTCCTCCCTCAGGGTGGTAGGCGATGCAGTCCATCTCGACCTTGCAAGAGATGACGGCACGAGCCTCCACCGTGGTGCGCGCGATCCCGCCATCAGGAAAATACTCGGCAAAGACGCGGTTGTAGCGGCCGAAGTCGCGCGTGTCCTCAAGGTAGGATCGTCACCTTTACCACGTTCTCCAGGTCGGCGCCGCCGTCCTGCAGCACCCGGCGCATGGCCTCGATGGTCCAGCGCGTCTCTTCCTCGATGTTGCCCACGCACATCTTGCCGTTTTCGTCCTTGGCCACCTGGCCGGACACGAAGATGAAGTCGCCGACCCTGACGCCGGGATGGAAGGGCAGGTTCGGGTTCTTCTTGCCCAGGGGCTCGACTGCGCTCATGGCCTCCCTCTTCCCGCTCACAGGACGCTTGATTCGATTATGTCGACGCCGCGCTGGCGGTTCGATGAGGTAAATGAGCCCGCGCGCATCCATGGTGACGTCGTTGGACGAGGCGCGATCGAAACCATCTGGGGGGGTCGGCCTCCCAGTAGGCCACCTCCTTCGGCCGAAAGGGGTCGGCAACGTCCAGGATGCGCAGGGCCCTGGGCGAACCAGGCGAAGGGGATGACGCTGCCGGAAAAGCGCTCGGACGGTTGATGGCATCCGGTCATCGGCGGCTGTGGCGCGCCGTCCTCGTCCAGGCCCTCGACCTGCCAGGTGGCGATCGGGGTCGGCAGGCGCTCTTCGGTGATGTCGTAGATCCAGGTGAAGGCCGGTGCGCAGGGCCAGAGCTTGGCCACGTCCTCGTCCGCCACCACCATGATGCGCCGTCCTTTGAGCGGTTCCGGCATCACCAGGCAGGTGTGGGTGGGATGCGGATAGAGCGGCGAGGTATTGCCGCCGGCCACCGCCTTGGGCTTGGAGAGGTCGGAGATGTCCAGGATCCAATAGCCGTGGTGCCAGTAGCTGACGTAGAGGCGGTCGCCCTGGCGCAGCGGGTGGTGGCAGCGCGGCGGCGTCCAGCCTTCCCAGGGGTAGTCCTCGCCGCCGGCCTCCCACTGGCCGGGGATCCACCAGCGCCCGACCTCCTCGGGCTTCTCCGGGTTCTGGAGGTCGAGGATCATGACGATGTTGCCGATGTAGCCCTCGACCGTCGGCGATATATAGGCGTAGCGGCCGTCGAAGTCGTAGCGGTGGACGCCCTTGCCGTGGGTGCGCCACTTGGCCAGCAGCCTGGGATCGCTGGGCTTGGAGACGTCGTAGATGCCGAGCCCGCCGCCGAATTCCGGCGTCGCGTCGGGCCCCAGGCGCTCGTGGTTGACGATCATCACGTCACCCGCCGCGCGGACCTTGTGCGAGTGCCAGCCGGGCGGCAGGTCCAGGTGCGCCAGCAATTGCGGCTTGGTCGGATCGGCGACGTCGTAGATCGAGGTGCCGCTGGGATGGCGCATGTGACCGACGTAGAGCGTCGTGCCCTCGACCCAGACCTGACCGCCGCCGGGGCAGTCGATGTGGCCGATCTGCTTGGAGTTCCAGGCCCTAGCCATGAGCGATCAGACCAGCCTCACGGTTTCGCCGCTGGCGAGCCTGCCGTGCTTTTGGTAGAGGGCCAAGGCCTTCAGGGTCGGCTCGTCGCTGGCGACGAAAAGGATGGCCGGCTCGCTGTCAGACTCGTTTACGTGCTGGCACCAATGGCCGCCCGGCACCGCGAAGCTATCGAACCGGGTCCAGTCCAGCCGGGTCTCGCCGACGATCGAATGGCCGCTGCCTTGGAGAGGCGCGCAGAGCAGGCTGGCGTTCTGCTTCAGAGGCCGGGTGCGCTCTCCCGGCCGCAGCATCTGGGCGAAGAAGGTGATGGTCTTGAAGACCGGCCCGCCGTTGGTGGGATCGGTGTACTCCACCATCAAGGCCTCGTAGGGGTCACCCTCCCAGTCGCGGAACTTCTCCAGCAACTCCTGCATCGCCTCCCAGCGGTAGACGTACATGGGCGAGGCCGATCCGGTGCCGCGCTGGTGCGAGAGGAAGCGCGGCGTCAGCCCGCCGGAGCCGTAGACCCGCTGCGAGTAGTCCGGCGGGAAGCGCTCCGACTGCACGGTCTTGCGTACCTTCTCGCCCTCGACGTCCTCGCGGTAGTCGTGCTCGAAATAGGTGGCGTTCAAGGTCTCCACCAAAGGCACGTCCAGGACCGAGAGATTGACTGCCGGCTGGTCGCCCTGGTTGCCGTGGTTGTGCCAGGTGTCGTGCGGCGTCAAGACCATGTCGCCCGGCCCGAAGGTGATGTTCTCGCCCTCCACGCCGGTGAAGTTCTGCCGTCCGGTGAGGCCCAGGCGGATGGCGTTGGGGGAATGGCGGTGCGGCGGCATGATCTCGTTGGGATCGTTCAGCCGGTAGGCCGTGTACATGGTGCTGACCGAGGCGCGCCTGGGCGCCAGGCCGGGGTTCACCAGGATGAGCGAGCGTCGCTCGGAGCTCTCCATGGTGATGAGCTCGGCCGAGCGTTTGAGCAGCGGTTCGATCTCGCGGGCATAGTTCCACAGGAAGGGGACCGCCTTCTGCTTGTCCATCACCTGGCGGTCTTCGTCGTGCTTGTTGCCCAGATTGATCGCCCAGAAGGGCGCCATGTTGGCCTCGAAGACGTCCTCGTGCAGCTGGTCAAGTGCTACCTGCCGATTGCCGCCGTCTCCTTTTCGGCTGATCTCGCCCATGCCCGTCTCCGCCGCGTCCTCTGCCTGTCATCGGAACCAAATTTGCCAGAAAGGTCCGGTCAAAGGCTTTCTGTCGGGCCAAGGCTAGCGGCCTGTCGGACCAATGGTCAAGCGAGCAGTCGGCATTTGTTCCGGAGAACACAAAAGAATCTCGTAGCTTGACTCGGCTTGGGCGAACCATTTAGTCAGATTGGTATCGCCCGGCGGCACCATAGGTCAGCCAACACGGCGGAGTTCTGGAACCATGAATGAAGACAGTGAGACCACAGTGCGCCTGCGGCGCATGATCGAGGAAAAGGACCTGGGCCCGGAGGGGCGCCTGCCGCCGGAACGCCAATTGGCGGAGAGCCTCGGTGTCGGGCGGCGCTCGCTGCGGCGCGCGCTCGATGCCCTGGAGCGCGAAGGCCGCATCACGCGCCGGCAAGGGCGCGGCACCTTTCTGCAGGAGAACGGCGCCCTGCCGGACGGCGAGGGCTTCGGCGGCTTGATCGAGTACAGCAACCCGCCGGAGGTGATCGAGCTGCGCCTGGCGATCGAGCCCTTTGCGGCCCGCTTGGCCGCTCTCAGGGCCTCGCCCTGCGATATCCGCCGCTTGGGCGAGCTGGCCGAGGCCACCGAAGAGGCGCGCGACGAGGCAAGCTATGAAGCGGCCGACGCCGCTTTCCACCGCGCCGTCATCGAGGCCGCGCGCAACGCGCTGGCGCTGGGCGTGAACGATGCGCTGGAGCCCAGCCGGCGCGATCCCTCCTGGCGCCGCCTGGGCGAGACCGCGCACTGCTTCAAGCGCCAGGCCGTGCACGTCTCCTTCCACCGCCGCATCGCAGAGGCCATCGCCGCACGCGACGGCGAGGCCGCATTCGCCGCCATGCAGGCCCACCTGAGCGACATCCAGCAGCACATCTTCCGCCACACCTTCCCGCAGAACGAGGCGGCGGCGGCTGAATGACGGGCGCCTCGGGGGTGACCAGGTGCCAATGGTTACATGCCACTGACGGTTAGGGGAATCTGGGCACTGACCGCCCGCAGCCTCCCTCAACTAAAAGTAATATCTTCAGGAAGTAGCTGCTCCTATTGCGTCATCCTCCGACTTGATCGGAGGATCGCTTTCCCCATGTCCGTTGAGAGGGGCGAAAGAGCCGCAGATACCGTCATTTCGGGGTGTGTCCCAAGCGTTGGAAGCAGCAGTGAACAAGCGCGCTGACCGAAAGGCCGAACTCCAATCGAGTGTCCCTGTTCGCTGTTCGGGAAGGCGGCGCGCGATCCTCCGATCAAGTGTTCTGTCCGGAGACAAGGTTGACAGATGTTCGGAGACATCGTTGACACAAGGATGTTGTGGTTTGCTCATGGTCTCAGGTCAATGTCGGCGATGTGTGTAGCGCCGAAGAAGATGCCGTAGTGGCCGTCTTCTCCGCGCGCTCTGATGGCAAGGCGCTCGCCGCGGAAAGCCCTGGGCACTTTCCAACGGCGTCCTTTGAAGCGGATGTAGAGACTGGTGGTGCCGACGCGGCGCACGATGTCGTCGGGTCCGTAGTGGGGCTCCGGCAGGGTCTTCGGCATGTCCCGCGGAGAGGGCCGGTAGCGCTTAGCCGGCACGGCCATGTCCAAGGCCTGGTGGGGGCGCTTTGTGTTGTAGATGGGGCGCCAATCATCGAAGGCCTTCTGCACCTGGTCGAGATCGCGCAAGGGCTGCAGGTCGAAGACTTCGGCGTCCAGCGTGCGGTGGAAGCGCTCGTTCTTGCCGCGGCCTTGGGGATGGTAGGGCCGGCTGTGGATGACCTGGATGCCGAGCTTCAAGAGCCAGACGCCGAGCGGTGTCCACTGCCCGGGCACGCCGCCGCCCCAGGGCGAGCCGTTGTCGAGGTAGAAAGCCTCGGGCAGGCCGTAGCGCCGGAAGGTGCTTTCCAGCAGGGCCTGCACCGTCTCGGTGCGTTCGTTCTCGCAAGAGTGAAGGCACAGCAAGAAGCGCGAGTGATCGTCGAGCACGGTGAGCGGGTGGCACCACCTGCCGGGCTCGATCTGCACCCGGCCCTTGAAGTCCATCTGCCACAGCTGGTTCGGCGCATCCCTCTCGAAGCGCGTGTAGCTGCGGCTGGTCTGCTCGCGCGCGCCAATCCGGCCATGGCGCTGCAGGATGGCGTGAATGGTCGACACCGCAGGTGGCTCGCTCCCCCCGCGCGCGAGACAGCACGCGATCTTGCGCGCTCCCCAGGCCGGATGCTCATCGCGCAGCTCCAGCACTGCGCTTTCCATTTGCGCCGGGGTGCGCGTCGGGCTGCGCAGCGGACGGCGCGAGCGGTCAGCGAAATCCTCACACTCCGCCTTACCCCGCCGCAGCCACTTGTAGGCGGTCTGCCGGCTGATCCCGAAGCGCGCGCTCAAGGCACTCACGTTCGCGCCCGCCTGCGAGGCCAGCATCACAAACTCTCGTCTCTGCTCCACGATCGACACCTCTTGCCAGGGCATGGCGACCTCCACGTCTCTGCCTGCCATGCTCGTTTATGTGTCAACCATGTCCCCGAACAGCTGTCAGCTATCTCTCCGGGCCATACATCAAGTCGGAGGATGACGCAAAGGGGATTGGCTCGGCGATCGAACTTCGCCGATAAGCCGTGGAAATATCATGGCTTTTTGTGTTGCCTTGACATGAAATCCGCTCCTACATTGCCGTGGCGACGGTCAGCACCGGCACCGCGATGAAGCCGTAGCGGCCGTCGCGCTCGGCCTCGTCGAGCTGGGCGACCCAGGCCTCGGCATCCTCCTTGCTGACGCCTTGGCCTTGCGCGAAGCCGGCCATCACCTTGGAGACCCAAAAGCCATAGGCACTCTCGTGTCGGCGGGTGTCAAAGAAAGGAATCGGGCGTTGCGTTACGCCGTTGAGGCCCGCGGCCGGCAAGCGCTTGGGCAGCTCCGCCGGCAACATCTGGTGCGGACAGTGGGCGCGCCAGGCCTGGTGGATCCTGCCCGACAATTCCGGCTCGGCACCGGTGAAGAGGAAGGCGTCCCAGAGGATGGAGATCAATGCCGCCTTGCCGCCCGGCCGCAGCACGCGCCGGATCTCCGCGCAGGCACGGTCCAACTCGGTCACGTACTCGAGCACCTGAATGGAGGCCACGCCGTCGAAGCTTCCGGCGGCGAAGTCCAAGGCGGTCACATCGCCCGTGCGCGTGTCAGCAGCCGGCAGGCCCTGACAGTAGTCGGCCGCAGCCGCGACCTGATCCGCACTGACATCGATGCCGACGGCACGGCCCTTTTCACCGACGGCCAGGGCCAGCTCGCGCACCAGGTGACCGCCGCCACAGCCGATGTCCAGATAGCGCCCGCCGGCTTGCGGGCCCAGCGCCTCGAAGACCGCCAGCCGGCGTGTCCTGCCTGCAGGAGACTCTGCCACGCGTCGCTGCAGCTCCCCGACACTGCCTGCAAAATCCATTGCTCTGCCCCTCTCTTGATCCAGTCTTGCGTTTGCACTAGCCCGCTCTTCGGCGCATCCGCATGGCCAGGCCCGAGGCCATGATAGCGAGCAGAACGACCGCGAGCGAGACCAGCGGCAATGCAGCGAAGCCGAGAGCGCGTGCCGACCAGCCCGCCAAGGTCGAGCCAAGCGACATGCCGAGATAGATCGCCGAGGCATTGAGCGCCAGCACCAGGCCTGGTGCCGAGGGCGATTGGATGATCAGGCGCTTTTGCTGCGGGGCTTGAAACATCAGCCCGGCCACCGCCCAAACGGTACAGAGCGCAAGGCCGACGGCGGGCACCCCTGGGGCTGCGGCAAGCAAGACGAAGGAGAGGCCGACCAGCATCAAGATCCCAAGCACGACCGTCTCCGGCCGGGCGCGATCCGACCACCAGCCGCCGATGGCGTTGCCCACTACCCCGCCGACGCCGAACAGCAGCAGGGCCAGCGGCAAGAGCTCCGCCGGCGCCGCATAGCGCTCGGCCAGGAAGGCGGCGAGCAGCGCGTAGGTGACGAACTGCGCGCAGATCAGCAGCAAGGTCACCAGGATCGCGACCATCAGCGGCCGATCGCGCAGCGTGCCCAGCAGGACGGCAAGGGTCGGGCCTTCGATGTCATGGCCGGGCCGCACGCCGCGCCAAATGCAGAGCGCCGCCACCAGGGCCGCGAGGCCGATCAGTAGGGTCGCTGCGCGCCATCCCACGGTGAGCCCCAGCCAAGAGGCCAAGGGAAGGCCCAGGACCGTGGCCAGGGTCATGCCGGCAAAGACCGCGGCCAAGGCGCGTCCGCGCTGACCGGGGCCGACCATGGCCCCGGCGATGGCCGAGACCAGGGGGCCGACCAAGGCGGCGCCGAAGCCCATGAACAGGCGGCTTGCCAGCAGCAGCCAGTAGTCGGGCGCGGCCGCCCCCAAGCCGGCGCCGCCGGCGATCAGCAGCAGGCCGAAGAGAATGAGCCGCTTCGGCTGAAAGCCCCTGAAGAGCACCTGCAGTGTCGGCGCCGCCAAGGCATAGGCCAGTGCGAAGACGGTGATCAGATGGGCCACCGCGCCCGGGCTGACGCCCAGGTCCCGGGCCATGGGGTCGGCCAGCGCGATCACGGAGAGCGCGGCCACGCCCAGCACGAAAAAGCCGCTGGCCAATGCCGCCAGCGGCCAGCGCGGGAAGGGGGCATCGCTCGACGCCTCTTGGCTAGGCAGCATCGCCCCACTTTGGCGTCGCCGGGCGCCCAGCGCCAATCGTTCCTTGGGACCGTCAGCCTTGCCCTGATGGATAGAGCGGCCCTGCAGCCCACTTCCGCTGATCAGCGTGATCTGCTACCAGCGCCCGCCATGAGTGAAGAGAAACCGCCCCTCGACCCCGTGGCCGCCGCCATCCTGGAACTCGTCGCCGAGCGCGGCCCGGAAGGCAGTTGCGGACCCAGCGATGTCGCCCGCCTGCTAGCGGAGCGCCGGCGCAAGCCGGGCGACCCGCCGGAGCTCTGGCGCCGCTACCTCCAAGCGGTGAACGAGCAGGCCCGCTATCTGGCCCGCCAAGGCCGCATCGACATCCTGCGCCGCGGCCAGCGCCAGGACCCGCACGCGCCGATCAAGGGGGTGGTGCGGCTGCGCTTGCCGGGAGAGTGACACCTCCAGACAGGATGCCGCCTCGAGAGCGTAGTGCATCGGCCGCCCGTGCCTAGGCGAGCCGTGCTTGGCCGATGTAGACTGTCGCCCGCGTTGCTTTGCGATCGGACACGCGCGGGGGATAGAGACACTTGGAACGCCGGCTTGCCGCCATACTTGCCGCCGATGTTGTCGGCTATTCGCGTCTCATGGGAGCCAATGAAGCCGGCACCCTGATGGCGCTTCGGCGGCTGCGGCAGGAGACCATCGAGCCGCTGATCGCCCGGCACCGGGGCCGCATCGTCAAGCTGATGGGTGACGGCTTCCTGGTCGAGTTCGCCAGCGCCGTCGATGCCGTGGAGTGCGCCATCGCCTGGCAAAGCGAGCGCCAGGCCGCGGAAGATCAAAGCCTGCGCTTCCGCATCGGCGTCAATCTGGGCGATATCATCGTCGAAGACGGCGACATTCATGGCGATGGCGTCAATCAGGCAGCCCGCCTGGAGGCTCTGGCTTTACCGGGCGGGGTCTGCATCTCGGCGGTGGTCCACGACCAGGTCGACCGCCGCGTCGACGTTGCCTTTACCGACCTTGGCGAGTGCGAGCTGAAGAACATCGACCGGCCGGTACGGGTCTGGCAGTGGGCGCCGGAAGACGCGAGCGGCGGCGCGGAGGAGCGACGCCGGCCCGAGCCGCTCGCCCTGGCGGATAAGCCGTCGATCGCGGTCATGCCCTTCGAGAACATGTCGGGCGATCCTGAGCAGTCCTACTTCGCCGACGGCATCACCGAGGACATCATCACGGGCATCTCGAAGATCCCTGCGCTCATGGTGATCGCGCGCAATTCGACCTTCGCCTACAAGGGCAAGGCGGCCAAGATCGGCGATGTCTGCCGTGACCTCGGCGTGCGCTATGTCCTGGAGGGGAGCGTGCGCAAGGCCGGCCAGCGCGTGCGGATCACAGCCCAGCTGGTCGACGGTGAGGCCGGCGGGCACCTCTGGGCCGAACGCTACGATCGCGGCCTCGAGGACATCTTCGCCGTGCAGGACGACGTGACCGCGGAGATTCTGCGCGCCCTGGAAGTCAAGCTGGGCTCCCCCACGCCGACGCGCGAGCATACCTTGAACGGCGAGGCCTACGACTGCGTCCTGCGCGGGCGAGAGCAATACCGCCTCTTCTCCAAGGCGGGCAACATCGCGGCGCGCCAACTGTACGAGCGCGCGATCGCCTTGGATCCGGACTATGCCGAGCCCTATGCCGGCCTGGCGGAGACCTACGTGCAGGACTGGTTCATGGGATCGCAAGCCGCGCTGGACCAGGCCTTCGACCTGGCGCAGCAGGCCGCCGCCCGCGACCCGGCCCTGCCGCTGGTGCTGGAGGCGCTCAGCACCGTCCAGCTATTCAAGCGGCGGCATGCCGACGCCATCGCCGCCGCCAGGCGTTGGATCGAGCTGGAACCAAGCAATGCCGACGCCTATGCCACGCTCGCCGGCGCCCTGCACTTTGCCGGGGAGAACGAAGAAGTCGTCGCCCTGATCGAGACGGCCATGCGCCTCAATCCCCTCTATCCCTTCTTCTATCCGCACTATGTCGGCATGGCGTGCCTGGCAATGCGGCGCCACGAGGAGGCCGCCAAGGCCTTGCGGCGCGCCATCACACGCAACCCGGATTCTCTCTGGTCGCATCTCTTCCTCGCGTCCTGCCTGGGCCATCTGGGCGAAGAGGACCAGGCAGGCGCCGCCCTGGCAGAGGCGCGGCGGAACAGTCCGGACTTTTCGGTCGACCAGTCGACGGGCCTGCTGCCCTACAAGAAGGACGCCGACTTCGACCATCTACGCGACGGCTTGCTGAGGGCGGGCCTGTCGATCTGACGGCGAAGGAAGGGGTGACGCGCCACCAGGAACGAATCACCAGCACTGCCGGCGCGGCCCCTGCAGGGGGTGAGATAACCTGCGGATTCGCCGTCACGTCACCTTATCGCCGGCCTTCTGGGCCGTGGGGTGTGGGTGGTCCGGCACCAGGGCGTCGTCGATCTCGTTGGCGCGCTCGGCGGCCGGCCGGGTGATGAAGCGCGTGGCATAGCGCTCGAAGGCCGGGCGCTTTTCGACAGAGCCGGTCTGCATGCCCCAGCCGAGATAGGAGCCGACGAGGAGGTCGGCTGTGGTGAAGCTGTCGCCCACCAGGTGCTCGCGTTCCGTCACCGCTTGCTCCAAGGTCGAGAAAACGGCGGCGAGGCTGCCATAGCCGGTCATGCCGCGCCGCTCTTCCGGCACTTCGAAGCCCAAGGCCTGATTGATGATCGCTGCCTCGAAGGGGCCGGCGACGAAGAAGAGCCAGCGGTAGTAGGCTGCGCGAAGCCGATCGCCTGGTGGCGGCGCCAGCTGGGCTTCAGGGAAAGCGTCGGCCAGGTAGGCACAGATGGCGGCGCACTCGGTGACGGTGGCCTCGCCGTGGGTCAGCGCCGGGACCTTGCCCATGGGGTTGATCGCCAGATAGTCCGGCGACTTCATCGCCGGGCCGTAGTCGATGATCTTGGTCTCGTAGGGCTGGCCCACCTCCTCCAGCATCCAGCGCACGATGCGCCCGCGGGACATGGGGTGGGTGTAGAAGACAAGCGCGTTGCTCATGTCGGTGACCTCTGCGGGGTTAGGGGGCAAGCGGGGTGTGGTCCGCAACCTAACCGCATCGGACGCCGAGGGGAACGGGGCGAATTCGGGGCGGTGCCTAACCGCCCTCTTTCTTGTTGGGCTTGCCGCCGCCGGCCTCCGGGAAGACCCAGAGGCCCAGCAGCATGATGGCGGCGATGGCCAGCACGATGGCGCCCAGATCGCCGCGCGCGCCGGCGAACTCGATCCAGGCGACGATGGCGGCGATCAGCACCACCAGCAAAGAGAGGCTGATCTTGACCTTGATCGGCATGGTGCCGTTCGGCGCTCTCTATTCGGCCGGAACGCTCTCGGCCGTCGTCGGCACCGTCGGCGTGCGCGAGACCTGGCGCATGTCGGTCCTCAGGTGCGTCTCGTCGGAGCCGTTGAAGAGATGGCCCAGCAGGCCGCGCTTCAAATCCGAGGTCCCGAAGAGCCAGTCGGCGATCGGGAAGGTCAGGTTCATGTTGCGCTCCATCATGATCGACTGGCTGTGGTGGGCGATGTGATGGCGGCGTAGCGTGTTGACGAAGGGCATGTTGCGCACGAAGGCGTTCTCGTCGATGTGGCAGCAGTAGTGCATGAACTCGTAGAGGAGATACATGGCCGTGGTGGTGCAGATGAAGAGCCAGCCGACGTTGGCGCTGACCAACCAGTTCAAGAGCAGCAGGCCCGGGATCGACATGAAGATGAAGACGATCAGCGCATAGGGCGGGAAGAAGGTGACGCGCCAGTCGTGCGGTCCGGCGAAGCGCACCTCCTCCTTGGTGAAGAACTGATGGTGCTGCAGGGTGTGGCGCTGATAGATCGCGCGCAGGCCCGGAAGCCGGCTGGGCCTATGCATCACGTACTTGTGGATCCACCACTCGAAGATGTTGCAGCCCAAAAAGGTGATCGGGACGATCAGCCACTCCCACCAGCTGACCGCATGGATGTGGGCGATGTAGTACCAGAGCGCGAGCGCGCCGATGGCATAGATGATACCGACGTGGAGATAGCCGTTGTACCAGCCGTTGATCCGCTCGCGGTAGATCTCTCGGTACTGCCGTTGGCGCGGCGTCATCGGGCTCCGTGCTAGTTCCATGGCTCCTCTCCCGGCACAGTCTCGCCAGCCTGGCGTTCCATCTAATATATCACTTATACATCAGGCCGGCGGTGACGTCAAACGCCTTGTTCGCCTGGTGATCCGGTTCCGGCCCTTGGTTGGCCCTACCTCGGATGCGTCCTGTTCAGATTTGACCCGCGGCTGTCTAGGGGGCCGAGTCCGACAGCAGCCTCCCATCTGCGAGTACCCTTCAAAAACAAAGAGATCAATTATTTAGCGTTGCTCTTCCATTATTGGCCTACATTACATCGTAATGTGGCCGTCATCGCGAGCGGTAGCGCGGCGATCCAGGTTTTACTGGCGAGACTCTATGCGCTGGATTGCCGCGTCGCCTTCGGCTCCTCGCAATGACGAGTTTGGGTAGATGGGTCAAGTCGATACCGAATTCTTCAAATAATTCTATCTTCACTAGAAAAATAACAAGAACATTATCTCTTCTTCGTTACCAATATTACTCTCGAACGCAAGTGACTCTTTGGTAAAGTTTTGACCATCCATGCTCACTTTTGCAGAAACCAGAGACTAGGTCTCTGGGTTTCCTGGCCGATCCACCTGCAAACTCCAGCATCGTCCCGAACCCGCATTCTGTCCGATCGGGCACGAGGCCTCGCTGCGGTCGTCCTGCTCTCCACTAGCGTGCGGCGTCGTCACCTGGACCACCGGGTCGCGCCCGGTGGTGACGAGTGGGGGGTGAAAGCGGGGACACAAGGAGGCAACCCAGCACGCTAAACCGGACAGCCCTGGGCGAAATCCGGCGATCCATGATGCCGTCGCCGGCGCCCTGGCCGCGCCTCACCCGTAAAGGATGGTGTCGATGTCGATCAGCACCGCGCCGGCCGGCAGGGTGACGCCGGCGCCGAGCTGCAGCGTATCGATTCCCTCGCCGCCGTCGTAGGTCTCGCCTTCCTGGATCTCGCCCTGGCGCTTGACCCGGAAGAGGTCGTCGCCCGCACCACCGTAGAGGCTGTCGCGCCCCGCATCGCCCCGCATGAGGTCGTCGCCCGCCCCGCCGAAAAGGACGTCGTTGCCGCCCTGGCCTCTCACGAAGTCGTCGCCCTTACCACCGAAGAAGCCACTGTCGTTGCCATCGCCGCCGTAGAGTCTGTCGTCGCCGTTGCGACCATAGAATGCCCTGTCGCTCCCGCTGTCGCCAAAGAGCATGTCGTCCAAGCCGTCACCTTCGAACCCGCTGTCTTTTCCACCGCCGCCGTAAAGAAGGTCCCGGCCGCGGCCGCCATAGAAGTGGCTATCGTTCCCGTCATCGCCGAAGAGGCTGTCGCGCCCCTCCTCGCCGTAGAAGCTTCGGTCACCTCCCCGGTCGCCGAAGAGGCTGTCGGACCCGGACCCACCGTAGAATCGCTCGTCACTTCCGTCGCCGCCGAAGAGGCGGTCCCGACCGCCTCCACCAAAGAAGAGCGCCTCCACCCCAGAACTGCCGGAGAGGTGATCGGAGCCAGTCCCACCGAAAAAGTTCGAGTCCAGGCCAGCACCGCTCGAGAGCTTGTCGGTGCCAGTCCCACCGAAAAACCCTGCGTCCGCCGCGGCGCCGCCGTAGAGGCTATCGTTGCCACCTCCACCGAAAAAACCATCGTCACCGACAGCGCCGCCGAAGAAGAGGTCCGACCCGGATCCACCGTATAATCTGCGGTCACTTCCATCGCCGCCGAAGATGGTGTCGGAGCCAGTCCCACCGAAGAAGCTGCGCTCGGAACCAGCGTCGCCAAAAAGGCTGTCTGATCCAGGCCCGCCGTAGAAGAACGAGTCAAATCCATCGCCGCCGTAGAGCCTGTCCGGCCCGGTGCCACCGAAGACCCAGGCATCTTCGCCCTCACCGCCGTCAAGCCGGTCACTCCCGCCGTTACCGTAGAGCCGTCTGTCGTCCCCACTGCCACCATAGAGGCTGTCGCGTCCCGGCCCACCAAAGAGACTGTCGGCGGCGCTCAAGCCGTAGAGCGTGTCGGCGGCGCCGTAGCCCGGAATGGTGTCGACGGCGTCGGTTCCGCTCAGCGTATCCGGTCCCTCGGTGCCTGGAATGAACGCCACAATTCAACCCTCCGCCAAGACTTATGCGCGCCAGTGTGTGCGGACGTTCGCGCCCTCACCCGTAGAGGATGGTATCGATGTCGATCAGTACTGCGCCGGCCGGCAGGGTGACGCCGGCGCCCAGCTGCAGGGTGTCGGTTCCCTCGCCACCGTCGTAGGTCTCGCCGTCCTGGATCTCGCCCTGGCGGGCCACCCGGAAGAGGTCGTCGCCGGCACCTCCATAGAGGCTGTCGCGCCCCGCATCGCCGCGCATGACGTCATCGCCCGGTTCGCCGAAGACCAAATCATTGCCGCCCTGGCCCCTGACGAAGTCGTCGCCCGCGTCACCATAGAGGCCAGCGTCGAAGCCGCCGCCGCCGAAGAAGCTGTCGTCCCCTTTGCCGCCCGCCATGGAGTCGCTGTCGGCCCCGCCGTAAAGTTGGTCATCTCCCTGGTCACCGCCGACAAAATCATCGCCGTTACCCCCGTAGAAACCGCTGTCGTCGCCTTCCCCGCCAAAGAGGCTGTCGTCGCCGGCGCGGCCGAAGAAAGCCGAGTCATCACCGCTACCGCCAAAGAGGCTATCGGCAAAGCCGTCGCCTTCGAACGCGCTGTCGCCTCCGCTGCCGCCATAGAGAGCGTCCCGACCGCGCCCGCCATAGAAGGCGCTATCACGTCCGTTGTCGCCGACGAGACTGTCGGAGCCTGAGTCGCCGAAGAAACTCTCGTCATTTCCGTCGCCGCCGGAGAGGCTGTCGTCGCCGTCACCACCGTAGAACTTGTCGTCGAATCCAGCGCCACCGTAGAGGTCATCAGCCCCGGACCCGCCAAAGAACCTGTCGGCATTTCCATCGTCGCCGTAGAGGTTGTCGGAGCCAGACCCGCCATAGAACTGCAACTCACTTCCGCCGCCGCCGACAAGCCTGTCGTCGCCACCACCACCAAAGAAGAGGTGGTCCGATCCATCGCCGCCGTAGAGCTTGTCGGGCCCAGGCCCACCGGAAAAGCGGATGTCATCTCCGTCGCCACCGAAGAGGTTGTCGGACCCAGATCCACCGGAAAAACTGTTGTCACTTCCGTCGCCACCGAAGAGGTTGTCGGACCCAGAGCCGCCATAGAATCTGAAGTCAAACCAATCGCCGCCAAAGAGGCTGTCGGAGCCATTGCCGCCGAAGAAGCCCCTCTCAGCTTGAGCGCCGCCAAAGAGGCTATCGGACCCAAGCCCACCGTAGAAGAATGAGTCATTACCATCGCCGCCGTAGAGCCGATCGGGCGCGGTGCCGCCGAAAACCCTAGCGTCATCGCCCTTACCGCCGTCAAGCCGGTCAGCCCCGCCATTGCCATCGAGCAGTGAGTCCTCCCCATCGCCACCATAGAGATTGTCGCGTCCCTGCCCACCATAAAGCCTGTCGCTGGCGCTCAAGCCGTAGAGCGTGTCGGCGGCGCCGTATCCCAGAATGGTATCGACGTCGTCGGTCCCGCTCAGCGTGTCCGGTCCCCCGGTGCCTGGAATGAACGCCATAACCCAACCCTCCGCCAAGACTTGACTGCGCCACTGTCTGTCGATCTTACCAAGCTAACGGTTGTGTAGCCTGAGAGTAAAGGCGATTTACCGCTTCAGTCACGTCAGGGTCTTACCCGCGCCCTATGCTGCCCCCGGGGAATGTCGAACAGAGAGGCTCGATTGGCTTGACAGGCGTCACAGAACCCTCACTCAAAAGAACTGTTTCTATTCAGCGACTTACTTGTCATCCCCGTTAGAGCAACAAACGCCCGCGCACGACGTTGCGTAGACATCGCACGCCAACACCACCCCCTACCTGAACCCCAGCAGCTGCTCCGGCAGCCAGAGCGCCGTCTGTGGGAAGGCGGCGACGATGACCAGGGTGACCAGCTGGATGGCGATGAAGGGCAGGACGCCGCGGTACATGTGGCGCAAGGTGATGCTGTTGGGGGCGACGCCGCGAAGGTAGAAGATGGCCGGTGCCATCGGCGGGGTGAGATAGCTGGTCTGGATCATCACCAAAAGCAGCATGCAGAACCACACCGGCTCAAAGCCGCTCTTCAGCACGAAGGGCATGAAGATCGGCACGAAGATCAAGAGGATCGAGATCCACTCCAGGAAGAAGCCGGCGATGAAGACCAGGGCCAGGAAGACGGCAAGCAGGCCCCAGGGGCCGACGTCGAGGGCCTGGATCACCTCGCGCATCACCCGCATGCCGCCGGCGCCGACGAAGACGCCGGTGAAGAGGCTGCCGGCCAAGAGGATGAACATGATCATCGAGGTGACGACGATGGTCTTCACCAGTGCCTCGCGGAAGGTGGCCAGCGAGAACTTGCCGTAGGCGACAGCCAGAAGGAACGCGCCGGCGGCGCCGATGGCGGCGGCCTCGGTCGGCGCCGCCCAGCCCAGCATGATCGAGCCCAGAACCGCGAAGATCATCAGCAGGGGCGGGATCAGCGCCTTCGCGGTGATGACGACCTTCTCGGAAAAGGAGGGCTCGTCCTGCTCCTGCTCCAGGCGTGGCGCCGCGGCGGGGTTCAGGAGGCAGAGGACGACAATATAGACGATGTAGAGGCCCGACAGGATCAGGCCGGGAAAGACCATGCCGACCATGAGGTCGCCGATCGAGACGTTGGCGATGGGCCCCAGCACCACGACCACCACGGAAGGCGGGATGATGGTCCCCAGCGAGCCGCCGGCGCAAATCGTGCCGCTGATCAGCGGCTTGGAATAGCTGTGCTTCATCATTGCCGGAATCGCCAGCAAGCCCACCACGGTCTCGGTGGCGCCGATGACGCCGGTCGAGGCTGCGAAGATGATGCACATGATGACGGTGCCGACGGCCAGGCCGCCGGGCAGGCGCTTGGTCCAGAGATGGACGGCGTTGAACAATTGCTCGGCGATGCCGGAGCGCTCCAGCATCGCGCCCATGAAGACGAACAAAGGGACGGCGGCCAGCACGAAGTTAGAGGCCACGTCCTCGATCTTCTGGGTGAACTGGAAGAGCACCGCCTCGCCGAACACGAAGAGGCCGAAGCCGAAGGCCACGCCCATGAGGCAGAAGGCCACCGGAAAGCCCAGGAAGATGAAGACGAAGAGGGCCGGGAACATGGCGAGCGCGGTCATGGCCGGGCCCGTCTCCCGCGTCCCTGCAGCACCCAAAGGCACTTCAGGCATTCGGCCATGACCTGCAGCGACAGCAAGACGAAGCTGGCCGCGATGACCGCCCGGAAGGGCCAGATCGGCGGGTTCCAGGCCGACTGCCCGCTGGTCTCGCCCGCGGCATAGGCAGAGGCCGCATAGTCCATCAGCCAGTAGGACACCAATAGCAGTGCCGGCAGCACCAGGACGAGGTAGAGCACCAAGTCGATCGCCGCCTTCTTACGGGCCGAAAGCTGCCCGTAGATCAGGTCGATGCGCACATGTCCCTGGCGCTTCAAGGTGAGCGCGCCGCCCAGCAGGAAGTGCACGCCCATCAGGGTGTAGCCCAGCTCGAAGGCCCAGATCGTCGGCGCGCCGAAGACATAGCGGGCGAAGACCTCGTAGCAGGTCGCCAGCACCAAGGGCACGACGACCAGGGCGGCGAGGAAGCCGACCCCTTCGGTCAGGCGCTCGATCGCCCGGACGATCCTGAAAAGCGGGGCCTCCGCGCGCTCTGGCACGCGCGGAGGCCCTATCACCGACAAGCCCGCCCTGCTAGCGCCAACTTTCGAAAAAAGTTGGCGCAGCACCTTAAGATGACGTGGCCGATTCACGCACAAATCCCTGCTTCGTTCCGAATCAGCTATTTGTGCGATCGGGCACTAGTTCGGGCGGACCTTGACGTTGCGGTAGCGTACGGCGTCGGCCCAGAGCTCGCCGAAGGCGACCTGGCTGTCCAAGACCCGCTTGAACCAGGCGTTCTCCTTGGCCTTCTCCGCGGCCCAGGCAAGGCCGGCCTCGCGGGCGGCATACTGCACCTCCGGGGCAAGCTCGATGATCTCGTTGCCCTGCTCGCGGAAGAAGGCCAATGCCTTGGCGTCCTCCTGCCCGATGGTGAGCCAGGAATTCATCGTGACCATGAAGGCGGCGTCGCGGATCAATTGCTGATCGGCCTCCGACAGCGAATTCCAGGCCTCCTGATTGATCACCAATTCGAAGGGCGCGGTCGGCTGATGCACGCCGGGGATGATCACGTACTTGGTGATGCGGTGGAAGCCGGGGGAGATGTTCTCATAGAGCGTTCCCCACTCGGTGGCGTCGATGGCGCCGCGCTCCAAGGCCGGATAGACGTCGCCGCCGGGCATGGTGACCGGTGCCGCGCCCATGGTCTTGGAGATCTCCAGCCAGGCGCCGGCGGTGCGCAGCTTGAGACCGTCCAGGTCTTCGAGCGTGCGCACCTCCTTGCGCGAGTGCAGGAAGGCCTCGGCGGTGCGGATGAAGAGCGGCATGGAGACCAGGTCGAACTTCTCCTTGCGCCACTCGGCCTGCAGCTCCTGCCCGCCGTCGCGGTAGATCCAGTGCAGCATCTTTTCGGTGTCGAAGGACCCGGCAAAGCCGCCGAAGAGCACCGCCGTCGGGTCGATGCCCCAGTCATAGCCGATCCAGGTGTGCCCCATGTCGGCCACGCCGTTCTTGACCGTCTCCGAGACCTTGAGGCCCGGGCCCAAGGTTCCGGCCGGGAAGACCTCGACGGTGATGCGCCCGCCCGACATCTCGGCGACCTTGTTGGCAAAGGCTTGCGCGCCGATCTCCATCAAGGGCCCGCCGCCCCAAGAGGTCGCCATGGAGAAGTTCTGCGCCTCCTGTGCGGCCAGCGGCCCGCTGAAGGCCGCAGCACAGGCGATGGCCGTGGCCGCCATGCTGCCTCTGAGGAAGTCTGCTCGTCTCATGGGTCTCGTCATCGTCTGCTCCTCCCTTGGGTTCGCGGCTTATGCCGGTTTCTGCACGTCGAGTGCCGCCAACGCGGCCTTGACCTGCTCCTCGCTCATTTCCCACTCGTTGTCGAAATTGGCAACGATAGCACGCATGAAGGCCTCCGAAAGGCGCAGCGCCGTGGCGTCGTCGGCTGCATCGGCAATTATGGCCAGCGCCAGCTGTTGCGGTTCGCGGCCTTCGAAGCTCCATTCGAAGCCGTTGGGCGAGAAGGTCTTAAGCTCGAAGCGCGGATCCAGCGGCTTGCCGTCGACCGTCACCTCGCGTCCGTCGAAGCTGCGTATGCCGGCGTAGGTCTTCATCGCCTCAGACCTGCTTGCGCTTCTCGACCATGTCGAGGAAGCGCTCCAATTCGGAGTCCTTCACGGTGTAGCTGTGGTCCTCGTCGGGGAAGGCGCCGGCCTTCACCTCCTGGACATACTGGCTGAGGCCTGCCACGGCGACTTCCGTCAGGTTGGCATAGCGCTTGGTGAACTTGGGCTTGAAGTCGGTGAAGACGCCCAGAAGGTCGTAGGACAGCAGGATCTGCCCGTCCGTGCCGGCGCCGGCGCCGATGCCGATGGTGGGGATCTCCAGCTGTTCGGAGATGACCTTGGCGATGGGCGCGGGGACGGCCTCGAACTCCAGCATGAAGCAGCCGGCGTCCTGGATCGCCAGTGCGTCCTCCAGGATCTTCATCGCCCCCTCCGCAGTCTTCCCCTGCAGACGGAAGCCGCCGAACATGGCGATGGTGTGCGGCGTGAGCCCGATGTGAGAGGCCGTCGGGATGCCGGCATCGACCAGGGCCTTCAGGATGTGCGCCTGGGACTTGCCGCCTTGCGGCTTGACCGCGTCGCAGTCGGCCTCCTGCATGAAGCGCGTGGCGTTGGCCAATGCGCGTTCTGCCGTGTGATAGCTCTGGTAGGGCATGCAGCCCAAGACGAAGGTGTTGGGCGCGCCGCGGCGCACGGCCAGCGCATGCAGCACCATCATCTCCATCGTCGCCGGAATGGTGCTTTTGTGGCCGTGGGCGATCATCGCCAGGCTGTCGCCGACCACGCAGACGTCGACGCCGGCCGCCTCCGCCCACTTGGCCGAGGTGTAGTCCGGGACCGAGGTGTAGACCATCTTCTCGCCGGTCTGCTTGGAGTCGCGGATGTCATCGATGGTCCGCTTCCTGCGCTCCAATCCAGCCTCCCGCTTCTAAGCGTTCTTGCATAGCCGACCACTCGTCGACATCTGATATGTCAACTGAAGATCATTTTCGGTAGAGTTGTCAAGCACGGGTGCCGTCAGACATCTTGACGGCCCGACAAATTGGGGAGGCGACATCGTGGTCGGCAAAGAGGTGATAGCGGGTCCGAGGGGCTTCTTATGGCCAAGGGTGACACCATGACGGAAGAGCCGGTCTCGCTCACCGACAAGGCCTATGCGGCGCTCGAGGAGCGGATCGTGACTTTGGCCCTGGCGCCGGGGACGGTGCTTTCCGAGAACGCCCTGGCCAGTTCCTTGGGCATCGGCCGCACGCCGATCCGCGAGGCCCTGCAACGCCTGGCGCGCGAAGGCCTGGTGCTGATCCTGCCACGCCGCGGCGTCATGGTCTCGGAGATCGACGTCCGCGATCAGCTGGAGTCCTTGAAGGTCCGCCGGGTTCTGGAGCGCCTGATGGCGGCCCTGGCGGCGGAACGGGCAACGGCGGGCGAGAAGGCCGAGTTCGCCGCTCTCGCCGAGGCCATGCGCGAGAGCGCTGCCGCGGAGGACGATGTCGGCTTCATGCGCCAGGACCGGGAATTGAACCTTCTAGTCTCTAGGACCTGCCGCAACCGCTATGCCAGGCGTGCCATGGGTTTGCTGCATGGCCTCTCGCGGCGCTTCTGGTATGTGCACTACAAGCAGGTCCTGGACCTGCCGCTTTGTGCGACCTTGCATGCCGACGAGGCTGCCGCCATTGCTTCCGGCGATCAGGATGAGGCCATGCGGGCGACGGACGCCTTGCTGGATTACATCGAGGCCTTTACCCGCGCAGCCTTGGACGTGCCGATGACGGTGGAGTGACGCCCTCGCCTCATCCTAAAGGCGCGGCATCAGCACCGTGTCGCCCTCCAGCATTCTGTTGTCCGTATGGGCGATGACGATGTCGGGAAGGCTTTCTTTAGTGAGGTCGACCACGCCGCATTTGCTCAAGGCGTCACGCAGATTCGGCTTCTTGCCGAGATAGTGCCATACGGTTCTGACGCAGTAGATATGGTGCGAGCCTTCCGGCGTCGAGCTGAGCGCCAGGCCCGGCAGGTAGCTGGGTGCCGCCTGCTCCGAGGCGTAGAGGAAGGTGGCGTGAAGGCTGCGGCCCACGCCCTGTTCGCGTTCGAAGATCGCGATACGCTGAAACCCTTCGATGGCGATACCGGTGTACTTCAAAGTGGCCGGCAGCATGAAACGCTCGTCCAGGCGCCTGTCGAGCGATTTCGTGAACCAATGGCCGTCCTGCGGGTAGAGCCGGTAGAGCGAGCGCAGGTAGTAGCCGATCGACGGCTCGGGATAGGTATAGGCGTGATAATAGCCTTCATGGATCTGGAACAGCGCCTGATTGCTGTCGGTTGGCGCTATCAGTCTGTCGACTGCCTGTTCGAGATGAGAGCGCTCGGCGCCCAAGCGCGGCGGCCGCAGCTTGATGATCTCGCGAAAGTCCTCCGCATCCAGCAGGATCTCGTGGTCGTCGACGCCGAAGAAGTCGCAGATCCGGCGCAGGGTCGACAGCGAGGGGCGCGCATGACCGTTGAGGTACTTGTTGAACTGCTGGCGGTTCAACCCGGCCCGCCGGCAGACATCGGAGGTCGAGCGGCCATAGCTGCAGAGCAGCCGCAGATTCTCCACCAGATGGTCGATAGCCATAGGATTTTATACTCTTTTATGCTCTAAAGAGGCAATAGGCATAAGAAACTCGGTCGATTCTCGGTTCCGCAGCAGGCGCTCCTCCTTATCCTGGCAGCCATTCCAGCCGGACCGATCGCGTCGGGCGATTGAACGAGAGGAGAATTCGACATGCCGGCCTCAAGACAGACCGACAACAAGTGGGTGTCTCGCCTGCGATCCACCATGGCCGGCTTCGCCGTCGCCGCGTCGCTCGTGGCCGCCAGCGTGACCGGGGCCGCGGCCGAGACCTTGCGCATCGCCGTACCCTCGGATCCTGGCTACCTCGATCCCGCCTACTGGGGCTCGACGGTCGACCAGTTCCTGATCGACAACCTCTATCCGCGGCTGGCCAAGCCGGTGCCGGGCAAGGAGTGGAGAATTGAGCTGGCCGACGCCAAATCGGTCGACCTTTCCGACCCGATGAACATCGCCTTCGAACTGAAGCCGGGCATCATGTGGAGCGGCGGCTACGGCGAACTGACCGCCGAGGACGTCAAATACTCCTTCGAGCGACACCTCGATCCGGACATGGAATCGGGCGTTGCGGCCGAGTTCAGCTCGCTGAAAGAGGTCGAGGTGACCGGCAAGTACAGCGGCATCATCCGGCTGAAGGAGCCCTCGGCCACCTTCTGGTCCTCGACCCTGGTCTTCACCAGCGGTGCCATCGTCTCCAAGGCGGCGGCCGAAGAGTCGGACGGCTACTTCGAGGCAACACCGGTCGCCACCACCGGCCCCTACCGGCTGAAGAGCTTCGAGCCGGGCCAGAAGCTGGTGCTGGAGCGCAATCCCGACTGGGCCGGAGAGGGCGGCGATTTCGACGAGGTTGTCTTGCTGCCGATCTCCGACGAGAACGCCGGAGAGCTGGCCTTTGCCGCCGGTGAACTGGACTACCTGCGCAGCTCCGCGGGCAACTACGACACCCTGCAGGCCAATCCGCCCGAGGACGGCGTCGTCCAGCTGGTGCAGTCCATCGATCCCCTCTGGCTCGGCATCAGCCAGACCAACGAAAACCTCACCGACCCGCGCGTTCGCAAGGCGATCCAATTGGCGATCGATGTGCCGACCGTGCTGCAGGCGACCACCGGCGGCCACAGCCGCCAGGCGACCGGCATCGTGGCGCCCGGTTTGCCCGGTTATCGTGCCGGCAAGGAGCTGCAGCGCGATCTCGAGCAAGCCAGGGCCTTACTGGTCGAGGCCGGCGCCGAAGGCCTTACCTTGCGCCTCGACTACGTGAACTCGACGGAGCGCAGCTCGGCCGCCCAGGTCATGCAAGCCAATCTGGCCGAGGTCGGCATCCAGCTGGAGCTTAACGGCCAGGACGAAGGCACCTTCTGGAGCATCGACGAGGTCAAGGCGGCCGACCTGCAGCTGCACTTGAAGGCTTGGACCGGCAACCCGGACGGCTTCTACACGCTGCAGTATTTCGTCGCCGACCAGATCGGCCTGTGGAACTGGGAGGGTTTTCAGGACGAAGCCTACGACCGTCTGCTGGAGCAAGCCCGCACCACCGCCGACGAGGCCGAACGCGGCAAGATCTACGAAGAGATGCAGCAGATGCTGGAGGACTCCGGGACCTTCCTTTTCATCTCTCAGGACCCTTACGTGGCCATCCATCGCAAGGGCATCGTTCCCGGCATCCTGCCGGACGGCCGCCCGGTCTTCCACGCCTTCAAGAAGGCCGGTTGAGGCCATCGCCTTGAGACTTGCGGGGAGGCGGCAAGCCGCTCCCCGCAGCAACCTCCCTCTTAGCCCAGCCCTTCGCCGGTTGGAGAGCGGATCGTCATGCTCGCCTACATTCTAAGACGCCTTGGCTTGGGTGTGCTGGTGTTTCTGCTGGCCATCTCCACTCTCTATGTCCTGGTTCAGTCGGCGCCCGGCGATCCGGCCAGCGCCATGCTGGGGCCGCGCGCCACGCCCGCGATCAAGGAGGCCTTCCGGGAGAAGCTCGGCCTCGACTACTCGATGCCGGTGCAGATCTTCAACTATCTGACCTCGGTGCTGCAGGGCGACCTCGGGATCGATCTCAAGACCAAGCGGCCGGTTCTGGACACGCTAGCGGTGCACCTGCCGCGTACGATCGAACTGCTGGCCGCGTCGCTTCTCTTGGCCGCCTCGCTGGGCATACCGCTCGGCTGCATGGCGGCCGTCAGGCGCAACAGCCTCTTCGATCGCCTCGTCGGTGTCCTTTCAGTCAGCGTCATCGCCGTTCCGGCCGTGATCATCGCGATCTATGGCATGTTGATCTTCTCCGCCGGCCTGGGCTGGCTGCCGGCCATCGGCGCCGGTGAGGAGGGCGGCCTGCTGAGCCTCTTGAGTCACCTCATTCTCCCGGCGGTGGCGGTCGGGATCGGCTGGGTCGGCTATCTGGCGCGCCTGGTCCGCGCATCGATGATCGAGGTGCTGACTGCCAACTACGTCCGCAATGCGCGCGCCTTCGGCCTGCGCGAGGCCCGGATCGTCTATCGCTATGCCCTGCGCATCGCGGTGGCGCCGACGATCACGGTGCTGGGTATCGGTGTGGGCATCATGCTGGGCAGCGCGGTCTTCGCCGAGATCGTCTTCGCACGGCCCGGCATCGGCAAGCTGATGTACGACGCCGTCATCCTGCGCAACTACCCGGTGACCCTGGGCGCCGTGCTCGCGGCCACGCTGATCCTGATCGTTTCGACCACGGCCTCCGACATCTTGAATGCCCTGATCGATCCACGCTTCAAGGAGGCCAAGGAATGACACGCGCGCTTGCCTTGCGCATGACCGGACGCCTGCTCGACGGCGATGGCCTGAAGCGGCTGTGCCTCGATCCGATGGGCGCAGTCGGACTGACCTTAGTCGCGTTGCTGATCCTCTCCGCCGTTTTCGCCGGCTGGCTGGCGCCTTACGATCCGGCCGCGATCGACGTTCCGGCGAAGCTGCAGCCGCCGTCGTGGGAGCATTGGCTGGGCACCGATCAGCTGGGCCGAGACGTGCTCTCGCGGGCGCTTTACGGCGGCCAGATCGCGCTTGGCGTGGCCCTGGTCTCGACCGGGCTTGCCTTGGCGATCGGCATGGTCTTCGGCCTGCTCGCCGGCTTCGGGCCGCGCTGGCTGGACAACATCATCACTCTGGCCTTCGACACCGTGCGTGCCTATCCCGTCATCATCCTGGCGCTCGCCGTCGGCCCGCTCTTCGGTGCCGGCATGGTGACGGTCGTCGGCATCCTGGTCGCTACCTCGGTGCCCTACTACGGCCGGATCTTCCGCACCTCGGTGATCGCCGCTGCCAAGGCGGAGTACGTCGAGGCGCTGAAAGCGATGGGCATGCGCCGCACCCGGATCGTGGTGCGCCACATGCTGCCCAACATCATCGGCCCGATCCTGATCCTGGCCTCGATGGACATACCGACTTTCATCGCCGCCGAAGCGGGGCTCAGCTTTCTCGGCGTCGGGGTCAAGCCGCCGACCTCCAGCTGGGGCCTGATCCTTGACGACGGCTACAAGTTCATCCGCCAGACGCCCTGGCTGGTGATTGCCGGCAGTGTGCCGCTCATTCTCGCCACCCTGGGCTTCACCTTCCTGGGCGAGGCCTTGCGCGACGTCTTCGATCCCAAGCTTCGCCGGGAGCCGTAAGCGTCATGCCTGACATGCTCCTCGACGTCGAGAGCCTGGCGGTGCGTTACGGCCGCATCCCGGCCGTCAACTGGGTGTCCTTCTCCCTGGCGCGCAACCAGGTGCTGGGGATCGTCGGCGAAAGCGGGTCGGGCAAGTCGACGCTCATCTGGGCACTGACGCGCCTGCTGCCCGAGGCGGCCGACATCACCAGCGGATCGGTCTGGTTCGACGGAGAGGATCTTCTCCGCCTCGACAAGGAGGCCTTGCGGGCCTTGCGTGGCACGCGGATTTCCTACATCTCGCAAGACCCCTTGAGCGCGCTCACCCCGTCGCTCACCATCGGCCAGCAGATGATCGACATCCTCTATCGCGAGCCCTGGTCCTACCGCGAGAAGCGGGCGCGCGCCATCGACGCCTTGGACTGGGTAAGCCTGCCCGACCCGGAAGAGCGCTTGAGCATGTATCCCTATGAGCTCTCCGGCGGCCAGCGGCAGCGGGTCTCGATCGCCATGGCGCTGATGCTGGAGCCCGATCTGGTGCTGGCCGACGAGCCGACGACGGCGCTGGACGCCACGCTGGAAGTCGAGATCCTGGCGCTTCTGCGCCGGCTTCAAGAGGAGACCGGGTGCGCCGTGGTCTTCGTCACCCATCACCTGGGCGTCGTCGCCAGCCTTTGCGACGAGGTCATGGTCATGCACCGCGGCGACGTGAAGGAGGCCGGCGAGGTCGCGAGGGTCTTCAGCAGGCCAAGTGACGACTACACGCGCCGCCTGCTGCGCTGCGACCCGGCGCGGATCGAGGTGCCGACGCGGCGCCTGCCGACCATGGCGCAAGCGCCCGATGCCCCCGTCGCCCATTTCGCAGGGCCGTGCGACAGAGTGAAGACGGAGCAGGCGCCGGTGCTCGAGATCAGCGATCTCTCCGTCACCTTTCGCCGCGCGCGCGGCCTGCCGGCATGGCTCGGCGGCAAGCCGCAGGTCATCGAGGCGGTGAAGCAGGTCGATCTCACGGTGCGTAGGGGAGAGACCCTTGCCTTGGTCGGCGAGAGCGGATCCGGCAAGACCACGATCGCCCGCTCGGTCCTGGGTCTGGTCTCGCCGCAGGCAGGCTCGATCACGCTGGCTGGCCGGAACCTCGTCGGGGCCGACGCTGCAAGCCTGCGCGCTGCGCGAGCCCGGATGGCGATGATGTTTCAGGATCCGACGGGTTCCCTCAGCCCCAGGGTCACGCTGGGCAAGCAGGTCGTGGAGCCTCTCGTCGTCCACGGCCAGGGCGAGCGGGACCTGCGTGCCAGGGCCCTAGAGCTGCTCGGCCAGGTCGGCCTCGGGCCCGAGTTCGCCGAGCGCTATCCGCATCAGCTGTCCGGCGGTCAGGCGCGGCGGGTCGGCGTGGCCCGCGCGCTGGCGCTGCAGCCCGACCTGATCGTCGCCGATGAGCCGACCGCGGGCCTCGACGTCTCGATCCAGGGCGACGTCTTGAACCTTCTAAACGAGATCCAGGAGGAGACCGGCGTCGCCATCCTGATCATCACCCACAACATGAGCGTCGTGCGCCACTCAGCCGACCGCGTGATCGTGCTGCTGCGCGGCGAGATCGTCGAGGCCGGCCCCTCGGCGGCGATCTTCGCCAATCCGACACACCCCTACACCCGCGCGCTGATCGAAGCATCGCAACACCATCTTCCCGAACAGTCCAATGAGGAGTGAACCATGAGCGATCTGGAGCTCTGCTATCTGCCCGCCAACGAGGTTCTGGCCCGCTTTGCCGAGCGCAGCCTGTCACCCGTCGAGTATCTCGACGCCTTGATCAATCGGGCCGAGGAGACCGAGCCGGTGATCAACGCCTTCGCCTTCACCCGCTACGACGAGGCCAGGGAGCAGGCCAAGAAGGCCGAGGCCGCCTATGCGAAATCGAATGGCCGCCTGCGTCCGCTGGAGGGTCTGCCGGTCGCCGTCAAGGACGAGATGGATATCGTCGGCCAGCCCATGACCAACGGCTCTCTCTACTTCAAGGACAACGTCAGCACAGAGACCCATTATGCCATCCAGCGCCTGCTGGATGCCGGCGCGATCGTTCACGCGCGCACGACGACGCCAGAGTTCTCCTGTTCCGGCACGGCCGATTCCAGGATCCACGGCACCACCAGCACCCCCTGGAACAAGGCCTTCACCTGTGGCGGCTCGTCGGGCGGGTCGGGTGCTTCACTGGCGGCCGGCAGCGCGCCGCTGGCGACCGGCTCCGACATCGGCGGGTCGATCCGCATTCCGGCTGCCTGCTGCGGCGTGGTCGGCTACAAGCCGCCGTACGGCCGCAATCCCGACAACACCTCCTTTGCCTACGACATGTATGCGGTGATGGGTCCGATGGCCCGAACGGTCGACGACACCATCACTATGCAGAACCTGCTCTGCGGCCCGCACCCCATGGACAATGCCTCGATCAGACCGAAGTACGAACTGCCGCGGAGCTATCAGAGCATCAAGGGGCTGAAGATCGCCTGGACCATGGACATGGGCTACTTCGAGATCGACCCCCATGTCCGCGCCAACACGGAGCGGGCCCTGGCAGTCCTGTCCGATCTCGGCGCGGAGCTGGTCGAGGTCGACTTCGGCTGGAGTGCCGAGGCCGATCGCGCGACCCAGGACTACCTGGACCACCACTTCAACGGCTTCATCACCTCCGTCGTCGAGACCGATCCCGATCTGGCCACGCCTTGGGCGCTTTACTGCGTCGAGGCCCACAAGCACACCAGTGCCGCCAAGTTCGCGGCGGCCTATGAGATGCAGATGACCATGGCGCGCCGCGTCGGGCCGATCCTGGAGGATCACTACGCCTTCGTCAGTCCGACCTTGGGTTTCCACGAGATTCCGGCCAACCAGCATCCGGACGATCCGGTGATGATCAACGGCAAGCAGGTGGATCCCATGTACGGCTGGTGCCTCTGCCATCCCTTCAACATGCTGGGCCGCTGTCCGGTCCTCTCCGTTCCCAGCGGCATCGGCGGCAACGGCCTGCCGACCGGCATCCAGATCGTCGCCCGCCATCTGGACGACGAGCGGGTCTTCCGCGTCGGCAAGGCCTTCGAGCAGGCGCTGCCATGGCTCGATTGCGCCGAGAGGCGGCCGGTGCTTTAGGGGCTAGGCAGTCCTTCCGGACGTCATGGCTGTGCTTGGTACATTGCTGTCTGGTTCAGCCAATCGGATTGTATTTCCGGATGATATTTTCAACTTATATCGTCATCCCCGGGCTTTGACCCGGGGATCAACGTGGTCTCGCCGCACGCTATTGGGAAATTAGGTGACAGCGGCGAGACGTGGATGACCGTGTCACGCACGGTCATGACGATTAATGGCTGAAAAGATCTCCATATAAATCACCCCTGGGGTGCTGCGGAACCTAAGCCGTACAGCAGTGTGTCAAGCCCGGCCATGACGGTATTGTTTGGCAAATGCTGTTGGGCAAAGAGGAATCCTGAATCTTTCTGTCGAACGATGCCCGAGCGTCTGCTCCGCACTCTTTGCTGAGGAGCATTCATCGCGCGTGCCTCGCCATCGATCGAAAGGTAACGCAGAGATGCATCTTTGCTTCCGCTGACAATGTACCTTTCGCTGCCTAGCTTGTGCGGCCAGAAGGGAGCCTCTATCCTCGCCTAAGGGCGGTAGACCCTAGGAACATCCAGCGGAGGCGAACGTGAACGCGAACAGGACAAACCTTTGCGCGGCATTGTTGCTTGGCGCGATGATTGCTGGTCATGGCGGAATTGCCAGCGCCGATACCGGAAATGTCACATGGCAGAACCGTGTGGTGATCGAACGTTCGGGCGACTTCTGCGCCGATGATCCGCACTGCTTCAATCGCTACCATCCCGACATTCCGCCTGCGGCGCACGCCAAACCGGGCGATGTCATCATCTTGAGCACCCGTGACGCGCTGGACAGCGGTCTCAACCTCGAGTCCACGGCAGCCGACGTTACGGCTTTGGACCTCAATCTGGTGCACCCCATGACCGGTCCCGTGCACATCGAGGGCGCGAAACGCGGCGACGTCTTGGCCGTGACCCTGCTCGATATCGAGCCGGACCAGTACGGCTATACGGTCATCGTGCCGGGCTTCGGCTTCCTGCGCGACATCTACACCGAGCCCCACATCGTCAATTGGAAACTCTCCCGGCAGGCGGCCGTCTCCGACCAGATGCCGGGCGTGCGCATTCCGATCGCCGCTTTCATGGGATCGGTCGGTGTGCTGCCGGGCGAACCGGAGGTGAAGGCCTGGCTGGACCGCGAGACGGCGCTGGGCGCGGTCGGCGGGATCGCCTTGCCGCCGCAGCCGACCGGGGCCTTGCCGGCGGCGATCTGCGGCCCCGAGGGCAGCGGTAAGGATCTTTGCCTGCGCACCATTCCGCCGCGCGAGAACGGCGGCAACATGGACGTCAAGCAGATGCAGATCGGCACCACCCTGCTGCTGCCCTGCTTCATCGACGGCTGCGGGCTCTTCGCCGGCGATGTGCACTATGCCCAGGGCGACGGCGAGGTCTCCGGCACCGCGATCGAGATGGGCGCCAGGGTGATGCTCACCACCGAGGTGCTGAAAGGCAAGGGCAGCGAGGTCACCTCTCCGCAATACCATGGCGGCGCGGAGCTGAAGGCCATCGCACCCACCAAGTTCCATGCCACCGTCGGCTTCCCCTTGAAGGCCAAGGGGGAGATTCCGCCCTTCCTCACCTACATCGACAGCGAGAAGATCACCGATCTGGAGAACCTGTCGGAGGATCTCACCTTGGCCGCGCGCAACGCGCTGATCGACATGATCGACTACATCGTCACCAACCACGGCCTGAACAAAGAGCAGGCCTATATCCTCTCCAGCGTGGCCGTGGATTTGCGTGTCGGGCAGGTGGTCGACGTGCCGAACTACACGGTCTCGGCGATCCTGCCGCTGACGGTCTTCACGGACTAGGGCGCGGACCTTCATGCAGCGGCGCGGTTTTCTCAGCGGTCTGCTCGCGGGAGCCGCACTGCTCATTTGTGCCGGGCACACGCCCTATAACCAGTGGGTGGTCTATCGCAAGCGCACGCTCTTGATCGGCAGCGTGCGCAGCGATCCAGCTACCTACAAGCTGGCCGAGCAGGTGGCCGCCATCCTCGCCGAGGCGCTGCCGAAAAGCCGGGCTCGGCTCAGCCGCGCGCCAAACTACGAGCGCTTGGCCAGCCTGCTCGCCACCAGCCAGCTGAGCGTGGCCGTGCTGGCCAAGGAGCAGGCCAAGGCGATGGCGGGAGCGACCTCGCCCTACGAGCAGTTCGATCCCGTGCCGCTGCGCGCTCTTTACGATTTGGGAGACTATCTGCTGGTGGGGCACGCCGATTTCCCGGCCCATCACGCCTATCTCGTGGCGCAGACCTTGCAGGAGAGTGGCGGGTCTCTGGGTGGCACGCTTCCCAAGCAGCAAGACGCGGCCGCTATTCAGGTGCACCAGGGCACCGGGGCATTTGCGCGTGGTGAACCACCACCGGAGCCACCTCTTCCTGAGGATCCCGTCGGCCACGAGCATGACGAATAGCGCCAAGGTCTGGTCCCGCTCCTGATCCTGACGCGCTGACAAGCGACAAAGTGATCTCTGCTTCCGCGAAATCGCGCTATGACGGTCAAGACGAAAGGCGCTCACGGAGCGCCGGCCATCCGCTATGCAGCACAGGAGGTGGACATGTCGGTGCCGCCGCACGCCTTTCTCGACCTCGAGTCCGACGCGCAAGCCATCGAGCGCTTCGTAGCGCGGGAGAATGCCAGGACCGAGGCCGCCTTGGTCGATGCGGCCTACCAGAGCGACGTCGATCAGGCCGTTGGCATCTTGGAGGACCCCGACATCTTGCGCGGCGTGGCGCGTCGCGGCGACTGGGTCTACACCTTTCGTCGGACCAAGGAGAACCCGCGCGGCGTCTGGCTACGCTTGCCGGAGAGCGAGACCGTCACGGCGCAGGCCGATTGGGAGCCGGTCTTCGACCTGGACGCCTTCTGCGAAGAAACCGGGGACGTCTGGCACTGGCGCGGTGCCGTCACCGCCTGGTTCGACCCGAACCGCGTGATGCTGCGCTTGTCGTTGGGCGGCTCCGACCAAAGCCGCCATCTCGAGTTTGACTGCCGGACCAAGACCATCGTGCCGGAGGGTTTCGACTTGCCGGCGGAGCGCAGCACAGTTAGGTGGCTGGATGCCGACACGCTTTTGTGGGCGACGTCGAGCGGTCCGGGTGTTGCCACCTCCTCAGGCTGGCCAGGACAGATCAGGCAGCTGGGGCGCAATCAGGATCCGGCGGACGCGCCCATCCTCTTCCACGCGGACCCGCAGGATGTCATTGTGGGCGCCTATGTCATGCCGGACGATCAGGGCAGAGCGCTGTCATTCTTTTCCCGCCACTACGAGATCGGCAAGGAGCAGGTGACCCTGTATCGGCAGGATCAAGCCCATCTGGTGCTGCCTAATCCACCCGACACGGAGGTCTGGCACAACACCACGCACTATGCCTATGTCGTGCAGGAGGGGGGCGGGACGCCTGGTGCCCTGATGCTGGGGCGTATCGGCCAAGAGAAGGAGCGTCAGGTCTTCTCGCCGGGCCCGCGCCACTTCATCGATCGCTATTCCATCACCTTTCTGCGCAACTGGGTGCTGTGGATCGCGCGTGACAATCTGGAGCCCTCGCTCTTCGCTCTCGATCTTACGGCAGAAGAGGCCGAGCCGCAGCGGATCGCGCTGCCGGAGCAGGCCGAGAGCTTCTGGGTCACCTCCCACGACGCCAACCTCTTCGGCGGCGACGAGACTCTGCAGCTTCATATCAGCGGCTTCCTCTGCTCGCCGCGCATCTATCTCTTCGATCTCAGCCAAGGACCGGCCGGTATTTGCTGGCGGAAGTTGTGGCAGGATTCTGAGTACTTCGATCCCGCGGGCATGGAGGTCCGCCTGCTGGAGGCCCGCTCTGATGACGGCACCCGGGTTCCCTATCACATCGTGCTGCCCAAGGGACACGAGGAGCGGCAAGGCGACCTGCCGGTGCTCCTCTACGGCTATGGCGGCTTCGCCAGCTCTCTGCAGCCGCACTACAATCGCCTGATCGGCGCCCTTTGGCTCGCGCGCGGCGGCGCCTACGCGATTGCGCACATTCGTGGCGGCGGAGAGTTCGGACCGGACTGGCACCTGCCGGCCAAGGGGGAGGGGCGCGACAAGGCCTTCCAGGACTTCGCCGCGATCGCTTCCGATCTGGTTGAGCGCGGTCTCTCGCGGCCCGGCCGTATCGCCTGCCAAGGCGGAAGCAACGGCGGCCTGCTGTGCGGCGTGATGTTGACCCGCTATCCCGAGCGCTTCGGCGCGGTCTGGGCCTCGGTCGGCGTGTTCGACATGCTGCGGTTTCACCACTTTCCGGCGGGCCGCGCCTGGATGGACGAGTATGGCGACCCCGATGACCCGGAGGCGCAGGAATGGCTGCTCGGATACTCGCCGCTTCACAGAGTTCCCGCGGCGGATGAGGTGACCTTGCCGCCCGCCCTCATCGACACCAGCAGCCAGGACGATAGGGTCGATCCTTCCCACAGTCGCCGTATGGTCGCGGCCCTGCAGGCCCGGGGCCACGCCCCCTATTTCTATCAGCATGGCGACGGCGGCCACGGCGGCGGCGGGGCCAGCCATGCCCAGGCCCGCGAGCTTGCGCTCGGCTACAGCTTTCTCCGCCACGCCTTGGGGCTGCAATCATAGGGGAAGCAGCGCGGAGACCCTCTACCAGACAACTTCAAGGCCGTTCACGTCGGCGACCAGACCGACGCTCTCGATGGCGGCCTTGGCATGCGCCTCGTCGCCGGCACCGGTATCGCCGGCAACGGCTGCCGCGCCCAGCAAGTTGCCCTCCTCGTCACGGATGATGACACCGCCCAGTGCGCCCCAAAGTGGTGTGCCTACACGGCTTTGAGCGACGCGGGAGGCGCTTTCGAACCAGGTGGGCTTCTTCAGGGCCAGCTCCATGATGGCGCGGGTCGGCATGCCGATGACCACACAGGACTTGGCTTTCGATTCAGCGATGTCCAGCAGCAGGGGCGGCGCCCCGGGCTCACGCGTCATCATCAGGGCGTAGCCCTGTTGATCGACCACTGCAGCGGCCAGAAGGATCGAGGGGTGTACGCGTGGCCCGCTGAAGGCGTGATCGATGATCGCGCGGGCCTTCTCCAAGGTGAGTTCGCTCATTGGCCCGGCTCCTGCTCGTCAGGCGACCTTTGTCGCGCCGTAGAAAACTTCTTCGATTCGGAAGAGGACAGCGCTCTTGCCCGGATAGTTCGGGTTCAGCCAACTCTTCAGATAGTCGAAGACCGGGCCCTCGCCATGGTGTTCGACGCTTCCCTTGAGCTGGTAGGCCTCGCGCTCCGGCGCGATGTAGAGCAGCGCGGCCTTTCCGCCGGTCTCGACGTTCGCAAGGGTCTTGCTCATGGAGTTGTTGGCAATGACGACCTTGTCGCCGTCCAGCAGCTCCGCGCAAAGGGTCCAGATGGAATTGGGAACGCCTTGGGCGTCCGTCGTGGTCAGGACGATCCGCCTTTCACGCTTCTCCCAGGCCTGTCGGGCCTCCGGGGTCAGGTTTGCCATGGTCTCTCCTGCCGATGGTTAGGGTGGGCGTCAGCGCGCATCGATGATGTGGCCCAACTCGTCGAGAAGGAAGGGCAGGGCCTCGCCCTTTTCCAGATCGTACTTCCAGCGTTTCCCTTGCAGGGCGAAGTTCTTGGCGTAGAGGTGCAGGTGCAGGAGCGGTTCGCCATCCAGGACGTCGACCTCGTGGATGCCATCCGGCTGCATGGTCACGGCCGTGCCAAACGCGACGATTTGCTCGCCTTTGGCGACGAGCGGACCCGCGTTGGGATCGCCCGCCCGCCTGCGCAAGTAGAGCCGATGGCGCTCGCGGCCGCGCACGCCGGCGATGATGGCCCAAGCGTCGCCATGGTCGTGGGGCGCATAGTACTGATGCGGCGCGCCCGAGTTCACATAGAGGGAATAGCTGCCGTCCTCGAACTCGTGAATGAGATAGGAACACTCCATCGCGCCGTCTTCGGGAAGCGGGAAGTCCTCGAAGGTGAAGAGCTCTTGGCGAGCGGCCAAGGCGATCAAGCGGGCCTTGCCCCGCGCCAGGTTGGCAACACTCGCTCCTGCCTCCATGACCTCGCGAATGTCCGCAATGGCGTCTCGTACCGCACGGCTCCGCTCTTCCTTCAGTGTCACCGCAAAGTCCTCCTTCGCTGACGGAGTGCCAATGCCGATCGGTGCGGCTGCTCAGTCACCTTGGTGCCCGCCCCGGCGATTCGGGCGCATCATCTTCAATGCGATCCCTGGAGAGTCAAACCAAGGATACGACAGCGGATACCAATTATCCGACCGCACGCGCTGTTATGACGGTGGGCATTGCCTGCACTGACCATCGCAAAACAGGGCAATGCCGGCATCAGCCGCCGCCGGCATGGATGCGCCTATGGCGGGAGTGGGGGCGCCCAGGGCTTCGACCTTTCTTCGCTGGGTAGACGGCCGAAGAGGTCGGCATAGCATTTGGAGAAGTAGGACGAGGTGCTGAACCCGAATGCGAACGCGATCTCAGAGACCGGCAGGGCCGTGGCGCGCAACATGGCCTGGGCCCGGCGCAGGCGCAGTTCCCGGTAGTAGAGCTGCGGCGTGCGGCCCAGGTGCTTGCGGAACAGGCGCTCCAGCTGCCGGGAAGAGGTACCAAGCCGCGCGGCGATCTCGCCTTGCGGGAGAGGCGGCTCCAAGTGGCGGTCCATCAGATCGATGGCTGCGACCAGCGTACGGTTGGTAAGCCCGGTGCGCTCCGGAACGTCCGGCCGCTGGCTGGTACGGCCCGATCGCGCGGCCCCGTGGATCAGCTGCTCGGCGACCGCAGTGGCGAGCGCGAAGCCGTGACGCAAGGCGACGAAAGAAAGAAACATGTCGGCTGCCGCGGTGCCGCCCGAGCAGGTGAAGAGGCGGCCATCAACCTCGAAGATCTCGGACGTTGCGCGCAGGTCTGGAAAGGTTTCCCGAAAGGCCTGTAGATCCTCCCAATGCACCGTGCAGCGCCGCCCTTCGAGAAGACCCGCGCGCGCCAGCAGCCATGACCCGGTCGAGATCGCGCCGAGTCGAGCACCACGGACGTAGCGCTCGCGCAGCCAGCGGGGAATCTCTGCAGACCTGAAGCGGCTGCCACCGATTCCGCAGCAGACGACGATGGCGCTAAGAGCGGGCGCATCGGCAATGGAGTGATCCACGAGAAGGCGAAAGCCGTTCGCCGCGGTGACGGTCGCTGTATCGGCCGAGAGCGTGCTCCAGCGATAGAGCGGGCGATCGCTCACGTAGTTCGCCATGGTGAGCACGTCCACAGCCGAGGCCAGGGGCGCCAAGGGGTAGTCCGGCAAGAGGAGAAACCCAAAGCCCTCCGGAACCTCGTTCATGCTGCCCCACGTGGATGTAGTCGACTAGGCAAGACTCTTCTGCGTCGTTTCAGTAGATGAAGGTTTCTGAAACAGGTCAAGTCGAGACGAAACCGCGGCTAGCCGAAGCAGGACAGGGCTCTGCGGGTGCTCCTGAGTGAGTTGGCGGCGCGTTAGCGATTTATTGCGGTTAACCCATAGGCCCCTGATTCCCTGGAGGAACGTCGGGCTAGTACCAGTCTCCCATCATCTGGTCCCAGATCTTCTCGCCAATCAGGCAGTCGTAGCCTTGCGCCGGCCTGCGTAAGGGTGTCGGCAGCCCGGCCTCCGTCGGCTCGCGGCCGACCAGCTCCAGCACCAGCTTGCGGCGGACCGCGCGGGGAAAGTGCTCCCACTTCAAGACCGGGATGACGAAGGCCGTCGGCCCGCCGATCACGCAGTCGCGGTAGTAGAGGTCCAAATCATCCAGATGCCACTGCGCACCCATGCCCTCTTGGGTCATCAGCGGCAGGCCATTGATGATGATGCCCTTGGCCACGGCCGCGTCGCGGGCGGGCTCCACCGGCCGGCCCTCGTTGTTGGGCCCGTCGCCGGAGATGTCGATCACCTGGCGAAAGCCCGAGAAGCCGTTGTCGTCGAACCTTCCGGCGGCATAGTCGATAAGGCCGGAGATCGAGGTCCGCCTCAGCGCCGTGTCGAACTCGGCGGTCAGCTTTGCGGCGAAGGCCTCGGCATCGGCACGACTGCCGATCAAGGTCCAGTCGACGATGACGCGCTGCGAATAGGTGCCGGCCCACTCCACGTACATCAGCGCCACCTGCCCGCGCCCGCTGCCGGCAATCGCGTTTACCACCTCGTCGCTCACAATTGCCTCTGCATAGCCGCGCCGCTGAATCTCCAGCTCGCGCGGCGTCATGGAGCGGGAGACGTCGACGGCCAAGACCAGCTCGACGTCGACGGGAATGCCAGTGTCGGCGCGCGCTGGCGAACCGGACGCGAGGGCCAGCAGGATTGATAGAGCGATCACAATCGGATGCATTGCAGCAGTGTGACCCAAGATTCCCCCGCTGGTCGAGGGGGGCTCGCGGGGTTGCGATGAGAGAGGCGCCCCATCGGTCCAGAGGTCCGCGAGCGATGACGAATCCGGCTATGCCCCCTATCATTCAAGAGTAGAATTTCCGCCAGACATCCTTGAGCTTATGTTTCGATTCGTTCACACCGCCGACGTCCACCTCGATTCACCCCTTTATTCTCTCGCTCTTCGTGCGCCCGAGGCCGCGGATAGGGTTGGAACGGCGACGCGCACGGCCTTCACGAGAACCGTCGACCTTTGTCTTGACGAGAAGGTCGATGCTCTCGTCGTCGCCGGCGACCTCTATGACGGTAAGCTGCGCAGCATGAAGACGGCCCGATATTTCGCCGAGGAGATGCGCCGCCTGACCGCAGCAGGCATTGCGGCCTTTATCGTCCGCGGAAATCATGACGCGGAATCCGTCATCACCAAGGAACTCACGCTGCCGGACGGCGTGCATGTCTTCAAAGACCGTGACGCGCCTGTCCTGCAACGCGATGGTGCGGTCGCTCTGCACGGCGTCAGCTTCGCAAACAAGCGTGCTCCCGAAAGCCTGCTGCCGAAGTACGAGCCGCCGGTGGCCGGTGCGCTCAACATCGGCATCATGCACACCAGCGTCGGCGGCACGCCGCCGCATGACGTCTACGCGCCCTGTAGCCTGGAGGCCTTGGCGCGCCAGGGCTACGACTACTGGGCGCTCGGCCATATCCACAAGCGAAGCCTCCACCTCGAAGGGGCCTGCACCATCGTGATGCCGGGGATACCGCAGGGCCGGCATATCAATGAGGACGGGCCGCGTTCGGTCTCTCTGGTCACCTTTGACCAGGACCGCCGATGTCACGTCGAGGAACGCAGTGTCGCCGCCGTCCGCTTCGAGAGGATCGCACTCGACCTCGGCGGAATCGAAAGCTGGGCCGATCTGATCGACAAGGCCGAGGCCGCGTTCGGCGCCTTTGCCGATGCCATGGAGGCCGATTGCGGCGTGATCCGCGTTGAGCTCACCGGCGCAACGCCGCTTGAGCACAGCTTGCGCCGGGATGCGGATCGGCTCATCGAAGAGCTCGCGTCCGCGGCCGCCCGCGTCGGCGCTTTGTACGTCGAGAAGGCCGCCCTCCGCTTGGCGGCGCCGTCGCATCGCGACGACGTCGCCGGATCGATGCTCGCAAAGATGATCGCCGACGGCCGCGTAGACCCCGACATCATCAAGGAGCGTTTTGCCCCCGCTGTGACACAGCTGCTGCAAAGGCTTCCCAGCGAGCTGCGGGCGCGCTTCGATCCCAGCGACGACGCCGAGTTGCTGGACCGCCTCATTCAGCAGGGAACGGACGAGCTTGTCGGCCTTTTGCGCGCGGGGCAGGTGGACGATGCGCCTTGAACGGATAGACTTGACGCGCTTTGGCTGCTTCACCGATCAGGCAGTCGACTTCGGGCCCGTCGGCAGTGGCCCGGATCTCCACATCGTCTATGGCGACAACGAAGCGGGGAAGTCGACGCTCCGCGACGCGATCACCGCATTTCTCTTCGGCATCCCGGTTCAGACGCCCTACAGATTTCTTCATGACTACAGCGCTCTCAGGATCGGCGCCGTCGTCTCGATCGGCGCACAGCGCCTGTCGGCCGTCCGCATAAAGGCCCGGAGCGAGACCTTGCGCTCGGAAGAGGACACGGCGATCTCGGAAGCGCCGCTCAAAGCGGGCCTCGGCAGCATCGACGAAGAGGACTATTGCCGGCTCTTCTCGCTCGATCGCGTCACCTTGGTCGCCGGCGGAGACGACATTTTGCGGGCCAAGGGCGAACTGGGCGCGCTTCTCTTTGCCGGGGCCTCGGGCCTCTCTTCAGTCGGTGCCGTTCTTGGCGAGGTACGAGATAGAGCGGACGCCTTTTACAAGCCGCGGGCACGCTCGACCCTTCTTGCCAAGGCGCTGACGGAGCTCGACCGGATTAGATCGCGCTTGGCGGAGATCGACGTGCAAGCCCCGGCCTATCGCAAAATGGCGGATGCAGAGGCCGAGGCGAAGGGCCAGTACGAGGAAGCCAAGGCTGCACGCGAAGCAAAAGCAAAATCGCTGGCCGCCCAGAAAGCCGTGCTCGATGCGGTCGAGCCGTGGCGCGCCTTCCTTCGGCAACGGGAACGATTGGAGGCCTTGGGCCCGGTGCCCGAAGCACGTCAGGACGACCTTGAAGAGGCCAGGCGTCTTGAAAAAGCCCGCGTCCGGCAGTCCACAGAAAGCGATGCCGCCCGAAACGAGGTCGAAAGGGTCGTGCAGGAGATCGAAGGCTTGACCAAACCGCCCTACGCCGATGCGCTGGCGCAGGGTCTTGCCGCAATCGCGGACGAGGATCTGGAGCGACCGGCAGGTGGTGCAAGGCGCGACTTGCCGAAACGACAAGACGAACTTCTAGGGCTCGATCGGGCGATCTTAGACCGCTTGAAGACACTCGGGAGGCCGGACGAGGCGGAGCCGCGATCGCTGATCTGGCCGGACAGAACCATGATTGCGCTCAACGAGAGCGCCAATGATGGCGAGCGCATCGACACGGCCTTCCAAGCGGCGAAGACCGAGAACGCCAAGGCATCAGCCAAGGTCGAGAGCGCCCGCCAAGCGGTCGAGGATCTGCCGGCGGCGAAGGATCCGTCTGCGCTCGTCGACGCTTTCGAAAGCGTGCGCAACCGCCTTGATCAGGGCCGGCTCTTGGAGCTGGAAGGCGAAGTCGCTGAGGCAGCGCGGAATCGGGAGGCTGCTTTCAGACCGCTTGCCCCCTGGAAAGGCTCGTTTGAAGAGCTCGCGAGCCTGCAGCCAGTGAATGCAGAGGATGTCGCCGCGCTCGACGGGCAGGAACGGCAGATGGCTCAGGAAAGAGCGCGCCTCGAAAGCGAGCTGGACCGCTTGGCCAAAGAGCTCGCTCGCGAATCCGCGGCGGTTCGGCAATGGGAGGATGACCCCGACTTCGTGAGCGACCAGAAAGCCGCTGCGCGCCGGCATCGCCGGGACGAGCTGTGGCGCGCTCATCGCAGCGCGATCGACGACGGCGATCTGCCGTCTATCGTCGAATCAGCCGATGCCTTCGAAGCGGCCCTGAGCGACCATGACCAGGCTGCGCAGCAGCGCCTCGCCCGCAGTGCCGACCTTGCCCAAGCGCGCGAGCGCGGTCGGGCGAGAGCCGAGGCGGCGGCGGCCCTCGAACAGAGCGAAGCTGCCGTCCAACGACTGCGGAAAGACGAAGACGCCTTCCGGTCCCGACGCGAGGCCGTCATGCTTGGCCTAGGCTTGCCGAGCGATATGTCGCTTGCCGCGTTGCGCGATTGGTTGCGCGACCGAACAGCGGCGATCGTCGCAGCCGATGCGGAGGCCTCGCGGGTCGCCGCGCTGGAACGGCGACGCGAAAGCGCCACCGCCGCGGCTGCAACACTGCGGCAGGCTTTGGAAGCAACGGGCTTGACCGAGCCGGTGGAAGACCAGTTGCTGCTCGCAACAGCGGAGCGCCGCATCGGCCTGTTGCGCCAGCAGACGGAGGATCGGCGTCTCGGTGAACAGGCGCTCAAGGCTGCCCTGCAGGAAGAAAAGCGTCGCCGGACGGACCTTCAGAGTGCTTCGGCCGATCGCGAAGAATGGCTGGCCGCCTGGAACGCGCTCGTCCGCCCCCTCTGGTGCGGTGACGTCAGCACGAGTCAGATGCGCAATCTGATCGAGCAGCTGAAGGCCTTGGGTCCCGAACTGGAGCAACGCGACGCTTTGGAGCAGCGGATCGCGGCCATGCAAAGGGACTATGCGCGCTTCGCCAAGGCGGTCTCCGCCCTGGCCGAGAGAACGGGTCTCGGCGACCCCGAGGCGGACCCCTTGACCCTGTTCGGAGAACTGGAAGGTGCGGCGGAAAACTGTCGTCACATCGAGCAGAAGCTTGCCGGTCTCGCCGAACGTCTGAAAAAGGCGACGGAGACGCAGGAGAAGCAGATCCGCAAGCTGGAACTCCTCGACGCTGAGGTTGCCGTGCTGTTGGAGCGTAGCGGGCAGGAAACTCTGGCCGGCGCGATCGAGACCTTGGCTAAGGGCGTTGAGGCTGCGTCCTGCCGCGAGCGCCTGGAGGAGCACCGGCGAACCCTGATCGGCATTCTCGGCGTCGACGACGAAGCGGCCTGGAAGGCGAGCCTCGAAGGCCCGACAGCGACGCCTGATCGTCTGGAAGAGCATCGCCTTGCCTATGATGCGGCTCAAAACGAAGCCGAGCTCGAACACGAGGAGCTCCGCCAGCGCCATGCAGCCTGGAAAGACGCCGAGCGCCATCTCGCGTCGATTGGCGGAGGGGAGGAGGCGGCGCGGCTGGAGCAGGACCGCGCCACGATTCTGTCGGAAATCGAAGAGCAAGCAGAGGAGTATCTTCGCCTGACCGCGGGAACCTTGATGGTGGACGAGGCCGTCAAGCTGTTCCGAGACAGCCATCGCGGCAGCATGATGGAAGCGGCAAGTGCCGCCTTCGCCCGGATGACGCAAGGACGCTATCCGCGCCTCGTCACCGTGAACTCGGACGACGGCGAAATCCTGGTGGCCGAAAAGAAGGACGGGGGCACGATCGAGACGGTGGCAATGTCCGAGGGAACGAGAACGCAGCTCTACCTCGCGCTAAGAGTTGCCGGCCACGCAGAGTTCGCGCAAACTCGAACGCCGCTGCCGTTCATCGCAGATGACATCCTCGAAGCCTTCGACGACACGCGCGCGAAGGCCGCCTTCGATCTGCTCTGCAGCATGGCGGAGCGCGGCCAGGTCATCTATCTGACGCACCATCGCCACCTGGTGGAAATTGCCCGGGAGACGACGCAGGGTGGGGTAAGGCTTCACGAACTCGATTGAGCCGCTGGTGCGCCGGCTCGCTGTTCGCCTGGCCGCAGAGCCGGGATCCATTGTGTTCGAGCGGTCCCAGAAGGCTCGTTCAGCTTGTCACGGCCGCTCGTCGCAGGGATGGCAATGCTGCCGAACTGCGTTAAGCTGCGCCTTATGTCGACGATCGAGTACTTCTATGTCGCCCACTCGGCCTTTGCCTTCCTGGGCTCGGCGAAGCTGATGGCGGTGGCAAAGGCGGCGGGGCGGCGCATCGACCACCGGCCGGTGGATCTGCATCGGGTCATGGAGGCGCGCGGGATCAGCTCCTTCGCCGAGCGCGACCAGGCCCACGTCCGCTACTTCTTCCGGCGCGAGATCTGGCGCTGGGCGGAGTATCGCGGGCTGGAGATCATGGACGCGCGGCCGACGCACCACTCCAACGACTACGGCCTGGCCAACCGCGTGCTGGTTGCCTCGGTCGAGACCGGCGGCGACAGCGATGCCTTGGCCCATGCCTTCCTGGTGGGGCACTGGCGCGACGATGCCGACCTCGCCGACCGCGAGACTCTGGCCGTCCTGGCCGAGCAAGTGGGCTGCGATCCTGATGTCCTTTTGCCGGCAGCTGAAAGCGAAGCCGTTGCCGCCCGCTACGAGGCCAACACGGCTGAGGCGATCCGCCAGCAGATCTACGGCTCGCCCACCTACTTCGTCGACGGCGACATGTTCTACGGCCAAGACCACCTTGAGCTGGTCGAGCGCGCCTGCCGTCAGCCCTTCGGGCCCTCGCCGGAATAGGGCGGCCTGATCACGTTCGCCGGCTGTTCGATGGCCGGAGTGCTGCTCTCATCGCCGGATGGCGGATCCGACAGCTCGGCCAGTGCATCGGGGCTCACGTCCTCCGGCTCGCTTCTGCCCTCGCGTACCTTGGGGGCCGGGGCTTGCCAGGCCTTCAGGTTCTGGCCGACCGCCTCGTAGAAATCGGGCACGGTCGCTTCCAGGTCGACGATGAAGTTCTTCCTTTGGCCGAAGCGACCGCCAATCTGGCGAATGAGGCAAACCTCAAGGCTGTGAGGGGCCTGGCTCGAGCGCTCGCGCTGCGCTCTGTCGGGCTCTTCTCGCAGGCAGGCCAGCGTCTCTTGCGTACAGGCGCCGCGACCCGGCCAATGCAGGCGTAGGAAGTAGTCGTCGCCTGTCACCTCCGGAAGCTGTCGCAGCAGCCAATTGACTCGCGCCTTGCTGCTTTTGCGGTCATCCGGCGCACGGAGCCGCATGGAGACGCAAAGGCTCTTGGCCTTGAGGTCGACTTGCACCTCCAGCGGTGCAGCTGCACCCGGCACCGAAATCTGTGCGGAGAGGGCGAAGTTCTCCGCCAGCTCGGCCTTGTCGGCCTTGTGCCGCGCTGCCGGGTCGGCGGTCAAGGCGCGCGGGAGCTTCACGGTGGCGGCCACGCCCAGCTGGCGCGACAGGATCAGGGCCAGATCGCGCATCTCCTGATGCCAAGCCGAGACCACCTCCTCCAGCAGGTCCGATCGTGCCTGGATCTTGGCGCCGGAGCCGGCGACCTGCACCAACTCCGACCAGGCCGCAGGCATGGCGGTGAAGCCGCTGACGCCGGTGCTGGCATGGGTGAGGAAGCGGCGGAACTCGTTCAGGATGATGCGCTGATCTTCGTCCTCGACGCCATAGGTGGTCAACAGGAGGTCGGCCTGGGTCAGGAGATACATCCATGACCAGTGATAGAGCCCGACCTTGCCCAAGGTCTTGGCCGGCACCTCGACCGGGTGGTGCGAGGGCTGGGTGGCGAACTGGTTGGAGACGGTCACCACTGCGTCGACGCCGTTTTGCTTGGCGAGCTTCAGGTAGGCCTCTACCTGCTCGCCGTCGAGCACAGCATTGCCGATCTTGGTCTCGACCAGTGCGGTCCAGGCGCGAGAGCCGATGCGCACGACGATCAGCCCGTCCGGCCGGCGGGCGGCGTCGCCGCCCTCGCTCTTGAAGGTCACCTCGGTAAAGCACTCGACCTTGGCGCGGCTGCCCACCCGCCGGCCGAGCGACGTCAGCAAGAGATCGGCGTACTCCTTCACGCTGGCCAGACAAGCCAAGAAGATCGAGGTGGCCCGGCCTTCTTTGGAGGTTTCCGCCAGGACAGGAAAGAGCCTTGCGCGCTCTCCCTTCGACAGAAAGTCTGGTTTTTCGCTGCTCATGCCCCGATCCCAGCCTCAGACCAATGGCGAACTTATACCATAGGGTATGTGTCCGATCAATTTATATCGCAAAAAGTGTATCGCGATAGATCGGTCCGCCCCTTAGGACAGGGCTGCGCGCTGTGCACAACTTGTAGTCGGGGGATGGCGATGACAGAGGATTTGGCGGCTGGCCTCGACTATCTGGATCGCTGGCTCGGGTTTCAGATGCGCGCATCGCAACGGCCCGGCTGCGCCATCGCCGTTGTGCAAGATGGCGCCGTCGTCCTCGAGCGCGCCTATGGCTTTGCCGACCTGGAAGGCCAGGTGCCCTTGACGCCGAGGCACCGTATGCGTGCCGCCTCGCACACAAAGAGCTTTACGGCCGCCGGGATCCTGAAATTGCGCGAGGCCGGCAAGATCGGGCTAGACGATCCGGTCGGAGACTATGTGAAGGGGCTGCACCCCGATGTCGCACAGGCATCCATCGAGCAGCTTCTCTCGCACAGCGCCGGCCTGACCCGCGACGGCGTCGATGACGGCCAGTTTGATGGCCGCCGGTCCTTTCTATCGGCCGAGGAACTAATGGCCGAATTGAGCGTGCCGCCCGCCATAGAGGCCAGCACGCGGTTTAAGTACTCGACCACGGCTACGGGCTGCTTGGCCTGGTCATCGAGGCAGTCGCCGGCGAACCCTACGCGGCCTGGCTGGAGCGCGAGACCATCGCGGCTGCCGGGCTCACCGAAAGCGACGTCGACGGCGCATCAAGGGTGGACTTGCCGATGGCGCTCGGCCATTCCGGCAAGCTGTTGCTGGGCAAGCGGGTAGGCGTTTCGGGGGCCTATCCCACCAATGCGATCGCTCCGGCGGGCGGTGTCGTGTGCACGGCCAAGGATCTGGCACTCTTCTTTGCGCAGCTGGATCCGGAAACCCCCTCCACGTTGCTGTCGCGGGCGAGCCGCCGCGAAATGGTGCGTCGCCGATGGCAGGACGGCACCTCCGACAGCGACAGTTTTTATGGCTTGGGCACGATCCTCGGGCGCTCGCAGGGGTGGGACTGGTTCGGCCATGCAGGGGCGCTCCAGGGATTCAGGTCGCGCACCTACGTGGTCCCGGCCGAAAAGCTCGCCATCTCCGTCATGATCAATGCGATCGACGGCTGGGCGACGCTCTGGGCCGATGGGGCGATGCACATCCTGAAGAGCTTCCTGGACAAGGGAGCGCCGTCGGAGACCACGGCGGACTGGAGCGGCCGTTGGTGGTCCATCTGGGGGGCGGTCGACCTAGTGGCCATGGGGGAACGGGTCTTTGCCGTCAGTCCAGCCCTATCGGCTCCCTTCAGCGATGCGACGGAGATAGAGGTGACCGGGCCCGACAGCGGCCGGATCGCCGCTTGTGACGGCTACGGCCACTATGGAGAGGCCGTCCGGCGTGTTCGCGACGACGCAGGGGAGGTCAAGGAAGTCTGGTATGGCGGGTCGCGCCACCTGCCGGAACGCGACGCCGCAGAGCACCTTTCTACACTGTCGAAAGACGGGATGGCGAAGTCTTGAGAGCGAAGGCCTGCCTATTCCGCCGCCATCATCGGTGTCTCGATCGCGCCGAGGCTGGCAGTGATGTGCCGGGCTAGCGCGTCGATGGCGGGGGCCTTCTTTGTCCCGCGCATGAGGCCGATCTTGCAGGTTCCCAGATTGGGTAGGCCATCCGCCTCGGTCAGGATGCGCATGCCGGGCCGCATGACGATCTCGGGGATCGCGGCGACCGCCAGGCCGGCGAGAACGGCCGAGTCGATGGCCACCGAGTTGGTGCTGATGTAAGCGATGCGGTAAGGGCGGTTCGCACTGTCCAGTGCCGTGAGCGCCATCTGCCGCCAGACGCAGCCGATCTGCGACAGGGCGATCGGCAGAACCGCGGCCTCCTCCACGTGGTGGCGCCGCGACGCAACCCAGCGGAGCTGCTCTTCGCGAATGACGTCCGAGGGCACCGTCAGGTCTTCGCAGGTGACGATCGCCAGGTCGAGGTCGCCTTCGGCGACGCCGATTTCCAGCTGCGCGCTGGTCAGGCACTCGACCTCCAGCAAGGTCTCCGGATGGCTGCGCGCAAAGCCTGCCAGCACTTCCGGGAGAATTCGGTCGGCATAGTCGTCCGGCGTCCCGAATCGGATGACCGTGCGCTCGCCCGGTTCCGTGAAGCTGCAGACTGCCTCGTCATTCAACCGAACGATCCGCCGCGCATAGTCCAGCACCTGCTCGCCATCGGCCGTCAACTGGTTCTGGCGGCCGACCCGGACGAAGAGCGGACGGCCCAGCACCTCTTCCAGGCGCTTCATCTGCATGCTGACCGCGCTTTGCGTCTTGTGCACCTCGTCGGCAGCGCGTGTGAAGCTGCCGGTCTCGGTGATGGCGATGAAGGTCTTCAGCACGTCGACGTCGAGATTGGCGATCATCTGGATTGTCCTGGCATCACGAAGTTTGATCGATAGCATAAAGTCTATTCGTTTTATTGATCAATAGGCTGGCGCCAGACTCACCTCATCGGGACGGATTTTCGGGCCGCGGCAAGCGGCGCAACGCGAAAGCGCATTTCGCGAAGAGGAGAGCTACGCCATGACCATCATCACAGCAGTTCGCACGGACGCCTGGGACGAGGCTGCGTTCCGTGGGCCACTTCTTCATCTTTGGCAGAGTTGGAGATTGCGCCGAAAGCTGCGCCGTCTCCGGCACTTGGAGGACCGCGTTCTTGACGACATAGGCATCACCCGTGAGGAGGTCGCTTGGGCGGCTTGCTTGCCGATCGGGGTGAATGCTGCGCTCGCCTTGCAGGATCGGGCAAAGCGCCGCCGGAAGGTAGAGTTCGAGAGGCTTTATGCTTTTCCTCCGCTGCGTCGAGCGATGCCCGCGGACGGGGTAGATGTGTGACCCGGGCTCGCAAAAGCGGTGAGTGCGGAGTTCCTTTGGAGTGGGATCCTCCTAGAATTGAAGCGGCCAGCCCTCTCTTCGTACTGTGCTTCGCTAACCAAAAGCCGTCATCGCGAGCGCGAGCGACGCGATCTACAGCGCAAATGCTTGGAGTCACACAATAGATTGCCGCGTCGCTCACGCTCCTCGCAATGACGTGCCTGCCATAGCCGGGACAATGCTTTGTGGTAGTGAGTCGCGAGAGTGTCAGTACAGTATTTGGTGTTCTTGCGCGAAGCCCGACCGGTCTCGATTACCGCAAGCAACCCCTACATACTGGGTGTTCCCTTCTTCAGGCCCGGCAGCGCGCGCACCAGGGCCATCTTGGTGCTTTCGATCCGGGCCGAATCGCCGGACTCGATGGCCTCCAGGTGGGCCTGCACCAGGCCGTGCGGTGCGCCGGCCGCCCGACAAAGCGCGCGGGCGAGCTCTTCCACTGTCTCCAGCCGCGTCCAACCGGCCTTCCTGTCTCCCGATGTCATGGGAACAAAGATAGAACAAAGGAGAACGAGAAGGCGAGTCCGCGAAAGTTGTCGGTACGCTTCGCCGCAAGCCCATCGCAGGGAATGCACCAATGAAAACCCCCGGGCAGCGGCGCCGCCCGGGGGCTGTCTTCGAGCAAAGTGGGCCTTAACCCGCCTTGCCGTAGCGGTAGGGCGGGCCGGCCTTGATCATGGTGGCGCGGTAGTCCTTCAGAATCTGCACCACCTTGGCCGTGCGCGGGCTCTCGGCGGCGATCTCGTCCCAGAACTTCAGTCCCTCTTCTTCCACGGTGTTCCATTCCGCTTCGGGGATGGAGGTCAGCTCCAGCTTGCCGCCGGTGGTGCGGTAGTGCGCCTCGCCCCACCAATACCAGTACTGCCGATAGTAGTGCGACTGGTCGATGCAGAGCTTGTAGAGAGTCTTGAGGTGCTCCGGCAGGGCCTCCCAGCGCTCGGTGTTGACGAAGTAGGAGCCGGCCCAGGCGCCGGAGATGTTGTTGGTGAGGTAGTAGTTGGTCACGTCCGCCCAGCCGACGGTGTAGTCCTCGGTGATGCCGGACCAGGAGATGCCGTCCAGCTCGCCGGTCTGAATGGCAACCTCAATGTCACCCCAGGGCAGGGTGATCGGCACCACGCCGAAGCGCTGCAGGAAGCGGCCGGCGGTGGGGAAGGTGAAGACCCGCTTGCCCTTCAGGTCGTCGAGGCTGCGGATCGGGTCGACGGTGGCGAAGTTGCAGGGGTCCCAGGCGCCGGCCGACAGCCAGGTCACGCCCTCGACCTCGCCGTAGGCCTCTTCCCAGATCTCCTTCAGGCCGTAGTGGTTGAACAGCACCGGCACGTCCAGGCTGTAGCGAGACGCGAAGGGGAAGTAGCCGCCGAAGACCGAGACGTCGACCGGGGCGGCGATGGAATCGTCGTCGCTTTGGACAGCGTCGATGGTGCCGCGCTGCATGGCGCGGAAGAGCTCGCCGGTCGGCACCAGCTGGTCGGCATAGAAGAGCTCGATCTCCATCTCGCCGTTGGCCGCCTTGTTGAAGGCGTCGATCGAGGGCTTGATCACGTGGGCGGCCAGCGCGGGTCCGGCGTAGGTCTGCAGCCGCCAGGTAATCTTCTCCTGCGCGCGCACATAGGGTGCGGCCAAGGTGCTGGCGCCGGCGGCCACCGTGGCGACGCCGGCTCCCTTCAGAAAGGTGCGTCTGTTGGTCATCTCCTAGTCCTCCACTGGTTGATTGTTGGGGTTGGGTTCAACGGGCGTAGTAGATTTCCGGCAGCCAAAGCGCGATCTCGGGGAAGGCGATGACCAGGCCCAGTCCGATGGTCATGACCACCACGAAGGGCAGGATGGAGCGGTAGATGTCGCCCAGCGTGATCTCAGGCGGTGCCATGGCGCGCATGAGGAAGAGGTTGTAGCCGAAGGGCGGGGTCATATAGGCGATCTGGACCGTGATGGTGTAGAGCACGCCATACCAGACCGGATCGAAGCCCAGCGCGATCACCAGGGGCACGTAGAGCGGGGCGACGATCACCAGCATGGCGGTGTCGTCCAGGAACATGCCCATCACGATGTAGGAGAGCTGCATCATGATGAGGATTTCCCAGGGTCCCAACTCCCACTGGGTGACGAAGAGCGCCTCCAGTGCCTTCGCCGCGCCCAGGCCATCGAAGACGGCGCCGAAGCAGAGCGCGGCCAGAATGATCCACATGAACATGCAGCTGATGCCCAGCGACTTGCGGATCACGTCCTCCATGACCTGGCGGGTGAGACGGCGCTTGATGACGGCCGCCAAGGTCGCGGTCGCCGCGCCCACCGCTGAGCTCTCGACCAGGCTGGTGACGCCCAGCAGGAAGAGGCCCGTCATGCAGAAGAAGATCAGCAAGGGCAGGATACCTGCTCTCAAGAGGGCCAGCTTCTGACGCAGGGGAATCCGCCGTTCTTCTTCCGGCAGGGCGGGGCCAAGCGAGGGCTGCAGCCAGCAGCGCACGACGATGTAGAGCACGAAGAGACCGGCCAGCAGCAGGCCCGGAAAGACACCTGCCAGCCACAGCTTGCCGACCGGCTGGCGAGCGATCATGCCGTAGAGAACCAGGACCACGCTGGGCGGCACCAGGATGCCCAAGGTGCTGCCGGCCTGGACCACGCCGGTCACCATGATCTTGTCGTAGCCGCGGCGCAGCAATTCCGGCAGCGCGATGGAGGCACCGATCGCCATGCCGGCGACGCTCAAGCCGTTCATCGCCGAGACCGCCACCATGAGGCCGATGGTGCCGATCGCAAGCCCGCCCCTCAGCGGCCCCATCCACACGTGAAACATGCGGTAGAGATCGTTGGCGATGCCCGATTCCGACAGCATGTAGCCCATGTAGATGAAGAGCGGCAGGGTCAGCAGCGGATACCAGTTCATCAAGACGAAGCTGGCGTTGAACGGCATCTCGTAGCCGCCGTCGCCCCACAGCATCAGTGCCGAGGCGGCAGCGACGAAGCCGATCGCCCCGAACACCCGCTGCCCGGTCAGAAGCATCAGCATCATGACCGAGAACATCATGAGCGCGATAAGGTCGTAGCTCATCACAGCTCCTTGTTGAGCGACGTCGCCAGGTCCTTGAAGAACATGGCAATGGCCTGCAGCAGCATCATGATGATGCCGACGACCATGATGATCTTGATCGGCGCCAAGGGCGGCGCCCAGGAAGAGTAGTTCTTCTGACCGTACTCCAGCGCGTAGCTCGTGCTGGAGATCCCGCCCAACAGCAGCATCACCAGATAGAAGATCAGACAAAGCACGGTGAGTGCGTCGACGGATGCCTTCCGCTTGGGCGTCCAGCGGCTGTAGAGCAGATCCATGCGCACATGCGTGCCCATCTGCATGGAGTAGCTGCCGCCCAGGATGTAATAGGCGGCCAGCGTGAACTGCGCCATCTCCACCACCCAGATCAGCGGCATGTTCAGCATCGAGCGCGAGAAGACGGAATAGAGCAGAATGCCGCCCATCACGAAGATGAGGTACATGGCCAGGCGGCCGACCGCCCGGTTGAAGGCATCGACGTAGCGCACGTAAAGCCGGATCGCCTTTGGCATGCGCCTCCCTGCCTTCGCCTGCCGTCCCTGATCTTCTTGGCGCCAATCCTCTCAGAACCGGTGAGGCTGTCAAGCGCTTATAGGAAATTTTTTCTTCTGCCACAGAAACTATGGAGATTTCTCTTCAGTCCGGTCTAGACTGCCCGGTCCGCGGCGCTGAAGGAGAGCAGTCGGTGGAGGCGGAGAGGCCACAGGATTGGACCGTAGCGGAGCGGATTCGGGCACGCTTCGAGCAATTGACCAGGGCGGAGCGGCAGCTGGCCAACGTCATGCTGCAAAGCTATCCCGCCTCTGCGCTGGGCAGCATCACGGCGATGGCGGCGGCCTCCGGGGTCTCGACCCCGACGGTGGCGCGCATGGCCCGCAAGCTGGGCTTCGACGGCTTTCCCAAACTACAGGCCGCCTTGCGCGAAGAGGTCGAAGCCAGGCTCTCCAGCCCGATCGCCAAGCACGACCGCTGGGCGGTCACCGCACCGGCGACCCATATCCTGAATCGTTTCGCCGAGGTGGCCACGGAGAACCTGCGCCATACCTTGCAGCAGACCGACCCGGAGGCCTTCGACGCGGCGGCCGACTTGCTGGCGGAGCGTGCGCGCAGCGTGCATGTCGCCGGCGGCCGCATCACCCACGCTCTGGCGGACTACTTCTTCACCCATATGCAAGTGATCCGGCCCGGGATGACCTTGATCGCGTCGGGCGCCAACCTCTGGCCGCAGTATCTCCTGAACATGCGAGCCGGCGACCTCTTGGTGATCTTCGACATCCGCCGCTACGAGCATGATCTCCTGCGTCTGGCCGAGGTCGCGAGCGCCAAGGACATCACCCTCATCCTCTTCACCGACCAATGGGGCTCGCCGGCCACCAAGTTCGCCAAGCACAGCTTCCACGCCCGCATCGAGGCCCCCTCGGCCTGGGACTCCTCCATCGTCCTGCTCTTCATGGTCGAGGCCTTGATCGCCGCTGTCGAAAGCCGGAGCTGGCAGGAGACCAAGGGCCGCATGGAGGCGTTGGAAGGGCTCTTCGATCGGGCGAAGGTCTTTCGGAAGTTTACGTGAGAGCTGGAGCCACTTTGAGCTGATCCATCCCAGTTGCGGTGGGCTATGGACAAGGGATTTGTCCCGCTGTCGTCATCCGTGGGCGCTGTCGCTGCCCACCCCCCACCACGTCATCCTCCGACTCTGATGTATGGCCCGGAGAGATAGCTGACAGCTGTTCGGGGACATGGTTGACACATAAACGAGCATGGCAGGCAGAGACGTGGAGGTCGCCATGCCCTGGCAAGAGGTGTCGATCGTGGAGCAGAGACGAGAGTTTGTGATGCTGGCCTCGCAGGCGGGCGCGAACGTGAGTGCCTTGAGCGCGCGCTTCGGGATCAGCCGGCAGACCGCCTACAAGTGGCTGCGGCGGGGTAAGGCGGAGTGTGAGGATTTCGCTGACCGCTCGCGCCGTCCGCTGCGCAGCCCGACGCGCACCCCGGCGCAAATGGAAAGCGCAGTGCTGGAGCTGCGCGATGAGCATCCGGCCTGGGGAGCGCGCAAGATCGCGTGCTGTCTCGCGCGCGGGGGGAGCGAGCCACCTGCGGTGTCGACCATTCACGCCATCCTGCAGCGCCATGGCCGGATTGGCGCGCGCGAGCAGACCAGCCGCAGCTACACGCGCTTCGAGAGGGATGCGCCGAACCAGCTGTGGCAGATGGACTTCAAGGGCCGGGTGCAGATCGAGCCCGGCAGGTGGTGCCACCCGCTCACCGTGCTCGACGATCACTCGCGCTTCTTGCTGTGCCTTCACTCTTGCGAGAACGAACGCACCGAGACGGTGCAGGCCCTGCTGGAAAGCACCTTCCGGCGCTACGGCCTGCCCGAGGCTTTCTACCTCGACAACGGCTCGCCCTGGGGCGGCGGCGTGCCCGGGCAGTGGACACCGCTCGGCGTCTGGCTCTTGAAGCTCGGCATCCAGGTCATCCACAGCCGGCCCTACCATCCCCAAGGCCGCGGCAAGAACGAGCGCTTCCACCGCACGCTGGACGCCGAAGTCTTCGACCTGCAGCCCTTGCGCGATCTCGACCAGGTGCAGAAGGCCTTCGATGATTGGCGCCCCATCTACAACACAAAGCGCCCCCACCAGGCCTTGGACATGGCCGTGCCAGCTAAGCGCTACCGGCCCTCTCCGCGGGACATGCCGAAGACCCTGCCGGAGCCCCACTACGGACCCGACGACATCGTGCGCCGCGTCGGCACCACCAGTCTCTACATCCGCTTCAAAGGACGCCGTTGGAAAGTGCCCAGGGCTTTCCGCGGCGAGCGCCTTGCCATCAGAGCGCGCGGAGAAGACGGCCACTACGGCATCTTCTTCGGCGCTACACACATCGCCGACATTGACCTGAGACCATGAGCAAACCACAACATCCTTGTGTCAACGATGTCTCCGAACATCTGTCAACCTTGTCTCCGGACAGAACACTCTGATCGGAGGATCGCTTTCCGCTGGCTAAGCAAGTAGGGCCCTGAAGCAACACCGACGCCATTCAATTGGTGAGCACCTCAAGCGTCGAAACCTGCCCCTGAAGAGCGTGCCGACCGATCCGCCGAACCCTGACGAGGATGGCACATACCCACCGCTTCTACGAGCGGCGCAAGATCCTCCGATCGGGGTCGGAGGATGACGTCAGTGGGGTCTGGCAAAGCGGCTGATCACCGCTGAAAAGACGTCGAACCCCCAAAGTTCAGCACCGTCCCATCACACGAAAGCACTCTAGTCTTGGTTCTGAAGACCCTTGATCTCGTCGATTGACGTCTTGCCGTCGCCGTCGGGATCCAGCAATTGGAAGAGGCTGCCGTGATGGGCGTCCCACTCCTGCTGCGAGACCATGCCGTCACTGTTTGAGTCCGCTGCTTGCCAGCACATATCGGCCAGCTTGGACCAGCCGGCTCGGGTCGTGGCCAAGCCATCGGCCTTATAGAAATGCATGACGGCTGGGTCGCACTCGTCATCGGCACTGGCAGGAATGACGGAAAGGATACTGCTGGCTGCCAGAACGAAAGCCGGTACCAAGATGCTGCGCATGGCGTTGCTCCCTGTCGGATTGGCGCTGCGGGATGCTAAGCAAACCCCTTGCCGCGGAACCTAGGCGCCGGTGGCCCGCCCTGGCAAGTCGCCGCAGGCCTGCGATGCAAACTCGGAGAATGCGGGCTAACAGAAACCCAGCAGCGCCTCGATCGAGGCGCCGGCATTCTCCATGGGGAGGATCTCGGTCCGACCGCTCACAAGGTCGGTCACCTCCAAGGCTTGTGCCCCCTTCATCGCTTCGAACAGGGGATGCGCGAACTCGCGATAGCCGGCCCAGGCGCCGTCAAGGCCTTCGACCCTGAGCCAGAACTCGATGTCTTGCCCCTGCATCGCGAAGCGGAAGAGCCGGTAGCCATCGCCCTCTTCCGCGACCGGATAGTAGCGGAAGTTCGCAATGAAGTCCGACACCAGGCATTGCAGAATGATGGCATAGTCATCGCCGCAAGGTAGGTAGGCGGCCGGCTCTATGGCTTCGCCCGGTGACGGGCCTTCCTCGGCAAAGGCCCAGGGGCCGCAGTCGGCCGACCGATCAATGCTGTCGCTTGAGTCTGCAGAGGCAGCAGAAATGCTGCACATTAGAAGAAATGGTAGGCCAGCTCTGACCAGAAGACGATTGCACCTACACCGGATAGACATGGCCATTTCTCCTCTTACGGCAGAGAGGACCCTATCTTTGAGCCGCCAGGCACGCAAGTATTGGTAGGGATTCAATCTCAGTGGCGCACGGTTTCTAATTGTCTAAGCTGAAATTCATCCTCCCCGCAAATGTGTGCCAACTTTTTCAGTATCGCGCCCACGCATCCCAAAGCACGTCATCGCGAGGAACGTTAGTGACGAAGCGATCCAGTGCATAACTCATTTGCCTTTTTATACTGGATTGCGTCGCTTCGCTCGCAATGACGGTTTGTTGGTGTGAGTACTTAAGAAAAGCGAATGATCGTGCGCGATTTTATTGTCGGATGTTGAGTGATCGTTAGCCGTCAAAGAAGTTTTCGTGGTTTCAGGTTTGGCTCTGAGAGGCGTCAAAACCGGAGCGGAGGCCATCCCACCTCGGGCCTGGCGGGTTAGCCGAAATTCAAAGCTGGCACCACCAGTTACGGTGCAATGGCGTGCGGCAAAGATCCCAGCCGCAAGGCCAACATTGTCAAGCGGGATCGCGCGCTCTATGGTCTCGCTCGCCGTTGGGGTGCTCTCGGGCTGAGAGGCGACTTCCGCCAACCCATGGAACCTGATCCGGATAACGCCGGCGAAGGGAACGGAGTCCGATCGAAGCCTCCTAGAACAAAGCGCTTTTGAAGGCCCGTTCCTCCCGCCAGCCAGGCTGACACGAGGAGGAGTATCTTTGCCATGACCACCAAGACCCGCCGCGGACTGCTGGCCGGCTTGGGCCTGCTGGCGGCGTTCGCCGTCACCGGCCCGGCCGCCGCCGCCGACAAGCTCACCATCATTCTTGATTGGTTCGTGAACCCCGATCACGGGCCGATCATCATCGCCCAGCAGAAGGGCTACTTCGAAGAGGCGGGGCTGGAGGTGGAGATCATACCGCCCGCCGATCCCAGCGATCCGCCGAAGCTGGCGGCAGCCGGCAAGGCCGATCTGGCCGTCTCCTATCAGCCGCAATTGCACTTGCATGTGCATGGGGGCTTGCCGCTTCGCCGGGTCGGCACTCTGGTGGCCACGCCCTTGAACTGCTTGCTGGTCGAGAGGGACGGCCCGATCAAGACCATCGCCGACCTGAAGGGGCGGAAGATCGGCTACTCCGTCGCCGGCGTCGAAGAGGCCCTGCTGGGGACCATCTTGCAGCGCAACGGGCTCACCTTGAAAGACGTCGAGCTGGTCAACGTCAACTTCTCGCTTGGCCCGGCGGTGATGTCGGGACAGGTGGCAGCCGTGATCGGCGCCTATCGCAACTTCGAGCTCAACCAGATGAACATCGACGGCGTGCCCGGCCGCTGCTTCTACGTCGAGGAAGAGGGTGTGCCGGCCTATGACGAGCTGATCTACGTCGCCAATCCCGACACGCTCGACCGCGATGCCGTCTCGCGTTTCCTGGCCGCGACCGAAAAGGCGACGCAGTACATCGTCAACCACCCGGAAGAGAGCTGGGAGATCTTCGCCGGCACCTCGAGCGAGCTGAACGACGAGCTCAACAAGCTGGCCTGGAAGGACACGCTCACCCGCTTTGCGCTCCGCCCCGCGGCCTTGGACGTCGGACGCTACGCGCGCTTCGAGGCCTTCTTGAAGGAGGCCGGCCTGATCAAGGAGGTGAAGCCGGTCAGCGACCTGGCGATCGATATCAGCGCGCAATGATGGTGATCGGCCCGGCGCCGGGCATTCTCTTCCAAGGCGGCTTTCAACTGGGCGAGGCCTGGCTCTTCCGCCAGATCGCGCTCAAGATGGACCCGGGCCGCTGGACTTGCCTCTTGGGGCCCTCGGGCGTGGGCAAGTCGACGGTGCTGCGGCTGCTGGCGGGCTTGACCACCGGCGGCCGCTTCGCCGGCACGATGGCAGCCGACGACGGCGGATCCTTGACCGGCCGCATCGCCTACATGGCGCAGGCCGACCTGCTGCCGCCCTGGCTCGACGTCCTGGGCTCGGTCACCCTCGGCGCACGCCTGCGCGGCGAGGCACCTGATCTGGCCCGGGCCGAGCGGCTGATCGAGCGTGTCGGGCTGGCGAGCCATGTCCACAAGCGGCCGCGCCAGCTCTCCGGCGGCATGCGCCAGCGCGCGGCCTTGGCTCGCACCTTGATGGAAGATCGCCCGATCGCTTTGCTGGACGAGCCCTTCTCGGCCTTGGATGCCGGCACGCGCGCCGACATGCAGGACCTGGCCTTCGAGACCCTGACCGGCCGCACGGTCCTTCTAGTGACCCACGACCCGGCCGAGGCGGTGCGCCTGGGCCACCGCGTCTATCTCCTGAAGCCTGATGGCCTGCACGAGGTTGCAGTGCCGATGGACCAGCCGCCGCGGCCGGTCGATGCCGACGACACGCTGCATGCTCAAGCGCAGCTGCTGGCGCAGCTGCGGTCCAAGGCGGCATGAGGCGCGCCAGAGACATCTCCATCACCCTGGTGCTCGCGCTCATCGCCTGGCAGCTGGTGGTGCTGGCGACCGACGTTCCGCACTTCATCCTGCCCGGGCCGTGGCGCGTGCTCACCGCGATCTTCGAGCATCGCCTCTTGATCGCAGAGCAGGCCATCGTGACCATTGCAGAGGTGATGATCGGCTTGGTGCTGGGCTCGCTGTTCGGTGCCGCCACGGCCTTGCACTTGATGGTCTCGGCCAGCGCGCGACGCTTCCTGCTGCCCTTCCTGGTGTTCAGCCAGGCCGTGCCGGTCTTCGCCTTGGCGCCGATCCTGACCCTGTGGCTGGGCTATGGCCTCTGGTCGAAGATCGCCATGACCCTGCTGATCATCTACTTCCCCGTCGCCTCCACCTTTTTCGACGGCTTGCGCAACACCGATCCGGGCCTGTTGGACCTGGCCCGCACTATGGGCGCCAAGCCACGCCAGGTCCTGCTGCGCCTGCGCGTGCCGGCGGCCCTGCCGTCGCTCGCTTCCGGTCTACGCCTTGCCGCCGTCTACGCCCCTATCGGTGCCGTCATCGGTGAGTGGGTAGGCGCCTCGCAGGGCCTCGGCTACCTCATGCTTCTGGCCAGCGGCCGGGCCAAGATCGACCTCATGTTCGCTGCCCTGGTCGTTCTGGCCCTCTTCACCGTCCTGCTGCACGCCGCCATCGGCCGCCTGGCCGAGCGCCTGACGCGGGCGACGCAGTGAACATAGCCGCGCTCAGCCTGCGGTCTTGTCAGCCTCGTCCGTCTCGCGCGGGTCGAAGTGCCCTGCTTGCCCTGCCTCGACGATGGAGCGGCGGATGGCACGGGTCTTGGTGAAGTAGTGCTCCAGGAAGTCGGCCTCGCCCCAGCGGATGGCGCGCTGCAGGGCGGTCAGGTCCTCGTTGAAGCGCTGCAGCATCTCCAGGACGGCGTCGCGGTTGTTGAGGAAGACGTCGCGCCACATGACCGGGTCGGAGGCCGCGATGCGGGTGAAGTCGCGAAAGCCGCCGGCGGAGAAGCGGATGACCTCGTCCTGCTCGCTGGTCTCCAGGTCGGTGGCGGTGCCGACGATGGTGTAGGCCAGCAAGTGCGGCAGATGCGAGGTCGTGGCCAACACCTTGTCGTGGTGGGCGGCCTCCATCAGCTTGACCTCGGACCCGCAGGCCCGCCAGAGGGCACGGACTCGCTCGACCGCGCGCTCGTCGGTGCCGGGCGGCGGGGTCAGGATGCAATAGCGGTTCTCGAAGAGCTCGGCGAAACCGGCGGTGGGGCCGCTGTGCTCCGAGCCGGCGACGGGATGGCCGGGGACCAGATGCACGCCGGAGGGGATGTGCGGGCCGACGTCACGGATGACCGCCAGCTTGACCGAGCCGACGTCGGTCACGATCGCACCCGGCTTCAAGGCCGGCGAGATGGCCTCGGCGACCGCGGCATTGGCGCCGACCGGGGCGGCCAGCACCACCAGGTCGGCCTCCGCCACGGCCTCGGCCGGATCAGCGAAGACCTCCTCGACAAGTCCCAACTCAAGCGCGATCTCTCTGGTCTCGGCCGTGCGTGCGCCGCCGACGATCTTGCCGGCCAGACCGTGCCGCTGCATGGCGAGCGATAGCGAGGAGCCGATCAGGCCGATCCCGATCAGCGCCACCTTGTCGAAGAGCCGGGTCATGCCAGAAAACCACGCAGGCTTTCGAGCACCGCGGCCATGTCCTCTTCCAGGCCGATGGTGATCCGCAGGCAGTCGGGCAGGCCGTAGGCGGCCATGGCGCGCACCAGGATGCCCTCGGAGGCCAGCAAGGCTTCGGCCGCCTTGGCGCTCTTCTCGGGATCGGGGAAGCGCACCAGCTGGAAGTTCCCGACCGAAGGCGGGGCCTCCAGGCCCAAGGCGACGACGGCATCGCGAAAGGCCGACAGTTGCTTGGCGTTGTGCGCGACCGACTGGGCGACGTGGTCGCTGTCGGCGATCGCCGCGATGCCGGCGGCCTGGGCTGCTGCGGTGACGTTGAAGGGGCCGCGGATGCGGTTCAGCACGTCGATGACGTCGGGCGGCCCAAAGGCCCAGCCCAATCGCAATGCCGCCAGCCCGTGGATCTTCGAAAAGGTGCGCAGCATGACCACGTTGTGGCTGGCGTTCACCAGCGCGATGCCGCTGTCGTAGTCAGGCTTGGTCACGTACTCGGCATAGGCCGCGTCCAGCGCCAGCAGCACGTCGTCGGGCAGGCCGGCGTGCAGGCGGGCGACGCTCGTCCGGTCCAGATAGCTGCCGGTCGGATTGTTGGGATTGGCCAGGAAGACGATGCGCGTGCGCGGCCCGACGCGCTCCAGCAGGGCGTCGACGTCGGCGCGCAGGTCGGTCTCGGGCGCCGCTACCGGCGTGGCGCCGGCGGCCTTGCTCGCCAGCGGATAGACCAGAAAGCCGTGCTGGCTGTAGAGCACCTCGTCTCCGGGGCCGGCATAGCCCCTGATCAGCAGCTGGATCAGCTCGTCCGAGCCCGCCCCGCAGACCAGGCGCGCCGGGTCCAGCCCCTCCGCCTTGCCCAAGGCCTCGCGCAGCGCAGAGGCGCCGCCGTCGGGATAGCGGTGCAGCGACTCGGCCTCGGCGCGATAGGCGGCGATCGCGGCCGGGCTGGCGCCCAAGGGGTTCTCATTGGACGCCAGGCGAACGGCCCGATTGGCGCCCTCGGCCTTGGCCTTGCCGCCAACGTAGGGGGTGATTTCCAGGATGCCGGGTCGCGGCTGCGGGTGCTTCTTCATCTCGTTGATCGGGTCCATCTTGTGCCGACGCTGCCAGGTGTAGCTTAGGTGGCGTCCAGGTCCTTGGCGCTTAGCGGCACGGCATAGCTGCCGAGTGCCAGGGCCTTGAGGAAACCGTTGTCACGGCCCAGCAATTGCGCCAATGCCGGCGCCTCCTGGTCGACATAGCCGCAGACATGCACCAGGTGGCAAGGCTCGGCCTTCTCAGGGTGGCTGAAAATCTCGGATGGCGAGAGGCCGACGGCCTCCAGACGGTCTTTCAGGGATCCGCGCGACAGCTCTCCGGCCGACTGCAGCATGAGGAAGGAGCTGTCCAGGCCGGTGGGTTCGTTGGGTGCCAGGCTGATGGCCAGGGCCTCTTCGGTCGGTGGGCTGGACTGCACGAAGGGCAGGCGGCCGACGATGCGCGGCACATTTCGCCCGTCCTGGGCGATGAGGCTCCACCAAGGGGAGGTCTCCTCGGTGGCCGGCCAAGGCAGCAGGCCGACGGTGGCGGCCCCCTCGCTGACCGCGCGCACCACGCCGGCGCCCGATCCCATCTGCGACAGAGGCGTCATGACGCCAAAGTGACCGCGTGCGATCTCCGCCAAGCCCTTGCCGGCAGGCTCGCCCAGAACTGCGACGGCGAAGGGCCCCTGCTGGGCGGTACTGGCGGCAATGATCTCGCGCCAAATGCGGGCGACCACGGACTTCGGAAAAGCTCCTTGGTGCCGCTCTACCAGTCGGCGCAGGATCTCGGCTTCGCGCGCCGGGCGCAGGGCGAAGCCGTCGCGCCCCTTGGCCAGCGTTAACCTGCTCGACCAGCCGGCTGCGCTGCATGATGAGGTCGTGGAGGGCCTCGTCGACGGCGTCGATCTCAAGGCGCAGTTGGGCCAGGGAACTGGATTTGTTCTGCATCGGGGCTTGGATTCGCTTGGGTTCAGAGAGGCAAGAGGATTAGTCGCCCCGGCCGGCAAAAGCAAAGCCTGTCTCGGCCGGCTGCCTGCCTTGCGCCCGCGTGACATTGACAGGAGCCTATTGCACTTCCTAGCTAGACCCCTTGAGGCGCCTCAAAAGGGCGACCCCTATCCATAGTCCATGGTGCATAGACCGCATGTTGCGAGCCACCGCGAGCCAAGCTGATCGGGAAAGCGAGAGCCTTCCAGGGCACCGTCTGCTCCTCGAAGGAGCTGGCTGCCTCCAGCTCGACAGCGGCGCAGCACTGGGACCGCTCACCATCGCCTACCAGACCTACGGCAGCCTGAACGCCGACAAGACCAACGCGGTTCTGGTGTTCCACGCGCTGACCGGCGACCAGTTCGTGTCCGAGACGCACCCGGTAACCGGCCGCCCCGGCTGGTGGACCCTGATGGTCGGCCCGGGGCGGCCGATCGATACCGAGCGCTTCTTCGTGATCTGCGCCAACGTGTTGGGCGGCTGCCTGGGCACGACCGGCCCACGCGATCTCAATCCGGCGAGCGGCGAGCCCTGGGCGCTGGATTTTCCGGTGATCACCATCGCCGACATGGTGCGCGCACAGATCCCGCTGCTCGATCACCTGGGCATCGACCGACTGCTCTGCTCGATCGGCGGGTCCATGGGCGGGATGTTGGTCCTGCAGCTGGCCAGCGCCTATCCCGAGCGCCTGCATGCGGCCCTGCCGATCGCCACCTCGGCCCGCCACACCACCCAGAACATCGCCTTCGACGAGATCGGCCGACAGGCGATCATGGCCGACCCCGACTGGGCCGGCGGGCGCTATCTGGTGGAGGGCAGGGTGCCGCGTCGCGGCTTGGCAGTGGCACGCATGATCGCGCATGTGACCTATCTCTCCGAAGCGGCGCTCTTCGGCAAGTTCGGCCGACGGCTGCAGGACCGCGCGGCCCTGACGTTCGGCTTCGACGCCGATTTCCAGGTGGAAAGCTACCTGCGCTATCAAGGCTCCAGCTTCGTCGAGCGCTTCGATGCCAACACCTACCTCTACATCACCCGCGCCATGGACTACTTCGATCTGGCGGGCGAGCATGGCGGCTCGCTGGTGCAGGCCTTCAAGAGCACGCCGGTCCGCTATTGCCTGGCCTCCTTCACCAGCGACTGGCTGTTTCCGACCGCGGAGAGCAAGGCCGTCGTCCAGGCGCTGAGTGCGGCTGCGGCCGATGTGTCCTTCGTCGAGATCGAGACCGATTCGGGCCACGATGCCTTCCTTTTGAACGAGCCCGAGTTCCTGGAGACGGTGCACTCCTTCCTGAATGCCTGCGCGCTGCAGTTGGGGCTTCCGACGGCGCCGCTGCGCGACGACCCGAGCCTGCCCGACCCCAGCAAGGACCGCATTTCGTGACCGATGCGCCCGGTGGCTTGCTGAAGGCCTTGCGTCCCGACCTGGCTCTGGTCGCCGAGATGGTGGAAAGCGGCACCCGCGTGCTGGATGTCGGCTGCGAGGACGGCGCGCTCTTGGAAGCTCTGGTCAAGGAAAAGGGCGTTACCGGCCGCGGCTTGGAGCTGTCGCAAAGCGGAGTCAATGCCAGCGTGCGCCGCGGCCTGTCGGTGGTGCAGGGCGATGCCGACCGCGACCTCTCGCACTACCCCGACCTCGCCTTCGACTTCGTGGTGCTGTCGCAGACACTGCCGGCCACCAGGGCGCCGGATCAGGTGCTGAGCGAGCTGGTGCGCATCGGCCGCTGGGCCATCGTCTCCTTCGCCAACTTCGGCTATTGGCGGGTGCGCCTGCATCTGCTGCTGCGCGGCCGCATGCCGGTGACCAAGGCGCTGTCGCGGCCCTGGTACGCCACCGACAACATCCACCTCTGCACCATCCGCGACTTTCTGGCACTCAACCGGACGCTGGGCATCAAGGTGGCACAGGCGGTCACGCTGGACGGGCACAAGCGGCCCCGGCAGATCGTCAGCCAACGCTACGCCAACCTCTACGGCGAGATCGGTCTCTTTCTCCTGACCAAGGAATAGCGCCGATCCTCCCTCGACAGCGGCGCCCGGCTTTGTCAGCCTGACAGCAGCGTGAAAAGCAGGGAAGGACGAGACGTCATGCGGACATGGATTGCAGGATTGCCGGTGAGCCTGTTGGCCTTGCCGCTAGCCGCCGCCGCGCTGGCGAGCGATCTCGAGGTGATCAACCCTAAGAGCGCTTTTCCCGATGGGCCCTACGTGCAGGCCGACATCCTCTTCTATGCGCAGTACGGCGACGACAGCGTGATGATCTACGACGACGGCGATCAGTTCGTCTTCTGGAAGCAAGAGGGCTGTGGCCCGACGGCGGTCGAATCCTACGGCGAAGGCCTCCTCGTCACCTGTCGCGACGCCAAGAGCCTGGTCAACATCTCGACCGAGGGCCAGACCATGGCCACCATCGACAAGGACAGCAATGGCGATGGCCTGCTTGGCCCCAACGACCTCACCTCCGACGGCAAGGGCGGGCACTACATCACCGCCTCCGGGCCGTGGCGGGACGCACCGGTCGTGGGTAAGGTCTATCATCTCGCCAAGGACGGCACGCTGCTGCCCTTGACCGACGACATGAACTATCCCAGCGGCATCGCGCTTTCGCCGGACGGCAAGCTGCTCTACGTGGTCGAGAGCGAGGCCGGACAGGTTGTGACCTTCGCGGTGGCAGCCGACGGCAGCCTCTCCGACCGGCAGAGCTTCGTCGTCATCCGCATCGTCGATCCGGCCTCGGGTGTCGACAATCGTCCCGACGGGCTGAAGTTCGGCCCCGACGGCAACCTCTACATCGGTCAGCTGTCTCTGGGCCGCATCGTCGCCGTCACGCCAAAGGGCGAGTTCGTCCAGGCCATCGATGTGCCGGCCCCCGCAGCACCCAACTTCACCTTCAACGAGCACGGCACGCTTTTGTACATCATGGCGGTTGACGAGGTGAACAATCCACCTTACGGGGGCACGGTCTACAGCCTCAAGTGGAGCCCCTAGAGTTCTCTCCATGCCCCTTGATGGGGGTTGGCGCCGGGCCGCCACGCCGGGTCAGGCTGGGCAGCACCGGGACCACGCGCTTGCGTTTCATCGCCGGGGTGGCCAGGCCCGGCGCCATCAGCCGCTTGCGGGCCTCGATCAAGAGCACCCCGCCGAAGCGCGGGAACCAGCGCACCGCCAGGGATTCCCAGAAGGGGGCGGAGCGCTGCAGCCACTGGCGCTTCGTCGGCGGCAGGAAGAGGGCGGGCTGGGTGCTCAGCTTCTCGAACAGCATGTCATTCAAAAGGCCGGTCATCTGCGCCCGGCTGAAGGGCCGGCCCCAGCCGAAGGGGGTGCGATCGATCCGTGCCCAAAATCCGCGCCGGTTCGGCACCACCAGCAGCAGGCGCCCCTCTGCATCCAAGACTCGCCAGGCCTCGCGCAGCAAGGTTTGCGGCTGGGTGGCGTGTTCCAGTGCGTGCACCATGACCAGCCGGTCGAGCGAGAGGTCGGGCAGGGGAAAGACCTCTTCCTCCACCAGACAAGCCCGATTGGCGCCGTCGGTCGGCCAGGCGATAACGCCTTGCGGCGCCGGCATCAGCGCGATCAAGGTCTGGGCCTCGCCGAGAAAGGGCCTCAGATAGGGTGTGGGGAAGCCATAGCCGGCGATGCGCTGGCGCTCGACGGTCGGCCAGGCACGCCGAATGGTTTGCCGCAGCATCTGCTGTGCCGTTTGCCCCAAGGGCGAGGCATAGAAGTCCCTGAGCTCGACAACGTCGGACCACATGTATGACAGTTTAGCACGGCCGCTGTGCCACGTGGTGCATCTGCTGACGCTTTCAGCCGACAAGTTCGCCATGCTAGAGTCGCTGCCGTCATGAGCTCATTGCAGATCCATCAGATTCCCGTGCTGCAGGACAACTACGTCTACCTGGTGCACGAAGAGGAGAGCGGCGCCACCGGCGTCGTCGATCCTGCCGTCGCCAAGCCGGTGCTGGCCGAGGCCGAGCGTTTGGGCTGGCGCATCACCCACATCCTCAACACCCACCACCACGGCGACCATGTCGGCGGCAACCGCGAGATCATCGCGGCCACCGGCTGCACGGTGGTGGGCGCCAAGATCGACCGCCATCGCATACCCGGCATCGCCATCGAGGTGGAAGAGGGCGACCGCGTTCAGCTCGGCAAAGCCGAGGCCGAGGTCTTCTTCATCCCCGGTCACACCAGCGGCCACATCGCCTTCTGGTTCAAGGAGGACGCAGCCCTCTTTTGCGGCGACACTATCTTTGCCCTTGGCTGCGGGCGCTTGATAGAGGGCACGCCACAGCAGATGTGGCCCTCGCTGGAGAAGCTGCGCCGCCTGCCCGACGAGACCCGGGTTTACTGCGCACACGAGTATACTGCCGCGAACTTCGCCTTCGCGCGCACCGTAGAGACCGCCAACGCAGCCCTGATGGCGCGCGGCCAAGCGGTTCTGGAGGCGCGTGCCAGGGGAGAGCGGACTGTCCCGTCGCTCTTGGGCGAGGAGAAGGAGACCAATCCCTTCCTGAGGGCGGACCGGCCCGGCCTGGCGGCGGCGCTCAGCATGGAAGGCCGCGACCCCGTCACCGTCTTTGCCGAGGTGCGATCGCGCAAGGACCGTTTCTAAGGACCGCCTCGAGCCATGATGAAGCTGACCCACAACACCGCCAGCCCCTTTGTCCGCAAGGCCATGGTGACGGCGATCGAGACCGGCGTGATCGAGAGGCTGCAGCTGGTCCCGACCGACCCCTGGAACCCGGACGACCCGCTGCCCGGCACCAATCCCTTGGGCAAGGTGCCGACGCTGGTCGACAGCGACGGCAGGGTCTTTGCCGGCTCTGCCTTGGTTTGCGAGTACCTGGACAGCCTGAGCGAAGGCCGCAAGGTCTATCCATCCGGAGGCGAGGAGCGCTGGCGGGCGCTTAGATTGCACTCGATGGCCGACGGCGCCTTGGAGGCGAGCGTGGCCCGCTTCTACGAGCACGTGCGCCGACCGACCGACAAGATATGGGACGGTTGGATCGACCGGCAGAATGCCAAGATCTATCGCACGGCTGATGTGCTGGACGGAATGATTGCGCGCGGCGAACTGGCCGAGGAGCCGACCATCGGCGAGCTGACCTTGGCCTGCGCCCTGGGCTACTTCGACTTTCGCCTACCCGATCTCGGTTGGCGCGATGGCCGCCCGGCGCTGGCCGGATGGTACGAGGCCATGCTGCAGCGCCCCTCGATCGCGCAGACGATGCCGGCGGCACCGCAATGACGGCCGCATCGGAGGAAGCGCGTGCCCTGATCGCGCGGCTGGGGATGCAGCCGCACCCCGAGGGCGGGCACTACGTCGAGACCTTCCGGGCGCCTGCCGGCGAGGGCGAGCGCTCGCCGGTTACCCAGATCTACTTCCTTTTGCAGGCGGGAGAGGTGTCGCACTGGCACCGCGTCGATGCGGTGGAGATCTGGCATTGGTACTCAGGCGCGCCCTTGGTGCTCAGTATCTCCGAGGATGGCCACGACGCGGTGGCCCGCCATCTGGGCCCGGACTTCGATGCCGGCCAGACGCCCAATGTGGTGATCCCGAAGGATGCCTGGCAGGCGGCCGAGAGCCTGGGCGCCTGGACCCTGGTCGGCTGCACCGTGGCGCCGGGCTTCGACTTCGCCGGCTTCGAGCTGGCGCCGCCGGACTGGCGGCCTACGCCGCGGCCCTCCTCGCGTTAGAGCGAGAGCGGATATGGAGGCCACTTTTCAATTGAATCTGCTGTATGGTCGTGAAAATAGAAAAAGTCTCCATTTGCATGTCTTGTAGTAGTGCTATGCTTGACAAATGCGCCATTTGCCATCATATTGGTGGCATATGGCGGCTCCAATGAGAGCTGATTCTAATTCGGTCAAAGCGAAGCTTCTGTAGTCGGCAGCAGGGCTGGTTGCCATTGATCGCGCCTGCATTCAGCGCACGATAACTCCTTGGAGCTATGCGAGGAGAAGACATTGGCTTCGACGAAGAAAGGTGAAAGCACGGTGGCCGAGACCCAGAAGCCGGTCGAGGCCGTCGTCACCGCCGGCAAGGAGAGCTTAGAGCAGGCTAAGGAGGCCGTCTCGAGGGCGCAATCACCCGTTGAATCCGCTATGGCGCCTCCGCAGGGCGCCGGATCTGCCAGAGGCCGCTCAGAAAGAACTATCCGGGATAGTGGTTCGCTGGGCAGTGGTAGCCCGCGAACGTCGAGCGCTGCGCCAATCGACAAGAAGGAGGAATCCGCGACAGTCGAGGCGAATAGGGCATTCTTGCAGCGTGCTATGGAACTACCTGGCGAAGACCTCTACGGCCTGCCGGGAGGCGATTCGGTTCCGGCACGCGCGACGGCAGAACTGCTGGGCGGCGAGGCCACCATCGGACAGGCCGTTCGAAATCCGAGTGATCTTGCACGCGCGGTTCAGGCAGGTCTGCCGGCTGCGGTGTTGAATCGCCTTCGCCAGGCGGGATTGAGCGGCCCTGAATTGGAGAAGATCGTTGCGCCTGCTCGAACGTTGACGCGCCGGCGAAAGGAAGGTCGCTTGAGCGTCAACGAAGGAGCGGCGGTCGAGCGAGTGGCCCGCATACTGGTGATCGCCGATAGCGCTCTAGGTGGGCGGGCAGCAGCCTTGGCCTGGCTGAGACAACCGAAAACAGCGCGTCTTGGTGGCTCGGCCCCACTCGACTATCTGCGATCCGACATAGGAGCACGCATTGTCGAGGAGATTTTGCTGCAAGCCGAGTATGGCCTGACAGCTTGACCGATTTGGTTGCCTATCGCGTAACCAGAGCGGCCTTTGCCGGCAATCTCGCACAGCTGCTTGATGGCGAAGGGGGACGGCGCGCCGCCGGGCGCTGGCATCTTCGCGGATCGCCAGTCGCCTACTTCGCCGAAAGCCGGGCGCTCTGCCTGCTGGAAAGGTTGGTGCATTTGAGTGTGCATCCGAATGACGATCAGGCGGAACTACTTGCTGCAAAGTTGGCCATCCCACCTGACTTATCCGGATCACGGCATATCCGCCGGATCTCGGCAAGGGAGCTGGACGGACTCGATCCAAGGTGGCGGCAGCCGGGCAACCTCACATGCCTTCGGATCGGCACGCTTTGGGTCAGGGAGGGCGAGCACTTTGCACTGCAAGTTCCCTCTGCGCTCATTCCAGAGGAGTGCAATCTCGTGGTCAATTGCGTACACCCCGCAACCCGCGACCTCCTGGACGTGGCCGAGTTCGAAGCCGCGCCGATCTCAATCGATCCGCGAATAGCCGAGGTGCTGGATGTCGACACCTTGCGTCGGCGGCGCAGCGAGAGCGGCGGTTGAACCAAGCTGCATGTCAAGCGCCTTGACCTAATACATGTGCTGCCCGCCGTTGACCGAGACGGTGGAGCCGGTGATGAAGCTGGCCTCGTCGGCGACCAGGAAGAGGACGGTGCGCGCGATGTCTTCTGCCTTGCCTAGCCGCTGCACGGGGATCTTGGCGACGATCTTCTCCAGGATCTGCGGTGGCACGGCGCGGACCATGTCGGTGTCGACATAGCCGGGCGCGATGGCATTGACGGTGATGCCCAGGCGCGCGGTTTCCTGCGCCAAGGCCTTGGTGAAGCCGTGGATGCCCGACTTGGCGGCGGCATAGTTGACCTGGCCGATCTGCCCCGCCTGGCCGTTGATCGAGCCGATGTTGACGATGCGCCCGAAGCGCTGGGTACGCATGGAATCGATAACGTTGCGGCAAATGTTGAAGCAGGAGCCGAGATTGGTGTCGATCACTGCCTGCCAGGCTTGATCCGACATACTGTGCAGGGTGGCGTCGCGGGTGATGCCGGCGTTGTTGACCACCACCTCGATCGGGCCGTGTTCGGCCATGATCTCTTCGATCGCCTGCCGGCAGGCCTCGAAGTTCGAGACATCGAACTTCCTGGCCTCGATGCCCGTTTCCGACGTGAAGGTCTCGGCCGCTTCGTCGTTGCCGCCGTAGTTGGCAATGACCCGGTAGCCGGCCCCTTTCAGGGCAATCGAGATTGCCGCGCCGATACCGCGCGTACCTCCGGTCACCAATGCGAGACGTGCCATAAAGACCTTCTCCTATCTCTCTATCAGCGGGGGTGCGTTTTAGATGCACCCTCGGGACCGGCAAGCCAAGGGATGCCTGGCCTTGCCAATCACCGCTGCGTCAGAAAGACAGGAGCCAGAGAGACACCAATTCACGCTCCAGCTTCTTGGCCCGCTTGGTCCAGGACTTCGCGCCCGGCGGTGCTGCCACCTGGTTGACGTCCATAGCAGCGTCATAGCGGGCCCGCTGCGCCAGATCGGAGATGAAAAGCGCAAAGCCGACGCGATCGCCGCTCTTGGTGTCGAGATAGCCGGCGTAGGCGCGCGAGAAGTAGATGGTGCCGCTCTTGCCGCGTACCTCGAGGCCTTTTCCGTGCTTCTTGCGCAGCTTGGCCATATCGCGCTGCCAGCGCGGCTTGGACAGGAGCGCGGGGAAATCCAGGCCGATGCGGTGTAGGCTGTAGCCGTAGAAGAGGATCGTCGCCATCTGCCGCGCCGTCATGCGCGACAGCGACGAGAGCCCTGAGCCGTTGTCCAGCAAGAGACCGCGCCAATCGCCTTGCGGCACCTTCTGGCGCAGCCAGGCGACGATCCGCTCGCCGCCTTCGCGCAGGCTCGCCACCGGCATTCCGCCGCGGCTGCTGGCCGCCAGCGACACCAGTTCGGCCGAGAGATTGTTGGAGAAGCGGAGGATCAGGCGAGCCGCCCCTTGGAGTGAAAGCGACTGGTGCTCGGCCAAGGGCCGGCTGCCGGCGGGCGTGACGCCGCCCTCGGGCTTGGGCAAGCTGATCCCTTGCTGGGACGCCAGCTGACGGAAGATGTTGGCGGCGTTCAGCGCCGGGCGCTTGACCGGCACCCGTACCTTACCCTTCTTGGGCAGATCGGGCGACAGCAGCCAGCCTTCGCCATCGTCGCTGGTGGCCGGCAGATAGGGCACCTTCTCGCCGCGCGAGGCCGGCAGCATTGCGATGGTCACGGTGTCGCTGGAGACCTTGGTCTTGTCCGAGGTGGCTACCGCGTCGGCGGCAAGAGCGCCCGTCTTGGGCTCGCGCTCCCAGGCCAGATCCAGGACATTGAAATTGAGGTTGAGGGCAGAGAGGCCGGGGTTGTAGCCCACCGCACGCGGCTGTGTGGGGTTGAGCTCGGTCAAGCTCGGCAGCGCGCTCTCGTCATAGAGGAAGCGGCCCTCGACCTTGGTGACGCCGACTGTCCGCAGCTGTCCGATCAGCGTCAGCAGGTCGTCGTTGGTGAGGAAGGGATCGCCGCCACCTTTGAGATAGAGGTCGCCGATCAAGGTGCCGCCGACGATCTTGCCCTCGGCCAACAGGCGGGTGGAGAAGCGATGTTCGGGGCCCAGCCGCTCCAGCCCGTAGAGCATGGTCGGCACCTTCTGCAGCGAGGCAGGGATGAAGGCCCTGTCGGCATTCTGCTCGGCCAGAATGGTGCCGTCACCCAAATCGAAAACGACATAGCCGACTTGCGAGTCCGGAAAACCCAGCCCGGCGATGATCTTGCTGGCGCTCTGCTGGGCATCGGCGTCCACGCCCGCGCCGATCGCGGGCTGCGGCAGCAGAAGAAGCAGGAAAAATGCCGCGAAAAGATGGCGAACCTGTCTCAAGAGTCTCCTCCAAACCTTTGGTTTGTCGATCCTCTACCTTCCCGACGCCACAATGACACAAAGCGAAGAGTCTTGCCTAGCACAAAGGGCCGCCCTCTCGGGCGGCCCTTGCACTTTCCTCATCCCGCGCTATCGCAGGTGGTTTTGGCCTAGCGCTCCAGGCACATGGCGATGCCCATGCCACCGCCGATGCAAAGCGTTGCCAGACCCTTCTTGGCGTCGCGCCTGGACATTTCGTGCAGCAAGGTGACCAGGATACGGCCGCCCGAGGCGCCGATCGGGTGACCGATGGCGATGGCGCCGCCGTTCACGTTCACCTTCTCGGGGTCGAGCCCCAGGTCCTTAACCACGGCCAGCGACTGCGCCGCGAAGGCCTCGTTTGCCTCGATCAGGTCGAGGTCGTCGAAGGACCAGCCGGCCTTCTCCATGGCCTTGCGCGAGGCCGGGATCGGGCCGGTGCCCATGATCGCCGGATCGACGCCGCAGGTCGCCCAGCTGGCGATCCGGGCCAAGGGGGTGAGGCCGCGGCGGCTGGCCTCGTCCGCGCTCATCAAGACCACGGCGGCCGCACCGTCGTTGATGCCGCTGGCGTTGCCGGCAGTGACCGTGCCTTCCTTGTCGAAGGCCGGGCGCAGCTTGACCAGGTTGTCCGTGGTGGTGCCGTGCTTGGGATACTCGTCGTCCGCGGTGACCACCTCGCCCTTGCGGGTCTTCACCGTGACCGGCGCGATCTCGTCCTTGAACTTGCCGGCCTTCTGCGCCGCCTCGGCGCGGTTCTGGCTGGTGACCGCGAAGTTGTCCTGCTCGTCGCGGGTCAGCTGCCACTGGCGGGCGATGTTCTCCGCCGTGACGCCCATGTGATAGCCGTTGAAGGCATCCCAGAGGCCGTCCTTGATCATGGTGTCGATCATCTGGGTGTGGCCCATCTTGGTGCCGTTGCGCAGGTGCATGGTGTGCGGCGCCTGGCTCATCGACTCCTGGCCGCCGGCGACGATGATGCCGGCGTCGCCGACCTTGATCGCCTGATAGCCCATGGCCACCGTGCGCAGCCCCGATCCGCAGAGCTGGTTGACTTGCACCGCGGTCGCTTCCTGCGGGATGCCGGCACCCATCGCGGCCTGACGCGCCGGGTTCTGACCGGCGTCGGCGGTCAAGACCTGGCCGAAGAGCAACTCGTCGACCTGGGCGCCTTCGACCGAGGCGCGGCCCAAGGCCTCCTTGATCGCGACGGTGCCGAGCGCCGAGGCCGGCTGGCTGGCAAAGGCTCCGTTGAAGCTGCCGACGGGGGTGCGGGCAGCGCTGACGATAACAACATCGGACATGGCTGATTGTCTCCTTCCTTTAGACGCGATCCGGAAAATTTCGGGGATCGCCGATGCAAGGCAGAACAGCCCTGCGCCGAGCTGCGCCTAGTATAAGGGTGCAGTGCAACATTGAAAGAAGCAAATTGCGCCCAAGCGCGTCACAACAGCCTTGCGAAGGGTGATCGACGGCGCCGGGTCATGCCGGCAGTGCCCGAGCCCAGCGGACCAAGGGTTGCCAGACGCTGCGCTTGGCGTTCCGGCCGACGATCATGCCGATGTGCCCGGCCGCAGGTTGGCGCAGGTCCGCTGCCGGCAGGGCCCGCGCCAAGGCCAGCGCGCTCGCCGGCGGGACGATACGGTCTTCGTTCGGCGCCATCACCAGTGACGGCAAGGTGATCGAGGCCGGGTCGACGCTCTGGCCGGCCAAGCGCCACAGGCCGCGCGCCGGACGGTTTTCCGCGTACCAGCCGGCCAGTACCTCGCGGGCGACCGGTGCCGCCAGCGGCACGCCGTCGTTCAGCCAGTCTTCCAGCGCCACGAATGCGCGCGCGGCCGATCCCTTGGGGTTCTTGGCGCCGAACGCGATGAACTTGCGGACCGTCAGCCAAGGGTCGAGCGAATAGAACAGCGTCTGCACGGCATCGGTCGGCAGCACGCCCAGGCTGTCCATCAAGGGGGCCAGCGCCAATCCAGCCATCCGCATCTGCGCCGGCGGTATCGCCAGGTCGGCGTGGAAATCCCACGGCGTCGCCAAGAGCGCCAGGCCGGCCAGCCGCTCTTGGTGCAACTGCGCCAGGCCCAAGGCCAAGAGCCCTCCCAGGCAATAGCCAAGCGCCACCGGCCGGGCACCCGCGAGAGCCTCGGCGCGCCCAAGCATGGCCGACAGCCGGCCGGCGACATAGTCGGTGAGCGTAAAGGCGCGCTCTTCTTCCGCCGGTGCATCCCAGTCGACCAGAAAGGGGCGAAACCCCTGCCCGACGAGCCAGCGACAGAGCCCGTTCTCCTCGTCCAGATCCAGAATGTAGGCCCGGTTGATGAGCGAGGGGATCAAGAGGATCGGCCGGCCGCCGGCTTCAGGGGCGAAGTCGATGAGGCGGCTCGTTCCCTCTTGCCAAGCAACCGCCGAAGGCGCCGCGCGACGCCAGTGGGGATGCCGGCGGTAGCTTGTGACACCGCGATTGAGGGCTTCAGCCCGGCGGGCGATCTCCCGCTCCAGCGCTTCCTCCAGGCGGGTCGTGTCGATCCGGCTCAGCGGTTCCCTCAGGGCCTCCAACTCCGCCAGCCGGGGCGGCAGCTGGCCTGCCGAGCAGTGCCTCAAGAGCGGCAATGCGAGCTTCGAGCTCTGCCATACGGCCGTCGCCGTCCCCAGATAGAGGGCCAGCGGTCGCGGGCCCCGTCGTGTGCTGTCCGGCGTTGCTTCCGGCGTTGCTTCCGGCACCCTTGGCCTTCTCCTCCGTCCTTTGCCCGGCGGTGCAGGTCTTCAGTGCACTGCCCCAGGCAGCGATTATCTCGTCCAGTCCGCCGCGGCCTCCGGTGTCGAACTGCGAGACCGAGCGGAAGATCTCTAGTGCCAAGGCCGGGTCGCTGGCCGCCTCGACCATGGCTGCCTCCCACAGATCGAGATAGCGGCTGGCCAGCCGCTCAGCTTCGCTCGGCGCCCCGCCATCACCAGCCTTCTCGCCCATGCTCTCTCCTGCTCGCCGCACGCCGCAGTGCAGCAGATTGCGTCCGCGAAGGCAAACGGCGGCTGAGAGCAGGCGCGCTATGACAATGCTGCGATGCGGCGTTTTCGAACTGCTGCGCGATTGACTTCGCGCGCTGCGGTGCACAATATCGCGAACACCATTGGGCAACACCCCCTTCGACGAGGTCGGGATTTTGGGCGCAGACAGCCAGGGTGGCGACGGGCAAATCGTCATCAAGAAGTACGCCAATCGGCGGCTCTACAACACAGCCACTAGTTCCTATGTAACGCTTGATCATCTCGCGCGTCTGATCCAGGAGGGAGTCGAGTTCGTGGTCTATGACGCCAAGAGTGGTGACGACATCACCCGCAGCGTTCTGACGCAGATCATCGTCGAGGAGGAGTCGAAGGGCGAGAACCTCTTGCCGATCGCCTTCTTGCGGCAGTTGATCTCTTTCTATGGCGACAACATGCGCTGGATGGTGCCGCAGTATCTGGAGCACATGATCCAGAATTTCGCCGAGAATCAGGACCGCATGCGCGGCGCCATGCAGGATGCCATGGGCAACCTCTTCCCCTTCGGCAACCTAGAGGACATGCGTAAGCAGAACATGGCCTTCTTCGAACAGGCCATGCGGGTGTGGTCGCCCTTCTCGGGCAGTGGTGCCGGATCGAGCGAGGCTGACCTGCCGCGGCCAGGACAGCCGGCGGCCAGGCCGTCGCAAGCGGACGCACATGCAGCACAGGATTTGAAGCAAAAGGAAGACCTGGCGCGCTTGAAGTCCGAGGTGCAGGCCCTGAAGGCGGAACTGGAGAGCATGAGCCGCAAGCCCGACGCGCCGGTTCCGGTCGTCGCTGCGGCCGCCAAGCCGGAACCGGCAGTGGCCAAGCCTGCGACCTTCGAAAGCAAGGCGCCGCCGCCGGCCGCTGCCAACACCCCTGCCCGACCGGCTAGCCCCGCGGCCAAGGCGCCGGCGAAGGCTCCCGCGAGCGCGGGCCGCGCGCGGCGGACGACAGGCAAGTCGGCAGCAGCACCCAAGGCTCAGCCGACGCGCCGCGGCCGCCCGGCCTCGACCCGTGCCGGCAATGCCAAACCGGGCGAGGCAAAAAAGGACTAGACGCTCTCTCATCGGCAACGCAGGGTCTCGGCCGTCCACCATAGGTAACCCGAGATCCTCTAGCCGATGACTGCGACCAGCGAGCCCCGTCCCACCAGCTTTTCCGAACTCCTGACCGCCCGGCGGTCCGAAGCCGTGGCCCTCGCGGCGCCGGGGCGGCCGCCCTTGAGCTATGCCGGCCTGGCCGATTTGGCCGAGGCCTGCCGCAGTCATCTGAATGGCTGCGGGATCGGGCGCGGCGAACGGGTCGCCATCGTGCTGCCGAACGGGCCGGAGATGGCGGCTGCCTTCATCGCCGTCGGCGCCAGCGCCACCACCTGCCCGCTGAACCCGGCCTATCGCGCCGAGGAGTTCGCCTTCTACCTCGACGATTTGAAGGCCAAGGCCCTGGTGCTGGCCGCCGGATCCGACAGCCCGGCCGCCGACGTCGCCAGGGCGCGCGGCATCGAAATCATCGAGCTGACGACGGACGCAGCAGCGCCTGCCGGCAGCTTCTCGCTTGCCGGCGGCGTTGCATCGGCAGCGGCTGGGCAACCCGGGCCCGCGCAAGCAGAAGAGGTGGCGCTCATCCTGCACACCTCGGGCACGACATCGCGGCCGAAGATCGTGCCTCTGACGCACGCCAATCTCTTGGCCTCGGCCGGCCATATCGGCGGGACGCTGGCACTGGGGCCGGGCGACCGCTGCCTCAACGTCATGCCGCTCTTTCACATTCACGGCTTGATCGCGGCCGTGCTCTCCTCGCTTTTTGCCGGGGCATCGATTTTCTGCACGCCGGGTTTCAATGCCTTGCGCTTCATGGCCTGGCTCAAAGAGGCAGCGCCCACCTGGTACACGGCGGTGCCGACCATGCACCAGGCGATCTTGGCGCGCGGGCAGCGACAGCCGGAACTCGCGAAGGCCGCTGGTTTGCGTTTCGTCCGCTCCTCGTCCGCCTCGCTGCCGCCGCAGACCATGCAAGCCGTCGAAGCGCTCTTCGGCTGCCCTGTGATCGAGTCCTACGGCATGACCGAGGCGAGCCACCAGATGGCCAGCAACGAGCTGCCGCCGGGCCTGCGCAAGGCGGGCTCGGTCGGCCGGCCGGCCGGGCCCGAGGTTCGCTTGCTGACCGCCGAGGGCAGCTTGAGTGCGGCGGCTGGGCCGGTGGGCGAGGTCATCATCCGCGGGCCTAACGTGACCGCCGGCTACGAGAGCAACCCCAAGGCCAATGCCGAGAGTTTCCTCCAGGACGAGGGCGGGCCCTGGTTCCGCACCGGCGATCAAGGCTGCTTCGACGAGGATGGGCTCTTGACCATCACCGGCCGCCTCAAGGAGATCATCAATCGCGGCGGCGAGAAGATCTCGCCGAGAGAGGTTGACGAGATCCTGCTGGATCATCCCGCCGTGGCACAGGCCGTCACCTTCGCCATGCCGCACGACAAGCTGGGCGAGGAGGTGGCGGCTGCCGTCGTGCTGGCCGACGGCGAGAGCGTCGAGGAGCGCGCCTTGCGGGACTTTCTCGCCGGCCGTCTCGCCGACTTCAAGGTGCCGCGCAAGATCCTCTTCCTCGAGGAGATTCCCAAGGGCGCCACCGGCAAGCTGCAGCGCATCGGCCTGGCGCAGAAGCTGGGCCTCGGGTGAGGCAGGGAGAAGCGGCATGAAGATCACCGTCTATGGTGCCGGCGCGATCGGCGGTCTGCTGGGCTTTCACCTTGCCGAGGTCGGTGCGGACGTCACCTTGATCGCCCGCGGGCCCCACTTGGCGGCCATGCGTGACAAGGGTCTGACCTTGATGACCGAAGACGGCAGTCGGACCGTCCCGGTCAAGGCGGTGCAAGACCCTGCCGAGGCCGGGCCCCAGGATTTCGTGCTGATCACCATCAAGGCCGCGGGCGTGGATGCCATCGCCGAGGCGATGCAGCCCTTGCTGGGGCCGGACACCTGCGTGGTGACGGCGCAGAACGGCATTCCTTGGTGGTACTTCTACGCTCTGGAAGGGCCATTCAAGAATCGAACGGTCGACAGCGTCGATCCCGAGGGCCGGCTGTGGAAACTGATCGCGCCGGAGCGCTGCCTGGGCTGCGTGGTCTATCCGGCCGCTGACATCGAGAGCCCCGGCGTGGTGCGCCACGTCTACGGCAACCGCTTCATGCTGGGCGAGCCCAACGGCAGCAAGAGCGAACGCGCGCTGGCACTCTCCAAGGCGCTGACGCAGGCCGGCTTCAAGGCGCCTGTGCGCCCACGCATTCGCGACGACATCTGGCTGAAGCTCTGGGGGAATCTCTGCTTCAATCCGCTGTCGGCCTTGACCGGGGCAACCTTGGAGCAGATGGCCACCGATCCCGGCGTGCATGCCCTCGCCGCGACGATGATGACCGAGGCCAAGGCGGTCGGAGAGGCCCTAGGCGTGCGTTTCGGTGTCGATGTGGAGACCCGAATCGGCTGGGCTGCCGATGTCGGGGCGCACAAGACCTCGATGCTCCAGGATTTGGAACTCGGCAGGCCGATGGAGATCGACGCGCTGGTTAGTGTGGTTGCCGAAATGGGGGACATCGCCGAGATCGACACCCCGATGATCGATGCCGTCCTGGCTTTGGTGCGCCAGCGCGCCAGGTTGGCCGGCTGCTATCCGGAAGATTGAGAAGCGCCCCGGTATCGTCACTGCGAGGAGCGTCAGCGACACAGCGGCCCTGGATGGCCCGCCGGCTGCATCACGCCGGTCGCCGCTATCCCTCCCGGTGCTGCAGCGAGAAGCGGCCGCCGCGCCGGTACTTGTCGAGGTAGGTCGGCAGGATCGCCTCGATCGCCTGCGGCTCGATGCCCAGCTCCTTGAAGGTCAGGGCCTCCGGCGACACCACATTGTCCTTCTGCAGCAGCAGAATTTGATCGCGGGTGAGCGGCGGGACCGGCAGAAACTCCATGAAGCGCGCTTGGAAGGAGGCCAGGCCGCTCGGCAGGTCGATCAGCGTGCGCTTCCGGCTGATCTCCTTAAGCAAGAGCTGCAAGAGCTGCTTGAAGCTGTAGACCTGGGGCCCGCCCAGCTCGTAGGTCTTGCCGCCGTGGCCGGGCTCCAGCAGGGCCACCGCGATCGCCTCGGCGACGTCACCCACGTAGGCCGGCTGGAACTTTGTTTCACCACCGTTGATCAAGGGCAGGAAAGGCGACAGCTGCGACATGGCCGCAAAGCGATTGAAGAAGTCGTCCTCCGGCCCGACGACGATGCTGGGCCTGATGATGGTGGCCTGCGGGAAGGCGGTCAGCACCGCGGTCTCGCCGGCCGCCTTGCTCTTGGCATAGCGTGCCGGTGCGCCGGCATCGGCACCCAGCGCGGATAGATGCACCAAGGCGTCTACTCCGGCCGCCTTGGCGGCCTCTGCGACGCGGCGCGCGCCCTCGACATGGACAGCGAGAAAGGTCCGCTTGCCTCGCTCGAAGAGGATGCCGACGAAATTGACGACGGCATCGGCACCTTCCACCGCCCGGCGTACGCTTTCTTCGTGTTGCACGCTGGCCGGTATCGGCGTGATCTGACCGACGTCGCCCAGCGGCTTTAGAAAGGTGGCGCGATCGGGATGGCGGACCGCGACGCGGATGACGTGCCCTTGGCGAGCGAGATGGCGCACCAGATAGCGGCCGATGAACCCAGAACCGCCGAAGAGCGTGACGACCTTGCTGGCCATACTGACTATTCCTCGCATATGCGCCGGACCTGCCCTATACCAAGGGAGTATCCCTAGCGACAAGGCGTTCTGGCCCTTGGGCGTTCCGCCCCTTGGTCCCCGCCCATGAAGTGTAGCAAAACCTCAGCGCCGTGCCTTACGGCGTTCTGCCGCGATCGGGAGGCGGACGTGACCTACCAACTACATATCGGCGATCTGCCGGCAGATCTCGATCTGGGGCCCCTGGTGGCGGTCGACAGCGAAACCATGGGCCTGGCGGTGCGGCGCGACCGCCTCTGCCTGGTTCAGCTCTGCAGCGGCGACGGCAGCGCGCACCTGGTGCAGATACGCCAAGGCCAGAAGGACGCGCCCCGCTTGGCGGCCTTGATGTCGGATCCCGGCGTCACCAAGCTCTTCCACTACGCCCGCTTCGACATCGCCGCGATCGGCCATCACCTTGGTGCTTGGCCGGCGCCGGTCTACTGCACCAAGGTAGCCTCGAAGCTGGTAAGAACCTTTACCGACAGGCATGGCCTGAAGGACCTCTGCCGAGAGCTGCTTGCTGTCGATTTGTCCAAGCAGCAGCAATCGTCCGACTGGGGGGCGGCGGAGTTGAGTGACGAGCAGTTGCGCTACGCTGCATCTGATGTGCTCTATTTGCACGCATTAAAGGAGCGATTGGATGTTATGCTGGCGCGCGAGGGGCGAGAGGCCTTGGCGCAGGCGGTCTTTGACTTTCTACCGACCCGGGCGCGATTGGATCTGCTTGGCTGGTCCGATGTGGATATTATGGCGCACTAGGGCGTAGCACGCAGGAAGCGATTTGCCGGGCGAGAGCTGAGGAGGAGACGGGAATGGAGCTGGCTGAGACGAAAGACCGCGTTGAGGAACGAGAGGGCGCCAAGGTCGACGTTCTCGCCTCTGCCAGACGGGTCTTGACCATCGAGGCCGATGCCTTGAGGTCGCTGGCCGATCAGCTAAACGGCGATTTCGACCGAGCGGTGGAAGTGCTGTCGAAAGTCACAGGCCGCGTCATCGTCACCGGAATGGGCAAGAGCGGGCACATCGCCCGCAAGATCGCCGCCACTCTGGCATCGACCGGCACGCCGGCCCTGTTCGTGCATCCTGGCGAGGCAAGCCATGGCGACCTCGGCATGATCGCCCGTGACGATGCGGTGATCGCGCTCTCCAATTCCGGCAACACCACCGAGTTGGCAGATATCTTAGGCTACACGCGGCGTTTTCAGATTCCGCTCATCGCCTTCACCGGAAAGATCAAGAGCCAGCTGGCCGAGCAGTCGGACATCTGCCTCTTGACGGCGAAAGCGCCCGAAGCCTGCCCGTTGGGCCTGGCACCCACCACCTCGACCACCATGATGCTGGCTTTGGGCGATGCGCTGGCGGTCGCGCTCTTGGAGCGCCGCGGCTTCTCGCAGGACGACTACCGGGTGTTTCATCCGGGCGGCTCGCTGGGTGCTGCGCTGCTGCGCGTGTCGGATCTGATGCACGGGCCGGAGCGGCTGCCGCTTTGTCGTTCGGAGACGCCGATGAGCGAAGCCATCCTCACCATGTCCAACAAGCAGTTCGGCTGTATCGGCATCGTCGACGGGTCGGAGCGGCTGATGGGCATCATCACCGACGGCGACTTGCGCCGGCACATGGGCCCCGACCTCTTGGGCATGACTGTCGGCAGCGTCATGACGCCGGGCCCCAAGACGGTGCGTGCCCGCGCGCTGGCGGCGGAAGCCCTGCAGATTATGGATGAGTTCAAGATCACCACCCTCTTCGTCGTCGAGGAGGTAAAGCCTCTGGGCATCATCCAGCTCTATGATTGCCTGCGCGCAGGCGTGGTCTAGAGACGCCTGGCGATGGTGTGGTTCCTGGGCAGCGAAAGACGGCGCATAAGGCGCGAGGGCCAGTCTCGGCCATCGCCGCCGCGCTGGTCCAAGCGCAGCGGCCACTCCATTTTCGTGCGCTTCCTGAGGCTCGCCCTGCCGGTCTCGGCGGGCGTGCTCTTTGTCGTCGTGGCGCTGTGGCGTGACATCGTCCCCAACCCTGAACTCATCGGCCTCGAAGCCTCGGCCCTGCCATCGAGCGCGGTGGAAGAGCTCACCATGGTCCGGCCACGGTTCGACGGCCTGGACAAGGACGGGCAGCCCTACACCTTAACGGCGGAGCGGGCCAATCAGGCGGATGAAGAGGGAGACATGATCTACCTGGTGCAACCGGCCGCCGACATCACCTTGCTGGATGGGCGCTGGGTCGCGGTCTCTGCCAATGGCGGCCGCTACTTCCGTCACCAGAAGCAGCTGGAGCTGGATGGCGACGTAAGCCTCTACCACGACGATGGTTACGAAATCCGGACCTCGGCAGCAGCGGTGGACTTCTCAAGCGGGGTCATCGAATCCGATGCCGGCGTAGCAGGCCAGGGACCGCGCGGCGAGATGCAGGCGCAAGGCGTGCGGGTCACCGAGGAAGGCAACGTCATCAACCTCAAGGGTCGCTCGATGGTGATCATTCTGCCAGGCCAGGAGGGATCATCACGCCTATGACTCTTCGCCGACTAGCGCTTGTGGTGGCGATGATCGGATTGCTGCCGGCTGCGGCCTCGGGGCCGGCCCAATCGCAGGGCGCGACCTTCGGGGAGTCCGACGAGCCGCTGGAGATCTTTGCCGATGACGGCATCGAATGGCGGCGCGAGGAGAAGCTCTACATCGCCAAGGGGAATGCGGAAGCCCGCCAGGGCGAGCTTACCTTGTATGCCGACGTCTTGCGGGCACGCTACACCGGCGAGGGCGACAGCGGCGACATCACCCAGGTCGAGGCCAGCGGGAATGTCCGGATCATTTCTCCCGATGCCAAGGTCTTTGGCCAGCACGGCGTCTACGACATCCCGCGCGACGTGATGCGCTTGACCGGCAAGAATCTGAAGCTGGAATCGGGAGAGGACATCGTCACCGCCAACGAGAGCCTGGAATACAGCCCAAAGATCCGCAAGGCCGTCGCGCGCGGCAATGCGCAGGTGGAACGCTTCGATCCGGACAAAGGCACCAGCAACATCGTGCGGGCCGACGTCCTGACGGCCACCTTCGCGGCCGACGGCAAGACCCTCGAGGTGGTCAATGCCTACGATAACGTCGAAGTGCTGACCCCTTGCGAGTACATCGCCGCCGATACTGCGGAGTACCTGGTGACGCAGCAGCTGGCGACGATGAACGGTAACGTCCGCATTACCAGGGGACAGAACCAGTTGAACGGATCGGAAGCAGAGGTCAATCTGGAGACCGGGATCTCTACTTTGAAAGGGGGCGGCGGCAGGGTATCGGGCCTGTTGGTGCCGGAAAGCCGCTCTGAAAGCCCTAGCGATGGATGCCTCTAGCGAGCAGAGCCACCTGCACTTGGTGGCCGACAACCCGGGCCTGGCAGCCGTGGAACTCGGCAAGTCGTTCCGCAAGCGCCCGGTCTTGCGCACCATCTCGCTGAACGTGCGCCGTGGCGAGGCGGTCGGCCTGTTAGGACCGAACGGTGCCGGCAAGACCACCTGCTTCTACATCATCACCGGCCTGCTGCGGCCGGACTACGGCTGGATCACCCTGGAGGGGCAGGACATCACGGACCTGCCGATGTACCGCCGCGCACGGCTGGGCATCGGCTACCTGCCGCAGGAGGCTTCGATCTTTCGCGGCCTGACGGTGGAGCGGAACATCCGGGCGGTCTTGGAGGTGGTCGAGCCAGACCGCTCGAAACGCGAAGCCGAGCTGGACGAGTTGCTGGCCGAGTTCTCGATCACCCATCTGCGCCGGACTCCGGCCCTGGCACTCTCAGGCGGCGAGCGCCGGCGCGTCGAGATCGCCAGAGCCTTGGCCTCGCGGCCGCGCTTCATGCTGCTGGACGAGCCTCTGGCCGGCATCGACCCGATTGCCGTCGCCGAAATTCGTGACCTGGTTTCGCACCTGAAGGACCGCGGCATCGGCGTGCTGATCACCGACCACAACGTGCGCGACACGCTGGAGATCATCGATCGCGCCTACATTATCCACGGCGGACAGGTGCTGATGGAGGGGCGGCCGGACGAGATCGTCGCCAGCGAGGACGTGCGCCGGGTCTATCTGGGAGACAGCTTCAGCCTTTGAGGCTTGGCCTCCAAGGCAGCGAAGGGCTACGCAAGTGGCCGGCAATGGCTTAGGCTCGCCTGTGGACGCTGCGTGCAATCACCGACCCGAGCCATGGCACTAAAGGCCCGCCTGAGTGTTACCCAAACACAGAACCTGGTTCTGACGCCGGCGCTGCGCGTGTCGATCCAGCTGCTGCAGCTGTCGGGCCAGGATCTCGAAGCCTTCATCGAGCAGAAGTCGGAGGAGAACCCCTTCTTGGAGCGGCTGGAAAGCCCTGTTTCCGGTGGTCGCAGGCTGGCGGCCAGCGACGCCTTGGATCCGCTGGAAAGCCGGGTGGCGGACCAGCCCTCGCTGATCGCACGTTTGCTGGACCAGGTGCGCCTCGCCTTTGCCGATGGGGAGCGGCGCAGGCTGGCGATCGCCTTGATCGCCGAGCTGGACGAGGCCGGCTATCTCGGCTCAACGCTGGACGAGATCGCTGATCAAAGCGGCTGCGCCCTAGAGACCTTGCAGCAAGTCCTGGCACGCCTGCAGGCCTTCGAGCCCGCCGGCATCTTTGCGCGCGACCTTAGAGAGAGCCTTGCCTTGCAGTTGGTCAGTCAGGGGCGCATGGACGACACCTTCCGCGCCTTGCTGGAGAAACTTTCCTTGCTGGCCTCGGGCGGGGCCAGTGCCTTGGCTGAAGTCCTGGAGCTGCCGCTTGAGGAGGTCGAAGAGCGGCTGGCCATTCTCCGCCGTCTGGATCCCAAACCGGGGCTTTCGTTCCAGAACGAGGCGATCATTCCCTTGGTGCCGGACCTGCTGGTGACCAGTGGCCCCAAAGGCCGGCTGGAAGTCGCCGTGAACCCCGATATCATCCCCAGGATCCGGCTGGATCGGCACACCCATTCCCATCTCTTGCCGCGCATTCGCCGCCAAGACGATCGCGCCTACGTCTCGGAGCAGGTGCGTGAAGTCGCCTGGCTGCGACGCGCCTTGGCTAGGCGCTTCCAGACGCTGCTGGCTGTAGGCCAGGCTATCCTGACCCGGCAGGGCGACTATTTCTCCAAAGGCCCCTCCGGCCTCCTGCCCTTGACGCGGCGAAACCTGGCCGAGGAGCTGGAGCTCTCCGAAGCCACGATCAGCCGCGTGGTGGCCAACAAGTTTCTGGCTTCGCCGCGAGGCACCGAGCCTTTGAAACGCTTCTTCAGCGCCGCCTTGGGCCCGGAGGGCGACGTGAGCGCCGCTGCCGCTCAAGCACGCTTGCGCGAGTTGGTTGCGGCCGAACCGCCCGCCCGCCCCCTGAGCGATGCCAAGCTGGCGGCGAAACTGAACGATGTGGGCCTGCCGGTGGCCAGGCGCACCGTCGCCAAGTATCGGGATCTCTTGCGTATTCCCCCGGCTGCCGACCGCCGGCGCTTGGAAGCTCTGCGCGGAGGCGAGCGTGCATAGAGTTATGGCTGCCACGGACGACGCGAAGGCCGTGCTTGACAGCCTACCGGGCCATCGCTAGCTTCCGCGCTTCGCCGACCTGGGGGCAGTGCATAAAAGGGCGGACTCCACAGGCTGGGCACCCCATATAACATCTAACGGAACGGCAAATCCTGAAGGGGCCATGCAGTTAAAGGTCACAGGCAGGCAGATGGATGTTGGCGATGCCTTTCGCCAGCACATTGCCGACAAACTCAATCATATGCTGGAGAAGTATTTCGGCGATGCGATCGACGTCAGCGTCACCATCGCTCGCGAGGCCTCCGGCTACCGCACCACCATCGCTGCGCATGTGGGTAAACATGTGGAAATGTTTGCCGACGGCGAGGGCCACGACCCCTATCCGGCCTTCGATTCGGCGCTGGAGCACCTATCCAAGCGCCTTCGCCGCAATAAGCGGCGGCTGCGCCATCATCACAAGGCGCCGCTTGAAAGCCTGGCCGCCCAGGGGTACGTTCTACATCCGGGAGAACACGAAGGGGAGGACGAAGCGAACGATGTGCCGGTGCCGGATTCACCGCCAGTCGTTGCGGAGTTGACGGCCCAGATCGTGCTGCTGACGGTCGGCGAGGCGGTGATGCGCCTGGACCTGATGCAAGAGCCGGCACTGATGTTCAAGAACAAGGCACACGGCGGCTTGAACATGGTGTACCGCCGTAATGATGGTACGATAGGCTGGATTGACCCTCAGAACATTGCTCAAGGCTGAACGGCCGGGAGCAAAGTAGCGTTTGGGGCTGGATGACGGCTCCGAGCGGAGGGTTTTGTCGTCGAAACCTATGTCGAGGTTTGTACATTGATGAATATGGCTGACTTGCTGTCGCCGGACGGCGTCGTGGCTGGTCTTCGGGTGTCGAGCAAGAAGCAGGCCCTGCAGGAATTGGCACGACGGGCGGCGGCGATCACCGGCGAATCCGAGCGCAACATCTTCGAGGTTCTGCTGGTGCGCGAGCGTTTGGGCACAACGGGCGTCGGCAACGGCGTTGCGATACCCCACGGCAAGCTGGACAGCCTCAAGCGCCTGCACATCCTCTTCGCACGCTTGGCAGAGCCAATCGACTTCGATTCGATCGACGAGCAGCCGGTCGATCTTCTCTGCCTCTTGCTGGCGCCGCAATCGGCCGGCGCCGATCACCTCAAGGCATTGGCCCAGGTGTCTCGGTTGCTACGTGACCGGAAGGTCTGCGAGAAGCTGAGAGGAGCGGCCAACGCGGACGCCGTCTACGCGCTTCTGACCGACGTCCCGGCCAGCCACGCAGCTTAACCCGGTGCCCTTCAAAATACGGTGAAAACAGGTCCTCGCTCAGTGTAGCGAGACCGGCTCGAGGTCGTTCTGCCGGATTGCCGCCTGCGCTGCCTGGCTGGAGGCCACGGCGCCCAGGGCCTTGCCGTTGGCTGCATAGATGGCGAAACCGGGCGTCCCGTCGATCACGACCGAGCGCACATAGGCTACCTCGCCAAGTCCCAAAGCAGCCAGGTCTTGCTGCGAGATCTTCCGAAAAGCGTTGACGTCATACATGACCGTCCATCCTTTCTTGCACCGGAACCCCTGCTGTTAGGCGGTTCCTCTTCCCTTGCGACATCGGCTTTTCCAGCCGATCAGCTTGCCTTGATGGCAATGGAGCGCACTGCCGGTTCCACCTTTGGGCGCTCCAGGTTGATGTGGAGGAGGCCGGAATCCAGCGAGGCGCCACTGACCTCGATGCCCTCGGCCAGCACGAAGCTGCGCTGGAACTGACGGGCAGCGATGCCTCGATGCAGGTAGACCCGCTCCGCCTGCTCGCTCTGCTTGCCGCGAATGACCAGTTGGCTGCCTTCCATCTGCACCGACAGGTCCTCCGCACAGAAGCCGGCCACCGCGATCGTGATGCGAAAGCGGCCATCGCCGCGTTGCTCCACGTTATAGGGCGGATAGCCGTCGGCGGCGGCTTTGGAGATCCGGTCGATGGCCTTCTCGAAGGGCTCGAAACCCAGGAGGAAAGGCGAAGAAAACAGCGAAACTCTGGTCACCTCGACAACGCTCCTCAACCACCAAGCAAGCGTTCTTCTTCGATGTGCCCGGACCCAGCTAGGGCGAACACAGCTCCTCTCCAGCCCGTTTAGCGGCACCGAAGAGCATGAAAGACTTGAGCCGTCTTCCAAGGGAATTCAAGCTTTTGGACCGCTGGGCAAAGCCGTCTTGACCTATGGTGCATGCCTCTATTGCGGGAGGAGCTGTCTTTCGCTTGAACGCCCTCATCGATGCCAGCAGGATACCTTACGAAGACGCAGATGAGGAATCCCGGTCGAAAGTGTGGCAACGCATAGGGGTCTAGACGCATGAACGACAGGTCTCCGGAGCCTTTTCGGGGCAAGATCGGGCGAACTGTCGCCGAGTCCGAGCCTTGGTGGCCCGAGGTCGAGATTCCCCCGCCTGAAACTCCGAACGTCCTCGTGATCCTGCTCGACGACACCGGTATCGCGCATCTCGGCTGCTTCGGTTCACCCATTGCCACGCCCAACTTCGACCGTCTCGCCTCGGCCGGGCTGCGCTTCGCGAACTTTCACACCACGGCCCTCTGCTCGCCCTCGCGGGCCTGCTTGCTCACCGGCCGCAATCACCATGCCGTGGGCATGCGGGCGATATCCAACTTCGACACCGGCTTTCCCAACATGCGCGGCCAGATTGCCCCCTCGGCGGCCACGCTCGCGGAGATGCTCGGCCCACGGGGCTGGTCCACCTTCTGCGTGGGCAAGTGGCATCTGCTGCCGCCTCATGAAGCCTCTGCTGCCGGGCCCTTCCACAACTGGCCGCTGCAGAAGGGTTTCGATCGTTTCTACGGCTTCATGATGGGCGAAACCGATCATTTCCATCCCGATCTCTTCGCCGACAACCACCCGGTCGAACCGCCGTCGCGCCCGGAAGGGGGCTATCACCTCAGCGAAGACTTGGTCGACCAAGCCATTTCGATGGTCCGCAATCAGAAGTCCTTGGTACCCGAGAAGCCCTTCTTCCTCTATTTGCCCTTCGGCGCGACCCACGCCCCCCATCAGGCCCCCGACACCTACCTGGAGAAGTACCGAGGCGCCTTCGACGAGGGATGGGACATCTGGCGTGCGAGGATCCACCAGCGCCAAATCGAACTCGGCATCGTTCCCGAAGGGACCGACCTGGCGCCTCGAAACCCCGGGGTCGAGCCATGGGAGGAGCTGTCCGATCTCGAGCAGCGCTTCGCCTGCCGACTGCAGGAGGCCTTCGCTGCCTTTCTGGACCACACCGACGCCCAGGTCGGGCGCCTGCTCGATGCGCTCGAGGAGCTGGGCCTCGCCAAGGATACCTTGACCTTCGCGCTCAGCGACAACGGGGCATCGCAGGAAGGCAACAACACCGGCGTGTTCGACGAGTTCCGCTACTTCAATGGACTGAGCGAAGACATGGCCAAGGTGGCCGATCGGATCGACGATATCGGAACCCGGCGCAGCCATTCGAACTATCCCTGGGGATGGGCCCAGGTCGGCAACACCCCTGCCAAGCGATACAAGCAGAACACCCATGGCGGCGGCGTGCGCGACCCGCTCATCGTGTCCTGGCCCGGCGGTCTCGAGCCTTCGGTCCACGGAGAGGTCAGGCATCAGTTTCACCACATCACGGATATCGTCCCGACGATCCTCGAGATTTGCGGCTATGAAGCGCCAACCTCGGTCAAGGGGATCGACCAGCTACCGATCGCCGGCACCAGCATGGCCTATGCCTTTGCCCCCAGCGCAGCGGACGTGACCCGGGTTCCGAGCCGCAAGTCCCACCAGTACTTCGAGATGCTGGGCAATCGGGGAATCTGGGCCGACGGTTGGAAGGCGGTGACCTATCACATGGCAGGCGCCTCGCTCGACGACGACGAGTGGGAACTCTATCACCTCGCCGCCGACTACTCGGAATGCCACAATCTAGCCGACGCTGAGCCCGAGAAGCTGGCGGAGCTCATCAATCTCTTCTGGTCCGAAGCGGAACGACATGGTGTGCTGCCCATCGATCCGGGCGATTGGCGAGACATGTTTACCGTCAAGCCCCTTCCCGGCGCCCCGCGGAACCGCGACCGCTTCGTGTACTACCCGCCGATTTACCGCGTCGACATCGACGCAGCGCCGACGTGGGGTGCCAGTTCCTGGCGGCTGCGCATCCAGATCGATCGAGGACCGGAGGGCGGCGAAGGTGTTCTGCTCGCCGTGGGGTCGGTGAACAACGGTTTCGCGGTCTACGTTCTGGACGGCCATCTGGTCTACGATCACAACTACTTCACGACGCACACCATCCTGCGCTCACCGGCTCCTCTCCCGACGGGCAAGCTCATTGTCGGCGTCGATCAGCGGCGCGTCACGGACGGACCGGCAGCGGCGTGCTTGTGGGTCGGCGACCGCGTCGTCGCCGAAGGCTCAATCGCCAATCAGTCGCTGTTGATCAGTTCGATCGGCATGACCATCGGATCGAACCCCAGCGGCATCAGCAAGGCCTATGCGGCGCCTTTCACCTTCCAGGGTGGAATCGGACGCGTCGAGGTCGAGACCGCCCCGCCGCTGCATCCCGAAGAGGACGCAGCCATCGAGATTCGCGCAGCTCTCGCGAGCCAGTAGAGAGGCGCTTCGCCCGCCTCTTCACCGGAAGGAATCAGCGGACCCGACAGCGGATCGAACGCGCGTCGGGTGCCCTGTCCAGAAGCGACAGGTCCGAAAGGCTGCGGGGCGAGGACGCGCTCGATCGAGCGGCCCGCCAAAGCGAAATCCGCGCAAAGGAGTGCCATTGCGCGGGATTTGCTCTAAGATCAAGGGTACCACCGATGCGCGCCTATGGCGGGGTGAATTGGATCGGCAGAGTCATCTGCAGATAGGGGCTGGCCAGGGCATCGGGAAAGGGCGCGAAGGGGCCTGCCCGCTGCGGTAGGGCAAGCGCTTCCTTGTCCAGCACGGCATAGCCGGAAGACTGCACCAGCCAGCCGGCCTGCACCTGGCCCGTGCGGGTCACGACGAAGCTGATCTTGACGGTTCCTTCGACACGCAAGCCTTGCGCAGTCGAGGGATAGCGCTTGACCGCGTCAAGCCGTCGAGAGACGGCAGCCACATAGGCCTTGCGCAATGACTCCTGCAAGGCGGCGTCGCTGGCCGTCATTCCAGGAAGCTCCAAGGCCTCTTCCACTTCCGGCAGCGCCACGTCGCGATCGGGCTTGCCGAGCGGCAGCAAGGGCACGCGGTCGTCGCCATCCGCCAACTCTTCGCCGCCGTCCGGTACGTCGATGGCGGCGACGTCGTCGCGCCCGAGCAGGGCCTCGATCGATTCCTCGGCGACGGCGGACCGCTCGAAGACCACCGGCACCGCGTATTCCTCCCGATCGGAGGCCTCATGTGGCCAGGGAAGAAAGAGCAGAACGCTAGCGCAGAGGTGAAAGGCGGCGGTGACGACAAGGGCCGCGTTCATGACCGGGATGGTCCCTTGCGCGAGCCAGGCACCCTGGTTTATGTCCCACAGCTTAGCCTTGCCGTCGGGAATGGCTCGCGTTAGCAGCCGATGTAGGTTCGAAAGCATGCGCAAGATCGATGTCTGGCCGCTCCTCACGCCGGAGATGCAGGCCGTCGTGCAGAAAAGCGAGGAATTGGCCGCGGCCCTTCCCCCTGATCCCTCAACCGGCCATCCGCTACCCCGGATGCGGCGACTCTACAACGAAGCGCAGCGCTATTGGAACGCCGAGCCCTTAGCTATTGCGCGGGTTGAGGATTTCTCTTGGGACTGTGGCCTCGGCACACTGGACCTGCGGCTCTATCATCCGGCGCCAGGCGAATCGCGGCCGCTGCTGATCTACCTGCATGGCGGCGGCTATGTATTGGGCAATCTGGATACCCACGACTGCGTCATGCGCCAGCTTTGCCTTGCCAGCGATTGGGCTGTCTTGGGCGTGGACTACAGCCTGTCGCCGGAGGCGCGCTTCCCACGCCAGATCGAAGAGATTGCGGGCCTGATCGAGCGTCTGCCGGCGCTGGTCGAAGGGCGTGACTGCGACAGCGGGCTGCTGGCCTTTGCCGGCGATTCGGCAGGGGCGCATCTCTGTGTCGCCAGCTGCCTCGAGCTGCGCACCAGGGGCCTGGCCCTGCCGGCGGCGCTGATCCTGTTCTACGGCGGCTTTGGACTCGAGGACTCCTATTCTCAGCGCTTCCTGGGCGGACCGCTCGACAGCCTCGCCCGCAACGAGCGCGAGTTCTATCGCAATGCCTACTGCCGACGCTCAGAGCGGGACGATCCCCGCTATGACGTGCTGAGCGCCGATCTGGCGGATTTCCCGCCATCTTACTTGCTGACCTTGCCCTTGGACCCCCTCGACGATGATTCGCGCGCTCTGGCGAAGGCGCTCACCTTGGCCGGCGTGCCCAACGTACTGCGCCGCTGCGACGGGGTGCTGCACGGCTTCCTGAAGAACCTGCGCGAACTGTCGGCGGCACGCGAGGTGCTGGCGGAGGCGGGCGATGCACTGGTGCACCTACGCGATGGCAAGCTCCTGTCGTGGATGGAGCGCTTGGCAAAGGAGCCCGCACTGAGCGAGGCTTGATCACGCGATCCTCCCTCTGGAAGGGTCGAGAGCAGCATGACCTTACCCTGGAGGACGACGACCGTGACGGACATCAACAAGCGCTGGGTCCTGGCCTCGAGGCCGGAAGGCCCCCCGAGCAACGAGAACTTTCGGCTTGAAGAGGCGGCCGTGCCCCAGCCCGGTGAGGGCGAAGTTCAGTGCCGAACGCTCTATCTGTCACTGGACCCTTACATGCGCGGCCGCATGAGCGCGGCGAAGTCCTATGCGGCGCCCGTCGCCATCGACGAGGTGATGACCGCTGGCACCGTAGGGCTGGTGGAGGCCTCCAACGCAGCGGGCCTCGCCGCCGGCGATATCGTGGTCGGCATGGGCGGCTGGCAAAGCCATTGGACCGCGACGGCCAAGCAGGTGAAGAAGGTGGATCCCCAGGCGGCGCCGCTGTCGACCCGCCTCGGCGTGTTGGGCATGCCCGGGCAGACCGCCTATTGCGGGCTGAAGGAGATCGGCAAGCCTAAGGAAGGGGAGACCTTGGTGGTCGCGGCGGCCTCCGGCGCCGTCGGCTCGGTGGTCGGCCAGATCGCCAAGCTTCAGGGCCTGCGCGCCGTGGGCGTCGCCGGCGGCGCGGAGAAATGCCGCATCGTAACTGAGGAGTTCGGCTTCGACGCCTGCATCGATCACCGCGCGCCGGATCTGGACGAGCAGCTGGCCGCCGCCTGCCCCGATGGGATCGACATCTACTACGAGAACGTCAGCGGCCGGGTCTTCAGCGCCGTTTTTCCGCTGCTGAACGACTTTGCGCGGATACCGGTCTGCGGCATCATCGCGCACTATAACGATACGGCCCTGCCGGCAGGACCCGACCGCTTGCCCATGCTGATGGGCGCGATCCTGCGCAAGCGCCTGACTTTCCGAGGCTTCATCGTCTGGGACTTCGCCCACCTCCATGCCGAGGCCGACCAGCAGCTTGCTGCCTGGGTCTCCAGCGGTGCGCTCAAGTATCGTGAGGATATGGTCGAGGGTTTGGAGGCCGCGCCGGAGGCCTTCATGGGCCTGCTGCAAGGCAAAAACCGGGGCAAGCTGGTGATTCGGGTCTCGCCCGAGCCGAACTGACCAGTTCCTAAAACCGGCTCAAGTCCGGTGGGCTGGGGTGTCGAAAGAAGGGGGCGGCGATCCCCTCGGCCGCCATCGCCCGCCTGACCGAGGGCCGCTTTTCCAAGGCATCCAGCAGCCGGGCGAGGCAGGGGAGCTCGTCCAGAATCGCGCCGTCGATCGCGGCACTCTTCGGGTAGAGCTGTGACCAGCGCAGGCAGGCGGCCAGGTAGAAGTCGCAAGCACTGATGCCGTCGGCCAAGAGGTAGGGGCCGCCGTGCTCTGCCATTGCCGCTTCGATCAGCCGGTAGTGCTCTTGAACCCTGAGGCCGGCCTTGTCGTGGACCGTCTCGGCTGCTTCCTGCCGTGTTACGAAGCGGTCGCTGTAGTAGCGAAGGCGCAGATCGGCATGCAGCGTGTTGGACAGCATGAAGAGCCACTTGAGGAAGGCGGCACGCTTTGCCGCCTTCTCGGCAGGCCGGCCGAGAGCGCCTTCTTGTTCGGTGAGATAGAGCAGGATGGCAGCGGTTTCGAAGACGACCGCGCCGCGGCCCTCATCCTCCAAGCAAGGCAGCAGACCGCGCGGGTTGCGGCGCCGAAAGGCCGCGGCCTTATGCGCGTTCTGCCGCCGGTCGACAAGTTGCGCTTGGTAGGCGGCGCCAAGCTCTTCTAGAGCCATGCGCACGACCAGGTTGGCGTTGTCTGGAAAGTAGTACAGCCGGTAGCTCACGGGTGGGCGCCTTTCCTCATTGCCGGCAGAGCAGAGGATGAGATTGGCGCCGGCCGTCGCGGTCAAACTGACGCAAAGGCGTCCAGGTTTAGCGCCACGTGGCCAAAATCCAACGACCTCGTCTGGCCCCCTCGCGAGAACCGGATCAGGCTATGGGAAGGAACAAGACGGCCAGGCGGGCGGCCTTCAAGCGCCACCCGCCCTGGCGACGACAGATAGCGCGGCCTAGAGCAGGATGACGTCAAATCGAAACGGTTTGTCGTCTGAATCCTGCTCTACAACGTTGAAAGATAGAGCAGAGTCTTGCAATCAGGTGAGACCACCTAAATGCGATCTGCTCTAGATCGGCTCGACGCTGTCCGCCATCGGGCCCTTCTGGCCCATGCGCACCACCATGCGCACGCGCTGATCGCTGTCGAGCATGGTCAGCCCGACCCGGCCCAGAGTCCTGGCCGAGACGAAGACGTCCTTGCCGCCGTCGTCAGGGGCAATGAAGCCATAGCCCTTGCCTTGGTCGAAGAACTTGACCGTGCCTTCGACCGTGGTGCCGCCGGCTTCCGGCTGTCCGCCGGCATAACCGCCGCCTCCACCGCCTCCGCCGGCATAGCCGCCTCCGCCGCCAGGGCGCGGGCCGCTACGGAATCCGCCTTCGCGCGGAGGGGCGCTGCGCGGTGCGCCGGTGCCCAGTTCCTCGATGCGATGAATGAAGGCAACCTGGCGGCCTTTGCGGCCTTCAGCCAGATCGCAAACGATCCGGGTCCCGTCCGGGAGATCCTGGCGGCCGGTCTGCTCGACCACGGAGACATGCAGGAATGCGTCCGGTGAGCCGTCACTGAGTTGAACGAATCCGAAGCCTTTCGTCGGATTGTACCACTTTACCTCGGCCTCGACCTCTCGCTCAGAAGGTTCCAGCCAACCACCAGAAGAACGACCTGTCATCTACCCCAACCTTCACTAAACAGACTTCTTTGCACCCGCCAGATACGGGCGTTCCGTGGCAGACGACCTTCGGCGATGGGACTGCTGCCCCAGGGGCTGACCTTCCATCGCTGAAGGGACGTTCGTGACCGGGAGCGCGCGTTCCCGACTTGTGGCCGCCATGGGATCACGAAGAGCGGTGCGACGCAACGGGATTTCCATGACGCTTCCGTTTCGGTTCCAGTTTGACATCTTCGCCACAGTCGCCTGGCTTGTTCGTCCATGGGATAGATTAGTACTCTGCTTTTCGCAATTGCGAAATGATCTTGCAGGCTGGCGTGGCGTGCATTATCATCGGCTTGAGCGTGCAGCATGTTGCACTGCAGCTAAGACAGTACGGGGTGTAGGGAAGCTCGATGACAGCAAATGAACAGCCGGCGAAGGTGCAGGGATACACAATTGACGATTTCGAGATCGGTATGTCCGCCACCTTCGAAAAGAAGGTGAGCGAGGCCGATATCGTCGCATTTGCCGAGGTTTCGGGCGACCATAACCCCCTGCATTTGGATCAGGCTTACGCCGAGACGACGATCTTCAAGGGGCGCATCGCGCACGGCATGATGTCGGCCGCTTTTCTCTCCACCGTCTTTGGCACCCGCATGCCGGGGCCGGGCTGCATCTACCTGTCGCAGTCTCTGAAGTTCCTGGCACCGGTGAGGATCGGTGACACCGTGATCGCCAAGGTGACGGCGCGCGAGATAGACACCCAGCGTCGCCGCGTCACCTTCGACACCGTCTGCACCGTTGGCGACACCGTCGTCGTCGAAGGCGAGGCGCAGCTCAAGGTACCGGCCGGTCCCAAAGCTGCGGTGGCCGCGGAGTAGGCGTCCGTCGGGCGTCTCGGTCGGCAGGTCAGGGAAGATGCGGTGGGCCGACTGCGACAAGTCCTGGTCGGCAGCCATGCGTCCTTAACCGCTTGACCGGCGGGGGGCGCTGATTAGGATCGCGAGCGATTTCACGCGGCGGGCGCTTTGTCCGCCGCAGCTTTCGCTTGACCAAGAGCTGACTTCCCGGACCGGAGTTATGACCGTCGAGACCACCACGCGCCGCGACTACAAGGCCACCGTCATTCTGCCCCGCACGGAGTTTCCGATGCGGGCCGGCCTGCCTAAGCGCGAGCCGGAGATCCTCGCGCGCTGGGAAGAGATGGACCTCTTCGGCCAGCTGCGCGTGCAGTCCGCGGGCCGCGAGAAGTTCATCCTTCATGACGGCCCGCCCTATGCCAACGGCCACCTGCACATGGGTCATGCCCTCAACAAAACCTTGAAGGACATGATCAACCGCTCGCAGCAGATGCTTGGCAAGGACGCCAACTACGTGCCGGGCTGGGACTGCCACGGCCTGCCGATCGAATGGAAGGTGGAAGAGCGCTATCGCGCCGAGGGCAAGGACAAGGACGCCGTCGACCGGGTCGAGTTCCGCCGCGAGTGCCGCACCTTTGCCGAGCATTGGGTGGGCGTACAGACCGACGAGTTCAAGCGCCTCGGCGTGCTGGGCGACTGGGAGCGTCCCTACACCACCATGGCCTTTGCGGCCGAAGCCCAGATCGTGCGCGAGCTCGGCAAGTTCCTCATGAGCGGCAGCCTCTATGCCGGGGCCAAGCCGGTGCTCTGGTCGGTGGTGGAGAAGACGGCGCTCGCCGATGCCGAGGTGGAGTACGGCGACCATACCTCGATCACCGTGTGGGTGCGCTTTCCGGTGAGCGAGAGCCCCAGGGCCGAGCTGCAGGATGCCCAGGTGGTCATCTGGACCACCACGCCCTGGACCCTGCCGGGCAACCGGGCGATCGCCTATGACCCCGAGGCCGACTATCTCCTGGTCGAGGTGACCGAGGCCGGGGAGGACAGCCGGGCAAAGCTGGGCGAGCGGCTGCTTTTGGGCGCCGAGCTGAAGGAGGCGGTGGAGAGCGATTGCGCTTTCGAGAGCCGTGTCGTGGCCGAATTCAAGGGCAGCGATCTGGAAGGGACGCTGGCTGCTCATCCGCTGGCACCTCACCCCGACGCGGCCGGCGGCTATGGCTTTGCGGTGCCGCTGCTGCCGGGCGACTTCGTCACCATGGATCAAGGCACCGGCTTCGTGCATGCCGCGCCCGGTCATGGACAGGACGACTGGGAGCTGGGGCAGGCGCACGGGCTGGAGGTGCCGCACACGGTGGACGCCAACGGCCAGTACCTGCCGCACGTGCCGCTCTTCGCCGGTGCCACGGTCTACGACCAGCGCGGCAAGCCGGGCGATGCCAATGGCCGGGTGATTGCCGCGATCGAAGCGGTAGGCGGCCTCTTGCACCGCGGCAAGCTGCGCCACAGCTATCCGCACTCCTGGCGTTCCAAGGCGCCGCTCATCTTCCGCAACACGCCGCAGTGGTTCATCTCGATGGAAACCGGCGGCCTGCGCGACAAGGCCTTGGCGGCGATCGACCAGACCCGCTTCGTGCCGCCTCAGGGCCATCGCCGCTTGCGCAGCATGATCGAGCAGCGGCCCGACTGGTGCGTGTCGCGCCAGCGGCTGTGGGGCGTGCCGCTGCCGATCTTCGTGCACAAGGAAAGCGGAGAGCCCTTGCGCGACCAGCAGGTCATCGACCGGGTGGCGGCCGCCTTCGAGGAAGAGGGTGGCGATGCCTGGTTCACCTCTCCGCCGGAGCGCTGGCTCGGCAACGACTACGCCGTCTCGGACTACGAGCAGATTCAAGACGTGGTGGAGGTTTGGTTCGATTCCGGCTCGACCCACGCCTACGTGCTGGAGACCCGCCCGGAGCTGAAGTGGCCGGCCGACCTCTATCTGGAGGGCAGCGACCAGCACCGCGGCTGGTTCCACACCTCGCTCTTGGAATCCTGCGGCACCCGCGGCCGGGCGCCCTTCGATGCCGTGCTGACCCACGGCTTCACGCTCACCGAGCAGGGCCACAAGATGTCGAAATCGTCGGGCACCGGCATCGACCCGGCCGACATCATCAAGCAGTCGGGTGCCGACATTCTGCGCCTTTGGGTGACCTCGACCGACTATGTCGAGGATCAGCGGATCGGTTCGGAGATCCTTAAGTTCCAGGTCGATGCCTATCGCCGCCTGCGCAACACGCTGCGCTATCTCTTGGGCGCGCTCGAAGGCTTCAGCCAGGCCGAGCGCGTGGCGCCGCAAGAGATGCCGGAGCTGGAGCGCCTGATGCTGCATCGGCTTTGGAGCCTCGATCGCCTGGTGCGCCAATCGGTCGCCGATTTCGATCTCAACACCATCAATCGGACACTGCACGACTTCTGCGCGCTGGACCTCTCGGCCTTCTATTTCGACGTGCGCAAGGATGCGCTCTACTGCGACCCGCCAAGCGCGCTGAGGCGTCGGGCCTGCCGCACGGTGCTGGATCAGCTCTTTTCCTGCTTGACCGCCTGGCTGGCGCCAATCCTCTGCTTTACCGCCGAAGAGGCTTGGTGGGCGCGGGGCTGCGGCCCGGAGGCCAGCGTGCATATGCGGACATATCCCGAGCTGCCGGCCGCATGGGAGAACCAAGCCCTTGCAGCGCGATGGGAGCGCATCAAGGCGGTGCGCCGGGTTGTCACCGGCGCGCTTGAGTTGCAGCGCGCGGAGAAGAAGCTGGGCTCGTCCCTGCAGGCCAACCCACAGGTCTTCGTCAAGGACGAGGCCTTGCGTGCGCTTCTCCAAGGCGTGGACCTGGCCGAGATCGCCATCACCTCGGCCGCCGACATCGTCGCCGGCGGCGGCCCGGCCGAGGCCTTCAGGCTGGACGAGGTGCCGGGCGTGGCCGTCGTGGTCGAAACGGCCGAGGGTGGAAAGTGCCAGCGCTGCTGGCAGGTGCTGCCGGAAGTTGGCACTCTGGCCGAGCATCCCGACCTCTGCCGGCGCTGCGGCGATGCGGTGGCGCAGCTGGACGGCGTCGCCGTCTGAAGGAAGGGATCGCTAGGCCGGATGTTGCGATCACTTCTCCTCATTGCGCTGCTGGTCTTCCTCGCCGACCAAGGCAGCAAGTGGCTGATTCTCGAGGTGGTGATGGCGCCGCCGCGGGTGATCGAGGTCACCGGCTTCTTCAATCTGGTCCTGGCCTACAACCGCGGCGTCAGCTTCGGCCTGCTGTCCAACGATTCCCCGCTCGGGCCCTATCTCCTGGCCGGCGCGGCCCTGGTGATCGCCACCGGCGTCATGATCTGGGCCTTGCGGCAAAAGCGCCGGCTGCCGATGGTGGCCGCGGGTCTCGTCGTCGGCGGTGCCCTCGGCAACATGGTCGACCGCCTCGTGCTGGGCGCCGTGGTGGACTTTCTTGACTTCCATGCCTACGGCTGGCATTGGCCGGCTTTCAATCTGGCAGACAGCGCAATCGTCATTGGAGTTGGCCTGCTGCTATTTGAAAGCTTGTTCGGCTCGAAAGAATCCACAAAATAGCCAGGATTGGGTCAGAGACTGGTGCGATGGGAGCTAGAACCATGCCTCAATTCTCTATCATTCGTGTTGGGCTGGCCGGCCTGCTGGTCCTTGGCGTCGGCGCCTGCACGCAGATCCGCGAGGAAATCGGACTGGAGAAGACCTCTCCGGACGAGTTCCGGGTGGTGGCCAATGCGCCGCTGGCGATCCCGCCGGACTACAACCTCAGACCGCCCGCACCCGGTGCGTCGCGGCCACAGGCAGGCACGCCGACCGATCAGGCGCGGGTCGCCGTCTTCGGGCGCCAGGGCCGGATCGAGCCCGACCAGCAGACCGGGCCCAAGACGGCCGACGATGCCTTCCTCTCCGCTGCCGGTGCCTCGCAGAGCCAAGCCGACATCAGGCAGGTTGTCGACGACGAGACCCAGACGATCAACCAAGAGAGCGAAGACTTCGTCGACGAGTTGATCTTCTGGAAGCCGGAGAAGCCCACCGGCGATGTCGTCGACGCGCCGCTGGAGTCCGACCGCATTCGCGAGACCCAGGCTTTGGGGCAGCCGGTCACCACCGGCGAGACGCCGATCGTGATCACCCGCGAGAAGGGCGTCCTGCAAGATATCTTCTAGGGCCTAGTAGAGACGTCAGCCGCCCGGGTGGCGACCAGGGCCGCTGGCATAGTAGGTCGCGATCGCCTGGCCGCGGGTGCTGATCCCCAGCTTGTCGAACAGATTGCGCAAGTGGAACTTCACCGTGTTGACGGTGATGCCCATGTCTTGCGCCAGCTCTTTGTTGGTCATGCCCTTCGCCAGCGATGCCAATAGAGCACGCTCGCGGTGCGTCAGGCTGCGGATGGGATCCTGGTTGAGCTCTCGCACATCGAGGAAGGGAAAGACCATCCGGCCCTTGGCGACGCTGGCCACCGTGTCCAGCAGGCGTTCCGGCGGCTCGTCGTGCAGCGCCAGGCCCGCGGCACCGGCCGCCATGGCGCGGCGTGGCACCTCTTCATCGCCGCCGGTGGCGTAGACCACCACCCTTGGCGCCTGGCTCATGCCGCGCAGCACCTCGATCAAGCGCTCGCCGCCTAGTTTCGGCAGGTTCCAATCGAGGATGCCGACCACAACCGGCACCCGGCCAAGCCCCTCCAAGAAGCCTTCGGCCGTCTTGGCGGTGAACACCAGGCTGAAGCGCGGATCGCGATAGATGACCTCTGACAAAGCGGCCAGCATCAGCGGATTGGCGTCCGCGAGCGCGATGTCGATGGGGGCGCTGGCCGTATCGCTTATGTCCGCCATCCTCCGCACGTCTCCTTAGAATGCCACCCATATGGGTAGGTAAGAATTTCGCCTATTTCTCATAATCTACCCGAAAGGGTGGGCAATTTCCAACCCTTTTGGACACTCAAAAGCACGGCATAGGAACGTTGTGGACCCGCTTGAGGCGGGGCATTTAGGGCGTAGAGAGGTAAACGGGCACCCAGTGGGTGTCAAAAGGGAGCAGGCCAGAGGCTTGCTCGCACCAGCGCCGAGACACGGAGGGAAGCGAAATGCCGGGTATACGTGGACTCTTTATTCCTGGACCGACGAACGTTCCGGACGACATCCGCCGGGCTATCGACCTGCCGCAGCAGGACATGCGGGCCCCGGACTTCCCGGAGTTCACCCTGCCGCTCTTCGAGGACGTGAGGAAGGTCTTCAAGTCGACCGAAGGCCAGGTCTTCATCTATCCCTCGTCGGGCACCGGCGGGTGGGAAGCGGCCGTCACCAACACGCTGTCGCCGGGCGACAAAGTGCTGATGGCGCGCTTTGGCCAGTTCTCGCACCTTTGGGTCGACCTCTGCGAGCGCCACGGCCTGGACGTTGACTGCGTCGACGTCGAGTGGGGCGAGGGCGTGCCGCTGGACATCTTCGCCGACAAGTTGGCGGCCGACCGCGGCCACGAGATCAAGGCCGTTCTGATCTGCCACAACGAGACCGCCACCGGTGTGACCAGCGACGTCGCCGGCGTGCGTGCCGCCATGGATGCCGTGAACCACCCGGCCCTGCTCTACGTCGACGGCGTGAGCTCGATCGCCAGCATCGACTTCCGCATGGACGAGTGGGGCGTCGACATCGCCGTCTCCGGCTCGCAGAAGGGCTTCATGCTGCCGGCGGGCCTGGCCATTCTCTGCGTCAGCCAGAAGGCCCTTGCGGCGGCGAAGGAAGCGAAGCTGCCGCGCTGCTACTTCGACTTCGCCGACATGATCAAGACCAACAAGGACGGCTATTTTCCCTATACGCCGGCCACCTCCATGCTGAAGGGCCTCAGGGCCTCGGTCGATCTTCTGCTCGACGAGGGCTTGGAGGAGGTCTTCAAGCGTCACCATCGTCTGGCCGAGGGCGTGCGCCGCGGTGTTCAGGCCTGGGGCCTCCAGCTCTGCGCCAAGGAGCCGAAGTGGCACTCCGATACGGTCAGCGCCATCTGCCTGCCGCCGGGCTTCGACTCGGGCGCCTTCGTACGCCACGCTTACTACAACTACCGCCTCTCGCTCGGTGTCGGTCTCTCCAAGGTGGCGGGCAAGGTCTTCCGCATCGGCCACTTGGGCGACCTCAACGAGCTGATGGTGTTGAGCGCCTTGGGCACCACCGAGTTGGTCTTGCGTGACGTTGGCGTGCCTTTCCAGGCCGGCAGCGGCGTCGGTGCGGCGGTCGACTACTTTCATGCGACGGGGCCTGCCTCCTCGCTGCGCGAAGCGGCCGAGTAGGGATCAAGCCTAGGAAGAGCGGGAGGACGCGATGGACATCCACGAGTACCAGGCAAAAGAAATCCTGGCTGGCTTCGGTGTACCGGTGCCGCGTGGCGGCCTGGCCTATAGCCCGGAGCAGGCTGCCTATCGCGCCCGCGAAATCGGCGGCAGCAACTGGGTGGTCAAGGCCCAGGTGCATGCCGGCGGGCGCGGCAAGGCCGGCGGCGTCAAGCTCTGCAACAGCGAGCACGACGTGGAAGAGGCGGCCGATGCCATGTTCGGCATGCGCCTGGTCACCCCTCAGACCGGTCAGCGCGGCAAGGGCGTCTATCGCATCTATGTCGAAGAGGGCGTGAAGATCGCCTCCGAGCTCTACCTGGGCTTCGTGCTCGATCGCAAGACCGAGCGGGTTATGGTCGTGGCCTCCTCGGCCGGCGGCATGGAGATCGAGGAAATCGCGGCCGACGCGCCGGACAGCATCACCCGCGCGGTGGTCGAGCCGGCCGTCGGTATGCAGGCCTTCCAGGCGCGCGAGATAGCCTTCAAGTTGGGGCTCTCGGCTGGCGTTGTGCAGAAGTGCGCCAATGTCATCCTGGACAGTTATCGTGCCTTCGCCGAGTTGGATGCCACCATGCTGGAGATCAATCCGCTGGTGGTCACCGAGGAGGAGCATCTGCTGGCATTGGACGCCAAGATGACCTTCGACGACAACGCTTTGTTCCGCCTGCCGCACATCGCCGAGTTGCGCGACAAGTCGCAGGAGGATCCGCGTGAAACAACGGCCACCGACCGCGGCCTCAGCTACGTGGGTCTCGACGGCGAGATCGGCTGTGTCGTGAACGGTGCAGGCCTCGCCATGGCTACCATGGACATGATCAAGCTGGCCGGCGGCGAGCCTGCCAACTTCCTGGACATCGGCGGCGGCGCCACGCCGGAGCGGGTGGCCAAGGCCTTCCGCCTGGTGGTCTCGGACGAGAACGTGCAGGCGATCCTGGTCAATATATTCGCCGGCATCAACCGCTGCGACTGGGTCGCCGAAGGCATCGTCCAGGCGCTGGAGAAGAACCCCATCGACCTGCCGGTCGTGGTCCGGCTTTCCGGCACCAACGTCGAAGAGGGGCGGCGAATCCTGGCCAGCTCCGGGTTGCCGATCATCCGCGCATCGACCTTGGCGGAAGCGGCCAACCGCGTGGTTGCCGCCTGGCGTAACACCGACACCTCGAAGCCGAAGGCATTGGCATCATGAGCATCCTGATCGATCGCGCTACGCCGGTCCTGGTGCAAGGCATCACCGGCCGCATCGCCACCTTCCACACCGAAGAGATGGCGGCCTACGGCACCAACGTCGTCGGCGGCGTCTCGCCCGGCAAGGGCGGCGCCACGGTCGCCGGCCGGCCGGTCTTCGATACCGTGCGCGAGGCCGTGGCAGAAACCGGGGCGACCGCCAGCATCCTCTTCGTGCCGCCGCCCTATGCCGCCGATGCCATCATGGAGGCCGCCGACTGCGGCATTCGCCTCTGTGTCTCGATCACCGACGGCATTCCGGCCCAAGACATGATCCGGGTGAAGCGCTACATGCGCCGCTATCGCCAGGAGAAGCGGATGCAGCTGATCGGCCCCAACTGCGCCGGCATCATCTCGCCGGGCAAAGCGCAGCTGGGCATCATGCCGCCGCACATTTACCTGCAGGGCAATGTCGGCATCGTCGGCCGTTCCGGCACCTTGGGCTACGAGGCAGCCTCGCAGATGAAGGAGCAGGGGATCGGCGTTTCCACCAGCGTCGGCATCGGCGGCGACCCGATCAACGGCAGCTCCTTCAAGGACGTCCTGGCGCTCTTCGAGGCCGATCCCGAGACCAACGCGGTGATGATGATCGGCGAGATCGGCGGGCCGCAGGAGGCCGAAGCGGCCGAGTACGTGCGCGACCACATGACCAAGCCGGTGGTGGCCTACGTCGCTGGCTTGAGCGCGCCCAAGGGCCGCCGCATGGGGCACGCCGGCGCCATCATCTCCGCCTTCGGCGAAAGCGCCAGCGAGAAGGTGGAAATCCTGCGAGAAGTCGGGGTGGCGATCGCGCCCTCGCCGTCCGAAATCGGCGTCACCGTCGCCGATGTCTTGAAAAAGGCCGCCTAACGGCCGAACGACAAAGGGAGTAGACCCCATGACACGTCCCAAACTGATGGTGACCAGCCGCTGGCCTTCGGCCGTGGAGGCGGCACTGGCGGAGCGCTTCGACACCACCTTCAACCGCAGCGGCCGGACGCTGACCGGCGAGGAGCTGAGCGAGGCTTTGGCCAGCGCCGATGCGGTGCTGCCCGGCGTTGCCGACCGCATCGACGCCACGGTCCTCTCGCGCCGCGAGCCGCGTGCGCGTCTGTTGGCCAACGGCGACCTGGTCGAGGGCAACATCGATCTCGCCGCGGCCCGTGCCAAGGGCATCACGGTCACCAACACGCCGGACGAGATCGGCGCCTGCACTGCCGACCTCACTATCATGCTGATGATCACCTCGGCCCGCCGTGCGGTCTGCGCGGCGGAACGGGCTATGGGAATCGCGCCCAGCAACGACTGGGGGCCGAGCCGGCTGACCGGCGCCACCATCACCGGAAAAACCTTGGGCCTGATCGGCTTCGGCCGGGTCGGCCAGCAGGTCGCCCGGCGCGCCCACTGGGGCTTCGGCATGCGGGTGGTAGCCTATGATCCGGCACCGGTCGATCCGGCCCTGCTGGGGATCAATGGTGCCGAGCTTAGGACCTCGATTGACGCGGTGGTGGCGGAAGCCGACTTCCTGTCGATTCACTGCCCCGGCGATCCGGAGAACCGCCACTTGATCGATGCGCGCCGGCTCAACCTGATGAAGCCCGACGCCTTCCTGATCAACACCGCGCGCGGCGAGGTGATCGACGGTCAGGCCCTGTTGCATGCGCTCTGGTTCGATACCATCGCCGGTGCCGCGCTCGACGCCTACGACGGCGAGGCGCAGTTCCTGCAAGAGCTGAAGGCTTGCCCCAATGCCGTCTTGACCCCGCACCTGCATCGCGCCACGGCCGAGTCGCGCGACGCGCTGGGCATGCGGGTGGTGCAGAACATCGAGGACTTCTTTGCCGGCCGGCGGCCTCGCGACTGCGTGACGGCCTAACCTCCCTCCGGGCACGCAATCCAAAGGCGCGTAGCCGCCTGTTGCGGCCCTCTCCCGATGCTGGCGGGAGAGGGCCGCTTCGCTTTTGGTGCTGACGCGTTCCAGCAATTCGACAAACCCATTGCGCGAGCACGCGTATCGCGGGGAAATCGAACTCCATGCTCGCTTGTCGTGGCTCCATCCTTCCAAGCTCTGGAACCTCCGGCCAACCCGGCGCAGTTCTTGTCCTTGTTCGGCAACATCCCTCGGCGCTATCCTGCTGGGGCGAGGCGCCGTGCTGTCTCGTCGGACTCTCATGACGAGGGCGATGCCGGTACCTCTTGAAGGGGCCAAGGGGTATGAGGTCTATTCTTCTCTTAACTTGGGCGCTGTTTTTTGGGCTCGTCTCTGTCACCTTGAGCTCCGGACTTCAGGGACCGCTTCTGGCCATTCGCGCCTTCGATGAGGGCTTCGACACCTCGAACACGGGCCTCATCATGGCCGGCTACTACGTCGGTTTCCTGCTGGGCGCGCTGATGACGCCGCGGCTGGTTCGCCGTGCCGGGCACGCCAAGGTGTTCGCTGCCGTTGCCTCGATCGCCTCCGGCGTGGCCCTGCTTTTCGCCGCCTTCCCGGACCCCGTCCTCTGGTTCCTGCTTCGACTCACGACCGGGGCCTGCTTCGCCACGATCTACATCGTCACCGAGGCCTGGTTGAACCAAAGCTGCCCGAACGAGATCCGCGGCAGAGTGATGAACTTCTACGTCATACTCCACTATGCCGGGCTCGGCGCGGGTGCTCTGCTGCTGAACATGAGTGCCCCGCAAGGCTACGACCTCTTCATCCTGGCCTCTGTGCTGGTCTCCTTCGGAATCGTGCCAATCCTGCTCAGCGCGCAGCCGGCCCCGGTCTTTCAAGCCCCAAAGAGGCTCGGCGTTCTTGCGCTGTTCCGCAAGGCCCCGCTCGGCGTGGGCGTAGCCATTCTCTGTGGCCTGACCGAGGGGGCCCTGATGGGAGCGGGTGCGATCTTTGCCGACAAAGCGGGCTTCACGACAGCCGAGGTGTCGGTCTTCATGGCCGCCATGTTCCTCGGCAGTCTGATCGTCATGTGGCCCGTAGGCATTTTCGCCGACCGATACGATCGCTCCAAGGTCATGATCGCGGTCGCCCTGGTGGCCGGGCTGGCCGCCTTTCAATTGGCGGCCACGTCGCTCGACTCTGTAATTCTGATCTTCGTCCTGACCGGTTTCTATTCCGGTCTTGGACTGTCGATGTATGGGCTGTGTTTGGCCGCCGTCAACGACGAGCTGGAACCGGACGAGATGGTCGGTTGCGGCGCCACCCTGTCCATCGTTTTCAGCCTCGGCATGATGTTGGGACCAGTTATTTCCACCGAAATCATCGAGGCCTGGCAGCCATCAGCCTATTTCCTCTACCATGCGGCAATTCAGGTCCTGACCGTCGCATATGTCGTGGTGTTCATTGCCTTTCGCAGGACTGTCCCAGCGCCAAAGCAGCGGCCAGAGGCGAAGATGGCAGCCCGGCTCCGCCAGATGCTGATGCCACGCCCAGTGGAATGGTCCTCTGGTCCCGAGCCACCGGACGACCAGACCTCACGCTCTCACCAGTAGTTCGAGAGTTCAAGGCAGCGGCAGCACGAATGTTCGGCTTCGCCGACGCCGACGAGGTCCTCAAGCCGGCGGTAAGTCGGGCATGTTGCAAAAGTTGCCTCCAATTGAGTTGTTGAGCCTCCACTACAAACGCCCTTGGCGGAGGCCACTGCCAAGGGCGTCTGCAGTTTCTCGTAGGCCCGACCCGCCAGCCTATTGCGTGCTGCCGGTATCCTTATGGAGGCCCATTCGGTCCTTCCCAAGGCAGGGTGGCGGCAGCACCGTCCTTATTCGTGGGAGGCAGCGCGTGGAGAATTGTCCAGCAAAGACCGTTCAGACGGCCAGGTACTCCTCGCGCAGATCGGCGTTGTCGAGAACCTCCTGGGCGGTGCCGCGGAAGACCACTTCGCCCATATCCAGGATGATCGCCGAATCGGCCACACGCAGCGCTGCCATGGCGTTCTGCTCGACGATGATAGTGGTGATACCGACCTGCTTCACCTCTTCCATGATGCGCTCGATTTCCTCGACGATCACCGGCGCCAGGCCCTCGTAGGGCTCGTCCAGCAACAGCAGTTTCAGGTCGCGGGCCAGCGCGCGGGCGACGGCCAGCATCTGCTGCTCGCCGCCCGACATGGTGGTGGCCTCCTGCTTGCGGCGCTCGGCCAGGCGCGGGAAGGATTGGTAGATCCGCTCCAAGGGCCAGCCCAGGGGCTCGGCGATCTGCGCCAGGATCAGGTTCTCCTCCACCGTGATGCCGGGGATGATGCGGCGGTCCTCCGGCACCAGTTGGATGCCGGCGCGGGCGGCCTGGAAGGCGCGCATCTTGTGCACCGGCTCGCCGCAAAGCCAGATCTCGCCGGACGTCAGGTGCGGCTCATGTGCGCGTGCGATGGTCCGCAAGGTCGAGGTCTTGCCGGCGCCGTTGCGGCCCAGCAGTGCTACGATCTCGCGTTCCTTCACCTCGAAGCTGACGCCTTGGACGATGTAGCTCTCGCCGTAGTAGGACTCGATGTCCTTGCAGGCGAAGTAGGCCTGCTCGGCCGGCGTGTTCGCGGCCGATTCCGCTGCCTGGACGTTCATTCCTGGGACCCTCCGAGATAGGCTTCTCTAACCTTGGGATTGCCGCGAACCTCGTCGGGCTTGCCTTCGGCGATCACGGTACCTTGCGCCAGTACGGTGATGCGCTCGGCCAGCGAGAAGACGACGTGCATATCGTGCTCGATCACCACTTTGGTCATGCCGCTTTGGGCAATCTCCTTTAGGAGGTCGATGGTGCGGTTGGTGTCGTGGCGCGACATGCCTGCCGTGGGTTCGTCCAACAGCAGCAGCCGAGGCTTGGCGGCCAGGCAGATCGCCAGTTCCAGGCGCCGCTTGTCGCCGCGCGACAGGTGCTCGGCGTCGGTGTGCCGGAAATCCTGCAGGCCGACCTTACGGAGCGTGTACTCGGCCTCCTGCATGGCCGGATGGCGGGCGTCCAGGGTGACCTGCGGGTTCACCTTGAACTGCCCGTCCCGGTTGGCCAGCGAAGCGATCGCCACGTTCTCCATCAGGCTCATGCCCGGAAAGATCTGCGGCGTCTGGAAGACTCTGGCGATGCCGCGCTGGATGATCTCGTAAGGCTTGATCCCCGTCAGCGGCCGCCGGTCGAAGGAGACCGTGCCCTTGTCGACGTGGAGAAGTCCGATCAGGCAATTCAGCAGGGTCGATTTGCCGGCACCGTTCGGCCCGATGATGGCGTGCGTGGTGCCTTCGGCGACCGACAGGTTGACGTCGGTCAGGGCCTTCAGGCCGCCGAAGCTCTTGCTGACACCCTGGACCTCGAGAAGCGCTTGTCCGCTCATTGCGTTCATTGTTGCATCCTCCGATGGTCGGCTCAGTCGACGTACTGCGTGGCAGTGTTCTTACGGTCGTAAGCGTCGCTGGCGCGTTGCGGCTTGTCCGGCACGTTCTGGCGCCGTGGCTCGACCTTGGCGCCGAAGGCTTTCCGGATCCGCCGATAGCCGTCCACGAAGCCGCCCGGCAGGAAGATCACGACCAGGACGAAGACCGCGCCCAGCACCAGCTTCCACTGCTCGCCGATGAAGGCCTGCACCACGTTCTCGAAGTAGAGCAGGAAGGTGGCGCCGATGATCGGTCCGATCAGGGTGTTGACGCCGCCGATCACCGACATGATCACCACCTCGCCCGAGGTCGACCAATGCAGGAATTTGGTCGCCACGTAGGGCTCGTAGATGACCATGAGAGAGCCCGCCAGGCCGGCGTACATGGCGCTGATCAGGAAGGCGCTCATCTTGTAGGCCTGAACGTTGACGCCGGTGTACTCCAGCCGCATGGGATTCTCCTTGATCGAGCGCAGCATGAGCCCGAAGGAGGAGCGCTTGATCTGGCGGGCGACGAAGAATCCGCCGATCAGGATCAAGGCGCAGAAGAAGAAGACATTGAGGCCCTCCATCTCGATGCCGAAGAGCACCGGGTTGGTGTCCATGGTCAGGCCGTTGTCGCCGCCGGTCCACTCCTGCAGCATCGAGGAGAGCGCTGCTGCGTGCAGCATCTCGGCGAAGGCCAAGGTCAGGATGGCGAAGTAGATGCCGGACCGCCTCAAGGTCAGGAAGCCGATGATTAGGGCGATCACCAAGGTGCCGGCAAAGCTCACCACCATGGCCGGAATGATCTCGGCGGTGACGTGCTTCAGCATCAGTCCCGTCACATAGGCCGAGAAGCCGAAGAAGGCGGCATGACCGAAGGAGAGATAGCTGGTGAAGCCAAGCAGGATGTCGAAGCCCAGGGCGAAGATCGCCCAGATCACGATCTTGGTGGCGAGTGCTTCATAGCCGCCGATGGCGGTGAGCCACCAGGGCAGGGTGAGCACGATGGCGGCGAAGCTGCCGAGGACCGTCAGGTCGCGCGCCCGGTTTTCTCTCTCGAACATTATTCTGCGACCCCTTTCTTGCCCAGCAGACCGCGCGGGCGGACCAGCAGGACGACGACGGCGACCAGGTAGATGATGATTTGCTGCAGCGAGGCGATCGTCGCCGTGAAGCTCAGCGCCATGCCGAGCATGATGGCTGCCAGAAGCGCGCCGGTGAGCGATCCCATGCCGCCGATCACCACCACCAGGAAGGAGGGCACCAGAAGGGCCATGCCGACATCCGGGCTCACTTGCGTGATCGGCCCGCCGAAGACGCCGGCCACGCCGGCGATCAGCGCGCCCAAGCCGAAGACGATGGCAAAGCGCTGGGTGATGTTGATGCCCATGAAGCGCAGCATCTGCGGATCGCGCATGCCGGCCCTGACCACCAGCCCGAAGCGGGTGAACTGCAGCAGGGAGTAGAGCCCCAGCACGGTGATCAGCGAGACGGCGATCAGGATCAGCCGCCACTTGGGGAAGACCACGAAGCCGTCCAGGAAGGGCAGGTACTCGTGCAGAAAGGCGACACCGTTGCCCCATTCCGGCAAGGGAAAGGGGATGTTGTTGGCGCCGAAGATCCACTTGAGGCATTCCTGCACCAGCAATGCCACGCCGAAGGTCACCAGGATCTGATCGGTGTGGGGTCGGTCGTAGAAGAAGCGTATCAGGCCGCGTTCCAGCGCGATCCCGACGCCAAAGAGAACAATCGGCACCAAGAAAATGGCAGCGATGAAGCCGACCTGGTTGGCCAGGACAACCGCCACGTAGGCCGCGATCATGTAGAGCGCACCATGGGCGAAGTTCACCACGTTCAAGGTGCCGAAGATGAGCGTCAGTCCCAGCGCGATCAGCGCGTAGATCGCGCCGAGCTGCAGGCCGGTCAAGAGCTCCAGAAAAACGGAATTGACAGTCATGGCATTATCCCTTCGCGCCGGCGCTTAGCACCGCGCGTCCAAACGACAGGGATCTCATTGAGGTGGGGGAGGCGGGCCAGCCCTTGAGCTTGCCCGCCTCCGCCCGGTCAAGCCTGCCTAGGCGGGTTCATAGGGGCCAAGTTCGCCCGGGAAGGTGTCGACCGGGTACTCGATCTGGTCGCGCGGCACGATCTTGACGATCTCCAAGAGGTCGTAGTCGCCGCCCTTCTCGGCCGAGCCCTTGCCCTTCACCACCAAGACCTCGTGGAAGGACTGATGGTCGCCGGCCCGATAGAGCGACTTGCCGGAATAACCGGTGCCCTCGTACTCGAAGCCTTCCAGCGCCTTGATGACCTCCGGCGGATAGAAGGTGCCGGCCACCTCGCAGGCATTGCCGTAGAGCAGGGTCTGGGTGTAGCAGGTGTGGGCCGCCTGCGAGGGCGGGAAGCCATACTCTGCCTCGAAGGACTTCACGAAGACATCGCTGCCCGGGTTCTTCAAGGTCCAGTTCCAGTTGGTGGTGCCGTAGACGTTGTCGATGTTGTCGGCACCGGCGCCCTGGGCCATGAGGCGGGAGTAGAGCGGCACCACGACTTCCATGGTCTTGCCGTTCTTCTGCAATTCGCGCATGCCGAACTGCACCGCCTGGGTCAGCGAGTTGTTCATGTCCTTGCCGTAGTGGTTCAGGACCAGCACGTCGGCGTCGGAGTTCAAGACCGCGGTCAGGAACTGCGAATAGTCCGTCGTGCCCAAGGGCGTCATGATGTTGTCGACCGTGTTCCAGCCCTGGCCCTCGGTCGACTGCTTGATGGAGTCGTACTGAGTGTGGCCCCAGGTGTAGTCGGCGGTCAGGTGGAAGGCATTGCGGTCCTTGCCGTAGTTCTCCGCCAGGATCGGACCTAGGGCGAGGCCGGACATGTAGGCGTTGAAGAACTGGCGGAAGCCGTAGCGGCGGCGGTCTTTGCCGGTGGTGTCGTTGGAGTGCGTCAGGCCGCACATGAAGATGATGCCCATGTCCTGAGCCAGGTACTGCTGGGCGATCGCGGTGGCCGAGGAGGAGCCGCCGGAGAACATGATCACACCGTCGCGCTCGACCATCCGGCGGGCCGAGGTGCGGGCCGCATCGGGGTTGGTCTGGGTATCGCCCTCGACGTATTCGACCTTCTTGCCGAGCACGCCGTTGCCCTTAAGCGAAGAGGGCTTCAGCGTCTCCAGCATGCCGCCGCCTTCGTTCAGGTGCTTGACCGCCAGCTTGTAGGCACGCAGCTCGTCGGCACCCTCGTCGGCATAGGCGCCGGTCTGGGGCACGTTGAAACCGAAGGTCACCACCGGGCCGTTGACCGGATAGTTGCCGATCGCCTTGTCGGCCCACGCGTGGCGGGTAAAGACCATCGGCCCGACCGCGGCCGCACCCAGGACGCCAGCGCCCCCCTTCAACAGGCTGCGGCGGGAAAAGCGCTTATTCTCTATCGACATCGGGTTCCTCCCACTTACCAAACCCACGGGCACGGACCGATCCGTGTCCTTCCATGGGATACTTGCGACAGGAACTAACCGGCCTTGGGCAGGCGGGCGCAACAAGCCATCTGCCAACCCGCTAATTTGAGTAAATTTCTCGTCCTGAAGCCTTTAGGCGTGTTAAATTGTTTACAGGAGAAGGCCTCGCCAAGATGGCCAGTTGGGGAGAGGGCGCGAGGATGGCAAGGGTTCCAATCGGTGCACGAATCTCCGAGCGTCGGCGCGCTCTAGGCTTGACCCAGCGGGCGCTGGCCGAGCGGGTCGGCGTCTCCAACGCCTACATGAACCTGATCGAGCATGACAAGCGAGCCATCGGCGGCGCCTTGCTGGCGCGCATCGCCAAGGCCATGGAGATGCCCTTGGCCGATCTCACTGCGGTGGAGGATACCAGGCTTTTCCAGGAGATCTTGGAGCTGGCACGCGCCATAGCGGTGCCGGATCAGGACGAGGCCCGCATCGGCGGCTTCGTCGGCCGCTATCCGGAATGGGCGAAGGCTTTTGTCACCCTCCACCGAACACTGCAGGACACGACCGAGACGGCAATGGCCTTGTCGGAGCGGGTGAGCCGCGATCCCAGCCTGCGCGAGCTCTCGCACCAGATCCTGACGCGTATCACGTCGATCCGATCCTTCTCCGAAATCCTGCAGGACTTCGACCACTTGAGCGACGCGGAGCGACAGCGCTTTGCCAGCATCATCGCTGCGGAAAGCGACAGCCTGGGCCGCAGTGCCAGAACCATGATCGACTTCCTGGAGGCGGGCAGCGATCAACTGGAGGGCTCCTCTCCGGCTCAGGAGGTGGACGATTTCCTGATCGATCAGCGCAACTACTTCCCGGCGCTGGAGGAGGCCGCCGATGCGCTGCGCCGCAAGCTCACCGGTGACGAAGGCGAGAAGGACCCGGTGCTCTGGCTGGCGGCCGTCGATGCCGCGACCCGCGAGCGCGCGCTTGCCGGTCATCTCGACAATGCCGAGACCTCCGCGCTTCCCGAGGCCAGTCGGCGCTTCCTCGTAGCCCGCCACTTGGCGGCCGAGAGCTTCGACAGCCTCTTGGATAGCCTGGTGGACGACGAGCGCCTGTCCAGCGAAGCGGCCCGCCAGCGCTGCAAGCTGGCCTTGGTGCGCTATGCCGCGGGCGCGCTGGTGTTTCCCTACGAGGCCTTTCAGGCAGCGGCCGAGCGCGCGCGCTACGACCTGGATCGCCTGACCCTTGCTTTCGGTGCCAGCTTTGAGCAGGTGGCCCATCGCCTGGTGACCCTGCGCCGGCCGGGTGCCGAGGGCGTTCCCTTCACCTTCCTGCGCAGCGATCCGGCCGGCAACATCTCCAAGCGCTTCAGCCTGCCGGGCTTGAGGATGCCGCGCCACGGCGGCGCCTGCCCGCTCTGGCCGGTCTACACCGCATTCGCCACGCCCGGTCGCACGGTGAGCCAATTGGCGCTTATGCCCGACGGCGCGCGCTATCTCTTCGTCGCACAGGCCTCCTCCAAGGGTTGGTCGGGACAAGGTCAGGCGCCGGTGCAGTACAGCGTCATGCTGGGCTGCGAGGCCCTGCATATGGATCGCCTCATCTATGGTGACGCCTTTGCCGGAAGGCCCGACAGCCTCTTGGCCGAGGTCGGCTTCGAGTGCCGCTCCTGCCGACGGACTGCCTGCCGGCAAAGAGCGCACGAGGCCCTCGTTCCGTCGCACGACAAGCCGGTCGGGCGCAGCATGGCCTTGCATGCCTGACGCTGCCCGCCGAGAATGCCCTTTAGGGCAGTGAAGTCGTCACGAGAACGCCATCGCCCCGTAGAGGGAGGGAGACATGGGCGCCAGGATCCTCATTGCCGAGGACGAGCCCTTCATAGTGGAGTCCTTGAGCTTTCTCTTGGGGCACGAGGGCTATGAGGTTCATGCGGTCGGCGACGGCGAAGAGGCCTTGGCCGAGGTGGCGCGGCGCCCGCCGGACCTCTTGATCCTCGATGCCATGATTCCCAGCGCCAGCGGCTTCGACGTCTTGGCGCGCCTGCGCGCTCGGCCAGGGTCCAAGAGCCTTCCGGTCATGGTGCTGACGGCCAAGGGGCAAGCGGCCGACCGTCAGCGCATGATGGACCTCGGCGCCGACGACTTCGTGACCAAGCCCTACGGCAACAAGGACCTGCTGCAACGCGTGGCGACGCTGCTGAAGCAGGCGCGGCCGGTCAGGCCATGAAGCCGCTGGCTGGCCGGGACGGGCTCCGCGACTCCCGCCGCGCTTGGCAGGATCTGCGCTGGCTGCTGCCCTTCGCTGCCGTATTCCTCTTTATGCCGCCGATTCTGGGTCTCTTCGATCACCCGCTCTATTTTTTCGGCATACCGCTGCTGATGTTCTACCTCTTCGCCGTGTGGCTGATCGGAATTCTGCTGACCGCGCTTGTGGCGCAGCGCCTGCGCGAGGATCAGCCACCCGGTAAGGACGGCTAGAGCAAGATGACGCTAAATCGAAACGATTTGCCGTCTGAATCTTGCTCTACAGCTTTGAAAGATAGAGCAGAGTCTCGCGATCAGGTGATCCCACCTGATCGTGATCTGCTCTAAGAGCAGCGCGATGCTCGAGCCCGGCGTCATCCTTCTGATCGGCGGCTGCTATCTCCTGGGCCTCTTCTTGATCGCCTATTGGAGTGACCGGGCCGTTGCGCGCGGCCGTGCGCGCTTCATCAATTCGCCGGTGGTCTACACCTTGTCGCTGGCGGTCTACTGCACTTCTTGGACCTTTTACGGCGCCGTCGGTAATGCCGCGCGCAACGGGCCGGAGTTCCTGGCCATCTATCTGGGCCCCACCATCGTGTTCATGGCCTGGTGGCTCTTGCTGCGCAAGCTGGTGCGCATCGCCAAGAGCCAGCAGATCACGTCGATCGCCGATTTCATCTCGGCCCGCTATGGCAAGAGCTCTTCGGTATCGGCGCTGGTGACGCTTATCGCCATCGTCGTCATCACGCCCTACATCGCCCTGCAGCTGAAGGCGATCGCCACGTCCTTCAACACGCTGAGCCACCCGGAGGACCTGCCGCTCGCCGCGGTGCGGCGCGGCCTCCTGGCCGACAACGGGCTCTGGGTCGCGGTCGCGCTCGCCGTCTTCGTCATCCTCTTCGGCACCCGCAAGATCGATGCCGACGAGAGTCACCCGGGCGTGGTCGCGGCCATCGCCTTCGAATCGGTGGTGAAGCTCTTTGCCCTCCTCGCTGTGGGCCTGACAGTGACCTTGGGCCTGGGCAGCGGCATGGATCTCTTCCGCAACGCCGACTGGAGCGAGGCTGCGCGGCGCCTCTACACCTTTCCCGAAGGCTATGAAGCGCGTTGGGTGGTGATGACCTTCCTCTCGGCGGCAGCCATCATTTGCCTGCCGCGTCAGTTCCAGGTGGCGATCGTCGAGAATCGCAAGGAGAGCCACCTCGCCACCGCCGCATGGCTTTTCCCACTCTATCTATTGCTGATCTGCCTCTTCGTGGTGCCGATCGCGGTGGCCGGCATCACCACCTTGCCAGAGACCGCCAATCCCGATTTCTACGTCCTGACGGTACCCCTGGCTGCCGGCCAGGAAACGCTGGCCCTCTTCGCCTTCATCGGCGGTCTTTCGGCGGCGACCTCAATGGTGATCGTGGCGGCCATCGCGCTTTCCGTCATGATCTCCAATCACCTGGTAACACCGCTGCTGCTGCGGGCCAATCTTTTGCACGGCGATGCCCAGGGGGACATATCAGGCACAGTACTGATGATCCGCCGCGTCAGCATCGTGATCATCTTGGCCTTGGGCTTCCTCTACTATCGTGGCAGCGCTGCCTCGGTTGCGCTGGCCTCCATCGGCCTGATCTCCTTCGTCGGCGTGGCGCAGTTTCTGCCCGCCCTGATCGGCGGTATCCTGTGGCGCAACGCCTCCAAGGCCGGGGCCATTGCGGGCTTGCTGGCCGGCTTTCTCTCCTGGCTCTACTGCCTCTTGACCCCCGCCGTAGCCACTGCTTGGGGCCTGGGGCATCTTGTCGAGCAGGGGCCTTGGGGCATTGCCGTACTCAAGCCGACCGCCCTTTTGGGAGCCGTCGGCTGGGATCCCTTGGTCCATTCGGTCTTCTGGAGCTTGCTGCTGAATTGCCTTGCCTTTGTCGGCGTCTCCCTAATCACCCGCCAGACCCCGATCGAGCGGCTGCAGTCGGCACTCTTCGTCGAGGTCTTCGCCCGCGGCAAAGAGGCAGCGGAGCCGGCCTTGCCTCGCTCGGCCAGTGTCGAGGACCTCTTCGACCTGACGCGTGCGGTGCTGGGCCCAGAGCGCGCCCAGGCGCTCTTCGAGCAGCAGGCGAGACTGCAGGGCCGTGTCGGGCAGCCGCCGATGCCGGACCCGCAGTTCATCGCCTTCGTCGAGCGCCAGTTGGCCGGCGGCATCGGCGCCGCCTCGGCCCGGCTCATGGTCTCTCGCATCGCCCAGGGCGAGGCGCTCAGCGTCGACACGGTGATGGCCCTGCTGGAGGAAACCCAGCAGGCGATCGAACACAGTCGCGCGCTGGAGAAGAAGTCGGAAGAGCTTCGCCGCACTGCCGAGCAACTGCGGGCCGCCAACGAAAAGCTGACCCAGCTGGATCAGATGAAGGACGATTTCCTCAGCCGCGTCAGCCACGAACTGCGCACGCCGATGACCTCGATCCGCTCCTTCTCCGAGCTACTGCACGATAGGCCCAACCTGGAGCCGGAGCGCGCCAAGCGCTTCATTTCGATCATCGACGAGGAAAGCCAGCGCCTGACGCGTCTTCTAGACGACATCCTTGACCTCAGCCGTATGGAGCGCGGCCAGATGTCATGGAACATCCGCCTGGTCGATGCCGGCGAAGTCCTGTCGGAGGCTGTGGCGACCATGGCCGGATTGGCCGAGCGGGAGGGTGTCCGGCTCACCTCGGCGCCTCTGCCGGCAAGCCCGGTGCACGCCGACGCGGACCGCCTGAAGCAGGTGCTGCTGAACCTCCTGTCCAACGCCATCAAGTTCAACGGCAGCACCGCACCCAAAGTGCAGGCCGGTATCACGCTGGCCCAGGGCCGCGTAGAGATCCGCATCGAGGACAACGGGCCGGGGATTGCCGAGGACGACCGCGATCGCCTCTTCACCAAGTTTTGCGCGCGGCGCGCAGGAACGCGGCGGCAGCGCCAAGGGCAGCGGCCTGGGCTTGGCTATTTCGGCACAGATCATGCGCTCGCTAAGCGGCGAGGTGACTTTGGAGCGCTCCGATCCCGAAGGGACGGTCTTCTGTGTGAGGCTTCCTTTGGCGCTGAGCCTGGCGGCCAAGTAGCGCTTAGACCGCCTGCCGCGTATTACGGATCATGGCGCCGCACTTGCGCATGCAGACCGCGTTGGCGCCGGCCTTCCAGTCGGCCTCGTAGAGGCTGGCGAAGGGCTCGTCCAGCATGATCTCCGCCAGGCTGCGGTTGCGGATGTTGTAGGCCTCGCGGTCGGCGCCGGCGCGGTCGATCAGCACCAACTCGTCATTCGAGCCGGAGAGCCAGCAGCAGGGTGAGACGTAGCCTTCGGTGTTGATGTAGGCGCTGTTCTTGATCTGCGACTTGCAGTGGATGCCGTTGACACCGGCCTCCGCCTTGGCCCGCATGCCGTCGGGATCGGGCAGCGGCCGGGCGCTTCCCTTGCCGCTAGGCGCCGCCTTCGGCCCTTTCTCGGCCACGCGCTTGGCGAAGTCGGCGCTGGTGTAGCTGGGCGGCTCCAGATAGCAGGTCTCGCCGCTCGGCATCTGATACTCGAAGTTCTTTTTCTTGCCGAAGCGGATGGTGTCGATCAGCACGAACTTGCGGAAGCCCATGGTGCGGCTGAGCTGGCGGGCTTCCTCTGCCTGGTGCTCGTTGTGCTTGAAGAGGATGTAGTGCCACTCTGCCACCGCGCCGGTCGCCATATAGGCCTCGGCATTGGCCATGATCTTGTCGAAGTAGGTGTTGACCCGATAGAGCGGGTTGGTGTCGGCCAGACCGTCGACATGCAGTTCCAAGAAGGAGTCGTTGCGCCGCATGACGTGGCCCAGCTCGCGCCACCAGTCGGTAGAGCGCAGGCTGCCGTTGGAAGAGATCAGCACCCGGACGCCACGCGCTGTCAGGTGGTCGCAGATCTCCAGGAACTGGCTTGCCGCCGGCGCGTCGCCCAGGCCGCCGCCGAACTCCACCTCGTCGACCTTGGCGCAGAAAGCCTCGTCGAAGTGTTCCTCGAAGTCGGCCAGCGTGAGCTCGATCTTCTGCACCTTGTCGTAGTTGGTCTTGCAGTGGTCCAGGTGAACCACCCGCTGGCACATGGGGCAGGCCGCATTGCACTTGTCGGTCACCTCGACGTGGAAGCGATAGGGGCGTGCGGTGGTGAACATGGAGGCCGGTCCGATCTGCTGCAGCTCTAGGCTAGGAACATGGGGTCGATAGGCCTGTCAGTCACCCAGAACCTGCGCCGGTACCCCTCAATGCCCGGCTTCCTGCAGGTCGCGCAAGCGCTTCCAGGCGACCAGCGCGGAGAGCACCGGCCGGCGCAGGCCATGAAGGGGGATCGGCTTGACCGGCCTTTGCGGGAATGGCAGCTGGTCCAGCGGGGTGCCCAAGACGCGCTTGGCCAGTTCCTTGCCGGTGGCGCTGGCCATGGCGACGCCGCGGCCGTTGTAGCCGAGCGCTGCGGTCAGGCCCGGCGCCAGCTCGGCAAAGTGCGGCAGGTGCGAGGTGGTGAGCGCGATCCGGCCGCCCCAGTAGAAGGCGAAGTCCTGATCCTCAACATGCGGGAAGAGGCGGCGCAAGGCTGCCACCACCGGCTGGAAGAAGCGCGGATCGCTGGTGTCGCGAAAGGCGCCGCGGCCGCCCACCACCAGGCGTCCCTCCGGGTCCAGGCGGCAGTAGTTCAAGAGCCGGCGGGTGTCGGAGAGCGCGTGGCCTTCCGGCATGATCGACTTGCGCAGGTTGTCGCTCAATGGCCGCGTGGCGACCTGGTAGCTGAAGAGCGGAATGATCGATTGCTGCAGGCCGGGCCAGAGTCCGTCCGTGTAGCCGTTGGTGCAAATCAGCACCTGCTCTGCCCTGACGCTGCCTTGCGGCGTGGTCACCTGCCAGCCCTTGTTCGCCGGAGAGAGCCCGGTGGCGGGCGAAGCACCATGCACCAATGCCCTGGCCTTGATCGCCGCTGCGGCCAGGCCTCGTGCATAGCCTAGGGGATTGAGCGTACCGCCGCGCGAATCGCAGACCGCGCCGACATAGCCCTTGGCACCGGACAGGCGCTCCGTCTCCTGGCGATCGAGCAGGCTGACTGCGGCACCACGCGCCTGCCACTGGCGCACCCGGGCTTCGGCGGCCGGCAGTGCCTTGCTGCTGTGCACCCCCTGCAGCCAGCCGCCGCGAAAGGCGTTGCAGTCGATACCGTGCCGCTCGATCAGATCGAAGACCAGGTCGGCGACGCCGCCGGCATAGCTGTTGAGGTGCTCGCCGCGCTCTGCCCCGAACTTGGCGACGATCTCGTCCGGGGAGAGCTTCAAGCCGGGGATGACCTGACCGCCATTGCGGCCGGAGGCACCGAACCCCGGCTCTGCCGTCTCGACTAGCACCACCTTGGCCCCGCCTTCGGCCGCGTGCAGCGCCGCAGAGAGGCCGGTGAAGCCGCCGCCGACGATCGCAACGTCGGCTTCGGCCTCTCCGACAAGCGGCGGGGTTTCGGGCGCGGGCCGCGCGGTCGCCGCCCACAAGGAGTCGGGCAGGGGAGGTCGCACCATCGTGTCTCTGCTCCAAAGCGATGCTGGACGGCCCCGAGTGCTCGAGGCAGGCTGGCATGATGACTGCCGAGCCCCGCCGCCGTCCAGAGGTGACCTTCCTGGGCGCCCCCTTCAGAGCCTCGCCGGATGGCGCCAAGGTCGCCGTTCTGGGCTGCCCCTTCGATCACGGCACGGCCATGCGCGTGGGCGCGCGCCTCGGGCCCTCGGCCATTCGTGCCGCTTCGCAAGAGCTGGGCCGATACGATCCGGAAAGCGGACGCGACCTCGTCGAGACCTTGCCGCTGGTGGACTTGGGCGACGCGGCCGTAGTGCCCAGCCGGGTTGAGGACTCCTTTCGGGCCATCGAAGCGGCCGTGGACCCGATCTTTGCCGGCGGTGCGCTGCCGCTCACCATGGGTGGCGACGGCATGGTCAGCCTGCCGCAGTTGCGCGCCGCGGCACGCCATCACCCGGGCCTGGCGGCCGTGCACATCGACGCACACAGCGACTGCTACCCCTTCACGGAAGACACCACTGCCACTACCTTCACCCGCGCAGCCGAGGAGGGCTTGCTCGCCACCGAGTGCTCCTTCCACATCGGCCTGCGCGGCACCACCCGGCATCCGGCCGCTTGGTCGTACCCAAGAGATCTCGGTTACCGCGTCATCCCTATGCGTCAGCTCCGCGGCGAGGGCATAGCGGCGATCGGCGAAACGGTGGCCGAGACAGTTGGCAGACGACCGGTCTATCTCTGCTTCGATATGGACTTTCTCGACGCCTCGGTGACGCCTGGCGTGTGCAACCCGGTCTACGGCGGCGCCAGCGCCAACGAGGCTCTTGCGCTGGTCGAGGCCCTGGCACCCCTCGAAATCGTCGCCTTGGACGTCAACACGGTAAGCCCACCGCAAGACATCGAGAACATGACGGCCCTGATGGCCGCCAGCGTGATGGTGCACTTCCTCCAGTGCTTGGAGGTAGGGCGGTCGAACATGACGTAAGGGCTTGTTTGCCATTTCGGCAAGGCACAACGAGGGCGGTCGCGCGAACAGACGGTTTTCGATCAAAGGAATGAATGATGAACTGTGGCACCGGAGGGTCTTCCCCGTTAATGCCGGCCCATCGGCTTGGCATGGACCGCTGGCGCACGCCACGGGCCCTGAGCCCGGCTTGAAGTGTGCGTTGCAAGAATTTGTCCAGGGTAGAAGGGGCGGCTACCCCGTCTCACCTCGATCGCTATCAGGTCCCGTCGGGTGCACCCGACGGCCGTGATGCCGCGGTCGACCTTGCAGCCTTGTTCAGGTTCGGGGAAGCTAGTGACGCCAGTTCAAGACACCCGCTGCCCGCGGTAGATAGACCATTTCAAGCATGGTGTTCACGTTGTAGGTCCGAGGCATAGGTGCCACTAGTCAAATATTTTCTTCATCTTACCAACAAACTTAAATGATACTTTGGATGCATACTCGTCGACGACCATTCTTGCCAAGCGATCTTCGCGCGATCGATCCAAGAGGGATTCGACAAAGGCGCGTCCATTCATGGCGATTTCCTCACACTTGGCCCCATGGTTGAGACACCAGTCGTATACGTCGTCGATATCAGACAGATCATGTTTCACCGGAACATAGTGCTGGAAAGGACGAAGGAATCTCTCACAGTACCATGATTCGCACCGCGGATCTGGCATGATGACAACGGACTTTGAATAAAGCATCCACCTTAACCCGCTTGCAATATCCACCCCTTCCAGTGAAATAATGAATTTTGATTTCAGTTGCTGCTTAATACCTAAGAACTCTTTCGTCATTTTTTGTAGATCAGATATTTTTATATCCGTATTCCTATTGTTGGGCTGAACAACGCGTGTAAAGCCGATATCGTACTTTGACAGTGCCTCCCATCTTTTTGCGACATAGAATCGGCTTGAATGGTCTGCCACGCCAGGTTTGGCTTGAAACAACCCTGTCGTAGCGCCTCGCCATACGATTTTGTCGTCTTTCTCATTGAAATTGCGATCTGCCCCATCGACTTTGTTGATCATGCCCAAATGTCGCTCTCTTTTAAGAGGTAGAATACATCGGTTGCTAAGCCACGCAGATATATTGGCGCATTTTGTAAATGTTGGTGCTGAGAATCCTCCCGTATTACCGTGTGCTGCGACCAAGAAAGGTTTTGATTGATGTACTTCCTTGTATAGTTCCTTTATTGGAGCAATGTATTTGTTAAATTTCTGCTTAATTCCATCAATCTTGTCCCTCTTCTTCCAAAGTATTCCGTGATGATAGTGATCTAGGGAGCGGAAAAAATCTTCAAATGTTTGATCTGCGTGTGAAATAAACCCTCTAATATTTTCGTCTACAATAAATGTTGCTGAATATATTTGCTTTATACTGCCAAGATATGTCTGGAGACGCTCCTGATCGTCGATTATATTGAGTTCTGTCGTCATTTTTTCTTATGTATCTTTTTGTATCCCAGAGAACGAACGCAAGTGTTTGGCCGCCCGTCTAGATGAAGCCGGATCGCGGTCTCGAACCTGGCGCTCTCCGATTTCTGAGCGGCACCGCGCAAGTCCTGACTGCCGCCGCATCGACGATCCCCTCGACCCAGACCAAGCTCTCCACCTCGGAAGGAGGCGACACACGACTCACTGGGAAGAGAGGAGGAGCTGCTACACGGATTTCCCCTCATGATGCCCTTCCCAGCCAGTGATAGTGACCCAGATCCGCTCGACGGACATCCTGTTGAGAGATCACAGCTGGCTCGGTCGCTCAGCCAGCCAAGATCGTATCACAGGCAGCAAGACTAAGAGCGAGCGCGGTCAAGGTCGGATTGACGGCGAGTTTCGCAGGGATGAGCCCCAGGCCGGCGAGATAGAGGTTCTCGAAGCCGTGCATGCGGCAGTGTTGGTCAGTGACGCCTGACCAGTCCGGCCGGTCCATGCGATGGGTGCCGACGAGGTGGGCGCGCAGCGCTTCGGCAGCTGGCTCGCAGCCGCGCCGCCAGTCGCCCAGGTGGCACGCTAGCGCCTCCATGTCTTGCCGCATGGCCTCGAAGCCCTCTCGGTCCGCCGCGCTTTCGCTATAGCGGAAGCGCTCGCGGACTCCCTCGGTCGTCTCGAAGACGCTCTCTTCTTGGAAGGCGACAGGGTAGAAGGCTTGGAACTCCAACAGCCGGTGCGGGTTGTCGACTGGTTCGTCCGAGGCCAAGGGGCAACTGTCGCGCAGCACCTGCAGGTGCCAGGGCTTGGCCGGAGTCGGCGGCACGTAGAGCCGCGGCGGAACTTCGGTTTGCTCCGTGGGTGCCGCTAGAGCGGGCTCCAGCACGATCTGGGCGAAGATCAGCAAGTGAAAGGAGAAGCCGCGGCCCAGCGCCGGGTGATCGATGCCGGAACGCCGCAGCAGCCGGGGCGTGGCGATCGCGCCGCCGGCGATCATCGTATGGGGGGCCTCGAAGCGTTCGACTGCGCCGCCGGCTGGCCTGGCCTCCACTGCCTGCACCCGGCCGTCGCGATGGAGCAGGCGAAGAGCCTCCGTCTCCGGCAGAACCTCGATCCGTCCGCCAACGTCGGGCCCGGCACGCTCCAGGAAATCGCTGCAGGCGTAGAAGGCGACGTGGTGTTCCTGGCCGACTCGGCCCGACAGCGGCAGGCCGCGGATCTCCCGGCTTTGATCCTGCAGGAGCGGCCGCAGGCGTTGGGCAACGGCATCGCTGGTCGGCTGGCCGGCACTGGGCTCCGGCAGGACGCCCAGCAAGGCCTCGGCGCGTCGGCACTGCCGCTCCCAGCGCGCCGGCTCCAGTCCCGCCCAGATCTCGAAGTCCGCGGGCCGCGGGCAGTTGTTGGTCCAGACCACGCTTTGCCCGCCCAAGAGCCGGCTCTCGTAGATCTCCGGCAGGTCGTTCTCCTCGGGATCCTCGTTCACCGCGTCGAGGTAGTCCTCTACGGCCAGGAAGAAGGCATCGGGATCCTCGCGAAAGCCGGGCAGGTTACGCAGATGCGAGCCCGGCGGCTCGGTGATGGCGGAGCCCGCCTCCAGCACGCGGACCTGTGCGCCTGCCTCGGCCAGCGCGATGGCGGTGGCAACGCCGATCGGCCCGGAGCCGACGATGATGACGTCCGGCTCTGCCACTAGTCCGCCGTCAGATAGTCGTAGGCCGAGAGTACGTGGGTCTTCAGCACGTGGAAAAAGTCGTCGACCGGTACGTGCTCGTCGGCCGAGCCCATGCCGGTGGGGAAGGGGCCGTAGACGTAGGCCGGGATGTTCTCGTAGCGCCAAAGCCTGGCGTCGGTGCCGCCGAGGCTGACCACCGGGGTCGGCTTGAAGCCGCGGAGCGCCTCGACGTTGTTCTGGATGATCTCGACCATGGGGCCATAGGGGTCGCAGTAAGACGGCAGGCTGCAGTTGATCTCCTCGTAGCTGGCCTCGGGATAGGCGGCGGCGATCTTCTCCACCGCAGCCATAATGGTCTCTTTTGAAACACCCACCGGCAGGCGGATGTCGGCCTCGAAGCTGCACTCGCCGGGGACCATGTTGACCTTCAAGCCGCCCTGGATGGTGCCGATGTTCAAGGTCGCCTTGGGCAGGATGGCGCCGGCGCCGGGCCCCATGGCGCGGTCGGCCGCCTCGGTCGAGTCCGCCTGCGCGCGCATCAGGTTGTCGGGCAGCGCGAACTCCATTTCTTCCAGCGCCTCCAGGTCGTGGATCAGGCGGGCGGCGAGCCTGGTCGCCGAGGGGCTGGCGTGGGTGTAGGCGCCGTGGGTGCCGGGCGTCCTGATGGTGAATTTCATCCACAAGGGCCCTTTTTCTCCGTAGCGGATGGAGAAGGGGCTGGAGGGCTCGCCGTTCAGGCAGCAGTCGCCGCGGACCTCCGGCTCGTGCTCCATCAGCCAGCGCGCGCCCCAGGGGCCGAAGGTCTCCTCGTCGGAGACGCAGGTGAGCGTCAGCTTGCCTTTCAGGCGGTCTTTGATCCGGTGCAGCAGAGCATAGGTCCAGATCGAGCTGCTGGTGCCGCACTTCATGTCGGCGGCCCCTCGGCCGTAGACCTTGCCGTCGACCAAGGCGCCGCTCCAGGGGCCTATGGTCCAGCCCTCCGCGGCCGGATCCTCGCCGACCGGGAAGACGTCGATGTGGCCGTTCAACACCAGATGGCGGCCGGGTGCCGCGCCCTCGAAGCTGCCGACCACATTGGCCATGGTCGGCTGCGGGTCGACCAGGCGGAAGGGCAGGCCCTGGCGCTCCAGAAAGCCGGTGATGTGGGCCACGGCTTCCGTCGTGTCGCCCGGCGGGTTGGGGCTCTTGGCGCGGACGAAGTCCTGGAAGAAGCTCAGGATCTCCTCGCGTTCGGTCTCGATCCAGGCCAGCAGCTGCGCGCGGTCGTCCATGTCGCTCGACTCCCCAGGGATGTTGAAAGCACTGCGCGAGAGGAATTCTCCAGCGCCTGACAGTACATGACCCACGGGAGAGGGCAAACATCCGGGCCTTTGGCTGTGTGCTGCCTGGTCCTGTTTGATTGCCATTTCTCTCGACATCAAGGCAGATCATGATACATCATGATCGATCTAACTGGAGCAAGATCCTATGGCCGAAACACGGGAGAAGTTTGCAACGCAAATTGACAGCGAGCTGCTGGCCGAGTTGCGCAGCCTCGCTAAGGAGGAAGGCCGCCAAATTCAGTCGCTGGTCGAAGAGGCGGTCTCTGCGCTGATCGAAGAACGCCGGCAAGGCAAGGCACGCCCGCATGTGATGGCCGCCTACCAGAAGACCCATGCCCGTTTTGCGTCGCTCTACCGCAAGCTTGCGCGCTAGATGCGGGACTATCTGACCTTCGCGGATGTGCTCGCTATCCATGCCGACCAGATTGAGACCTACGGCGGCTCTGAGGGTCTGAGGGATCCGGGCCAGCTCGAAGCCGCGCTCTTTCGGCCGCAAAGCGGCTACTATGCCGATGTGATTGCAGAGGCCGCGGCGCTCTGGGAAAGCCTCTCGCAGAACCGCCCCTTCGTCGACGGCAACAAGCGCACGGCTTTTGCCGCCATGGTCACCTTTCTGGCAATCACCGGCGTGGACCTCACGGCCGATGCGGATCGGACCTGGGCGTTCCTCTCAGGGCTCTATGAGACGAACAGCCTGGCGTTCGACGCATTGGACAGCTGGCTCCGGGCCAACAGTCGTGCACGCAAGAGCGACTGATCGCTCGACGACAGCCTCACTCCTCTTCCTGCGGCCGGTAGATCCGTTCCTTCTCCTGGCCGAAGATCTGCGCCAGCACCAGGGCCAGGACCGAGATCGCGATCAGGATGGTGGAGATCGCGGCGATGGTGGGGTCGATCTCGTCGCGCAGCGCATTGAACATGCGCCGGGTCAAGGTGGCGTTCTCGCCGCCGGAGATGAAGAGGGCCACGACCACCTCGTCCAATGAGGTGATGAAGGCCAGCAGCGCGCCGGAGATGATGGAAAAGCGGATCTGCGGCAGGGTCACCGTCAAGAAGGCCTTGAGCCTGGAGGCGCCCAGCGAGCGTGCCACCAGCTCTTGGTTCATGTCATAGGTCTTCAAGCCCGCCGAGACGGTGATCAGCACGAAGGGCAAGGCCAGCATGGAGTGCGCCAGCACCAGGCCCGGGATCGAGTTGTTGAGGCCCAGGCGCGCGTAGAGAAAGAAGACGCCGATGCCGATCAGGATGACCGGGACCATGATCGGCGTGGTCAGCGCCATCTGCAGAACCTGCGCATAGCGAACGCCGGAGACGTGGAGCGCATAGGCGGCGGCCGTGCCGATCGGGGTCGCCAGGCAGACCGTCAGGATGGCGGCGGTGAAGGAGACCCTGGTCGCGTCCATCCATTCGATCGAGAAGAGGTAGTTCTCGTACCAGCGGATTCCGTACTCCCTAGGCGGGAACTCCAGGAAGCGGGAATCGGAGAAAGACATGGGGATGACCAGCAGGCTGGGCGCCATGAGGAAGACCATGGCGAGCCCGCAGAAGACGTAGAGCCAGAGCCGCTGGCCGTGGGTGACCTGGGTGTCGGAGGCGGGGCGCTTCAGCCAGTCGAACATGCGGCGCTGCCCCTATCGCCCGTAGATCTTGTTGATGCCGAAGGCGCGGTTGGCCAGGTAGAGGATGACCAAGGTGACCAGCAGCAAGGCAACGCCCAGCGAGGAGGCCGCGCCCCAATTGAAGTAGACGGCGACGTTGGTCTCGATCCGCATGGCCCACATCTGCACCCGGCCGCCGCCCAGCAATACTGGCGTCACGTAGAAGCCGAGGCAGAGCACGAAGACCAGGGTGAAGCCCGCGGCCAGGCCCGGCAGCGACAGCGGGAAGAAGACCTGCCAGAAGGCGCGGATCGGCGAGGCGCCGCAGTTCGCCGCGGCGCGCAGGTAGTCGCGCGGGATGGTCTTCATCGCCGCATAGAGAGGCAGGATCATGAAGGGCAGCATGATGTGGGTCATGCCGATCACCGTGCCGGTCTGGTTGTGCACCAGCTTCAAGGGCCCGTCGCTCAGGCCCCAGTCCTGCAGCCAGGTGTTGATCAGGCCCTTGCGCTGCAGGATCACCAGCCAGGCATAGGTGCGCACCAGCAAAGAGGTCCAGAAGGGCAGCAGCACCGCAACCATGCAAAGCGCCGCCGCACGCCTGGGCAGCTGGGTCAGCAGGTAGGACAGCGGATAGCCGACCAGGATACAGATGGCGGTGACGATCACGCTGATCTCGAAGGTGGTGGTGAAGGTCTTGATGTAGAGCGGGTCGAAAAGGCGGTCGTAGTTCTCGAAGGTGAAGGCGTCGTTCTTGTCGAAGAGCGACAGCCAGAAGAGCCAGCCGATCGGCAGATAGAGGATCACGCCCAACAGCAGGAAGGAGGGCGTGGTGAGGCTCAGCAGGCGGCGGTGCTCGCGCTCGCCGTCGCGCCTGAGCGAGGCGTGGTTGGGGGCTTCGCGGTCGCTGGTCGCCTGGATTCGGTCGGAGAGGGAGAGCGTCATGCGGCCGGTCCCGCCGCTGCGCGGTCATCGGGGACGATGATGGTGTCGTCGGGGTGCAGGCCCAGCTCGATCGGCTCGCCTTCCTTGGGGATGCTCGAAAGGATTTCGCGCCGGGTCGCTTGGCGTATCGCCATGGTCTGGCCGTCGTTGAGGCCGACATAGAGCAGAAAGCTCTCCCCCTGGTAGACCATCTCCTTCACCTGGCCGGTGATGCGGTTCAGGCCGTCGCCGGCATCCTTGGTCAGGATCTCCAGCTTTTCCGGCCGCACCACCAGCCAGTTGCGGCCACCGGCAACGGGCATTTCTTCCGAGAGCGTGAGCGATCGGCCTTCCAGGCGCACGGTGCCGCCCTCGGCCTCCACCGGCAGGAAGGAGGATTCCCCGATGAAGTCGGCGACGAACTTGTCTCTCGGGCGCTCGTAGAGGCGCTCGGGCTGGTCGATCTGGGCGAAACGGCCGTGGTTGATGACCGCCACCCGGTCGGACATGGTCAAGGCTTCGCGCTGGTCGTGGGTGACGTAGACCGTGGTCATGCCCAGGCGCTCGTGCAGATGACGGATCTCGATCTGCATGGCCTCGCGCAATTTCTTGTCCAAGGCCGAGAGCGGCTCGTCCATCAAGAGGATGCGCGGCTCGAAGACGATGGCGCGGGCGAGCGCGACGCGCTGGCGCTGGCCGCCGGAGAGCTGGTCGACGCGGCGCTCGGCCAGGTGGCCCAGCTCGACCAGGTCCAAGGCCGCCATCACCCTTTCGCGCTGCTCGCCCTTGGCGACCCTGCGCAGGCGCAAGGGATAGGCGACGTTGTGGAAGACGTCCATGTGCGGGAAGAGGGCATAGTTCTGGAAGACCATGCCGACACCGCGCTTGTGCGGCGGGGTCAGCACCATCTCGTCCTCGCCGAAGCGCACGGAGCCGGTGTCGGGCCGCACGAAGCCCGCCAGCACCATGAGAAGCGTGGTCTTGCCGGACCCCGAGGGCCCGAGAAGGGTTACGAACTCGCCGCTCTTCACCTCCAGCGAAACGTCGTCCAAGGCCTTGAAGCTGCCATAGGCCTTGGTGACGTTGCGGATCGAGAGCGGCAGCGAGGCTGCCTTCGCCATGACGCCTCCCAATCAAGACGGGACGGGCCGCCCGGGTGGGGCGGCCCGCAACGAGAGAGTCTCGGGCTACTCCGCGATGAAGAGGTCGAAACGCTCTTGCAACTCGTCGTATTTGCCGTTCCACCAGGTGGGATTGAAGATCAGCGAGTTAGCGACCTTCTGCGGCGAGGACGGCAGCCCGGCTGCCACCTCCGGCGCGATCTGGCCGGTGTCGAAAGCCTTCAGGTTGACCGGGCCGTAGTTGATGTACTTGGGCAGGTTGGCCTGGTTCTCCGGCTTCAGGAACTCGTTGATGGCCTTCATCGCCAGTTCCTTGTTGGGTGCACCCTTGGGTACCACCAGGCAGTCGAAGTCCAGTACTGCTCCGTCCCAGGCCATATCGGCCTTGGCGCCGTCCTTGATGGCATTGCCGATGCGGCCGTTCCAGATCGCGATCATCTCGACCTCGCCGTCCTTCACCAGCTGTGCCGATTGCGCACCCGACTTCCACCAGACGGCGACCTCGTCCTTGATCGTCTCCAGTTTCTTGAAGGCGCGGTCGACGTCGATGGGATAGACCTGATCGCGCGGTACGCCGTCGGCCATCAGCGCGATCTCGAGGTTGTTGTAGGGCTTGCGGTACATGGAGCGCGCGCCCGGGAACTTCTCGGTATCGAAAAAGTCGGCCCAGGACTTCGGCCCGTCCGCGTAGGCGTCCGTCGAATAGCCCAGGACTGTGGAATAGAAGATGATACCGACCCAATGGCTGTTCACCAGGTTCTCAGGGATACCGTCGGTCTGGATGATGGAGTAGTCCAAGGGCTCCAGCATGCCCTCTTCCTTCAGCTGGACGCAGGAGTTGGAGCCGAGCTCGGTCACGTCCCAGGTCGGGCTGCCCGACTGCACCTGCGCACGCACGTCCTGCAGGCCGTTGGTCGTATCCTCCTTGATGGTGATGCCCAAGGCCTTGGCTGCGGGCTCGAAGAAGGCTTTGCGCTCGGCCTCTTGGAAGCTGCCGCCCCACGAGGCGACGGTGATGCTGTCTTCCGCCAAGGCCATTCCCGACCATGCCAGCAGCGCTGCGGAAAGTGCTCCGCCAAGCAAGTGTCGCTTTGTCATTCGTCTCCTCCCAATTTGGTTTCTTGGCCTTCTGTTGCGGCCGCTTGGCGCCGCGGATGGCCACGCTTCCTGACGCGGCGACGATGTTCGGTCAGACTGGCATCGGGATCAACCGTCTTTCTCACCTGACGGGGAGCGGCGACAAATGCCGGCTCGCCGTGTCTTGCCCTGACGGGCGTCAGCCTTGCGAGAGCGAAACAGAATGCGTGCGGGCGGTCAGCGTTCCACCGACACCCACAAGACCGTGGCGTCTTCTTCGCTGGTCGAGACGCAGCAGTGACCCATGCCGCTGTCGTAGTAGACAGAATCGCCGGTTGCCATCTTCAAGGGGCGGTAGTGTTCGGTGTGCAGCTCCAAGCTGCCGCTCAAGACCAGCATGAACTCTTCGCCCCGGTGGCGGATCCATTCCGGAAACTCCGACATGTCGCGTGCCTTGATCCGGGTGATGTAGGGCAGCATGCCCTTGCCGATCAGCTCGTTGCACAGCAGTTCGTGCTCGTAGGTCGGCGTGGCCTTGATCTCGCCTTCGCCCTTGCGGGTGACGTCGCGGCGGCCCGATAGGTCGCTCTTGCCCGATTGCAGGAAGAGCTGCGGCGTTTCGATCTCCAGTGCCTGCATCAGCCTGCGGACGATATCGAATCCGGGCTTGGTCTGATTGTTCTCGATCTTGGAGAGCGTCGAGCGGCCGATTCCGGCCCGCTGTCCGGTTTCCTCCAGGGTCCAGCCTTTCCGCCGTCGGGCTTCGCGCACCATCTGCCCCAATGCCGATGGATCGGAGGAAATCGCCACCTCTGGAACCTCGTCGGCCTTTCGGCCGTGCGGCCTAATCATTTGCAGGTCCGCCCTCTTGCATGCTGCCACGACACGATGCTCGTGTTTCCGCACTCTTACATAATCGCTCTCAGGGATCAATTTTTTTTATATGAGAAAATCATTGCGTATCGTGGAAAATTCCCCTATAGGAAACATCACGGCGAGACGATGGCGGTTTTGAGGCCCTCGCCAGTGCAGTCAGCTTTCAGGGGGATGCCCTATGTTTCAGACCTCTTTGCAGAGTGCGGATCCGGAAATCGCAGGCGCCATCTCGCGTGAGGGCGGGCGCCAAGCCGATCAAATCGAACTGATCGCATCGGAGAACATCGTGTCGCTGCCGGTCCTGCAGGCGCAGGGCTCGGTGCTGACCAACAAGTATGCCGAGGGCTATCCGGCGCGGCGTTACTACGGTGGTTGCGAGTTCGTCGACGAGGTCGAGGCTGCCGCCATCGCACGCGCCAAGCAGCTCTTCGATGCTGGTTTCGTAAATGTCCAGCCGCATTCCGGTGCGCAGGCCAACGGCGCGGTCAAGCTGGCCCTTCTCAAGCCGGGCGACACCATTCTCGGCATGTCGCTCGATGCCGGCGGTCATCTGACGCACGGCGCCAAGCCGGCGCTGTCGGGCAAGTGGTTTCGGCCGGTGCAGTACGGCGTGCGCGAAGACGACGCACGCATCGACTTCGATCAGGTGGCGCGCCTGGCAAGGGAAGAGCGGCCGAAACTGATCATCGCCGGCGCTTCGGCCTATTCGCGCGTGATCGACTTCGCTAAGTTTCGTGAGATCGCCGACGAGGTAGATGCGTGGCTGCTGGTGGACATGGCGCATATTGCTGGACTTGTGGCAACGGGCCATCACCCTTCGCCTTTGCCGCATGCCCACGTCGTCACCACGACGACCCACAAGACCCTGCGCGGTCCGCGCGGCGGCATGATCCTCACCAACGACGAGGCCGTTGCCAAGAAGGTGAACTCAGCGGTCTTTCCTGGACTGCAGGGCGGCCCCTTGATGCATGTGATTGCCGCCAAGGCCGTTGCCTTGGGAGAGGCTCTGCAGCCCGAGTTCAAGGTCTATATCGGCCGCGTGGTCGACAGCGCGCGCGCCTTGGCCGAGGTGATGGTGGAGCGCGGTTGCGCGATCGTCTCGGGCGGCACCGACAACCACCTTATGCTGGTCGACCTCAGGCCCAAGGGGGTAACCGGCAATGTCGCCGAGGCGGCGCTGGAGCGCGCCGGCTTCACCTGCAACAAGAACGGTGTGCCGGGCGACCCGGAGAAGCCCAGCGTGACCTCGGGCATTCGCTTGGGCACGGCTGCCAGCTGCAGCCGTGGCTTCGGTCCGCAGGAGTTCCGCCGGATCGGGCAGATGATCAGCGACGTGCTCGATGGCCTGTCCGCCAGTCCCGAAGGCGACAGCGCCGTCGAACAGGCCACTCGGGCGAAGGTCTCCGCACTCTGCGCCCGCTTTCCGATCTACTAACGACACCCTTTTTTGGCGCCGCCGCGATCTCCGCGGCGGCGCTTGCAGCGCGTGGCTCAGGTTCGCCAGCACGCGTGCAAATCGTGGAGCCTGAGCAAAGAGAAACACTTCGCAAACAGAGGAGGACATCTGATGGAAGTGATAACCAATATAGTTGGTGAGATTAACGGCGTCGTATGGGGCTGGCCTATGCTGGTGCTCATACTGGGCGTCGGGTTCTTCCTGCAGGCCGGCATGACCTTCATGCCGATCCGCAAGGTCGGCTATGGTTTCAACCTGCTCTGGAAAGGCCGCGTCGCTTCGGGCGAAGGCCAGATCAGCCCCTTCAACGCGCTGATGACGTCGCTGTCGGCGACCATCGGCACCGGCAACATCGCCGGCGTGGCGACCGCTATCGCCCTCGGCGGTCCCGGCGCGCTCTTCTGGATGTGGATGACGGCCCTGGTCGGCATGGCAACCAAGTATGCCGAAGCCGTCTGCGCGGTGCGCTACCGCGAGCAGGACGAGCTGGGCAACTACGTCGGCGGCCCGATGTACTACATCAAGAACGGCCTCGGCAAACAGTGGTACTGGCTGGCTCCGGCCTTCGCGATCTTCGGCGCCATCGCCGGCTTCGGCATCGGCAATACGGTGCAGGCCAACTCGGTTGCCAGCGTGGTCAATGAGAACTTCGGAATCGATCCGCTGATCTCCGGCCTCATCATGATGGTGTTGACCGGAGCCGTGATCCTGGGCGGCATTCAGCGCATCGGTGCGGTCGCCGGCAAGCTGGTGCCTTTCATGGCGGTGACCTACATCCTCTGCGGCGTCTTGGTGCTGCTGATCAACGTTGCCGACATCCCGGCCGCCATCGGCCTGATCTTCACCCATGCCTTCACGCCGGTCGCCGCCGAGGGCGGTTTTGCCGGTGCAGCCGTGTGGGCCGCCATTCGCTTCGGCGTGGCGCGTGGTGTCTTCTCCAACGAGGCGGGCCTGGGCTCTGCGCCCATCGCGCACGCGGCCGCTGCCACCAAGGGGCCGATCAATCAGGGCCTGGTGGCGATGCTCGGCACCTTCATCGACACGCTCATCGTCTGCACCATCACCGGTCTGGCGATCATCACCAGCGGTGCATGGCTGACCGACGCGACGGGTGCGGTCTTGACCTCGCTCTCCTTCGAGCGGGCGTTGCCGGGTGTGGGCTCGCACATGGTGGCGATCGTGCTGATGATCTTTGCCTTTACCACCATCCTGGGTTGGAGCTTCTACAGCGAGAAGTGCGTCTCCTTCCTGCTTGGCGTGAAGGCACTGATCCCCTTCCGCCTGCTGTGGTGCGTGGTCGTGCCCTTGGGCGCCACGGCGGATTTGGGGTTCATCTGGCTCTTGGCCGACACGCTGAACGCCTTGATGGCGATCCCCAACCTCATCGCCTTGGCGCTCTTGAGTCCCATGGTCTTCATGATGACCAAGGAGTTCTTCAAGAGCGGCGGCGTTGAACCCGACTATTCGAAGCTAGAGAAGTAGCGTCGGCAGGATCTCCCGGTTTCCCGTCCTTCAGCGGCGGGAGGCCGGGGCTCCTAGAGAGGGAGAAAGAGCATGTTCAAGAAAATCCTGCTGCCGATCGACTATGCCGATCCGGCTTCTTGGGAAAAGGCGCTGTCGGTTGCGATGGAGGAGGCTCGCCACCACGCCGCGAACCTGACAGTCATATCTGTTATCCCAGAGATTATCCGACTGCCCAACCTGCCGGAAGACTACGGCAAGGGCGCCAAGGCCCACGTCGGTGGCACGGTACAAAAGATACTGGACGAGGCGGGGGCCAAGGCCGAGCTGCTGGTCGCAGAGGGCAGCGTCTACCGCGAGGTGCTGAAGGCCGCTCACGCCAAGGATATCGATCTGATCATCCTGGCTTCGGCCAAGGGCGACTTCCCCCACTATCCCTTTGGCCCCAATGCGGCCCGCATCGTGCGCTATGCCAACTGCTCGGTCTTTGTCGTCAGAGGCTAGGCGGCAATCGCGCCACGCTCACCCCGAAGGAACCGTGACCCATGGGACAGACTTCCGATTCGGCGCCTAAGCAGACGCCACTTCACGACCTGCATGTCGAGCTGGGCGGCAAGATGGTCGATTTCGCCGGCTATGCCATGCCGGTCAACTATCCCAGCGGCATCATCGCCGAGCACAAGCAGTGCCGCGAGAAGGCCGCGCTCTTCGATGTCTCGCACATGGGCCAGGTGGTGCTGAGCGGCGAGGGCGGACCGGGCGCGCTCGAGAAGCTGGTGCCCAGCGCGATGACGACCTTGAAGCCCGGCAAGGCGCGCTACACCGTCTTCACCAACGAGGCCGGCGGGATCATGGACGATCTCATCGTTTCCAACGCCGGCGACTATTTCTTCATCGTGGTCAACGCCTCCATGCGCGAGCAGGACATCGCGCACATGCGCGCCAATCTCGAGGCCGGCAGCCTGACAGAGTTAACTGACCGGGCCTTGATTGCAGTGCAGGGACCTGCAGCGGAAGCGGTCGTCTCGCAGCTTGCTCCCGCGGCGGCCGAGCTCACCTTCATGGAGACGATCGAGGCCGAGATCCTTGGTGCCGCCTGTCGCATCTCTCGGCTTGGCTACACCGGCGAGGACGGCTACGAGATCTCCATCCCCGAGGACCGCGCCGTCGAGGTCGCCAAGGCGCTGCTGGCGCACGAGGACTGCGCGCCGGCCGGTCTTGGCGCGCGCGACAGCCTGCGACTGGAGGCCGGCCTCTGCCTTTACGGCAACGACATCGACGCGGAGACTTCTCCTGTCGAGGCGCAGATCCAGTGGCTGATCCAGAAGCGCCGCCGCGAAGAGGGCGGCTTTCCCGGCGCTGAACGCATCCAGCGCGAGCTGGCCGACGGACCAGCGCGCAAGCTGGTGGGCATCGCGCCGGAAGGGCGTGCGCCGGCGCGCCAGGGCGTCGAGATCACCGACGGTGCAGGCAACGCGATCGGCAAGGTCACCAGCGGCGGCTTCGGCCCGACCCTGGGCGGCCCTGTTTCGATCGGCTACGTCGCCGCCGAGCACGCGAACCCAGGCACAAAGATCAATCTCGTGGTGCGCGGCAAGCCTTTGCCGGCCGAGGTCACCGCACTGCCATTCGTGCAGCACAACTACAAGCGTTAGGAGAGAGAGCCATGAGCATCTATTTCACCGAGGATCATGAGTGGGTGAAGGTGGAGGGCGAGACCGCCACCTTGGGCATCACCGCCCATGCGGCCGAGCAACTGGGCGAGATCGTCTTCGTCGAGCTGAAGGAGGCCGGCGAGAGCTTCGAGAAGGGCGACGAGATCGGCGTCATCGAAAGCGTTAAGGCCGCCAGCGAGATCTATGCGCCGGCCGCCGGCGAGATCGTCGAGGCCAACGAGGCGCTGGCCGACGCGCCCGGCTCCCTGAACGAGGATCCGGAGGGTGCCGCTTGGCTCTACAAGATTAAGCTCTCGGACCCGAGTGAGCTGGAAGGATTGATGGACGCCGAGGCCTACAAGGCTTCGATCGGCTAAGGTTTGAAACCATGAGCTTTGAACTCACCGACTATACGCCCTACGACTTCGCGAACCTGCGTCACATCGGCCCCTCGCCCAGCGAGATGGCCGAGATGCTGAAAGTTGTCGGCGTCGAGAGCCTGGACCAACTGGTCGACGAGACCGTCCCGGCCGCCATCCGCCAAGCCGAAGCGCTCGATTGGGGCCCGGCCATGTCCGAGCGCGACGCGCTCTTCCACATGCGTGCCGTCTCGCGCAAGAACAAGGTCCTGACCTCGCTGATCGGGCAGGGCTACTACGGCACCACGACGCCGCCGGTCATTCGTCGGAACATTCTGGAGAACCCGGCCTGGTACACGGCCTATACGCCTTACCAGCCGGAGATCAGCCAGGGCCGGTTGGAGGCGCTGTTGAACTACCAGACCATGGTCAGCGACTTGACCGGTCTGGAGATCGCCAATGCTTCCTTGCTGGACGAGTCGACGGCGGCGGCCGAGGCCATGACCATGGCCAAGCGGGTGGCCAAGTCCAAGTCCAAAACCTTCTTCGTCGACGAGAACTGCCACCCGCAGAACGTCGCCGTCATCCGCACCCGTGCCGAGCCGCTCGGCATCGAGGTGGTGGTGGGTAATCCGGACGAGCTGGTCGCCGAAGAGGTCTTCGGTGCCATCTTCCAGTATCCCGGCACCTATGGCCATGTGCGCGATTTCAGCGACGTGATCGAGCAGCTGCATGCCGCCAAGGCCATCGCCATTGTCGCAGCCGACCCCCTGGCCCTGGCTCTACTGCGCTCTCCGGGCGACATGGGTGCCGACATCGCCGTCGGCTCGACCCAGCGCTTCGGCGTGCCGATGGGCTATGGCGGGCCGCACGCCGCCTACATGGCGACCAAGGATGCCTACAAGCGCGCTTTGCCGGGTCGCATCATCGGTGTCTCCATCGATTCCCGCGGCAACAAGGCCTATCGCCTGGCGCTGCAGACCCGCGAGCAGCACATTCGCCGCGAGAAGGCCAACTCCAACGTCTGCACGGCGCAAGCTCTGCTGGCGGTTATGGCCTCGATGTATGCCGTCTACTATGGCCCCGACGGGATCAAGGCCATCGCCCAGAGCGTGCACCGCAAGACCTCGCGGATGGCCAAGGGTTTGGAGAGCCTCGGCTTCACCGTCTCGCCCAAGGTCTTCTTCGACACCATCACGGTGGAGGTGGGCGCGTTGCAGGGCGTGATCCTGAACGCCGCCGTGGCCAACGGCGTCAACCTGCGCCGCATCGGTGAAACCCGTGTCGGCATCAGCCTGGACGAGCAGACCCGGCCGGAGACGATCGAGGCGGTTTGGCGGGCCTTCGGCGGCAAGCTGAAGGACGATTCCAGCCGCAATCGCGAGTATCGCCTGCCGAAGGAAGCCTTGCGCGAGACTCCCTACCTCACGCACCCCATCTTCCACCTGAACCGCTCCGAAGCGGAGATTACGCGCTACATGCGGAGGCTTGCCGACCGCGACCTGGCGCTGGATCGCGCGATGATCCCCTTGGGCTCCTGCACGATGAAGCTCAATGCGACGGTGGAGATGATCCCGGTCACCTGGTCGGAGTTCGCCGGGATCCACCCCTTCGCGCCGGCCAGTCAGACCGAGGGCTACCGCGAAGTAATCGAGGATCTCTCCGACAAGCTCTGCCAGATCACCGGTTACGACGCCATGTCGATGCAGCCCAACTCGGGTGCGCAGGGCGAGTATGCCGGCCTGCTGGCGATCCGTGGCTATCATCTTGCCCGGGGCGAAGGGCATCGCGACGTCTGCCTGATCCCGACCTCTGCGCACGGCACCAATCCTGCCTCCGCGCACATGACCGGCTGGAAGGTGGTGGCGGTGAAGTCGGCGGAGAACGGCGACATCGACCTCGATGACTTCCGCGCCAAGGCCGAGCAACACAGCGCGGCGCTGGCCGGCTGCATGATCACCTATCCCTCGACCCACGGCGTCTTCGAAGAGACGGTGCGCGAGGTCTGCGCGATCACCCACACCCATGGCGGGCAGGTCTATCTCGACGGTGCCAACATGAACGCCATGGTCGGGGTCGCCCAGCCCGGCAAGATCGGCGGCGATGTCAGTCACCTGAACCTGCACAAGACCTTCTGTATTCCGCACGGCGGTGGCGGTCCGGGCATGGGGCCGATCGGTGTCAAGGCGCACCTGGCGCCCTATTTGCCGGGCCACCCGGAGACCGACGGGCGTCCGGGCTCGGTCTCGGCGGCACCCTATGGCTCGCCCTCGATCCTGCCGATCTCCTGGGCCTACTGCCTGCTGATGGGCGGCGACGGGCTCACTCAGGCGACCAAGGTCGCGATCCTCAACGCCAACTACATCGCCAAGCGGCTGGAAGGCTCGTATGAGGTGCTCTACAAGGCCGCCAACGGCCGTGTTGCGCACGAGTGCATCGTCGACACCCGCCCCTTGAGCGAGACCGCCAACGTCTCCGTCGACGACGTTGCCAAGCGGCTGATCGACAGCGGTTTCCATGCGCCGACCATGAGCTGGCCGGTGGCCGGCACCTTGATGATCGAGCCCACGGAATCGGAACCCAAAGCGGAGCTCGATCGCTTCTGCGATGCCATGATCTCGATCCGCAAGGAGGCAGCCGACATCGAGGAGGGCCGTGCCGACCCGGAGAACAACCCGCTGAAGAACGCGCCGCACACGGTGGCGGACCTGGTCGGGGAGTGGAACCGCCCCTACAGCCGCGAAGAGGCCTGCTACCCGCCCGGCGCCTTTGGCGTCGACAAATACTGGCCGCCGGTGAACAGGGTGGACAACGCCTACGGCGACCGCCACCTGGTCTGTTCCTGCCCGCCGATGGAGGACTATGCGGAGGCGGCTGAGTAATACGTTCTGAAGAACGCGGCCCCGCCCTCCGCAGGGCCGCGTTCGCCTCTTTGACCTTGCCGATGAAACCACTGTTCGCGGTCATACCGTTGGTGCTGAGCGGGTCACCGGCGCCGGATGTCACTGGCCGGCCGGCGGCGCGAAGAAGATCTCGGCACCAGGTCCGAGCGGCAGACCGATCAGCGCCCACGCAAGGAACATCAGTGTCCAGCAGATCAGGAAAGCAACCGAGAACGGTAGCATGAGGGAGACCAGCGTGCCGATCCCGAACCTCGGCTGGTACTTGGCGCCGACGGTCATGACGAAGGCGAAGTAGGTCATCAGCGGCGTGATGATGTTGGTGCTCGAATCTCCGATGCGGTAGAGCATCTGCGTCGCCGCTGGGGAGACATTCACCGTCATCATGATCGGGACGAAGATCGGCGCCAGGATTGCCCATTTGGCCGAGGCCGAGCCCATGAAGAGGTTGATGAAGCCGGCTAGAAGAACGAAGCCGAAAATCAGGATGACCGTTCCCACCGTCGTATCGCTCGGCACCAGTTCGAGCAGTGCTGCCCCCTGCATCGCGATCAGCACGCCGATGTTGGACGAGTTGAAGTAGGCAACGAACTGGGCCATGAAGAAGACGATCACGATGTACCCGATCATGCTCGACATCGCCTGTTCCATGGTCCGGACGAAGTCGGCACCCGAGCGGAACTTTCCTGCGACGACGCCGTAGGTCAGGCCCGGGAGCATGAACATGAAGAACAGAAGCGATACGATGACCTGCGTTTGGAAGAGCGGGGAGTGGGTGAAGTTGACACTGCCATAGCGCGCCTCGATCGCCATGATCTGCTCTGCCGGCAGGCTTGCAGTCGAAAGGACGCCAAGGAGCGGAACGTCGCTGACAACCGGGATGGACATCCAGGCGATGAGCGCCACGAAGCCAAGGAAGGTGATCCCGGCCCAGCGGAGTGCCTTGACCTCTTCAGGCGGAGTTTGGTCGGGCATTTCCGGGATCGAAACGCCTTCGGGTCGCGAGTAGGGGCCGAGGTGCGGCTCTACCACCTTCTCCACGACCAGCGTGCCGATTGCGACGACCAGGAAGGTCGAGGCAATAAGGAAGTAGTAGTTCATCGTTGCAATGTTCAGCGTGTCGGCAAAGTCCGTGCCGACGATCGCGTCTCCCACACCGGCGGCGGCAAGTGTGAACCCGCCAAGCAGCGGATCAAGCGAGGTGATCACGATGTTGGCGCTGAACCCGCCTGAGACGCCGGCAAAGGCTGCCGCAAGCCCCGCCAGCGGGTGCCGGCCAAGACCGTAGAAGACGATCGGACCGAGCGGGATCAGCACGAAGAATCCGGCATCGGCAGCGATGTTGGCCATGACTCCCGCAAAAACGACGGCGGGGGTTACCAGCCGGGCGGGTGCGCTCAGGACCAGCTTCCGCACTGCTGCGCCGATCAGCCCGCAGTGCTCGGCCACACCGATCCCGATCATGATCACGAGAACCATGCCGAAGGGTGCGAAGCCCACGAAGTTCGGCGTCAATGTGTGCAGAAGGTATTGCCAGCCGCTGGAATAGGAGGCGATCACCTCGCCGTTGCGCGGGTTCTGCAGTTCGACCGGAGCATTGCCGATCAAATTGTTGATAGGAAATGCACCGGTCGGCGTCTCGACGACCACACCGAGGGTCGACAGAATTGCGGCGACCAGTAGCACGGCACCGACCAGACCGATAAAGAGGATCGTCGGTTCGGGGAGGCGGTTGCCGACCCCCTCGATCACGTCAAGAAAGCGCTGCATTGCGCCTTTCTTCGCCTTTACGGCTGTGGACTCTGTCATCGGGCATTTCCTGCTTCGTTGTTAAGGCATGAAGGTTTGAGAGCCCTGTCGCCTTGCGGTTCGAATCGCTTTCACAAGTGCTCTCCACTCAGGCACGGCGACGGCCGGACCGGTTTGGATAGTCAGGCGAAAAGGCGTCGTGCTGCGGCCACATCATGCTCACGCAGCCGCATCGGTCGCGCTTGCGTTGCGCGCCATGCTGTTCACCGCAATGGCCACGGCTTCGGTCATCATCGTCAGGCTGAGGGACGGGATCTCTAACCCCATCGAGGGGTGAAGATCGCTTGGCCATGCGAGCTGTGAGATGTATTCGGTCGTTCGCGGGACATGGATGAACCCGCAGCGCGTTCCAAGTCCGTGCAGCTCTGCCAAGTGGCGGGATGTATAGAGCATCTGATTGCACAGATGCGTTCCGGCATGGAACGACTGGTAGGCTGGAATCCCGGCCGCCTTCATCTCGCAAACGGCTGTCTCATAAGGATAGTCCGCGATGTACGCGGCCGGGCCCTCTTCGACCACGGCTTGCATGTTCGCCCGGAAGCCGGCGTTGTCGGGAACGCCGAAGTGGCGCCAGTTGATCCCCACCTTTTCGGCCTTGATGATGGCGGCGCTGGGCAGCGTGTTCACGCCGAGGCCGAGCCAGGCACGCGGCTTCATGTCCAGCAGTATTTCTTCGATCCGCTGATAGAGCGCGTTGCTGACGACCGGAATTTCGATTGCCGCGACCCGGCAATCTGGCCAGTCGCGGTGCTTTAGGCCTTCGAGGATCTGGGTGCAGGGATTGACCTTTGCAGATGCCCAGACTCCGTATCCTGCGACGACGACTGTCGGTGGTTCCGCCATTTTGATCCCTGTCCAACCGAGCCAGGTGAGCTCGAAACTTGACATTCAGGATTGACTAGACGCGCTGCTAAAGATAAGCAAATTGCCTTTTTTGATCATAATATGCTGATTAGTTATGAACTGCGCGAGGACGGCAACATGCGATACCGACACGTCATGGCATTCCGCTATGTCATGATCACTGGGACTGCAACGGCGGCGGCGGATGCCATGTCGATTACCCAACCTGCGGTCAGCCGGCTCATTGCCGAGCTCGAGGAGGACCTCTCCTTCAGGCTGTTCGATCGCTACAAGCGCCGCCTTCGGCCGACCAGCGAGGCCATCCGCTTCTATCAGGGGGTCGAGAAGTTTTTCATGGGATTGGACCAGCTAGATCGCTTGGCCGAGCAAATCAGACGGCAGCAGCCCGCCGATCTCAAGGTCTGTGCAACGCCGGCGCTTGCCACTTGCCTCTTTCCGGAAGTGGTGCGTCGCTTTACCGAGCTTCATCCGGTGGTCAACATTTTTATCGAAGGCTTCGATTCTTCGGAGATCGTGCTTCGGCTGCAAACCCATCTCACTCATCTGGCAGCCACCCAAGCCTTCCCGGAAACCTCCGGAATCGTGCAGGAACCGTTGATGAAGGCCTTCCATGTCTGCGCGCTACACGAATCTCACGCCTTGGCGAAGAAAGAGGTGATAGAGGCCTCTGATCTCGTCGGCGAGAACGTCCTCGCCATTCTCCCGACAGGCCTGGTTGACTGGAGGCCTGTGGGAGAGGTCTTGGCCGAGGCGGGCGTCACCTACGATGAAGGCATCGGTATCTCCAACTCGCACACCGGCTACAGCCTGATCGCAGCCAACCTTGCCGTGGCCGTCATCGAACCCTTTGCCGCCTCAACATGGCTGCAAAACGGTGTCGTGGTACGCCCCTTCGAGCCTAAGATCTCTTTCGAATACGTGATCGCCTATTCCCTCGCTCAGCAGCAAACCGACCACATGAAGCAGTTCGCTGCGATCATTCGTGAGATCTGCACGCAGGCGGGATGGCCGCCGGGCTTATCGTAGTCTCTGGCCTTGGCGGAAGATGGGATGGGCCTCGCAAAGGCCCGCTGCTAGTGTCTCGGAGATGCGAGGCGAAGGGGGTATAGGCGATGGCATTGCATTTCGAAAGACAGGAGTTTGCGCGGCGGATAGCCGGCGCACGCCAGCGGTTACGCGAGGCGGAGCTAGACGCGCTTCTAGTCTTCGGCCAGGAGAGCCACTATTACCTCACCGGCTTCGATACCAGCGGCTTTGTCTTCTTTCAGTGTTTGGTGGTCACCGCCGACGAAACGCCGCTGACTTTGCTCACCCGGCGACCCGATCGCGAGCAGGCGAGGCTCACCTCGGTGATCGAGGACGTGCGGCTCTGGTATGATGCCGAAGGCAAGGATCCGACCGAAGAGCTTTTCGCCATCCTGGAGGAGAAGGGCCTGAAGGGTGCGCGCGTCGGCGTCGAGCGCGACACCTTCGGCCTCTTGGCGAAGAACTATGACCTCTTGCGTGCGCGGCTGGAGGACTGGTGCCAGCTTTCAGATGGCTCGATGATCGTGCGCGGCCTAAGGCTCACCAAGTCGTCGGCGGAGATCCAATACGTTCGCAAGGCAGCAGAACTCGCCGACCGCTCGCTGGAGGCCATGACCGCCGCCGCCCGGCCCGGGGCCTTCGAGGGCGAGATCGCGGCGGCCGGGGCCTATGCCATTTTGGCCGGCGGCGGTGACCCGCCGCCCTCCGGTCCGGTGCTGGGGTCAGGTGAGGAGGCCCTGCTGGTGCGCGCCTCGACCGGCTATCGCACGCTCGACCCCGTCGACCAGCTGACCTTGGAGTTTGCGGCAAGCTATCGCCGCTACAACGCCTGTCTCATGCGCACCTTGCCGATCGGCCAGACCAATCCCAGGCAAGAGCGCATGTTCCAGGTGACCCGTGACGCATTGGCCGCTATGACCGAGGCTGCGAAGCCGGACCGGCCGCTGGGCGAGATCGACGCCGCCCACCGCAAGGTCTTCGACGCCGAGGGCTTCGGCCATGCGCGCATGTCGGCCTGCGGCTACTCGCTGGGTGCCACCTACCGGCCGTCCTGGATGGACGTTCCTCCGATGCTCTACATGGGAAATCCGCTGCCGGCCGAGCCCGGAATGGTGCTCTTCCTGCACGCCATTCTCGCCGACGCCGAGGCTGGCCTGGCTATGAGCCTGGGCCACACTCTGCTGGTGACAAAGGGCGGGGCCGAGGTCTTGAGCGGCTTGACGCCGAGCTATGAGGCCTGTCTTTGAGGGCCAAATGCAGCTTGATTGAGCCCCTGCCCAGAGCCTAGGGGGCGTTCGGGGGGCCCTCTCATGGCCGAAAACACGATCGTCGTTCATTCCTTCTTGGCCTACACCATAGGCATCATCGTCTATTTCGTGGGAATGAAGCTGAACGCCAAGATTCACATCCTGCGCTCCTACAACATTCCCGAGCCCGTCACCGGTGGCGTCATCGCCTCCTTGGCAGGCCTGGCAATCTTCGTCTTTAGCGGATTGGAATTGCAGTACGATCTGGAGCGTCGCGACCTGCTGCTGGTCTATTTCTTCACGGCGATCGGTATCAATGCGCGGGTCTCGGACCTGATTGCCGGCGGTCGGCCGCTGATGATTTTGCTGGGGCTGACGCTGGCCTACATCGTCTTTCAGGACGTGGTGGGCGTGGCGGTGGCTCTGGCGATGGGGCAGCCCTTGGCGGTAGGCGTGCTGGCGGGCTCTGCCTCGCTGATCGGCGGGCATGGCACGGCGATCGCCTGGGCGCCGGAGATCGCTGCCGAGCATGGCGTCCCTGGAGCCTTGGAGATCGGCGTCGCAGCCGCGACCTTGGGCCTGGTGCTCGCCAGCATGCTAGGCGGGCCCATCGCCAAGTTCCTGCTGTCCCGCCACAAGATCGCCGACAGCCCGCCAGACGGGCTCTTGGTCGGCATCCCGCACGAGAAGGAGAAGAGCGAGCAGATCAACCATGTGAGCATCATGGCCGTCATCCTGGCGCTGAACATTGCCATCATCATCGGCTACTTCGTGAACGAGGAGATCACCGCGCTCGGCTTGAAGCTGCCGCTCTTCGTCTCCTGCCTGCTGGTGGCCATCATCCTGTCGAACACGGTCCCTTACGTCTTTCCCGGTGTCTTCTGGCCGGCCCGCACGCGTGCCCTGGCGCTGATCTCCGACTTCTCGCTGGGGCTCTTCATCGCCATGTCCCTGATGGGCATGCAGCTCTGGTCGATCGCCGACCTTGCCGGGCCCTTGCTGATCATCCTGGCCGTGCAGGTGGCCGCCGTCGTCGTCTTCATCCTCTTCGTGCTCTTTCCCCTGATGGGCCGCGACTATCTGGCAACCGTCTTGAGCGCGGGCTTCGCCGGCTTCGCGCTGGGTGCCACACCCACGGCCATCGCCAACATGACGGCGGTCACCAAATCGCATGGGCCCGCACCCACGGCCTTCATCATCCTGCCCTTGGTCGGCGCCTTCTTCGTCGACCTCACCAACGCCGTGGTGATCCAGGCCTTCCTGGCCTTCTAGAGGGGGCCGCCCGGCAAGCGGGCGATTGGCGGCGCCATTCGGGTTTCCAAGCGCCCGCTTTCCCTCTAACCTCTGGCAGGGTTTCAACACTAGTGCCCGATCGCACAAACACCTGATTCGGGACGAAGCAGGTGTTTGTGCGTGAATCGGCCACGCGATCAAACAGCCTAGTATCAGCTTTTTGTCAAAGCTGATACTAGTGCATGCCATCTGACTATCGATGGCCAAGCGGGGAGGCAACGTCGATGGATCAACTTGAAACGGCTGATACATTTGTTGTTACTGAGGTGGGGGGCGATCTGTTAGACAATGCGCTCTTCAATAAAGGCTCGGCCTTTTCTGAAGAAGAGCGCCAAACGTTTCAACTCCAGGGCCTGCTGCCGCCGCAGATCGACACGCTGGACCAGCAGGTGGAACGCGCCTACGCCGCCTACAGCCGCAAGACGGAGGACTTGGAACGCCACATCTATCTCCGCGCGCTGCAGGACCGCAACGAGGTGCTCTTCTATCGCCTGCTGCATGAGCACCTGGCCGAGATGATGCCGATCATCTATACGCCCGTGGTCGGCGCTGCCTGCCAGCAGTTCAGCGAGATCTATCGGCGCTCGCGCGGCCTTTTCATCTCCTACCCCGAGCGGGACATCATCGACACCATCCTCGACAATGCGCCGGTAAAGCAAGTGGAGGCTATCGTGGTGACCGACGGCGAGCGCATCCTGGGCCTGGGCGATCAGGGGGCCGGCGGCATGGGCATTCCGATCGGCAAGCTGTCGCTCTATACCGCTTGCGGCGGCGTCAGCCCGCATACCACCCTGCCGATCCTCTTGGACGTCGGCACCAACAACCAAGAGCGCCTGGACGACCCGCTCTACATCGGCTGGCGCCACGAGCGCGTCACCGGCCAGGACTACGACGATTTCCTTGACCTTTTCGTCCAAGCGGTGAAGCGCAAGTTCCCCGACGTCCTGCTGCAGTTCGAAGACTTCGCCCAGACCCACGCCGCCCCCTTGCTGGCCCGCTACCGCGATCAGCTCTGCACCTTCAACGACGATATCCAGGGGACGGCGGCGGTCGCCGCCGGAACCTTGCTGGCTGCGGCCAAAGCCGCCGGCTCCAAGATGTCGGATCAGCGCGTCGTCATGTTCGGCGCCGGCTCGGCCGGCTGCGGCATTGCCGAGCAGATGGTGCGCACCATGGTCGAGGAAGGCTTGGACGAGGCCGCTGCCCGCCAGCGCTTCTTCATGATCGATCGCCCCGGCCTCCTGCACGACGGCATCGAAGGCTTGCTGCCTTTCCAGACCAAGCTTCTGCAGCCGAGAGACAAGGTGGCCGCCTGGGCCAGCGGTGGGGACGGCCAGATCTCGCTGATGGACGTCATGAAGCATGCGCGGCCCAGCGTTCTGGTCGGCGTCTCCGGCCAGCCCAATACCTTCAGCGAAGAGATGGTGCGCGAGATGGCCAAGCATTGCGATCGGCCCATCATCTTCCCCCTTTCCAATCCCACCTCTCGAATCGAGGCCTTGCCGTCCGACCTGATCGCCTGGACCGAGGGCCGCGCTCTGGTCGCGACCGGAAGCCCCTTCGATCCGGTCAGCTATGGCGGGCGCAGCTACGCGATCGCACAGTGCAACAATTCCTACATCTTCCCGGCGATGGGCTTGGGCATCATCGGCGGCGGCGCGCGCCGCGTGTCGGACGGCATGTTCATGGCCGCCGCGGGCGCCTTGAGCCGGAATGCGCCGGCCTTGAGCGATCCGGAAGGCGCGCTGCTGCCGCCGCTCTCCGAGGTGCGCACGGTGGCGATGGACATCGCCTTCGCCGTTGCCAAGCAAGCGCAGAAGGAGGGGCTGGCGGATCCCAGCTCGGACGAGGCGCTCTTGTCCCGGCTGGAAAAAAAGCGCTGGCAACCCGTCTATCCGAATCTCGAGCGCGCGGACTCCTGATCTCGGGCAGGATCGCGGACGGCTTACTGGAGGAAAGCAATGGCACTGGACATCATGACCTTGGCGCCCACCGGCGATAAGAGGAATTCCGACTTCTTCGACGAGTACCGGCTGAAGATCTATCAGCGCCGCAAAGAGAGCGGGCTAGAGGCGCTCTTGGGCAACATGCGCGGCTTGGTGGTCCAGGTCGAGCACGGCGACGCGCTGGCCTACATGCAAGAGCTCTATCGCATGACGCCCTATCGCTTCGACTGCGTCAGGCTGAACGACACCCACCGGGTCATGTTTCTCAGCAGTGCGCCCGAGCAGCCGCGGCTGATTTTGCTGGAGCCCTTGAGCCGCGACTACCAGGACGACATCACCCGCTTCAACATGCTCTACCCGCGGGCCCGGCCCAAGGCCAACGCCCGCTACGTCGGCGAGATCTTCGCGACCCAGGACCTCCAGGAGACGAAGAAGGTTCTGGAGTCACACGAGATCCGCTTTCACCAAGCCGAGGACGAGGCCAATCCTTTCTTCGCCAACGAGCACTTCGTCTTCACCTACCCCTCGGATTTCACCGGCAACCGCGTGGGCTACACGGCGCTTGATTTGAACGACACCGCCGCCATCGGGGCCGGGGCTATTCTGCAGCTCACCAAGGCCGAGCGGGATGCGTTGAAGCAGACGGAGGAGGAGATTGCCGCTACTGACGTGTCCAAGCTGGTGCTGGGCCCCGACCATATGGCGACCCGCATCCTGTCCGGGGAGCGCGAAGACGCCATCCTCGAGTTCCTGAGCATGTCGAACTACTACTTCTGGGGCGCCTACAACATCGCCGACATGAATTCTTCGACCAACGTGAACCGCAACCCCAACGTCAGCGACGAGAAGCACTCGCCAGCCAAGGTCTTCACCGCCAACAACACGCCGTCATTCGTCAACTCCTTCGAGGGCTTGCCGATGCCGACGGAGAACTTCGTGCGCAACTTCGGCCGGCGCATGCACCACATCGCCTATGAGGTCCTGGACGGCGATCACCCGAGCGGAGAGAAGAACATCGACTACGTCGTCGGCGAGCTGAAGAAGCTGGGGGTGCCCTTCCTGGCCCATGTGGTGGGCACCTGCGGCGAGGAGCCGGACTTGAAGCAGATCTTCTCCAAGCATTCGGAATACTCGATCCTGATCACCGAGTATGTCGAGCGCTGCCACGGCTATGGCGGCTTCTTCACCAAGCAGAACGTCGCCGCCTTGACCGAGGCGGCCGGGCTGGACGAGCGCTTCGAGCACGGCCACGTGTTCGACTGATCGAAGCAAGCAGGAGGCCGGGCGATGGCGTCGGAACACTGGACGGTTGGGACCTATCTGGCGCAACGGCTGGTCGATGCCGGCCTGCGTCACTATTTCGTGGTGCCGGGCGACTACAACCTCGTCCTGCTGGACGAGTTCTTGAAGAACCCCGATCTCACCATGATCAGTTGCTGCAACGAGCTGAATGCCGGCTATGCCGCCGACGGCTATGCGCGCGCGACCGGCGGGCCTTCCGCGGCAGTGGTGACCTATAGCGTCGGCGGGCTCAGCCTGATCAACGCCGTCGCCGGCGCCTATGCCGAGGACCTGCCGCTGATCGCCATTTCCGGCGGTCCCAACACCAATTCAGAGGCGGAGTACGAGTACCTGCACCATACCCTGGGTCAGGTCGACTACCGCTATCAGGAGGAGATCTATAAGCGGGTCACCGTCGACAGCGTGGTGCTGCATCATCCCTCATTGGCGCCCGATCAGATCGACCGCGCGATCGACACCGCCATGCTGCGGCGCAAGCCGGTCTACATCGAGGTCGCCTGCAACACCGCGGGGGCTGAGACATCTGCGCCGATCGGCCGGGGCTTTGCTCGGTCCGTCACCAGCGATCCGGACTCCCTGGCGGCCGCAATCGAGCATGTCTCCGACCTCTTGAACGCCGCCAGTCGGCCGGTGCTGGTGGCCGGCGGCAAGGTGCGGGCGGCACAGGCGCAGGCGGCACTGCGGGGCCTGGCGGACAAGTCCGGCTACGCCCTGGCAGCCATGCCCGACGCCAAGGCTGTGCTGTCGGAGCAGCATGAGAACTACATGGGCATCTACTGGGGGCCGGTCAGCTGGCAGGGCTGCGGCGAGATCGTCGAGTCTGCCGATGCCCTTCTCTTCGCCGGCGCCGTCTTCACCGACTACACCACCACCGGCCATAACTTGGCCTACGACAAGAAGAAGGCGGTCGTCGCCAAGCCGACCTCGGTCGAGATGGGCGATGCGGTCTACAGCAACGTGCGCATGACCGACTTTCTGGAAGGGCTGGCTGGCAAGCTCAATGCCAACGGCGGCGCAGTCAAGGCCTTCAAGCGGGTGCAACACGAGAGGCCGACGATCAAGCCGGGCGCTGCCGACACGCCGCTGACCGTCCGCCAGCTCTTCGCACGCATTCAAGCCATGCTCGATTCCGACAGCAGCCTCTTGGTCGAGACCGGGGATTCCTGGTTCAACGGCATGGACCTCAGCCTGCCCGAAGGCGCGGGCTTCGAGATTCAATTGCAGTACGGCTCGATCGGCTGGTCGGTAGGCGCCACGCTGGGCTATGCCCTGGGCAAGGCCAAGGGTCGCTTGGTCTCCTGCATCGGCGACGGCTCCTTCCAGCTGACCGCGCAAGAGCTCTCCACGATGATCCGCTATGGTGCCAACCCGATCATCTTCCTGATCAACAACGGCGGCTACACCATCGAGGTGGAGATCCACGACGGCCCCTACAACACCATCAAAAACTGGGACTATGCCGGATTGGTGAAGGTGCTGAACGCAGAGGACGGCAATGGCTGGAGCTGCAAGGCAACCACGGAAGGCGAGTTGGACAAGGCGATCGCCGAGGCCCGGGCGCGCGACAGCCTGTGCCTCATCGAGGTGACGATCGACCGCGACGACTGCAACGTGAACCTGCTGCGCTGGGGCAACCGCGTGGCGCGCAACAACGGGCGGGCCAATCGCTGCCAGTGATCGGCGCGCCCTTAAACGGACCACTGCTCGATGTCGGGCTATGACAAGACCAGGCTCAGCCGTGTGCTGTCGCATGCTTTAAGGCACGCGCCGCAGGACTACGGGCTCAGCCTCGACGAAGAGGGGTTTGTAGCCCTGTCCCTGCTCGTCGAAGCGCTGAAGAGGAAGGATCCAAGTTTCGCCACCCTCTCGGAAGACGATGTAAGGAACCTCACGGCACACGCAACGAAGAAGCGTCATGAGATTGTCGGCAATCGGATTCGGGCACGCTACGGTCACTCCGTCGAGGGCGCTTCTGCCGGCTACGGGCTGACGGCGCCCCCTGCCTTCCTGTGGCACGGGACCTCACCCGAGGCGGCGGCCGCTATTCTCAAAGATGCCCTGAGGCCGATGCGCAGACAGTTCGTCCATCTCTCGGCGACAATCGACTTGGCCATGATCGTCGGCCGCAGGAAGGCGCCGTCACCGAAGATCATCAAGGTCAGGGCGGGTGAAGCCCATAGCGCTGGTGTGGGCTTTCGCGAGGTCGGCGACGGTGTGTGGTTGAGCGGCGCCATTCCGGCCGGATTTCTCAGCCTGGAGGCGGCACCAGGTCCCGAACGGCAGGCGAGGCAGTAGCCATGGACACCGCGACCGACATTCTGCAAACCCTGGCCTTGGTGATCGGTGCCGTCGGTGGCGTCATCGCCGCCGTTCGCGCCATCGTGGAGATGAGGCGCAACCGCGAGCAGGCCGCCCAAGAGCTCCGCTGGAAGCAGACTCGCGAGGCCAAGAAGATCCTCGACGAGATGAAGGCGGACAGCGGATCCACCTATGCCATGCGCATGCTGGATTGGAGCGGACGAAGCTATCCTATCAGCGAGAGTGAACGTGTGGCCATCAAACAAGAGGATGTACACGAAGCCCTTCAAAACGACGATCTGAGGTTCACGAAGAAGCAGGTGTTCATTCGAGACTGCTTCGACAGCTTCCTGGATTATCTGGAGGAGCTTGAGTACGACATCGGCACCCGCCTGATCATGTTTCCTGACGTCGAGGCTCAGCTGGAGTACTACGTCCGCATCATGGCGCGACACAAGACGGTCTATGCGGCGCATATGGCACAGTGGGACTTCACCCACGCCTTGGCCTTCTGCGAACGCTTCGCCGTCTGGCGAGAAGCGCCCGGCACCGAAGGCGCTCACTGACAGGGGACTAAGTCTCCTCGGTCAACTTCTTGGTGACGCCGGCGACCAGCACGCCGGTCAAGACCAGGCCCGCCGTCATGTGGAAAAGGTATAGGTAGAGCGCATAGAAGCGGCCCACCTGATCGTGCCAGTTTGGCTGCCACGCGGTCTCTTGGCCGAACTCGAGGCCGGGCACGAAGGTATCGATGGCGAAGGTAAGCGAATCGAACAGGGGGTGTTCGGGCAGGGAATTGGGATCGGGGTCGTGCTCGGCCATCATGATGTCTTGCGACTGTGTCACGAAGGCTGCGGGGTGAACCTTGATCAGCACGTAGTTGGTCACCGCGTTGGCAAGAATGAGGATGACGATCGGCCAGAGGACCTTCTGCGGCCGGTGGCCGTAGTCGGCGAACCACCAGAGAGAGCGGATGAGGCGCGATGCGGTTCGTCGGATCAGCCCCGGCCTGGCGCGCTCGCCGGGACCGAAGGCACGCTCGACGCGGTCCGATTCCTTCTCCATGGCGATCATTATCTTGGTCGCCTCCGAGCGGTAGCCCTTGTCGCGGAAGGAGCGGGCGGCATGAAGCCAGGGCTGGCGGTAAAAGGCCGGGCCGTTGCGCTTCAGCCAAGCGATGGTGAGCTCCTCGTCGAAGACTGTGGTCTCGGCGCCGGTCTGGCGTTGCGGGAAGGTGAGTGCATCGAAGAAGAAGCCTTCCAGCGAGAGGTGCTGGGCGCGAGGCCAGAGCACGGAATCGCGCTCGGCCTGCAGCACGCGCACGCGGCTGTAGTCGAGCGCCAGGCGCGAGTTCTCCGAGAAGGTCACGTTGGTGATGATGAACTTCTCGCCGATCTGGCAGTTGGTGGCGATCAGGCCGTTCTCTTCCTTGCCGTCGTCGGTGAAGCTGGCGCCCCAAAGATCGACATCGCCTTCGACATGGGCATTGGTCATGCGGATCTTGCGGTTGCTGCCGGCGCCGCTGAAGCGCAGCGATCCCGCAATCCGGGCCCCCCAAAGAAAGACCATCTCGTCGCGCCGATAGCTCTCGCGGCGCACGGTTCGCGGATCGCCCTGGGCGACGGGGCCGCGTTCGCGCTTTTCCTCCTTGGCATCGCTGGTCGCGGCCGAGAGCTTGGCCTTGTTGAAGCTGAGATTGCCACCGACAGAGCAGCTCTCAAGATCGACCCGCTCCCTCACCCGAGAGCCTTCCAGCAGCAAGTTGCCGTTGACCTGCAGCGACTTGCCCAAGAGGCGGTCGAGCGTCGTGCCCGAGAGGTCCAGTTCCTCGAGCTGCGCATTGGTCAGGATGAGGTCGCCTTCGACGAGGCAATCCAACAGCAGCAAGCCCTTGTCTTGGCGCAGGAACTCCAGATTGAGCTGGGCCGGCGCGCCGCCCTTGATCTCGATGTCCGCCAGGCGGATCTGGCCCAGCGCCTCGATGCCGGCCGCCGCATGGATCAAGGCTTCGATAAAGGGAAAGTCAAAGACCTTGTCGCGCCCGGCCGGCAGGCCTTCGCCGAAGGCCACTGCGCGGGCGAGCTCGCCTTCCAGGTCTCTCGTTCCGCGTGACAGCCGTGCGCGCAGCTCACCCAAAAGCTCGTCTAGGATCGTGTCCCTGCTCATGGTGCCACCTCAGAGAACGGTCAGCGCTGTCTGCAATTCGGGCAAGTATAGGTCATCTCTCGGAGCGGGGTAACCTGCCCTTCGCTAGGTCAGGATGACCAAGGCCTCGAAGCCGTCTTTCCGCCCCTGCGCCGGGGACGCCAGATGCAGCGATCCGCCGGCTGCGGTCGCGATGGCATCGGCAATGGCCAAGCCGAGGCCGGAGCCCTCTGCATCCGTGGCGCCTCGCTCGAAGCGGCCCTTCAGGCGCGCCAAGTCCTCGGTGGGAACGAGCGGGCCGCTGTTGGCGACGCTGATACGGCCCGCATCCCGGATCTCGATGTCGACGGGTGCTCCAGGCGTGCCGTGCTTCAGGGCGTTCTCGATCAGATTGCGGATCAGGATGGCAAAGGCGTCGGCATCCATGTGCGACACGAGCGACGCATCCTCGCGTCGTTCGAGGCGGATCGGCCTCTGGTCCCCGTGACGGCGGAGGTCGTCGATCACGTGGTCAAGAACCGGCGAGAGGTCTTGCGGCTCCTCGGCGAGAAGCCCGCCGCCCTCGGCTTTGGCCAGCTGCATCAGCTTCTCCGACAGCTGCGCCAAGTCATGCAGCGCGCTTTCGATCCGCCGGGCTCTCTCCTTCAGGATGCCTTGCGGCGCTTCGGCCAAAAGGCGCTGAGTTTGCGCCAAGGCCGCAGCGATCGGGGTGCGCAGCTCATGGGCAGAGTTCGCGGTGAAGCTGCGCTCGGCTTGCAAGGTGCTCTGCATACGCCCCAGCAAGTGGTTCATGGCCGTTGCGAGAGGCGCCAATTCGGCCGGGACGTCGTGCGGCTGTAGCGGCGAAAGATCTGCGCCCCCGCGCGCCTCGATGTCGTCGCGGAAGAGGCGCAAGGGGCGCAGGCTGCGGCGCGTGAACCACCAAGCGCCGAAAAGGCTGAGCGGCAAGAGAAGCAAGAGAGGATAGAAGAGAACGGCGATCGCATCGAGCATAGCCTCCCGGCGATGCTCCAAGGGCTCTGCGACCTCGACGAAAAGCCCTCCCTTCGCAGAGAGCCCATAGAGCCGGTGACCCTTCGTCTCTCGAAATCCGCGGAAGGGTGCGTCCGGAAAGAGGCCGCGGTCTGCCCTCGCAGAAAGCAAGAGCACCCGACCCGAGGCGTCCCGGACCCGATAGACCAAATCGTCGTCATCGTCGTCGTCATCGTGATCGGACAGCGGGAGCCTCGTCTCGCCGCCCTGGCCCGAGGCGGCATAGTGCGCCGCCAGCGGCAGAATTTGCCGCGCCGCTGCTTCGAGGCTCTCGTCGAAGGCTTCGTCGAGCTCATGACGCAATGCCAGAGCGGCCCAAAGCGTTGCCAGCAGCCACATAAGGGTGACGGCAAAGGCGAGGCCGATGGCCAGGCGCCGCTGCAGGCTGCCACCGGCCTTCATGGCCGCCCCAGGCGATAGCCGAGGCCGCGCAAGGTCTCGATCGCCTCCCTGCCCAGCTTCTTCCTCAGGCGGCTGACGTGTACCTCGATCGTGTTGCTCTCGATCTCGCTGCCGAAGTCGTAGAGCCTTTGCTCCAGCTGGCTCTTGGAGAGGATGGCGCCAGGGCGCTGGAGCAGCGCCTCGAAGATGGCCCACTCCCGCGCGGTGAGATCGATCGGACGGCCCTCGCGGTAGACGGCGCGCGCTGCCAAATCGACGCTGAGCGCGCCCAGCTCCAGCTGCGGGTTGGGGTTGCCGCTGTAGCGGCGCGACACGGCAGCGATGCGCGCGCTGAGCTCGGAGAGGTCGAAGGGTTTGACGAGGTAGTCGTCGGCGCCGGCGTTCAGGCCTTCGATCCGGTCGGAGATCTGGTCGAGTGCCGTCAGAATGATGACCGGCGTCACATCGCCGGCCGCGCGCAGGCGCTTGAGAAAGGCGACGCCGCGCCCGTCCGGCAGCATCAGATCCAAGAGGATCAGGTCATAGGCGGCAGTCCGCAGGTCGGCTTCGGCCTCCGCCAGCCGCTTGGCCCAGTCGACTGCGTTTCCCTCGGCGGCGGCATGGTCGCGCACCGCGTTGCCCAGGCCCGGATCGTCCTCGATCAGAAGTATGCGCATAGACTGGCCAAACCCTTGTCGATCCTTCCTCGGCGCAAGCTGCGCTCTCAAGCTGACGCCAGGCTGAAGCGCAAAGCGGCCCCGCTTCAGCTTGCCGTCAGCTGGCCTCCCTAACTTCACCTCACCCGCAACCAAGCAGAGGATGCTTACGCAATGAAGTCCACTCTTTTGGCCGTCGCGCTTGCCGCCGGCGTCATGGGGGCCGGTGTCATGGGCGCCGGTGCAGCCTACGCAAGCAACGATGACGATTGCCAAGTGCCGGCCGCCGACTGGCAGCCTGCCGAGGCCTTGCAGCAGAAGCTGGAGGCCGAGGGTTGGCAGGTGAGCGAGATCGAACGCGACGACGGCTGCTACGAGGCCCATGCCATCGACGATCAAGGCCGCGAGGTCGAGGCCAGCTTCAACCCCAAGACCTTCGAGATGGTCGAGTTCGAGCTGGAGGACTGATCCGATGGAACGGAGGGTCATGGTCTGGGACCCGCTCGTCCGTTTCTTCCACTGGGGCTTGGTCGTCAGCTTCGCTCTCGCCTGGCTGACGGCCGAATCCTGGGACGGCCTGCACCACTGGGCCGGCTATGCCGCCGGCGCCCTGATCGGCCTGCGCCTGCTGTGGGGCCTGGTGGGGACCCGCTATGCCCGCTTCACGCAATTCGTGCGCTCGCCAAGGACCGCCCTCGCCTACCTTTGGGCGGCGATCAGAGGCAAAGAGCGTCGCCATGTCGGGCACAATCCGGCCGGCGGCCTGATGATCCTCGCCCTCATCGCCACCATGGCGGCGACGGCGCTGACCGGTTGGATGTCAGTCTCTGACACCTTCCTGGCCGCGGGCTGGTTCGAAGATCTGCACGAGTTCTTGGCGAACCTGCTGTTGGCCCTTGTCGGCTTGCATGTGGCAGGGGTGATCTTCTCCAGCCTCAGCCAGCGGGAGAACCTCCTGCGGGCCATGATCAATGGCCGCAAGCGTGCACCGGAGGCAGGGGACGTCGCTTGACGAGAGGACGACCTGCGGCGGCCCACATGCGCCGGCGTCAGCGCGCTTCGACAAAGGCGCAAAAGTGAGAGGTCGCGCCGCCGAAGGGGTTCACCACCATCCAGATCCCGTTGCGCTGCGGGTCCAGGACCCATTTCACGCGAAACCGCTCGTAGGTGCCGACGGCGGTGAAATCAGCAAACTCGTTCTCCCCGCGAAAACTGTATCCTGCGGTCGGACTGACCACCTCGCCGGCGGTGTAGATCGTGACGCCCACGGGGAAGATGCCGGAGATATGGCCCTTCTGCGTCGTGGTAAAGTCAAAGGCCTGCTGGTACTGCACTGCCATGGTCATCTGCGCGGGAACGCCACCCAGATCGCAGACGAGCGACAACACCACGTCCTGTGCCCGCGTGGCCCCGGCAGAGGAGACAATCGTCGCCAAGAACAGGGCCAGCGCCGTCAAGAGATTTCGGAGCATCGCAAAGACCTCCCGCACTCGGTAAAAGGAGCAGTGGTTCATACCATGTTCTGTCTTGAGGATAAACTCCGGCGCTGGAGGGGAGCTGTGTTCCGGACGATGATGCTATCGATCGTTTGCAGACTGTCGGGCGCGCACCTTGAAAAAATTTTCACGCTGCCTGGGAGTCCACACTGTCAACAGGACCTTGGTCATTGAGTATCGCTTCTAATCGAGAAAAGCACCGCAATGAGCACCACCGAACCGCCAAGAAATGTTGCGGTGCTTGGAGTTTCCGCAAGCACCATGAATGCGAGAATCGGCGCAAGGGGGGTTTCCAAGGCACTCAAAAGAGCGGTCTGGCCGGATGGGACCCGCTTGGCCCCTTCTGCCAAGGTAACGGACGCGATCGCAAATAGCAGTCCAAAAGCAGCCAGAATATAGACTTCGGTGTCTTCAACATCAAACGGGTTGCCAAGGATCGCGGCAAGGGGGAGTAAAAAAGCTGATTGCAGCACGGCTGGGCCCGCCGCTGGCGTGTCTGGATACTTGCGATAAATCACCATTATCGAGGCCATGGCTGTGGTCATCCACAAGGCCAGCAAATCGCCCCTGAGGCTGATTTGACCAATAGAACCTGAAACAATGATCGCAACACCCAAAAGCGCGCAAACACATCCCGCCATCGTCCTTGATGACACTTTTTCTCCAAGGGTCAACCAAGCAAGTAGCGCCGCGATAAGGGGAGAAATCGCATAGATAAGTGAAACATTGGCAATGGTCGTGAGCTTAAATGCCGGGATAAAGGCCGCCGTGCCCAATGCTCCGACCACCCCTACTGCGCAACCACTGTACCCCATGTCGAAAAAACTATGCCGTAGCGTTCCTCTGTTTATTGTCCAGACCGTTGTGAAAAGAGCAGCAAACAAGCCTCTCCAAAATATTACTTCCCACGATCCAGCTTCGACGCCCTTGGTGAACAAACCTGCCGTGCTGTATGTTATAGCCGCAACCAACACTAGGATAACGCCGGTGTAATAGTCAGATTGAGTATTTCGGTTCATACTGGCCGACCGCCGGTTTTGATGAACTCCTCGGCCGGTGAGACGACCTGGGAGCGGTCCAGCCCGATGTCCGTCAGATGGTGGTCGCTCAAGGCTTGGAGCTTGCGGATGGCGGTGCGCCGATGGCGCCAGCGGGAGACTCTGCCGACACTCCAGCGAAATGCCGATTCCACGCCTTTGAGCAGCCGCAAGGCGCTGATGCTTGGGATCCTTTCGATCTGGCGGCCTGGCCGCTCGGCGCGGGCCTGCTGGAAGCTGATGTCGAGAGTGGGAAGCTCGTGATAGTGGTTCATGCTGTCCTCCATCGGGTTCCGGTCTGACCGCTTGACGGCATGCTCATGGTCTAGGTTTATTTGATCCATGAGACTGCCCCCATCGCACCGGTATCGGTGAGATCTTCCTTGAACTATGGGAAAATGTGCACATCTGTGATCTTCAACAAACGAAAAGACCTCAGCTTATCTGTTAGAGAAATTCAGGTATAGACGATGGCTCGACCGCTCCCGCCCTTGAACGCTCTCAGGGCCTTCGAATCGGCTGGCCGGCACCTCAGCTTCACCAAGGCGGCGGCCGAGCTGAACGTCACGCCGGCCGCGATAAGCCACCAGGTCAAGGCGCTCGAAGAGCTGCTCGAGGTGCCCCTGTTCCGCCGCCTAACCCGGGCGCTGCGCCTGACCGATGCCGGCCAAGCGGCCCTGCCGACGCTCAGCCAGGCTTTCGACAAGCTGGCCCAAGGGGTCGAGCAGATCCGCGCCCACTGCGAGAGCGGGGTGCTGACCATCAGCGTCAGCCCCTCGTTCGGCGCCATGTGGCTGATGCCTCGGCTCGAGCATTTCCGCATCCGGCACCCGGACATCGAGATCCGCATCGACGGCACCGACCGTCTGGTCGACCTGGCGCGCGACGATGCCGACGTGGCGGTGCGTTACGGCCCTGGCGGCTATGACGGGGTGCGGGTCGACCGGCTGTTCAACCAGGTCAACACGCCGGTCTGCAGCCCGGCGCTCTTGAGCGGCGAGCACCCCTTGCGCCAGCCCGCCGACCTGCGCCACCACACCCTGCTGCACGTCGAATGGAAAGACGCCGAGGCGAGCTGGCGTATGTGGCTGCTGGCGGCCGGCTTGCGCGACATCGACCCGACCCGCGGGCCGCGCTTCACCATGGAGAACATGGCGTTGCAGGCCGCGCTCGATGGCCACGGCGTGGCTTTGATCGGCGACATCCTGGTGGCCGACGAGCTTGCCGCCGGCCGCCTCGTGCGCCCCTTCGACCCGAGCCTCAGCACGCCGCTCACCTTCTCCTTCTATCTGCTGAGCGCGAAGGACAGCGCCCAACAGCCCAAGGTGGCGGCCTTCCGCGACTGGCTGCTCGAGGAGGTGCGCGCCTCGCGCCCCGAGGCCCGCAAGGTGTTTTGAGACGGAGAGCTGAGGCCATGGAGACCCAAGCGCCTCATCCGCCGTGCTTCGCTACCAGCGACCCCGCCCTGACGCATGCGCGCTGCAACTGGATGCCGATCCGCCTACCCCATCAATCCAGGGATGACGATGGTCCCCTTCAGTTGGCATCTCTCCGCTAGGATCGTCGCTAGAGATGATCGCGGAGCTTGTGTTTTAGAAGCTTGCCCGTTGCTGCCGCCGGCAATTCCGCCATCACCCGATAGCGCCCTGGGCGCTTGTACGGGGCGAGGCGCTCTTTGGCGAAGGCGGCTATTTCCTCCAGGTCGATCTCGCGGCCGGGCTTGGGCTGCAGGAAGGCGACGACCTCTTCGTTGCCGTCGCTTTGCTTGGCGCCGAGGACGGCGGCCAGTGCCACGTCGTCATGCGCGCTCAAGACCGCTTCGACCTCGGGCGGATAGACGTTGAAGCCGGAGCGGATGATCAGCTCCTTCAGGCGGCCGACGACCCAGAGGTAGCCGCGCGCGTCAAGACGGCCGAGGTCGCCGGACTTGAACCAGCCGTCGGGGGTCACCGCTTGGGCGGTGGCCTCGGGGTCGCGGTAGTAGCCGGCCATCACCAGCCGGCCCTTGACCCGGATCTCGCCGACTTCGTCCTCGCCGGCCTCACTGCCGTCGGCCTTCGCGATCCTGACCTGTACGTCCGGCAACAAGGGGCCGGTGCTGATGTCGTCGCACGGCTTGTCGCTCGGCGTCGTGGTGACGGTGGGCGAGGTCTCGGTCAGGCCGTAGCCGTTGTGCAGTGGCAAGCCGAAGTCGCATTCCACCCGCGCCTTCAAAGCCGGATCCAACGGTGCGCCGCCGGAGGAGAGATAGCGCAAGCGCGGCGCATCCGGCCGGCCGCCGCGCCTCTCGATCAGGCTGCAGAGCCGGGCGTACATCTGCGGCACACCCTGAAAGATCGAGATTTCGTTCCGTGCGAAGGCCTCCAGAACCGCCTCGCCGTCGAAGCGGGGTGCGAAGAGCAGCCGCCCGCCTTGATAGAGCGTGCCCAGCAGCACCGAGGCGAGGCCGAAGACATGGCTGATCGGCAGCACGCCATAGACATGGTCGGTGGGCGTCAACCAGCGGGTCTCTGACGAGCGGCCGGCGATGAACATCAGGTTGTCGTGGGTCAGCATCACGCCCTTGGGCGCACCGGTGGTGCCACTGGTGTAGATCATCGCGGCGACCTGGCGGGCCGGATCGCTCGAAAGCGGCTCCGGCGGCCGCGGTGCCGGGCCTGGCGCCAGGCTTGCGCCCAACTGAGAGAAGGGGGCCAGAGCCTTGGCCCCAAGCAAGTCCCCATGCTTGACGGCGTCGGCCGAGACGCCGTCGGTCGTCATCACCAGTCGCGCGCCGCTATGCTCGGCAATGGTTGCGACCTCGCGGGGCGAAAGGCGGGCATTCAGCGGTATGGCCCAGGCGCGCAGCTGCTGGGCGGCCAGTATCGCCAGCGCCGCGGCACAGCTGTTCTCGCAGAGGATCAAGAGGCGGTCGCCGCGAGCAAGGCCCCGATCCGCCAGCGCTTCGGCCCAGATGCGCTGCGCCTGCTCCAAGGCTTCATAGCTTAGGCTGGTCACCGGGTCAGCCATCGCCTGTGCTGCGGGCTGGCGCTCAGCCCAATAGGCGATGCTGTCTCCGCACCATCGGAAGTGGTCGCGGGGCAGGGCAGCCGCAGTCGTCACTGCCGCGCTTCCTTGATCATCTCTCGGGCAATGATCAGCTGCTGGATCTGGGACGTCCCCTCATAGAGCCTGAGCAGCCGCACGTCGCGATAGAAGCGCTCGACGGCGTAGTCGGCGATGTAGCCGGCACCACCGTGGATCTGCACGGCCTTGTCGGCGACCCGGCCGACCATCTCGGTCGCCATGTATTTGCAGATCGCTGCGGCCTTGGTGACGGCCTCTCCTTCCTCCTTGCGCCGGGCGGTATCGCGCACCAGCGCTTCTGATGCCGTGCATTCGCTCTCGCAGTCGGCCAGCATGCCCTGGATCAGCTGATGCTCGGCGATGGGCTTGCCGAACTGCACGCGGTCCAACGCGTAGGCCAAGGCATCGTCGATCAGCCGGCGCGCCAGCCCGCAGCTGAAGGCGGCGATGTGCAGACGACCCCGGTCCAGGACCTTCATCGCCGTCTTGAAGCCCTGACCCTCCTTGCCGCCGATCAGCGCGTCGGCCGGAACGAAACAGTCCTCGAAGACGACATCGCAGACGTGTGCGCCCTTTTGGCCCATCTTGCGTTCCGGCTTGCCCAGCCGGATGCCGGCGCTCTTGGCTTCGACGATAAAGGCGGAGACGCCGCGTGCACCGGGCTCCTCGGCGTTGGTACGGGCCATCACCGTCAGCACGTCGGCGCGCGGCGCGTTGGTTATGTAGCGCTTGGTGCCGTTCAAGCGATAGCCGTTGCCGTCCCGTCTGGCCGAGGTCTTGAGGCCGGCCGCGTCCGACCCGTGCCCCGGCTCGGTCAGGCAGAAGGAGCCGATGAGATCGCCGCTCGCCATGGCCGGCAGATAGGCCTGTTTCTGCTCCTCCGTTCCGTCGATCACCAGAGCCTGGCTGCCGATTCCGATGTTGGTCCCGAAAACCGAGCGGAAGGCAGGCGAGGTGCGTCCCAGGACCATGGCGACATCGACCTCCTCTACCATGGTGAGGCCCAGACCGCCGTAGTCCTCCGGTATGGTGAGCCCGAAGAGGCCCAGCGCCTTCATCTCCTCGACCAGCTCGTCGGGGACGCGGTCCGTCTCGTCGACCTCGGCCTCCAGCGGCTGCAGGCGTTCGCGAACGAAACGCGCCACCGTTTCCAGCAGCTGCTGAAAGGTATCGGCGTCCATGGCCATCGGGCTCCTCCGGGCTGTCGCTTGCGGCGCCGAGCCTACTCCAAAGGCACTTGAGTTCGACAGGCGAAAATGTGTTTCGCAGAATTGCGCTGAAGCGCTGCGGTCTCCATACTCTCCTCATGACCGAGGTCGGGCCCATCGGCGGCGAGCGTGGCCGCCAGTTCGTCACCGCGCTGGCGCGGGGCCTGGAGGTTTTGCGCGCCTTTCGACCGGGCGAGGTGTCGCTGGGCAACCAAGAGCTGGCTCTGCGCACCGGCCTACCGAAGCCGACGGTGACGCGCCTGACCTACACACTGTGCGAGTTGGGCTATCTTCTGCACCAGCCGCGCGACGGCGGCTATCAGCTGGGTCCGGCCGTGCTGGGCTTGGGCTACACCATGCTGAGCGGACTGGAGATCCGTGACCGTGCCCGGCCGCTGATCCGGGCGCTGGCCGAGGAGGCCGACTGCGCGGTGGCGCTGGGCGTGCGCGATCGCTTGAACCTGGTCTATGTCGAATGCGCGCGCGGCTGCAGCCGCATCACCTTGGCCCTCGACGTCGGCTCCCGCATTCCGCTGGCCACCACGGCGATGGGGCGGGCGGTCCTGGCGGCGCTCTCGCCGGCCGAGCGGGCCTTGGCGCTGGACGAAGTGCGAGCGCGCGACCGGGCAGGCTTCCCGAGGATCGAGGCAGGGGTGGAGAAGGCCGTGGCTGACTATGCGCGGCTGGGCTTCGTCACCTCCTATGGTGACTGGCAGCGGGAGGTTCATGCCGTTGGTGCGCCTTTGATCCTGCCGGGCGAAGAGCAGGTCTATGCCTTGAACTGCGGCGGCCCCGCCTTCCTGAAGGACCCGCGGCATCTGACTGAAGAGGTCGGGCCCAAGCTGGCGGAGCTGGCCCGCCGCTTGTCCACCGGCGCAGCAGGGGCCTCACCTTGAGCGGGACGCTTTGGCCGCCGGAAGTGCCGCTCGACTACGATCCCTTGGCCGCAGAGCAGCCGACGCCGATTTTCCGCACCTTGGGCATCAAACTCATCGCCTGGCGCGAGGGCTTCGCCAAGGCCGAAATGCCCCTGGACCCCGCCTACGCCAACCGCCACGGCATGCCGCATGGTGGGCTCTTGATGACCTTGATGGATTCGGTCGGCGGCTATTGCGGCTGCTGGTGCCCCTATCCGGGCCGGGTGCGTCGCGCCATGACCTTGAGCATGACCACCAGCTTCCTCGGTATCGCTGAAGGCCCCAAGCTGATCGGCGAAGCCAGGGTGGTCGGCGGCGGCAAGAGCCTTTTCTTCGCCGAGATGACGGTTAGGGACGCAGCGGGAAATACGGCCGGCCGTGCCGCCGGCACCTATCGCTATCGCAAGGCCAGCCAGAGCTCCTACGGCGAGCCGTTGGAGGCTTGAAAGACAGCAAGGAATGGAAAGCAGCATGTTCGATCTGACCGGCAAGGTGGCCGTCGTGACTGGCTCCAGCCGCGGCATCGGCCGCGCCATCGCCGAGGCCTACGCCAAGGCCGGCGCCAAGGTCGTGGTCTCCAGCCGCAAAGAGGAGGCCTGCAAGCCGGTGGTCGAGGCGATCGCGGCGGCCGGCGGCGAGGCCATGGCGCTCGCCTGTCACGTAGGCCGGCGTGAGCAATTGGAAGCGCTGGTGGCGGCGACCAAGGAGCGCTTCGGCGGCATCGACATCCTGGTCTGCAATGCCGCCACCAATCCCGTCTACGGGCCGATGAGCCAGGCCGACGATGCCGTCTTCGACAAGATCATGGCGACCAACGTGCGCAGCGTCTTTCAGCTCTGCAACATGGTCTGCCCGGACATGGCGGCGCGCGGCGGCGGCTCGGTCATCGTCATCTCCTCCATCGCCGGCCTGCGCGGCAGCACCTCGATCGGGCTCTACGGCGTCTCCAAGGCGGCCGAGGCGCAGCTGGCGCGCAACCTGGCCGTCGAGTGGGGCCCCAAGGGCATCAGGGTCAACGCCATCGCACCGGGACTGGTGCGCACCGACTTTGCCCGCGCGCTTCTGGAGGACCCCCAACGCTTGAAGCGTTCGGAAGAGCGCAATCCGCTGCGGCGCGTCGGCGAGCCGGAGGATATCGCCGGGGTCGCGCTCTTCCTCGCCGGTCGCGGTTCGGCCTATGTCACCGGGCAAACCATTGTTGCCGACGGCGGCGAGACGGTCTCTTGATCCTCAGCGCCCAAGCCGTCAATTTCGGTTCCTGAAATCCAGTTTCGCAAATTGGCCGCGCCGCCACCCGGCTTGGCGCGGCAGCAAGGAGGCAGTTCATGAGCGATGTGGTGGTCTATGAGCGCGAGGGCGAGGTCGGCCTGATCAAGGTGGCCAGCCCCCCGGTCAATGCCTTGAGCCAGGCCGTGCGCGCCGGCTTGATGGAGGCTCTGGCCGCCGGGCTCGCCGACGTGGAGGCCAAGGCCCTGGTGCTCTATGGCGACGCGCGCACCTTCATCGCCGGTGCCGATATCAAGGAGTTCGGCAAGCCGCCGCAGTCGCCAGGCCTGAAAGAGGTCATCGACGCCTTCGATGCCAGCAGCAAAGTGACCATCGCCGCGATCCACGGCACCGCGCTGGGCGGCGGCCTGGAGACGGCATTGGGCTGCCACTATCGGGTGGCCGTACCGACTGCCAAGGTCGGCCTGCCGGAGGTGAAGCTGGGAATCATACCGGGCGCGGGCGGGACCCAACGACTGCCGCGCGTCGCCGGCGTCGAGGCCGCACTGGATATGATCACCAGCGGGCGCCATGTCCCGGCCAAGGAGGCCGAGACGCTGGGCATCGTCGATGCGGTGATCGACTCGCCCGACATCAGGACGGCAGGCATCACCTTCGCCAGGCGGGCGATTGCCGAGGCTATGCCCCTGAGCCGGGTGCGCGATCGGCAGGACAAGCTGACGGTTCCCGACGGGCTCTTCGAGGCCAAGCGCAAGGAACTGGCGCGCCGCTCTCGTGGGCAGACTTCTCCTCTTACCTGCGTCGATGCGGTCGAGGCGGCCGTCACCCTCCCTTTCGACGAGGGGCTTGCGCGTGAGCGCGCGCTCTTCATGCAATGCATGGACTCCCCCCAGCGCGCCGCGCTGATCCACGCCTTCTTCGGCGAGCGCGCGGTTTCCAAGATCCCCGGCCTGCCGGCCGAGGTGAAGCCGCGTCCCTTGCAGGCCGCAGCGGTGATCGGCGCCGGCACCATGGGCGGCGGCATCGCCATGTGCTTTGCCAATGCCGGCCTGCCGGTCACTCTGATCGAGACCACCCAGGATGCGCTGGACCGCGGGCTGGGGCGCATCCGCGGCAACTACGAGGCCAGCGCCAAGCGCGGCCGCATGAGCGCGGCGGACGTCGAGACCCGTATGGGCTTGATCAAGCCCAGCACCGACTTGGGCGATGTTGCCGAAGCCGACATCATCATCGAAGCGGTCTTCGAGAAGATGGAGGTCAAGCAAGAGGTCTTCACCAAGCTCGATTCCCTGGCCAAGGCGGGCGCGGTCCTGGCCAGTAATACCTCCTATCTTGACGTCGACAAGATCGCTGCCTTCACCAGCCGTCCCCAGGACGTGCTGGGCATGCACTTCTTCAGCCCGGCCAACATCATGCGCTTGCTGGAAGTGGTCAATGCCACAAAGACGGCGCCCGATACGCTGAAGACGGCACTGCAGGTCGGCAAGCTCATGGGCAAGGTGACAGCTGTCGCCGGCGTCTGCGACGGCTTCATCGGCAACCGGATGCTCAAGTACTATCAGCGCCAGATCAACTTCATGCTGGAGGACGGCGCCTTGCCGCAGCAGATCGACAAGGCGATGACGGACTTTGGCTTTGCCATGGGTCCCTTTGCCGTGGGCGACTTGGCCGGCTTGGACATCGGCTACTTCAACCGCCGCCGCGAGGATGCCACGCGAGACCCCGATGAGCGCTACGTCGATATCGCCGACAAGCTCTATGACCTGGGGCGGCTCGGCCAGAAGACCGCGGCCGGCTGGTACCGCTACGAGGCCGGCAACCGCAAGCCGCTTCCCGATCCCCTGGTCGAGGAGTTGATCCTGGAGGCCTCCAAGCGCAAGGGCATCACCCGGCGTGCCATCTCCGACGAGGAGATCCGCGGCCGCGTGCTCTGCGCCTTGGTGAACGAGGGCGCGAAGATCTTGGAGGAGGGCATTGCTTTCAGGCCGGTCGACATCGACCAGGTCTGGATTCACGGCTATGCCTTTCCCGCCCACCAGGGCGGGCCGATGTTCTGGGCCGACGCCCAGGGATTGGACAAGGTCGTCGCAATGATGGCGGGCTACGCCAAGGAAGACCCCAAAAACTGGCAGCCGGCCGACTTGCTGGCACAGCTGGCCAAGGAAGGCAGCAGCTTTCAGGCCTGGAGCGAGGCGCGCCGATAGCGGCGGGCCTTCGCCCGCCCGTGATCGGAGTATCGCTTTCGAGCGACTTGGAGCCCCGGTGACAGCGGAGCGTAGGGGCGCTGCGGTGCGTCGCGGCGCAGCTTGCTATGGCTGACGTTCTCTTCGGCGGCATCGGTGGAGGCAGCCTGGTCGTCGGAGCCGGACCGGATAGCCTCTTCGGCGCTAGCGGCGATGACGTCTTCTACGTGGCCAACCAGACAGATTTCCTTGCCGGTTACCTCTATGACGGAGGCGACGGCGACGAAACGCTGCTCCTCGGCGCCGGGGCACCATCCTGGGTAGCGGTACCGGACCCGCCTCGATTGAGGTAACTCTCTAAGCCTCACCAATCTGGGCCGCCCGAGCGAGGGCTCAGAGTAGGAACGGGACCCGGGTCTGGACATCTCGCCGGCTGCTTGGGCAAGCAATTCGCCGCCTATGGGGCGCATAGGGCTTGTATTTATCATGTATTGATTGAACACACCTGACCTTATGGTCAGGTTCTCCAGGCCTTTTGATTAGGTATTCTTCGAAATTGAGCGGCGATATACTCTTAACAGTCAAGATTTAGGCGGAACCGCAGGCTCGGCGACGCGGCGCCGGGTCATCACGAGCTTGGCCGTCAAAGCAGGAGACGGTCGGCCCTGTCGCAAGCGCGCGGTCCGCTAAAGGGGCACAAGGGGGGAGCAATGGCCTTCATTCCAGGAACGCCGGGACCGGACACTCTCTACGGCACCTCAGCAGTCGACACCATTCTTGGTTACGGGGACAACGATACGCTCTATGGACTGAGTGCGGCCGACAGTCTCTATGGTGGGCAAGGCGACGACGGCCTCTATGGCGGCAGCGGCGGTGACGTCGCGCTGGAGGGGGGCACCGGCCGAGATTCGCTCTTCGGCGATGCCGGCGACGATAGCAACCTTTCCGGCGGCTCGCGGAGCGACAGCCTTTACGGCGGTGACGGGGCGGATGCCTCGCTCTTCGGCGGCGCGGCGGACGACAGGCTCTCCGGGGGCAGCGGGAACGACAGTTTCCTTTATGGCAGCGTCGGGTTGGATCGCCTGGCCGGTGGGGCGGGGGACGACACCCACCTCGACGGCGGTGCCAACGCCGACACCATCTACGGCGGCGAGGGTGCGGACACTGCGCTGATCGGCGAAAGGGCGAACGACAGCATCTTCGGCGGCGACGGCGATGACCGCCAGGTCTACGGCGAGCGCGGCGGCGACAGGCTCTACGGCGGCAGCGGTCTCGATGCCTTCTTTTATGGCGGCGTCAGTCCGGACCTGCTGGATGGTGGGGTAGGCGACGACTACTCTTTTTACGGGGGTGCCGGCAACGATACTCTCTTCGGCGGCAGCGGCGGGGACTCCTACTTCCACGGCCAGGGCAAGCGGGACACGATCTATGCCGGCAGCGGCGATGATGCCACCTTCTTCGGCGGCGGCGGGATCGACCGCATCTATGGCGACGAGGGCGCGGATTCCCTATTCTTCGGCCGCGCGGCCTCAGACAAGCTCTATAGCGGGGACGGCGACGACCAGTTCTTCTACGGTGGCAACGACAACGACACGGCCATCGCCGGCAGTGGGCAGGACAGCCAGTTCTACGGGGGCAGCGGCAACGACATTCTGTTCGGCGGCAGCGGCAGCGATAGTGCCTTCTTTGGCGAGTCGGGGCGCGACCGCCTTTACGGCGGCGATGATCCTCCGGCTCCGCACGAAAGTGAAGTGGTCAACGTACCGGCTCCTCCCACCAGTGCCACGGATCTCTCGTTCTACGGTGGATCGGGTGGCGACATTCTGGCCGGCCAAGACGGCGATGATCTCTTCTTCTTCGGTGGCGAGGGCAACGACGACCTCTTCGGTGGCAGCGGCAGTGACAGCGGCTTCTTCGGAGGATCGGGCGCCGACGTTGTCAACGGTGGGGAACCATTCATCGCCGAAGAAATCCTAGGCCGAGATGGCGCGCTGGCCGTCGGTGGCGGTAGCGCCGTCAACGCCTTTGGTGGGTCTGGTGCCGACAGCCTCGACGACGATGCTTACTTCTACGGCGGGTCGGGCAGCGACTACGTGATTGGCGGCGAGGGAGACGATTCTCTCTTCTATGGCGACGAGGGCGACGACAAGCTTTATGGTGGTAGCGGTGACGATGCCTCCTTTTTCGGTGGATCGGGTGCCGACAGCATCAGTGGTGGAGATGGTGACGATTCCTTCCTTCATGGCGGGAGCGGTTCGGACAGCCTGAGCGGTGAGAGGGGCGCGGATACCCTCTATGGCGGCGATGATGGCGACCGCATGGACGGCGGGGATGGGGACGACAGCCTCTTTGGTGGCAGCGGCCTCGACAGCAGCCTTTATGGTGGTTCCGGCGCCGACAGTATTTTCGGCGACAGTGGAAGTGACGCCTCGCTTTTCGGCGGCAGCGGGAATGACGTCCTGGACGGCGGTCTCGATAACGACAGCCGCTTCTATGGTGGCGATGGGGACGACAGCCTTTCGGGTGGCAGCGGCGATGATTTCGGGTTCTTCGGTGGGTCCGGCTTGGATCAGGTGTTTGGTGGCAGTGGGGATGAGTCGGGATTCGTCGGGGGAAGCGGGGCGGATCAGTTCTTCGGTGGTGACGGCGTCGACGGCGGTGCCAAGGATGGCGGATTCTATGGTGGCGAGGGGGACGACTCGCTCTTCGGCGGCAGCGGCGCAGACGTTTGGTTCAGGGGGGCAGAAGGCGAGGATAGGTTTTACGGAGGCAGCGGAGACGACAGCTATTTCTATGGCGGTTCGGGTGCCGACCTCATGTTCGGCGGCAATGGCAGTGATCGCGACTTCTTCGGGGGAAGCGGGGCAGATCGGATCTTCGGCGCCGTTGGCGACGATGGTGGCTTGTCCAAGTATGGCGGGTTCTATGGCGGCCTAGGAGATGACTATCTCTACGGCGGCAGTGGCTTGGACCAAAATCTTGGGGGTGAAAGTGGAAAGGACAGACTATTCGGCGGGAGTGGAGCAGACAGCATTTTTGATGGTGGGTCCGGCAACGACAGCTTGGACGGCGGTGATGGTGACGATGCGGCGTTTAATGGTGGCTATGGTTCCGACGATCTTTTCGGCGGAAGCGGCAACGATAATAACTTCTTTGGCTATTCCGGGGCCGACCGGCTGTTTGGTGGCAGTGGTATCGATACACAGTTTTTCGGTGGCAGTGGGGATGATGTCCTAGAGGGCGGCGACGGCGGCGATACCAACGTCTTCGGTGATGACGGCAATGACACCCTCTTCGGCCAGAGTGGCGCTGAAGTGAGCTTCGCCGGCGGGTCGGGGTCAGACAGCCTCTTTGGCGGTGACGGTGACGACGCTTCCTTCTTCGGCGGCAGCGGCTCGGACAGCCTCTCCGGTGGCGCGGGAAGCGACTCTCGTTTCTACGGCGACAGCGGAGGAGATGTTCTCTTCGCTGGAGATGGCGATGACTCCTTGTTCTTTGGTGGTTCGGGATCGGACAGTCTTTTCGGCGGGAGCGGTAGCGACTCCTCCTTCTTTGGGTTTCTCGGGGATGACATGCTGTTCGGCGACAGTGGTAACGATACCTCCTTCTTCGGCTTTTCCGGCGCCGATCAATTGTTCGGCGGCAGTGGTGGCGATGCAGGGTTCTTCGGTAGCTCGGGAAGCGATTCAATCTCCGGCGGAAGTGGAGTTGACGGCGGTTTCTTTGGCGGTCATGGGGACGACACGCTTGACGGCGACGATGGAGATGACGTGTTTGTGCGTGGTGGCTCCGGTGCCGATGTTGTGTCCGGAGGCAGTGGCGCGGACAGTTACCTCTATGGCGACTCGGGATCAGACAGCATCTATGGTGGCACTGGTGACGACGTTGTCTTGACAGGCGACTACGGTGACGACCTAGTCGACGGCGGCGGTGGGTCGGATGTCGGGCTCTTCGGCGGAGACGGTGCTGACGTCATCGTTGGCGGTGATGGAGCCGATACAAGCCTTTACGGCGGCGCAGGCGATGACAGCCTTTACGGCGACAGCGGCAGCGAAACCTTCCTGTTCGGTGACGAGGGTGCCGACCTGCTCTCCGGCGAAAGTGGTCTGGATATTGCCTTCTATGGTGGAAGCGGGGCCGATCGGCTCTTTGGCGGTGATGGCGTGGATGTCGGACTCTACGGTGGGTCCGGGGACGATTCCGTCTCCGGCGAAAGCAATACGGACGCCTTTTTGGTGGGTGACGACGGCGCGGACAGGCTCTACGGCGGCAGCGGGGCTGACAGCATATTCGATGGCGGGTCCGGGGCTGACAGCTTGTACGGCGGTGATGGCGATGACACTTCGCTTTTCGGCGCCACAGGCGGCGACATAATTTCCGGCGACAGCGGTGCCGACCGAATAGTCTACGCTGATGATGGCGACGATAGCATCTTTGGCGGTAGTGGCATCGATGCTGAGCTATTCGGCGGCACGGGAAATGACAGCATCTTCGGCGGCGAGGGCGATGATTACAGTCTATTTGGCCGGATTGGAGACGATAAGGTCTACGGCGACGGCGGCGACGACTTCATCTATGGCGGCAGCGGCGCCGATAGCCTCTCCGGAGGCGCTGGAACCGACACTGCCTTCGGCTTCAGCGGCGACGACGTCTTTGTGGTGGCGAGTCAAGGTGACTTTGCCGTCGGCTACCTCTACGACGGTGGTGCCGGCACCGACACGCTGATTCTGGGCGGTGGCGCGACTATCCCTGGCGGCAGCACTGGCCTTGTCTCGATCGAGGTTACCCTCTAAGCCTAACCGTCCTGAGCAGAATGATCGAGGGCTCAGAGCGGGAGCGGAAACATGGATCTGGACTATTCGCCCGAGGAGCGGGCCTTTCGTGCCGAGGTCAAGGATTTCTTGGCCAAGGAACTGCCGCTCAGCATCGCCGCCAAGGTGAAGGGCGGCAAGCGGCTTGCCAAGGACGATCACCTGCGCTGGCAGGGCGCTCTCGCGCGCCGCGGCTGGCTCGCCCAGTCCTGGCCCAAGGAGCACGGCGGGGCCGCCTTCACGCCCGTCCAGAAGCACATCTTCGACGAGGAGGCGGCACTCGCAGGCGCACCCATCATCGTCCCCTTCGGCGTCAACATGGTGGCGCCGGTCATCATGAAGTTCGGCACCGAGGCGCAGAAGCGCCACTACCTGCCGCGCATCCTGAGCCTGGAGGACTGGTGGTGCCAGGGCTATTCCGAGCCCGGCGCCGGCTCCGATCTGGCCTCGCTCCGCACCAAGGCAGAGCGGGTGGGCGACCACTACCTCGTCAACGGCCAGAAGACCTGGACCACCTTGGGCCAGCACGCCAACTGGATCTTCTGCCTGGTGCGCAGCGACCCCACGGCCAAGAAGAGGCAGGAGGGCATCTCCTTCCTGCTGATCGACATGGCCACGCCCGGCGTGACCCTGCGCCCCATCATCCTGCTGGACGGCGAGCACGAGGTGAACGAGGTCTGGTTCGAGGACGTCAAGGTCCCGGCCCGGAACCTGGTGGGCGAGGAGAACAAGGGCTGGACCTACGCCAAGTACTTGCTGACGCATGAGCGCACCGGGATCGCCGCCGTCGGCCAGGGCAAGGCCATGCTGGCGCGCCTCAAGGCCATCGCCCGCGATCAGAAGAAGGCCGGCCGGCCCTTGAGCGAGGACAGCGCCTTCCGTGCCGAGATGGCGCGTGTCGAGATCGACCTCATGGCCTTGGAGATGACCAACCTGCGCTTGCTGGCCCGCGAGCAGGGCGGCGGCCCGCCGGGGGCGGAAAGCTCGATGCTGAAGATCAAAGGCACCGAGATTCGCCAGCAGATCAATCAGCTGACCCGCAAGGCGCTTGGCCCCTATGCCTTGCCCTTCGTGTCGGAAGCCTTGGAGGAGGGCTACAACGAGGCGCCCATCGGCCCCGACTACGCCAATCCGCTGGCCAAGGAATACTTCAACAACCGCAAGATCACCATCTACGGCGGCTCCAACGAGATCCAGAAGAACATCCTCGCCAAGGCTCTGCTGGGCCTTTAGAAGCGAGCCCATGGATTTTGCACTGAGTGACGATCAGCGGCTGCTGCAGGAAAGCCTCGGCCGCTTTCTGGGTGACACCTACAGCTTCGAGGCGCGCCAGGCGGCGGCCGCCTCGGACGAGGGCTTCAGCCGCGAGACCTGGCGGGCCATGGCGGAACTGGGATTGCTGGCAGCTCCCCTCTCGCCGGAGCAGGGCGGGCTTGGCGGCGGCGGTGTCGACCTCATGGTGGTCATGGAGGAGATGGGCAAGGCTCTGGTGGTCGAGCCTTACCTGGCCTCGGTGGTGCTTTCGGCCGGCCTCATCGACGATCTTGGCTCGCCCGAGCAGAAGGAGGCCTTGCTGCCGGCTCTTGTTGCCGGCGATTGCCTCTATGCCGTCGCCCACGGTGAACCTGCGTCGCGCTATGAGCTGGCCTCCGTGACGACCCGGGCGCGGGAGGCCGGCGACGGCTGGTATCTCAGCGGCGACAAGGCCGTGGTGCTGAACGGCGATAGCGCCGACGCGCTGCTGGTTTCCGCCCGCACTGCCGGCGAGGCCGAAGCGGAAGCGGGCATCGGCCTCTTCCTGGTCGATGGCGATGCCCAGGGCGTCACCCGCCGCGGCTATCCCACCGTCGATGGCGGCCGCGCGGCCGAGATCGCGTTGGAGGACGCAGCGGCCAGCCCGCTCGGACCGGCCGACGGCGCCTTCCCGGAGATCGAGAGGGCGGCCGCGCGTGCCATCGTCGCGCTGACGGCCGAGGCGGTCGGCGCCATGACGCTGGTCTGCGATACCACGCTGGACTACCTCAAAACGCGCAAGCAGTTCGGCGTCGCCATCGGTAGCTTCCAAGTCCTGCAGCACCGCATGGTGGAGATGGCCATGGCCTTGGAGGACGCCCGCTCGCTCACCATCCTCGCCGCCGCCAAGCTCACCGCCCCGCGCCTGGAGCGCGAACGCGCCGTCTCGGCCGCAAAGGCCGGCGTCGGCCGCGCAGCGCGCAAGGTCGCTGAAGAGGCCATCCAGCTGCACGGCGGCATCGCCATGACCTGGGAGTATCCGATGAGCCACTACGCCAAGCGGCTGGTCATGCTCGACCACCTCTTCGGCGACGTGGATCACCATGAGGAGAGGTTTTCGGCTCTCTCAGAAGCGTATGCGCCGTCGTAATGGGTCTGCGCCCCCAGACCACGAAGACGAAGAACTTGTCTCTCAAGGGGGCAGCATAGAGCCTGACCATTCATGAGTAAGAGAGGCTGCTTGTGGGCGCTTGGCGCAGTTTCGGCCATTCTCCTCCTGTTAACGTCGCCGTTTTGGATCACGATGATCGCGAACGACGTTAGGCTGTGGAGGTTTGCCCAGCAGCTTGATCGAGTCGATGCGCTGTTCAAGTATCCCGATGTGTTAGCCGAAGGTTCTCAAATTTACATAGGTGGAAATGGCGCGCATTGCAGTTTCAGAGCAACCCGAGTCTATCGGAAATCCGGCCGTAGTAAAATGCAGCGCATAGAGACAGCCATCGAATCTATGAATTTCTACTCTGCTAGTGCGCGAGTTGACGGAGAAACTGCGGAAATTTACGTTCTAGCATCCGATTACACGATTGTTGTGACCATTCAAGACGGGCCGTACTCGGCGGGTCTCGATATGAGGTGCTGGTGAAGCGACAAACCTGCCAAAGATCCTCGAGCAGTCGGGAACTGGCTTGCTGGCGGAGGTAAGTTACTACGGGCTCTGCAATGAGAGGCAGCGATTGCCCTTGAAGGTTAAGGCCTCCGTCGCTTCAAAGCGATGAATGGCTGCCATGCAGGCTGCGGGAACACAGAGAACTAGCATCGCTCGGCTGCATCACGGGGTATTCTATCAGCCGCAACCATAGTCAGGCCCAAACTGGAGCCTTGCCGATCTTCTCCAGCAAGAAATCTATGAACGTCCTGACTTTTGCGGTCAGAACATTCGATTTGGGGTAGACGAGCCATAGGACGGACCGGTCATCGACCTCGTATTCCGGCAAGACACGGATCAGGGCGCCATCGGTAATCTCACGGTGCACGCTCCAGAGCGAATTCACCGAGATGCCCGCGCCGGCGATTGTCGCGAGCTTCTGACTCAAGCCGTCATCCACAACCAGGCGACATCCAGCCTGGCGCGGATCGAACCGGCCTGCTGCTCCGTCGCGACCGATCAGCTGTTTCGGCGACTGATCCTTGAAGGCAATCCACTGATGGGTGGCGAGATCTTCGGGGTGTCTTGGCCGTCCCTGCCGATCGAGATAACCGGGCGATGCACAGAGGACGCGCGTGTCGTCGGCGAGTTTTCGTCCCTTGAGGCTGCTATCCTCGAGCGCCGAATTGCGCAGAGCAAGATCGAAGCTGCCCTCGATCAGATCGAACTGCCTATCGGACAGGCGCAGGTCGAGGCTGATCCCAGGATGCAGGTTCAGGAACTCGGGCAAGAGGGGGACGATGTAGAGCTGTGCGAAGGTGCTGGGCGCGGTGAACCGCAGAACGCCCGTCGCAGTCGGGCTTTCCAGCCCCAATGCCGCGCGCGCTGCGCTTTCCTGGGCGAGCATTTCTTTGGCATAGGGCAGGAACTCGGCCCCCTCCAATGACAAGGCCACCTTCCGGGTTGAGCGGCGCAGCAGGTCCGCACCCAGGGTTCTTTCCAGCTTCGCAAGCTTGGCGCTGGCCACGGCCGGCGCCATGCCAAGCTCCCGGCCGGCTGCGCTGATGTTGAGCTTCTCCGCCGCCAGGACAAAGAGCCTTACGCTGTCCGTATCCATGCCATTATATCCGAATCACGAATTGTGAACCAAGGGGTGGACTGTTTATTTAATTTTTTCAATGAATATCTTTTGTGGCGAGCCTCGCGCATCGTGGCGTCGATCCCAAGGACAAGAGGAGAAGCCAGTGTTCGAGAGCTTTAGTTGGATCGTCGAAGGGAAAATCCGCTCGGCGGCTTCGCTCGATAGGCCCATCGGGCTTAGCGGACTCAACAAGACCCGACCCCAGGAGAACTACCAACAATGACCTACTATTCCGTGCTGGCCGTCACCCCTACCAACAAGGATTGGATCCCGGATTACATCGAACCCGCGAGCGCCCTCGTTGCCCGGCACGGCGGGACCTATCTCGCCCGGACCGCCAGCCACGAACGCCTCGAGGGCCAAGGCGAAGAGGCCGCACTGCGAATCATCATCGAGTGGCCCTCGAAGGCAGCCGCTGAGGCCTTTATGAGCGACCCCGCCTACCTGCCTCATCTCAAGGCCCGGACGGCCGGCTCCAGCAGCCATCACTTCCTCATCGAAGGCAAGGACGACCTCGCCTGAGAGGCGTTAGGATCAGGGATCGTCCTGCCGATCGCGGGACGATCCAACGACGCCAACGGGCAAGGGTCCGACCGGCGGGCGCGGGCAAAGGCTGCAGGCCGCCCCGCCAGGCCTGTGAGACAAGTGCAGTCCAAACTTCCGAGAGCGAGGAAGACGAAACCATGCCAAAAACCGTTCTGATCACCGGCTCGACCGATGGCATCGGCTTGGAGACGGCGAAAATGCTGGTTTCGGCAGGCCACCACGTGCTGCTGCACGGGCGCAATCCGGCAAAGGTGGAGGAAGCGGAAAATACGCTCTCGGCGCTGCCGGGTGGCGGGCGCGTTGAGCGCTTCGTGGCGGATCTTTCGAGCCTGGCCGAGGTGGAGGCGCTTGCAAGGGCGGTGTCAGAGACCCACGCCACCCTTGACGTGCTGATCAACAATGCGGGCGTCTACAACACCCCCGATCCTGTCACCCAGGACGGGCTGGATGTCCGCTTTGCGGTCAACACGATCGCCCCCTACCTGCTGACCACGCGGCTGCTGCCGATCCTTGGTGCGTCCGGACGGGTGGTCAACCTCTCCTCGGCGGCGCAGTCGCCCGTCGATCCGAAGGCAATGGCCGGAGGGGTCAGGCTGTCCGATGGAGCGGCTTATGCGCAAAGCAAGCTGGCGCTTACCATGTGGTCGCGCAGTCTGGCGCTTTCGCTCAAGCACGACGGCCCGGCGATCATCGCGGTCAATCCCGGATCAATGCTTGGAAGTAAGATGGTGAAAGAGGCCTTTGGCGTGGCCGGCGGCGATATCCGCATCGGTGCGGACGTCCTGATCCGTGCGGCACTGGCGGAAGAATTCGAGGCTGCGTCCGGCCGCTACTTCGACAACGACAAAGGCCGGTTTGCCTCGCCCCATCCCGATGCCCTTGATTCGAAGAAATCCGACGCGGTTGTGCGCGTTATCGAGGCGATCTTGGCCGAAACGGCGCGATAGGGCGCAAACCCCCTTTGAACTCCCTGCGCTCATGGCGCCCTGCCGGGTCGACTGGCCCTGACCTCAGCTGCGTCTTCCCCGCCGCCGCTTGTCCCTGTGGTACGTCAACGCCATGGAGAGACAGGCCCTCAGCGGCACCTCCGGAATGGGCGCCGACGCCTCGAACGACAGGCAGCGATCGCCTTTGAAGGCGAAGGCCTCGGGAAACTGAGAGCGAAAGCGGTCGACCAGGTCCGTCTTGCAGTTGAAGTAGAGCTGGCAGCGGTCAGGCTCGGCCACCTTCCAGCCGAGCCTGACGGTGCTGCCGCTCTTGCTGGCCTCCGTCAGATAGGCCGGCTCGCCCCACTTCAAGGTCTCGGTCAAGGGGCCGGCCTCCAGCGACCGGGAGAGCTCGAAGATGAGCGCCCTGGTCTCCAGGAGCCTTTCTCTGACCGCGCCGGGAAATGACGCCAGCACAGCCTCGACCTCAGGCGGCGGGACCGTCTTTGCCATCGCCGCGGCTAATCCCAGCTCTTCGCCTTCTCCGCAAAATCGTCGCGCTGCGGCCTGACCAGGCAGAAGCGTTGGCCGGTCGGAGCCTCCATCACCAGCCAGCGCTTGACCTCGCCGACACGCTTGGCGCCCAAGCCCTCCAGCCGCCGCGCTTCGGCCTCTATGTCGTCGGTTTCTATGTCAAGATGGACGCGTGACGGGTGCTCGACCGCCTGGAGGAGGACCATCATCTCGTCCTCGGGCCCGTCGAGGACGGCATAGCGCTGGTCCTCCTTGCCGGCCTCGACGTTCAGCGGCCGGCCGAGCGCCCCGCTCCAGAAGCGACCGGCTTGCTCCAGGGACTGACCCTGGCAATCGATGACGACGACGCCCAGACGAGACTTGTGCATCTGCTCCTCCCTTCTGCGAGGTATCACGGCACTATGAGTGGCGAGAACAGGACTAGAACATCTGCGGCCGAAGAAGGCCAGGGCCGATCTAAGCATAGGCGCTTTCGAAAAGCTGCATTGCTGGGCGGGCTGCCGTTGCTGCTGGTGCTGGGGTTGGGCATCGCCGGACTGGCGATGCATGACCGCCTGGCGGCACTCTGGCACACTGCCACCTACGCCATGAGCACCAAACGCACCGTCGACGATGTCATGCGCGAAGCCGGCCCTGCCGCGCTGGGCCGGCTGCAGCCCTATCTCGCCGCCGCCGGCTTTGCCGAAGCATTGCCGCAGCGCCTGCGCTTTGTGGCGCTGAAGGAAGAGCGCCTCTTGGAAGTCTGGGGGCAGGATCAAGACGGCCGCTGGCGGCCGATCCGCCGCTATGCCGTGCAGGCCGCCAGCGGCGGGCCCGGCCCCAAGTTGAAGGAGGGCGACCGCCAAGTGCCTGAGGGCCACTATCCCATCACCTTCCTCAACCCCAACAGCGCCTATCACCTCTCGCTCAGGATCGGCTATCCCTCGGCCGAGGATCAGGCGGTGGCGGCGGAAGAGGGACGGAGCGAGCTGGGCGGCGACATCATGATTCACGGCCGCGCCGTCTCGATCGGCTGTCTGGCGATGGGCGATCCGGCAATCGAAGAGGTCTTCGCCTTGACCGCGCGCGTCGGCGTCGCACGCAGCGACATCCTGATCGCGCCCTTCGATCTGCGCCGGCGCCCTGCGGAAGATGCGCGCGATTGGGTGCAATCGCGCTATGATCGCCTGCGCACCGACCTCTTGGCCCTGCCCGCGGCCGATTGGCCGCCGATGCGCGAGGGAGAAGAGCAATGAAAGACGAAGACATTCGCGCCGCGCTGACCGCCGAATTGGCGGAGTTGGACGAGTTGGAGAGGCTGAGTGCCGAATCGCGGGCGCCGGTGGAGCTGGATCAGACCACGCAAGGCCGCTTGAGCCGCATGGATGCGCTGCAGTCCCAAGCCATGGCATTGGAGACCCAGCGCCGCCGCCAGCAGCGCCGCCTGCGGGTTCAAGCAGCGCTCGATCGCCTGGCCGAGGACGAGTACGGGGCCTGCATCACCTGCGGCGAAGACATCGAGGAGAAGCGCTTGGCCCTCGACCTGACGACGCCGACCTGCTTGGATTGCGCGAGCTAGAGCACCTCCGGCTCACTTTCGTTCGCCCTCGGCGCTCTAGCTCATGGTTTGTCAGCGCAAATCGTCGTCGCCGACGCGACCGTCGGCTCGGGACTTGCATTAGCAAAGGGAGGCCGCAGCATGCTCGAGGTCTGGGGACGCCGTAACTCCAGCAACGTCATTCCCGTGATGTGGGCGGTCGGAGAGCTGGGGATCCCGCATCGACGCCACGACGTCGGCGGGTCCTTCGGCGGCCTCGATACGCCGGACTATAAGGCGATGAATCCCAATGCCCGGGTGCCGACGATCAAGGACGAGGGCTTCGTGCTGTGGGAGTCCAATGCCATCATCCGCTATCTCGCCAGGCGCTACGGCCAAGGCGGCCTGCTGCCGGATGACGAGCAGCAGATCGCGCTCGCCGACCAGTGGCTCGAATGGTGCAAGACCACACCCTATCCCGACTTCATCGGGGTCTTTTGGGGTATCGTCAGAACCAAGCCGGATCAGCGCAAGCCGCAGATGATCAAGGCGCGGCTGGCTGCCTGGATAAAGCAGCTGCAGCTGCTGGATCGCCACTTGGCGGACCGGGCTTTCGTCGTGGGCGATCGCCTCAGTATGGCGGATATCCCCCTGGGCGCCATGGCCTACCGCTATTTCAACCTGCCGATCCAACGGCCGGACTTCCCGGGCCTTGCTGCCTGGTACCAGCGGCTGACGGAACGCCCGGCCTTCCAGCAGCACGCCATGATCCCCTTCGGCCGCAATCCGGCGGAGTGGCAGCGCCTGGAACGTGAAGGAGCTGCTGGCTAGAGCGGGTCCCAGCTAGCCATGGCGCGCGCCTACTCGCCACCCACCAATCGCGCGCAAGCCTTCAAATCAGACTCTATCGTGCCGAAGCTGGGGATCATCTGCACGCCAAGGCTGAAGGGCACGCCTTCGGCCCTTACGGCCAGCACCATTTCGTTCTTTAGAATGCGACTCTCATCTCGCGTCAGTGACCTATCCGAGACGATGGCGTAGTGATTGGAGGCCGTCGCCGGCAACGAGACGTCGACATCGCCCCGACGAAACAGGCTCATGGTCGTTTTCTGTCCTTTTTCAAAGGCATCTGGCCAAAAGTTCGCCTCAACGAAGATCTCACGACGGTCGTTCTCGTAGAGGAGTTTCAGACTCATGAAAGGCGAGATGTTGGTCTCGATCGATGGGCGGCTACCGGCGACACAGCGGTCTGCGTTGTTGCCCACCCACCAGTTTCCGCGTTCCAACCAAAAGGCAGTCTCCGCCTGAGCGCTTTGGCAGGCCAGCGCGATGAAGGCCAATGTCACCAGAACCAGTCTCATCGTCGTAATCCTCCTATCAGCCTGCTTCCCGCTGCGCTGCGGGCCTCGCATCATGCGTTGAAGTCCTTTGCAAGCCGAAGGTCTCTATGGGTGCCGACAGGGCCATCGTCGTTGCTCTCGGAGCAAGGGGCGCAGTGTCGAATGAGAGCTTGGCTTAAGACCCATGACCGGTGGCAGACGATGGCGTCTTGTCGAGCGTGACGTGGAAGCCACCAGCGGATCTGTCATGTCAGGTAGCGGGCCAGCAGGTCCCGCAGCCTTTGCAGATAGCCGCGGTCGGCAGCCAGCGGCGCGCCGCGGTTGAAGCGCTGGCCCAGCTCGCTCATGAAGTCCAGGCAGAAGAGCGCGGTGTAGAAATCGAGGGCGGCCCGTTGTTCTGAATTCGGACTAAGAATCTCCAGCCAAGCCTCTACATAGAAAGGGTTTTTTCGGTGAGCCAGCAACGCCGTGCGAGTGAGGCCGAGGAGGAACAGGGAGTCTCCGAAACAGAGATCATCCACATCGACGATGCCGCTGAGCCGCGGCCCATCGAGGATCACGTTCTTCGTTGTGATGTCGTGCAGAAAGGGGGTCGATTGCACGTTGGCAAGATATCCGGAAAGGGCTTCGGCGGCCGACGCGACCCGGTCGCAAAGCGCTTCCTCGACTATGCCTGCATTACGGATGCGTCGCCTGGAGCGCGCCAGCGAGGCGGCGACGCTGTCGGCCCAGCTACTCTGCGGAAACGGGCCCTCCAGGCGGCCGGCGAAGCCGTAGCCTCGCCCCGGCGGCAAGGCCGAGACGATTGACTGCACCGCGCTTAGGCGGTGAGCCAGCCGGCGCAGCTCTCTCTTCCCGAGAGTATCGATGACCTGGCCGAGATCCTGTCCGGCCAAGCGCTCCAGGACCAAGTAGGGGTAGGGATGGCGCCGCATGGTCGTGTCCGCTGCCAGGACCTCGGGCATGGGCACGTCGAGGGGGCGCAGCAGTTTCGACCAATAGAGCGCGTCTTCGGCGATCCGCGCGTCCTCCGGTCGCGACAGGCGCACCACGGCCCGGCCGCGATCGGACACTACTTCGAAGACATAGTGGCGAAGGCCCGTCTCGAAACGGCGTGCCCATGCCGGGCAGCCCAGGACCTCCGCCCCAATTGCGGCGGCGGCCTCGGCATCGGGTGCTTGACGGGAGGTGGCGGCGCTCCTCATCGCTGGCCCTGAGAAGGTTCGGCGGGCATTGGCGGCGCAGCGCGCTGGTGACCGTGACGGGCCATTGGCCGGTCGATCACGAAAGAGTCCCGGCCGAGGCATCGAGCGCGCCGATCACGATGTGTGCGCCCAGCAGCAGGAGGGCGATGAAGAAAACCCGGCGGAAAAGGTTCTCGGACAGCCTCTGGCGAACCTTTTGGCCGAGCACCATGCCGAGCAAGGCTGGAAACAGTGCGGCAGCTGACAGGCCGCCCAGCTCGAGCGTCAGAAGATCGTTGCCCTGCAGCGCGACGGCCAGCGCCAAGGTGGAGAGGGTAAAGAGCATGCCCATGGCTTGGACCAGCTGATCTCGGGTAAGCCCGATGGCCTGGAGGAAGAGGACGCCTGGCACGACGAAGGAGCCGGTGAGCCCCGTCAAGACGCCGTTAGCCGAGCCGATCAAGGGGCCGAGCCAGACCTCCTGGCGCGGCGCCACGGCGAAGCGAAGGCCGGCAAGACTCATCCCGGCATAGGCGACAAGCACAGCGCCCAATAGGCCCGAGAGCAGGCCGGTGTCGACCCTGGTGAGTGCCAAGGCGCCCAGCCACACGGTAAGCGTGGCCATCGCCAGGAAGGGCCAGAGCCGTCGCAGGATGGCGCGTCCGTTGCCGCCGACCGATGCTTGCCAGATGTTGGTGACGAGCGAGGGGACCAGCAGCAGGGCCATGGCCGAATGCAGGCCGACCGTCACCGTCAGCAACGCCAGGCTGACCGTCGGCAGGCCCAAGCCGATGACGCCTTTGACCGTCCCGGCGATCAGGAAGGTGAGCGCGATCGCCAGGAGGAGAAGACCATCGAACATGGTTCCTTCTTAGCAGGCGATGCCCGGTCAGTGGCAGCCCTTCCAGCGCGCCTCGCATTGGGCCGCTGTCAGTCCAAGGCCTGCAGCACGCGCTCGCCGAAGGGATAGCTCACCACCTCGCTCGGGCGGAGCGCCCAGGGATGGGCGTCCAGCGCGCTCTCCGGGGCTTCGGTCATGGCCCTGGCCAGCGCATCGAATCTCTCCGCACTGCGTGGATCAATCGCCATCTGCTCCGAGACTTCATTTGCCGGCCCCCAGTAGTCGAAGGGCAGCATCTCGTCGGCAGCGCAGGCCGCGGCGTCACGCTGCAGAGAGCCGGCAAGAAACCAGGCGCCGCGGATAGCGAGGTGAGAGACACCCAGGGCCTCCCCCTCGATCGTGCCGCCCCGCCAGGCGCGCCAAGCATCGGCGGCCACGAGGAAGCGGTCTCTCGGTACCTGGTCAATCGGAAAGTCGATGGCGAAGTGTGCCCGCTGGGCCGGGCCAAGCTGGGTATCGGCCAGCCTCCAGCCGGCCTCGGCGGTCCAGATCTCGGCGACCCAGTGGTCCTCTCGAAAGCCGGGCGTGAAGTAGTCGGCGAAGCCCACGCGCACCCTTGCCGGCACACGCCACTCGCGGCAGACGGCGACGGTCAAAAGCGCGAAGTGCCGGCAAAGGCACAAGAGCCGCTCTTGGCCCGCCCGCGGCTCTTCCATGGATGCGCCGTTGCGGGCGAAGAGCTGTTCCAGCATCTCTTCGCCGGTACGCAAGGCGACGTCCTGTTCTCTGTGGTGTGCCGGAGTGTCGGTAAGGGCCGGGTGCTCGACCAGGCCCTCCAGCCTATCGGCCAGCTCTATGGGGTCGGGGGGAAGCGCGCGAAGGCGCTCGGCATAGCGGCCGGGATTGCTCCAGCGCGAGTGCTGCGCATAGCGCCAAACGGGGTCATTGGTCATGTCGGCCTCTTCTGGTTGCTGCAAGCCGACCAGACTATGACCGCAAATTTTTCGAAATGTCAATCGGCAAGGCCGGATCGCGTTGGGGCGCGGTGCGCCTGACGGCGACTTCCTAGCCTCTGATTGCCCCACTGAACCGCTTGCTCCGCCCCTCTATCACCGTCCGTTACCGCAGCCGGATGAAGTTGAGGGGCGGCCGCTGCACCTCTCCCGCATGTGTTGTAGGACTTTGGTCTAGGCCTCGGGC